>CANIII010000001.1 GCA_947467605.1 Acidobacteriota bacterium
CCCCTACGTGGAGCCCGCGCCCGGCGACGGGCGCGGGCTCCTCGCCGCGCTGTCCGACCGCGCCATCGCCGTCGTCACCGACGACTACCCTGCCTTCTTCATTCCCCACATGCTCGACGCGGCCGCGCGACAGGTATCTGTGCAGATCGAAGCGATCGACTCGAACGGCATCCTGCCGATGCGCGCCGCGCCGAAGTGTTTTGTCACCGCATTCTCGCACCGCGCCTACATGCAGCACACGCTGCGCGAGCATCTGCAGACGTGGCCGTCCGACATCACCTTCGACGGGCTGCCGCGCCTGAAGGCGCTGCCGCCGGCGCTCACGGATCGCTGGCGATTCGTGAGCGCCGACCAGCTCGGCGCGCCGGCCGCCCTGATCGCGTCACTGCCGATCAATCACCGCATCCCGGCAGTCGACCTGCGCGGCGGCGACACGGCCGCCGAGGCCGCGCTCGCGCGATTCATCGCGCGAGCGCTCGGCACCTACAGTGACGATCGCAACCAGCCGAGCCTGGAAGGCACGAGCCGGCTCTCGCCGTATCTGCACTTTGGCCACATCGGCGCGCACGACGTGTTCTCTGCCGTGATGAACGCCGAGCAGTGGACCACGCGCAAGCTGGCGAAGACGGGCGGCGGCAAGCGCGAAGGCTGGTGGGGCGTGTCGCCGAACGCAGAAGGCTTCCTCGACCAACTCATCACCTGGCGCGAGCTCGGCTTCAACATGTGCGTCCAGCGGCCCGATGACTACGACAAGTACGCGTCCCTGCCCGACTGGGCGCGTGCGACCCTCGCGGGCCACGCGAGCGACATGCGCACGTGGACATACTCGCGCGCCGACTTCGAGCGCGCCAACACGCACGATCCGGTTTGGAATGCGGCCCAGCGCGAGTTGACCGAAACCGGCTGGATGCACAACTACATGCGCATGCTGTGGGGCAAGAAGATCCTTGAGTGGTCGCGCTCGCCCGAAGAGGCGCTCGACCACATGACGGAGATCATGAACGCCTACGCCCTCGACGGACGCGATCCGAATTCCTACACGGGCTACTTCTGGACGCTCGGCCGCTACGATCGCCCGTGGGCGCCCGAGCGCGAGATCTTCGGCATGATCCGCTACATGAGCTCCGACAGCACGATGAAGAAATGGCGAATGAAGCCGTATCTGGCGCGGTTCGGGGCTACTACCGAAGGACGACTCCCGCTCTGACACCGGTCGGCTTCCCGTCTTTCCACGCAACTCTACCGTTCACGATCACCGCCCTCATACCAGTCGCCAACTGATGCGGCTGGTCGTACGTCGCGCGGTCGATGATCGTCGCGGCGTCAAAGACGACAACATCGGCGATGGCGCCGTCACGAATCATGCCGCGATCGGTAAAGCCGAAGACGCGTGCCGGCAGCGACGTCATGTTGTTGATCGCCCACCACATCGTCAACACCTTGCGCTCACGCACATAGACGCCGAGGCGCCGCGCAAACGCGCCGTTGTTGCGCGGATGCGGCACGCTCTCGCCCGGCAACGACAACGCCCCGTCACTCGACGCCATCGTCCAGTCCTGCCGCATGATGGCGCGAATGTCGTCTTCGCTCATGTTGAACGACACGATCGACGCGCCGCCGTCGAGGATGATGTCGATGGCCGCCTGCTCGGGCGATGTGCCCTTTGCCTTCGCGACGTCATCAAGCCGTTTGCCGGCCAGCGACATGTCTTTCGTCGACGCGATCGCAATCGAGTGCGGCCCGCCGCGACGCCGGATGTTCTCCTTCGCCTCGGCCAGCAGCGTTGGCTTCTTCGCCGCATCAGCCAGCCGCGCGCGCGCATCAGCCACACTCACACCGGGCAACACGGCCGCCAACAGACTCGTGGACGATGCTTCGTACGGATATTGATCCGCCCAGACCAGGACGCCGCGCTTCCTCGCCGCGTCGACATGCTCGATCATCGTCTTGCTCAGTCCCCAGCTGTCGGGCCCGAGCGCCTTCATGTGCGACACGATACCGGCCACCTTGGCCTCTTCAGCGACGCGGATCACTTCGTCGACGGAGGCCACAACGCCAACATCGTAGTTGCCCTCGTCGCGAATGTGGCTCGTGTAAACGCCGCCGGCCGCGCGCGCGAGCGCGACCAGCTCGTCGGTCTTAGCGTAGCGGCCCGGCGTGTAGAAGATGCCACTCGACATGCCGAACGCACCGTCGGCGACGGCCTGCTTCACCAGGCCGAGCATCTTCGTCAGCTCATCAGCGGTCGGGGCGCGATTCGCGCCCCCCATCACGGCGCTGCGCACGCTGCCGTGACCAATCAGGAGCGCGACGTTCACGCCGATGCCGCCGTCAGCCTCGAGCGTGGCACGCTGCTTCGCCAGATCCACCGGTCCTCCGCCGTCTGGATTGCCAACGATCGTCGTCACACCTTGCGCGAGTTCGGCATCGGCGGTGCGCAACTGCGGCCGCGCGATGGTCTCGAGGCCGTGCGAATGCACGTCGATGAAGCCCGGCGCGACGACCATGCCGGCGGCATCGATCACTTCGCGCGCGTTGCGAATGTCGACGGCCCCCATCGACACGATGTGCCCATTCCTGATGCCGATCGTGCCGTCCATGCGGCCCGCCACACCACCCAGTCCGTTGAACAGCTGACCGCCGCCGGCCCCAACATTGATGATCGCTACGTCGAGCGGGGCCGTTTGTGCGGAAAGCGTGACGAACGCCACCGCAACGATGACGGCAACTCTGGCTTGAGCGAAATCGAAGGGCCTGAACATGGCGCCAGTGTACGCAGGACCAACCCCACGGCCAACCGCGCCGTCCAATACTGACGTCGTCGCCACCGCTGGCGCCAGTGAGGCATTCATGGACCATCTGCTGAAGGACTTTCGCTACGCACTGCGCGGTCTCGCCCGACAGCCGGGTTTCACGGCGCTGACGGTGCTCACGCTGGCACTCGGCATCGGTGCCAACACCGCGATCTTCAGCGTAGTCAATGGCGTGTTGCTGCGGCCGCTGCCCTATCCCAAGGCCGATCAGCTGGAATACGTGACGACCAAGTTTCCGGCGCTTGGCTTCGAGCAGTTCTGGATGTCGCCACCAGAGCTGGTCGAACTGGCTGAGCACAACGAGAGCTTCAGCTCGCTTGGTGGCTTTCGCGCCTCGTCCATCACGGTGAACACGACACCGCCCAGCCGGCCCAACGCCGGGCTGATCACCACGGGACTGATGCCCACACTCGGCGTGCAGCCACTGGCAGGCCGCTGGTTTTCTGAGGACGACGCGCGACCGGGCGCCGAGGATGTGTCGATCCTGTCCTGGGAATTCTGGAACCGACAGTACGGCGGCGATCCCGGCATCATCGGCCGCAAGATCCTGATCGACAACGTCTCAAACACGGTCATCGGCATCATGCCGAAGGGCTACGACGTTCACGACCAGAAGATCGAGATCTGGGTGCCGCTGACAATCAATCCGGCCACACTGCCCAATCAGCGTGGCAGTCACTTTCTGTATGTGGTGGCGCGGCGGAAAGACCACGTGTCGCCGGCCCAGGCTCGCGCGGATCTCGCAAAGATGCAGACGCACTGGCAGGACTTCGCTGCCGCCGGTGCTCGTCATCTCTTCCGGCCGAATATTCCCAACGGCCATGTGTTGCGAATCGATCCGTTGAAAGCCGACGTCGTCGGCAGCGCCCGCACCGCGCTCCTGGTGCTGCAAGGCGCGGTCGGTCTCGTGTTGCTGATCGCGTGCGCGAATCTTGCGAATCTGTTACTTGCGCGCGCCGAGTCGCGACAGCGCGAGTTTGCGGTGCGCTCCGCACTCGGCGCCAGCCGCGGGCGACTCTTCGCGCAATTCATGACCGAGGGTCTAGTGCTGTCGGCACTCGGGGCCACGGCCGGTGTCGGCCTCGCGTGGCTGGCCCTGAAGAGTCTGCTGTCGATCAGCCCTGACGCCATTCCAAGGTCAGCAGAAGTCGGCCTCGACTGGCGCGTGCTCCTCTCTACATTGCTGCTGACGGTCGCGACCGGATTCATCTTCGGACTGGCGCCGCTTTCGAATCTCAGTCGACGTCTCATCACGACGTTACGCGACGGCACGCGCACGACCGGGGGGCGAATGCAGAAGCTTGTGCGAGGCTCGCTCGTCATCGCGGAAGTGACCCTCGCGGTGGTGCTCGTCGCCAGCGCTGGGCTGCTCGTTCGAAGCCTGTCGAACCTGCTGCATGTGGACGCGGGCTTTAATCGCTCGTCGCTTGTGACCTTCGGCGTTGTGCTCCCCACGACGACCTACGGGCCGCAGCAACGCGCCGACTTCCTCGCGCGACTCGAATCACAACTCGGAGCGCTGCCGGGTGTGACGAGCGTGGCCTCGATGGACGGGCTCCCGCCGAATCGATCCGTGAACGCCAACGACACAGACTTCGAGCACATTCCCAACAACGCCCCACAGGGTTCGAATCTGCCGATTGAGAATGTGGACTACTGGCAGAACGTGACGCAGCACTACACCGAGACGATGGGGATTCCGGTGTTGCGTGGTCGAGGCTTCGAAGCGGGTGACGTCACGGGTCCGCCCGTGGTGCTCGTCAACGAGTCGCTCGTGCGAAAGTTCTTCACCAGCCAGAACCGCGATCCAATCGGCGGGCATCTCAAGCCCGGATCGGCGGCCACTCTTCCCTGGTTCACGATCGTCGGCGTTGTTCGCGATGTGAAGCAAGGCGGCGTGGACGCACCGGTCGGCTCAGAGGTCTATTTCCTCGTCGACCAAACACCGCGGATCGCACAGCAGGCACCCTCGAGCATGAACATCGTGCTGCGCACGACGCAAACGCTGTCGCAAATCTCTCCGGCGATCGAGCGGTCGGTTCGCGGGCTGGATGCCGGCCTGCCGGTCGTCAAGCTCCGCTCGATGGACGAGGTGTTTGGGGATTCCATGGCGCGGCCGAAGTTCATCACCCTGCTTCTCGGCATCTTCGCGGCGCTGGCCATGCTGCTCGCGGCGATCGGCACCTATGGGGTGCTGTCGTATCTGGTCTCGCAGCAGTCGCAGGAGATCGGGATCCGGATGGCGCTTGGCGCCGATCGAATCAGCGTGCTCGGCCTCGTCCTCAAGCAGGGTCTCTGGCTCACCGGTGTCGGGCTCGTCATTGGCAGCGCCGGCGCGGTTCTGGTCGGCCGGCTCATGACATCGCTCCTCTTCAATGTCTCCCCGACCGATCCACTGAACATCGCGGCGGTCGTGATCGGCATGGCCGTCGTTGCGGTCCTGGCCTGCCTCATCCCGGCCCTCCGGGCCACGCGCGTGGATCCCTTGACGACGTTGAGGCAGTAGGCCGGACCTTTAGGTCCGGGGTCGCGCTGCCGGGTTTCCGTCACCCACTCCGCCCAGCGGACGCACGATATAGTTACCAGCGCTGCTATGAAGCTCGACATGCTCACCGCGCTCTTCGTCTTCATGTTGGCGACATTTCTGGGGCTGGACATCATCCGGCGCGTGTCCCGGTTGCTCCACACGCCACTCATGTCGCTCACCAACGCCATCTCCGCCGTCACCGTCGTCGGCGCCATCCTGCTGGCGGGTGAAGGCCACGACAGGCTGAGCACGATCCTCGGCTCGCTCGCGGTGTTTGCCTCAACGACGAATCTGGTCAGCGGCTTCTTGATCACGGACCGCATGCTGCGGATGTTCAAGAAGAAGGAGAGCAAGTGATGTCGGGCGCTGCCGAGATCTGTTACTTCCTCGCCGCCCCGCTTTTCATTCTCGCGCTCCGCTGGATGAGCTCGCCGGAAACGGCACGTCGCGCGGTGATGTCGGCGGTCGCTGCCATGGCACTGGCCATCGGCGGCACCTTGCTGCAGCCAGAGATTCAGACCTACACGTGGATTGGCATCGCGGTGCTGGCCGGCCTGATCGTCGGTGTGCCGCTCTCGCGCGTGCCACTCACGGCGGTACCCGAACGGACGGGCCTGTCGCAGGCGTTCGGCGGTCTCGCCGCGGCGCTTGTGGGAGTGGCGAAGTACTACATGTGGCTCGGCGAAGGATCGCTGACGCACTTCAAGATGGGCGTCATCGGCGGTGAAGTGATTCTCGGCTGCCTCACGTGCACGGGCGGTCTGCTCGCGGCCGGCAAGCTGGCCGAGATGATTCCCACGCGCCCCATCACCTACAAGGGCCAGAACATCGTCAGTTTCCTCGGCCTCGGTCTGGCGCTCGCGCTGGCCGGTGTGCTCGTCTACGACCCGACGCAGTCGTGGGCGTTTCCGTTCATCATCGCGCTCGGCCTGATCTTCGGTGTGCTGCTGATTCTGCCGATCGGCGGCGCAGACATGCCGACCGTGATTTCATTTCTCAATTCCTACGCCGGCCTCTCGGCCGTGGCGCTCGGGTTCGTGCTCGAGAACAAACTGCTGATCGTCGCCGGCGCGCTCGACGGATCTTCCGGCTTCGTGCTGTCGATCATCATGTGCAAGGCCATGAATCGCTCGGTGACCAACGTGCTCTTCGGCGCGTTCGGTTCGGTGGCTGCCGCCAAAGCGCTGGGTGAAAAGAAGACGGCCAAGAGTGCGACGGCAAACGACGCCGCGCAGTTGCTCTCGGCTGCGAGCACCGTCGTGATCATCCCGGGCTACGGCATGGCGGTCGCACAGGCGCAGCATCGCGTGCGTGACCTCTACGAATTGCTCACCAAGAAGGGCGTGGACGTGAAGTTCGCCGTGCATCCAGTGGCTGGCCGCATGCCCGGTCACATGAACGTGCTGCTCGCTGAAGCGGAGATTCCGTACGACAAGCTCGTCGAAATGGACGACATCAATCCCGAGATGCCGCAGGTGGATGTGTGTCTGGTCATCGGCGCGAATGACGTCGTGAATCCGGCGGCACGCACCGATGAAACGAGCCCGATCTTCGGCATGCCGATCATCGACGCCGACAAGAGCCACACCGTGCTGGCCATCAAGCGCAGCATGAATCCTGGATTCGCGGGTATCGACAACGAGCTCTACTACGCCGATAACACGCTCATGCTCTTTGGCGATGCCAAGGCGGTGATCGGCGACGTCGTGAAGGAATTGTCAGGCGAAAGCGCGCACTAACTCATACAAAGGACGCACTGCTATGAAGCTCCGCTCGTCGTTCGTATTCATCGTCGCATTCGCGGCGCTGGCCTTTGCGGGCTCGGTTGCGATCAAGGCGCAGACGCCCATGGCGCCGGCCAAGTACAAAGACATTCAGCAATTGAAGGACGTGCCCGCTGATCAGATTGACGTCACGATGCAGTACTTTGCGGCGTCGCTCGGCTGGACGTGCCTCAACTGCCACGTGCGCGACCAGGCGACCGGGGTGTTCGCGTACGAAAAGAACGACAAGAAAGAAAAGGTCTCGGCGCGCGGCATGATCGAAATGGTCCGCACCGTGAATGCCGGAGACTTCGGCGCGAAGATCAACTGCGCGACCTGCCATCAGGGACACAACGATCCGCTCGGTCTGCAGCCCGCGCAACCCTACACGGAGGCTCAGCTCGCGGCGATGGCCGCGCAGGCCGCCGCGCAAGCGGCACGTCAAGGTGGTGCCGGCGCCGGTGGCGCACGCCCGGGCGGTCCGCCGCAGGGCGCACAGCCTGGTGGCCGTGGCGGCACGCCACCTCCGCCGCCACCCGTGGAGCCAATCATCGAGAAGTTCATCACGGCGATGGGCGGTCAGGCCGCGCTCGACAGGTTGCAGTCGCGCATCACGACCGGCACCGTCGTCAATCGTGCAAATCAGTCAATGGCGTTCACGATCGAAGAAAAAGCCGGCAAATTCCACATCGTCGTGAACGACCCGCGCGCCACGATCGCATGGGGCTTCGATGGCAAGAGCGGCTGGGGTCAGGCGGGTCCGGTCATCGCCGACGTTGACGGCTTCCGGTTGCAGCAGGCGATGCGCCTTAACGATCTGCGGCGCGCGTCAGACTTCAACACGCGCTACACAAACCTTCAGGCCGGCCGGCCGACGCGCCTGCCAGCTCGCACACCCGGCGGCACACCGATCAACGTCAGCCTCGTGCAGGGCGACCTGCCGAACGACGTGCAGGAGCGCCTCTACTTCGACGCGACATCAGGGCTGCTGCTCCGCCGCCAGGTCATCAGCCACACGGCGCTCAACGGCGCGCTGGTCGAAACGATCGACTACAGCGACTACAAAGACGTTGCCGGCGTGCAGGTGCCGTTCACGATCAAGCTGAACAACTGGAACACGCTCGACACCTACACGGTGGTCGATGTGAAGACGGGCGCGCAGATCGATGACGCGCAGTTTGTAAAACCCTCTGTTAAGTAGAAAGTGGGAAGTAGAAAGTTGGAAGTTCAAATCTAAAGCCTGCTGCAAACTGCACTCGTGAAGGGCCGCCGCGCTGCGATCATCGCAACCGGCGGCCCTTTTTGCACTTCAGCCAACACCTCGAGGAGCACGCAACTTCCGGACGGAGACCGTCAGCATCGCTCCGAGTTCTCCGGCCTCGTGCTCGAGGTCGCGCAGTTCAGAGGCGGTGAAGCCGCTCTCGCGGAGCAGGCGCAGCCAATAGACGGCCTCACGCGCCTCGCGGAGCGCGATCTCGTGCTTGTGGGCCATGTCTCTTCGACTTGCGGCGACGGAACCTTCCTCGAGCATTGCGCCAATCGCGGTTCCCGCGCGCGCCAACTGGTCAGCAACGTTCACGAACTCCACTCCATGCCCTCGTATTGCCGGAGCAAGCCGAAACGCGGCCAGCCCAAACTTGAACGCCCGCTCCCGTAGAGTTCGCTTCGAGTCCATGACCTTGCGCGAAGCAATCTCCAGGCCAGCGCCCCTTCACAGAGGAAGGGCCGCCGAATTCGCAATTCCTGCGATTCTCGCGGCCCATTAATGTTGCAATTTCCGACAGTCGGACAGCGAGCTCTTAACTTCCCACTTCCCACTTCCCACTTTTTACTTAACTGGGTGTTTCCCTGAACTCGCCTTCCCACTTCGTGATCACGACCGTCGCGAGGCAGTTGCCAACGACGTTCACGGAGGTGCGGGCCATGTCCATGACGGCGTCGACGCCGAGGATGAGGGTCACGCCTTCGAGCGGGAGGTTGTAGCTCGCAAGCGTGCCCGCGAGGATGACGAGTGACGCGCGCGGCACACCGGCGACGCCTTTGCTCGTGAGCATCAGCGTCAACATCATCGTGATCTGCTGACCGATCGAGAGATCCACGCCAGCGGCCTGCGCGACGAAGATCGACGCCATCGAGAGATACAGCGTCGTGCCGTCGAGGTTGAAGGTGTAGCCGAGCGGCAGCACGAACGACACGATGCGACGCGGGCAGCCCATGGCCTCCATGTTTTCCATCGCGAGCGGCAGGGCCGCTTCGCTCGTAGAGGTGGAGAACGCGATGAGCCACGGTTCCTTCACGTGTGCGATGAACTTTCGCAGCGGCACCTTGAACACGAGGGCGACCGGTACGAGCACCACGCCGAGAAACACGATCAGGCCGAGATAGAGGGCGCCGATCAGTCCGGCGAGGTTCTTCATCACGCCAAGGCCAGACACCCCGATCGTGTAGGCGATGGCCGCCGCCACGCCAATCGGCGCGTAGCCCATGATGATGTTCGTGAACTTGAACATCGTCTCGGCCAGCGACTCGCAGAAGGTGATGATCGGGCGGCCCTTTTCGCCGATCATGCCGAGCGCCACCGCGAAGAGCATGCTGAAAACGACGATCTGCAGGACGTCGCCCTTGGCCATCGCATCCACGACGGATTCCGGAATCGTGTGCAGCAGAATCTGATCCCACGTCTGCGGCGCCTGGGCAGCTTGCGTGACGGTATGCGGCAACTGGACACCGACACCAGGCCGCAGCAGGTTCACGAGCACCAGGCCGATCAACAGTGCGAGCGTGGTGACGACTTCGAAGTAGATGATCGCGCGCAGGCCCATGCGGCCGACGTCTTTGAAGTGTCCGGCCCCGGCGATGCCGGCCACGAGCGTCGCGAAGATCAGCGGCGCAATGATCATCTTGATCAGGCGCAGGAAGATCGCGCTGAACACCTTGATGGCCGGCGCAATTTCGGGCTTGTACCAGTTGATCAGGATGCCGGCGACCACGCCGATGAAGAGGCCGAGGAAGATTTTCTGGGACTGTGAGAGTCCGGTGCGGGCAGGGGCAGCGGTTGCGGTGCTCATGTGGGGCGATCATATTCTGTTTTTCCGGGCAAACACTCCAGGAGCCACACGGGCTATCCTGTGCCGCATGCGTCACCTCACCACCGCCACTGCCGCGCTCATTGCCGGGGTCCTTGTCGCCACGCTCGGTGCCCAACAGAATCCGCGAACGTTGGGCCCGGTCAGCGGGCCGGTGCTGACGATCGATTTCGGCGCGCTCGACGCCAAGGGCCAGCCGGTCACGAATCTGAATACCGCGGACATCGCCGTGCGGATCGATGGGAAGCTGCGCGAGGTACGGCAGTTGCAGCTCATCACACGGGACAAGCCGCTGCCGCTCGGCACGCCGGCGTCGGATCCGATGCCGGTGCCATTCGTGTCGAATGCCGCAGCCAGCGACACGGGCCGCACGGTCTTCGTGATTTTTGATAACGAGACGATGGCCACGGGCCGGGAGCAGCGGGTGCGCGACGGCGTCGTGGCGCTCATCAACCTGCTCGGTCCACGTGATCAGATGGCGATCCTCACCGTACCGCATGGGGGCATCGCGACAGATCTGACCAGCAACCACGACATGCTGCGCGCCGCGGCCGCGAAGCTGACGGGCGCGGCACCGACCACCGAAACCACCGACGAGGCCGCGTGTCGGTCGCGCCTCACGGTGCAGGCGATCCAGAGCATCTTGTCGCAGCGCGCCGGCGCCGAGACGCCGACCGACGTCATCCTGATCTCGTCCAGTTTGTCGGGACCGCGATCGAATATCAGTTCCGGCGTGACGAGCCTTGGCCGCGGCTCGATCGGCGGATGCCAGTTGCCCAATGACGACTTCATCCAGCTCGGGAACGCGGCCACGGCCGCGCGCGCGCGTTTCTACATCGTCCAGCCCGAGCAGATTCGCGCGGCGACGGCCGTGGCCGGCGCCGACAGTCCGCTGGCCGGTCTCGAGAACATCGCGAGCCTGACGGGCGCGCCGATCATGCATCTGGCCGGCGCCGACGAGCCGCACTTTCAGCGCGTGGCGATGGAGACCTCGTCGTACTACGCGGCCACGATCGTGCTCGACCCCACGGATCGCGGGTCCACACGGCAAGCGCTGTCGGTGAAGACCACGCGCGCGGACGTCACGATTCAGTCGCGGCCGCAGGTGGCACTCACGTCAGCTGGCCCGGCTACACGCGGCGCGGCGCCGGCGCCGAAAGACATGCTGCGGACGGCGACGACGTATCGCGACACATCGCTGCGGCTCACCGCATTCACCTCGCGGAATGCGGGCGACGGCAAAGTGAAGATCGTCGCGATGGCCGAGTCGATGGCCGGCGCTAAGTTTTCGGCCGCGGCGATCGGCGTCTACGACAGTACGAACAAGCTCATCGCACAGTGGTCAGCCGACGCACCGGCGCTGGCGGCGCCGATGCTGCTCACCGCGTTTGTCCAGAACCCTGGCCAGTATCGTGTGCGCGTGGCCGCGACCGACACCGCCGGACGCGCGGGCACGGCCGACTTCGACGTGAACGCCACATTGACACCGGCAGCGGGCGTTCTCTCGCTCAGCACGCTCGTGCTCGGCACGCCCGACAACAACTTCACGCCGAAGTTTCAGTTCACGACCGAGCCGCAGGCCGTCGCCTACTTCGAGCTCTACGGTGGCAAACAGGGCATGCCCGTCTCGGTCAACGTCGAACTTGCCACCACATTGAATGGCCCGGCGATGGCGCAACTGCAACCCAAGATCAGCGCGTCACCCGAGTCCGACAAATACATCGTGATGACGCCCATCGCCATCGGCTCTCTGCCACCGGGCGACTACATCATCCGGGCCATCGTCGGTCTCGATGGGCAACCGGCGGGGCGCATAGTACGGACGCTAAGAAAAGCGCAATGACGTCCGCCGGCAAGTGGAAAGTGGAAAGGCAAAAGTGGAAAGCCAGGGCAATAGCGTTCCTGGTTCTCACTTCAACTTCCACCTTTGGCCTTCCCACTTCCAACGTGCAGGTCTCACTCGAACGTTACGTTTCTGATCCTGTCGCGGCTGTGCGCGACGTCTCGACGACGTCGCTGTCCGACATCGCGTCGGAGCTTCGTCGCGATGGCACGACCTGGATGTTGGCGAAAGGTGCTGGCCAGGCCAATCAGCGTCGATTGATTGCGGCGACGTTTGCGATTGATGTGGCCGGTGCCCAGATCGATGCGGCGCCGAACGATGTGGCGCTGCTCGTGGACTGGGCGTGTGAGCAGGTGCGGAAGCGGTTGCCGTCTGACGCTGAGCGGCAGTGGCAAATCGCGGCCCTCGCTCTGCTGGAGGGCGTCGGCAATCTGCAAGCGGTGGAGGCGCATCTTCAGCATGCGGTCGCGCGCTTCCCTGCTGAACCGCAGTGGCAACACACGCGCGCGTGGATGGCAGACTCGAAGACATTGAATGTGCACCCGCGCCAGCCGGTCGGTGCACCGCACATAGTCTTTCCGACGAGTCTGGCCAATCAGTATCGGGAACTCACCACAATCCCTGCGTTGGCGAGTGATGCGTGGACGCGTCTCGGGTTCCTGCACTTTCTCGCCGGCCTGCACGTGGATGCGCGCGCGGCGTTTGCGCATGCGGAGGCGGAGGCGGCGCCGACCGCGGACGGCCACACGCGCTATCTGTCGAGACTCTTCTCGGCGTGGATGTCTGAACGTGAGGGACATCGTGACGATGCGGCGCGTGAATTTGCCGCAGCCATCGACGCGTCGACGTCGGGGCGAACGGCCGCGGTGTGGCTGGCCACGCGCTATCAGATTGACGGGCGCGGCGCAGACGCCCGGGCCATCGCGGCGCGCACTTTGTCGGCCGAGGCATCGGGCACAGATCCATGGCGTCTCTTTTATCGCGGCGACTGGCGTCGCTGGCCGGAATTGATCACGGCAGCGCGCAAGGCGGCGCAGTGACACGTCCGCTGTTGAGTGCGTTGGCCGCGACTGTCGCTGTCTCGATCTGCGGCCTCTCTGCACAGCAGCGCTTTCTCAGCAGCGTAGGCGTCGTCACCATGAACGTCGCCGTGCGGCTCAATGGCGCGCCGGCGCGCGGGCTCACGGCGTCAGACTTCGAGCTCACTGACAACTTCATCGCGCGAAAAGTAGATGTGTCGCTCGCGGCGTCACGGCCGGCCGACATCACGCTGTTGATTGACACGAGCGGCAGCATGGACGGCTCAATGGAGGAGATGCGCGACCACGTGCGCGACGTCGCGCGCCTGCTCGGTCGCGACGACCGGTTGCGCCTGCTTACGTTTGGCGACGATGTGCGTGAGGTGTTCGGGTTTCGTGCCGGCGACAGCACGCCGCCGCTCGACGCGCTCACCGCGGGCGGCTGGACCGCGCTCTACGACGCGCTCGGCCTGGCGTTGATTCATCAACCCGCGCCTGAGCGCAGTCATCTCATCGTCGTGTTCAGCGACGGCATCGACTCGTCGAGCACCATTGATCTGAACACGTTGAAGGAGCTGACCCGCCGCTCCGATGCCGTGCTCCAGACGTTCATTGACGTGCCGCGCCCGACGACCCTCTCCCGCCGCGCCTTGCCATCGCGCGAAACGCCGCCTCGCCCACCGGTCGGCGTCATCGCCGATCTTACCGGTGGGAATGTGACGTTCATGGGGCGCGACGACGACGTGCCTGGGAGTTTTCGTGCGGCCCTGGCGGAGTTTCGCCAGCGGTACGTGCTGACCTACGCCATCCCGGAGCCGGTGCAGAGCGGCTGGCACAACGTGACGGTGACGGTGAAGCGGCCGGGAAACTTTGAAGTGCGAACACGGAAAGGCTACGTACAATGAAGGCGACGCGCTTGTAGCTCAGGGGATAGAGCATCGGCCTTCTAAGCCGAGGGTCGCAGGTTCGAGACCTGCCAGGCGCGCCACTTTCATCGATCTTTCATGCGACGGGTATAGCATTCACACTGCATGCGACGCATCGGTTTCAGCGCTCTGATCCTCGCAACACTGTTGGCGCATGCCTGCGCGTCCAAGCCTTCCGCTGATCTTCAGCCCATGGTGACAGCCAAGGGCACTGTGGGCGAGGAGGATGTGCCTGAGGTCACCGTCAGCCAAGTGACCCTGAAGGCCGGAGAGACGCTGCTGGTCTCTTGCCTTGACGAAGGCGGCGACGTCGGCGTTTTCTGGAAAGAGGCCCCCCTCCATCTGGACGCGAGCTCGAAGGGAAGTGGGTTCTCCACCGCGATCTATTCCCTGTACAGCGCCACTGGAGGGACGGGCGACATCGTCGCCACGCATATGTCGGGCGGCGACCTGACCATCAACGCATACACCATCACCAATCTCGCGCCGACAGCACTCGACAAGAGCTCGGCCGCCAAGGGCGCGAGCACAACGCCCTCATCAGGAGCTGCCGAGGCGACGAGCCACGCACGGGAGTTCCTGTGGGCAGCGATCGGCTACGGCAGCAACGCCAAGTTAACCGGCACATGGAGCGACGGATTCATTGCAGGCACGCAGTTCACGGTGAACGGCGGAACCGGCGGACTCGAGGACGGCTACAAGACGGTGTCCGCGACCGGCGCGTACACGGCCGCGAAGTCTGGCGTTGATAAAGACAACTGGGCTGCAGTGATTACCACCTACGCCATCGCCGCAGGGCGTCCGATTCGATAGCGAGCCAAGCGCCGAATCACGGCAATTCCAATTCCTTGCACAGCCGGGCGAACGGCAACACCGTCACGGGGCCTGTCACAAAGTGTTTCTGGACAGTGGCGAGCCGACGCGCATCGGCAACAGGTCGGCGAGAGTCGCGGAGATCTTCGCGCACGACGCGTGTCAGCCGCTCGCGCTGCCACAACCGGTGCGTCCGCTCACGCTGTGCGAAGAGCGGCTCGGGAAACCCTCCAAACTTCAGGAGCGCGGCCAGATCGGCCTCGGACCATCCACTGTCTCCATCGGAACAGTGCTTTATCTCCCCGGTCCGTAAGCTCGAGCCATGCCGAAGGCCAAACGCGAACAGCCACTGATCCAGAGCATCATCACCGCCGTTGAAACGATGGGCATCGAGGCCATGCCGGTCGTCGCGAATATCGGCCAGGAGACGGGCCTCGGCCCCGACGCGCCGCATCTCGTGTTCCTCGGCACATCGGTGATGAGCGGCACGGCCAGTGCGCTCGTGACGGCGACCGGACCGAAGACCATGTTCGGCGACATCGCCGCGCGGCTCGGCGCGCGCATGGGCGACACGGAGTTCGAGCGCGGCCTGCGCAGATTCAGCCTGCTGATCCTGCGCACGACGATCGTGCTCGTGCTCTTCATCCTGCTCATCGGGATCTGGCAGAAACACGACCCGTTCGCGTCGCTGCTCTTTGCCGTGGCGCTCGGCGTCGGCCTCACACCGGAATTCCTCCCGATGATCGCGTCAGTCACGTTGACACGCGGTGCCCTGCGCATGGCGAAGGACGGCGTGATCATCAAACACCTGCCGGCGATGCAAAACTTCGGCAGCATCGACGTGCTGTGCAGCGACAAGACGGGCACACTCACGGCCGGTGCGATGTCGATCGACCGCGCGTGCGACGCCGCCGGCACGGCCGCCGAGCGCCCATTCGAGCTCGCGTTCATTAACAGCACGTTCGAAACCGGCATGCGCAGCCCGCTCGACACCGCGGTGCTGCAACATCGCGACGTCAACGTGGCCGGCTACACAAAAGTCGACGAGATCCCATTCGACTTCGAGCGACGACGGCTGTCAGTCGTGATGCACGTCTCCGGCGAGACGTCACGTCATCTGCTCATCACGAAGGGCGCGCCCGAATCTGTGCTGCCACTCGCCACCGCCAACGAGATCAGCGGACTGACACACCCAATCGACGCGTCCGCACGTGCGCGCGCGGTCGCGACGCATGCGCGGCTCAGCACCGAAGGGCTCCGCGTGCTGGCCGTTGCCTATCGATGGATCGACGCGCGCACGGTGTACACCGTCGCCGATGAGGCTGAGCTCGTCCTCGCCGGCTATATCGGCTTCGCCGACCCGGTGCTACCCGACGTCGCGGCCGTGCTGCGCGACCTCAAGGCCGACGGCATCACGGTGAAAATCCTCACGGGTGACAACGATCTGGTCGCACGACATGTGTGCGCCCAAGTGGGCGTCGACGCGAGCCAGATCGTGACCGGCGACGACCTCACGCGGCTCGACGATGCGGCGCTTGGGCACGTGGCGGAACAGGCGATGGTCTTCACACGTGTGTCGCCCGCGCAGAAAGACCGCATCATGACGGCGCTCAAACGCCGCGGACATGTCGTGGGCTATATCGGCGACGGGATCAACGACGCGCCGTCGCTGCGCACGGCGGATGTCGGCATCTCGGTGGCCGGCGCGGCCGATGTGGCGCGCGACGCGGCGGATGTGATCCTCAGCCAACGGAGCCTGACGGTGCTGCACCAGGCGATTCTCGAAGGCCGCCGCGCATCGGGCAACATGATGAAGTACCTGCTGATGGGCACGAGCTCGAACTTCGGCAACATGTTCAGCATGGCCGCCGCTTCGGCGTTCCTGCCCTTCCTGCCCATGCTGCCGACGCAGATCCTGCTCAACAATTTTCTCTATGACCTCGCGCAGGTCACGATCCCGTCCGACAACGTCGATCGCGAGTACCTGCGGAAGCCGCAACGCTGGGACCTCGCGGTCATCCGCAATTTCATGCTCCTCATCGGGCCGATCAGTTCGATCTTCGACTTCCTCACCTTCTATGTGCTGCTCCACGTCTTCCACGCAAACGAGCGGTTGTTCCATACGGGCTGGTTCGTAGAATCACTCGCCACACAAACGCTGGTCCTGTTTGTCATTCGGACGTCCGGCAACCCCTTCAAGAGTCGACCAAGCCTCGCGCTCACCATCACCACGCTGACCATGGTGGGAATCGGCCTGGCCCTGCCGCTGACACCGCTGGGGACACTGCTCGGCTTCACCATGCCCCCGCCCGGATTCCTCCTCTTTGTGGCCGGGGCGACCGGAACCTATCTACTCCTGGTCGAGGGGGCGAAGCGCCTGTTGATGCCCCGAACCTGACTTTCCACTTCCCACTTCCAGCGTCCCACTTTCCACTTACAATTGCCCCCGTCAGAGGAGCGCCACCCATATGTCCGAGTCACAGACACCAAAGTCGCCTGCTGTTCCTGTTGTCGCTGAAGGCGCATCGCGCCGCGAGTTCATCGCGACCGGCGCCATCGCCGCCGCCGCATTCATGATCGTGCCGCGCCACGTACTCGGCAAAGGCATGACCGCGCCGAGCGACCTCCTCAACATCGCCATCGTCGGCATCAACGGCCAGGGCGGCGTGAACTGCCAGGCGCTGATGAGCCAGAACATCGTGGCCATCTGCGACGTCGACGACGACCTCGTCAACAAAAAGCTTGAAGGGTGGAAGAACTCGCTCGTGCCGCGCACGGATGCGGCTGCCGGCGGACGCGGTGGCGGTGGTGGCCGCGCCGGTGGCGCAGGCGGTGCTGCAGCAGCGCCCGCGACGCTCGACTGGCAGAACTTCGGCCGGTCCAAATCGCAGTTGGCCGCCGACGAAAAGTGGAAGCCGGCGCCCGGTCAAGAAAACATGAAGCGCTTCGTCGAAGAACAGATGCCGAAGCTGAAGCGCTACGCGGACTACCGCGAGATGCTCGCGCAGCAGAAAGACATCGACGCCGTCGTCGTCGCCACGCCAGACCACATGCATGCGGCGATCGCGTCCGCCGCGATGGACCTCGGCAAGCACGTGTATGTGCAAAAGCCGATGTGCTGGTCGGTCGTTGAAGCGCGCCACCTCGCGAAGAAGGCCATCGACAAGAAAGTCGTCACGCAGATGGGCAATCAGGGCCACTCGCAGGACGACGCGCGGCGCGGACAGGACTATCTGGCGTCGGGCGTGCTCGGCGACATCAAAGAAGTGCACGTCTGGACGAATCGCCCGCTCGCCTTCTGGCCGCAAGGCATTCCGCGTCCGGCGAAGTTTGATGGCGACATGTCGAAGCTCGCGTGGAACAACGCCGGCATTCAGCGCCGCCTCGCCGATGCGTTCGCCAAGAACGGCACGGAAGTGCCGAAGACCCTGCGCTGGGATCTGTTCCTCGGGGCCGCGCCGAACGTCGACTACCACCCGCTCTACCATCCGTTTAACTGGCGCGGTTGGGTCGACTGGGGCCAGGGCGCACTCGGCGACATGGGCGCACACCTCATCGATCATCCGGTGTGGGGCTTGAAGCTCGGTCTGCCGACGTCGATCGAAACGGTGTCGACGCCGTTCAACGGCGTCAGCTACCCGAATGCGACGACGACACACTACGAGTTCCCGGCGCGCGCGGGCATGCCCGCCGTGAAGCTCACTTGGTACGACGGCGGCCTCACACCACCGAAGCCGTTCGAGATGGGCGAAGTGAAGCTCGAAGGCGAAGGCGGCGTGCTCTACGTCGGCAGCAAGGGCAAGATGCTGCAGAACACGTACGGCGCGCGTCCGCGTCTGCTGCCGGTGGAGCTGCACAACGACTTCGGCGCGCCGACCGAGAAGACCATCCGCGTGCCCAACCAGGCACACGAGATGAATTGGGCGAACGCGATCAAAGGCACCGACACGATCTCGAGCCCGTTCTCGTACGCCGCGCACCTCACCGAGATCATGCTGCTCGGCGTGGCGTCCATGCGCGCCGGCACGCGACTCATGTACGACGGCGCCAACATGAAGATCACCAACAACGAAGCAGCGAACCAGTTCCTCACGCGGGAATATCGCAAAGGATTTGAACTCGTATGAAATTGCTGAAGGGCACTCTGCTGCTCGCTGTGGCGATCTTGATCGCCGCAGCGACACCGCGCGCACAATCGAATCCGTTCCTCGGCACGTGGAATATCGCGGGCACCGGCGCGGACTCAAATCAGATCTTCTGGCTCGAGTTGAAGAATGACGGCGGCAAGCTGACGTCGTTGTTTCTCAACCGAACCGGGCATCCGATTCCGCTGACGGCGGTGAAGATCGAGAACAACGAGCTGATCTTCCAGGCCGGCGGTACGGCTGAGAAGCCGAGCGGTCCGGAATTCCACGCGAAGGTTGTTGACGGCAAACTGGTGGGCTCGTACACGCCGCTGCCGCGTCCACTCGTGGCCGGTGCTCCGGCGCCGGCAACGCCGCCGCCTGCACCGCGCACGGTGAACTTCGCCGGTGTGCGTCCGCCAGTGTTCCCGGCCGGCAACGCGAGCGGCAAACACGAATACGGCGCACCGGTCGTGCTCTACGACGCGGCGGTCGCCAAGCCGCTCGACGAGATCTGGGGCTCGCAGGGCAACCGCCCGGTGAACTGGACGGTGGACGCCGATCACCTGCTCGCCAACCCGGTTCCGGGTGGCGTCAACCTCGTATCGAAGCAGAAGTTCACCGACTTCAAGGTGTCGGTGGAATACAAGCTGGAGCCGAAGAGCAACAGCGGCATCTACCTCCGCGGTCGCTACGAAATCCAGGTGCTCGACGATCTCACCGACACGACGACCGAGAAGTACCTGACGCAGGCGGCCATCTACGGCCGCACGCCGCCGGCGAAGCTCGCGAGCAAAGCCCCGGGCGAGTGGCAGACGATGGAAGCGATCCTCGTCGGCAACCACGTCACTGTGACGCTCAACGGCGTGAAGGTTCACGACAACGTCGTCATTGGCGGTGTCACGGGCGGCACGCTCGACAACGACGAACTCGCGCCTGGTCCGCTCATGATTCAGGGCGACCACGGCCATGTGTGGATTCGCAAAGCCGTCGTCACGCCGATTACCAAAGCGGGCAAGTAGACTCAACACGCCGGGCCTTCAGGCCCGGCCTTTTCTATTTCATGATCCCGGCCATCAGCAGCCACAGCTCGATGATCATGATCGCAACGATAGCCAGTTCAAGAATGTTGGCCTGCGCCATCCCGGTCTGCTCGACCGCGAAACGATAGATGTCGTCGAGCGTCTTCAACTTCTCCTGAACATTTCGCTTCCATTCGTCGAGTTGCAACCGCGCAGACACCTGCGTGAAGAGCCGCGCGGCGTAGATGTCGCCAACGAACTTCACGGCGTTCTCGGCGTGGTCTGTCAGCTCGTTCACGTCGATGAGCACGGCCTGTAGTCGGCGTGCCGCGCGGCGATGGCGACGACCGGTCCAGCGATCCATCAGGCGCGGCTGCTGCAGTTCGCCGTAGGCGCGCGTGAGCTCGGTCTCGAGCTGCTCGTCGTGATATCAGAACTCGAGCAGCTGCGAATTGGCGAATTCCAGAATCTCGAGAATCGGGGGCACTGAGGCCGCAGTGTCGAGCACAAAGGCGGCGTTCCAGGCTGGCACCACAAGATCGTCGGCGAGGTACGACATTCGATGCCGCAACACCTCGTCGCGCTCCTGGGCACTGAGCGGCTGGCGTTCGCCGCGCAACAGCTGCGCGATGTCGGCGCCGTGCCCGCTCACAACGTCGTCGGCCGTGGATGCGGCGTCAAGCGCGGTGATCGCAAAGACCAGATAGTCTTCCTGCAGCCACGCGGAACGCGCACCAACGAGTGCGGGCCCGATCCGATCCACCACCGCCCGGCACGCGGCGGTCGCATGTGTCTCGAGCGGCTCGCTTTCAATCAGATCCTGGCCAAGGGCGACCAGGTCGCTCCACGTGCCGCTGAAGTCGCGCGTCAGCATCACCGACACGACGCCGTAGCTGTAGAACTTGAATCGCACACGAAACCCATCGAGGTCCGACCATCCGAGGGCGGCCCCGTCAGCGACGAGCGGGGGTTGGATGTAGTGGAGCTTGGGCTGACCGGGCGTCTTGTCGGTCAGGGTGGCGTTGGTGACACAGCCCTCGAGCACTGTCCGCAGGGCCGGTAGTCGAATCTCTTGCGCGACATCAAACAGGTAGAACGCCGTCACGCCGCCAGTCACAGAACCACCTCACCTTCAGCCTACGCTCAGATTCCGGCAGGCCGCGATATCATTTGCCCATGTCCTCCTCTCCGCGCTCGCTCAATTGGCTGGTTCAGTCCGCCGTCGGAATCGTTGCTGTCGTGGGCCTGAGTCTTGGCTTGCGGTCGCCGCTGCCGGAGGGTGTGCGATCTGAGATCGTGATGAGCCAGGCGCAGGCCGGCGAATGCGGTCCGGGCTTCATTCCGGACGCGGCCGGGAAATGTCAGGACGTGGACGAGTGCAAGTTTAATAACGGCGAATGCGACCCGAACGTGACCTGCACGAACACGCCGGGCTCGCGCACCTGCGGCGCGTGCAGTGCCGACTTCACGGGCGATGGTTACTACGGCTGCAAGGACCCGAACGAATGCGCGTCTGGTGGGTGCACGCCGGTGGACACCAAGGCGCCGACCATTCGCACGTCAGGCAGCCAGAACGTCACGGCCACGTCAGCTGACGGCGCGATCGCGAAATACACGGCCTACGGCATCGACAACGTGGACGGACCGGTCGCAGTGACCTGCGCGCCGAAGTCTGGCTCGATGTTCCCCATGGGCGCGACGGCGGTCACGTGTTCGGCGGCTGACAAGAAGGGTAACAAGAAGACGGCGACGCTGACGATCAACGTGAAATAGCTTGGTCGGCGGGTTTGGGGACCAACCCGCCCTACGTACCTCACTTACGCCGCACGTAGATTTCCACCGCACGATCGCGAAACACCGACGCCCACTCGGCGTCGGTGAATTTGCCGACGCCCGAGAGTTCGTTCGGGCGCGCGAGTGACACTATCGCCCAATCCACGCCCCTGACGAGCTGCCGCCATCTTTCGGGCGACTGCGCAGCGTCGAGAATGGCCGTGAAGTGTTCCGCGGGATACGCCTGCAGACGGCTGTCCTGAAACACGCGCGCCTCGGGCAACATCCACGACAGGTAGCCGCCGAGATTCATGCTGTTAAAGACGGGACCCGACAGCCCGTGCGCGCGAGCGAATAGAATCGCGTCCGTAGAAAAGATATCGGGCGGCGCCATTGCGTCAGCACCCACGCGCCACGCGCGCGCCATCCGCAACGGCGATGCGGGCATTGTCACCGCCATGATGGCCACCACAGTCGTGATCACCGCGCGACGATCCCAACCGCGCGCGATCAGCGCGTCGATGCGCGATGCGAGGATCGGCGCGGTGGCAAAGACCACGAGGGGCGTGAAGCGAATGTAGCGCAGCCCCAGCGCGGCGAAGACCAGCACGACCGCGCCTTCCCACATCCACAGACGCTTGGGCTGCGACAGTAACACCGCCGCCAGAATGGCGAGCCACGCAAAGAACGCGGGATAGGTCTGCGGCGTCGGCGGCTGCAGTTCCGCGATGCGGAGCACCTGCGGCACAAATGCGTTCTCGACCAGATAGCGCCACATCCCAACGCCGTACGGTGTGGCCAACGTCACCAGCAGGCACAGCGCACCAGCGCCGACGATACGCGCCGACATCGCGCGCGTGAGCTGCGAAGGCCACGCGAATTCGCAGACGCCGACCATGCCGATGAAGGCCGCGCCCAGCACGGCTTCCGAGTGCAGATTCGCCCACAGCAGCATGACGATCGCGATCGGCACGGGGTTGATCACACGATCGCGCAGCCATCGCTCCATTGCGAACGCGCACGCCGCCAGACCGATGAGCGAGACGAGGTACGGCCGCGGCATCGCGCGCGGCTCGATCACGAACAGGCTGAGCAGAAGCACGGCCGTCGAGGCGACCACCGAGTGCCGGACCCGCGCAGACGCGTAGAGCATCAGGAGCGCGGCGGCGACGAGTACGCCTTGAACCACTTCGATGCCGGCCAGCCCGGTGTGGCCCGCGACAAACGCGAGCGCGGCCTCAAATCCCCAGGAGGTGTAGTGCTGCGGATATGCGGACGCTGTGGCGCTGAACAGATTCGCGCGAACGATGTGGCCGGCGAGCACATCGCGGCCCTGCGCGAGATGCCAGAAGAGATCTGGATCGTAGATCGCTCTCGCGCTGAACAGGATGGCCGCGCCCAGCGAGATCGCGATGGGCGCGAGCCGACCGATCACTTGCCGAGCAGTGCGATGGCGGATTTCACGCCGGCCGCGAGCGTCGCCGCCGGACCCTGGCCGAAGTAGTGCATGAAGTAGATCTCGGGCTGCGTGCCGATCATGTGATGGTGCAGTGACACGACGTTCAGGCCGGCCTTGCGCATCGCTGTCAACACTGGTGTCACCTCCGGGCCGAGCATCGCCACATCGCCCGCCACGATCGCATCGTCACTCGTCCCGGTAAAGGCGGCCCAGGTGTTGAGGCCCATGCGTGCGTTGACGATGGCGCCCATTTCCTTCACGTTGAGGTCGGCTCGGCCAATGGTGATCTTGTAGACGGCGCCGTTCTGCTCACCGACTGTGCCGATGATCTTCGCGAGCGCGGCGCCATCAATCGCCGGCGCGGCTGGCGGTGCCGGGGTCGGCGCAGGCGCAGGCGGCGGTGTCACGCCGCGCATCATGAGATCAATGGCCGGCTTCACGCGCTTGGCCAGATCCGCTGGTGTGCCGTGACCATGCACGTGCATGTAGAAAATGCGTGGCTGCTCCCAGAAGAAGTGGTTGTGCAGCGCGGTCGCTTCAAGACCGTTGTCGAGAATCGCGGACATCACCGGGTTGACCTGATCTTCGGTGAGCACGAGGTCGCCCATCATCACCGACATCCCGTGATCACCCTCGGTCAGTGCCAGCCACGCGCCAAAGCCCAGGCCCGTCGGCACGGCCTTGCCGTTGATCGTCACCTTCAGATCGGTGCGCGGCAGATTGACTTTAAGGACGCCGTCCTTGAAGTCGCCCGCGCGACCGAGCGACGTGAGCACGGCCTGATAGGGCGCGGGTATGGCCGGTGTCTGTGCCGCAACACCGCTTGTGAACATCAAGAGGGCGACGGCAAGCGACGACGAGATTCTCATGTCGTGATGTTACTCGACGCGGAGAGCCTCGATTGGATCCAGTTGCGATGCGCGGCGCGCCGGGTAGTAACCGAACACCAGTCCAATGCCGCAGGAGAAGGCCACCGCGACGGCGATCGTTCGCCAGGAGACCACCATCGGCCAGCCGAGGCTGTCGGTGAGCATTGTGGATCCCACGATGCCGATGACGACGCCCAGCGCGCCGCCCATCAGGCCGAGCACGAGCGCCTCCAGAATGAACTGCAGTTGCACATCCCCTTGCCGGGCGCCAATTGCCATTCGCAGACCGATCTCGCGCGTGCGCTCCGTGACCGAGACCAGCATGATGTTCATGATGCCGACGCCACCCACCACGAGTGACACCAGTGCCACTGACGAAATCATCAACCCCAACTGCCGCGTCGTCTCTTCACGAATCTTGATGGCCTCGTCTGGGGATCGAACGTTGAAGTCATCGGCCTTGCCGTCCACGATGCGATGCCGCTCACGCATGAGCGTCGTGATCTTCGCTTGTGCCACCGGGATCTCCTCGGTCGCCCGCGCCGAGCACAGCACGTCGTCGAGATAGATCTGGCGCTTGAGCGTGCGCATGACGGTCGTGTAAGGAATGATCAGAAAGTCGTCCTGGTCCTGCCCCGTGCTCGATTGGCCCTTTGCCTTGAGCACGCCGAGCACCACAAACGGCACGCGACCGATGCGGATCGTCTGTCCAATGATGTCGCCGTCCGGCGCGAGCACCTTGGCCACACTGCTGCCGAGCACCGTCACGCGTGCATACGATTGGATGTCGAAGTCGGTAAAGCCCGTCCCCTGCTCCACCGGCCAGCTGCGAATCTGTGTGAACTCCGGCGAGACGCCGCGGAATTGCGTGCTCCAGTTCTGATTGCCGTAGATGAGCTGGGCGCGCGAATCGACCTGCGGCGAACAACGCGCGATCTCGGGCACGTCCGCCAGGATCGCCTTCATGTCGTCTTCGGTGAGCTTCGACACGCCGCCGGCGCCCGTGCGCACGCCGCCGACATTCGAGCTGCCGTTCTCGAGCCAGACGAAATTGTCGCCGAGGTTGACGAGGTCTTTGTGCACCTGCTGCGCGCTACCCTCGCCGAGGGCCACGGTGCCGATAACGGCGGCGATGCCGATGGCAATCCCCATGGTCGTCAGCGCCGTGCGCATGCCGTTGCGGGTCAGTGCGGTGACAGCGATCTTGATGAGCAACCACATACGGTGGCCGCCATCTTACGATGCGCTCTAGTATTTCTTCCAGCTGAAGGTATTCAGCATCGCGTTGCCGACCGTGAAGAAGGTCTGGGCGAGATGTCGATCGTAGTGAATCTTCGTGCCACCAGAGACCACGACGGTCGCTCCCAGAACGGATCCGAAGAAGTCGGCGCCACCCGACAGGTTGATCGCGGCGGCTGGCGCATACACGAGCGCCGCCGATGATGTGCCGCCGTTGAGGCTCATTCCGCCGGTGCCGGCGTACTGGATCTGAAAGTCGCTCGGACGGAACGTGCCGTTCGAGATGGTGCCCCCGGTGAAGTCAATGACCGTGTTCTGCCCGACGCCGGCAACGTTCATCACGACGGGACCCGAGTCGATGATGAGGCGCGCGTTACCGGCGAGCGTTACGCTGTTGACGTTGTATGTTCCCGCCGCCAGATGGATGGTGGAGCCACCGGTGAGGCGGAGATTGCCGAGTGAGACCACCGCACCGGCCGGCGTGATCGTCAACACACCGCCGGCGCCGGCGCACACACCAGCCGCGATGCCCGCCGTGGCGCACGTCGAGTTCGCTTGAATATTCATGTTCGACGTCGGCGGCAGCGGATTCGGCAGGGCGGGGGGTGAGTAGGCAACCGCCTGCGGCAACTGCACGATGCCGCCGGTCAGTTGCGCGCCGCCATTGAGCGTGAGGGCATCGACCGCGCCGGCCTTGCAGTTACCGACACCACTGCGTGGCGTTGAGAGCGAGCCATTGACGAGCGTGCCGCCGCCCTCGGTGAGATTGCCGTTCGTGCCGACGTCGCCGGCCTGCGGTTGCGTGGCGGGTTTGCCGGCCACAAGGGTGAATGACTGCGAATCGTAGCTGTCGGTGGTCACGCCGCCGTTGAAACTGAGCGCACCACAACCGGCATTGGTCGCGAACGCGGCGTAGGTGTGTGTCGGCACCACTTGCGTTTCCAGCAGTGACGTCACCTCAACCGTGGCGTTGCGCACTCCCACGATGCCGCCCGCGCCGGTGATGCGCCACGTCTGAACGACCGTGCTCGTGCCCGCGCCATACGCGAGGATCTGACGCATCGACACGAGCGTCGCCGCCGCCGAGTACTGCACCGCGGTACCGCCGCCGGGCAACGTGCCCTGTACGGCGGCCGCGAAGGCCGTGCTCGTTGCAGCCGCCGGATAGTTCGCGCCCACGCTCACCATCGACGACAGCACGACCGGCTGACCGAGGTACGTCACTGGAGACACGGCCATGTTGTAGTTGGCCAGGGGGTCGCCAGCGCCACCCGGGAGCGCATAGCTGTTCATGAGGTAGTTGATCGCGCGATGCACACCCGACTCGGCTCCGTAGCGCGCCTGCGACATCATTCGATAATTCTGGCTGCCGAGCGACTCGGTCTGTGACAGCACCATCATCGACGCGCCGATTGACGACATCGCGAGCACAAACAGCAGCACCAACACGAGCGCGATGCCGTCTTCCGATCCATTGCGTGCCGCGCGTTCCGTGCGAGAGGTCGTCATTGCAGCAGCGCCTGCACGCTGGCCGGCATCGGTTGAATGCGGTTGGTGGCGCCGATGCTGGCCAACTCCCACACGTTGAACACGTTGCGTGGTGACACATTCAGCAGCGTCTTGGTCTCGGTCTGAAACTGTCGCGTGATCGGATCGATGTCCTGCGTCTGCACCGTCAGCGTGATCGCCACGTCGGTGACGTAGGTATTGGCGCCGACGATGGCGGTCTGATACGTGAAGCAGGGCGTACCGTTAGGATTGGGCACGATGTTGCTGAGCAGCACGATGGCCGTCGACAGCGCCGGCTTGGCGCCGACATTCCACGGCATGACGTTGCGATACAGCTTGTGATTCGCCGTGTTGCAGGTGTACTCGACGTACACCATGTTGCCGTCGCCGTTCACATCGCCGAAGAGTTTCAGCACGCTGCCCGTAGATCCATTCGCCGTCGACGCCGGTACGATGCCGCTCGCAAATCCCCCCACCGCGATGATGGTGGCGCCGGCCGCGTGCGCGCCGGTGAAGGCGGCCGTGATCTGATTGCCGGCCACCGCGGTCAGCGTGACCGTTTCCTGATTCGATCCGGTGTCAATCGAGAGTTGCTCGCCGACAAACATGCCCGACGCCGAACTGACGATGACCGCCTGGGTGCCGGTGGCCACGGCGGCCGACAGCGTCGGCGCACCGGGCAGCGCCACCAACCCGGCCTGCCCGACTTCCTGCTGCAGGAGTTCAGTGGCGCCGCGCACGGCACTGTGCATCTGCGTGCGATTCCACACGGTGCGATGCGCGTTGGCCATCTGCAAGAGGAGACTCGTCACCGTGCCGATGACGCTGACGAGCACCATCACAGACACGAGCAACTCGGGCAGCGAGAAACCCGACTCCGCATGCGCGCGATGGAACGTGGGCGACCGGGTCATCTCAGAAGGGAAACGTCTTGAGGACCGTGACGGTGGCCGACGGCGTCTGCTTGCGGCCGAGCGACGAGGCCACGGTGGCGGTGACGGAGATTTGTTTCAAATTGGCCGACGGACTCGCGACCGACCAGACGCGTTTGTAGAACCAGCCGGCGGGAGCGCCAACGCCGGCGACGAGCAGATTGCCGTTCTGATCCAGATAGTCGACGTAGCCATTCACCGGCGTCGCCGCATTTGCGCTGCCGCCAATCGCGAGGCCGGTACCGCCTGCAGCCGCGGCCGGAAACACGCGTGTGTCGCTCGTGGTGTCTCCGTAGGCGAGCACGAGCAACTGCTCCATCTTGTCCTGCGCGTACTCGGTCGTTCGCGCGGCGAGATGTCCCTGATTTTCGGTGGTCGTCATCCCGATGATGCCCATCGACCCAAGACCGGCGACCGAGACGAGCAGCAACGCGAGCGCGACCATGGTCTCGATAAGCGACACACCGGCCTCCGCCGAATCTACTGCTGACGCCACGTGCCGCCTCCAGGTGAGATGCGCCACACCTGCTCCTGACTCGTGCCGAATACGACGACGGCGAACGTGGCGGTGGGGCCAGACACGTAGAACAGGCGCAGCGCGGACGGCGCGCCAGCCTCATCAATTGAAATGCCGCGCGAATTGAAAAGCACGCACGCGGTGTTGGCAATGACCACGCCGGCATTGGTGCGGCAGGCAGGTGCCTGGCTGACGGCCGCCTGGGAGTTGGGTGGCGGCACGGCAATCGAGCCCGCGCTGAATCGGTCGCCGGCGGCCAGCCGCGCCGTGCCGCCGTCAGCGACCCAATTCGGCGTGCCCGTCTTTTGCCAGACCTCGACCCGGAATGTACCGGCCGCCAGATTCACATAGAGGCGCGACCGCGTGAATTGCGCTGCAGCCGAAATCTTGGCCACGGCCACCGAGTTCGACACATCGTGGGCATCACCGCTGATGCGATAGTCGTCGACCATCGACATCGATACCGGCACGGTCACCGCGGCCAGCGTGCCGGTCAGCGCCAGCACGACAAGCAGTTCAATAGCCGAGTAGCCCGAGGATCGACGCGATCCGATGTGCATCGACGGTCATCCAGAGCAAGGACGGTACCGGATCGGGGTCAGGGCAAACAGCTGTGCGGCAAGTAGTTACAGTTGTGCGCTGAGCCGCTTTGATTACAGAATCAGTGCATCTGTGACCAAGATCTTCCGATCGGCGGCCGTGATCCTGTGTGTGATGAGCCCAGCGCTCCTTGCTCGACAGACGTCATTCAAGTCGGCAGCTGAACTGGTCTCGATCGATGTGCTCGCCACCGACCCGAAGGGTCTGCCGGTTGGCGACCTCACGGTGAAAGATTTCACGTTGCGCGTAGACGGCAAGGTGCGCGCGCTCGAGTCGGTGCAGTTGGTGCGACTCGCCGATCCGAATCGAACCCCGGTCGCGGCGTCAGCGACGCCCGCCGTCGTGGTCCCTGCGCCGTTCGCCACCAACACGGATCCCAAAGGACGCACGTTCATCTTCGCCGTCGATCAGGAACAGATTCATCCGGGCAACGAGAAGCAGGTGATCGAAGCGGCCACGCGCCTCCTGGATCGTCTCGCGCCTGAAGATCGCGTCGCGGTCGTGACGCTGCCGCGCGGCCGCGTGGAAGCGGACCTCTCCACCAACCGTGCTCTGGCGCGCGCGGCGCTCGCCCGCGTCTCGGGACACGCGCCCCGCGCATCATCGCGCTTCGAGTTCAGCATCAAGGAAGCGCTGGCCACGCTGTCGCGAGGCAGCGACAGCTTCACCGAGAACATCGTCAATGAAATGGTCGATCGCGAGTGCGTGCACGAGACGCTCGCGGTCTGTGTGCCGGCGCTCAAGAACGATGCGCGCGACTGGGGCCGCGAGGTGACCAACAGTGCGCGTGACACCGTGCGCGCGTTGTCGAACTTCATCAGCGGCCTCGGCGCACTCGACGGCACGAAGTCGCTGATCTTCGTCTCGGAGCGCCTGATCTCGACACCCGACGTCGATCGCGACCTCATCGAACTCGGGCAAGCGGCCGACCTCGCGCGCGTGCGGATGTTCGTGGTGCAAGCGAATCGTCCGCTGGCCGATGCGGCACGACGACGAGCGCCGGCGGATGAGGCGGGCGACGTCGCGATGGAGATGACCGGGCTCGAGAACGTTGCCGGCGTCACCGGCGGCGAACTGTTCCGCCCGTCCGCGCGTGTCGACACGGTGATGACCCAGATCGATACCGCCACGTCGGCCTACTACCTCGTCGGCTTCGAGCCGACCGAGAAGGAGCGCGACGGCAAATACCACAAGATTCAGATCACGCTGAACCGGCCCAACGTCACGCTCAAAGCCCGCTCCGGATTTCAGATCAACAGACCGACCGCCACCACCAAGACCGCGGCAGACAGCTCGCCGCTCTCAGGCCTGCTCCACGACAACATCCGCAGCTATCGCGACCTGCCGCTGCGCGCGACCGCCTTCGCGTTTCGCGGCGCCGACGCCGGTCAGGTCAAGGTCATCGTCATGACCGAGACGCTGGGCACGGCGGCGCTGGAGTCGGCGGCCTTCGCGCTTGTGAGCGAGAGCGGCGGACAAGGTGCCGAATGGGTCGCCGACGCGCAAGAGCTGGCCGGGGCGCCCCTGGTCACGGCCGGGTCGGTGCTGCCGGGTCGCTATCGGGTCCGCGTCGCCGCGGGGGACGCGATCGGGCGCCGTGGCGCTGTCGATGTGCCACTCGACGCCCAGTTGACGGACGCCGGCCCTCTCAAGCTCTCCGGCCTGATGGCCGGACGACTCGCGAACGGCGCGTTTGCGCCGCGCTTCGACTTTGCCTCGGCGACCGAGATCACGGGCTTCCTCGAGATTTACAACGTCCCGCTGCTGGCCGGCACGCCGTCGGCCCGGCTGGAACTGGCCACGACGGTTGACGGCCCGGCGCTGGCGGCGGCCGACATGGGGATCGGCGCCACCTCAGCCGCCGACCGGCGCCTCGCACGGGGCACCCTGACCGTTCCCGCGGCCGCCCCGGCGGGCAATCTGATCCTCCGCGCCCGGGTCTTTCTCGACAATCAGCCGGTTGGCGTCGTCGTGCGTGCGGTGCGTCGGTGAGAAACACCCGGAATATTCAGTGGGATGACCCGGTCTATGAATGTGAGCTGACGAGTGGACGCTGACCGCGACCTCGTCACGGCCGCAGCTGATGGCGATATTGCCGCCTTCGAGGCCCTTGTCCGGCGTCATCAGACCCGGCTTGTGGGGTATCTCCGGGGCCTGACCAACAGTGAGAGCGACGCCGAGGACCTGGCACAGGACGCCTTCCTCCGCGCCTACCGCAGTCTGAAGGGGTTTCGAGGCACGAGCAGTTTCAAGACGTGGCTCTACCAGATCGCGACGAATGTGTTTCGCACGTGGCTCGAGAAGAAACGGAGCCACGCCGGGTTGAGCGCGGTGAGCCTGGATGCTCCGGTGCCTGGCACGGAAGAGTCGATGGACCCGGTGGGTGAAACGCGCCCGGAAGACCGGCACGTCGATCGCGATCGGATCGACCGCGCGTTGGCCGAGTTGCCGATGGAGCAACGCGAGGCGGTGCTGCTGCGAGACGTGGAAGGCTTCGACTACCGGGAGATCGCCGAGCAGTTGGATGTGCCGCTCGGCACGGTGGAGTCGAGGATATTTCGGGGACGGCAACGCCTCCGGGAATTGTTGAGATGACCATGCACGGATTTGACGAATTGATTGCCCAGGCCGCCGACGACTCGTTGTCGGCCGACCAACGCCGCACACTCGACGCGCATCTGACGTTGTGCGCGGACTGCCGCACGCTGTTGGCGATACAACGCGAGATGCGCGCCCTGCTGATGGCGCGCCCGATTCTGCCGGTGCGCGACCTCTCGGCGGCCATCCGCGCGACACTCGAAGCCGAACAGCCATGGATTGATCGCCTCAACATCAACTGGCGCGTCTGGTCATTGCGGGTGGCACCAGTCGCCGCCGCAATTGCCGTAGTGGCCGTTCTGTTGATCCGAGCGGTCGACACGACCTCGACCTCGGATATCGCCGCAACATCCACCGAAACGCCCGCGTCGGTCGCCTCGGCGCTCTGGACCGGTGACGTGTCGGAAGACACACTCGTGACCTTGCTGCTCCACGCGAATCCGGAAGACGCGCTGTCGAACTACGTACCCGAGAAAAAAGAGAAGTAGACCATCATGATCAACCGCACCCACGTCTGGTTCTCTGCGTTCGTCGTCATCCTGTTCGCGGCCGGTGTCGCGTCGGGCGTGGCGCTTGATCGCGCGATGGGATGGAGCCATCGTCCGAGCACCGGATTCCGTGGCGGCCCAGGGGACACAGGCGGTCGTGGCATGGGCAGCGGCCGCGACGGCGGCGTGCCCGGTGGCCCGGGCGGTGGCCGAGGCGGTCGCGGTGGCCCGGGTGGACAAGACGGCCCGCCCACCGAAGCTTTCGTGCGCGAACTGGATCAGGCGCTCACACTGACCGCCGATCAGAAGACGAAGATCACCGCCGTCATCGACGCGAGCCGGCCGCGCCTGCGCACCCTGCAGGAAGAAGTCTCAAAGAAATTTTCAGACGAGCAGCAGTCGCTCAACGACGCGATCGCGAAACTGCTCACGCCCGAGCAGTCCAAGAAGCTCGATGAATTTCAGAAGGAACGCCGCGGCGGCCCCTTCGGCTTCCGAGGCCGCGGACGAAGATAGCCAGACACCCGGATTCACTGATAGAGTTATCTGTCTGTCTCACTCGTGGTGGGCGTAGCTCAATGGTAGAGCACCGGCCTGTGGCGCCGGACGTTGCGGGTTCGATCCCCGTCGTCCACCCCAATAAGAAGTTGAAACTTGAAAGATAGAAGTTGGACGTTCAGGTCAAAACCTGAATTGGTCGCTAATCCACATCGCGACCAGCGCTGAGCTGACCCACAACAACACCTGCAGCGGAAATCTGGCGAGGGCGCCCATGCGAGCTTGCCATTGGCGTTCAATCGCGACGACCCAGATGGCTCCGGCCACGGCCCACGCGATCGCGCGGCCGACCGACAAGTCGATCCAACGCTCGAGCTGATCGGGTAGCACCAGCAGGATGGCGGTCATCACCATCCACAGCAGCACGTTCAGGCCAATGAAGGTCCACACACCTGGCTTGGCACTTTGGACGCGGGACATAGGACTGGTCTATATAATCGCACCAGTGCAGCCCACGCCTCCACCGGACCGCCATGACGAGCCGCCTTATGAGACGTACTACGGGCTGCGTGAACAGCCGTTCTCGCTGACGACCGATCCGCGCTTTCTGTACCTGAGCGCCGCGCATCGTCAAGGGTTCGATGAGTTGTTGACCGGCCTGCGACGTCGTGAGGGCATCCTGCTCCTCACGGGCGACACCGGCACGGGCAAGACGACGTTGTGCCGTGCAGTGATTGATGCGCTCGGGCAACGCGCGTTCTCGGCGCTGATTCTGAATCCCTACATGACGGATGCCGAGGTGTTGCGCACGATCCTGCGCGACTTCGGCCTCGTGTCGCGCGATGACATTCGCAACGGCGCATTCGCGCGGGCCGACCTGCCGCAGCTCCTCGACACCCTGGAGGAATTCCTGCGGTCGCTGGTGCCGCTCAATTCGTATGCGGTCGTGATCATCGACGAGGCGCAGAGCCTGTCACCGAAAGTGCTGGATCAGATTCGCGTGCTCGGCTCGATGGAAATGGACGGCCGGCGCCTGCTGCAGATCGTGCTGGTCGGTCAGCCCGCGCTCGTCGAGACGCTGCAGAGCGACGCCATGCGCGCGCTGGCCGATCGAATTTCGCGACGCATGTCGCTTCCGCCGCTGCCCGACGGTGATATCGACGCCTATGTGCGCCATCGGCTTGCGATTGCCGGCGGCAAAGGCGCGGTGGCGTTCAACAACGACGCGATCGCGCGCATTGCAGATCTGTCGGATGGACTGCCGCGCCGGATCAACCTGCTGTGCGATCGCGCGCTTGAGCTCGGTCGCGCCGGCGGCGTGACCACGATTACGGCGGCCATGATTTCGCACGCGGCGAAGGCGATTTCGGGCACCGCGATCCCCACGGCAGAGCCGGTTGCGGCGCCGCGCCCCGCGCCACGCGCGCCGATGCCGTCGCTGTCAGATGATTTCTTACCGGAGCCCTCGCTGCCGGCCGCGACTGGTTTGGACCGGCCACCGATTTCTGATGAAGTGTTTCGAGAGCTGGATCTCACGCTGTCTGCCGAGCCGGCGGATTTCAAGGGGGATCTCGAGCTGATCATGGACACGCCGCCACCGAAGTCGTGGGGCTCGTTCTGGATTGGCTTGGCGGTGGCCGCCGCGTTGGTGGCGGTGGGCGCCTACGTCGCCGTGCGCCTCGGCTGGATCAGGCTCTAGCGCGCCCTGATCAGTCGTTCTTTGTCAGTTCCCACGCAATCGCAACAAGATTGACGCTCACTCCGCCACGCTTCGGACGGATCTCGACCGGCTCGGGCGCCTCCGGCGGCTCGGCCTTCGACTGGAGCATCACGCGCTGTGTGCGAGCGAGCCAGCGATCAAACTGCTTGGCCCAGCGGGTGAATACTTTGGTTTGCATCGCGCCTGGCGGCAGCGGCAAGTACTCAGCGGCGGCGGACGGGGCGGGCAGGAGCTGTTCCTGCGTCACCGGCGTCGGCTTGGCCTGATCCCAATCGATGGTCTTGGCGGTTGGGTCCAGCGGGAGGAGAAAAGCCACTTTCCGCTCTTCGTCGACGCCGCGGCGCTTGTCAGCAAACTGGATCGAGGCGGATCCATACAGATAGGGGGTATAGACCGCCTTCCCGCTGACCTTGGCGGTCGGCAGGTGGAACTGGGGGATATCCGGAGACCCCAGGGGCCTTGTCGGCCCGGCGAGCTTGACCTTGGTTTGTTCCGCCACGTGATGATGCTAGTACGGCTGGGGCTACTCTGTCACCCTCTGGCGCGTTTCTTCGGAGTGTGCTTAGCCTCGGCGGCCACTAAACGCACATTGCCTCCGGTCTGCGCAGATTTGACCGGTCGCTTCTTGTTGGCCGAGACCCGCTCGAGGCTCTGACGCAGGGCTTCCATGAGGTTCACCACCTTCGGCGGAGCCTCATCGGCCGGCGCGGCGATTTCTTCGCCCGCAATCTTCGCGTCGATCACCTTCCGCAGCTCACGCTGGTAGTCGTCCTCGTACTGCGTGAGGTCGCCTTCCTTCTCGAAGTTGCTGATCACCTGCCGGGCGAGCTTCACCTCGTCAGGTTTGATCTTGGCGGGCACCATCTGCAATTCGTCAATGGCGCTCATGGCACGCACTTCGGCGGCGTGGCGCAGGGTGTACATCACAAAGCCGTTTTCTCGCGGCTGGATGGCGACGAGATATTCCCGGCCATACAAGGCCAGCTTGCCGATGGCGGCCTTGCCTTCCATGCCCTCGCGCATGACGGCAAACGCGTCGGCCGCAACCTGGCCGTCGGGGCCCAGGTAGTACGGCCGCTCGACGTAGACGGGGTCAATGACTTTCGCGTCGGTGAACTGAATGATGTTGATGACGCGCGTGGACTCGGGCCGAACCTTCGCGAGGTCGTCTTCCTCAATCAGGGCGTATTTGCCTTTTTCAAACTCATAGCCCTTGACGATCTGGTCGTTGGTGACCTCGGTCTGACACGTGTTGCACCACTTCTTCTGATTGATGCGGCCGCGGCACTCGCGGTGGATCTGGTTGAAGCTGACGGTCGCCGCACTGTCAGTGGCGGGAAACACGCGCACCGGAATGTTGACCAGGCTGATCTTGAGATAACCCTTCCATGTGGGACGCGCGGCCATAGATGCTCCTGAGTCAGGATTATCGGTCGCTGTGACAGCCCGGGACAGCGCCGGTCAAAAATGCACACCAGTGCACAGGGTGCTTGGAAATAAAGCCGGGAGTTAATTGGCAATTAACTCCCGGCTTTATTTCCAGGGTCGTTTTAATGTATCCGGATGCCGAAGTGGCGCGAGGCGCCGTCGCAGGTGCGGCCGATGCTGGCGTCGACCGACCAACCGCCGGTGTCGCAGCACGGGCTGATCTACGAGCCGAAGTACGACGGCATCCGCGCGCTCGTCGACATGAACCCGACCGCGGCCGGCCCCGAGGTCCACATCTACTCGCGCAACGGCAACGACAAGACGCTGCAGTTCCCGGCGATCGCCGACGCGCTGCGCAAGATCACTGCCAAGCTCGACATGGCGCTGCTCATTGACGGCGAGATCGTCGCGACGAGCCACACCGGCGTGCCACTCGGATTCCAGCAAATCCAGCACCGCATCAGCCTCACCGGCAAAACAGACATCGCGCGCGCTGAACGCGAGCAACCCGCAGCGCTCCTCGTCTTCGACCTCCTCCGCGACGGCGACGACGACCTCCGCGGCCAGCCCCTCGCCGCGCGACGCATCGCGCTACAGGAACGACTGGGCAAATACACGAAGCGCAAAGACCTGATTCGCCTCTCCGACATCGCGACCGACGACGGCACCGCCATGCTCGCGCGCGCGAAGAAAGAAAACTGGGAAGGCCTGATCGTCAAGGACGGACAGTCGCTCTATCACAGCGGCCGCCGCACGCCAGCGTGGCGAAAACTGAAGCTGCTTCAGCAACAGGAGTTCGTGGTCGGCGGCTGGACCGAACCACGTCAGTCGCGCAGCCACTTCGGTTCGATCCTCGTCGGCTACCGCAAAGGCAAAGATCTGATCTTCGGCGGCAGCGTCGGCACCGGGTTCACGCAAGACGAACTCGACCGGCTTGCCGCCCTCTTCGCAAAGCGCACCGCGACCAAGTCACCCTTCACCAATCGCGTCGTGAGCAACGAAACGCCCCACTGGATCAAGCCCGACCTCATCTGCGAAGTGAAGTTCATCGAATGGACCGAAGACGGCCACCTCAGACAGCCGGTGTATCTGGGACTCCGGGATGACAAGACACCGACAGAGGTGGTTCGGGAATCTCATGCCGTCGTAGGCGGCGGGCTTCAGCCCGCCGCTCCGTCTGCCGGGCGAAAGCCCGGCGGCCACATCTTGGAAAAGCTCGAAGAACTCGAGCGCACGAAGCGCGATGGCGAGATTGAGCTCCCCAACGGCGACAAGCTGCGCGTCACAAATCTTGCGAAGGTGTTGTGGCCGAAGCTCAGCGCCACCAAGGGGGAGCTGCTTCGCTACTACACCCAGGTGGCGCCGATGATCTTGCCGGCGATCGACGATCGTCCGCTCGTGATGAAGCGGTCGCCGAATGGCGTGGAGAAACCGTACTTCTACCAGCAGCGACATCCCGAGCCGGCGCCAAAGGGCGTGCGTCGCGAGACCCTCGACGAAGACATCGATCCGATCGAAGACGATGGCAACGGCGGCCAGCCGCGGTTGATCGGCGGATCGCTGACGACGCTGCTCTACATGTCGCAGCTCGCGGCGATTTCGCAGGACCCGTGGTTCTCGCGTGTGTCGGATCCGCTGCACATGGACTACGCAGCCATCGATCTGGATCCGGGCGACGACGCGCGGTTCAGTGATGTGGTGGATGTGGCGCGCTGGGTGCACGATGAACTCGAGCGACTGCACATTCCCGCCGTGCCAAAGACGTCGGGATCGAGCGGCCTGCACATCTATATTCCACTGCCGAAAGAGACGTCATACGAGACCGGGCAACTGCTCTGCCATTTGGTGGCGACGCTGGTGACGGCGAAGCATCCGAAGGTCGCGACGATTGAACGCATGGTGCGCAAGCGCGCGCGCGCCGCCATCTACGTGGACTATCTGCAGAACATCATCGGCAAGACGCTCGCTACGGCTTACTCGGCTCGCGCGAGCGACTACGCCGGCGTGTCAACGCCGCTGCGGTGGAGTGAAGTGACACGTCAGTTGGACCCACGCGACTTCACGATTCGCACCGCTCCGGCGCGATTTGCGGAGGTCGGCGATCTCTGGAAGCCGCTGCGCACGCTGAAGCCGGTCAACATCCCGCGCGTCCTGGCCGCATTGAAATGAGCGGCATCGTCACGCGCTTTGCGCCGGCGCCGACGGGGTTTCTGCATCTCGGCCATGTGCGCAACGCGCTGTGCGTCTGGACGTATGCGCGCACACACAACGGCCGCGTGCTGCTGCGCATCGAGGATCACGACCGTCAGCGCTCGCGACAGGATTTCGAGACGGCGATTCTGGAGGACCTCGACTGGCTCGGCTTTGTGCCGGATGAGAGGGTGCCGCGACAGAGCGAGCGCGGTGACGCCTACACGCGCGTGCTGGGCGACTTCCTCCGTCGCGGCCTCGTGTACGGATGCACCTGCACGCGCGCCGATGTGGGTGGCGCGCCGTACGCGAACACCTGCCGTGATCGCGGTATCCCGATCGGGCTGGACGTGAATCTGCGCATCCGGATTGAGCCGGGCGTCGAGACGTTCACGGATCTGCTGTGCGGCCCACAGTCGCAGAGCCCGGCCGAGCAGTGCGGTGATCTCATGATCCGCGACCGGCTCGGCAACTGGACGTATCAGTGGGCGGCCACCATTGATGATTTTCTTCAGGGTGTGACGCACGTCATTCGCGGGATGGATCTCATCGACTCCACGGGGCGCCAGATGCGCCTCGCGCGAATGGCCGGCCGCGAGAGACCCGCAACATTCATGCACCATCCGCTCATCATGAAGTCGGCCACGCAGAAGCTCAGCAAATCTGACGGCGACACCGGGATTCGGGACCTCCGCGCCAGAGGGCTCACGCCCAGCGACGTGCTCGGCATGGCCGCTTTGTAAAGGTTTCGCAAAAGGGCCGGATCGGCCACTTTCGAACACAGCTGACCGCTACGATGGACCGTCACAAGCACGAGACCCGACCTATGAAAACACTTGTCCTCTCTTTGTTCCTCGCCGTCGCGACAGCGATCGTTGCTGCCGAGCAAATCCAGACCGTGCCGCGCCCGCCTGCCCCGATGGGCGGAGCCCGCGACACGAGCGCGGCGCCGCAGCCGACCGGCACTGCCGTGCTGTCGGGCACGATTTCATCCGTCGGCGGCGGACGCCCGATGCGACGCGCGTCGGTGCGGCTGCAGAGCAGCACATCACCCATGTCGCGCTCGACCATGTCGGACGATCAGGGCAACTACGAATTCAAGGATCTGCCGGCCGGCGACTTCACCGTGCGCGCCAGCAAGCCAGGCTATCTCGAAGCGGTGTACGGACAGAAGAAGCCGGGCAGCGGACGCCCCGGCACGCCGGTGTCACTCAAGGACGCACAGCATCTCGGCAAGATCGATCTTGCGATTCCTCGAGGCGGCGTCCTGACTGGCACGATCATGGACGACGTCGGTGAGCCGGCGTTCGGCGTGCAAGTGCGTGCGATGCGCTACGCATATCGCAACGGCGAGCGCTCGCTCGTCAACGCCGGCACGGCCACGACCGATGATCGCGGGATCTACCGGATTCCCACGCTCACACCGGGCGACTACGTCGTGATGGCGACACCGCGCGAAGACAGCGGGTCATCGATCGATCTGGCGAGCATTGAGCAGCGAGCGACCACATTGGCGATGGGCGGCCGCGCCGGTGGTGGCGCGATATTCTCCTCGGAGATCGCATCGCCGTTCGGCGGCAACGCGAACGACACCCCGCCCGCGTCGGGCTACGCGCCCGTGTTTTACCCGAGCACCACCATGGCGATGTCGGCATCGACGGTCGCACTCGGACCGGCCGAGGAGAAAGTGGGTCTCGACATTCAATTACAGCTCGTGCCGCTCGGCACGATCACCGGCATCGTGCTCGGCGATCTGCGCGCGGTGCAGGGCACGACGGTCGAGTTGAGCGACAGCAACACCGGGCTGCCCGGCCTCTCGGCGAAGACGACGCGCCCCGGCGCCGACGGTCGCTTCACGTTCACCGGCGTGGCGCCGGGTCAATACACCGTCACGGCGAAATCGGGCAACTCCACGTTCGTCACCATGGACAACAGCGGCGGTCAGGTGCGCATGACGGTGATGACGCAGGGCATCGACACGGGGGGCCGCGGGTCGTCGAGTGGGCCGAGCGGGCCGCCAGCGCCACCACAGTGGGCCAAGGCCGACGTCGCCGTCGAAGGCCGAGTGAAGAATGAAGTGTCGCTCGCGTTGCAGCCTGGCATGAGCGTCAGCGGTCAGATCAAGTTCGACGGCACCGGCCAGGCGCCGACCGACTTCTCCACGATGCGCGTGATTCTCGCGTCGACCACACAGGGCAGTGTGCTCAGCGGCTCCGCACTGGGCCAGGTGGATGCCGACGGACACTTCCGCGTGTCGGACGTGATGCCGGGCAAGTACAAGATCTCGATTGCGCCGCCGCGCGGCTGGCGCGCAAAGTCGATTGAGATCGAGACGCGCGACGCGCTCGACTTCCTGCTGGAAGTGAAAGCGAACGAAGACATCGCGAACGCGGTGGCCACATTCACCAACAAACCGGCGGAAGTGACCGGTACGCTGCAAGACTCGTCGGGCAAACCGACGAGTGACTACACCATCATTCTTTTCTCGGCCGACCAGCGATTCTGGACGCCGCAGTCCCGCCGCATTCTCTCAACGCGGCCATCGACCGACGGCAAGTTCAGCTTCCGTGATCTGCCGGCCGGCGACTACAAGCTCATCGCGCTCGACGACGCGGAGCCGGATAGCTGGTTTGATCTGAACTTCTTGCGCCAGACCCTCGGTCCCGCGATGTCGGTCGCGGTTGTCGAGGGCGAGAAGAAGACGCAGGACATTAGGGTCAAGTAGCTCGACATACGTAGCCGACGGCCTTGTCACTGCCACATCCCGACGACGGCTGTGATCTTCCCATCAGCCCCGAGCGTAAACACGTTCGTGCCCTGCGCGAGCAACGTGCCCTCGGGGCCTGGCACCGTCCAGTTCACGAGTGCGGTACCGAGGCAATGGCGAGCGTCGCCCTCGCGGCGCAGTGTCATGCCGGGCATGAACTTCTGCGCAGCGCCGGCGTGGAGTGTGACCTCCTCCACGCCCTCGAGCATGCTGTATCGATCGCCGAATCGCACGTCGCTCACCGCAATCGCCTCAAACGCCGCATGCCTCTTCGCATCGTCGGGTTCGGCCCACGCAGCGAACCACGCGTCGGCCAGTTGCGCGGCGTTGGCGTGCAGTTCGTTCGATACCAGATTCGCGAACACCGACAACTGATAACGCCATCCCTGGATGTGCTGATCGCGCGCGGCCTCGTCGGCGAGTTCGTGTGTGAGCGTGAGGCGCGTGCCTGCGGCTTCGTTGGCCAAGGTGATCGTGACGAGCGACTCGCCCGGTCCCACCGGCTGACCGGACGCGTAGCCGTAGGTGAAGACGATGCGATGGGGGGCGCTGATCTCGACCACTTCGCCGGAGGCTTCAACGGCGTTGGGATAGCGGACGTAGACCCTGCCGCCCGGTCGCGGATCGATCGTGGAGCCGGCGCCCCACCACGAGGACCAGCGGGCACTGTCCTGGAAGAAGGCGAAGACGGTGTCGGGCTTCGCGAGAATAAAGACGGAACGATCGAGTCTGTTTTCCAAACGGGGTGGCAGTGACGACATGGTCAGTCCTTCCTTTTGCCGCGGCGTCGGCGTTGCGGGCGCGGTCCGCGGCGGGATTCTTCGAGTTCGGCAGCGAGTTTGAGATTCCACAGCGCGTCGTTCCACATGTGCTCGAGCGCGGCGGCGACCGGTGCGAGCGCATCCTTGCGCGCGCGGTAGTAGCGGAATTGCTTGGCGCGCCGGCATTCGACGAGCCCGGCGTCGCTGAGTGATTTCAGCTGCAGCGAGATGGCGCCGAAGGTCACGTCGGGCATCGCGGCGTGAATGTCGCCGGCGGAGCATTCCTCGTCCCAGACGAGTCGCAGAATTTCGCGTCGCCGGGGCGAGGCGAGGGCGACCAGCGCGGTCGTGGGCAACGGCACTGCCGCAATTTAGTCAAAACTAAAATACAAATCAACGCCGAAAACCTTCACGGTTGTTGGTTTTGGCTCTTGGCTCCCAGCGTTTCAGTACGTTAAGCTAATCGTCTTGTGCGCCCGTAGCTCAGCTGGATAGAGCGCCGGGCTTCGAACCCGTAGGTCGGAGGTTCGAATCCTCCCGGGCGCACCAGTACTGCAAGTTGGAAGTGGAAAGATAGAAGTTGGAAGTTTGGGTTTTTGGAAGAAATGAATAGCGCGCCCGTAGCTCAGCTGGATAGAGCGCTGGCCTCCGGAGCCAAAGGTCGGAGGTTCGAATCCTCCCGGGCGCACCACAGCACTTCCCCACCGTTTCTCGTGGGCCCGTAGCTCAATTGGTAGAGCAGCAGACTCTTAATCTGTTGGTTCTCGGTTCGATTCCGAGCGGGCTCACCACAATTTCCTTAGCAAAACCATCGAATCACGCACCGGCAGAGGCCTTAGGCCCTTGTCATGACCCCTAGCGTGACCCCAATCGTGTCAATGCCTCACCAAACCATCTAGGTCGCTTCTCGGATCTGCTCACGTGGGCAGCAGGCGCTTTGTTCGGCATTGGGGTGATATTGACCGTCTGGTTCTCGATCCTCAGCATCCCATCACACTGAACGACATGCCAATCACCCCCCCCCGATGTGAGCGACCCCAGTTTCGACCCCAGCGCAGGCCGGACCAGCTCGCTTCAGACGAACCCTGTTGACCGGCTGCGTCGGAACGAGGAACCACCGCGAACCCCGCCGAACGTCCCTCGTCGGACTCTTAATCTGTTGGTTGAAGGTTCGATTCCTTCCGGGCTCACCATCTCCTCGCAAGTCACTCGCTCCGCCGTCGCTTCGGATGGCGAGCCGCGCATTCCCGCACGACCAGTAACATGGATCCCATGTTCATCGTCTTCGACATCGACGGCGTCCTCGCCGATTTCGATGGCGGCTTCATCCGTGCCTGGCGGCAGCGCTTTCCTGACCATCCGCCGATTCCGTCTGCTGAACGGCGGAACTTCTCCCTGCTCGACGACTACCCTCCCGACCAGATGACGATGGTGCAGGAGATCTATCACGCGAAAGGTTTCTTCAGAGATCTCGAGGAGATTCCTGGCGCGATCGCTGCGGTGCACGCGCTGCTCGCGATGGGCCACGACGTGCGGCTCTGCAGCGCACCGCTCACACGCTACGTGCACTGCGTGCCCGAGAAATATGAATGGGTCGAGCAGCATCTCGGCGCCGATTTCATCCCCCGCCTGATCCTCGCCCGCGACAAGACATGGGTCCACGGTGACGTGCTGGTCGATGACAAGCCCGAAGTGATCGGCTCACGCACGCCGACGTGGAAGCACGTGCTGTTTGATCAGCCGTACAACCGCAACGTCGCGGAGCCGCGCATGAACTGGTCGAATTGGAAAGACGTGCTCGGGGTATGAAAAAGTCCCTGCGCCACAGACTCGCTCCGGGTGTATAAAGAAACGTCCTCACACTCTTTCCGCGCGAGGCATTTGTGAAGCAATCCACGCTTTTGAGCACCATCGGCGCATTGGCCATCGGCCTGACCGGCATCGCACTGGCCACCGCCAGCCGATCGCATCGTCAACCTCAGCCGCAGCAGGAGGCGGCGTCAGCGCCGATCGCGCAGCCGCAACCGTTGCCTCTTTCGGACGATCTGCCGACTGAGTGCGGCGATCGTCCGAAAGACGAGGACCTCGAGGCGGCGGTGCCCTGGGCGAGCGCGCGCTTCACCGGCGCCGACGGGCATCCGTATCGCCTGCAGTTGCTCGCGCGCAACTGGAAAGAGTTCGGCTGCAATCCCAATCAGGGCGTCATTTCGGCGGTGGTCTACAGGGCCTTCGGGGATCGAGCGCGCGTCGCGAGCGTGGATCGAATCTTCGAGGCCGGCCGCTATGGCTGGGCGCCGTCGCCGCACGACAACGAGGTGCGCATCACGCAGCTCGGCAACACGGACGCGGGCACCTCGTATCTCGCCGTCAACTACTCCTGGTGGGAGGGGCACGGCGACGACATCCACGCACGCTCGGCCGTGATCCTCTCAGTGAGAGCGACGGCTCGAGCCGGCACATCGATCGGCTACCACGGCGAAGTCGAGACCGCGCTCGAAGGCTGCACGTTTGAACGCGCCACGGGCCGGGCGACGCGAGCGAAGCTGTACACAATGGACTGGGACTGCGACGACCGTCGACCATTCGGCTACAAAGGCGTCCTGCAATTGATCGGCTTGTCTGACGGCGCGCCGGCGCTTGCCGTGTACGTCGCACGTGGAGACACCGACCGCGACGCCAAGGAGTTCAAGCGAATCCCCGCCCGCGATCGGCAGTTCAAGCAGGACGAGCGTGGGATGTACCAGAGAGTCAGGTAGAGGAGGAGCGGATGCAGCTCGTCCCGGAGATGAAGATCCGGTGCCAGAAGGGCGTCGCGCGCGTTGAAGAGGTCTCGCCTGACGAAATCAAGCTCGCGCTCGACGGCGGCCTCTACTGGAAGGTCCACCCAAAGCACCTAGAAGTAATTGAGATCCTCGAGGTGCCTGCCGCGCAACCAGGGCCTTCGAAGGACGAGGCGGCCGCGTCCTTCAGTTTGTTCTCGACGACGATTACCGGTGAGGTCACCATGAGCGCCTCTCTGCTGGCTTGGCAGCTCGCGTGCGCGCGACCGGCTTTGCCCGATCGCGTCGCGGTGATCGGCGCTGGGCCAATCGATCACGATGTCCTTCTACAGATCCTGATGTGGGTCGGCGTCAACACCACCCCACCGGATAAAGAAACGGACGTGCTTATTCTGGGAAGAGCGGACTGGAACGGGCAGGAACTGCGAGCGCTGCTCACAGCTAGAAGCGGCCAAACATTGAAGGTCCTTTCCCAGGAAATGGCCCTGGCCTGGCTCACTACGGCTCGCGACCCATTCGCAACCGACGAGGCTGTGCTGCGAACCTTTGGTGCCGACCATCCGGGCCTCGACCACTTGGAACAGGTGCTGGCCTTCTCCTGGCCAACCCTCGACGTGCCGCACTCATTCATTCCGCTGGATGGAATTGAAGCCCTGGACATCGGCTACTTGAAATGGGCGGGCTACAGAGCGGGCATGGGGGCACCCGCGGCAAGCGACAGACGCATGGTTCTTCACACTTGCTACAGGGTCGATGCCCTGCCGCTCGTATTCCCTCAGTGGTACCGCGAGCAGTGGGGACCGCCTGGATCGCAGGCTCGCCTCCGAAAGATCGCGGAGAGCATCGCCGCCTTCTGCAAGAACCAACTGAAGAAAAGGTCGCCGTCCGAGGCGGCAATCGAGCACTGGCGAAGCGACCTGGAGTGGCTGAAGGCGCAATACTACGATGGCCGCTACACCTTTCAGTGGCCATCAACGAACGTCTGGTAGCACGCTAGCGCATGTGGCAACAGGCCTCCGCGATCCAGAAATGGGCAGCCGGATTCTTCTCGGTGACCTGATGCTGCAGCCCGTCGCGCTGCAGCCTCGAAAGATGTCCGCGATAGCGGGGCAAGCTCACTGATGAGCAGGATCTAGGAGTTCGCATGGTCACGACAGCTGCATGGATGGTTCTTGCCGGTGTGATGGTCTTCGTTCTGATTGCGACCATGTGGATCGCTTCCTCGATCAAGGCAATGCACGAAGACGTGTTTATGTGGCTTCGCTCGATTGACGAGAAGATGAAGACACGGCAGGACTCCGCGGTCCTCAACTCGAAGTCGGCCGACCGAGATGAGAGCCCTGTGGTGAAGCTCGCGAGCGAACTGTCGAGCATCAATGTCACGCTTGGGCGGCTCTGCCACCTCGGGGGAAGCAGGCCGTATTCACTTGACGACCTCGCTCTGCTAAGGGCGAGGTGTCATTACATGTGGTGGCGGATCAAACGGAACGATCAGCTTTCTGGTGACGTGCGTTGGCGAGTACTGGCGGAAGATGAGGCGCAGTACAGCTTCTTGTATCGCTACTTGACCCTAGCGATGGCGGCCAATCAACGAGTTGCGGCCGGTATCGAGAATATTCCGGAGGCGATTGCCCGAGTTGAGTCGGAGAAGGGGGACAGCCCATTCGACGGTTCGGAAGGCGGCAACATGGCATCGACTTGGGACATTGTGGCGCTTAGGGAGTGTCTGGTTTCGTACGGCCTCAATATGGATCTGCCCGCTCCGCCAGTATTTCGATAGGAGTGGGTATCCTGTCCGTTAGGCTGCTACTCGGCCACAGCGGTAGTTAGCGTTTGCTTCAAGTTGGACAGAACGAGGAGAGGATTTCACAGTGACCGACACACCCTCCGAAAGTGAGCTCTCCCCGTCAGGCCTCTACCTGAAGTACCGCGACGAATTGACCAAGGTTCTTCTGTCGGCATCTGAGAGCTTCGACCGATCAATCCTCTCGTTGTCGAGCGGGTTGCTCGCGGCTTCGCTGGTTTTCATCAGACCGACCTCAGGAACGCCGCCAAACGGGCACGTAGCGATCCTCGCTTGGTCATGGGTGTTCCTGACGGCCGCAATCCTCGTCACGATGGCATCATTCCTGACCACTCAACTGGCGGTGATGCGACAGTTGCAAATTGCAGAGTCACACATTCTTAAGGGACTACCGGACTCACCAAACCATCTAGGTCGCTTCTCGGATCGGCTCACGTGGGCATCAGGCGCGTTGTTCGGCATTGGGGTGATATTGACCGTCTGGTTTTCGATCCTAAGCATCCCCTCACGCTGAACGACATGCCAATCAAGCCCCCCGATCTGGGCGACCCCACTTTCGACCCCAACGCAGGCCGAACCAGCTCGCTTCAGACGAACCCTGTTGACCTGCTACGTCGGACCGAGGAACCACCGCGAACCCCGCCGAACTTCCCTCCCCGAACTCTTAATCTGTTGGTTGAAGGTTCGATTCCTTCCGGGCTCACCATTCTCCGCCAGTCACTCGCTTCGCACGCTGCTTCGGATGGCGAGCGTGTGTTCGCGTCCTACCAGTAACATGGACCCCATGTTCATCGTCTTCGACATCGACGGCGTCCTGGCCGACTTCGATGGCGGCTTCATCCGTGCCTGGCGGCAGCGCTTTCCTGGCCATCCGCCGATTCCGCCTGCCGAACGGCGGAACTTCTCACTGCTCGACGACTACCCTGCGGACCAGATGACGATGGTGCAGGAGATCTATCATGCGAAAGGTTTCTTCAGAGATCTCGAAGAGATTCCCGGAGCGATCGCGGCCGTCCACGAGCTGCTCGCGATGGGCCACGATGTGCGGCTGTGCAGCGCGCCGCTCACGCGCTATGTGCACTGCGTGCCCGAGAAATATGAATGGGTCGAGCAGCATCTCGGCGCCGACTTCATTCCGCGTCTGATCCTCGCGCGCGACAAGACGTGGGTGCACGGCGACGTGCTCGTGGATGACAAGCCCGAAGTGGTCGGGTCACGCACGCCGACATGGAAGCACGTGCTGTTTGATCAGCCGTACAACCGCCACGTCGAAGGCCCGCGAATGAACTGGTCGAATTGGAAAGAAGTGCTCGGGGTATGACGCGTGTCGCCTACCCCACAACCTCGTAACTGGTACTCCGTCCTCCGGCCTCGCCCTTCTTGAGCAGGCCGCGCTCGACGAGATCCTGCACGTCACGCAGCGCCGAGTCGTGCGAACACTTCGTCAGCGTCGCCCACTTCGTGGTCGTCAATTTCCCGTGAAAACCGTCGAGCAACATATTGAGCATCGCGCGTTGGCGGTCGTTGATCCGCGCATGCGTATGACGATCCCAGAACCGCGCCTTGTGCAGCACGGACCCGAGCGTGTCATTCGTCGCCGCAAACGCGCGACCGAGGCACGCCAGGAACCATTCCATCCACGGCGTGATGTCGAGCGTGCCCTTTTGTGTGCGCTCGAGAATGGCGTAGTACGCGTCGCGCTCGAGACGAATGGCCGCGCTCATGCTGTAGAACCGCTGCGCGCTGCCTTCTGATCGCGCGAGCTGCCAGTCGGTCATCGCGCGCGCCATACGGCCATTGCCGTCGTCGAACGGATGAATCGTGACGAACCGGAAATGCGCGATCGCCGCGCGCAGCACGGGATCAACATCGCCCGGCGTGTCGTTGATCCACGCGAAGAACTTCCGCATCTCGTCGACGAGCCGGGCGGCCGGCGGTGCTTCGTAGTGCACGCGCTCCTTGCCGATCGGCCCCGACACAACCTGCATCGGCCCCTTCGCATCGTCACGCCACGCGCCGATGCGAATTCCCGATTTGACGGTCTTGAAGAGCAGCGCGTGCCACCTGAAGAGGCGCTCCGCGGTCAGCGGTTGATCGAAATGCTGCGTGGCGTCGAGCATCATCTCGACGACGCCATCGATGTGTCGATCGCGGCGAGCCGGTCCAGCGACATCGATGCCGAGCCGCCGCGCGACCGACGACCGCACCTGCTCAGCATCGAGATGCTCACCTTCGATCTCACTGGACTTGACGACGTCCAGGGTCAGCGACTGAAGCTCAGCATCCCGCTGGAGGGAAAAGCCAAGGCTTTCCATCCTCCCGAGCAAGCGTCCCTGGCGATGTCGAAGATCAGCGAGCTGACGGGCAATCGCGACCTCGTCCCATCGCAGGGCGGGCCAGCCGGGCTCTATATAGATGTAGGCGCTCATGCTACGCAGATAATGCGTAGATTATGCCATCTTTAACGCAATTGGTGCGTAGATTGAACCTGCAATCTACGCACTGCTGGGCCGAAGCGCTAGCGCGCCTTCGCCGCGTTCTGGATGAACGAGACGACGTCCTTGTGCATCTTCTCGCGCGAGTTCTTCTCGATGTACATCATGTGCCCCGCCTCGTAGTAGGCGAAGCTCACGTTCTTTCGGATCGACGGCTCGAGACTCATGTGAGACACCGTGTGCTCGATGCCGTTGAAGGGCGTCGCCACATCGTAGTAGCCGCAGAGCACGAGCAACTTCAGCGAACCCTGCTGCGTCATCGCCGATCGCAGCGCCTCGGCCGGCGCGCCCGGATCACCGCCGTCCCACGGCTGCACACGGGCGCTCAGCGTGTAGTACATGTCGGTGTTCCACTTGAGCTCCCGACGCACGTAGTCCTGAAACACCGCCACGAACGAGCCATCGTATGACGCGAGGCTCGCGTCATAGTCAGCGCTCATGCCGGCCGCATCCTCATCGATCCCGAGAAACCGCGAGTCGATGCGTCCGACGGTTTCCCGCTTGTCACGCAGCAACTCCTTGAACCAGCGCGCTGGGCGGATCCGCAAGTTGGTCTGCTCAATGTAGGTCGGTGTGAGACCGGTGAATCTCGCCAACTGCGTCACGATCTTCTGATGCTCGGCAGCCGCCAACTGATCGCCCTGCTCGAGCGCGGCCGCATACGGCCCGTGCGCGAACTGGCGCGCCTGCTCCGCAATCTCGCTCATGCTGAGCTTCTGCAAATCCGCCGGCAACTTCTTGTGATACCAGGCAGAGACGATGAACGTCGGCAGGAAGAAGATCGTTCGATCATCCGCGCCCCAGTTGCCGAAACCGACGGCAGACACGAGCACGATGCCGTTGAGATAGATCTGATGCCGCCGCTGCAACACTGACGACAGCTGCGCTGATCGCGTGGTGCCGTAGCTTTCGCCGATCAGGAACTTCGGCGACGCCCACCGTTCATTGCGCGTCAGGTATTGATAAATGAAATCCGCGAAATACGTCGCGTCCTGCACCACGCCATAGAACTGCGCGGTGTTCTCACCGGGTGCCGGCCGGCTGTATCCGGTCGAAATCGCATCGATGAACACGAGATCCGAGCCATCGAGCAATGAGTCGGTGTTTTCAACCATGGCATACGGCGCCGGCATGCCGCGGCCGTCATCGGTGAGCTTGATGCGGCGCGGACCGAGTCCCATGTGCGTGTAAGAAGATGCCGAACCCGGGCCGCCGTTGTAGACAAACGACACCGGCCGCGCGGCACGGTCCGTGACGTCATCCCTGGTGTAGGCCACGAAGAAGAACGTCGCCTTCGGCGTGCCGTCGTCAGACTTGATGACGTAGGTGGCCGCCGTCGCGGTGTAGTTCAGCGGCTGCCCACCGATGCGGACGCTGCCCTTGGTGACCTGCGTCCGCTCCTCCGGTGCCGGGGCCGCAGCGGGGCGCTGCTGTGGAGGTGGTGCGGTTGGCACCGGCGACTTCGCCTGCATGACGCCAAGGGCGAGCACCGTTACGAGACCAGCCAGCAGTGTGCGTTTCATCACTCTCACCTCACGCGGATTCTAGTCGATTGCGTGTCAGCCCAGCGACGGTCTGCGACCGCCGAGTCCAGTGGCGCGCTCGATGACGCGCGCCGCCACGAGCAGACCGGCTTCGTCATACAGCCGGCCTCCGAGTGTGAAACCGGTCGGCGTGCCATTCGCCCGGACACCTGTGGGCACCGCAACGCACGGGTGCCCTGTCAGACTCGTGATCGGATTCAGACTCGTCGGATCGAGCGTGACGGCGCCACCGATTACAACGTCGACATCCCGCGTGGCGCTCGCATACAGCGACATCAGTCGCAGTCGCTCGCGATTCGCCTGAAGGTAATCGACGGCGGTGACAAGGTGATACGCGCGCAGATCGTTGCGAACACGCTGCGACACGAGTCCCGCATCCAAGCCGGACTTCACGAACGCTTCGAAGCCCGCCGCACGCTCGGTGTATTCGATGAAATATGAAAGATCGCTCGTCGGCGGCTCGATGGTGCGCACCGTCATCCCGGCGGCCTTGAGCGCCTCCACCGCGCGCGTGTTGTTCGCGCGAACAGCGGCGTCTGATTCACGCTCGAGCATGCCGGCGACGACGCCAACGACCCGGCCTTTCGCTGATTCTCGGGTATCCCATGCAAATGGAACGTCCGACGTCACCGACAGGTCGTAGCCGTCGGCCCCTGCGATCACGCGCATCACCGCGGCGCAGTCTTCCACGGTGCGGCAGATCGGTCCGATTTTGTCGAGCGTCCATCCAGCGGCCATGACGCCACGCCGGCTGACGCGACCGAATGTGGGTCGCAGTCCCACGACGCCACAACGCACTGCGGGTGACAGAATCGAGCCGCCCGTGTCACTGCCGATCGCGAATGCGACCAGCCCGGCTGCCGTCGCGGCGCCCGAGCCGGCCGACGATCCGCTCGAGCCCTCGGCAGGATTCCACGGACTGTTCGTTCGGCCGCGGAACCACTGATCGCCAAACGCAAACTCACCGGTGCTCAGTTTTGCGACGAGCACCGCGCCGGCCGCCGCCAGCCGCTTCACGACCTCCGCGTCGTCATCAATCACGCGCGACTCAAAAGGCCGTGCTCCCCAGGTGGTTGGCGCCCCCTTCGCCGCAATGATGTCTTTCACACCATACGGAATGCCGTGCAGCACGCCCAACCATCGCCCGGCCGCCAGCGCCTTGTCGGCGGCGCGGGCCTCGGAAAGCGCCCGATCGCGCGTGAGATTCACCACGCAGTTCAGCGCAGGGTTATGACGTTCGAGCCGTTCGAGATACAGCTCGGTGAGTTCGACCGATGACACCACGCGACGCTTGATGAAATCCGACAACTGCAGCACGGAGGCAAACGCGAGATCTTCGCGCGACGACGGTCGCGGACGTGCCGGGGTCGTCGAGAGCCGATGCACACGCGCCGGCACCACGACCGGCACACCGGGCACGCGCGGATTGAAGAGAAAGGGCGACGGCGCGTCATTCTCCGGCGGAGATTTATGGAGATCCTCTGCGCGCGTCAGGATCCGATTCAGTGACGCGAGCATGCCCTGCTGCTCTGCGTCCGTCAGTGTCAGCCCCGCGATCTGCGCGGCCTCTCGCACCATCGCGACCGTGACCCGAGACGCGGGCGCCTGTTGCGCCTGCGCCCAAAGAGAGTTCGCGAACGGGGCGCTGACGCCGAGGGCGGAAATGCTTGCGACGAACCGGCGACGAGATGTGGCAGCCATCAATTGCCTCCAGGGCGAGGGTAGGGCTTCTCTTTGTACTGCTGACGCAACCGCTCCAACTCCACCGTCATCGTCGTCTGCACCGAGAGGTAGGCTGGGTCGCCGAACACGCTCAACAGTTCTTGCGGATCCTTTTCGAGATCGAAGAGCTCCCATTGCCCCACGGCGTAGTAGTAGATGAGCTTGTAGCGATCGGTCCGTACGCCCACATGCGCCTGCACGCGATGGTCCTGCGGGAATTCGTAATAGTGGTAGTAAATGCTGGTGCGCCAGTCTTTGGGCGTGTTGCCGCGCAGGATCGGCACGAAGGACTTGCCGTGCACAGAGTCGGGCGCGGCGCCGCCCGCGAGCTCCATCAATGTCGGCGCGTAGTCGATGTTCTGCACCATGGGCGAGAACCGTTGCCCGGGCTTCACGACGTCAGGCCATCGCACGATCAGCGGCATCGACAACGACTCTTCGTACATCCACCGTTTGTCGAACCACCCGTGCTCGCCATTGTAGAAACCCTGATCTGACGCGTAGATCACCACGGTGTTGTCATCAAGTCCCTGCGCGGAGAGCTCGTCGAGCACGCGGCCGATGTTGTCATCGAGGGCTTTGACGCAGCGCAGATAGTCCTTCATGTACGCCTGGTATTTCCAGCGCGTCAGCTCGCGGCCCTCCGGCGGCGACGCCGTGAACCGTTCGTTGCGAGGCACGTATGCCGCATCCCACGCAACCTTCTGCGCATCGGTCATGCGATTGAACTCGCCGGCAAGTCCGGTGGCGCCGACGAGCGGCGGACGAACCTTCAGATCGCTGACCATCGTCAGATCGCGACCAACCTGCATTTCCTGCTCGGACGCCGGAGTGGCCCGGCCTTTGTAGTCGTCGAACAGCGTCGCCGGCTCGGGCACCGATTCGTTCGCCAGCAATCCCAGGTGTCGCTCAGGCGGCATCCACGGGCGATGCGGCGCCTTGTGCTGGCACATCAGGAGGAACGGCTTGGTCTTGTCGCGCGCGCGAAGCCACGAGATCGCCGCGTCGCCGATGAGGTCCGTGCAGTATCCCGCGCGCCGCGCCGTGCCGGTGGGCGTGATGAAGTCCGGGTTGTAGTAGCTCCCCTGTCCCGGAAGAATTTCCCAGTGATCGAACCCCGTCGGCTCGCTCACCAGATGCCACTTGCCGATCATCGCCGTGGTGTAACCGGACGCCTGCAACGCCTTGGGAGCGGTCCACTGACGACTATCGAACGTGCTGCTGTTGTCGATGAAACCATTGGCGTGGCTGTGCAATCCGGTCAGGATCGCCGCGCGACTCGGGCCACAGAGCGAGTTGCAGCAGTAACTTCGTTCGAACACCCCGCCGCGATCAGCGAGCCGATTGAGTTGCGGCGTAATGTTGTGCTGGTTGATGAACCGCTGGAGCCGCGACTTGTAGGCACCGATCGACTGCAGCGAGTGATCGTCCGAAAAGAGAAACACGATGTTCGGCCGCTCTGGCGCCGCCATGACTTTGCGCATCGTCGCGGACAAGGCGAGCGCAGACGCGGCGGACACCCGCAGAAATTCCCTTCGGGAAGACGTGTCAGAGGCCATCGGTTACTCCTCGGGCGCGTCGGCGCCTCCGTGGGTTCGTCAACAGCACGAGTCCCAATCCCATCACGCCGCTTGTGCGGCTCACCCAATCCAACCCACTGGCCGGCGCGTCGGTCGTCGCGATTGCGCGAAGCTCCGGCCGGTGGACAATCAGCGCGGCGAGCTGCGGATCACCGTAGGTCGCGCCATTCGGCCCGTAGACTACAGTGCGACGCGCGCGGACGGCATCCACAATCGCCGCGGCGGTGTTTTCATTCGTGAAGACGTAGGTACGGCAGATCCCCATGCGTCCCAACCCGTGAAAGTCCGAGCTGCCAATCGCCGCGAGGTTGTGCCCCTCGCGAAATTCTTCGAATGTCGGCTGCGCCTTCGGGTTGCTGTAGACCAGCGGATGGCAAATCTCGGAACCGTCGAGTTGATCCTTCACGGCGTTCGTGAACGACGGCCAGAACTCCTTCATCGGATGCGCAACGATCGCGACGCCCCCCTGACGATGCACTTCGGCGACTTGCGCCGTCACCGTCGGCAAGTCGATCTGCTGCTCGGTGCCCACCGCGATGACGTGATGGCCGGCTCCCAGCAACTCCTGTCCGACGATCACCGTGGGGCCGCCGATTCGCTCAGAGAACCAGCGGCCGGCCTTCGCATCCGATACCTGATTGTGGCCGGTGATCGCGATGGCATCGAGCCCTTGCCGGCTCGCCTCCATGACGAGCCCGAACGGCGACAGTGCGCCGTCGCTCCAGAACGCGCTGTGTGTGTGAAAGTCGACCGAGAGCACGCGGTAGCCGCCCGCGACGATTGGCGGTCGCGTCGGCACACGATCGGCCAGCGCGCCGCAGATGCCCGCAACGACCAGCAGCGCCCACGCCACTCGAGCACCGTTCGAGGTCACGCGCCGAACCACGCCAACACCTTCGGCACTTCGCCGTACCACACGGCGATGCCAAAGAACCACACGAGGCCGGCGCCCCAAATGACGACGCGGAGCGCCATCACATCGATGGCCGCGTCACGCGAGGAGCGATGGTGCGCATCGCGCAACCATCGCATGTCGCTGAACAATGTGGTGATGAAGAGCAGGCCGGCCGCCGGCCAGATGACGATCCCGAACGGTCCGAGCGATCGCGGCGGCACGAACGCCGTGACAGCGGCGATCGCAAAGAACCACCAGAGCCACGGCGTGTTGCCGTCGAGGAACGCGAGCGCGGTTTCCGTCGAGGGTGCGCCGCGTCGCATGCGAAGTCGCCACACGAGCGAGAAACCCAGGATCTGAATTACCGGTATGAAGGCGGCAGAAACTGCCGCATCCAGGACGAGCCATGGAACGACGCGCCCTGCTGCCGCGACCGAGACGGCGCATCCGACAACGACCAGGAACGCGAGTTGGCGGCCGAGCACGGTCACTCGTGCGTGTGCGTCTTGGGCAATCCAAAGCGGCGCACGGTGTCGCCGAGAAAATCAAACTCGATCAGTACCGCCGGCTCATTGCCGACGACCCAGCCATCATGGCCCGCATCGATCACCACGGGCTGCGGCGCCGTGAACTCGACGACGCACCCATCGGCGTACTGCATGTGAATGGTGCCGCGCACGAGGAAGCCGACATGCGCGTGCATGCACAGATCCGTGCCCGAGATCGCCTTCATGTGCGTCGACCAACGGAAGCCCGCCGGATAGATCACGCGTTTGACGCGTCCCTCACCCGCCGGAGAAATGTCGATGACGACACCCGCCACTTCGTGGTGGGTGGCACCGGGGATCGGAGCGAAGATCGGATCGGTCGTAGACATGTGGGTATCCTCCCCGTTTGGTGTCGTCGGCGTCAACGCCGCGGCGATCGCACCGCTGCGGCCAATGCGGCCCGTGACATCGCGATCGGCGTGGACGGCACCGACAGCGTCGCCGCACCGCCCGAAGTACGTGTGACGTCCTGCATCGTGCACGTCCAGGTCGACGTGCCGGAGAGCACGGAGTCGGTCCAGACGATCTGGAACGTGCCGTTGTAATGATTGATGCTCGCCGACGCCGCGGCGAAGTTCCGGAAGTCGAGGCGGGTCGTGCCGGACACGATCGAGCCGGCGTACGTGAGCGCGCCGTTTGAAGCGATCGCGCCGGTGCCCGTGCCCTGTACTTGCCCCAGCGCAAACAGACTCGCCATCGTCGTGAGATCCGACGACTGCGAGTTGTTGAAGGCGATCGGTAGCGGCGTGGCCATCGGAAAACCTGCGCAGAACGCCTGGTCCGCGAAACCGCCCGTGTCAGCGCACGAATCGATCGTGTAGTTGCCGACAAACACGCCGTTGTAGTTGGTGAGCACGCGCACTTTCTTGCTCGCCTTGAATCCCTGGTAGTCGACAGCGATCGTCACGTCGCCGATGGAGACGCCCGTCATTGCGCCGGCCGCCGTCACGGTCGCCACCGACGGCGTATCTGATGTGAAGCCAGATGAAATGGCGACGCTGTTGCCATTCGAGAGCGACAACGTGGCGACGGCCGACACCGTGGCGCCGACGCCGGGCGGGTTGGCCACCAGCGAAATTCCGGTGATGGTGCTGACATTGGTCGGCGACAGTGTGGTGCCGCTCGAACTGCCGCATGCCGTCGCGAGACCGGCGACAATCCACACACATGCGATGCGCCACGAAGACCGTTTCAACACAGGGGGAATCCTCTGCGGGAAACGATAGCAGATCAATACTGGGCGCGGATGGCCCACCGCAACTTGGCGGACGACGCCCGGCGATTGGCAAATGTCTCATCCTTCGTCGCACGGATCACATCGTCGGCGACATCCGCATAGAGACCCGATCGCTGCCCGGCCTGAAACGACTTCTTCACGCGGCGGTCCTCGCCCGAGTGAAACGTCAGGATGGCGACGCGGCCGCCAGACGCCAGACAATGCGGCAACGACCTGAGCAACGCATCGAGCACTGCGAACTCATCGTTCACCGCGATGCGCAGCGCCTGAAACGTCCGGCGCACCGACATCTTCACGTCGGTCTTGGCCAACTGCGGCAGCGCCTCACCGAGCCCCACGCGCACCGCGCGCTCGGCGGCCTGTGTGGTGGGCAGCGGCTGTGCCTTCAGCAGTCGCGCGATGATCGCGGCGTGTGGCTCGTCGGCGTTCTCATCGAGCGCGTCGGCGAGATCGGCTTCGCTGAGGCGCAGAATGAGCGCCGAGGCTGGCTCGCCGCGCGCCGGGTTCATGCGCATGTCGAGCGGACCGACGCCCTTGTAGCTAAAGCCGCGATCCGGGTTGTCGAGTTGCATGGACGACACGCCGAGGTCGGCGATCACGACATTCGCTGTGGCCAATCCCTCCGCCGCGAGCGCCTGCGCGATGCCGGCGAAATTGCTGTGGCGCGCCACGAACATGTCCGGGCCGAATCCCGCGCTGCGCAGATGCGCTTGCGCGCGGGGGAGCTCCAGCGGATCCACGTCGAGGCCGATCAGACGGCCACCCGGTCGCAGGCCCTCCAGGATCGCACGCGCATGGCCGCCACCTCCAAGGGTGCAGTCGACCGCCACCTCACCGGGTTGCGGCCGTAGGCAGCGCAGCACCTCATCAATCATGATCGGGACGTGCATGCCGGCCGGTGTCTTGCCGGAGGCCAGGATCTTCTGCACCTCCGCCGCGTAGCGATCGGGGTTGAGCTCCTTGTACTTGTCGTGAAACGCGCGCGGGTTCCGGCCCGGATACCGCGGGCGCCGTGTGTGCACGCCGAATTCTACCGTGGCCGCGCCGCACGTCATCGTAAGCTGCACTCGTGCGCCTGACTCCTCGCTTCGTTGTCGTCCTTGTCATCCTGGTCGCCCTCGCTGGGACCGGCACGATCGTCTCGACCCAAACACCAGCGATCGATCGCGGCATTCGCATCGCATCCGGCGCATCCGCGCTCGCGCCAGGCACGTCGGATCCCAGCGCGCTCGCGACGCTGCGCAGTTGGGATCAACGCATCACCGACATGGATCGGTCCGGCGACATGCAGCGCATCGCCTCGGTCGACGACGCCATCGTCGCCGGCCGCGTGCAGGAGCGATTCGTCCAACGTCATCGCGGCGTGCCGGTGTTTGGCGGCGACGTCACGCGTCAACTGAATCGCTTCGGCCAGGCCGAGTCAGTGTTTGGCGCGTTCTATCCCGACATCGCGATTGACGTGACGCCGACCATCAGCGCAGACGACGCGCGCGCGCGCTTGGGCCGAGTGGGCAACGGCACACCGCATGGCCGCGGCGAGGTCGAGCTCATGGTGCTGCCGTCGAGCGACGGGACCTACCGGCTCACGTGGACGGCGCGCGTGTTCTCGAGCGCAGACGCCTGGATTCGCCGCGTGTTCATCGACGCCCACACGGGGGCGACCGTCCTGACCTACAACGACACGTGGACGCAGACCGCGTCGGTCGGCAGCGGCGCGGGCGTGCTCGGCGACAAGAAGAAAGTCATGACGAGTTTGCAGAGCGGCAAGTACCTTGCCGTGGACCTCATGCGTCCGCCGGATCTGCGCACCTACGGATCGTTTCCCAAAGGGAGCATGCTCACGTTCGACCTGAAGAACAACATCAGCTACGCGGTCAAGATTTTCGACACGGCCTCGCCCGCCGTCTCGGACATCGCGACTGACGATGACAATCTGTGGACGGATCCGGGGTTGGTCGACGCGCACACGTATGCGGGATACACCTACGATTTCTACAACAAGCGTTTCTCGCGCAAGGGGCTCGACAACAACAATCTTCAGACGTGGACCTTCGTCAATCCCGTGCGCGCGCAGGACTACACGATCTACTACAACCAGTATTCGTCGCTCTTCCTCAATGCGGCGTATCTGGGCGGCGGCAACATCTATTACGGCGTCGGGCTGCCCTCCGGCGTCACGCTCGGCGGACAGCAGTGGTATCCGTTCTCCGGCGCGCTCGACGTGGTTGCGCATGAACTGACGCACGGCGTCACCGACTACACATCGAAACTCATCTACTCCGGCGAGTCAGGCGCGCTCAACGAGTCGTTCTCCGACATGATGGGCATCGCGGTCGAGTTCTACTTTCAGTCGCAGGGCTCCGGCGTGGGACAAGCGGATTGGCTGATCGGTGAAGACATTGCGCGACCGGGCGGCCTGCGTTCGGCAGCGGCGCCTAACAGCTACGGCGACCCGGATCATTACTCGCTGAAGTACACCGGCACCGGCGACAACGGCGGCGTGCACACGAACTCCAGCATCGTGAATCACATGTACTACCTCGCGATCATCGGTGGCACCAACCGCGTCTCTAAGCAGACGGTGACCGGCGTCGGGTTCGAGAATCGCACACAGATCGAGAACGTCATCTACCGCGCGTTCACGGTGTTGATGCCGGCCAATGCGACGTTTGCGGTCGCACGTGCCGCCACGATTCAGGCCGCGCGTGACCTCTACGGCGCCAACAGTGCCGCCGAACGTTCCATCACGCAAGCCTGGTCCGCCGTCGGAGTCAGCTAACATGCGCCGCTACTCGTTCATCGCCATCACGCTGGCCATCACCGCACTCCTGTCTGCGACGGCGGCGGCCGCGCAGACCGGCGCGGTCATCAGCGTCAACGGCATCTATCAAGGCGGCACCGAGGCCGTGTCGAACACCGTCTCGTTCACGGCCAACGCTGAGACGGCCACATTCACATCGAACTTCCCGGTGAAATCGGGCCCCGGTTTCGACGCGGGCCTGCGCGTGGGTGTGCGTGGCGCGATCGGCGTGGCCATTGGCATCACGCGCTTCACGGCCACGGGAAACGCCGACGTGACCGCGAAGATCCCGCACCCGTTCTTCTTCAATCAGCCACGAAGCATTGCCGGCACCGCGAATCTGTCGCGTGAGGAGACCACGACGCGCCTCGCGATCGTGTTCAGTTCAGCAGCCAACAAGCGCGTGCAGGTATCGGCGTTCGTCGGCCCGGCGTTCTTCTCCGTGAAACAGACCCTCGTGGACGCGGTGAGCTATACCGACAGCTACCCGTACGACACCGCCACGTTCGGCCAGGCGACGACCAAACAGGTCACCAAGTCGAAAACCGGCGTCACAGCGGGTGCCGAGGTCAGCTACTTCTTCGCCAAGCACGTCGGTATTGGCCTGACGGCGGCCGTGGCCAAGGCCACGATCCCCATCACCGCCGTGGACGGGTCATCGGTGAGCCTGAGCGCCGGGGGCACTCAGATCGGCGCCGGCCTCCGGTTCCGGTTCTAGGCGGCCGCCGCAGTTCTGCGTAGCGCCGAGTACGTATTTGTTCTACATTGTTCCTTCGGTTACTCTTTTTGCGGAGGCACTTGCTATGAAGTCTGGAATGTTGCGTGCGGTAGGCGTGATGCTGCTGGTTGGCGCGGCCGCGTGCTCGACGGTCAACAAGCACGTCAGCAAGGGCTTTGAGGCGTACCAGAAGTTCGACTATGCCACGGCCTAAATTGAATTCAAGAAGGCACTCGAAGACGACAAGGACGATCCCTACGCGCAGCTGAACATGGGCGCGCTGTATCAGGCAACCGGCCGGCCGCAGCTCGCGATCGGGTTCTACAAGATCGTGCTTGAGAGCGGCAAGAACATCCGGCCGAATCGCAAGACGGCGAACGCCAAGACGCAGCAGGCCAGCCCCACGCTTGCCGAGATTGCACAAGCCAACCTCGCCGCACTCGCTGCCGCGGCCACCCCGATCAAGAAATAAGCACCCGTCAGAAACACCAATGGCCGGACGGCAATCGCCGCCCGGCCATTTTTGTTGCTATCTCTGTCCCGCTCCGCCCACACGTCCCGTGCCGGGCAATTGTGGCATCGTCGCCGGCGTGAAGCGCGGCAACATCTGATCGCGCATCGCGAGGTGATACACCGCCGAGGCCACCGCGATCGCTGAACGCTTCACGTCCGCTTCGACGATCCGCTCGAGCGTGTCGAGGTTGGTGTGCCACGTGTGGCTGTTGTATTCCATGCCGTCCTGGCCGAGGCCGATGCCTGGCAGACCCGCCGCATTGAACGACGTGCTGTCTGTGCCGCCGGCCGCGCGGCTCGTGGTCACCGTGGCGCCGTAGACGCCGATGTCTTCGAACGGCTTGAAGAACTGGCCGAGGACCTGTCCGGCCTCGGGCGGGCCGAACACCGAACCGCCGTGGATCTGTCCGGTGCCGCCATCCACGTTGAAGTAACCGTTGAACTTCGCGAACTCCGGCTTTGGCGCTTCCGCTGTGCCGAAGTGCTGCGCGACATACGCCTTCGAACCCAGCAGGCCTTCTTCCTCACCAGCCCAGAGCGCGACGCGAATCGTGCGGCGCGGCTTCACGCCGAGCGACTGCAGGATGCGCGCGGCTTCCATCATCACCGCGCAGCCGATGGCGTTGTCAGTCGCGCCGGTCGCCGAGTGCCACGAGTCGAGGTGCCCACCGAGCATCACCACTTCATCGGCTTTGTCGGTGCCCGGAATCTCCGCGATCGTGTTGTAGGTCGTCTTGCCGGCGGGATAGAGCTCGTTCGTAATCGCGAACTCGAGCCGCACCGGTGTACCGTCCGCGAGGATGCGCGTGATGCGGCCGTAGTCTTCGTTGCGCATGACGACGGTCGGCACGGTCTTGGCGGCATCGTAGCCGGCGAAGTTGAATGCGCGAATCTGGCCGTGCTCGCGCGCGGCGTCGTTCACGCGCACCGCAGCGGCGTTCTTGACCAGAAAGTCGTTCACCGCGGTCGCGACCTGCGCTGCAGTCAGTGTGCCCGCAGGCGGTGCCGCGGGTGGCGCGCCGGCGCCGCCGGGCCGTGCACCGCGACCCCCAGCGTTCGGATCCGCCGGCGCACCGCCGTACCGCGCGCGCGACTGCTCTTCGGTTTGGCGTTTCGCGGGCGGCACTTCCTGAAACGGCACCCAGGTATGCGGCCCGACGAGCACGACAGCGCCCTTCACTTTGGTGGCCATCGAGTCGAGATACGTCTTGAGGGTCGCGTCGGTCGCGTTCGCGGGTGTCAGCAAGTTCACGGCGTTGGCCACGACCGTGCCCTTCGTCGACGGCGTCCACGCCAGCACTTCGAACACGAGGTTGTCCTGCACGGGTGCAATCAGATGTCCGGTGGCCTTCTTGTTGAGCCAACCACCGGCCGGCGTCACGGTCGCGGTCTTGAACTCGAACGGCTCCAGGTGACCATTCTTCATGCCCCATTCGGTCATCTGCGTGATGGCCCACTTGGCGGCGTTCTCGTGATTCGGTGAACCGGTGACACGCGGCCCATACACATCCGTCAGAAAATGCATCGTCCGCATGATCTGCGAATGATCCATGCCTTCGGTACGGATCCGTGCGTTCATGGCCGTGTCGATTTTTTCTGCGGGCGCTTGCTGGGCCTGCAGAGCGGGCAGGCCGGCGGCGAGACCGAAGGCCAGAACTGGGGCAATCCATTTGCGAAACATTGAGCGTTCCTCCGAGGAGGATTATTTCATCGAGACGGCCGCGGCGTACCCGGCAAACACAGCGGCGAGGCCGACCCCGATTTGGAGCGCGATATTCCCAAACGCCTGTCCCATCCGGCCTTCCTGAACCAGCGTCAGCGTGTCGAGGCCGAGTGACGAAAACGTTGTGAAGCCGCCCATCACGCCCACGAAGATCAACGCGCGTCGGTCGGGACTCAGGATCATCTGCTGTGTGGCTACGAGTCCGGCCAGGAGGCCGATGATCGCGCAACCGAGAATATTGACGATGGCCGTGGCGTGCGGCAGCGTGGAGCCGAGCGTGCGATTTACGAGCACGTTGACGCCATGTCGTGCCATCGACCCAACGGCACCGCCGATCCCGACGAGCAGAAACGCGGCCATCTCAGCTCACCCGCCGAGCGGACCACGTGCGAAACAGAGGTCGTCGACGACGCGACCATTGATGATGTGCTCCTGCAACACCCGCTCGATGTTCTCCGGCGTGAGGTCTCGGTACCAGGTGCCTTCGGGATACACGACGCCAACCGGGCCGCCCGTGCAAATGCGCAAGCAATTGCAGCGCGTGCGATAGGCCGGTCCATTGGGCCCGGTGAGACCGAGTTCCTTCGTGCGGCGTTTCAAGTAGTCCCATGACGCCATACCGGCCTCGCTGTCGACACAGTCGGGCCCTGCGCAGAGAAACATGTGGCGCGTGAGTTCGCCAATGCCGAAGAGTTCGGCAGCGGCTTCTGGTGTGGTGCGGTCTTTCGACATCGGTCCGTCAGTTCTCGACCGGCAGGCCGGCCTTGGCCCACGCGCCGAAACCGCCCGTGAGATTGATCACGCGATCGAGGCCACGCGTCTTGAGTACGCTGGCGCCAATCATCGAGCGCGCGCCACCGGCACACTGCATCACGATCGGCTTGCCCTGTGGAATCTCCTCGAACCGCTCGGTCAACCGCCCGAGGGGAATATGCAGCGCGCCCTTGATGTGGCCGCCGGACCATTCATTGACGTTGCGCACATCCACCAGCGTGACGCCGCCGTTCTTGATCGACTCGGCGAGGTCCATGACGCCGATCTGCGGAATCTGCGACAGCGGATGCTGCGCGGACGACGACCAGGCGGCGACCGCGGAGGGATTGAACCACCCGCCAATCCGATCGAGTCCGATCATCGCCAGATCGCGCACGGCCGTGTCGACCAGAGCCGCGTCGCCAATCAGATAGAAGTCTTCGGTGTAGGGCACGAACCAGCCCATCCACGTCGTGAAGCTGCCGTTCATCGGCACGTTGATGGTGCCCGGCACGCCGCCCATCGCGAATTCTGCCGCTGGTCGCATGTCGACGACCCGCGCACCGGACGCCAGTACGGGCGCGAGATCTGCCGCAGGCGTTTCGGCCGGACGCGTGAAGCCACCGAGTACGCGCGGCCCGATCTTGTTCACGCGCTTCATCTCCGCGAAGTACTTCGGCGGGTCCGGCTGGCCTTCGAGCACCGCGTTGACGAATTCCTGCTCGGTCTTGCATTGAAACGCCCAGTTGAATCGCTTCTCGTAGCCAAGCGTGCTGTGTGGAATCGCACTGATGCCCTTGCCACAGGACGAGCCGGCACCATGTCCCGGCCAGATCTGCAGCCACTCGGGCCGCGCACGGAACGCTTCGATCGATTTCCAGAGCGTGCGCGCGCCGACTTCCATCGTGCCTTTGAGATTCGCGGCTTTCTCGAGCAGGTCCGGTCGACCCACATCGCCGACGAAGATGAAATCCCCTGTGGCCGCAGCGATCGGCTCGTCGGCGGCCGCGCGATCGGTAATCAGGAATGAAATGTGCTCCGGCGTGTGCCCCGGTGTGTGCACGACCTCGAGATCGATATTGCCAACCGTCAGGTGATCGCCGTGCTTCACGAGCACCGCGCCGTCGGCCGCGGCAAACGCGTACTTCCAGTCCGCGTCGCCTTCATCCGACAGATACAGCGTGCCGCCCGATCGCGCCGCCAATTCACGAGCGCCGGAACAGAAATCAGCGTGGATGTGCGTCTCCGTGATGTGCGTAACCGTCGCACCTTCCGCGGCGGCCGCCTGAATGTACTGATCCACGTCGCGGTTCGGGTCGATGACGACGGCCTGGCCCTTGCCTTGACACACGATGAGATAGCTCGCCTGCGCCAGCTTCGGTTCAAAAAAGCGCTTCACAAACATGGCAGTATCTTAACCATACATGCCCCGCTACAAGTTGACTGTCGAATACGCCGGAACGCGCTACAGCGGATGGCAAATCCAGCAGAACGCCAAGACCGTGCAGGGCGAACTCGTCCGCGCCATCAAGGAAGGCACCGGCGCGAAGCACGTCGAGACCTACGGCTCCGGACGCACCGATGCCGGCGTGCACGCGCTCGGCCAGGTGATGCACGCGGACCTGCCGCTGAACCTGCCGCCGGCCACGCTCATCATGCGGATCAACGACGCGCTGCCGGCCGACATCAACGTGCTCGACGCCGAGCGCGTCTCGCCGCGGTTCCACGCGCGCCACAGCGCCGTGGCCCGTCACTATCGCTATCAGATCTCTACACGTCGCACTGCGTTCGAGAAACCTTTCGTGTGGTGGGTGCGTGAACCGCTCGACCTCGCACGGATGCAGGCCGCGGCCGACGCGCTCACCGGCTTCGGCGACTTCCGATCGTTTACCGACGATGACCCGGAGGAAAAATCGACGCAGGTCCTGCTGACGTCGCTGACGATCACCGACGAATCGCCGCTGATCGTGGTCCGCGTGACCGGCTCGCACTTTCTCTGGAAGATGGTGCGGCGTCTGGTCGGCGTCATTGTCGAGGTCGGCCGCGGCGGACTCTCGCCGCACGACATGACGCGCCTGCTCCGCTCAGACTCAGAACTGCCGGCGAAGCTCACCGCACCGGCATCAGGCCTCTTCCTCGAGCACGTCGACTACTGATCTTTCCGATATTTGCCGAGCCGATAGCGAATCTGATCGCGATGCACGCCAAGCAGGGACGCGGCGCGCGTCTGGTTGCCGCCGCTTCGATCGAGCGCCTGCATGACGAGGCTCTTCTCAACGTCATCCAGCCGGCACCCCTCGTCGGGCAGGCGGAAGGGCGTGGAGGCATCCGGCGCGACTGGCAGACCACCGAGGCAGCCGAGGTGCGAGGGCTCGATCACCCCCCCGGAGGCGAGCATCACGGCGCGGTCGATCACGGCGCGCAATTCGTCGACATTGCCCGGCCAGTCGTAGGCCGACAACGCCGCTTCAGCCGCCGGCGACAACTCGCGAATATCGAGGCGGCGCGCCCGGCGATTCTGATCCACGAAGTGCCGCGCCAGGACGACGACGTCCTCGCGGTGGTTGGCGAGGGGCGGCATCTCGAAGCCCAGCACGTTCAAGCGATAGAACAAGTCGGACGGAAACGTGCCGCGCTCCACGAGCGCCTCGATCGAACGCGTGGACGCCGCCATGATGCGCACGTCGACGCGGATGTCGGTGCTGCCGCCGACACGGCGAAATTCGCGCGACTCGAGATATCTCAGCAAACGCCCCTGCAGTGACGGCGACAGCGTGTCGACATCGTCGAGCAGGATGGTGCCTTCGTGCGCTTCGTCAAAGACGCCGCGCACGTGCGTGCCGACTTCGACGCCCGGCTGCGGCTCCCGACCGAAGAGCTCGGCGTCGAGCGCCTCTTCGGACATGGCGGCGCACGGCACTTTCAGGAACGGTCGCATGGCGCGGCCGCCGCCGCAGTGGATGACGCGCGCCACGTGATCGCGGCCAGTCCCGCGACCGCCGACGAGCAACACCGGCGCGTCTTCGCTGGCCGCCACCTTGCGCGCCAGCGCGCGGGTGCGCTCCATGGCCGGGGACACGCCGAGGAGTGACGTCGGCGTGAACGGCCGCGCGAGGCGGTCGCGCAGCGTACGCAGTTCGCGTCGCAGGCGTGTCACTTCAAATGCGCGCACCATGCGACGCGCGATGTCGTCAGGATCAATCGGCTCGTACGCGTAGTCGAACGCGCCGCCGGCCAGCGCCGTGGTGACCATAGCGGCGTCTTCACGACCAGCGAGCAGGATGATCGGCGGATCCGGATCTCGATCGTGCACGCCGGCCAGGACGGCCAGCGCAGCTTCATTCGGCATACGAGCGTCGAGGATGACGGCGTCAATGCCGGCGTCGGCGCGTTCGACCGCGTCCTCAGCCGTGTCGGCTTCCACCACCTCGTGACCATCCGCGCGCAGCCGTTCGGCCAGCGGCCAGCGCATCGGCACGATCAGCACGCGTTTCGCCGACATAGTGCCGTCATTGTGCCATCATCAGCAGGTCCGGGGGATACACGAGGGGGGCGCATGAGTTCGCAGCGTTTTGCACAGGCCATCGGGGTGGGTCGCCAGGCGCACGTCGCCTCGACGAAAGTCAGCCACAGCCTGTTTCCCTCGTGGCGGCAACGGAATTTCCGACGCCACCTCGGGCGGTTCATCGTGGCGCTTCAGCAGGTTCCGCAGTCCGAAGCGGCCACGTTGTCTGCCGCCGACATCCGCTCGCTCACCGACATGGTCAATCAGGTCATCGCGGAAGCGGAGACATTCATGGCTGAGCGGCCGGAATCCACCACGAAAGAAGTGGAACAGGACCGGTTCGTGGTGACGGAGATCTATCAATTGCGCGCGATCGTGGAGTCATTGGCGCGCCGCGTCACGGCCGATCCGAACTTTACGGACCTGCGTTCGGAGATGCGGTCGGAGCGCCGGCCGCGGGAGTAATGCCCCGCTCGCCGAGCCATCGGCGTGGCTTCCGGCGTTTCAAGCCAAACGGCTCGAGGGTGTTGGCCTCGAGATATTTCATGGCGGCGTCGATGTCGTCGGTCACCATGATCAGCTTCATGTCGTCGGCGGCCACCGCGCCCTGCTGGATCATCTCGGTCAGCAACGCGACGAGTGGCGTCCAATACGCCACGCCAATCAGCACGACCGGAAATCCACGAATCTTCTTTGTTTGAATCAGCGTGAGCGCTTCGGACAGCTCGTCGAGTGTGCCGAGTCCACCGGGCATCGCGACAAACGCGTACGAGTACTTGAACAGCAGCACTTTGCGCACAAAGAAGTAGTGGCAACTGATCGAGCGGTCGAGATACGGATTGACGTGTTGTTCGTGCGGCAGTTCGATGTTGCACGCGACCGACGGGCCGCCCGCGTCGCGCGCGCCACGATTGGCGGCTTCCATCAGGCCCGGCCCGCCGCCGGTCATCACCGTGAAGCCGAGCTGACTCACGCGCTTGCCGACTTCGCGCGTGCGCTCGTAGTACGGATGACCTTCATTGAAACGCGCGGATCCAAAGATGGTGACGCACGGCCCCACAAAGTGCAGGACGCGGAACCCTTTGATGAAGTCGCGCATGACTCGAAACAACAGCAGCATCTCGTGAAAACGAGAGTGCGGACCTTCGAGCATGACGCGATCGGAGGAGCCATTGGCCCCCCCGGTCGTTTCGCTCATAAGTAATTTTCTACTTTCAACTTTCTACTTCTTTTTCGCTCCGAGCGACTCGAGACGCGCCGCAAGGTTCGCGCCGGCCTTCGTGACGTCGTCCGCATTCACGTTCTTGTCGATGTAGACGATCTTGCCGTCCGGTCCGATGTAGAACGTCCAGCGATTGGCAAATCCGCCGTTTGGCGGCAGTACGCCGTACGCCGTGGCCACCACTTTGGTGGGATCAGAGAGGAACGGAAAATTGACCTGCTCCTGATCCGCGAACTGCTTGTTCAACTCCGGCGTGTCGACGCTGGCCATGTAGTAGGCCACGTTGAACTGCTTCAGCACGTCTGAACTGTCGCGAATCGCGCGGCATTCCCTGGTGCAACCGCTGGTCATCGCCTTCGGATACCACGCCACGACCACGAACTTGCCTTTGCTCTCGGCGAGCGTGTGCGTCTTGCCGTCGGTGCCGGGCAGCGAGAACGCCGGCGCCGCATCACCCACCTTGAGCTCAACAGGTGCCTGTGCGCCAACGCCCGCCACCAGCGCCAGACCCACGACACCCAAAACCATTGCGAACTTCTTCATCAGAGTCGAACCTCCCTCATCATTCTAAGGAAAACCTCCCCTAATGTCTTAATATCCCCCGGTCCGTCCATGGCCAACTTCTACCAACTCTTCGCTGACGCCGCCCGGCAATTCCCCGATCGCCCGGCCATCGACGTCGTCCGCCAGACCGGGACCGACACGTGGACCTACGCCCAACTGAACGCCGACGCCATGCTCTGGGCCGAGTGGCTCGTGGCGCGGGGCGTTCGCCCCGGCGACCGGTGCGCAATCCTCGCCGACAACGACGCCCGCTGGATCGGCGCGTACTTTGGCGCCCTGCGGATCGGCGCCGTCGCCGTGCCGCTCGACACCAACTACGAGTACTCGCAGGTCCGCACCGTCGTCGACGACTGCGACGCCAAAGTGATCTTCACGACGGCGAAGTATCGCGAGACGGTCGACGCCGCCGCCCCGGCTCGGCTGCGTGTCGACCTCGGCACCGACGCCGCCGCACGCACCAGCACGTCACCGCCGCCGGTCATCGACCGCACCGCAGACGACGCGGCCGTGCTGTTGTACACATCGGGCACGACGAGTGATCCGAAAGGCGTGATCCTGTCGCACGGCAATCTCGAAGCGGAGCGTGCTGCCGCGTTCAAGATCATCACGTTGTCCGAGACGGACGCGGTGCTCGGCGTGCTGCCGCTCTTCCACGCCCTCGCGCAGCTGGCGAACCTGTTGCTCCCACTCATCGTCGGTGGCCGCGTGGTGTTTCTTGAGCAGGTCAGCTCGAGCTCATTGCTCGGCGCGCTGCAGCAAAAACAGATCACCGTCTTCGCCTGCGTGCCGCAGTTTTTCTACCTGATCCACCAGCGCGTGACGGCCGAAGTCGCCAAACGCGGACGCGTGGGCCGCAGCCTCTTCGGCGCGATGCTTCGCACGAACGGCTGGCTGCGCGACCGCTTCGGATGGAATCCCGGCAAGCGCTGGTTTGCTCGAGTGCATCACACGCTCGGGAAACACATGCGGGTCCTGGTGACCGGCGGATCCAAGTTCGACCCGATCATCGGGCGACAGTTGTTTGAGATGGGCTTCACGCTGCAAAACGCGTACGGCCTGACCGAGTGCACAGGCGGCGCGACGATCATGCGGCCGAACGATGCCTTCTCCACATCCGTCGGCCAGGCGATCGATGGCGTCGACATTCGCATCCTCAACGACGCGACCGACCGAGACCGCGAACATCCAGACGGCGAGATCCTGATTCGCGGCCCGATCGTGATGCAGGGCTACTTCAACCGCGCGGACGCAACCGCACAGGTGTTGAAAGACGGCTGGCTCTACACGGGCGACCTTGGCTACCTCGACAACGAAGGCCGCCTGTTTGTCACCGGTCGCAAGAAAGAGATCATCGTCCTCAGCTCCGGCAAGAATCTGTATCCGGAGGAGATCGAAGCGCACTATCGGCAGTCGCCGCTGATCAAGGAACTCTGCATCCTCGGTTTGACCAAGCCCGGCGAGCCGTCCGCAGAGCGCCTGCACGCCGTGATTGTTCCTGACGAAGTCGTCATGCAGGAGCGCGGCATCACCAACGTGCGCGAACTGGTGCGCTTCGATATCGAGAGTCTGTCGGTGTCGTTGCCCGCCCATAAGCGTGTGCTGAGCTATGACGTCTGGTTCGATGCGCTGCCGCGCACGAGCACCGGCAAAGTGAAGCGGCACGAAGTGGAGCGATTGGTGCGCGAGCGCGCGTCGGCCGTGGCGGCCGACACGGCGGCACACGAAGCGCGTCCGCTGTCTGACGCAGAGAAGGCCTGGCTCAACGACCCCGATCGTTCGGACGCACTCGCCGCCGTGGCTGAGCGTCTTCAGCGCCCCACCATCCACCCGGACGCCAACCTTGAGCTCGACCTCACGCTCGACTCGATGGAGCGCGTGGAGTTGCTCACGATGCTTGAGCAGCGCGCCGGCACGCGTGTCGCGCCGGAGAAACGCACATCAATTTTCACCGTGCGCGAACTGGTCGACGCCGTGCTGTCGGCCAGCGCCGGCAGCGCGCAAGCCGGCTCAACAGCTGCACCGTGGGAGACGATCCTCGCGCAGGAACCCGGCGACGGCGTGGCCGATGACCTGCGGCGATCGCGGCCGTTCATCGCGCTGCTCTTCTTTGTCCCGTTGCGCGTGATCGGCTGGGTGCTGCGCCTCGTGCTGCGCTTCCGCGTGACCGGGCTCGAGCACGTGCCGGCGAACGGGCCGTTCATCATCTGCCCCAACCACCAGTCCTATCTCGACGCGTTTCTGGTGCTGTCAGTGCTCCCGTTCCGAGTCTTCCGTCAGTTGTTCTTCGTGGGCGCTGCGGAATATTTCGAAACACCGCGCATGCGCGCCTTCGCGCGCGCCACCAACATTGTCCCGGTCGATGCGAACGTCAATCTGATGAGCGCGATGCAGGCCGGCGCCACCGGCCTGCGGATGAAGCGAGTACTCGTGCTGTTCCCTGAGGGCGAGCGCTCCATCGACGGCGAGCTGAAACCGTTCCGCAAAGGCGCGCCGATTCTGTCCGCGCAACTCGACGTGCCCATCGTCCCGGTGGCCATGAACGGCCTCTACCAGGTATGGCCGCGCGGCCGCAGCATCCAGTGGCGCGCATTGCTCCCATGGAACGTCACGCCGCTGCGCCTCACCTTTGGTGCGCCGATGACGATGGTCAAGGGTGATGACGCCGGCGCAACCGAGCGGTTGCGCCGGGCCATCGAGGCGTTGTTCGCCGCGATCCGCTGAGCGAATCGTTCACGCCTTCGGAATGATCTGCAACGCATCCGGCGTCACGAACTCGTGCTCGGGGTGATGTACCGTCAACACCGGGCACGGCGCGAGCCGCACGACCTTTTCAGCAACGCTGCCAATCAACCAACGCGACAGCCCTGAACGACCATGGGTGCCAATGACCACCAGATCGACCTTGTGGTCATTGGCATAGTGCGCAATCTCGCGCGCAGGCGACTCCGACGTGATCATCACCGCGGTGGCGCCCAGTTCGCGGCGATCCTCTTCGGTCACGGCCTCGTCCAATTGCTTCCGCGCCGTCTCTTCCAGTCCCTGCATCATCGTGGTCAAGGCCACGCCGCCGCCGACGACGTCGGCGCTGGTGATCCAGAGCGGTTCGAAGACATGGAGTACATGAAGCGACGCGCCAAATGACCGCGCCATCGCGCGGGCATAGTTGAGCGCCGATAGAGACGGCGCACTGAAATCCGTAGCCACGAGAACCTTCTTGATCGCAATCATGACGTGCCTCCTTCGCCCTGCGGCTGTATCCACGACACCACCTCGGCCGGTTTCCGCGATGCCGGCAAGCAGGGTTCCGCTGGTCGTCCCACGATGATGGCGGCGACGACGGTCAGTGACTGTGCAATATGTAACTCCTCGCGCACGGCAGGTGTGCTGAGCGCATCGATGGCCGAACCCACGCAGCAGGTGCCCAGCCCCATCGCGGTGGCCGCGAGCATCAGGTTCTCGGCGGCGAGCCAGCAGTCGGCGACGGCAAACGGACCAGAGGGTCGCGCGGCGATGACAATCAGGGTGCTGGCACCGTAGAAGATGTTGAAGTCTGTGCGCAGCAGTGCCGTTGCAAACTCACGGCCGCGCCATCCGGCCTTGGCCATTTCCGAGTACCGGTGGAGCCGGGCGATGTCCTGGACCACGGCGAACACCCACGGCTCACTGTGCATGGCCGTGGGCGCTCGCGTGGCGGCGTCGAGCAACGTCCGGATCGTGTCGGCGTCAACGAGATCGGGCGAATAGGCCCGGACCGAACACCGCTGGCGAATCACCTGGAGGACGGGGTTCGACACCATACGGTGGAGGACGACGCAAGGACCGTTCCACTGGGAAGTAGCGCGGGCAGTGCGGTTCGCAATGTCGCGAGGAAAAAGACCCGCGGGAGTGGCGAAAATCTACCGCCGACCGCGAAATAGACGCGAAGCAGCTAAGATCTTTCCATGAGAACAATCGCGGTCGCGGCAGCGTTGTGCGCAGTTCTGGCGACCGCCTCGCCGGCGCGGGCCCAGGCACCTGGACAGGGTTCGCCGGCGGCACGCAGGGCAAGCAGGCGTTCACCGTCAAACACCACCTGATTGTGTGGGGCTCGATCGGCCTCGACCTCGATGTGATTGGCGATGTCACCGGCAGCGCGCTCGGGACGATCCGCGGCACGCAGATGTTGGTGAATCCGACCGCGTTCCCGGACGTCTATGTGAAGACACCGCGGCGACGCTACGTGGCGGTCGGCTACGGCCTCTTCGACAAGACGGAAGTGTTCGCGCGCTACACGGACGCAAACAACCCGGCCTCCACCGTGATCATCGGGTTGTATGGATCCAACTCGAACACGTTCGCGGTCGCCTTCGACAATTACAAAGACCGCATGGTGGAGTTCGGCCTGCGCAAGTACATCGCGACACCAAAATCGACGCGCGAGTACTTTGCGATCGTCGGCGGCATGAAGACGGTGGATCCCCTGAGCATCGACATGCAGGTGCCCGGCGGCACCGTCCGCACCGAGCTCTACAGCAAGTCGCGCATCCCGTCGATCGGCCTCGAGTTCGGCGTCAGCCTCGAGTGGCACAAGCTGGGCATTTTTCTCGAGTCCGGTATGCGCTACCAGAAGCGACTGACACGCAACGACAACGACCTCGTGCAGTACGGGCTCGAAGACCTCAACAACACCGGCATCCGGCTCTTCATGCCCGTGAACATGGGCCTGTTGCTCCGGTTCTAGTCTTGGAACGGCGCTCGGCGCCTAGTTCGCCTCGACGTATTTGCGCGCCGCAATCTGGGCGCGTCGTCGACGCAGATCCAACTGCCGGTACAAGTCCTTCACGAGCGGCTGCAGGCGCGGGCGTGGCTGCGGCCGGTCCCGTCGTACCACCATCGGCGTCGCCGAGTCGTCCACCAGAACCAACTGCCGTGCTGCGGTGCCGTCAAACATGTCCTGATCCATTGCTGTTCTCCTGACACCCAGCATCAGGGCGGGGTGTGACAGGGCAGGACCGCACGAATTTCGAGGGGACGGACTACAATCGGGCCGGATGGAAAGACGCCACGAAGTCACACGGCTGGAAGGATTTAGCGATGCGGTCTTCGGCTTCGCGCTGACGCTGCTGGTGGTCTCACTGGAAGTGCCAAAAGACTTTGCGGGTCTCCTCAACCTGATGCGCGGTTTTCTGCCGTTCGCGCTCATGTTCGCGATGATTTGCTGGATCTGGTACGAGCATCAGCTCTTCTTCCGGCGATACGGACTGCACGACACCGCCACCATCGCAATCAACTGCTGCCTCCTCTTCGTCGTGCTCTTCTACGTCTATCCGCTCAAATATCTGACGACGGGCCTGCTCGGTCCACTCCTGGGAATGGACAACACGCCAGACATACGCGCGGGCAGCGATACGATCATGCTCATGTACAGTGGCGGCGTCGTCATGATCTTTGGCGCCTTCACCGCACTGTACGCTCGAGCCTGGCATCAACGCGCCGCATTGGAACTGACGCCCGCTGATGAGATCACGCTGCGGTTCGGACAGCGCGGCCATGTCATCAGCATGATGTTCGGTGTGGTGTCGATCGCGGTGGTCGGGATCGGGCGGTTGACCGGCCTTGGTACGCTGTCGTTCGTCGCGGGCATTCTCTATTCGCTGATGGGCCCTCTGCACGCGTGGAACGGGTACGCCGGCGGCCGGGCTCACGACCACTTACGAAAGACGCTCACGCGCCCATGAGAAACGCCGAAGTCATTCGTCAGTGGCAGATCCTCCGCGCGGTCGAGTCGGCGCGTGTCGGCATCACGATTCACGAACTCGCGCGCGAGACGAACGTCACCACGCGCACGATTCGACGCGACCTGACCGCGTTGCAGGAAGCGGGGTTTGCCCTCTTTGACGAAGGCGAGGGCAACGAAACGAAGAAATGGAAGCTTGACGCGCAGCCGTTTCGCGCCGTGCAGGATGGACTCTCGGTCGCCGACGTCGCCGCGCTCTACCTGAGCCGGTCGATCGTCGTGGCGCTCTCGGGCTGGCCGCTCGTCGATGAACTCGGCGCGGCTCTGGCCAAACTCGACTCCGCGCTGAACCCGAAGATGCGTGAGTTCCTGTCGACGCTGCCGCAAGTGGTCTCGACGAAGGCCGGGCCGCGCGCAGGTACCGCATCGGCGACGCACCTCGCGCCCCTCACACGCCGGCTCTTTGATGCCGTGCGCGACCGCCACATCATCGACATGGCCTATTTCTCGGCGCGCAGCAACCGCGCGAAGACCTACACCGCGCACCCCTATCGCATCGCGCTCGCGCAAGGTGGCGTGTATCTGGTGGCCTGGGTGCCGCAGTACGACGAGTTCCGCACCTTCGCCGTCGAGCGCATTCAAAAGCTCTCGATCTCGGACGAGACCTTCCGCAAGACCCGCGAGCTGCCCGCCGACCTCTTCGCGTCATCGATGGGCGTCTTCTGGGGTGAACCCGAACACGTCGTGATCGACTTCGCCGCGCGTCACGCTCCGTATGTGCAGGGCCGCCTCTGGCATCCGTCACAGCAGATCGACGCACACGCAGACGGCCACCTCACGCTCACGCTCGACGTCTCCACAGACTGGGCCCTTCGCAGCTGGATCCTCGGCTTCGGCGCTGGCGTGAAAGTTGTCGAGCCAAAGGCACTGGCGAAAGCACTGAAGGACGAACACCAGAAAGCCCTCGCCGAGTCGGACTGACACACTGGCAGACCTGACACACTTCTTGAAGTGCGTCGGGCTAAAGCCCGACGCCTACGTCTGCCTTGGGGGTTTCAATCACTCGGCGCGCCCCAATTTCGCCAGTAACGCCCTGATCGCCGTGTCGAGCTGCGTGTCTTTGTCGGTCATCGTCTCGCCGATCGGGCGTGTGGCTTCAAGGTCGACGGGGCGGGAGTGGCGCTCCATGTCGGTGCCGTCCACCGCGGTGATGCGCATGCGTGGCAATCGCAGTGTGGTGCCATCGACCAGCCGTGTGTTCCACGTATAGATGATCCAGCCGGCGGTCGGCTCGCCCACGATCGGACCGAGTTTGAGCGTGCGGTACCCTTCGGTGAAGTCTTCGGCATCCGACAACGAGTGTTGATTGATCACGAGCGCCGTCGGCTTCTCGAGCGCGCGCTGGCCGAGCACCGTGCGCGCAGGTGCCGTCGGCAGACCGCGCAATGACATCTTGAGGTACGGCTGACGCGCGAATGCGTCAATGGCATACGCGTTGACGAAGCCGCCGTTGTTGTTGCGGATGTCGACGATTACGCCGTCGCGCGCGTGGTTCTCGGTATCAAGGTCAATGAACAGCTGATCGAGTGAGCCCTGCCCCATGTCGATCATGTGGACGTAGCCAATCCGTCCGCCACTATGCTTCAACACATACGCGCGATTCGACTCGACCCACTGTCGATACAAGAGCCCCTTCTCAGTGCCCTGGTTCACTGGCTTGATCACGACAGTTCGCGTCGCACCACGAGGCGCGGAGGCCAGCGTCAGCGTGACGCGCCGGTCGATCGTGTTGGCCAGCAGTTCGTCGAGGTTCACGCCGGCACCCGTGGCGCGGCCGTCGACCGCGGTGAGGAAGTCGCCCACGTTGATGTCGCGTGCAATGGCCGCGGGCCCGAGCGGCGTGATGCCGGTCACTTTCAAGCGGCCGCTGGCTTCGTACTCCGCGCGGTCAAACGCGAGTCCGAGTCGACCAACCACCGGGCCGCCCGTGCCGGGACCGGAGAAGCCGAGATGCGACGCGTTCAGGTCGCCGATCATCAGCCGCACAATGCGCCGCATTTCTTCGGCCGTCGCGGCACCGGCGATGCGCGGCGCAAACTGCGCACGCTCAGCATCCCAGTTCACACCGTTGAATTTCGGATCGAAGAAGTTGTCGCGCAGCAGCGACCACGCCTGCTGAAACACTTCGCCCTTCTCCCGATCGAAGTCGAGCATGAACTCGGCCGTGACATTCACGCTGCGCACATCACGCCGATCAACAGACACCGCGCTGATGCGCCCGGCATCAAGGAAATACACCTCTTTACCATCCGGCGAAAACTGCGCGTCCGACTTCCCCGTCGTCGTCGACGTCAACTGACGCGCGACGCCCGCATCGCGCGAGAGCTCATTGAGCGGCCAGGAATAGAGATTGGTCTGACCCGCCGCCACGCCAATCAGCACCGCCAGCGTGCCGTCCGGACTGATCGTGACCGACTGCACGTCGAGTCCGGTCGGCAACAGCGAGAGGCGCTGGCGGACGTCGGCAAAGACCGGCGTCACGGTCGCCGGGGCAGGCGTGGCCGGGGTCGCCACCGGTGTGGCGGCAGCTGGTGCCGCCGTCGGCGCGGCCGGGGTGCGCACGGGCTGCGTAAAGAGATCGCGGAACTGATCCTCACGAAACTTCGGGGTGCGCAACGTGAGATCGACGCGCGCGAGTTGGCCCGCCTCGGTGCGCTGGCTGGTATCGAACAACAGATACGAACCATCGCGACTCCACGCGATGGAATTCGCATAGACATTGGCGAGGAAGCTGACCGGCTGCGTGATGCGTGGCGTGGCATCGGCGGCCACCGGTGCCAGCGAGACATTCGTGAACTGCTTTTCGCCAATGGCGAAGAGCGCGACCCATCGACCATCCGGCGACCACATCGGCTGCGGCCGATCGATCGCGTCGCCGAAGGTTCCCGTCGATACGACGCGGTCGGCTTTGCTCTCGAGATCAATCACGTGCAGTTCGCGCCGATCGCGCAGATACAGGAGCGACGTGCCGTCGGGCGAGAACGCCGGCGACAGATCGACTGCCGCGCCACTGGTCAGTGCCGTCTCGGTGGCCGCGGCGACATCGTAGAGATACACGTGTTGCGCGTTGTCACGCGCCGACACATAAGCGATCCGACGGCTGTCAGCGGACCACACCGGCTGCGACTCGATCGCCGCGGTGTTCGTGATCCGCATGGCGTCGCCGCCATCGGTGGCCGACGCAGCGAAGAGCTCGCCGCGCGCAATGAACGCGACCTTCTTTCCGTCCGGCGACACCGCGAGATCCTCAAACTGATTCGTCTGTCGCACACGCTCAGCCACCGGCGTCGTCGGCGCACCGCGCCGGTTGATCTTCACCTCGTGCGACTGACCACTCGCCGTGTCGGCGACCCAAACGCCGAAGTTGCGCTCGAACGCGATCGTCTTTCCGTCATTGGTGATCGACGGCCACAGCACGCGTCCGTCCGTGAACTTCGTCAGCGCGCGATCTGCGCCCGCAGGCGTTGCCAGTCGCGACCACAGATTCTCCGCGCCGCCGCGATCGCTCACGTAGAACAGGCTCTTGCCATCGCCGCTCCACATGGGCCAGAGGCTGCGCGAATCGCGCTTGGTCAGCTGTTCATAGGCACCCGTGGCGCTCGTCAGCATCCAGATCTCGCTCTGATCCAGATGGCTGCCGGCGCGGCGCCACCACTGCGACGATCCGTTACCGCGTGCCACAAACGCGAGACGCGCACCGTCCGGTGACGATGCGGCGTTGAATTCGTTCGTGTAGCGATCGGCACTGACCGGCATCGGCGTGCCGCCGTTGTCGGCGGCCACCCGAAAGATGTCGTTCATCCCGGAAATGTCGCGGCTCGTGGAAGAGAAGTAGATCCAGTGGCCGTCCCGCGACCATCCTTCCAGCTGCTCCATCCCATCGTCGGCCGTGATGCGCCGGAGGACTCCGGTTTGAAACGAGAGCACGTAGATGTCGCCGCCGCCCGTGCGAGTGGAATTGAACGCGAGGGAGCGGCCATCGGGCGAGAAGAGCGGACGCGATTCGTTGGCATCGTGCGCGACCAGCAGATGCGCGTCGCCACCCGCCGCGGGGACGCTCCAGATGTCGCCGCCTGAAACAAATGCGATCTCACGTCCGTCCGGGGAGATACCCGGTTCGGCAAACGACAGCTGCGGTGGTGTGGGGGACTGGCCCAAGACGGGCACGAGCACTCCAGCACACACGACAAGACTCAGAGCCACACCACCGCGAATCCACGAGTACGACATGCCGAAACTTTACCTGATGCCAACGTCTCGACCAGTTCCCTCGTCCAACATGCCGATGCGCCTACTGCACACCTCACTCTGCGCCCTGGTCACCCTCGGTGTTCTGTCCGGAAGTGAACGCGCGCTATTGGCGCGAGCGGACGATCCCACGGCGCCGAACTCGGCGCGCTCAGTTGCCGCCACGCCAATGCCTGCCGGCGCCACCGCCATCCTCATTGATGGTGAGCTGAACGAGGCCGCCTGGTTGAAGGCGCCGATGATTGCCGACTTCGTGCAGCGACGTCCTGCGGAAGGGGCGGCACCGACGTTCAAGACTGAAGCACGCGTGCTGTTCGACGCCGCCAATCTCTACATCGCCATCACCGCGACCGATCCGGATCCCTCGAAGATTGTCGGGCTGCTCAGCCGGCGGGATTCGATCACGCAATCTGATTGGCTGTCGGTCTACATCGACTCGTATCACGATCGGCGGACGGCATATGAGTTCGGCGTGAATCCGGCCGGCGTGAAGTACGACCGCTACTGGTTCAACGACTCGAACAATGACACGAGCTGGGATGCGGTGTGGGAGGCGGCCGTGTCGAGGTCACCGAACGGCTGGCGCGCTGAGTTCCGCATTCCGTTCTCACAGCTGCGGTTCAATCCATCGACGACGTCCACGTTTGGATTTGCGGTGGGCAGGATTCTGGCGCGCGCCGATGAAGCGTCCACCTGGCCGCTCCTGCCGCGCAGCGCCAGCGGCTTCGTGTCGTCGTTCGGCGAACTGACCGGGCTGACCTTCGCGCAACCGTTGAAGAAGCTGGAGATCACGCCGTACGCCGTGAGCCAGGTCACGACCAAGCCGGTGGAACGCGGCAATCCGCTCTCGAAGTCGCCGGACCCATCGGGCTCGGCTGGTGTGGACCTGAAATATGCCGTGGCGCCCGGGCTGACATTTACCGGCACGATGAATCCTGACTTTGGGCAAGTCGAGGCCGATCCGGCCGTGGTCAACCTCAGCGGATTCGAGACATTCTTCCCGGAGAAGCGGCCGTTCTTCGTCGAGGGCTCGGGCACCTTTTCGTTCGACATCGATTGCAACGATGGCCAGTGCACAGGCCTGCTGTATTCACGGCGCATCGGCCGATCACCGCATCGCTATGCCGATGTGCCATCTGGCGGCTACTCCACCGCGCCGTCCAACACCACGATCTACGGCGCAGGCAAACTGACCGGACGCATCGGGAACTTTTCCGTCGGCGCGTTGAACGCGATCACGAGCCGTGAAGACGCCACGATCAGCGACAAGGGCGTGTCGACCGCGAGCCCGGTAGAGCCAGCCACGTCGTATTCAGTTGTGCGCGCGAACCGCGAGTTTGCCAATCAGTCGCGGATCGGCTTCATGGCCACCAGCACCAATCGCCGACTCACGAACGAGCTGAAGTTCCTGCCGAAGAACGCGTTTACCGGCGGGGCGGATTTCGATCTGCGCATGGGCAAGCGCTTTAGTCTCGGCGGCTACTGGGCCGGGAGCTCGGTCGAAGGCACCGCGGACGCGATCGCCGGCATCCAGCAGAACAACGTTCACGGCTTTCAGCGCCCCGACGCGACGTCGCTGAGCTACGACCCCACGCGCACGTCGCTCGGCGGCCACTCCGGTTCGCTGTCGCTGAACAAGATCTCCGGCACCTACACGCGATTCAGTTCGAATGTCAGCTACAAGTCGCCCGGCTTCGACATCAACGACCTCGGGTTCCTCTCGCGCGCGGACGAGATCTCGCAGAGCAACTGGTTCCAGATCCGCAGCGACACGCCGAACTCGTGGCGCCGGAGCATCAACATCAACTTCAATCAGTGGTCGGGGTACAACTTCGATGGCGATCGACGGTTTGCCGGCGGCAACATCAACGCGCACACGACGCTGATCTCGAACTGGTCGATGGGCGCCGGCTACAACGCGCAGATCCGTGGCTTCGCCGATCGGTTGACCCGCGGCGGTCCGGGCGGCTACACCAACCCGAGCCGCAACCTCTGGGGCTACATCAACACCGATCAGCGCAAGCGCCTCGTCGGCAGCCTCTCGGTGTCGGGCTGGGGCGACGGCAAGGGTTCGAAGAACGGCAACATCAGCCCCAGCGTCACGTGGCTGCCGCGGTCGGGTCTCTCCATCAGCGCATCGATGGGTTTCAGCAGTAGCCAGTCGGACTCACAGTGGATCGAGAACCGGAGCACGGGCTCGAACACCCACTATGTGTTTGGGCGTCTGGAACAGAAGACGGTGAACCTCACCGCGCGTGTGAACTACACGCTACGACCGACGATCACATTGCAGATCTACGCGGCGCCGTTTGTGTCGGCCGGCGCGTATTCGAAGTTCAAGGAACTCAAGAACGGCCGCGCCGCCAACTATGAAGACCGGTACGCGCCCTACGCGTACACCGGGAGTCCGGACTTCAACTACCGCGCCTTCCGGTCGACGAGCGTCCTGCGCTGGGAATACCGCCCGGGCTCCGCGCTCTTCGTAGTGTGGCAGCACGGGCAGGAAGACTACGTCAATGACGGCCGCTTCCAGTTCGGGCAGAACCTCAGCGACCTCTTCGCCACACCGTCCACCAACACGGTGCTGGTGAAGTTCAGTCGCTGGTTGAACTTCTAGTCTCCCGCCGATGGCGGTGCGGCGGGTGCGCTATGCTCCCGCCATGCATCGCCGCCTCATCGGCTCTGCGCTGGTCGTGGCGGCGTGCGCCACCCTCGGCGCCGCCCGACCAGGCCAGGGCCCACAGCAACCACCGCGGTTTACCTCCGCGGTGAACATGCTGGCCGTGGATGTTCGCGTCGTGGATCGCAACGGCGAGCCGATTCTGGGATTGCTGCCGGAAGACTTCACGGTCTCGATCAACCGTCATCAACGACGGGTGGTCTCGGCCAGTCTGGTGCACTTTGGCAGTACGAGCGCGCCCCTCGTCAACATCGAACAACCACTCGCGAAGACGCCCGGCCGAATCCCCGACGACAGTCGCGTGTTTGTGATCGCGATCGACGCCAGCAGCTTCTCGACCGGCGGCATCACACCCGCAGTCAACGCGGCGCAGCGCTTTGTCGACAACCTCCGGCCGAGTGACATGGTCGGCGTCTACGTCTTCCCCTACGAGCGACCTGCTGTGGATGTGACGCACGACCGCCGAGCCGTGCGAGACGCGCTCGACCACGTGATCGGCCGACGCGAGGACCGGCACGGACAGTACCGTCTCAGCCCGTCGGAAATGATGGACATCAACAACGGCGATCGCGAAGCGTTGCAACGTGTCGTCGACGCGGAGTGCAAGAAGCCCCTCGACGCACTGGCGGATCTCGGCTGCCCGGGGATCGTCAGCGCGGAAGCCAGCATGGCGGCGGCGTACTACGAGAGCGAGGCGGCGCAGCGAATGTACGGCCTCGGCCTGTTGCTGCACGACCTCGGTCGGGTCCCCGGCAGAAAGACGGTTGTCGTCGTCAGTGGCGGACTACTCTCATCCCCACGCGCAGGCGGACGTCCTGATGTGCACGGGTTCATGGTGCGTCTCGGCGAGCAGGCTGCGCGATCGAACGTCGGGACCTACGTGCTGCACCTCGACGACACGTTCCTCGACACGTTCTCCGCGTCTCGCCCGCCTTCATTGCGGGTCGCCAATCAAAATCGAGCTGCGATCGCGGACGAGTTCGCGAACGCCAGCGGCCTCGAACGACTCGCCACAGAAACCGGCGGCACCTACCTCAGCATCAAGGCCGGCAACGGCGACCTCGCCTTCGGCCGCGTGCTGCGCGAAACCATGGCGTATTACCTGCTGGGTGTCGAGCCGTCCGTCGAGGATTCTGACGGACGCAAACTGGTTGTCCAGGTTTCAACGCGCGCCAAGGGTGCTATCGTCCGCGCGCTGAGAGAAGTGATCGCCAAATGACCAGATGCCCAGATAATGGATGATCAGATATCACTTACGGGGCTGTGGCGGAATTGGCAGACGCGCGGGTCTTAGGAGCCCGTTCCCACAAGGAGTGTCGGTTCGACCCCGACCAGCCCCATTTAGTCTTTCTTCGCCGTCAGTCCGAATTTTTCGATCCGGTAGCGGATCTGATCGCGGTGCAGGCCGAGCAACGCGGCCGCGCGCGTTTGATTGCCGTTCGTGCGTTCGAGGGCCATCACGACGAGGCGGCGTTCCACATCTTCCAGATTGAGTCCGGCGGCGGGCAGCGCCACGCCGTCAGTGCCGTCGGCGGAGACGGCTGACGATGGCGCCGCGATGGGACGCATGCTTTCAAAATCCGACGGTTCCAGCGTGTCGCTTTCGGCGAGCAGAACGGCGCGTTCCACAAGATTGCGCATCTCGCGGACGTTGCCTGGCCAGGGGTAGGCCAGCAAGGCCGCTTCGGCCGAGCGGCTGATGCCACGCACCGGACGCTTGAACTCTTTCGCGAACTGCTCGACGAAGTGCTGCGCGAGCAAGACGATGTCGCGATCGCGGACACGGAGCGGCGGCATCTCGATGCGCAGCACGTTCAGGCGGTAGTAGAGATCCTCACGAAACTTCCCTTCGCGCACCGCGTCTTCGAGGTTGCGATTGGTCGCGGCGATGATGCGCACGTCCACCTGCAGGTCTGCCGTGCCGCCCAATCGCCGAAACCGCTTCTCTTCGAGGACGCGCAAGAGCTTGGCTTGCAGCGCCGGTGGGATCTCGCCGATTTCGTCGAGGAACACCGTGCCTTCATCCGCCTGTTCGATCAGGCCACGCTTCTGCTGCCGCGCATCCGTGAAGGCACCGCGCTCGTGGCCGAACAACTCGGATTCCAGCAACGTTTCCGGCAACGCCGAGCTCGTGATGTTGACGAACGGCCGTGCCGCGCGCCCACTGCTGTAGTGCACGATCTTCGCGAGCAAATCCTTGCCCGTGCCGCTCTCGCCGGTGATGAGCACGGTCGACGCCGGGCTGGTGGCCATCTTGCGCGCCAGCGTCTTCACCTTCTGCATCGGCTCGGATTCACCGATCATCGAGGAGAACGTAAACGGGCGCGAAGCATCGTCACGCAGTCGGCGCAGTTCGCGTCGCAGCCGCGTGCTTTCCATCGCCCGTTCTACCCGCAGACTGATGTCATCGAGGTCGAACGGCTTGGTCGCGTAGTCGAACGCGCCGGCCTTCATCGTCTCGACCACCAGATTGATGTCCTTGTGCGCAGTGAGCATGATCACCGGCACGTCGGGGTCGCGCTCGTGCAGCGCCTTGAGCACCGTCAAGCCGTCGCCGTCGGGCAACGTGAAATCCAGCAACACGGCGTCGGCCCCATCAGCGCGCTCGAGCGCCTCGGCCGCCGTGGAGGCTTCCACCACATCAAAATGTTCGCCTCGCAGGCGTTCCGCGAGCGACCAACGAACGAGTGCCTCGTCATCCACGACAAGAATGCAGCGTGCGGCCATGAGGGTTTCAGAGAGGATACACGACCGCGATCACCGATCACCCATTTTCGCGGCGGCTTCGCGCACCACCGCGGTCATCTCAGACAGATCAAACGGCTTCTGAATGAACTTGAAGACACCAGCAGCTTCCGCTTCCGCCTTGTCCTGCGCTGAACCATGGGCCGTCATCATGATCACCGAGGCGTCTGGTCGATCCGCGAGGATCTTGCGCGCCAGCGACAGGTCGCTCGAGTCGGGCAGCTTCAGGTCGAGCACGACTACGAGCGGCGACGCTTTCGCTGTGTCGAGGCACTGCACCGCCTGCGCGGCCGTATCGGCCTGGCGCACCTCGTACCCGGCGGCGATCAGGCTCTCGGCCACGGCCCAGCGCAACAGCGCCTCATCGTCAACGACGACGATTACGACCGGCGCGGACATTTCCCCAATTCCGTGAAATTTCGCGACATAGAAGTGCCCTATCTACTCGGCCGCCCCTGAGGCATACTCACCGAGACTGGCTGACGTGGTACCTATTCAAGAACCAGACCGCTTTTCGCCTGACGGGCAAACCCCACAGATTCAACTCACCGCGCTGACGCTGGCGCTGCTGGGCATCACCTTCGTCGCAGACGTCTGGCTGCCGGCGGAAGTGCCGGTGGGGCCCGTGTATGGCGCGCTGCTGCTGCTCGTGTTGTGGGAGCCCCGGCCGAACCGCGTGTTTCTCGTCGCGGGCGTCGCCACCCTGCTGGTGCTCACCGAGTTGGTTGTCTCTGAGCCTGGGCCGTTCAATGGGATTCGTGCCGTCAACGCCGTGGCCGGCATCGCCGGTGTGTGGCTCATCGCGTTCGGCATTCAACGGTACGGACATCGGTCCGCGGAACGACACCGCGCGTTGCGTGATGCTGAAGACCTGCGCTACGCCCTCGACCAATCGGCGATTCTCGCGACCACGAACGTCAAGGGCGACATCACGTTTGTGAACGACACGTTCTGTGAGATTTCGAAATACCAGCGCGAAGAATTACTCGGTCAGAACCACCGCATTCTCAATTCCGGTCTGCATCCCAAGGACTTCTTCAAAGAGATGTGGCGCGCCATCGCGCACGGTCAGGTGTGGCGAGGGGAACTGCGTAACCGCGCGAAAGATGGATCGATCTACTGGGTCGACACCACGATCGTTCCGTTCCTCGATCAGAGCGGGAAGCCGTATCAGTACGTGTCGATTCGCTATGACATCACCGAGCGGAAGGCCACCGAAGCGCGGCTGCGCGATCAGGCCTCCCTCGCGCAGCTCGGTCGCATGGCCGCGGTCGTGGCCCACGAAGTGCGCAATCCGCTGGCGGGCATTCGCGGTGCACTGCAGGTAATCGGCCAGCGTATGGCGCCGGAAGCGACTGAGCGCGGGATCGTCACCGAGATCGTGAATCGCGTCGACACGCTCAATGCGATCGTCGAGGATCTGCTGCTCTTTGCGCGTCCGCGTCCACCCGTCATTCGCGCCGTGACGTTCGACGAGCTGATCGCAAAACTGGGCACACAGCTCGCGAATGATCCGGCGTTTGCGCACATCGATCTCGACATGGCGGCCGCGGATGCCCAGCTACACGTGGATCCGGAGATGTTCACGTTGGTCATGTTGAACCTCATGAACAACGCGGCGCAGGCCATGAAAGGGCACGGCCGCATCAGGGTCTCGCTCGATCGTGATGCCAAGTGGGTCAACGTGCGCGTGACGGACGCCGGCCCCGGGATGACACCCGAAATTCAGGCTCGGCTGTTTGAACCGTTCTTTACGACCAAGGCCCGAGGCACGGGGCTGGGCCTGGCGACCGCCCGCCGAATCATCGAATCTCATGGCGGCACGCTCACATTAGATTGTCCGCCGACGGGCGGAACGGTGGCGAGCATCCGATTGCCCACCGTTCACACATACAATTGATAGCGATGAAGCACGAGTTCTCCGAGACCAGCGAAACCCAGAAGCAACTCACGTTCGAGATTCCCGCGGATGTCGTCGAGGCCGAAATCGGCCGTGTAGCGGCTGGCTATGCCAAATCCGCGCGCGTCCCCGGCTTTCGGCAGGGCAAAGTGCCCACCACCGTCGTCCGGCAGCGCTACAAGGATCAGATCCTGTACGACGTGGCCCACGACATGATTCCGCGGCTGGTGACGACCGCGCTCACCGAGCGCGCGTTGTCTCCTGTAGCGACCCCAGATATCCGGGACGTGGTGATTGAAGAGGGCAAGCCGATGACGTTTGCGGCCCACTTCGAGACCCTGCCGGCGATTGATCCGGGCACCTACACCGGCATCTCGCTGCGCAAGCCCGCGGCGGTGCTGGAAGTGGGCGCCATCGACAAGACGCTCGAGGAATTGCAGCTGCGCGCCGCCAAGTGGCACCCGGTCGAAGACCGTGCGTCGATGGCCGGTGATGCCGTGCTGATGGACCTGACGCGGACCGTACGCGGATCACTGATTGTCGTCCCGGGAGAGACGTCGAATGACGCGGCGCCGGAAGTGATGCAGAACGTCTCGGTGGAGCTCGGCGCGGCGGCGAACCCGCCCGGATTTGACGAGCACCTCACGGGCCTGCGCGGTGGTGAAGAGAAGAACTTCACGGTGAACTACCCGGCCGACTATCAGATGCCCGAGCTCGCGGGTAAGACCGTGACCTACGACGCGGTGATCAAGGCGGTGCGCCGCAAAGAGCTGATGCCGATCGACGACAACTTCGCAAAGGAAGTGAGCGAGTTCGAGACGATCGAGGCGCTGCGCGAGCAGGTCAAGAAGGACCTCCAGCACCAGGCCGAACACGACGCCGACCACTCGATCCGCCACGATCTGCTGAAGACGCTGGCTGGCCGGCTGACCGCCGAAGTGCCAAACACGCTCGTTGAGCGTGAGACCGAACGTCGGCTCGAAGATCTCGTTCGCCGCTTGATGGATCAGGGCCTCGATCCGATGAAGGCCAACATCAACTGGCAGGAATTCCGCGAGCGCCAGAAAGTCGGCGCGGAAGAGAGCGTGCGCAGCACGCTCGTGCTCGACGAGATCGCTCGGCGGGAGCAGATTGAAGCGACCGAGGACGATGTTGAGCAGGAGATTGCGAAATTCGCCGAACGCGCGGGCCGGGCACCGGCCGCCGTGCGCGCGCGTCTTGAGAAGGAAGACGGTCTCGAGAAAATCCGCGCCGGCATTCAGCGCGAAAAGACCATGACGTGGCTGCTCGACAAGGCCGCGATCGTCAACGGATAGCGTTCAGGAGATACCGTGATGCCCGAGTCTCGCAATCAGTTGGTGCCGATGGTCGTCGAACAGACGAATCGCGGCGAACGCGCCTACGACATTTTTTCGCGGCTGCTCAAGGACCGCATTGTCTTCATCGGCACGGCCATTGACGATCAGGTCGCCAATCTGGCGATCGCACAGTTGCTGTTCCTCGAGGCCGAGGATCCGGACAGCGACATCCTGATGTACATCAACAGCCCGGGCGGTGTGATCACGGCCGGGTTCGCCATTTACGACACGATGCAGTTCATCAAGCCGGACGTGCAGACCTACTGCATGGGTCAGGCGGCGTCGTTTGCGGCGGTGCTGCTGGCGGCCGGCGCGAAGGGCAAGCGCTTCTCGCTGCCCAACTCCCGGATCCTGATTCACCAGCCCTGGGCCTCGGGTTTGGGCGGTCAGGCGACAGATATCGACATCCACGCACGTGAAATTCTGCGCCAGCGTGAGCGATTGAATGAAATTATGGCCGGCCACACCGGCCAGCAACTCTCAAAGATTCAGCAGGATACAGAGCGCGACTACATTCTGACCGCGTCTGAGGCTAAAGATTACGGGATTATTGACGATGTCATCAGTAAGCGGGCGTAAGTGCGTCAGCCTGCGTGCTATCGTCGGGTCTAGGGCCCGCCGATAAACAGGCATCTCTGGATGGCTTCCATGACCAAAAAGACCGGCGACAACGAGACGCTCCGCTGCTCCTTCTGTAACAAGGATCAGAATGACGTCCGCAAACTCATAGCGGGACCGACGGTCTTCATCTGCGACGAGTGTGTCGATGTGTGCAACGACATCATCGCGGACGACAATAAATTCGATCGCACGGGGACGCGCACGACGCTGCCGACCCCGATGGAGATCAAGAAATTCCTCGACGAATACGTGATTGGCCAGGACGCGACCAAGAAGAAGCTGTCGGTGGCCGTCTATAACCACTACAAGCGGCTCGAGATTCAAAAACAGTCGCGCGGTCGTCACGACGTGGAACTGAGCAAGTCCAACATCCTGCTGATCGGACCGACCGGCACCGGCAAGACACTGCTCGCGCAGACGCTCGCGCGGCTCCTCTCCGTGCCGTTCACGATCGTGGATGCCACGACGCTGACCGAAGCCGGGTATGTCGGTGAGGACGTCGAGAACATTATTCTCAAGCTGTTGCAGGCCGCCGGTGGCGACATCGAGAAGGCGCAGCAGGGCATCATCTACATCGACGAAGTCGACAAGATCTGCCGCAAGGACGAAAACCCGTCGATTACACGCGACGTGTCGGGTGAGGGCGTGCAACAGGCGCTCTTGAAGATCCTCGAAGGCACGGTGGCCAACGTCCCGCCGCAGGGCGGACGCAAGCATCCGCACCAGGAGTTCTTCCAGGTCGACACGGCGAACATCCTCTTCATTTGCGGTGGTGCGTTTGTCGGTCTCGACAAGTCCATCGCGCGCCGCAAGGGCAAGAAGACGCTCGGTTTCAAGGCAGACATCAAGTCGAATGTGAAGGAATCACACTCACTTGTTGAGCAGGCGGAACCGGAAGATCTGATCAAGTACGGCCTCATCCCGGAGTTCGTCGGCCGTCTGCCTGTCGTGGGCACGCTGCAGGAACTCGACAAGGCTGCGCTGGTGGAAATTCTCACCTCGCCAAAGAACGCGATTACCAAGCAGTATCAGCGTCTCTTTGACTACGAGGGTGTCAAGCTGCGCTTCACCGAAGATGCGCTCGAAGCGATCGCCGAAGCGGCGCTGGCCCGGAAGATCGGTGCGCGCGGCCTGCGGATGATCATCGAAGACATCATGCTCGACCTCATGTACACGCTGCCGGGTCAGAAGAAGATCAAGGAGTGCGTGATCACTCGTGAGGTGGTAGAGTCGAAAGAGAAGCCGATTACGGTCATCGAGAAAGCCGGTTAGCACCGGCTCGACGCACCACCGAATTCACCTATGGACCAATACGAGACGCTGCCTATCGTCCCCCTTCGGGACGTCGTGGTCTTCCCGCACATGATGCTGCCGTTTGTCATCGGTCGGCCGTCATCAACCCGCGCGCTCGAACACGCGCTGGCGACCGACAAACGGATTTTCCTCGCCGCACAGCACGACGCATCGATTGACGACCCACAGCCGGCCGACATCTTCACGATGGGCTGCGTGGCCAATGTCGTGCAGTCATTGAAGTTGCCGGACGGCAACGTCAAGCTGCTCGTGGAAGGCCTCGACCGCGCCCGCGTGATCGAGTGGAAGGAAGACAAAGGCTTTTATCGCGTCACGATCAAGGTGTTGTCGCGCAAGACCGAAACCACGGCCGACACCGAAGCCGTGATGGCGCGCGTCGTCGCCCTCTTCGAACAGTATGTGAAGCTGTCGAACCACCTGCAGCATGACGCGATGCTCGCGGCCGTGCGCGTCGACGATCCGTCGCGCCTCGCCGACACGATCTCGGCACATCTGCAGGTGGGTGTGGACGAAAAACAGAATCTGCTCGAGATCATCGCCCCGGTGGAGCGCCTCACGCGCATCGTGACGGTGCTTGAGAGCGAAGTCGACAAGTTGCAGGTGGACCGCCGCATCCAGTCTCGCGTGAAGAAGCAGATGGAGAAGGCGCAGAAAGAGTACTACCTCAACGAGAAGATGAAGGCGATCCAGCGTGAGCTGGGCCGCAAGGACGACAAGAACAACGAGACCGACGACCTGAAGCGGAAGATCGAACAGGCGCGCATGCCGAAAGAAGTGGCCAAGAAGGCGCAGGAAGAACTCAAGCGCCTCGAGGCCATGCCGCCGATGTCCGCCGAAGCGACCGTCTCGCGCAATTACCTCGACTGGCTCATCGCGGTGCCGTGGCACAAGAAGAGCAAGGAAAGCCGCGACCTTAAGGCCGCCGAGAAGATCCTCAACGAGGACCACTTCGGGCTCGAGAAGATCAAAGACCGCATCCTCGAATTTCTCGCTGTGCGCGCCCTCGTGAAGAAGCCGAAGGCCACGATCCTCACGTTCGCAGGCCCTCCTGGCGTCGGCAAGACGTCGCTGGCCAAGTCGATTGCACGCGCCATGAACCGCAAGTTCGTGCGCCTGTCACTCGGCGGCGTGCGTGACGAAGCCGAGATCCGCGGTCATCGCCGGACGTACATCGGCGCGTTCCCGGGCCAGATCATCCAGATGATGAAGAAGGCCGGCACGACCAACCCGGTTGTGCTGCTCGACGAAGTCGACAAGATGTCGATGGACTTCCGCGGCGACCCGTCATCAGCCTTGCTCGAAGTGCTCGACCCGGAACAGAACAACTCGTTCCAGGATCACTACCTCGACGTGGAGTACGACCTGTCGAGCGTCATGTTCATCTGCACGGCCAATGTGCTCCACACCATCCCGCAGGCGCTGCGCGACCGCATGGAAGTACTGCAGCTGGCTGGTTACACGGAACAGGAAAAGGTCGAGATCGCGCGCAAGTTCCTCGCGCCGAAGGCCGTCGAAGGCGCGGGGTTGTCGAAAGACAACGTCACGTTCACCGACGATGCCCTGCAGGCGGTGATCCAGAAGTACACGCGCGAAGCCGGTGTTCGCAACCTCGAGCGTGAGATCTCATCGATCTGCCGTAAGGTCGCGCGCAAGGTGGTGACCGAAGGCGAAGCGTTCAAGGAAGAAGTCACCGCCGAGAAGGTCACGACCTACCTCGGTGTGGCGCGCTTCCGTCCGTCGATGGCCGAAGAGAAGAACGAAGTCGGCCTCGTCACCGGTCTGGCCTGGACCGAAGTCGGCGGCGAACTGCTCGTCGCGGAAACCACGCTCATGCCCGGCCGCGGCAAGCTCACGCTCACCGGCAAGCTCGGCGACGTCATGCAGGAATCTGCGCAGGCGGCGATGAGCTGGGTCCGTTCGAAGGCCGAGGAACTCGGCATCCCTCGCGACTTCAATCGTCGTCTCGACGTGCACGTGCACATTCCCGAAGGCGCGATTCCGAAGGACGGTCCGTCGGCCGGCATCACGCTGGCGACGGCCCTGGTCTCGGCGCTCACGAAGATTCCGGCGCGTCGCGATGTGGCGATGACAGGCGAGATCACGCTGCGCGGCAAGGTGCTTCCGATCGGCGGCGTCAAAGAGAAGCTGCTCGCGGCGCACCGCGCCGGCATCCGCACCATCGTGATGCCGAAGGACAACGAAAAAGATCTGGCCGACATCCCGAAGAACGTCCTCGACACGATGGAAGTGCATCTGGTCGAGCACATGGATCAGGTGCTGCGCGAGGCCCTCGCGGGTCCGCTGCCACCCGCCATTCCGCCGTCGCCAGATTCTGATCTGATCCACGGCAAGGAATTGCGTCATTGAAGAGGGTCGACCGCCGGCCGGCCGGGCACGTAGGCCGGCCTGCTCTTGAAGGCCGGCGTTCCTGGTGAGTGTCACCGAAGCGGAATTCGTTCTGAGTGCGGCGATGGCCAGTCAGTTGCCGCAGGATGCGATTCCCCACATCGCACTCGTGGGGCGGTCGAACGTCGGGAAATCCACGCTGATTAACGCACTGGTGCGCCGCAAGATGGCGCGCACCAGCGCCAAGCCGGGCAAGACCAGGCTGCTGAACGCGTATCGCATCCGCCTCTCGAGCGGGGAGCGCTTCCTGCTCGTGGACTTGCCGGGTTACGGGTACGCCGGGCGCGAAGAGAACGATTTCGACGCGCTGGTCAGTGGCTACTTCGCGGCACGCCGCGCACGGCCCGAACCCACCCTGGCGCTGATGGCGGTGGACGCGAGACACCCCGGACTCAAGTCGGATGCGGCGACGCGGGTGTGGCTCGATGAGGCCGGCGTCACAACAGCGACGGTGGTGACGAAGCTCGACAAGTTGAAAGGTGTCGAACGCGTGCGGCATCTCCGCGAATTTTCCGCGGCTATTGAAGGCCCGCTGGTCGCCGTCTCGGCCGAGCGGGGTGAAGGTCTGGATACCCTGTGGACAACGATCAGAAAGCACCTCCTCTTCCCCCAGTAGCGCCGCCACCGGCGCCGCCCGTCATCGAACTCTCGGCGCTGAAAGACATGGGCGTCGCGGAACTGACCAAGGTCGCCCAGAGCCTCGACCTGCCTGGTGCCACGGGCCTGCGCAAACAGGACCTGATCTTCCAGATCCTGCGGGCGCGCGCTGAGAAGAGCGGACTGCTCTTCTCCGAGGGCGTGCTCGAAGTGCTGCCAGACGGCTACGGCTTCCTCCGCGCACCCGCCTACAACTACCTGGCCGGGCCTGACGACGTCTATGTGTCGCCGTCGCAGATCCGACGGTTTGACCTGCACACCGGCGACACGGTCAGCGGACAGGTCCGCACGCCGAAGGAGGGCGAACGCTACTTCGCGCTCGTCAAAGTTGAGGCGGTCAACTTCGAGCCGCCGGAGAACACGCGCGGCCGCGTCTTCTTCGAAAATCTCACGCCGCTCTATCCGGACCGCCGCATCAAGCTCGAAACCTCCGGCGACAACGTCTCGGGTCGCGTCATGGACCTCATGACCCCCATCGGCATGGGCCAGCGCGGCCTGATCGTCGCGCCACCGCGCACGGGCAAGACGATGCTGCTGCAGAGTCTGGCGAACAGCATCGCGACCAATCATCCGGAGATTTATCTGATCGTGCTGCTGATCGACGAGCGGCCGGAAGAAGTCACCGACATGCAGCGGTCGGTGAAGGGCGAGGTCATCTCATCGACGTTTGACGAACCGGCACAGCGACACGTGCAGGTCGCGGAGATGGTCATCGAAAAGGCGAAGCGTCTCGTCGAGTACAAGAAGGATGTCGTCATCCTGCTCGACTCGGTGACGCGTCTCGCTCGCGCCTACAACACCATCGTGCCGACCTCAGGCAAAGTGCTGTCAGGTGGTGTGGACTCGAACGCGCTGCAGCGGCCCAAGCGGTTCTTCGGTTCGGCGCGCAACATCGAGCGCGGCGGATCACTGACCATCATCGCCACAGCACTCATTGACACTGGTTCGCGCATGGACGACGTGATCTTCGAAGAGTTCAAGGGCACGGGCAACATGGAAATCCACCTCGACCGAAAACTCACCGAGCGCCGCGTGTTCCCGTCGATCGACATCCTCAAGAGCGGCACCCGCAAAGAAGAGCTGCTGATCCCGAAGGACGATCTGAACCGTGTGTACGTGCTCCGCAAGGTGCTCTCGTCGCTGTCTCCGATCGAAGCGATGGAGCTCATGCTGGGGCGATTGTCCAAGACCAAAGACAACGCCGAGTTCCTCAGCAGCATGGGCAAGTAGAGGATTTGACGCTGTGACCGGGGGGCGTCACTTGACGCCCATGGCCATGAGCGTCGCAGTGTTCCCGCTCCCGGTCGCGATCACAATGAACTGCTTGCCCGCCTTTGTGCGATACGTCATCGGTGTCGCGGTCGCGCGCCGAGGCAGTTCCTTCCGCAACAGTTCCTTCCCTGTCTTCGCGTCGTAGACGCTCAGCGCCGTGTCGCCGCCGCCGACGATGACGAGGCCGCCCTTGGTCACAATCGTACCGGGCGCGCCGGCAACGCCCAGGCGCTCTGGGAGTTTCACGCCGACGAGTGCGGGGTGATTGCGAATGTTCGGTGAGTCGCCTTGCGGCACACGCCAGGCAATCGCGCCGGTGTTGAGGTTGATGGCGACCAGTTCGCCGTACGGTGGCTTGAACATCGGCAGCGGCGGCACTCGACCACCCCGGCCTCCAGCGGATGCCGGCGGCGTCGCGCCGACCGGCATCGACGGCGTGAATTCGGCCGCCGCACCAACGTCACCAACAAAATCTGCGTCCACCTCACTGGCGCGTGCATTCGCCGCCGACCGATCGGCTGGACGAATTTTCGCAATGGCGGGCTGGTGACTGGTCTTTACGTACAGCATTCCTGTCGCCGCATCGAACGCGCCCCCACCCCAGTTGGCACCGCCGATGATGCCGGGCCGCATGATGGTGCCTTGCACGGACGGCGGCGTGAAGAGGGGCCCGATGCGGTACTTCTTCATCTCGGCCTGCGCGGCTGCCTGGAGCGCCGGCGTGAAGTCGAGCGCCTCTTCAAGTTGCGCGCCCTGCGGGCTGATCGCCGACGGCTTGGTGGGAAATGGCTGCGTCGGCCACGCTCGCTCGCCATCGACATCGCTGGCCGGCACGGCGCGCTCTTCGATGGGCCATACGGGTTTCCCACTCACGCGATCGAACACGAAGGCAAAACCCTGCTTGGTGAGCAGTACGACCGCGTCGATGCGGCGCCCCGCCACAGTGATCGTCGTCAGGATTGGCGCGGACGGTGGATCGTAGTCCCACAGCCCGTGATGCGCGACCTGGAAATGCCACTTGCGCGCGCCAGTGTTCGCGTCAAGGCAGACAATCGATTCAGCGAACAGATTCGCGCCGGGGCGCCGAGCGCCATAGAAGTCATTGCTCGGCGTTGTCACCGGCAGATAGACGAGGCCGCGCGCGTCATCGACGGAGAACGGCGCCCAGACGTTCGTGTGACCGGTCGTCTTCCACGACTCGTTCTCCCAGGTGTCGACGCCAGTCTCTCCCGCGCCGGGCACGGTATTGAATCGCCACACTTGCTTGCCCGTCCGCGCATCGAACGCGCGGACATCTCCGGGCGGATCCTGCTTGTACGTGATGCGGTCCCCGACGCCATTGCCGAGGATGATGAGGTTCTTGTAGACAACCGGTGGCGAGGTATTCGTATAGCGCGCGGGATCGACGTCCCACCGCAGTCCCTTGGTCAGATCGACAACACCGTGGTCGCCGAACGTGTCGACCACGACACCCGTCGCCGCGTCGAGACAGATGAGCTTTGCGCGGCTGTTGATGAAGATGCGCAGACGCGTGCCGTCGCGCCACGCGTCCACCCCGCGATGGACGAAGCCGGTACCATTCGGCGGCTGGCCGAGCTCGTACGCCTTCGGATCAAACGACCATCGCTCCTTCCCCGTCGCCGCGTCGAGTGCGACCACGCGGTTGTATGGCGTGCTCAGATACAACACGTCGTCGATCATCAGCGGAGTGGCCTGAAAGTTTGCTGGGCGCGTGCCAAACTGCGGCATCGCGTCTTCGCCGGTTTTCCACTCCCAGGCCGTGTCGAGTGTCTGGACGTTGGCTGGGGTGATGTCGCTCAGCGGCGAGTAGTGCGTCGCGGCGTTGTCGCCCGCGTACACCGGCCAGTCCTGGATGGCCGGAGCGGCGGGGCCATCCACAGCGGCAACCACGACGGTGATGGCAATAGCGAGACTCAGTCGGCGCATGGGCGCATTCTGCACTAATGAGGTAGGATTTGCCGCCGATGTTGCTGCACCACCAGTTTTTTGCGACCGCTCGTCGCTGCTCGAGTCAGTTGGCGATGGCCGACAGCACGGGAATGAAATTGACGTACGGGCAGGCGTTGATCGCGACGCTCGCCTTTGCGCGCGCGATTCACCGACGCACCGTCGGTCAGGAGATGGTCGGCTTGATGCTGCCGGCGTCGGTCGGTGGCGCGCTCGCCAACATCGCGGCGCTCGCCGCGGGTCGGATCCCCGTTAATTTGAACTTCACAGCCGGCGGCGATTCCATCGCCATCGCCATCGAACGCTGCAAGATCAAGACGATCATCACGTCCAGAACATTTCTCGACAAATCGGGCATCGCTGCGACACCGGCCATGGTGTTTCTCGAGGACATCCGCAAGTCCGTCACGCGCACCGATAAGGTGACGGCGCTGCTCCACGCGAAGCTGGCGCCGATGGCCCTGCTGCGGCGCGCCTACGGACCGTCGGACGACGCTGATGCGCTCGCGACGGTGGTCTTCTCGAGCGGCAGCACGGGTGTTCCGAAGGGCGTCATGCTCACGCATCGGAACATCCTCAGCAACATCGAGGGTTTCGCCGACTTGTTTCCGATGACGCCGCAGGACTGCTTCATCGGCGTGCTGCCCTTCTTCCACTCGTTCGGGCTGACAGGCACACTGTGGTTTCCGTTGATCAGTGGCTGCGCCGTCGCGTTCCATCCAAATCCGATGGACTCGAAGGTCGTTGGCGAGCTCGCGTCGACCTACAAAGGGACGATGCTGATCGCGACGCCGACGTTCGCCAATGCCTACATGCGTCGGTGCACACGCGAACAGTTTCAGCACATGCGGCACGTCGTCGTTGGCGCAGAGAAGCTGCGCCAGCCGCTGGCCGAGGCGTTCGCGCAGCACTTCGGCGTCGAGTTGATGGAGGGCTACGGGTGCACGGAGATGTCGCCGGTGATCTCGGTCAACTTCGCGCACGTGGGCACGGCGAATCCGAGCAAGCCCGGTTCGGTGGGACGCCCGATCAAGGGCGTGTCGGCAAAAGTTGTCGATCAGCATACCGGCGAAGGGCCGATCGTGGGGCGTGAGGGCCTGCTGCTGGTGAAGGGCGACTGCCTGATGCGTGGCTATCTCGGCGAACCTGAGCGCAGTGCGGAAGTCTTGCGCGACGGCTGGTACGTGACGGGCGATATCGGATCGATCGATGCGGACGGCTTCATCACGATCACCGACCGGCTGTCACGCTTCAGCAAGATCGGCGGCGAGATGGTGCCCCACCTGCGGATCGAGGACGCGATCAACGAGGTGCTCGGCGAGGTCTGCGCAGCGGTGACGGCGGTACCGGACGACACGCGTGGTGAACGGTTGGTGGCGTTCTACACAAAACAGGACGTGCCGCCTGGCCATGTGTGGGAGCAGTTGAATCAGACTGCCCTGCCGCGCCTCTGGCTGCCGCGCAAAGACCACATCTTTGTGACCGATGCCATTCCGACGCTGGGCTCAGGAAAGGTCAACCTGCAGGCGCTCCGGCAACTTGCGCAAGGGGCACTCACTGAAAACATCGGGAGTTAATTCAGCGAATTAACTCCCGATGTTTTGGTTGCGACCGTGGTCCCGGCCTTCGAAGCCCACGAGTTGTTCCGAAAAGGCTTGCCATCGCGTGGCTCCAAGCCTCGGCGCCGAACGGCAGGTTCGAGTGGGCGCACCTGCGCAGGGCGCACACCTCGCGCTGGTTCTGCGGGTCGTTGACGAGGTCAATCCAGTGGTCGGGCCGCAAGACCGGCCACGGCTCCAGTCTGGGCGTGTCGAAACCTTCTTCGCGGCATCGAAGGCTTGACCACGGCCAGTCCTGGGCATGGCCGACTAGATTTGCTCGGAGAGGATTCGCCTCGACGTAGCGGCAGGCTGCGTAGAAGTAGTGCTCGGTCTGGATTGGAAAGGCCCGAAATCTCCCCTGGTAAACCGCTCCCCCGCCTTTGGATTTACGGCGGCGATGCCATCGCTTACTGTGTCGGATCGTCATGAGTCTCATGAATCGAGTGAGAGCCAGATCTTCCGCAGGGCGGACAATCAGGTGGAAGTGATTGGGCATCACGCAGAAGGCAAAAAGAGCCACCGGAGCAAGTTCAAGTGCCTCGGCCAAGCACCCGACAAGAGTCAGGTAATCGTCGACATCGTCGAATAACTGCATGCGCCGCACACCACGGTTCATGACGTGAAAAGTCAGTCCGGCGGATCCGGTTTGGGGGCGGTGCGGCATGGTGTCCGCAAATACAAGGTTCCTGCCAAGTCTAGGCGTCCGATCACGTTCGCCCAAACTGCAGAAACATCGGGAGTTAATTCATTGAATTAACTCCCGATGTCTTCTGCCTCGCCAGTGCTTCTACTTCCGCGGCAACATTTGCTCCCGCGTGGCTGCGTGCCAGGCGTACACCGCAACCACAGTTGCGGCCTGCTTCACGTCTTCCATCTGGACACGGTCGAGGAAGTCCATGTTCGTGTGATGCGTGCGCGAGTTGTATTCGAGGCGCTCCTGCACGAACTGGAACGCGGGAATGCCGACTGAATCAAATGACGAGTGGTCGGTGGACGCGACGTTGCGCGGACCAAAGATGGTCACGCCCAGGTCCTTCAATGGTGCAGACCACGCTTCGAAGATGGGCTTCACCGCCAAGTTGCTCTGCAGCCACATGCCCCGGATCTTGCCAGTGCCGTTGTCGAGGTTGAAGTAGGCCGACAACTTCGCCATCTCTGGCTTCGGCGCGTCCTTGGTGCCGAGGTGCTCGGTGACGTAGGTGCGCGATCCAATCAACCCGCCCTCTTCGGCGCCCCACAGTGCGACGCGGATGGTGCGGCGTGGCTGCAGGCCCGCCGCTTTGATGATGCGCAGGGCTTCCATCATCTCTGTGGATCCAGTCGCATTGTCGGTCGCACCGGTCGCGCTTGCCCATGAATCGAAGTGCGCGCCGAGTAAGACAATCTGATCCTTCAGGTCCGTGCCGGGGATTTCGCCGACCACATTGAAGCCGCTCATGTTCGCGGTCTCTTCGTTGAACTTCACCGACACATTCAGCTCCACCTTCACCGGCTGGTTGTGTTCGATGAGGCGCACCATGCGGTTGTAGTGCTCCACCGCGAGGACGATCTGCGGCGGCGCGGCGTCGGTGGTCGCCGACGTCGCGCTGACGCCCGCGGCCGACTGCACCGCATACGTGCCGCCGTCGGGATGCTGCTGCTGCCACGTCAGATCAGAGCCAGCCGCTGCCATGTCGCTGTTGGCGCCGCGGTCGAAGAGGGCGACGACGCCTTCGGCTTTGTAGAACTCGTTGACGTTGAAGCCCGCGCCGCGGCCACCGCGCCCTGCCCCGCCACCGCCCGCGCCGGCGACCCCGCCGGCACCACCGCCTCGCGCAGCCGGGGGAGGCGGCATCGTCAGCGCTTCCTTCTCCCACTTCTTGTCTTTGTCGTCGTAGCGCAGCACCATGCCGTCGCCCTGATCGAGCATGCGCACCGCGCGCGCCGGCTGCGTCAGCACGATCTTGCCCTTGAGCTGGCCCTTGTATTTCGCCGCGCTTGCTTCATCCGTGATGTCGGCACGCACAACGTCTGCGACGATGGTGCCGCTCGTGCCCGGCGACCACGCCTTCACCGCGCCGTTGATCGGCATCACGCGCGGCTCGGTCATCGTCGCGTGGAAGTTGGTGAGCGTCCAGCCGCGACCGTACTTCCATCGCTCTTTGTGGACGTTCTGCACGCCGTACTTCTGCAGCTCTTTGACCGCCCAGTCGCCGGCCTCTTCGAAATAGGGCGAGCCTGTAAGGCGCGGACCATAGCGGTCGGTCAGCCAGAACATCGTCTCGGCGACCTGCGAATGCTCGAGGCCTTCCGTGCGGATCTTGGCGATCGCGGCCGCGTCAACTCTTTCGGTGGATTGGGCGGCGAGCGAACCGACGGTGACGCTCGCAAGCAGGACGGCAACAGCGCGAAATCTCATGGGCGAATAGTAGCCCAGCGGAGACCCGTACGGCACGCGAGCCGCGTTCAGGTTTGCCTGGTGGCTTGGATACCGGGACGACGAGTCACGATCCACACAAGAATCACGACGGCGACAATCGATACGGCGAGCGGACCGTGAGAAGAGATGATTCAGGGCTCGGTATGAAAACAGAGCGCCAGTCGCCAGCAGGCTGAGTCGCGCAGTCGTTGGTCCTAGCTTCCCAGCGATGAATAGCCACGGTGTCAGGCCGATCACCGCAAACGCCAGAATGACGATCCACTGCTGCTGCACATCCTGCCACTGGCCGATCGGCAGTTGCCCGATGGCGACGACGATGGGAGGTGGTGTGATCACAACCGCGACACACATCGCGCACAACTGCCAGCGCGTCAGTCGTCGTGATCCGCTCAGCAGGTCACTCAGACGTTCACGCAGGAGCGTCGATGGTTTCATGTTTCAGCCAAGCTCCGTCGGCACTTGGCGCAACAACGACTGCACGCGCTGCTCCCACAAGATCCAAGCCCAGAAGAACGTGGCATTTGGCGGAACGAATCCTCTGAGACTGCGTTGGTGAGGCTGGTCTGTCCACACGCTGATGACGCCTACCGCAACGGTCAGTGTGAGCCCGACAATAATGTGACGACGGCCGGTGAACGGCGTGCGCTCGAACAACCACTCGTTCAATCGCCACAAGAGGTACCCGATTGGGATGACCGCAAGAAACGGAATCGCCTGAGCGATCAGCTGCGGTGGCGGTACTGCCGTTCCTCGCAGCAGGTGACCTGCGGCGGAGCTAACGATTCCGCAAACGCTGGCGACGATGAAAGGCCCCATCTTCGGCTGAAGCGTCCACTCAGCGAGGCACGCGTGAGCCACATCGAGGCCCTGACGGACGGTCACCTCGCGGCCATCGAACATCGCAAGGCACTCCGCGCCGTATCGTTTGCGCCACGCACGCGGATAGAGACGAAGCAGCGTCGCGGGCTTCATGGGAAGGCACCCGGTCCGAGCCCCAGAAACGAGCCGGGCTGCGAATTGCGGCCAAGCATGCGCGCAATCGAGGGTGGCTTCGTGCGAAGTGAGAGTTCATCAGGGACGATCGCGCCGACGATTGTTACGAAGCATGAGAGCAACGGCGAATGCGACCCAAAAACAGCATGCAGACTTGCGGACAGGCTCGACGCGATCAAGCATGCCGTGATGGACGCCAGCATCACAAACCCCTGCGCCCACAGTTTGTCTGGAATTGATCGCGGAAGGGTCGATGGTCTCCACACTAACCAGATCTGACTGAAGATATGAATTGACAGATAGACGAACGAGAATGCGACAAACAGGTTGCCCACACCAATGCGCATTGGATCAAGCGCAAGGTCATGGCGCACCCAGTTGATCGCAAAGACAACCGCGAGGGCCAATCCAAAATATCCAACGAGCCGCGGCACCCACGAGAGCATCGCAGGAACTTCTCGAATCTGTTCGCGGGCGGCGGCGATGATGATGTCGAACACCACCTGCGACGACAGACCGCTCGACTCGATCAGCGCGAGAAACTCCTCGCCGTACTTCTCCCGCCAATCGCGCGGATACAGCCGCAGCAGTGTCTCCGGCCTCATGCGTCCGCCAGTCTCGACGTCGCGATCTTCGCCATCGTCTTGATGGCCGCGAGTCGGTGCTTGAGGACTTTGTGTCCTGATGTCGTGAGCTTGTAGGGACGACGACGGTCGTCGGAGGGGAGCGGCTCGATCCAGCCGCGCGCTTCGAGGCGGGTGATGCCGCCGTAGAGCGTGCCAGGGCCGAGGCGCTGGCCCGAGATCTGCTCGATGTCTTCCGTCATCGCGTAGCCATGCTTCGGGCCATCTGCGAGAGAAATCATGATGAGCAGCGCCGGTTCAGAGAATCGGCCGAGGTCGTTGAGTTCGTCGGTGGGCTTGGACATCACTACTACGCCATACGTAATACTACGTGCAGCGTAATAGTGTCAACCCCGGCGTGGGGGCGTAAACGATTTCTCGGAGCGTGTCAGGTCCCCGGGGCTAAAGCCCCGGGGCTCCATCAAATTCACTTGGGCTGCGGCGTGACGCGCAGGTACGGCTTCTTCGTGACGTAGCCAGGGAAACGCGTCGCCGCGTCGGCGTCGGACACCGCGCCCGTGATGATCACGTCATCGCCCTGCTTCCAATCGGCCGGCGTCGCCACCTGATGTTTTGCGGTCAGCTGCAGCGAATCGAGCACACGCAGCAACTCGATGAAGTTGCGGCCGGTGCTCGCCGGATACGTGAGCGTCATCTTGACCTTGTTGTCGGGCCCGATGACGAACACCGAGCGCACCGTCATTGTGTCGCTCGCATTCGGATGAATCATGTCGTAGAGATTCGACACGTGCTTGTCAGCGTCGCCGATCATCGGAAAGTTCACGGCGTGACCGGTCACGTCCTTGATGTCACCTTCCCACTTCATGTGCGACTCGACCGGATCCACGCTGAGGCCGATCACCTTGCAGTTGCGCTTGTCGAACTCGCCCTTCAGTCCCGCCGCCATACCGAGCTCGGTTGTGCACACGGGCGTGAAGTCTTTCGGATGCGAGAAGAGAATGGCCCAGTGGCTGCCCTTCCACTCGTGGAACTTGATGGTGCCCTGTGTGGTTGCTGCTTCGAAATCCGGTGCGATGTCGCCGAGACGAACTGCCATAACCGAGGCCTCCTGAGGATTGGACTCCACTATTATCTACACGAATGCCGCGCCTCCTAGCTGCCTTCGCGATCGTGGTCGCAGGCATGATCACCTACGCGAATAGCTTCACCGGCGTATTCGTCTTCGACGATCGCCCGTCGATCATCGACAACCCCTACGTGCGTGAACCTGCGCCGTGGGCGCATCCACTGAATGCGATGACGGCACCACGCAACATCACGGTGTCTGGCCGGCCGGTCGCCAGCTTCAGCTTCGCCCTCAACTACGCCCTCGCGCCGATCGATGCGCGGAACACGTTCGATCCGCCGTCGCCCGGCAGCCTCAGTTCCGCCGACGCGTTTCTCCGCAATGTGTGGGGGTATCACGCGTTCAATCTGCTGATTCATCTGATCGCGGCGCTCACACTGTTCGGCATCGTGCGTCGCACACTCGAAACAGCTGCGTTACGGCCGATGGTCGGCGATGCGTCGACCACGCTGGCGTGCCTCATCGGGCTCGCCTGGGTCGTGCACCCACTGCACACCGACGCGGTCACCTACATCGTGCAGCGCGTGGAATCGATGATGGGCATGTTCCTGTTGCTGACGCTGTATTGCGCGATTCGCATGGAGGATGCACGCCGCTCGACGAAGCGTTCCCTTGTCTGGATGCTCGCGGCACACGTGTCGTGTCTGCTCGGCATGGGCACGAAGGAAGTCATGGTCGGCGCACCGCTGATCGTGCTGCTCTGGGACTGGACGTTTCTGTCGGGATCGATGCGCGACATCGTCCGCCGACGCTGGCCACTCTATCTGGGGCTCGCCTCGACGTGGATTTTGCTCGGCCTGCTCGTCACCATGGACGCACGCCCGCTGTCGTCCGGCTTCCACTTCGCCGAATGGCCATGGTGGCGCTACCTGATGACGCAGACCGGCGTCATCGTGCACTACCTGAGACTGGTCTTCGTCCCGGCCTCACTCGTGCTCGACTACGACTGGCGCGCGGCGAAGAGCCTCGCTGACATATGGCTGCCGGCCACGGTCGTACTGACGCTGGGCGTCGGCACACTGTGGCAACTCGCGCGACGGACGCCGCTGGGCTTCGCGGGCGCGTGGTTCTTCGTGATCCTTGCGCCCTCGTCGAGCATCCTGCCGATCATCACAGAGATTGCTGCAGAGCATCGCATGTATCTGCCGCTCGTCGCCGTGCTCGCCGTCGTCATCGTCGGGACCCACACACTCATGAAGCGCGCGGCCGTGAAGCCGTTCGTGCGCGAAGCCGCGTTCTGGTTCGCGCTCGTGCTGATCGGCGCCCTGTCGTTCACGACGTACGCTCGCAACGACGACTATGTCAGTGACGAGCGCATCTGGGCCGACACTGTGCAGAAGCAGCCGCTCAACGCACGCGCGCGGAACAACTACGCGTCTGATTTGCTAAAGACGGGACAAGCAAAGGTCGCGGTCGAACACCTGCAAGTCGCCGTGCGCGAGATCCCCGATTACGCGGAAGCCCACGCGAACCTCGGTGTAGCGCTGGCCACACTCCAGCAGTACGCCGACGCCACGACACACTTCGAACGCGCCGTGGCGATCAACCCGTTCTACACCGCCGCCTACGACAACATGGCCGAAGCCTACGGCGCGCAGAATCAACTCGCCAACGCCGTGAAGTATTTCCTGAAGGCGCTCGATCAGAAGCCCGACGATGTCGCGCTCCTCAACAAGGCGGCGTGGATTCTCGCAACGGCGATCGACCCGATCGCGCGCGACGGCTCGCGCGCCGTCATCCTGGCGCAGCACGCGGTCGATCTCACCGAACGCCGCGACGCCAGCTCGCTCGATACGCTGGCAGCGTCCCTTGCCGAATCCGGACGCTTCGACGACGCAACCAGAGTTGGCACCGAGGCGCTCAGCCTGGCCCGCGCCCGTGGCGACCGACAGTTCAATCTCGATCTCGAACAGCGGCTGGCGGCGTATCTGGCCAGGAAGCCGATCCGGCAATAGCCAACGAGAAAAACATCGGGAGTTAATTCGATGAATTAACTCCCGATGTTTTTGTGGCTTTTTGTGGACAATTGATCTCATGCGCACACGGACATTCGGGCGGGTCGGCTGGCAGGTGTCGGAAGTGGGTCACGGCCTATGGGGCGCCGGCGGGTGGACCGGGTCAGACGATGACGAGTCGATCGCGTCGATGCTGCGATCGATGCAGCTCGGGTGCACGTTCTATGACACCGCGCTGGCCTATGGCAATGGCAAGAGCGAACAGCTCCTCGCGCGCGCGTTGAAGGCGAGCGGCGGCGCGCAAGTACGGATCGCGACCAAGATCCCGCCGAAGAATCTGCAATGGCCCGCATCGCCAACGTCGACACTCGACGAGGTCTTCCCCGCGGACCACATCCGCGCATGCACCGAGACGAGTCTCCGGAATCTCGACCTCGAGTGCGTTGACCTGCAGCAGTTTCATGTCTGGTCCGACACATGGGCGACCGACGACCGCTGGCAGCGTGCGGCAGACGACCTGAAGCGCGAGGGGCTCGTGCGCGCCATCCGTATCAGCATCAATCGCTTCGAGCCCACCAACGTCGTCCAGGCGCTCCATACGGGTGTCGTGGACAGCGTGCAGGTGGTCTACAACGTGTTCGACGCTGGCGCGGCCGACGAACTGTTTTCCATCTGCCGGGATCTTGGCGTGGCGGTGATCGTCCGGGTGCCATTTGACGAGGGCAGCCTGACCGGGACGCTCACGCCCGACATGACCTGGCCGGAGGGTGACTTTCGGAATTCCTATTTCGCCCCGGACCGGCTGCGCGAGACCTGTCGCCGCGTGGATCTGCTTCGCGAGGACCTGCCGCCCGGCATGTCCATGCCTGAGCTAGCCATGAGGTTTATCCTTTCGAATCAAGACGTTACGACGATTATTCCGGGAATGCGGCGCGTCAGAAACGTCGAGTCCAACCTCGCAACGGCGGACGGCGCCGGCCTCCCACCGGCTCTCTTGGCCCGTTTGAAGCGTCACAGATGGGAGAGGATCTCGACGGTCGCTTAGGGCGACCGGACCCACGTACGTTATGATTACCTTTTGGCCAATGCGCCAGGGAGCTCGCTGTGAAGCCTGGGATTCATCCGAAGTACGCTGAAGTTGAAGTTCGCTGCGCCTGCGGCAACAAGTTCACCACCAAGTCGACCAAGCCGGAGCTGCATCTCGAAATCTGCAGCAACTGCCACCCGTTCTTCACGGGCCGTCAGAAGCTGATCGACACGGAAGGCCGCGTTGAGCGCTTCACGAAGCGCTTCGGCACCGTGACGGCGGCGGATCGCAAGAAGATGGACAAGGACAACAAGGCTGCCAAGGCCGCGAAGTCCCCGAAGAAAGCCGCCGCACAGGCGTAAAGATTTCGTTATTCCAACAATGGGGCGGTCTTCGGACCGCCCTTTTTCTTTTCCTCAGATAACTTCCGCTCGAGCCGCGCGATCCGATGTGATGCATCGGCCGCGGCGCGACCGCCGGACTGCGCCTTCATGGTCTCCGCGTATTTCTTCGCCGCGTCGAGATCATTCGCGCGGTGTTCGTGATGAATCGCGAGCGCTTCCGTGGCGGCCCGTTCGAGCGGAAACAATGACCGGCGTCCGCCCGCCGCTTCGAGCACACCTTGCCACGCGCGCGCGGCGTCGTCATGGCGCGCGTCGCGACGATGCATGAGGCCGAGGCGGCTGAAGGCATTCGCGCGGACGTAGCGGTCGGACGAACGGGAGGCGCGATCGAACGCCTCACGCGCACGATCGTCGAGGCCCGCGCGTTCATAGATGCGACCGAGCGCGACGACTTCGTTGTCATCGCGGCACATATCGGGTCCGTCCTTCGCGAGTTGCAGCGCGTAGGACATCAACACGGCCAGCGAGACGATGTCGTGACGATGATGATCGAGGACACCGTCGAGCAAGTGATGATCGCCCGTGCGGAGAAACTGAAAGTAGCGCGCCGGGATCTCGAAGCCGGGGACGTCGCCGATGCGATGGAATCCCAGGACGTCACGTTCGAGCGTTGAAAGGCTACAACTCGATTCGCCACCCGGATCCGACACATTCTCACGGCTCTTCCAGAGTTTTCGCGCCGAGGGCAACATGTCGAAGTGCGGCATATCGTCGAACGGGCTCGGTTGGCGATGGTACGCGCAGCGCATGTCCATGAGCGGCACGTCGAAGGTGCGACCGTTGTAGCTCACGAGCAGCGAGGACTCGTCCAGGCACGCGCCGAGTTCTTTCAATAGCAGACGTTCGCCGGCCTGGCTGGTGAGCAGCCACTGACGCACACGGAAGCCACCGCCTTCAAACCAGCCGCATCCGGCGAGAAACGCGATCGTGCCGGCGCCACCACTGAGGCCTGTGGTCTCGGTATCGAAGTACACCGGCCGCGACCACCACTCCGGCGCCTTCGCGGCCTTCGCATCGAAGATGTCGAGCGGCGCGCTCGCGGAGGGCGTGCACGTTTCGATGCGCCATCGCCCATGCGACTGGGTCGATTCATAGACGCGATCGATCACGACGAGACTCGCCGCACCATCGGTGATCGCCGTGCCGCCGAAGGCCGCAGCGATGCCCTCCAGATCGTGTGGCGACGTCGCCTGAACGTCGGGTTCGTAGGTCAGGTCGCGCGCGGCCGGCCGGTACGGCGACTGGCGAACGATGGCACGAAGGCGGTCCGAGAGATCTTTACGCACTGAGTCTGGCGAGGAGTTCCTGCGCGACCTTCTTCGTGTGCGGCCCGGTCGAGCCTTCCGGCCCGACACACGACGGGCAGCCGGACTGACACGGGCACTCACCGATCAGCTCCCGTGTGCGCGCGAGCAATTCGTCGTGCATCGAGAACAGCGGTTCACTGAATCCGATGCCGCCCGGGTAGTTGTCGTAAAGAAAGATTGTCTCGCGGTCGATCGACACGCCGATGTCGCCCTGATCGCTCATCAACAGCAGCGGCGCGATGTTGTGCATCGCGAATGCAATACCGGTGATGCCATCGCGTCGATCGTCGGTGCTGAAGGGCAGCGCGGCCATGAGCTCCGCCGGAATCCGCAGCCAGTACGCCGTCGTGTGCATGTTCTGCTCGGGCAGATCCAGTTCGCCCGCGCCAAGATTCTCGTTCGTGTAGAACTTGATCTTCTTGAAGCCGACGACGCGCGACACGACGTGGACCTCCCCATGCGACCGCAACGCGGCGGCGTGCGACACACCGACCGCGATGGGCTGCAGCGACGTGGGCAGCACCTCGATGTCCGCCGTCCTGGCTACTGCATCCGGCTCAAGCCCGGCGGCGGCCAGTGCGATCGATGCTGAATTTTCCACCTCAGGCTGGGGCATGGCGTCGCCGGCGAAGATCTCAAGGATCGTCACCTTTGTGTAGTCAATCGCATCGGTGTAGTAGTCGCACTCCACGTGCCGCACGAACGCTTTGCGATTCTCGAAATCGAGCTTTTCCACCTGGAACAACTGGCCCTCCAGGATGTAGATGGCCTTCTCGTGCAACACCGAGGCCCCGCTCGTGAAGTCCGTCTCGCCGATGACGCGCTCGCCATTGGTCAGGTCCACAATCACGAAGTTGTCGGACGTCACCGATCGCAAACTGACCGCGTCGGCCGGATACGACTCGTGCGTCCACTGCCACTGCCCTTCCGTGTGGTGCACGAAGCCTTCTTCACCGAGCACCGCCAGCACCTCATCGACGTTGATCGAGCCAAACACATCGCCGTCGTTGAACGGCATCTCGAACGCCGCGCACTTCACGTGATCGAGGAGGATGTGCAGATTGTCGGGATTGACGAGTGCATGCTCTGGTGACGCGCCGAAGAAATAGTCCGGATGCCTCGCCACAAACTGATCGATCGGCGCACTCGATGCGACCAGCACCGCCGCCGACCGTCCGGAGCGTCGACCCGCGCGGCCCGCGCGCTGCCACGTTGACGCGATCGTGCCGGGATAGCCGGCCATCACGGCGACATCGAGCGCGCCGATGTCGATGCCCAACTCAAGCGCATTCGTCGAAACGACACAGCGCACATCGCCATCGCGCAGGCCGCGCTCAATTTCGCGACGACGAATCGGCAGATACCCGCCGCGATAGCCGCGAATCACATCCGCCGCACCAGGCGGCCCCGCAAAGGCATCCTTCATGTACGTGGTCAGAATCTCGGTCGAGAGTCGACTCTGCGCAAACACGATCAGCTGCAGTCCGCGCTTCAGAAACTCGATCGCCACACGCCGTGTCTCAGACAGATACGAGCGCCGGATCCCCAGCTCGGCATTGACGACGGGCGGATTCACGAAGAGAAAGAACTTCTCTCCGCGCGGCGCGCCGCTTTTGTCCACGATCTCAAACGGCTGCTCGGTGAGCTTCTCCGCCAGCTCCTTCGGATTCGCAATCGTCGCCGATGAACAGATGAACGTAGGATTCGAACCGTAGTGCTGACAGATGCGGCGCAGCCGGCGAAGGATGTTTGCCAGATGGCTGCCGAACACACCGCGATACGTGTGCAGCTCGTCGATGACGATGTACTTCAGATTCTCGAAGAGCTTCGCCCAGCGCGGATGATGCGGCAAGATGCCCGCATGCACCATGTCGGGGTTGCTCAACACGACATGCGCTTTGCCACGAATCGCGCGACGTGCGTCTTGCGGTGTGTCGCCGTCGTAGGTGAAGACACCGATCTCGCCGCCGCCTTGACCGCTCACCACCTGCACCATCTGATGCAGTTCCGCGAGCTGATCCTGTGCGAGCGCCTTGGTGGGAAACAGATACAGCGCGCGAGATGCCGCGTCTTTGAGAATCGCGTCGAGGACTGGGACGTTGTAACAGAGCGTCTTGCCCGATGCGGTGGGCGTAACGACCACAACGTTGCGACCGTGTAGCGCGTGGTCGATCGCCTCGGCCTGGTGCGAGTAGAGCTGGTCAATGCCGCGCGCCGCGTAGGCCGCGTGGACGCGCGGATCGAGCGAGTCGGGAAACGGCGCGTAAACCGCCGACTGTGGCGCCAACCGCCGCACCGCCGTCACATGCGGGTCGTCGTCGCCCGACGTGACCGCTCGCTCGTGCGACGACAGCATCCGCTGCAGCGCCTGCTGCAGAGACTCGTCCTTGTTGGCGGTGATCGCGGGCAGTGTTTCCATCGGCGCGGCTTCGATCTTAACTGGATCGAGAAGGGCGATCAAAGGGCGAAGCCGTGGCACTCGGTATTGACCTAAGTATTGATTTACGACATGATGGTCGACATGACAAAACGGATTACTGCCAATCTGCCGGCAGGATTGCTGGAGGAAGCCATCACGATCAGTGGCAAGGGCATCACCGACACTCTGATCGCCGGTTTGGAGCTGGTCAAACGCTCGCGCGCGTTCGCCAAGGCTCAGGCATTGCGCGGAAAGATTCATCTGGATCTGGACATGGACGAACTGCGCGAACGATCTCCGGAAACGCGCGGCCGTTACCAGCCGTGAAAGGGCTCGTCGCCGACACGTCTGAATGGATTGAACATCTGGCGGGTCGTCCTGCCCCTGTCTTCGAGCAGTGCCTTGAAACAGGTGGGATCGTGGTTCCGCCCGTCACCATCACGGAGCTCACGAGCGGCGCGCGGACACGCGAGGAATTCATGGTGATCGAAGATCTTTTAATGGAGCTTCCGCTCCACACGCCAACGTTCCACCACTTCGCGCGAGCCGGTGACCTGCGGCGGCAGATGCGCGAGAAGGGTCTGTCGATCTCTCCCGCTGATGCTCAAGTGGCGCAGTGCGCGCTCGATCTCGACGCGCCCCTGCTCACACGCGACGCCGTGTTCTGGAAGATTGCGGCGCTGACGAAGCTGAAGCTCGCCGCGATTACGTAGACGACGCGCTGGTCTTCCGCGCGTACCCCGCCACGATCCCGCTGAGCACGACCAGACCAATCATGTTGGGAAACACCTGCAGGCAGTTCATCAGGTCGCCCCAGGCCCACACGACGTCGGGCTTCGCGATCGCGCCAAACGGAATCAGCAGGCAGTAGATCCAGCGATACGGCATCGTCACGCTGCGGCCGAGGATGTACTCGAGGAACTGTTCACCGTAGTACGCCCAGCCAATCAACGTGGTGTAGCCGAAGAGAAACGCGCAGATGGCGACGATGTAGCCACCGACGTGCGGAATGGCCATGTTGAATGCGGAGGCGACCGCGGCACTGCTCGTCGGGCCCATGTGCCACACGCCCGTGAGCAGAATCGTCATGGCGCTGATGGTGGCCGTGACGAACGAGACGATAAACACTTCCATCACCGCCTGCATGCCCTGCATCGACGGATCCGTGCTCTTCGCGGTACCGTACGCCACCGCCGCGGTGCCATAGCCTGCTTCGTTCGCGTAGACGCCGCGGGCGATGCCGTAGCGCATCGCCATGAACATGCCGAAGCCAAGACCCGAGCGCATCGAGAAGGCTTCAGTCACGACCAACTTCAACACATGCGGGATCTGTCCGGCGAAGCTGACGATGACGATGATTCCGCCGATCAGATACAGCCCCACTTTCAGCGGCGCCAGCGTCTCTGCCGCGGCGCCAATCGACTTCACGCCGCGGATGATGACCGCCCACGTGAGTACCGCGACCGCAAGGCCGGCGAAGAGCGATGTCCGTTGCACATCGCCGAGCACCGGCACGTTGATCGTGCCGCTCGGAAACACGAAGTTCATCGCGACGCCGATCGAATTCGGCTGCGTAAACGGCGTCGTCGTCAGTGCAGCGACACCGGCGACGAACGCGTAGATCCACGCGAGCGCGGGACCAGCCGACTTCACCTGCAGCAGGTAGTACATCGGGCCGCATTTGACGTCTTCACCGTTGGCAATGCGGAACTTGATGCCGAGCACCGCCTCCGCAAACTTGATCGACGTGGCGAGGAAACCGTAGACCCAGATCCAGAAAAGCGCGCCGGGACCACCAGACACAATCGCGGTGGCGACGCCGGCAATGTTGCCGGTGCCGATCGATGCGGCGAGCGCCGTCATGAATGACTGGAACGGTGTCAGCGCGCCGCTGGCGCCCTTCGACTGTGGCGCAACCATCGCGCGCAGACCATCGCCGAAACGGCGGATCTGCACGAAGCCCGTACGGATCGACAGGAACAGGCCGCCGCCGAGGAGCAGGACGATGATGTACGGGCGAAAGAGCCAGTCGGCGATTGCCTGAATTGCGTCTGCCATAGGGGGCAGATGTTACTTCGTTTTCTAGATGTTGCTTCGGCTCTGGCCGCCGTCAACGGTGATCGTCGAGCCTGTGATCCAGCTGGCCTTCGGCGACGCGAGGAAGGCGACCAGTGCGCCCACTTCTTCAGGCGTGCCGAAGCGGCCAAACGGAATTTCCCTCTTCACGAACTCGGCCATGCCCTTCGGATCATCCTGCGTGCGCTTCCACCACGTGCCGCCTTCGAAGGAGATCGATCCCGGCGCGACGCTGTTGACGCGGATGTGGTCCTTCGCGAGTTGTTGCGCCATGGCTTTAGCGAGGCTGATCTCAGCGGCCTTCACCGCGTTGTAGGTCATGCGGCCGCCGCTCTCGCGTCCCCAGATCGACGCGATCATGAGCACGACGCCCGCGCCCTGCTTGCGCATTTCCGGGACGACGAGCCGCGACATGCGCACGGCCGGAAAGAACGTCTGGTCGAGCGCGGCGCTCCATTCTTCGTCGGTGGTGCTGACGATGTCGGTGCCGCCGGCCTTGCCGACGTTGTTGACGAGGATGTCGATGCGCCCGAAGTGCGCGACGGTGTCGGCAACGACGCGCGCAGCGCCATCGAGGGCAGAGACGTCGGCGGTGATGGCGAGCACACGGTCGTCATGCCCTGCGATTCTGCGCAGCTCGGCGGCGGCGGTGTTGAGCGCCTCGACGCCTCGGGCGCAGATGGTGACGCGGGCGCCTTCCTCAACGAGTGCGCGCGCAGAGGCAAGGCCGAGCCCCTGGCTCGAGCCGGTGATGATCGCGACCTTGTCGGTCAGTTGCAGATTCAATTGGGAACGCCTCCGGTCAAATCGTTCAGCCGCCAGTCGAACACGCCGTATCGCAGCTGAAAGGTATTTTGCAGCAGGAAGTCGCGTTCACTGGAGAAGAGTTTGGGCGCGGCCATGGCCATGAGTGCCCGCTCGATCGGACTGCGATCAGGCCACCGCTCACCCGCCGTCGCGAACGAGGCGATGAACGCGTCTTGACGCCAACCAAACAGCGGCGAAATGGTGAGGATGTGTTGCGCCTTGTCGAGTTTGAATCCGGCCGCACGCGCGACAAATTCTTTCACGGCCTCTTCGAGCTGCTCGTCCAATCGATCGGCGCGATAGACCTCACTGCGGAGTCGTCCACTGCCGATGGCGCCGCGGCCGAGCGCAATCAGCGCGCGCGCGTCGCCCATCGGCACGATGACATCCTTCTCGATCGCATCGAGCGTCAGTGTTCGGCCGGCCACCTGATGCGGCAACTGCTCGAACGAGCCCGGAATCTGACGAATGCTCGCGGCGGGATAGTCAGCCACGGTGCCTTTGATGGGATACCGGTCGATGACCGTCTTCATCACCAGCGCGTTGTAGGCGTTGATCCAGAACGCGAGTTGCTCGGGCTTCGACCAGGACGCGACCTGCGTGGCCGGCAGGTTCAGTGACGCGACATATTCATCGAGCGGCTTTCGCTCGGTTTTGAGCGCGCGGTAGTAGACGTTGCCATCGCGGACGTAGGTATCCAGGATCCGATCGAGCGGTGCATGCAGATCGCGCGTCGATTGCGCCGCGGGTGCTGTCGGCGCGCCCAGCAGGAGGAGCGCAACCAGGAGGCTGGCCCAACGTGTCATCGCAGGAACGCCTGGAGTGCGGCGTTGAAGAGGAGCGGCTGCTCGAGATTCGACAGATGGCCGCACTGCGGAATCGCGGTCAGTGTGGCGCCTGGAATCGTCTCGGCCATGGCGCGGCTGTCGGCGATCGGCGTGAGCGCGTCCTCCTCGCCGCACATGATCAGCGACGGCACGCGGACCGCGGCGAGCGCCGCGGTGCGATCGGGTCGGGATTTCAGCGCGCCGATCGCACCGGCGATCGATTCGGTGCGATTCACTTCGATCAGCCGTCGGACCGCGATCTCCAGGTCCGGCTGATCGCGATGCGCAGTGGCACCAAGCAGTTTCGGCAACATCGCCGTGGCGATCGCCGCCGGCCCTTCCGCGTCAACAAGTGCACGCATCTTGTCTCGACCGGCGCGGCCGTCGTCGGTGTCGGCGGTCATCTTCGTGTCGGCGAGGACGAGGTGCGTCACCCGCTGCGGCGCACGCGCGACCATGGCCATCGCGACGTAGCCGCCCATCGACAGCCCGCAGATCGCGGCCTTGCCTACGTCGAGGTGGTCCATGAGCTCAAGCACATCACCGGCGTAGTCGTCCATCGTCGCGCCGCCGAGTTGCGCGTCTTCGAAGGCCGGCCCCATCCCGCGAAAGCCGCGAATGTCTGGCGCAATGAACTGCCACCCGACCGGCACACGCGCGAGCTGCGGGAGCCACTGATCCGCGCTGAGCGGAAACGCGTGCAGGAGGATCAAGGTGCGAGTCCCCCTGAGCATCTCCTCCCCGCGCCCGCCCGGCGACACCAGATAGCGCACGGAGCGATGCAGCAGATTGGCGACGTTGGAAAGCACAGGCAAATTCTAAGGGGTCAGAGCCCTTTTCCACAGGCTTCCACAGAAAAGGGACAGAGCTCGGCCAGCACCGCGTGGCCGAGCTCTGTCCCTAAATTGTGGAAACCTGTGGAAAAGGGCTCTGACCCCTTATGCTCTTTGCATGCACTTTTCGCGAGTTCTGACTCTGATCGTTCTTGTCGCCAGCGCTGCTGCATGCACCAAGTCGGCATCTGAAACACCCGCGGCCGCGGTCGCTGCGCCGCCACCCGCGGCGCCGGCCATGATCCCGGCACCGGCGGATGTCGCCAAACCACCTGCCGATGCGGTCAAGACCGCTTCAGGTCTCTACTCGAAAGTGCTCAAGGCCGGCACGGGCTCAATTCACCCGCTCGTGACCTCCACGTTCGTCGTGCAGTACACGGGCTGGACAACCGACGGACAGATGTTCGACAGCTCTGTCGCTCGGGGCGGCCAGCCACTCGAAATGGCAATGACGCGTGTCATCGCCGGCTGGACCGAAGGCCTGCAGCTGATGGTGATCGGCGAGAAACGCCGGTTCTGGATTCCGGAGAATCTCGCCTATCAGGGTCAGCCCGGCTCACCGGCCGGCATGCTCGTGTTCGACATCGAGCTGCTCGATATCAAGTAGCGTCCGAACGATCGCTCAGTACTTCGCCAGCGTCGCCATCAGCTCTTTGGCGGCGGCTGGCGCCGCGACCGTGCCGCGGACGACTTCGCGCGCCGAGAGGTCCTTCCCGTACAGCTCCTTGTTCTCGGAGCCGTCCGTGCGCAGCGTCGATCCCTGCAGCGACACGCCCGCAAACACACCACGCGAACGCGACCACGCCAGCATCTCTGCATGCATCGTGGCATCCGTCTGCGCCGAGGCCTGACGACCCAGTGGGCCCGCGGCGACCGCCGCGTCCGCGCCAATCGTGAACTTGCTGCCGAGCAACTTGTCGGCGCCGCGCTCATTCATGACCAGCAGAATGACGTCGGTCGACGATCCGCCAATCTGAAATCCGACGCTGCCACCCTCAATGCGCATACCCGACGGCGCAGACCAGCCGCCCTTGGTTCGACACGCCATGTAGCCGCGACCGTACTGGCCGCCAAATCCGATCGCCCCCTTCTTGACGCCGGGAATCACCACGACGCACTCGGCCTTGCTGAACAGATCCTTCGGGATGCTCGAATCGAAGCTCCCGGCCATTTCATTCAGGACGGCGGTCGCATCTTTCAAACGGTCGTCATCGGCGCGGACCACCGCGGGAACCACGAGTGACAACGAAAACAGAGTGATGGCAAGTGTGCGCATTGTTCTCCTATCCTACCTGTGTGAAAACGCTGTTGAAGGCCGTGCTGCTGTTGGTCCTGTTCGTCGGCGTCATCATGGTCGTCAACGTCCTGCGCCTGACCACTCGCCAAGTTGCGCCGGGACCAGCATCTGACCTGACGATCGATCAGACGTCGGCCGTCAAACATCTGGCCGGCGCCATCCGATTCCGAACAATCACCTCAGACAGTGAAGCAAAAACCGCGCCGGATGTCTGGCCCCTATTGCACACCTACCTCGGCGGCATCTTCCCGCTCGTCGAGAAGAATTTACAGAGAGAGACGGTCGAAAACGACTCGCTGCTCTACACCTGGCCCGGCCGTCGTGCCGACCTGCCTCCCCTCATCCTCACCGCACACCTGGACGTCGTCCCCGCCGCCGACGACACGCTCGCACAATGGACGCACCCGCCATTTGATGGCGTGGTCGCAGACGGCGCCATCTGGGGCCGCGGATCGCTCGACGACAAGAATGCGGCGATCGGCCTGCTTGAAGCCGTTGAGGCGCTCCTCGCGCGCGGCTTCACGCCAGAGCGCACGATCTATCTCGGCTTCGGTCACAACGAAGAAACCGATAGCGCCTTGAGCGGCGCCGCTGCCATTGCGGCGCTGCTAAAGCGCCGCGGTGTGCAGAACGCCGTGTTGCTCGACGAGGGCGGATGGATCTACGAGAAGGTTCCCGGCGTGGCGCAGCACGTCGCCCTCATCGGCGTTGCCGAGAAGGGCTATGCCTCTATCGAGCTCACTGTGGAGACAGACGGCGGCCACTCGTCGATGCCGCCGAAGGAAACGGCCGTCGGCATTCTCGCGCGCGCGATCGATCGTGCCGAAACCCAGCAGATGCCAGGACGCCTCGATGGCGCGAGCGCTGCGCTCTTTGATGCACTGGCGCCTGAGATGTCCTTCGGACTCAAAGTGCTGTTCGCGAATCGCTGGCTCACACGCCCGCTGCTGCTCAGCCAACTCTCGAAGCAACCCGGCACCAACGCGGCCATTCGCACGACGACGGCGGCGACGATGCTGCGCGCGAGCGCGAAGGAGAACGTGCTCGCATCGACGGCGGCGGCGGTCTTGAACTTTCGGTTGCTGCCCGGCGACACGCAGGCGACGGTGATGACGCATCTTCGCGACGTCATCGCAGATCCGCGCGTCACCGTGACGCCGTACCACGGCCAGCCTGGCCACGACGCCTCGGGCGCGTCACGGACCGATGGACCTGAGTTCGCGGCGCTCGCCGCCGCGATTCGATCGGTGTATCCCGACGTGCTCGTCGCGCCGTATCTCACCGTCGGCGCCACCGACGCTCGCCACTACAGCGAGGTTGCACCGAATCGCTATCGCTTTGTGCCGTTGGATCAACCCGGCGGGACGGAACTGCTCCATGCGCCGAACGAGCACATCCAGATTGACGCCTACATAAAGATGATCCGGGCGTACGCCGCGTTCGTTGTCGCGCTGGGCTCGTAACCTACGACTTCAGGGCGTGCTCGAAATCATCGGGATGAATCGCGCGCCCGAGCGCTTCCGCCTTGTCGATGATGCCGGTCCGCACGAGCCGCGCAAGACACTCTTCAAGTGACAGTGAGCCGTTCTTGCGCGTGAGCGTGATTTCCTGATGGAGATGCTGCAGCGCGTTGCGGCGGATATGCTGCCGCGCGCCGTAGCCCACCATCAGCAGTTCCGCAGCCGGCACACGTCCGCCTGCGACGCGCGGCACGAGCGTTTGCACAAACACCGCTGACAAGGCCGCGGCAATTTCCTGCCGAATCGTGTTCTGACGTTCGGCAGGAAACGAATCGGCGATACGCGCAATTGTCGAGGCGGTATCGGTGGTGTGCAGCGTCGAGAACACGAGGTGCCCGGTCTCACCCGCGGCCATCGCGATCTTCATCGTCTCGGCATCGCGCATTTCGCCGACGACGAGGATGTCGGGGGCCTGGCGAAGGGCCGAGCGCAGCGCGGTCGGAAAGTCGGGCGCGTCGATGCCGATTTCGATCTGCTGAATGATGCTCTTCTGATTCGTGTGTTCGAACTCGATCGGGTCTTCAACCGTGATGATGTGCCTGGCCTCGCGACGATTGATGTCATCGACGATGGCCGCCAGCGTCGTGGATTTGCCTGACCCGGTCGAGCCGCCGATCAGCACGAGACCCCGCATGAGTTTGGCCAGCGCGTCCGTGCCCGGCGGCAGATCGAGGGACGCGAGCGACGGCACGCGCCGTGGCAGGGCGCGGATCACCGCGGCGGCGCGTCCGCGCTCACGATGCAGATTGATGCGAAACCGGCCCGCACCAGCGACGGCGCGCGAGGCATCGGCGATCCCCCGCTCGCGAAAATCCTTCTGTGCATGCAGCGGCAACACGGGCACCACGAGGTCTTCGATCTCGAGACCGTCGAGCGGTCCAGACTCGCTGCGTTGCAGGATGCCGTTGATCCGAATCGTCGGCGGTTCACCGGCGACGAGGAGCAAATCGCTCCCGCGACGCTCACTGAGCAGTCGCAACCAGCCATCGAGCTTTGACTCCGCGCCGCCGCTGCCACCGCCAGTTGGCGCATCGAGCCGCGCGTGGCGGGCCTTGCCATCGCCGAGGCCATCGAGCGCCTCTGCGAGCGCGTCGAGGTCGTCCAGATCACTCACGCGGGTCCGTCCATCGTGACGCCGAGGTCACGGATGACGCCGTCGTGCAGGTCGTAGATCCAGCCATGGATCGTCACGGATTGCCCGCGCGCCCAGGCCTCGCGCAACGTTGGCGTGTCGGCCACATTGCGCACCTGCGCCTTCACGTTCATCTCGCAGAGACGGCTCCAGCGGTCGTCCTCGGCGAGCACGTCGAGCTCCGACGACTCGTGGTTGCGTAGCACGCGCAGTGGCGCGAGCCACGACTCGAGCGGCTGACCGACCGGCGCGCCCAGTGCCGCCAGCACACCGCCGCACTGATAGTGGCCCGTCACGATGATGTGCTTCACGCGCAGCGTGTCCACGGCATATTGGACGACCGACAGGCAATTCGGGTCGTAAGGGTGAACGATATTCGCGACGTTGCGGTGCACAAACAGCTCGCCCGGGCGCAAGCCAACGATCTGATTGGCAGGGACGCGGCTGTCCGAACAACCGATCCACAGGTAATCCGGCCGCTGAATCTCCGTGAGCTTCGAAAAGAAGCCCGGCTCCTCACGGCGATGCCGCTCGGCCCACGTCTTGTTATTCGCTAGCAGTTCAGAAAGCTGGTCAACCATTCCTGCGATTCTGACACCGATTCCTGCGACTGCCGCACCGAGGCACTATCTGAGTGCGGCGATCCACGCCGCGATATCGGTGATCACCTCGACGGGCACATGACCGGCGACGTCGTACTCGGCCGGCAAGCTCTTGCCGGCACCGGGCAAGAAGAGGTGATTCAGTGCGGGATAGGTGTGAAACGTCACCCCGGCTTTGCCTGAGAGCGCGGCCTTCCACTTCGCGAAGTCATCGGCCATCGTCACTTGATAGTCGCGCTCGCCCTGGAGAATCAGCATTGGTTGCTTGAGCGACTTGGCTGATGTCGGCGGATCATATCCGCGCAGATCGAACCAGTAGGACGCCGGCGCGCCCTGAATCATCCTGCCGCTCACCGCATCGGCCGGTGTCAACGCGGCCACGGCCTTCACAAGTCCTTCCGCGTCGTCGATGGCCTTTTGTTCGTCAGCGGTCACGCGCCCATCAGCTTCAGCGAAATATCGATTCTGCCGAACGATTGTTTCCGGCAAGCCGTTCGTCGCGCCGGCCATGGAGATCAGTCCAGCGATGTTCGCGTCCGCGGAGCCGATGCGCGGAATCAGCATTCCGCCAAGGCTGTGGCCAATCACGACGATCCGCGCCGGATTGACCTTCGGCGTTTTGCGCAACAGTGCCACCGCCATCAACGCATCGTCCACCGACTCGTCCTTGACGGTCATGTTTGGAAGGGCCGCCATCTTCGCGCCAAACACTTTGCTGCGCTTCTCATAGCGCAACACCGCGACGCCCCGAGATGCGAGACCCAGCGCCAGGTCTTTGAACGTCTTGTTCGGACCGAACGACTCATCACGATCGTTGGGTCCGGAACCATGCACCAGCACCACGGCCGCAAACGGTCCAGCCCCTGTCGGCATCGTCAATGTGCCAGGCAGTGGCCAGCCGGGACCACCAACGATCACGTCAGACTCGGTGTATTTCGTGGGATCCACGTAGGCCGGCGGCGCCCACGGCGCGGCCGGGGGTGCGTAGGGTCGCACGTTGAACCCACCAATCAACCCCGCGGGGTTGTACGCCACGATGATATCGAGCGCGGCACGCTCGAAATCACACGTGACGATCGCGCGACGCATGTCGCCGACCACTTCCACCCGTGCGCCACGCTGGCTCTTGAACGCACCGGCCTGCATCGCGAGTGTTGCCCATGTGGCTCTCAACTTGTCCTCGGGCAGCGCGGCCTTCATCTGATCGGTGAAGAGCGCTTCGGCCGCCGCGAACTGTTGCTTTTCCAACATCTCGACAAACGCCCGTGCTTGCGGCGACACATCGGCCGCTTGCGGAGTCTGCACCGCCGCCACGCTCGCAGCCAGACACACAGTGACGATCACCGCCAACCCGATGACTCTTTGCATTTCGGTAGTGTGCCACAGGGGGCCAACCCGTTAGAGTTCAGGTATGAAGCGCACACTCCTTCTGCTGCTGGCCCTCGCGACGCCCCTCGGTGCACAGGCGCCGTCGACCGGTTACGTCGCCGGAAAGCTCACACCTCACCAGTTGCTGTCGCGCGACATTTACAAACAGCTGATCGAGATCAACAGCGCAGACAAAACTGGCAAGGTCACGCCGGCGGCCGAGGCCATGGCCGCGCGCGTGCGAGACGCCGGCTTCGCGGCGAGCGACATCTTCGTCGGCGGCGCGCGACCCGAGAAAACACAACCTCGTCGTGCGCCTCCACGGCCGCGCAGGCACGACGCGCAAGCCACTGCTGCTGCTGGCGCACATCGACGTGGTCGAAGCCCTGAAGGCCGACTGGTCCGACAACCTGGATCCCTTCGTCTTCACCGAGCGCGATGGCTACTACTACGGCCGCGGCACGGCTGACGACAAGGCGATGGCGGCGATCTTCATCGCGAACATCATTCGTCTCAAGCAGGAAGCCTACGTTCCCGACCGCGACATCATCGTTGCGCTGACCGCCGACGAAGAAGGCGGCACGGCGAACGGGGTCGACTGGCTGCTCAAGAATCATCGCGCACTCGTCGATGCGGGCCTCGTCTTCAACGAGGGCGGCGGCGGCACCACGCGGGAGGGCAAGCCGCTGTTCAACGCGGTGCAGGCCACCGAAAAGGTGTTCGCAAACATCACGGTGCGGACCACAAACAAGGGCGGGCATTCATCGGTGCCACGCCCCGATAACGCCATCACGCAGTTGTCCGACGCGCTCGCCAAAGTGGGCCGCTACAACTTTCCGATCCAGTTCAACGACGTGACGCGCGGGTTCTTCACCGAGACGGCGAAGGTCGAGATGCCTGCGATGAGCAAGGCCATGCTGGCGCTCGTCGCCAATCCGAAAGACTCCGCGGCCGCAGCGATCGTCACGAAGGACGCCCGCTACAACTCGATGCTGCGAACGACCTGCGTCGCCACGCTGCTCAAGGGCGGCCATGCAGAGAACGCGTTGCCGCAACTGGCCGAGGCGAACGTCAATTGCCGTATGTTCCCGGGCGACACCGCAGAAGGCACGCGGGCGGCGCTCGCCGCAGCCATCGGCGATCCGGGCGTCGAGGTCTCGGCTTCGTTTGAAAAGCGTCCGCCCGAGCCGCCATCGCCGCTGCTGCCTGAGTTGTTCGAACCGGTCACGCGCATCACCCACGAGATGTTCGGCAACATCCCGGTCATCCCGCTCATGGGCACGGGCGCGACTGACTCGCGCTACTTCCGGCAGATCAACATTCCGGCGTTCGGCGTCTCGGGGCTCTTCTCGGATCCAACCGTCGATGCGCGCGCCCACGGCCGCGATGAACGGATGCGCGTGCAGTCGTTGTTCGAAGGTCAAGAGTTTCTGTATCGACTGACCAAGGCGGTCAGCCAAAAAGCCGGGAGTTAATTGGCAATTAACTCCCGGCTTTAATTACCTCGAGCACGGCCTCGCCGAGGTCGTTGACCTTTTTCTCGCCGAAGCCATAGATGTGGCGCATCGCGTCCATGTCGGCCGGCTTGAGGCGGGCGAGTTCGCGCAGCGTGGTGTCGTGGAAGATGACATACGGCGGCACACCGCGCTCGCGTGCGACGCGCAGGCGCAACGCACGTAGTTCCTCGAACAGATCCTTGTCGACGCCGCTCCACGACTCGGTCTCGGTCTTCGACCGCTTCGGCAGCTTGCCCTTCTCCACCTTGCGCTGACGTGCGAGGACCAGACCAGGCGCCGCGCCGGCATCCTTCAGCAAGGCCACACCCTCGGCGGTCATCATCAGGATGGGATACTCGCCGTCGGTCTGCACGAGAAAGCCTTCGGCGATCAGCTGCTCGATGTAGCCGCGGACTTCGTCGATCGACGCGTCCTTCAGCAGTCCGAACGTGCTCAGCAGGCTGTGGCCGCGAGAAATCACCGAATCCGTCTCGGCGCCGCGCAGCACATTCACGACATGCAGGATGCCGAACCGCTGCTGCACGCGCGCGACACACGACAGGATCTTGCGCGCCAGCGTGACCGAATCCGGCATTTCCTCAAGCTCGCCGAGGCAGTAGTCGCACGCACCGCAATCGTCTTTCGTCCACGTTTCGCCGAAGTAGCTGACCAGCCGCTTGTGGCGGCAGCCGACGCTCGACGCGTAGCGCTCGATGTCGCGCAGCAACGTCTTGCGCGCGTCCGACAACTCGCCGTTGCGCTCGAGCATGACTTTCCAGCGGAGAAAGTCGGCGCCCGAGACAATCAGCACACACTCGGCTTCGAGCCCGTCACGACCGGCGCGACCGGATTCCTGCTGATAGTGCTCGAGCGACTGCGGCGCGCCGGCATGAATGACAAAGCGCACGTCGGATCGATCGATGCCCATGCCAAACGCCACCGTGGCAACGACAACATCGATGTCTTCGTTGAGGAACTTGTCCTGATGACGATGCCGCACGTCGTCATCCAGGCCGGCGTGATACGGCACGGCGCGGATCTTCTGCTCGACGAGCCAATCGGAGAGCGCGTCCACTTCCTTGCGACTCTGGCAGTACACGATGCCCGACTGGCCCTTGTGACGGGCCAGGATCTCCTGCAACTGCTTCTTCAACGTCGACCGCGGCAGCACGCGATAGACGAGATTCGGTCGATCAAACGAGCCGACCAGCTCGATCGGATCGCGCAGGCCCATTTGCTCGACGATGTCGCGTCGCACGCGGCCGGTGGCCGTGGCGGTGTACGCGTGGAAGCTCAGGTCCGGCCAGCGATGTCTGAGCTCGGCGAGCTGCCGATACTCCGGACGAAAATCGTGGCCCCACTGGCTGATGCAATGCGCTTCGTCGACCGCGACAAAACTCAGCGGGCGCCGGCCGACCAGGTTTGTAAAGCCGTCGCTGCCCTCGCCGACGAGTCGCTCGGGCGCAACATACAGCAGGCTGTAGCGTCCCTCGCGAATCCCGGTCGCCACCTCGGTCTTCACATGCGGTTGCAACGCGCTGTGATAGCAAGCCGCCGCCACGCCGTTGGCGACCAGCGTGTCGACCTGATCCTTCATGAGCGAGATCAGCGGCGACACCACAACCGCCAGCCCATCACGGACAATCGCGGGCGCCTGAAAGCACAACGACTTGCCCGCGCCGGTCGGCATGACCACCAGCGAGTCGCGATTCTCGAGAATCGCGCGCATGGCGTCTTCCTGCAACGGACGGAACGTCGTGTAGCCCCAGTAACGTTCTAAGACTTCTGCCAGCGTTGACACGAAGTCTGATCGTACTCTGAGCCGGTTCTCGCCGTCGGCCGCTACCGTTTCTTGCGAACGATGCTCACCAGTTCCTTGCCGCCCATGAGCGTCTGGCCGACGGTCATGCCCACAATCTGGTAGCCGAGGTCGCCAAGCTCGTTGAGTTCCTTTTCCATGGTGCCCGTGCGCGACGTGGCCAGCAGCCGATACTGCCAACCGGTCGCCGGATGATCCTTGTCGAGTTCGAGGATCGTGACCACTTCCTTGCCGCCGATCAGCGAATCGAACACCGCCTGACCACGCACCTCAAAGCCATCGTCGGCGGCCTGCTGGAGTTCTTTTTCCATGGTGCCCGTGCGGCTGGTTGCGAGCAGCTTGTAGCGGTAGTGGCTGCTCTCGCCCGACCGCGCCAAGACCGCCACGGTCTCCTTGCCGCCGAATGCGGTCTCGCCCCCAGTGACGTACTGGAACCGAAACCCTGCGTCTGCCGCCTGATTCAATTCCTTCTCCATCGTCCCGGTGCGCGACGTGGCGAGTACCTTGTATTCGATGGGCGTCGCCTTCTGCGCGGACATGGCGGCAGGAGCGACGAGAACGGTGGCGAGGATGATGGCGGCCAGTTTCATGGCCCAGATTGCGTCTGACTAGCCGAGTTCAGCGGCCAGGCGGGCGCGCTCCTGATCGGCAGCCCGCGCTTCGCTTTCGAGCCGAGCTACGTCGGCGGCGGTCGATCTGGCCTCGGCAGCGGCCTTCTGGAAGGCCGCCTCTGCGGACGTCCGAATGGCTTCGGCCTTCTCGTGCTTCCTGCGGACGATGGCCAATGCCGCCGACAGCGTACGTACCTGCGCTTCGGTATCTTTCAGGCGCTGCCTGACACGCTCGTGATGGCGCTTGGTTGCCTCGGCGATCTCGTCAGGCTTGGGCTTGGGTGGTGCAAAGGTCACGACATCGGCGAGCGCCCTCGACGAGACGGCGCCTTGCATCAGTGCGCCGAACGCGCCGAAGCCGATCGGCGCGAGCGCCTTCGTCAACCGGCCTGGCTCCCCACCGCCAGGCAACGCCTGCAACGTATCGACGACCGACTTCATCGTTGACGGTGTGGCCGGGTCTCCGACGCGTGCAAGGATCGCACGCACCTCTTCGGCCGCATCCTTCACCGCGGCGCTGTGCTGCGCCTCCATCGTGCGCAGGTCGGCGGACTTGCCCTTCAGCACCTGCGCATGCGCGGCGCGCACGCGCTCGGAGGCGCGGATGAGCTTGTCGTACGCGCGTCGCTGCTTCCAGAAGAGTTGATTTACCGCCCAGGCCGCGGCGCTGGGTTTCTCGAGCGACTTGATCGCCGCGCCCTTCTCGCCGGCCGCCTTCGCCAGCGCATTGCGCGCGTCGGTGAATTCGGCGAGTGAGAGTTGATAGAGCCTGTCGATGTCGGACGCCACGCTAGACGCCGAACTGCGTCAGATGGTGATTGAAGTGTTTCGCTTGCAGTTGGCTGTATTCGAGGCCGGTGACGTTGCCGAATGCAGGATGTGGCGCCCAGCCGGAATCGAGCGGACGCGCCGCAAAGCGGGCGAGCAGATCCAGGAGTCGCTGGCGCTGCTCGTCGAAGTTGTACTGCTGCGTGGCGACGAATCCCGGCGCGGTCGGCGCGCCTTTGATCCACGGCAGATTCAGGACCATGAACTTCACCACGGACGCTGGCAGCGGCACAAAGATCGTCTCGGCCGGGATCTCGCCCATCGCCGATGCGATGGCCTGGCTGCAGTGCCACAACATTTGATCGACCGACATCTTGCCCCAGCGGCCTCGCGTGTCGGGCGTCAGCGAGCGAATGCGATTCTCAATCGAAGCGCGAACAGTAGCGTCGTGCAGAGCGGGCTTGGCCATGCACGGATTTTCGCACGACTCTAGCGCCCGGCGGCCTTCGAGACATCGATCGTCGCCTTGAGCTGCGGCGGCGTCCGGTGTTTCGTGGCTTGCTCGTACGCATAGGCGAACTTGATGAGCGTGGGTTCGCTCCACGCCCGCCCGAAGAATGACAGGCCGACGGGAAGCCCCATCACTTGCCCAGCCGGCACGGTGATGTGTGGATAGCCAGCGACGGCCGCCGGTGTCGTGGCGCTACCGAGGTAGTGATCCGCGCTCACCGGATCGGTGACCCAGGCGGGCGCGCCCGTCGGGGCGATGAGCGCGTCGAGCTTCAGGCGATTCATCACGGCGTCAATGCCCTCCGCCTGTGAGAGTCGGCGGTCTTTCTCGAGCGCCGCGCGGTACTTCGCTTCAGTCAGCGGGCCCTTGGCGACCGACTGCTGCATGATCTCCTGCCCGAAGATCGACATTTCTCGATCGGCATGCGCCGCATTGAAGGCAATCACATCCTGCATCGACTTGATCGGCGACGTGGGGCCGAGCCACGCGAGGTATTTGTCGAGATCCGCCTTGAACTCGTACTTCAATACATCGAGTTCCGTGTCGTCGTATTCGCCGACGTGCGGAATATCGGCTGGATCCACGATCACGGCGCCGAGTCTCTTGAGGTCGGCGATCGCCGCCTCGATGAGTGCGTCAGTGCCGGGGTGATACCCCATCAGCTTCGCGCGCACGACACCGATGCGCGCACCCTTCAGGCCGTTCGCGTCGAGCGACTTCGTATAGTCGGCGAGCCCTTTGGCGGCAGCGTCCTTCGTGATCTCGTCATGCGCATCGGAGCCGGCGAGCACACCGAGGAGAATGGCCGCGTCAGTGACCGTGCGAGTCATCGGGCCGGCGGTGTCCTGGCTGTGTGCAATCGGCACGATGCCGAAACGGCTCACGAGTCCGAGCGTGGGCTTGATGCCCACCAGACCGTTGTTGTTCGCTGGCGATGTGATCGAACCATCGGTCTCCGTGCCGACGGCGAGTGCACACAGATTGGCTGCTGCCGCAGCGCCAGATCCGGAACTCGAACCGGACGGATTGCGATCGAGCGCATACGGGTTCTTTGTTTGACCGCCGCGACCACTCCATCCGCTCGTCGAACGAGTCGATCGAAAGTTCGCCCACTCGCTCAGGTTCGTCTTGCCAAGAATCACGGCGCCAGCAGCGCGCATCCGCTGCACGATGAACGCATCGGCCGGAGGCGTGATGCCCTCGAGCGCGAGTGAGCCGGCGGTGGTCATCATCCTGTCGGCCGTGGCGATGTTGTCTTTGATGAGAATCGGCACGCCGTGCAGCGGACCGCGCGGGCCCTTGGCCTTGCGCTCGGCATCAAGCGCGTCAGCAATCGCTCGCGCTTCAGGATTGACCTCGATCACGCTGCGCAGTGACGGACCGGCCGCATCAATCTCCGCGATCCGCGCGAGGTATTTATCGACAAGCGATCGCGCCGTGTCCTGCCCGGTCTCCATTCGCTTCTGTAAATCCGCGACGGTCGCTTCCTCCAGATCGAACGCGACGGCCGCCGTCTTTATCGGCGCTGACGGTTGAGCGCAGGCGGCCGCTATGGACGCCGCGAGCAGCAGAACGAGTGGCAGTCGTCGCATGACTAGGTCTCGTATTCCTCTGTCGGCATCTTGAACGCTTTGGCGAGTTCGGGATCACCGGCGTTGCCGAGCACACGCATGGCGATGTACTCGCCGACGACGGGACCGAACTTGAAGCCTTCGGACTGGCCGAGACCGGCGACCCACGCGTTATCGGTATCAGGCAGGTGGTCGATGATGAAGTTACGGTTCACGCTGCCTTCGTAGTGGCACGCGCGCGTCTCGGAAAGCGGCGCGTCTTTGAGGAGCGGAAACCGCCGCGCGAGAAAACGCCGCGAGCCGTCAATGCGCTCCTGCGACATCCACCGTGAGCTGAGATCCGGATCGGTCAGTGTCGGATCTGGTGGCGGTGCCGGCGTGGCCGGCGCCGCGCCCGCTGACGGTGTCGTGGCCGCAGCGCCACCCTGACGGCCGGCGCCGCCCTGACGCCCTGCGGCAGGTGGAGGCAGCGGTGTGGCTGGTGCGTCCGAGGGACGAGGCTTCGGAGGAGTCACGGGCGGCTGCGCGCCCTGCGCGGGCAGCGTGGCTGCGGGTGGAGTGGCTCCGGCGGTTGGCGGGGTGCCCGCGGCTGGGGTGGCAGTGGGAGCCGCGGGCGCGGCGATCGCGCCGCGCACCCGGAAGCCGCGGTTGTCGACCGGCAGCCCCACCCATCCGGTCACACCCGGAAAGTTGTAGCTCGGCATGTTCGGATAGGTGAACCGCATGTCGCCGACCGGCGTGCCGAAGTAGCACACGTAACCGAGCGGCACCCGCACGCGATTCTTCAAATACGGGAACAACTTGCCGAGCCACGGACCGCACGCGAACACGTACGCGTCGCCGCGCACAATCGAGCCGTCATCGAAAATCACGCCGTCCATCTTGTTGTTGACGATGAGGCCAGGACGCACGCGACCAATCCGCAGCGTCACGCCTTCTTTCTGCGCGATCGCGGCAACCGCGAGCGTGGACGCACGGGCACGCGCTACGCCAGCGTCCGGCTCATAGATGGCGATCGTCGTGTCGTCGTTGTTCATCTGCGGCCATCGCTTGCGCACGTCGTCGCCCGTCAGCACGTCATGTTTCACGCCCTGCGCGGTCCAGAGCTCACGCGTGCGCTTGGTGAAGGGCTCGTCGGCAGCACGACAGATAACATCGCCCGTCTCCATAAAGAAGCGTGTGCGGAAGACTGGCGCCCATTCCTTGTCGAACTCATGCCACCGCGCGATCGCGGTGCGCGCCCACTTGGTCCACAGCGGCGCGGTCTCGTCGGCGCGATCGCCGTACGACGACCGAATGCCGCGTGTCTCATCCGCGCTCGTCGCGCGTGAGTTCGCGGGGCCATATTGGTCCACGAGCGTGACCCGCACGCCGCTCTTGCGCAGGTGATATGCCGTCCACCCGCCCCATGCGCCTGCGCCAATCACGATGACGTGATCCGGGCTGCCCGAGCGCTTCTTCGGCTTCTCGATGCCAGGGGCCTGCGTGAACTTCTGCGCGAACGCACCCGCAGTGCCGGCACCGGCCAGGTGAAGGAATTCGCGTCGATCGAGGCCGGAAGAATTGTCAGAAGAGTCGGACATGCGCGTGTGTTATAGCATGGGCGCGATGTTCGTTCGCTCTCTCATTCCTGCACTGTTGTTTGTACTTCTCGCGGCGAGCCGAACCACCGCTTCGCTCGCGCAGACGCCGGCTGCGCCTGCGGGCAGCCCGATCACGTTCACTGAGGAGCAGGCGGGTCAAGGCGCCGAAGTCTTCAGCCGTGCGTGCTTGTCATGCCATCCACGCAAAGACATGAGCAACATCGACTTTCGCGTGAAGTGGAACGGCCGTACGGCATTCGACTTCCTGGAGCTCGTGCGCTCGACGATGCCGCAGGACAGCCCGGGCTCACTCGCGCGCGAAGATTACGTTGGCCTGACGGCGTATGTGGCGAAGCTGAACGGTGTGGCCCCCGGCAGCGTGGTGCTGCCGGAGGATGAAGCGAGTCTTAAGAAACTGATCCTGACGTTCCCTGCTCTACTTTTCGATCAGCGGCACCACTGAGAACGACTGCGCGGTGCCGACGGCCGTGAACGTGCCGTTGACAACTTTGCCGATCGTGGCTGTGTATTTGCCCTGAGTGATCGCAGCCCCGCCACCACCGCCGCCTCGACCGCCGCCACCGCCACCACCTGCGCGGCCAGCGCGACCCGCAGGGGCCGCCGGTGCCGCAGGATCACCAGCCGCGGGCGCGGGCGCCGGTGGCGGTGCACTGGTCAAGTTCCACACGACGCGCTTCACGCCGGGATCGTTCGAGAGATCCAGGCGCCGCACATCACGGCCCGTGGCGTCCTTGATCGCAATCGCCCAGGTGGCACCCGCCGGCGCGGCCGCGCGCAGCTGATACGTGAGAATCGCGCCGTATGGCGGATTGGGCGCTGCCCAGTCGCTGAGGGGTGCGCGGAACTCATTGTGAACCGAGTACTGATACGAATTGCGCAGCGGGAAGAGCTCCGCGTCCTGCGCCATCGACTGCGCCGTGACACCGCGCAGCGCGCTGTAGTCGTCGAGCACGTAGAAGCTGCGGCCAAACGTGCCGAGCACCAGATCGTTCTCGCGTTTCTGAATGTCGAGGTCGCGCACCTGAATCGTCGGCAGGCCGCCCTTGAGCTGCACCCACTGGCCGCCGCCATCCACCGTGAAGAACAAGCCGTACTCCGTGCCGAGGAAGAGCAGGTTCGGATTCACAAAATCCTGAACGATCGCCCACGTCGGATGGCGATCCGGCAGGTTATGCGTCACGTTCGTGAACGTCTTGCCTCGATCCGTGCTCTTCAGCACGTACGGCTTGTAGTCGCCGCGCTGCCAGTTGTTCAGCGTGACGTAGACGACGTTCGCGTCAAGCGGTGAGGCCATGACGTCGGACACGTACGTGAACTTCGGCACTCCCGGAAAATCTTCCGTCTTGCGCCACGTCTTGCCACCGTCCTCGGTGGCCTGCAACACACCGTCGTCCGTGCCGACGAAAATCAGACCCGCAACTTTCGGCGACTCGTCGATCGACACAATGTTGCTGAGCGCGGTGGTGGCGCGGTTGAAGCCGACCGTCGTCTTCGGGTCCCACTGTTTGCCCATGATCGGCACTTCGCCAGCGTCGAGACGACGCGTGAGATCGGGGCTGATGCGCGTCCAGCTATCGCCGCGATCGTTACTCTGATAGAGGTAGTTCGTCGCCCAGAGCAGGCTCTTCGCGTTGTGCGGGCTCACGATGTAGGGCGCATCCCAGTTGGCGCGCTCGTTTTCGAAACCACCGCCACCGCCACGACCGCCCGTTGACGCCGGAATTGCGCTGCCGTCAGCGTTCTTGGTGTTCGCTGGATTCGGACGAATCGACTTGGACGCGCCGGTTCTCAGATCCATCCGCGTGATCGCCCCGTTCTGCGACGTCGCGTAGGTGTAGTTCGGGTCGTCTGTGTCGCTGCGCGTGGTGAAACCATCACCGCCGCCCGTGACGTAGACGTCGCTGTTGCGAATACCGACGCTATTGCGCGTCCGGCTCGGCGCACAGAACGCGCCGTTGTCCTGCGTGCCGCCGCAGATCCGGTAAAACGGCGTCATGTTGTCGACCGACACGCGATAGAACTGCGAGATCGGCAGGTTCGTGAAGTGGCTCCAGACCTTGCCTTCGTCGTACGACTCCCACAAGCCGCCGTCGTTGCCGAGAATGAAGTGATTGCGGTCGCTCGGATCCGGCCAGATCACATGATGGTCCACGTGCACGCCCTGCAGCGGAAACACGCCCCAGGTCTTGCCGCCGTCGGTGCTGCGCTCAAGGTTCGTGCTCATCGCATACAGCGTGTCGGGGCGGATCGGATCGACGAAGAACTCGTTGTAGTAGCCAGGATCGGCGTTCATGTACCAGTTGCCGCTGTCTTCCTGCACGGCATCCTGCTCTTCTTCTTCAGCATTGCGATCGCTCTGCGCCACGTCGTCATCCACCGACGCTCCGCCGGGAGGCGTGCCGGCCGCGCGCTTGCCGATGCGCGCCCACGTGCCGCCCTGATCGTCTGAACGATAGAAGCCGCGCTCGGCCGCGAGACCATCGACCATGGCATAGACGCGCGTCGGCTTGACCTTCGCATCGACAGCGAGATTGATACGGCCCATGTCGTTCTTCGGTAGGCCATTCGTCAGCTTCGTCCACGTCTGGCCCGCGTTCGTGGATTTGTAGACGCCGCTCTCCGGACCGCCGCCGACGAACTGGCCGACCGCTCGGCGCCGCTGCCACAGTGATGCGTAGAGCGTGTCCGGGTTAGCGGGATCGATCACGAGCTCATTTGCGCCCGTGTCCGCGCTGGCCGTCAGAATCCCCTTCCACGTCTTGCCACCGTCGGTCGTCTTAAAGACGCCGCGCTCGCCGCCAGCGGACCACAACGGGCCCTGTGCCGTCACATAGACGACGTTGGAATTACGCGGATCGATGGCGATGTTACCGATGTGCTCAGAGGTGGCGAGCGCCACGCGCGTCCACGACCCGCCGGCGTCTGTCGACTTGTAGAGGCCGTCACCGATCATGGCCGAGCGCGGGTTCGAGTTCTCGCCGGTGCCGAGCCACAGGATGTTCGAGTCCTTCGGATCGACCACGATGCAGCACATGTTGTAGGAGCCGCCGTTGTCGAACATCGACGTCCAGGTCGTGCCGCGGTTCATGCTCTTCCACGCGCCACCAGCGGCCGTGGCAACGTAATAGATGTTGTTGTTTTTCGGATCGACCGCGAAGTCGGCGACCCGGCCCGTGATGAGCGACGGCCCGACGCTGCGCAACCGAAGGCCCTCGAAGACCGATGGCGTCATGCGGTCATTGGCAGGGGTCTGTCCGAACGGTACGGCCACAGCGGCGGCGACAAACAGGGCGGCGGCCGCAAGAACGAGCGTCAATCGTTGTTTCATGGCTCGGATTCTCGCATAAATCGATGAGCCGCTCAGTGTTTCAGGCGACCCGTCGATTCGAGGAAGTGCACGATCTGGTCCACGCACTCCTGGAGGGGAGTGTCGGACGTGTCGAGCGTGAGCTCTGGCGCTTCCGGCGCCTCATAGGGGGAGGTCACGCCCGTAAAGTGCGGCACCGACCCGCGGCGCGCCTTCACGTAGAGCCCCTTGGGATCTCGCGTCTCGCAGACCTCGAGCGGCGTGCTCATGTAAATCTCCACGAACGCACCATCACCCACCAGGTCGCGAACCATGCGCCGATCGCTGCGAAACGGCGAAATGAAGGCCGTGATCGCGATGATGCCGGCATCCACAAAGAGCTTGGCCACTTCGCCGATGCGCCGGATGTTCTCCACCCGGCCGGCGTCCGTGAAATCAAGATCGCGATTCAGACCGTGGCGCACGTTGTCGGCATCCAGCAGATAGCTATGGTGCCCGCGCAGGAACAACGCCTGCTCGAGCGCATTCGCCACCGTGGACTTGCCCGACGCGCTCAGGCCCGTGAACCACAACACACAGGGTTGCTGGCTCTTCTGATTGGCGCGCTGCTGCCGCGTCACTCGCGTCGGATGCCAGACGATGTCAGGGGATGATTCCGCGGCGACACGCGTCACTGGCCGTCGAATCATGCCGGCGCCGACCGTCCCACAATGCAGGCGGTCGATCAGAATGAAAGCGCCCATCGCGCGGCACGTATCGTAGGTGTCAAAGGCAACCACCTCAGCCAGCACGAGCCGACACATCGCCATCTCGTTGAGCGCGAGCTCCTCGGCCGGATGCGTGCTGAGATCGTTGACGTCGATGCGCGCATGGATCGCCTCAACTGTGGCGACGACGGTCCTCGTGCCGATCTTGAGTTCGTACTGTTTGCCGACGAGGAGCGGCGCGTCCGCCATCCAGATCACGTGCGCGTCGAAGCGATCCGCCATGCTCGGTGCGCGGTCGCAATGCACGACCACATCGCCCCGACTGACATCGATTTCGTCGTCGAGTGTGATGGTGACCGCGTCGCCGGCGTGCGCGTCCTGACCTTCACCGTGCGCGGTGACGATCGCCTTCACGTGACTCATGCGCCTCGACGGCAGCGCCATGATGGCGTCGCCCACGCGCACATGTCCGGCTTCGATCGTGCCCGCGTATCCCCGAAAGCCGGCGTGCGGCCGATTCACGAACTGCACAGGGAACCGCAGGTCCTGCAGCGCTCCGTCGTGCGAGACGTCGAGCGTGTCGAGAATCTCCAGCACGGGAGCGCCCGAATACCACGGCATCGCGGTGCTTGGCGTGACGACGTTGTCGCCCTTCAGCGCAGAGATGGGCACCACGCGCACATCGGTAATACCGAGCCGGTGCAGGCACTGTTCGCACTCGGTACGAATGCGGTCGAAGATGTCCTGGCGATAGTCGACCAGATCCATCTTGTTGACCGCGACTACAACATGTTTAATGCCGATGAGCGACACGATGAAGGCGTGGCGGCGGGTCTGCACCTGCATGCCGCGCGTGGCATCCACCAGGATGACCGCCGCGTCGGCGGTCGAGGCACCAGTCACCATGTTGCGGGTGTACTGCGCGTGGCCGGGCGTATCGGCCACGATGAACGTTCGCCGTGCGGTGCTGAAATAGCGATACGCGACGTCGATCGTAATGCCCTGCTCGCGCTCGGCCTGCAGACCATCAACAAGCAGCGCAAGATCGAGCTCCGCGCCGGTCGTGCCCCACCGCGCGCTGTCGCTCCGCACCGCGGCCAACTGATCCGCGAGAATCGTGTGACTGTCGTACAACAACCGACCGATCAGGCTGCTCTTGCCGTCGTCTACGCTGCCGCACGTGATGAAGCGCAGCAGCGACATTAGAAGTAGCCCTCGCGCTTCTTGCGCTCCATAGAGCCCGCCTGATCGTGGTCGATCGCGCGGCCGTAGCGCTCTGAGGTCGTGGTGACGAGCACTTCGTCGATGATCTCGGGCACGGTCGTTGCCGTCGACCTGATCGCGCCCGTCAGTGGGTAACAACCGAGCGTTCTGAAACGCACCATTTCGGTGCGCGGCTGTTCATGCTCCGTCAACGGCAAGCGGTCATCGTCAACCATGATCAGCAGGCCGTCGCGATCGACGACGGGACGCGGGGCCGCAAAGTAGAGCGGCACGACCGGAATCTGTTCTCGGTGGATGTAGCGCCAGACGTCGAGCTCGGTCCAGTTCGAGAGCGGAAACACACGAAGGCTCTCGCCGGGACGCACGCGCGTGTTGTAGAGGCGCCAGAGTTCCGGCCGCTGATTCTTCGGATCCCATCGATGGCCGTCGCGAAAGGAACAGACGCGCTCCTTGGCGCGCGACGTCTCTTCATCTCGCCTCGCGCCGCCAAACGCCGCGTCGAATCCGTGCGTCGACAGCGCCTGGCGCAACGCCTCTGTCTTCATGATGTCGGTGTAGGCGCGGCTCCCGTGTGTGAAGGGCGAGACGCCAGACGCGCGGCCTTCAGCGTTGTGGTGCACCAACAGATTGAGATCCATCTCGCGTACCACACGATCTCGATGCGCGATCATCGCCTGAAACTTCCAGCCTGTGTCCACATGCAACAGCGGGAACGGCAGGGGCGCTGGCGCAAACGCCTTCTTCGCCAGATGCAGCATCACCGACGAATCTTTGCCGATCGAGAACAGCATCACCGGCTTGGCGCACTCGGCGACCACTTCGCGGATGATGTGGATGCTCTCCGCCTCGAGTTCGTTCATGCAGGGAGAGTGTACTATCGTGCCTTCACCAACCGGCGAACGAGCCCAATGAATTGCAGACACTTCGGCACCTGTGGCAGTTGCTCGCTCGTGGCGCCATACGACGAGCAACTGGAGCGCAAACGGACCTGGCTCCGCGAGTTGCTCGGCGTGGACGCACCGCCGCTCGTGCCGTCACCGGGCGAGTCGGGCTTCCGGCACAAAGCGGCGTTCGTCTTTGGATCACCGCCGCGCGGTCGCGGGCTCCTCATGGGGCATTACGCCGCGGGCTCCAACCGCATCGTCCCCGTCGACGAGTGCCCGGTCCACAGCGCGCGCGCGAATCAGATCGCGTTCAACCTTCGCGATCGCCTCATGCGCGCGAACGTCGGCGCCGCTGATGCGCCGGGCGGCGTGCTGCGCCACCTCATCGTGCGCACGACGTCTGACGAGCGCGAAGCCGTGGCGATGCTGGTCGTCTCGCACAACGACAAGTCGTTGCGCACACCGGTGAAAGGACTCCTCTCCTCACCCGACGCGCCCGATGGCTTCTTCATCAATATCAACACGCGGCCGGGGCCGATGATGGTTGGCGGAGAGACGCTGAAGATCGCGGGCCGCAGCCACGTGCGCGAGCGCGGCATTACCGGACGCAACGGCGAGCCGCTCGTGGATTTTCTGGTGTCGCCAGACGCGTTCTTTCAGACCAATGTAGGGGCGGCGAAAGAGTTGGTGGCGCTCGTTCTCGATGCGGTGCCGGACACGGGGCGCGTGCTCGATCTCTACTGCGGCAGCGGCTTGTTCACGCTCCCGCTCGCCAAGCGTGGCGCGACCGTGACGGCCGTCGAAGAGAACCGTACGGCCATTGACGACCTCAACACCAACATCCGGCTCAATCGACTCGACGCGAATCACATCCGCGCGATCGCCGGCCGGGTGGAAGACACGATCGATCGTGTCTCCAGCGCGCGCTACGACGCGGTCGTCATCGATCCACCGCGCGATGGCTGTGCGCCCGGCGTGCTGTCGGCGGTCTTCGAACAACTCGCACCGCCGAAGGCGGTCTATGTCTCGTGCAATCCGGAAGTGCTCGCGCACGACCTGCAAACCATCACGAAGGCCGGCTATCGCGTCGACCGCGTGCAGGGCGTCGACATGTTCCCGTACACGGACCACATCGAGACCGTGGTCACGCTGACGCGGACACGGTAGCATCCGCCGTTTCTTACTTCTGCAGCCAGTTCTGCACGATGGTCACCGAGCCCGTCGACGCGCGTTCGGGCACCAAAGCCAGCAGCCGCTGCGACTTCGGTTCAAAGGCGATCGCCTGGCCGCTAAACGGGAAGACACCGGTCCGGACCGGCGTTCCGAGGCCAATAACTGGACCCGGTTGGACGTCCACACGCCACATCGAAGATAAGTCGCCCCCGACGTAGATGATGTGCCGACCGTCAGGCGTCCACACGGAAAACAGACCGCCGTTACTCGACACCTGGCGCTTTTGTCCGGGAGTGGGGAAGGAATCGACGTAGATCTCGAAGCGTCCGGTTTCATCGGACGTGTAGGCCACGTGCCGCCCATCAGGTGACTCGGCGCTCAGACAATCCCGCTGAGGCCCGGCGATGTATGTCGTCGGGTTCTGTGCGGCCGGCAGCGGCAGCAAGTGAATGTTCTGCGCGGCCTCCGGATCGAGCGACGAAAAGAACAGGAACTTCCCGTCTGTGGAAAACCCTTCCGGACTCTTGAACAGCACGGGCGAACTGTAGAACGGCTGCTCGGCGCCTGGATCCGAGATGCCCTTGACGAAGAAGTTCTGCGGACCATCGCGATCGCTGGCAAACACGACACGCTTGCCGTCGCTCGACCACACCGGTGAGTCGTTTCGGCCGCCACCCGAAGAAAAGGGCACGGCGCCTCCATGCGCGAGATCCACGAGCCACAGCGACGACTCAGTGACCGACGTCGAGCGCACGAAGATCGCCTGCGTGGCATCCGGCGAAATGCTCACGCCGGAATACTGCGCCTCCGGAAGCTTCACGGTGCCGAGTGTCTTGCCGGACATGTCGAACCATGTGGCGACAGCACTTCTGGCCGGCGACGTAAAGTACGCCAGCGCACCCGTGTTTGACACCGACACGACCTGGGCGCTCGTGAACGATTGCGAGGGATCAAGGATGCTGGTCGGCTGATCCGGCAGCGAGATCGATTCCCCGCTCAGGGTCAACGACTTGGGATCAAACCGCTGCGCCGCCAGAACGTTTTGCCGGCTGAAGAGCAAATAGCCAGGCGCCACGTACACGGGCGCACTCTCCATCTGTCCGATGAGTTTGCCGGGTCCGCCGCTGAGCGCGCCGACAAAGATGTCGAACTTGCCGGCGCGACTGGGCAGCGCGGCATAGAGGAAATGATCACCATCAGGCAGAAATGTCGGAAACCGATGCGACGACTGATTCGCCGACAGCGTCGTCAGCGGTTCCGGCTCACCCCCAGATGCCGACACCTTGAACAACGGCCCACTCGCGTCACGGGCGAAGACGATGATGTTGTTGGCGTTCCAGGTGGCGCCACGCCCGCCGCTACCGGGCGAACTGCAGACCGTCTGAATCACACCACCGGTAGCCGCGACCGTGCGCAGTTTCCCTGACGTGAAGTATCCGATGCGCTTGCTGTCTGGGGACCAGAACGGCAGGGTCACATTGGCGCCGGCGGTTTCCTCGATACGGCGGGCGGTCAGCGAATTGATCGGTCGCACCCAGACACCGGTCATGAGCCGCCGGTCGCCGGTGACGAACGCCACCTGCGTGCCGTCGGGTGAGATCGCGACCTGAATGGAGTCGGGAAAGAGCTGTTCGCCCGGCGGCGCCACGATCGACGTGCGCATCTCAGCGCCAACGATCGCCGTCACCGGTCGCGCGAGATAGGCGACGATAGCGGTCAGGAGCGCGGCCACAGCGGGCCACAACCAGCGACGCCATGACGGCTGTGCGGACACTGCGACGATCGCCGGTGTCACCGGCGCTGCGACGGGCTCGTTCTCGTTCAGTTCCAATCGCGCATCGCCAATGGAGCTCAATCGCGCCTTCGGATCTTTTTCCAAACAACGGCGCAAGAGACGACGGATCGAGGTCGGCAGTGTGCCGGGGACGAGCGTCCAATCGGGATCGCTCTTCAGCACAGACGCAAGCACGTCGGAAATATCGTCGCCTTCAAACACGCGGCGGCCGGTCAACATCTCAAACAACACGGCGCCGAAGGCCCAGATGTCTGCGCGGCGATCGACCGAACGACCTCTGGCCTGCTCGGGCGACATGTAGGCGGCAGTACCGATGATCATACCCATCTGCGTCGCACGCGCAGTTAACGTCGGCGAATTTGAAATGCTCGTGCCCGATGCGGCGTCTGCGGAACGCGCGAGGCCGAAGTCGAGCACCTTCACTGTGCCGTCCGGACGCACTTTCACATTCGCGGGCTTGAGGTCTCGATGGATGATGCCTTGCTCATGCGCAGCCTCGAGTGCGTCAGCGATCTGGCGGGCGATCGGCAGCGCGTCATGGAGCGCCATGGGGCCGCGGGCGATCAGCGTCGACAGGTCATCGCCTTCGACCAGTTCCATGACGAGCGCGCGCGTCGGCGGTTGGCCGGGCACCGCCATCTCTTCGATTCCGAAAATCTGCGCGATATTGGTGTGGTTGAGCGACGCGAGCATCTTTGCCTCGCGCGCAAATCGCGCCACGCGATCCGCGTCGAACGCGAATGATTCGGGCAGCACCTTGATCGCCACGTCGCGATCGAGTTTTGAGTCGCGAGCGCGATAGACCTCGCCCATGCCACCGGCTCCGATTGGCGCGATGATTTCGTACGGGCCGATCCGGGCTCCAGCGGTCAATGTCATGAGTTCGGAAAGTATATCCGACGACGTTCAGCGGCCAACATCACCGTCAGCGCCGCCACCAGCACCGCGATCTGCGACAGGCTGTTGACGCGCCACCCGAGTGGCGCAGCGGCCAGCGCGATGACGCCGACGGCGGATCGATAGCGGCTCGATCCAATCTTCAGCAACCAACGAAACCACTTGTCGCTGGCCAGGTAGATGGCCACACCCGCGCCGAGGATCCACGCGTGCGACGCACTCACGGCACCGCCGCGGCTCGCGATCGCGTCGTGCAGGCCTGCGGCGATGCATACGATGCCGAAGAGCATTCCCAAGTGCGCGTAGCTGTACGCGAGGATCGCGAGGCGCAGTTTGCGGGCCGGGTCCGCCGCTGTCAGCGCGCGCTCGCCACGGGTGTCATCGCCGTCGAAGTACGTCCACCAGATCGCGGCGCAGAGCGAGAACCCGAGCACGACCACACGCACGAGCGGCCAGCCGATGGGCGCCGAGCCGAGACCGCTGCCGAGCGACACGACGGATTCGCCGAGGGCGACGATGATGATGAGGCCGTGACGTTCAGCGAAGTGCGATGGGTTGACGCTAAAGCGCTGCTCACGGCGGCGGAATGTCGCGATGAGAAACATCGCGACGGCGCCCAGCCACCAGAGCGAGCGGAATCGTGGATCGAGCAGCCCGCCGGCGATCACGCACGCCGCGGCGGTCAGGTTGAACGGCGCGATCCCGCGAATTGCGCGGGCCGCGGCAGGCGATGCGTTGTAGAAGAGCGTGGCGTGCACCATCGTGACGATCGCGAAGGCGATGCCGAATACCAGTCCATCGTGTGCGGTGGCGGCGGGAATCGCGAGTGCCATCACGAAATAGGACGCCATCCCGACCAGGAGCAGCATCCGGCGTGAGAAGCCGTCAGTGCCGACGCTGTTCGTGAGCCAGGCATAGCCGCCATACATCCACCAGGCGATCGTGAGAATCAGGCCTGCACTCGCGAAGTCGCCCGTGTTCTGGGCCGCCGACATCAGTTTTGCGATCTGGGTAATGGTGAAGACAAAGACCAGGTCGAAGAACAGCTCGAGGGTCGAGACGCGCTCCTGAGGCATCGCGGAAAGTGTATTGAATGAGGACACCGCGATTGGCATCACAATTGATAGAAAGGTGGCTATGACCAGATCAATCGCTCTTGCGGGTCTGTTGGCACTGACGTCCTCCGCTGCGTTCGCACAAACACCACCGGCAGCGAGTGCCGCCGCATTGGCGACGCGACCGGGCAACGACGTCAACGTGAGCGCGCAGCACTACGACTACCGGGAGCCGATGGACATCGACGTCTCCATTCACGGGCCGAAGTTCGGCGTCGAGTACACCGGGACGGCCGCACTCAGCCAGCGGCGCCACTGGTTCGCGCAGTTCAACGTGCGCGGCACGGGCGCCACGGCGAACTACGACGGATCGTGCCGGCCATGGCAGATCGCGCCAAGCAGCACGTCGGCGAATGGCTATCGCCTGACGCTCGGCAACACGTCACCCTGCGCCGATACCGGCAACATCGACTGGTATGTGGAAGGCCGCGCGTTGTTGGGCAAAGATCTCATCGGTCGCGCGTGGGCCATCGCACCGTTTACCGGCGTGGGCGTCCGGCATCTCTCGAACGGCGCCACGGGCAATTTCAACTACCGCACGCAGGAATATCTCTATGTGCCGCTCGGCGCCACCGTCCGCACGACGGCCATCGCAGATCGCGTGCTCGGCCTCACGGTGGAATATGACTACCTGCTGCGCGGATGGAACACGACGCGCAATTCCCTCCTCGGCGGCGGCACCGTGCCGGCCACGTCCACCGTGCCCGCGTTCACCATTGGGGACTTCACCGACCTGTCGTTCACACAAAAGACCGGATCGGCACTGCGCGCAAGCGCGTCGTATCCAGTCGGCAGACGATTCTCGCTCGAGCCGTACTACGTGCGGTGGCGTGTGAACGACTCGCCCGTGAGCACCGGTTCAGTCGCCTACACCGTCAATGCGATCACCGCCCGGCAGACGTTGAACGCCTACGAGCCGCACAACTTCACGAACGAGTTCGGCGTGAAGATCGGGCTGCGACTCGGCGGGCGGTAGCGCTCACGCCGTCCAGGGATTCACGACGGGAATGTCGAGATCCTCGAAGTGACGCACGTTTCGGGTCGCGAGGGTGGCGCGACGCGCGATGGCGATTCCCGCAATTTCCGTGTCTCGAATATCTGCGGGCCGCCCTGCCTTCTGTCGCTTGGCTGCCAGTACCGCAGCGGCCACCGCCGCGTCCGCGTCGAAATCGAGCACACGATTTTCCAGATCGTCGCGCAGCAACAGTACAAAGGACTGCTCGAGCGCGCGCCGGCGGCGTGATGCTGGGAGAAGCGCGAGGCCGAGTCGCGTCTCGAACACAGTGATCGTCGTGATCCAGATCGATTCAGCCGGCTGACGATCGAGCCACGCCACGACGCGCGGGTCCGGCTCCGCGCTCATGACGGCGGACAACACATTCGTGTCCAGAATGATCATTCGTCGAACTTTGCTGGTCGAGCCACGTGGCCGCGCAGCTCAGGGAGCTCCACCGTGAGCCCGCCGCCTCTAAACCGCGCGGCGATTCGAGACCCGAGCTTGCGCACCGCACGATTCTCTCCGGCGACCGCCTGCCGCAAAATGGTGCGCACCTCGGCCTCCATGCTCCGCCCGTTCTGCTGGGCGAGACGACGGAGTCGGGTCTTCACGTCAGAGTCGAGGTCGCGGACGACGAGTTGAGCCATGCGATCGAGCTTAATGATATCACGATATCAATCTGGCTGACCCGCGCGGCCGCGCGCCGACTATGTGTAATATCTCTGCCATGCGATTCATCGTCACGCTCGCCCTCTCCGCCCTGCTGACTCAAGCCGCTGCGCCTGCCGCCGGGCCGTGGATTTCGCTCTTCGACGGCAAGAGCATGGACGCGTGGCGCATTTTCAAGACGGAAAAGGCGCCGGGCATGTGCGCGACGCCGGGCGCGGCCGATTGCTGGGAGATTGTGGGCGGCGTGCTGAAGAAGGACGGGCACGCCAACGACATCGCATCGAAGCAGATGTTCGGCGACTTCGAGTTCGAGCTCGAGTGGAACATCGGCGAGGCCAGCAACAGCGGCGTCTTCTATCGCGGCACCGAGGAGTTCAATCAGATCTACTGGAGCGCGCCGGAGTATCAGCTACTCGACAACATCAAGGCCGACGACAACAAGAAAGACAATCATCTGGCCGGATCGGTGTACGACCTCTTCGCCGCGCCCAAGGAGGCCGCGTACGTCGCGGGCCAGTGGAATCAGACCCGCATCGTCGCGAAGGGCCCGCACGTCGAGCACTGGCTCAACGGCAAGATGGTGGCCTCGTACGACGTCGGCACACCCGCATGGGACGCGGCCATCGACGCGAGCAAGTTCAAAGCCGCGCGGTATCCGAAGTTCGGAAGAGCGACGACGGGCGTGCTCGGTATCCAGGGTGACCATCCCGGAACGCTCGCGCTACGCAACATCCGGATTCGGGAGTTGAAGTAGGTGAACATCATTCGCCATTCGCCTGGCAAAGTGCTGTCGGGCGCCGTTGAGTACGGCAACCTCGTGTTCGTGTCGGGCACTGTTCCTGATAATCCCGACGCCGACATCCGCGCGCAAACGGCGAATATTCTCTCGAAGATCGACGCCGTCCTCGCTGCGGCCGGCACGAACAAGTCGAACGTCCTGTCGGCCAGCATCTGGGTCACCGACATTCGCAATCGCGATCAGATGAACGAGGCGTGGTGCGCGTGGATCGACCCTGCGCATCCACCGGCACGCGCGACCGTCGAAGCGAAACTCGCGGATCCGCGCTGGCTCGTTGAGATCAGCGTGATCGCGGCGAAGTAGCTCGTCAGCTACTTGTCGTCGGACAAACCGATGCGCTTCGATCCGAGCGTATAGATCATGCGCGGCGAATTCAGAATGACCTTGGATGCGCCAGTGATCTTGCGCTGCATGATCGCGTCAGACAGCGCGAGTTCTTCGGCGATGTCGCTCTGATGAAACGGCTCCCACTGGTGGCCATTGACGATCGTGGTGATGTCTTTCGTCTTGGCGGCGAAGTTCTTCACGGACTCCGTCCACTGCGCCAGTTTTTCGCGATTGCTAAGGAGCACGCGGAACAGCATCGAGTCGCCGGTGAACGCGACTTTGTGCTGACGCTCGACGTAGGCGACTGATCCGGGCGTGTGGCCTGGGAAGCCGATCACTTCGATCTCGATGCCGCCGAGGTCGATTTTGTCTCCATCTTTCACGAAGTTGTATTTGATCGGCTTGTCGTCGACCATGCTCTTCGTCGCGGCCTCGATCATGGCGGTGTTGCCTTCCATGAAGCCGCTATATCCGCGCAGTCGGCCGGCGCGGTTCGAGGAGAGCGCCGTCTGCTCATCTTCCTTGCCGACGTAGGCCTCGTCGAACAGCTGATTGGCGCCGACGTGGTCGAGATGCCCATGCGTGCTCAGCGCGATCACGGGCAGATCGGTGAACTGCGCGACATATTTGCGCAGATCGGCGAGTCCCAATCCTGTGTCGATGATCGCGGCGCGCTTGGTGCCGATGATCAGGCCCATCTGCTGCGTGTGCGGCGGATTGTTCACTTCATCGACGGGATACGGCTGGTGAATCTCCGCGATCACGTAGAACCGGTCGCTGATCTTGCGATACACGTACGGCTTGGTCGGATCCGGCTTGGGCGCTGTGCCGGCAGGCACTGGCGGCGGCAGTTGTCGCGGCGTGGCCTGACGAGCGGCAATGCCAGTTCCAACGAATGCGAGGCACACGAATCCGAGGAGCGCGGGGATGACATTCACCTTCATGAGCGAGAGTGTCTACCGCCCGCAGGGGCTGCGCAAACGTGTAACGGTAACCGGGCCTACTTCTCGCGGGCTGCGTAAATAAACGTCAGCGCATCTGCAAGGCGGCGGCCGAAGGCGGGGGTGTCGTGTGTTCCCTTGTCGGCTACCGTCAACCGCACGTCGGCCGGCGAAATGGCCGCGCTGAAGTTGCCTGCCAACTGCCGGACGGCTTTGACGATGCCGGCGTTGATCGCATCGGCGTCAAGTCCTGTCTCTTCGGTTGTGCCGACACCGATCGCGATTCGTTTTGGAGCGCGGAGGAGCGATTGAGTGTCTCGCAGCAGCTGCCCATTCCCGACTTCGACCGATGGGCTTTCGACAATTGCCGCGCTGAAGAGCTCAGGGCGCTCGACGATCGTGTGGATCGCCGCGACACCTCCGTATGATGCACCCCAGATCGCCGCGCCATCTGGGCCGGGCTGAACGGCATAGCGCTTCGCGATGGCGGGCATCACGTCGTTCTCCAGGAACGCCGGAAAGCTCGCGCCACGGGGCGTGAACGGCAGAGGAAAGTACGCCGTGGCGTAGGGAAGGAACTCGCTCGCCCTGCCTGCGCCCTGGTCGATGTTGCCGCCGACATCGGAGCCGTTGTCGATGCCGACGGCAATCACGGGAGGAATCTTCCGGGCCTGGATCAGCGAGGTCAGCGTTTCATCGGCGCTCAGTTCCTCATGCCTGAATGCGGTGCAGGCGTCGAAGGCGCTCGCACCGTCGAGAATGTAGAGCACGGGATGCTTCGCCGCGCGATCGAACCCTGGCGGCAGCCACACGCGCACCGCGCGCTGGTTCTTGAACACCTTACTGGTAAGAGTGAAGGTTTCGAGCGTGCCAACAACTGTCGATTTGCAGGTCTCGGCCTTCTGGGCCTCACCCGCACCAACCAGGCTGAACATGCTGATGGCAGTCGACAGAGCAATTGCGATGCGTGGTTTCACGAGGGCCTCGTCTTCACTTCTTCAGAAACTCGATCAGGCCTTTCATGTAAATGTCCTGATCGTCGTAGAGCGCCATGTGGCTGCCGTTCGGCGCGAACAGGTAGCTGCCGTGCGGGAACTGCTTCGACATCCACTCCATGTGTTTCGGGTCCATCGTGTCGTGCGCGGCGCCGATGACGAGCGTGCGGGTGGTGATGTTCTTCAGGTCCTGTGACCGATCCCACTTTTCCAGCCGGCCCGATGCGCCCATCTCGCTCGGCCCCTGCATCGGCACGTAGATCTTCTTATTGAGTCGGCCAAAAGAGCGCAGCACTGGATCCGGCCATTCGGCGGCGGGCTTGCGCAGGATGTGCCGCTCGTAGAACGCCGGCATGAGCAGTTCTTCGTACTTGGGATTGTCGAACGCCTCCTTCTTCTCGAGCGCCAGGATCTCCGCGAGCGCTTTCTGATCCATCGCCGGCATCAGCACGTTGTGCGCGTATTCGTTGTACGCCGGCGCGCTCGACATCATGTTCGAGATGATCAGGCCCTTGAGGTTCTGCTGATACTTGAGCGCGTATTCGATGGCGAGAATGCCGCCCCACGAATGACCGAGCAGGTAGAAGTTGTCGGGCCCGAGTCCGAGCGCGACGCGCACCTGCTCCACTTCGTCCACAAACCGCGGCAGCTGGTAGAGCGAGTCATCGTCGGGCTGGTCGCTGAAGGCCGAGCCGAGCTGGTCGTAGTAGTAATACTCGACGCCGGCGGCCGGCAGGAAGCTGTCGAACGCTTCGAAATACTCATGCGTGGCGCCGGGCCCGCCGTGCAGCAGCAGGACCTTCACCGTGGGATTGTTGCCAACGCGCTTCGTCCAGACGTTAAACAAGCCTTTAGCCGTAGTGATCGGAATCTTGCGCACGCCGCCGGTCCAGACATCCTTGCGGCCTGAGTTGTCGAAGTAGGAGGGGGCGGCAGGCGCAGCGGCCGGTGCTGGTGCGGGCGGCTGGGCACAGGCGGAAACGACGAGGGCCGCGCCGATGAAGGTCAAGCCGCGGCTCACAACGAAGATACGAGCAGAAGGTGTCGGCATGGCAGGGAGTTCTATCACGGCTGACGCCGATAGCGGCGGGCCTCCGACGAAATGGTTGGTCATTGGCTCACATCAGTCGGGCCAGTGGAATCGGACGCGCAGCGTTGCGCGCAGTCCGCCGATCGAACAGCCCAGCTTCAATGTGGTTACGCCCCTATGACATCGCCACTCACATGTGACGCAATCATCGGATGTTGGGTGGGCGTATTCACATCGGACAAGCCCAGTCAGTTGGTGCGTCGTGAAGCTGGCGATGAGCCTTTCACACGACAGCAGAACTGACTATCTGCACGATGGCGCGAACCTCGGGGATCAGGTCCTCGATGAGAAGTACTTCTACACCGCGTCTTACCATGCCTGTTGGCCCTGGCGCGTGCTCGACGACTATGCCAGCGGTCACGCCGCCATACATCTGCAGATTGGGTGCAGGACGTTTGCTGGTGATCCATGCGATTTCAGCGCCATCTACGAGGTCAACAAACGGACTCTCGAAAACATGGTCGGCGGGGTCCGGACTGCTTTGTCCAGTCGTCCTGACATTGAAGGCGACGGGTCTGGACAGGACGACCTTACCGACAAGCTCTTGTCAAAGCCCAATCGAGCGTGCTCGAGGTAAGCAGGAGACTTGACTGATCGGCGGCACAATTCGACGATGACCTCTTCGATAAAGAGGTGCTTCGTCAGCAACATGGCTGAGAATTCGGTGCGCGGGCGCATCGCCCGGTTCACCCAACGTTCCATCAATGAAACGGGGAACGTCCATTTCACTGAACGGGCAAACAACACTTGGCCTCGGCGGCTGTTATCTTTCGTGCGTTGATCTGTACTCAACGTTCAATGCCTTTCATAGAGTTTCCAGCCGGTATCAATTTTCGGAAGAATCCTCATCACAGCGTGGCTACTCGGCGTCTGGGTGGCTGTCAAATGATTACGGGGCGGAGAGATCGCTCTCTCCGCCCCGCCAGTTTTCCTATGAAGCTCGCCGCCCTTGAAGATCAGGGCGGCCTACGTACGGCTCTTGTCTACGCGCAGCCTGAAGTTGTCCCACAGTTCGGGCACTTGTAGCAGCTGCCCGAGCGCACCATGATCGAGCCGCAGGTTGTGCAGGGCGGCGCGTCTTCCTGGTTCTGCATCGAGGAGAAGCGAGACTTGGTCGCCTGCACCGCCGGACCTGAAGGTCCGGCGCTCCGGCCGTCAGCGTTCTTCGCGCCTGCCAGTGCCTGCACGTCGAGCGTGAGCTGCTCGGGCGTCGTCACCGTCTCCGGCACGTTCAAGCCGGCCGCGTACTTCGCTTCGTGCGAGAGGAACTTGCCGGCCATCCAGCGGAAGATGTAGTCGACGATCGACTTCGCGAAGCGGACGTCGGGGTTCTTCGTCATGCCCGCGGGTTCGAAGCGGACGTGGCTGAACTTGTCCACCAGATCCTGCAGCGGCACGCCGTACTGCAGCGCGTAGCTGATCGCCTGCGCGAAGGCGTCGGCGAAGCCCGAGATCGTCGAGCCCTCCTTGGCCATCGTGAGGAAGAGTTCGCCGGGCTGGCCGTCTTCGTAGAGACCGACGGTGATGTAGCCCTCGTGACCAGCGATGTCGAACTTGTGCGTGATGGAAGTCCGCTCGTCCGGCAGCTTGTGACGACGCGGCATCGTGCCCGCGTCCGGACCGGCTTCAAGTGCGCCGGCGCGCTGAATCGCGGCCTTCGACGTGTTGAGCGGCTGCGTGCGCTTGCTGCCGTCACGATAGATCGACACGGCCTTCGCGCCGATGCGCCACGAGTCGATGTAGGCCTGCTCGATGTCTTCGACCGTCGCATCCTTCGGCACATTGACCGTCTTGCTGATCGCGCCTGAGATGAACGGCTGCACGGCACCCATCATGCGGATGTGGCCCATGTAGTTGATCGACCGCGTGCCGCGCATAGCCTTGAACGCGCAGTCGAACACGGCGAGATCTTTTTCCTTGAGGTGCGGCGCACCTTCAATCGTCTCGTTCTCATCGATGAAGCCGATGATGTCGGTGACCTGCGCCTGCGTGTAGCCAAGCTTCTTGAGCGCCGACGGCACCGTCTGGTTGACGATCTTCATCATGCCGCCGCCGACAAGCTTCTTGTATTTGACGAGCGCGATGTCCGGCTCAACGCCCGTGGTGTCGCAATCCATCATGAAGCCGATGGTGCCGGTCGGTGCGAGCACCGTGGCCTGCGCATTGCGGTAGCCGTGCTGTTCGCCGAGCTCCACGCACTCATCCCACTGGTCTTTCGCGAACTCGTAGAGATCCTTCGGGACGTGCGTCTTGTTGATGTCCTTGATCGCCGAGCGATGCTTGCGCATCACGCGAATCATCGGCTCGCGGTTCTTTTCGTAGCCGGGGAACGCGCCACCGTGATCGCGCGCCACGCGTGAGCTCTGCGCGTACGCCGCGCCATGCATCACGGCCGTGATCGCCGCCGCGTAGTCGCGACCCGCGTCGCTGTCGTACGGCAGGCCACGCGACATGAGCAGTGCGCCGAGGTTCGCATAACCGAGGCCCAGCGGACGGAAGTCGTGGCTGTTCTTCGCGATCATCGGCGTCGGATAGCTGGAGTTGTCGACCAGAATCTCCTGCGCCGTAATGAACGTGCGGCACGCGGCAGCGAAGCCGATCGGATCAAACTCGCCGTCTTCTCGCACGAATTTCATCAGGTTGATCGACGCAAGGTTGCACGCCGAGTCGTCGAGGAACATGTACTCCGAGCACGGATTGCTCGCGTTGATGCGCGACGTGTTCGGGCACGTGTGCCAGTCGTTCACCGTCGTGTCGAACTGCATGCCGGGATCGCCGCACACCCACGTGCCTTCAGCAATCTGCCGCATGAGGTCGCGTGCTCGATACGTATCAACGATGTCGCCGGTCGTGATGCTGCGCGTGTGCCATTCGCCGTCATCGAGCACAGCGCGCATGAATTCGTCCGTCACGCGCACGGAGTTGTTCGAGTTCTGGAAGAACACCGAGCCGTACGCCACGCCCGTGAACGAGCCGTCGTAGCCGGCATCGATCAGCGCCCAGGCCTTCTTCTCTTCCTCAACCTTGCAGTTGATGAATTCAACGATGTCCGGGTGCTCGGCGTTGAGGATGACCATCTTCGCCGCGCGGCGCGTCTTGCCGCCGCTCTTGATGACGCCCGCGAAGGCATCGAAGCCCTTCATGAACGACACCGGACCCGACGCCGTGCCGCCACCCGCGAGGATCTCGCGCGACGACCGGATCGACGACAGGTTCGAGCCCGTGCCGGATCCAAACTTGAACAGCATGCCCTCGGTCTTCGCCAGACCCAGGATCGACTCCATCGTGTCCTGCACGGCGTTGATGAAGCACGCCGAGCACTGCGGCGCCTTCTCGAAGCCGCAGTTGAACCACACGGGGCTGTTGAACGAGCCCTTCTGGTACACAAGGAGGTGCTTCAGATCATCCGAGAACGCCTGCAGATCACCTTCCGACGCGAAGTAGCCCTGCTCGCGCGCCCACCGGGTAATCGTGTCGACGACGCGGCCGACCAGCTGCTTCACAGAGCGCTCACGCTCCGGTGTGCCGATCACGCCACGGAAATATTTGGAGACGACGATGTTGGTCGCCTGCTGCGACCACTGTTTCGGAAATTCCACATCGCGCTGTTCGAACACGAGCTCGCCGCGTTCGTTGGCAATGACCGCCGACCGAAGTTCCCAGTCCACTTCGTCGAACGGATCGGTGCCGTCTTTGGTGAAATGCCGTTCAAACTCAAGCCCGACTATGGAATCGCCAGGCCCGAAGGTCCGTGCGGTGCCGGTTGTGGTGGTGGGTTCCACGTGCTGAGCTCTCTGCATCTTCTGTCTCTTCTTTCTACGAAATAGCCCTCAGGCTTTTTTCGTATATGACTTCGTCTAACGCCACAACACACGACCAACGATTCCTACAACCCGTACAGCACGTTCTTCACTTCGTTTGGCCGCCAACCAGGAGCCCTGCCCGACTCTTTGCCTCAACGCGCGTGAGCGCGAGAAAACCGTGAGAAGAGCTCAGCTTCACGCTGACAAAACGCTGGGATCGTTTTGTCGACGGCTGATTGGTGCCGGACGACGAATATGCGCCCCCTTTGATTTGTTGTCAAGCGGGAACCCACGACATATTGTGGTTCGGAAAACCGTACCACGCCAGATATTGACAATTTCGCTCGACAGGTGCTGCAGTTCCTTCACCTGCCCTATTTTTCTTCGCGTGGAAAATGACCAAATCGGGTGCAGTACCCGAGATGAAATGACACGATGACGCATGAGCGACGAAGAGCCTCAAACGCGCGTGCCCAGCCGCTGGGCCGCCGCGTTTCAGGTCCTGATTTGCTGCGGTCAAATCCCCACCCAGACGTCCATCGCGGCACTCCTCATGGTCATCGGCGTCACGCCCGAACTGAACGGTCAGGTGACCCTCCGCTTCTTCGCCGCCCTCACCCTCCTCGACACCGTCGTTGTCATCGCGCTGATGCGCCTGTTCCTCACGGACGGCGGCGAGTCGCCGAAACGGGTGTTCTTTGGCCCACGTGAACGCGCGCATGGGCCCTACAATCTCGAGCGCGAGACCGGGCTCGGCATCATCTTCACGCCCATTGTGCTCGTCGGCGCCCTCGGCGTCGTGGCCCTACTGAAAGTATTCATTCCGGTACTACACAACGTGCCGGTGAGCCCGTTCGAGTCGTACTTCGACACCCCACTGCGGGCGCTGGCCTTTACGGTGGTGGCGATGGTTGCGGGCGGAGTCCGAGAAGAACTGCAGCGCGGCTTTTTACTGCATCGCTTTGACCAGCGCCTCGGCGGCATGAAGGCCGGGCTGGCGATCTACAGCATCGTGTTTGGCGTCGCTCACTACACCCAAGGATGGGACGTCGCGATCGCCACCGGCCTGCTCGGCCTTTTCTGGGGCTACCTCTACATGAAGCGCCGCTCCGTCGTCGCGTCGATGGTCAGCCACGCCGGATTCAACGGGACGCAGGTGTTGCAGCAGATGGTCGTCAAGATCCTGATCAGGTGAGCGGGTAAGCGGGTGAGCGGGTATAGCGGGTGCTCAGGTGAGCGGGTGCGTCGGGTGCGCAGGTGCCCAGGTGCTCAGGTGCGCGGGTGCACCCGCTCACCTGATTTACCGGCTCACCTGAGCACCCGCTATACCTGCTCACCCGCTTACCCGCTCACCCGCCTACCTGATTATTCGTATCTCCGCGCGCTGTTTGAGCGACTCGGTCCATTCTTTGATGCGGCTGGCGCGGCGGTCGGCGGCGACGCGGCGGCGCACGTCGGCTTCGACGGTCGCGAACTCCGGCGTGGATCCGGCGACGGCGAAATCGGCTTCGTGCTCGCGGAAGTACGCGAGTGCCTGTTCGCGCGTCGGTTGGGCGGCCGCGGTGAAGCGCGAGTCGATGTAGGCCGCCATCCGCAAATCGTCGCGCAGCCAGGCCATCAACCCCGACTCGCGCATGCCGGCGCCGGCAAGTGTGGTCGCCATGTCAGCGCCTGCGGGCAGGGTCGCGAGCCAGGCAGTGCGGCGCGCGGCCAGCTGCTCTGCGGTCGGCTCCACGGGCGCGTAGCGCGCGACCTCGAGCAGCATGAGGCGACGCTCAATCAACCGCGTGACGAGCGTGTCATCGTCCATCGATGCCGCCTGCGCCACGAGGCCCAACCGCCGCGCCGCGCGTACGTCCGACTGCGTGACGACATCGCCATTGACGACGGCGAGCATCCGATCGAGAACAACGTCCTGCGCGCGTGCCGAGCTGGACAACAGGCTGATGAGCAGGAGCACCTGAACGGTTCTCAAAACGCTTCTCCGATCGAGAAGTGAAACTCCCATCGCCGTGCATCCGTCGTGCGGAGTGCGCCGACCTTCCAGCCAACGTCGAACCGCAGCGGCCCGAGCGGCGAGCGGTAGCGGATGCCGGCGCCGACGCTGGTGCGCAGATCGCCGAGCCGCATCTCGCCTACCCGCGCGAAGACGCTGCCGGTGTCGAGGAAGGTTGCCAGTCCGAGCTCGCGAGTGATCGCGGTACGGATCTCGGCGTTGAACACCATCAGCCCGTTGCCGCCATTGGACAGACCGTTCTCATCGAGAATGTTGGCCGCACCGAGGCGATCCTGCTGGAAGCCGCGCACCGTCGTGCTGCCACCCGAGAAGAAGCGCTGACTCGCGGGCACGAGCTCCACCTCGGCGCCGTTGATCGTCTGCGCGAAGCCGCGCACGAGGCCCACGCGCGCGCCACCCGCGAGCACGACTCGGGGCGCGGCCTCGAGGCGTCGATACGCGAATCCCTGCAAAAACACCTTCGCGAAGCCGACCTGCGATCCAATCGCACGCATCCCAAGGTTCGCGTCCGCGCTCACCTGCGAGCCATCACTCGGCGAGAGCTGGTCGTTGCGCGTGTCGCGCAGCACGCTCGTCGAGAGCACCGACAAACGCACCTGCGGGAACAGCCGGTCCACGAGCAGTTGCTCGTTCGCCGCGATGCGCTGATTGGAGAGCTTCACGCGCTCGAGCGAATAGCCCGCGATGAACGACGCATGCCGGCTCTGGAGGCGACGCAACATCTGCACGCTGCCGTTCTCACGCAGGAAGTTGAAGCTGTTGCGAATCGCCTGTTCGACCGCGACGCTGGCCAGCCCCTGAGCATTCCAGCCAAACAGACTGGGTTCACGAAACGAACCATCCACCCGGTATTCGCTGAAGCCGCAGCACTTGCCGTCGCGCGTCGGATCGTCGGGCTCATCGCGCGGCCGCAGGCTGACGCCCGAGTTGAAGTTGATCGAGCGGTTCTTGCCCCACAAGTTCGTCCGGCCGATTTCAAATGACGCGCGCGGCGCGATCTCGAACTTGTCGACCGTGGCCAGCTGGCCGTTCTCAATGACCGACCGGGCGCGCAGGCCGGCCTCAAGACCGCCGCCATACACAATCGACGTCGTCGGCGACTCTTCCACCGTGATGACCAGGTCCGTGCCCGATTCGCCAGGATGGAGCACCTCCGTGATCGACACGCGCCGGAAGAAGCCCATCGCCGAGAGGCGCTGCTGCAGTGCCCCGCGCGCGGCCATGCCGAGCGGCTGGCCGGGCGTGAGGGCCACTGCGGCGCGGATGGTGGCATCGCTCACGCGCTTGTTGCCCGCGATGATCACGTGGTCGAGCACCGTCTGCGCGCCTTCGCTGACGACATCCACCTGAATGGTGACGCGCGTGCGGTCGTCGGTGAGCTTCGTACGCAGCTCGATGACCGCGGAACCGTAGCCGCGTTCATCGAACTTCTGTCGAATCGCCTCGCGATCGCTCGAGACAAACGCCGCGAGGTACGGCCCGTCGCGCTTGAGCCGCATGGCCGAGAGCACCTCGGTGATCGAGAGCTTCGACGCGCCCGTGACCACGACATCGGCAACCTTTGTTTGCACGCCCTCGTCGATGACCAAGCGCTCAACCACGCGCGGATCGTCGCCGGGCTTTGAAGCCGCGAGTTCCGTGGCGGTGGCCGTGAGGGTGGCCGCGGCATACCCCTGCTGTCGGTACGCGTCGCGAAGGGCCGCAACACCACGCGCGACCTTCGACTCGTCGAAGAGCGCATCGCGCTCCAGCGCCACCATCGCGGTGATCGCATCCGGCGTCATCTGCGTGTTGCCTGAGACCTCCAGCCGTTCGAAGCGATATCGCAGACCGCGCGTCACGGTGATCGTGATCACCTTACCGGCCGTCGTCGTGGACTTCTCGAACTTCGCCCGGCCCTTCCAGTACCCGTCACGGCGCAACGCAGACTCGATGCGGCGCACCGAATCTTCGAGCAGGTCGTCATCCACCGACCCTTCGCGCTTCACGGGCACGAGCTCACTGTCTTTGCCGGGCAGCGGATCGCCGGCGAATTTCAGGATGACGGGCACCGCGGACTCGACGGTGATCACCACATCGGCGCTGCGCCCGTCCGCCGAGATGACGTCGCGCACGTGCGAGACGGTGGCTTCGTAGTAACCGCGCCCGCGCAGATCCTCGATGAGCGCGTCGAGACCCAGATCAATCTCTCGACTGCGATACGGCTGGCCGACGGCCACGGCCGCGCGCTTGAGCACGGTGGCCGGCGCCAGCGGAGACGCGCCTTCCACTTTCGCGCTGGTGATGATGGTCAGGGGGCCGGGCACCACCGTCAGCACGAGCGTTGCGCGATCGGGCAGATGCGAGGTCTCGATCGCGGGCCGCACCTGCGCCTGTCGAAAGCCACGATCCGCGAGCGTGCGTTCGACAGCCCGGGCCGCCGCATCAGCCTGGGCACCGCGCGGCAAACCGTTGAAGCGCTGGCGCAGATCTCGCTCGAGCGCATCCGCGAGATCAGACGTGACGCCAGCGAACGCGACGCGATCCACCGGATGTCGCGGCACGAGATCAAAGATCAACTCGATGCCGACGCCCGACAAGACGCCGCGCACGCGGATGTCGTCGAAGCGTCCGGCGCTGTGCATCTGCGTGATGCTGGCGCGCAACTCGGCGAGGTTGAGCGGCTTGTTACGTTGCACATCGAGCAAGGCCATCAACTCGGGCTCGTCGGTGCGGTGGCCTTCAACGTCCATGTGAATGGCGGTGACGATCCGGCCAGACAGCCGATCGATCGCGTCGGCCTGCTGTGTCGTCACGGGGCCCGGCGCGGACTGCGCGCGCACCGCGGACGGTACGAGCGTCAACGCACCGGCGAGGCACGACGATGCGACGCTACGCGCGATGCGCATCAGAAACGGTGACGGACCCGAAAATCGAGCGCGAACGACTGGTCTTCATTCTTGGACAACACCCATGACAGCTGGTCGTTCTGATCGTACTCAAGGAGGATCACTTCCGCGCGGCCGGTGTTGAGGGCACGCGTGTAGGTGACGAAGACGCGATCAGACACGCGCTTGCCCAAGGTGACGCGCGCCGTCGGACTGAGCTGCGCGGTGTCGCTGAGGCCGAGCAGCGGCGTGATCTGCACGGTATCGACGCCGAGCGTCCGCTCCATCACCTTGCCGACCTGCGACGAGAGCGGGCTGGTGAGAAGCCGCGCGGCGCTGGCCTGCAGCAAGTTGACGTTCGCGCGCTGGCTGGCATCCAGCGCGTGGAGCTCCGCCTCGTTGAGTTTGGTGGGATCAGTCTCGCCAAACAGCAGCGAGACGATGTCGATCTGCGGCAACTGCGGATCGGAGGAGAGTGCCGGGATCAGTCGCTCGGTGGTGCCGGACACGGCCACGGTCACACGATACATCTGGCCGTACTGGAAGCCGTTGCCGTTGCGCACACGAATACGCGTCTCCGCTTCGAGATCAAACACCGGCTCAATCGCGGCCGGATTGGTGAACTCGACGGCGCCGCGCGTCACCACGTAGCGATTGCCCTGGAAGGTCGCGTCGCCGCGATTGATGTCAACGCGGCCGGTGATCGATGGGTGATCGTACGATCCGCGCACGGTCAAGTCACCGCTGGCGACGATGTGCGCGAGGGCATTGTCGATGCGCAGCGTCTGCGGCGCGATGATCTGCACTTCGTAAGTGAGGGGGATGCCGGTGTCGGCCGTGGTGCCAGTGATGGCCCCGCCGGACGTGACGGCTTCGGCCGCGCCAAATCCCAGCAGCCCCATCTCGCTATCGAGTTCGCGCGTCATCGTGGCGTGCAGCACGTTGACGGTGCCGGAGAGTTCCGCTGCGGCCATCGTGCCGCGCACGGCCAGATCGGCGTTGAGCCGCGACTGAAAGCCTTCCGGGTAGCGCAACGTCATGTTGCGACCGGTGGCCGTCAGATTGAGCTCGTCCGGCAAGTACCCTTTGAGACCAATCGTGCCGCCGAGCTCCACATCGCCGCCGCCGAGTTTGCCGTGCACGCCGTCGAGACGCACGCCGTCAGCATCGAAGAGCACGCGACCGCGAACGTCTTCGAAACTGTGCGGGAGCGCAAAGTGCCTGAGCCGTCCGCCGGTGAGCGTCGCGCTGCCGGCAAACTGCGGCTCGCGCATGTTGCCGCTGATGCTGGCGGTAATCTCCGCCGCGCCAGAGCTGCGCAGGTCGGGGAAGAACGCCTGCAGCACCGCGAGATTGGCGCCGCCGACCGTCTTGATCGACACCTGTTCGTCGGTCAGCGACACGTCGCCGGTGACGTCGAGCTGCGTGTCTTCGCCCGCCAGACGCATGCGCCCCACATGGAAGGTGTTGTCGCCGAACGTCATGTGGATCGGGCCGTCGTTGTGCAACGGGTAGTCGAAGAGGCGCAGATCGGCTTTGTCGACCGTGACATCCACGCTGAGATATCGCAGATCCATCAACTCGCCCGAGACGCGCACTGAGCCACTGACCAGCGCCGACGCGTAGGGCGAGATCTTTGTCTGCGGCGCAATCAGGCGCAGGTACGGATCGATCGCCGTGTTGGTGACACGCAGCGACAACTCAGCATCGAGCTCGTCGTTCATCGCGACACGTCCGGCCCCGGAGATACTCAGGCGCGGCGACGCCGCTTCCAGCTGATCAATGACGACGGTCTTCTTGAGATAGTGCAGGCGGCTCGACACCTGACCGATGCCCTCGTCGCCCGCGTAGAGGTCGGCGATCGACCCGCGCGCCTCGTATGTCGGATCGAGTGAACTGCCGGTGCCACTCGCCGTGAACTGTAACAACCCCGACAGTGGCGCTTGCGGGAATCGCCAGGTATCGAGCGACTCCACCGGAATGCGCTGGCCATCGAAATTGAACGAATACGTGGAGGTGTGCCAGTCGCTGAACGCCGCACCGCGCACGATGCCCGTGCTCTTGTGCAGTTCGATACCGTCCGTGCGCACGCCGGCGTATTCGAATCGCAAACTGGCCGTGGCCCACTCGAAAGATTCTTTCCAGGCCACGCTCTCATCGAACCGCAAACTGCCGAAGCCGTCGGGGCGGTCGTAGCCACCATACAGATGCAATTCCGCGCTGGCGAGACCATCAATCGGCCAATCGTCCATACGGAATGCATGGCGGAACTCGCGAATCGGCCACCGCGTGATCGTGATGCGGCCATCGAGCTCCTGGCCACGATCCTTGCGAGGATAGCCAAGCGAGTACCGCCCGCTGGTCACGATGGTGCCGCCGAAGCGCTCGAAGGTCGCGTCGGTGACGTCCGCATATTCATTCTCGATCACCGCGCGTCCACGCGTGCGTCCCCAATCCACATCCCAGTAGCGCAGGTGATCGCCGCTGAACGTGCCTTCGATGTGCGGCTTCCAGAAGGCCTTGGTCATCACGCCATCAAACGTGGCGACGCCGCCCACTTCGATCGGCGTCGATGTCGAGTGGAATGCACCCAGGAGTTCGACCAGCAGCCGATCGCTCTCCTGCAGATCGGTGCTGGTGAGGTGAAACGGCATCAAGGAGTTGTCGCCGTATTCCGTGCGCCCGTGAAACCCGAGATAGGTGCGCGGAGTCGCGATCCAGCTCCCCTCCGCCGCTTCCATGTATTTCGGCGCCCACGTGTACTTCACGCTGCCGCTCACCTTGTAGGGACTGAGCCGACGCGATACGTCCCACGGATCTTCCTTCGGCGCGGGTTGAATGCCGTCGGGCAGTCCCGGGCTGGTCAACGCCGCATTGTCGGGCGCCACAGACGCGATCTCACCATCACCGACCTTGGTCGCACCGAAACGGCCATTGGTCCACGTCATGACGTTCCGCCCCGTCGCGCGGCCGGCCAAGCGCAGCACCGGCCACTCCAGGCTGTCGCTGAACTCGGTGAGATCGACGTTTTCGTATTTCACGTCCCAGGTCGCCGTCGGCGGTTCGGGATTGCCGAGCGGCGCGAGCCGATACGCCTGCACGGCGTGGCCCCCGTTGAAATCCGACTGCATGTTGGTGACATCGAGCAGCTTCGGCATCCATTTCACCGAGCCCACCACATTCGGAAAACGATAATGCCCAAACGTCGTCTGCACCCCGAACAGCGGGCTGCGGAACTGCCCGTTGAGTTCGTAGCCACCTTTATATTTGTGGAACGTCCCGTCGAGCGTGCCGCGGCCGTCGAGTTCGAAATGACTGCCGTCAAAGAAGATGCGACGCATTTCGGGCCACTGAATCTGCGACACGAGGGTGTAGTGCTGCTCGGGCCAGTGACCGAAATCCACCGTGCCGACCAGCTGCGACACGGCGCCATCGGTCTTCAGATCCACGCGATGCAACTTCATCAAGCCATCTTCGATCTTGAATCCAGCATCGACATCGGCGGTCATCGGCAGATACTGCTGAATCGCAATCGTGCCGTTCGTAAAGTGCGTTTTGCCGTAGTACGTCCCGAGCGCGCGCACGACGACCACCGACAAGTTGCGACAGACGACGCTCCAGTGCGTGTCGTGATCCTGATAGCTGAACTCACTGTCGTCAACGATGATCTGCCGGGTCGTGGTCGTGAAGGGCGCAGGGCCACCGTTGCCCTTGACGGGCTTCGGCACGTTGTTGAAATCGTTTGGCCACGATTCAATCGCGACGTTCAAACCCGAAATGCGCACGTGATCGATCACGAGCGCGCGTGTGAACACCGTCCACCACGGTGCACTGACCGCCACGCGTCGGATGCGCGCGAAGGGCTTGTCCTCGGGTTTGAGGCTTTCGATGACGATGTCGTTCAGTTCAAATTCGCCGCGAGCCACCAGGGCGCGAATTTTTCCGATGTGGACCGGTCGTTGCAGATACTTCGAGGCCTGCCGTTCGGCCACACCTCGCACCTCGGGCCCCAGATCAATCGCAAACACACTGACCAGCACGCCGGCGATCACGGCCACGAGCACGCCAAGCACACGACGTCCCCAGCGGCGGACCACTATCGACCGGGCAGAGGACGTCACTATCTCAGCTTATCTGGTTATCCGGAAAACGTAGGGCGGGCTCGGACTACTCAATCACGACGAGCAGGCGGCCCGCTTCAACCGACTGGCCTTCGGCGACGAGGATTTCCTTGATGCGACCGGCCTTCGGCGCGCCCAGTTCGTTTTCCATCTTCATCGCTTCGACGACGACCACACCCTGCCGATGGGCCACTTCATCGCCGGGCTTCACGAGGATGCGGACCACGCGACCCGGCATGGGGGCCGTGATGCGCTGCGCGCCGGTCTTGGCGCCGCCACCGGATTCGCCGCGCTGATAGCGCCGGGCATCGACCCATGCGCTCACGTCGGCCGTCGGCAGTTGCACGAACCACTCACCGCCCGGACGATCCGTCAGTGCCACATCGACGCTGCGACCATCCGCAAACACGAGCGACAACCCCAGATCCGTCCGCCGCGCATCGACCGCGGCCGGCACACCATCAATCAAGACGCGAAACGCGCCGCCGGCTGGACCGGTCGCGCCGACTTTCTCGACGCTGACTTTGTGTGTGCGCTCGTTGATGTCGATTTCAAAGTGCACGGCTAGTTCCTCAGCCCTTCACGGAGCCCTGACTGCCGCCACACGCCTGAAGTCGTCGGGGCCGCTGTGCCCGTCACGGCGCGATGCGCGCGGAACCACGACATCAACGCGACCGCCACCGTCGCGTCTCGTTCAGCCGCCGCATCTGCCACAGCAAAGACCTGCCCCTGACGCGTCTTCAATAAGTTGTCGAGATACGTCGTGTCAAAACGGCCCTCGAGAAACTCGGGCTGTTCGGTGAGCCACTGGAAGAATGGCGTGGTCGTCTTCACACCGACGACGCGGTATTCATCGAGCGCGCGCCGGAGTCGCGCGACGGCATCCGTGCGCGTGTCGCCCCACACCACCAGCTTGGCAATCATAGAGTCGTAGAAGATCGGGATCTCGAATCCGGCGGTCACACCGCGGTCGTCACGAATGCCCGGGCCGCTCGGCGTGCTGAGCGCGCGCACGAGGCCGGGCGACGGCATGAAGCCCTTGTCCGGATCTTCGGCGTAGATCCGGCACTCGATCGCGTGCATGCGGGGTGTCAGGGCCTGCACGGGATCAATCGTGAGTTTCTCGCCGAGCGCGATCCGCAATTGCCAATGTACCAGATCGATGCCGGTCACCTGCTCGGTCACCGGATGCTCGACCTGGAGACGGGTGTTCATCTCGAGGAAGTAGAACTGTTCGTGCTCGTCGAGCAGAAACTCGATAGTGCCGGCGTTGGTGTAGCCGACCGATCGCGCGACCATTGCGGCACATTCGGCCATGGCCGTGCGGGTCTCGACGCTGAGCGCCAGCGACGGTGACTCCTCGACGACTTTCTGGTGGCGCCGCTGAATCGAACACTCGCGTTCGACAAACGGAATGACGGTGCCGTGATGATCACCGAGCAACTGAATTTCAATGTGGCGCGGCTTGATGATGCGGCGCTCGAGATAGACGGCGCTGTCGCCAAAGGCCGACCCCGCCTCAGATCGCGCCGTGCGCACCGACGGCAACAACTCCTCGGGTGTCGCGACGGTGCGCATGCCCTTGCCGCCGCCGCCTGACACGGCTTTGACAACGAGCGGATAGCCAATGCGCGCGGCTTCGCTCGTGATCCACGCGTCAGTCGCGTCATCGCCGAACGGATCCGCCGTGCCGGGCACGACTGGAACCCCGGCGGCGATCGCAGCCTGCCGTGCCGCCGTCTTGCTACCCATCAGCGCGATCACGTGCGGTGTCGGGCCCACAAACGTGAGGCCGGCATCCACACAGGCCTGACCAAACTCCTCGTTCTCCGCGAGAAACCCATACCCGGGATGCACGAGCGTGGCGCCCGAGCGCTTCGCGACGTCGAGGATCTTGTCGATGCGGAGGTAGCTCTCCGACGCCGGACTCGGCCCGATGTGAAAGGCCTCGTCGGCCAGGCGCACATGCAACGCATTGCGATCGCAGTCGGAGTAGACGGCAACGGTGCCAAACCCGAGTTCTTTGCACGCGCGCATGACGCGGACGGCGATCTCACCGCGATTGGCGATCAGTACTTTCATGACGGCTGCCTCACGGATCGCCTCACAGCGGAATGTTTCCGTGCTTCTTCGGCGGATTCTTCTCGCGCTTGTTGGCGGTGCTCGCGAGCGCGGCGATCAGCTTCGTGCGCGTCTCGCGCGGCCGAATCACCTCATCGATGAAACCGCGTGACGCGGCGACAAATGGATTCGCAAACTTCTCACGGAACTCGGCCGTCTTCTCAGCGCGGAACGCCGCCGGATCCGGTGCCTGCTCAATTTCGCGCCGATAGAGCACGTTCACGGCACCTTCCGAGCCCATCACGGCAATCTCCGCCTGCGGGAACGCGTAGTTGAAGTCGGTGCGCAGGTGCTTGCTCGCCATGACGCAGTACGCACCGCCGTAGGCCTTGCGCGTGATCACCGTAATTTTCGGCACCGTCGCTTCCGCGAATGCGTAGAGCAACTTCGCGCCGTGACGAATGATGCCGCCATGTTCCTGGCGCACACCCGGCAGGAAGCCCGGCACATCCTCGAACACGATCAGCGGAATATTGAAGGCGTCGCAGAACCGGACGAACCGTGCCGCTTTGACCGACGCGTCGATGTCGAGGCACCCGGCCAGCACGGACGGCTGGTTCGCGATCATGCCCACGGACTTGCCACCGAGACGCGCGAACCCCACGATGATGTTGAGCGCGTAGTGCTGGTGCACTTCCAGAAACGCCGCATCATCCACGACGGTGCGAATCAGGTCGTGCATGTCGTACGGCTGATTGGGCTGGTCGGGGATGAGATGGTCGAGCGCCTCATCTTCTCTATCGTGCGGATCGGACGTCTCGAGAAACGGCGCCTCGTCGAGGTTATTTGACGGCAGGTAGCCGAGCAGATCGCGGATCGCCCGAATGCAGCTGCGATCGTCTTCAACCATAAAGTGCGCGACACCGCTCGTCGCGTTGTGCGTCATGGCGCCGCCAAGGTCTTCCTTGGTCACGTCCTCATGCGTCACGGTCTTGATGACGTCGGGCCCGGTCACGAACATGTAGCTCGAGCCTTCAATCATGATGTTGAAGTCGGTGATCGCCGGTGAGTACACGGCACCACCCGCGCAGGGCCCCATGATCGCGGAGATCTGCGGGATCACCCCCGAGGCGAGTGTGTTCCTTAAAAAGATGTCGGCGTACCCGCCGAGCGAGAGCACGCCTTCCTGAATGCGCGCGCCGCCCGAATCGTTCAACCCGATCATCGGCGCGCCCATTTTCATGGCGAGATCCATGACCTTCACGATCTTCTCGGCGTTGGTCTCCGACAGCGAACCGCCGAACACGGTGAAGTCTTGCGCGAACGCATAGACCGGTCGGCCATCCACGCGACCGTGACCGGCCACGACGCCGTCGCCAGGAATCAACTGCTCATCCATGCCGAAGTCTCGGCACCGATGTGTGACGAGCTTGTCGATTTCCTCGAAGGTGCCCGGGTCGAACAGCAGCTCGATGCGCTCGCGCGCGGTGAGCTTGCCGGCGTCCTTCTGCCGCTTCAACCGATCGGCGCCCCCGCCGAGCTCGGCCTGACGCTCCAGCGCTTCGAGCTGCGTCAGATGATCCATTACTTTTTCGCCGCGGCCCAGTCTTTGAGGAACTTCTCGAGACCGATGTCGGTGAGCGGGTGCTTGAAGCACGCTTCGATCACCGACGCCGGGCACGTGCAGATATCAGCGCCCATGCGCGCGGCTTCCACGATGTGCATCGGCCCACGCACGCTCGCCACGAGGATCTCGGTCGCGAAGTCGTAGTTGGTGTAGATGTCGGAGATCTGCTGAATGAGCCCCATGCCGTCAGTGGCGATGTCATCGAGACGACCGACGAACGGGCTGATGTACGCCGCGCCCACCTTCGCCGCAATCAGCGCCTGCGTCGGCGAGAAGCACAACGTGACGTTGACCTTGAAACCCTCATCGGCCAACACCTTGGTCGCCTTCACGCCTTCGCGCGTGAACGGAATCTTGATGACGATGTGCTCGTCGAGCGCGGCCCACTCGCGGCCTTCGGCGATCATGCCGGGCGCGTCGAGCGCGACGACTTCCGCGCTGACCGGCGCCTGCACGAGCTCGCAGATCTGCTTGATGATCTTGCGCGGATCGCCGCCTTCCTTCGCCATCAGGGACGGGTTGGTGGTGACACCGTCGACAATGCCGAGCGGCACGAGCGATTCGATGTCTTTGATGTTGCCGGTATCCAGGAAGAATTTCATCGTGTCCTCCCGCGGACCTGAAGGTCCGCGGCTCCAAAGCTACTGCCGCGCGACCACGGTGTTCGTGAGCGCGCCAATGCCTTCAACGTGAATGGTAACGGTGTCGCCTGGCACAATCGGGCCAACGCCCGACGGTGTGCCGGTGGAAATGATGTCGCCGGGCAGGAGGGTCTGCATCTGCGAGATATAGGTAACGAGTTCCGGAATGGTGAAGATGAGTTCGCGCGTGCGCGAGTCTTGCCGCAAGTTGCCGTTCACATAGCAGCGGACCTGCAAGTCGCGCCCCTCGAGGCCCACGGCGATGCACGGGCCCACGGGCGCGAACGTGTCGAAGCCCTTCGAACGCGTGTACTGGCCGTCCTTGTTCTGCAGATCGCGCGCCGTGACGTCGTTCACGCACGTGAGGCCGAGAATGTAGTCGTTGGCTTTGGCGAGCGGCACGTTCGACGCGCGCTTGCCGATCACGATCGCCAGCTCGGCTTCGTGATGGATGCTGCCGGCCCAGGTCGGCACCGCGATCGCGTCACCGGGGCCGATCACCGACGTCGACGGCTTGATGAACAGCAGCGGCTCGGGCGGCAGCGGCTTGCCCTGCTCGATCGCATGATCGCGATAATTGAGACCGACGCACACGATCTTCGACGGCAGCACCGGCGCGAGCACCTTCTGCCCCTCCGATGGGATCTCGGCACCTTCTGTGAAGGCGCCGAACAGATCGCCTTCGAGGGCACGCCACGTCCCCTCGCGTTCAATCACGTAGCGCGATGACGCGCCATCTTGAATTCGATATACACGCATCATGATCAGCGTCCCGTCTCGTCCACGCGATTCGATTCCTTGCTGCGATTGCCCGGTTTCGCGCTGTCGACGGCAACCACCGCGTAGGTATACCGCACACCGGCGCGCGCCGCCGTATCGGTGAATGACGTGCCGGTCACCGGCGCGGCGAACAGCGGCTGCAGTGTCTCACTCGTGCCATCAGTGCGCAAGACGATGTAGCCGGCCAGATCCGTCGCGGTGACGCCGTCCCAGGTGAGCGCGATCGCACCTTCTGTGGCGAAGGCGACGAGATTGGTCGGCGGATCCGGCGGGAACTTGTCGTACGGATCCTCGCAGACGGTGTTGCTCGGCGCACTCTCAAACAGCAACGGCGCCGTGCCCGTCACGCCGCGCACGGTGAAGCAAATATGTGTACCGAACACCACCGGGCGTTTCAACTCGAGCGCGGCCAGTGGCGTCGCGTTGATCGGCTTGACGATCACCGGCACCTTGGCGGCCGGCGCGGCTGGCGTCGCTGTCCCCGGCGTGGCTGTTGGCGGCGACGGCGGCGTGGCGTCGTACACCTGCACCGTCTGCCCAGTCGCACCAGGGATCCACGACAACGTCAGCGTGTTCTCGTCGTAGGTGATTTTGGCGTTCTTCGGCGCGGGTGGTCCTGGCAGCAGCGGCACGCCAAACATGTCCGTCGAACCAATGCGCGTGCGATTCGCGTACGGCACGATCAGATAGAAGCGCGTGGTCGAGGGCAGAAACACGGATGCCGCCGCGACGGGCGCAGCCACGGGTGCGACGAGTCCGGGAATCTGACCCACCGCGATAGGCAGCGGCGCGAGCGTAATGCGCTGCGCGACGGACGCCACCTTCTCCGTAAACGACAACGGAATGGCGACCGGCGGTTCGTCCGGATCCGGCGCGGCATCGGTCGCCGCCTTCGGGGCCACAGGCGGACGCTGCCCGAGCACGGCGATGCGGTTCTGCGGCACAAACACTTTCTTGACCGTCGGGGTGAGCGTGCCGGCCTGCGCCGTCAGCGCGTACAACTCGATGCGATCGAACTCCAGCGGCAGCGAGCCGTCCACGTTGCGAATCGGCGTCAGAAAACTGATCGTGACGTCGTCATCATGACGGAGCACCGAGATGCTCGTGACCTTGTCGGGCGCGGGCCGGAGCGGCGGCAGCGGCGGACCGCGCTTGCCGCACGCCGGGACCACGACGACCAACCCCACAAGCAGGAGCAGGCGCAGCGGGAGAGGCGAGAGACGACTCACAGGATGTACCGCGACAGGTCGTCGCTCTTCACGATGTCAGCGAGCATGCGGTCAACGTAGGCCGTGTCTATCGTAATCGATTGGCCGGAGAGCTCCGAGGCGTGAAACGACACCTCGTCGAGCAACCGCTCCATCATCGTGTGCAGACGACGGGCGCCGATGTTCTCCATGCGGTCGTTGACGACCGCTGCCAGTTCGGCCACACGGCCGATCGCATCGTCGGTGAAGACGAGCGTGAGTCCTTCGGTGGCCATCAGTGCGATGTACTGACTGATGAGCGCGTTCTTTGGCTCGGTGAGGATGCGCACAAAGTCGTCGCGGCCGAGCGCCTCGAGCTCGACGCGGATGGGAAAGCGGCCCTGGAGCTCGGGAATCAGATCGGAGGGCTTCGAGACGTGAAACGCGCCGGCCGCCACAAAAAGGATGTGGTCCGTCTTGACCATCCCATGCTTCGTGTTCACCGTCGTACCTTCGACGATCGGCAGCAAGTCGCGCTGCACGCCGCCGCGACTGATGTCGGGGCCATTGCCGCCGTCGCGCCCGGCGATCTTGTCGATCTCGTCAATGAAGATGATGCCGCTCTGCTCGACACGCTCGATCGCAGACTTCGTGACGCCGTCCATGTCGATGAGCTTGGCGGCTTCTTCCTGCGCCAGAACGTCGAGGGCCTCGGGGACCGGGATCTTGCGACGCTTGTTGCGGCCCTGGAACATCCCCGGCAACATGTCGCGCAGATTCACACCGATCTCTTCGATATTCGAGCCCGACACCAATTCGAACGACGACGTCGAGCGCTGCTGGACGTCAATTTCAACAACCCGGGCATCGAGTTTGCCGGCGTGCAACTGCTCGCGCAGTTTCTCGCGCGTGGACGTCGCGTGGTCGCGCGCGAGTTGCGCTTCGGTGGAGTGGTCGCCGAGCGGCGACGGCGCGACGTCCGACGCGGCTGGCGACGGCGGCAGCAGTAAGTCGAGCAGCCGCTCTTCCGCGGCCTGGCGGGCGCGCTCGCGCACATCGGTCTCGCGCGCGTCGCGCAACATCTTCACCGCGATCTCGACCAGATCGCGCACCATCGACTCGACGTCGCGACCGACGTAGCCGACTTCCGTGAACTTCGAGGCCTCGACCTTCACAAACGGCGACTGCGCCAACTTCGCGAGGCGCCGCGCGATCTCCGTCTTGCCGACACCGGTCGGCCCGATCATCAAGATATTCTTCGGCGCGACGTCTTCCGCCATCTCGGCCGGCAAGCGCTGACGTCGATGGCGATTGCGCAACGCAATGGCCATCGCGCGCTTGGCCTTGCCCTGCCCCACGACGTATTTGTCGAGCTCGGCAACGATTTCTCTCGGCGTCACGTCAGCGATTCCATCGTCACAGTGTGGTTTGTGTAGACGCAGATGTCTGCGGCGATCGACATCGACGCTTCCACAATCCCTTTCGCGTCGAGTGTGCTGTGTGTCGCGAGAGCCCGCGCCGCCGCCATGGCGTAGGCGCCGCCGGAGCCGATGCCCATGATGCCGTCATCGGGCTCGATGAGATCGCCCGTGCCGGAGAGCAGATACATGCCGCGCGTATCGGCGACGAGCAGCATCGCTTCGAGGCGACGCAGCGCGCGATCGGTGCGCCAGTCTTTCGCGAGCTCAACGGCCGCGCGTTCGAGCTGGCCGCGATGCTCCTCGAGCTTGGCTTCAAAGCGCGCGTACAGGGCAAAGCCATCGGCCGCGGATCCGGCGAACCCGGCGAGCACCTTGTCGTGAAAGAGTCGGCGGACCTTGCGGGCGCCATGCTTGACCACGGTCTGGCCCAGTGTCACCTGACCGTCGCTGGCCATCACTACGGTGCCTGCATGCCGCACCGCCAGCACTGTGGTGGCGTGGACGCCACCTTGAATCCCGCCGTGAACCATGGTGGCGATTGTGTCAAACGTCCGTCCGGGAGGCCAGCTGTTGAGGACATCGGGCTGGATTTGGACCCAAAATGACCAGTTTTCGCCGCTGGCCGGGTGGCAGTAGAGTTGCAATTACAGAAGGCGGGGGACGAGACATGCGCATCAACAGCCGTTTGCTTCAAATCTCGGTGATCGCGGCCGGGCTTTCGGCGCCGACCATCGCCGCGGCTCAGGCTATTCCGCGAACAACCACCACGTCAGAAGCGCCACCGCCCACCACGAGCACCCCGGCATCGGCCGGATCGAGCACGCGCGAAGCACCGCCGATGCCGACAATGCCCAGTTCTCAGCCACAGTCACAGCCGACGCGGTCGGCGCCGCCGCCGCGCACTGGCGGATCGACGAGCTCGAGCGGGTCGACGAGCGGCTCAAGCACTTCAGGTTCGAGCGGGTCCGGATCGAGTGCGATCCTCCGCGGCGGCACGGCAGGGTCTTCTCGACCAGCGGGTGTTGGCTCAGATCCCGTCTACGTCGGCGCCGGTTCGCGCAACCGCGACGGCCGCCCCATTGGCAACACGGCGATGCGTCGGCCCAGCCCGATTTCGGGCGCAGGCGCCGATTGGCTCAGCGGCGCTGGCTACCCGTTCAGCCCATGGGGACGCTGGTATCCCTGGTACACAGGCGGCTACGGCTACGGTTACGTGTCGTACGACCCGTGGCGGTACGGCGGCACGCGTTGGGTCTGGGGACGCTACGGCACGTGGTGGTACGGCGCCACGCCCTGGTATGACCCGTGGTACGACCCGTACTACGGCATGTATGGCGGTTACGGATACGGCATGTATGGCGGAGGGGGCGGCAGCAGCTCGCGTGACGACGAACCGCGCCCGGAGACGGGTTCGCTCCGCCTGCGCGTGAATCCCGACAAGGCGCAGGTCTACATCGACGGCGTCTTGCAGGGCGTGGTCAATGATTTCAACGGGCTCGGCAGCCACCTCGATGTGGCGGGTGGCGCGCACCAACTCGAACTGCGCGCGGAAGGCTACGTCACGCTGAAAGACGCGATCACGGTCGAACCGGGCAAGACGCAGACCTACCGAGGCACGCTGAAGAAAAGTTCGAAGTGAAGTTTCTGTCGGTCGTCGCGGGCATCTCGTTCTTCTACGATCTTGCGATCGGGATCGTGATGCTCACGGCGACCGGCCTACTCGCCACGGTGTTTCACGTGGCGCTGCCTTCTCCCATCCTGTTCGCCAAACTGCTCGGGATCTTCCTGATTTGCGTCGGGCTCGGCTACGCCGCGCCATGGCGTGACCCGGCGACGCATCGGATGTATCTCTGGATCTTTGGCCCCGTCTTGAAAGGCGCGGGCGCGATTGCCTTCATTACCGACTACGTCGTGAACGCCTCGCCATCCTCATTCCTGCTGTTTGCCGCGAGTGATGGCGCGCTGGCGCTCCTTACATTATGGGGACTGCTGCGGTCTTCTGCAGGATCTGCCGATCGACCTTGATCTCGCCGATGTGAAACATCCGGCCGTTCACCTTGCCGAGCACTTTGATGGTGAAGTCGACGAAGAGTGAGTGCGAGAAAAAGTCTGCACGCGCCCCTTCCAGCTTGTAGCCGAAGTTCGCGCGGATCGCGATCGGATCGCTCGTCGCACCCGCTGCCAGATCCTTGGCGACCAACCCCGGGATGATCTTCTCGTCTTTCTCGCCATCGCCGCCCGCGAGCCAAAACGTGGCGGACATCTGGAAGCCGGAGAGCGTGGCGCCGCTGATGTTCTTGACGCGCACGGTGGCTGAGGGCACGAGCTTGGTCTCGCCGTTCACGAGTCCCATGTCGACATAGCCAGAATGGACATCGGCGAGTTCAACGGCCTTGTCGAGTTGGACCTGCGAACCGCAGCCCGCAGCGGGCACCAACGCGACCACGAGGGCCGCGCACACAACTCCGATGGACAGCGCTCGACGGAATGGCATCACGCGATATTAGACCCCGTGAAGGCCAGTTTGATCCAGCAAAGCGAATCGCGTCAGCGACGGTCTTCCTTGATCTTGATCCGGCCCTTCACTTCGGCGCGGGTGATCTTGCCCTGACGGAAGAGCGCGAGGTCTTCGCCAGTAATGCTGAGTACGAGCGGCACCGTTTCATCACCGACGATTGGAGGGCCGACCGGATCGGGCCGACGCGCACCCACCGTTAACATCTCCTGCGGCTTGAGCGGCATCTGACCAGAGTCGATCATGGCGTCGATGAGCGCTTCACGAATCGCCGCGCGATATTCGCCCTGCGGGTCACGGACGACTGCGGCTTGCATCGGATCCTGACGCGGGGCGGCCACGGAATTGCCGACGTTGGACGGTCGTGCCCCCTGCGGTAGCAAGTCCAGATAGAGATCTGCGGCGCCTGGATACACAGTCGGTACTTCAACATCAAAGAACCAGCCGACGCCTTCAATCTGATAGCCATGCGCGTGTGGCTGCCCGGCGAACAGACGGAGGCCGGGCGCGACTTCGTTGATCTTCTGCCCAAGAAGGTCGACGCCGTTCTGCACGGCGAGAGACAACACCGCCTCCATGGTCCGAATCTGAAAGCGCATGTTCGGGGCGGAATCGGCGGCCGACGCGGCCGGTGTTTGTGCAAATGCCGGCGCGGCGAAACCCACAACGAACACGGTAACCGCAAGTGCCTGTGAGGACTTCACGACTATTGCTCCTTCTCTTTCTCGATCGTGCTGCGATTCGTGACCTTCGACACATTGCCGTAGATGGCGGCCTGCGCATCGCTGATCTGTTGCGAGACGTTGACCATGTCGCGTTTCCGCTGACTGTCGAGTTCGGTGATCATCGACACGATGCGCTTGGAGGTCTTCTGCGTGATGCGACCTTCGCTCTCTTTCAGCATCTGCTCGACGCGTTTGATCAACGCGTCATCGGCATCCGCCTTAGCGACATTCGACACTGTCTCGACATGCGGGGCCTTGTCAGTCGTTGATGTGCGTTCGAGCGACGCGAGCCGCTCTTCGAGCGCTCTGACTTGCTCTGGGGTCGCGGCGACAGTCTGCGGCAGAGGATTCTGCGGCGCGACGGGCGGCGCCTGTGCCTGAATGACCGGCACGGTTGTGAGCGCGCGTGCAGCGAATCCGCCAGCGAGACCAATACCGAACATCAGCGTCGCGGCAGCGGCCAGACCCCACGCCGGAACTTGCTTCCACCACACCGCCTGCGTCGTCACGAACGGCTTCCACACCGACCCGTGCTCCGGCACATCAAACGAGAGCAGGTCCTGCCGCACGCTGCGCAGGCCACGCAGCTCTTCGCGACAGTCCGCACACTCCACCAGATGCGCATCCACAAGACGACGCTCGCTGGCGCTGGCTTCGTCGTAGAGATAGGCAATCAGTTTTTCGCGATCGTCACACATGTTGTTTGCGTCCTTCGTTGTCACTTTTCAACTTCCCACTTCCTACTTCCCACTTAACTAAGTGCTGGATTCCCAACTCGCCCGCCGCAAGCTGGCTTCATCGGCTTGCTGACGGGCATCTCGATCCAAGCGCCTGCGCAGAACCGACAAGCCTTGATAGAGGCGGGTCTTGACCGTGCTCAGCGGACAATCGAGTGCGTCTGCAATTTCCTGAAACGTCAAGCCGTGAAATTCCTTCATCAGGATGGCCGTCCGCTGTTCGTCGGGCAGTTCCGCCATCGCCTTGGCCACGGCGGCCGACATCTGCTGTCGGTTGACCAGTTCTTCGACCGACTCGGCCGTCGACGGCATCTGCTCGGCCATGTCGAGGCCGTCTTCGTTTTCCGGGATCTGGATCATCGGGGCCCGTCGGGCCTTGCGCATCCAGTCGCGGCAGAGATTTAAGGTGATGCGATAGAGCCAGGAGGAGAACTTCGCCTCTCCCTTGAATCCCTTCAGGCCGCGGAAACCTCGGAGAAAGGCTTCCTGCACGACATCGCGGGCGTCTTCTTCACGGCCGAGGGTTCGGTAGGCGAGGGCATAGATCGGCCTCTCCCAGCGCGCGACCAGCTGGTTGAAGCTTTCCAGATCGCCCGCTTGTGCGCGGGAGACAAGTTCCTCGTCAGTGACTGGCGTAGCGCTCACAACGGCTTTCTGACCCCACGTCCCCCAAGCCCGGCCCACCCGGCTGTCGTGCCTTCGGAGGGTAAGACGCAGGTGCCACCACGACAGTCTGTACGAGACGCGAGGGCGGACTTCGGTCAGTATAGTGCTATGCTTTTTTCGGAGTCCCCAGAGGATTTTTCCGCCGATTGGCCGACATGAGCGACGAAAACTTTCTGACCACTGAGGAGGTTCTTGACTACCTCCAGGTCAACTTGCGCACCGTCTACCGCCTGATCAAGGCTGGCAAGATTCCGGCTGTTCGGGTGGGTCGCCAATGGCGCTTCCGCAAGCGCGATATCGACGCCTGGCTCGAATCAAGCCGGCCAGCAACCGGCGGTCTGATGCTGCCGGAAGACGGCATGATCGGCGGCTCGGGCAACGGCAGCGGCGGCGAGCGTCCGCGCATTCTGGTCGTCGACGACGAACAGGCGGTGCGTGATTTGCTCGCGAAGACCCTGACCATGGCCGACTACGACGTCGATGCGGCTGACGATGGCCCCTCGGCGATCGAGAAGATGCGCGCGGTGGCCTACGACCTGCTCATTACCGAGTTGAAGATGCCCGGGATGGACGGCCTCTCCGTGATCCGCGAAGCCCGCAAGCTGGCCGCGGACCTGCGCGTCATCATCATCACCGGCTACTCCACCGAAGCGAGCGCGATCGAAGCGATCAATCTCGGTGTCTCGGGCTACCTGACGAAACCGTTCCGCCTGCCGCGCATTCTGGCCGCCGCGGCGCGCGCACTCGGCGAGCCCGTCCCGACGGCTGATGGAGCGTAGTAGCTCGACGCTTCAATGATCCAGCTTTCGTCCCTCACAAAATCCTTCGGCGAACGCGTTCTCCTCGACAACGTCACCTGGCAGGTGACCGATGGCGAGCGCGTCGGTCTCTGCGGCCCCAACGGCGCGGGCAAGACCACGCTGCTTCGCATTCTTGCCGGCCTCGACGAAGCCGACAGCGGCGTCGTCGCGAAGCCCGCGACGCTGACGGTGGGCTATCTGCCGCAGGACGGCCTGAACCATCGCGGCCGCACGCTGTTCGACGAAGTGTCACTGGCGTTTGCTCCGCTGCTTGAAGCGCAGCGCGAGATCTCGCGCATCGAACATGCGTTGGCCGATCCCGCGCTGCCCGATGGCGAGCACGAGACGCTGCTCGTGAAATATCACGACCTGAGCGAGCTCTTCCGGCGCGAAGACGGCTACAGCATCGACCTGAAGGTGGCGCAGGTGCTGGCGGGCCTCGGGTTCGAGCGTGACGACTTCGACAAGTTGACCGAGACGTTCTCAGGCGGTTGGCAGATGCGCATTGCGCTCGCCAAGCTGCTGCTCGGACGTCCGACGTTGCTGCTGCTCGACGAGCCGACGAACCATCTCGACCTCGACGCGCGCAACTGGCTCGAAGAATATCTGTCGTCGTATCCGCATCCGGTCGTGCTGGTCTCGCATGACCGCTTCTTCCTCGACGCGGTCGTGACGAAAATTGCCGACCTGTCGTTGCGCAAGATCACCGACTATGTCGGCACGTACTCGAAGTACCTCGTGCAACGCGACGCAAACCTGGAACGGTTGCGCGCAGCCAAGCAGGACCAGGACGAGGAACTCGGGCGGATGAAGGCGTTCATCGATCGGTTCCGCTACCAGGCGACGAAAGCCGCGCAGGTGCAGAGCCGGATCAAGATGTACGACAAGATCGTGCCGATTGAAGTGCCGCCGGAGCGCAAGCGCGTGCACTTCACGTTCCCCGCCTGCCCGAAGAGCGGTCGCGTGGTGATGGAACTGAAGCACGTGCGGAAGACGTACGGCGAGAAGACGGTCCTTCGCGACATCACGCTGCACATCGAGCGCGGCGATCGCATCGCGCTCGTGGCGCCGAACGGCGCCGGTAAATCAACGCTGATGCGCATTTTGTCGGGCGCGGAAGCGCCAGACGCCGGCGAGCGCACCCTCGGCCATCAGGTCGTGATGGAGTACTTCGCGCAGGACGAAGCGAATCGGCTCGATCCAGTGAAGACTGTTTATCAAACGCTCGAAAGCGACTCGCCCATCGGCATGGTGCCGATGATTCGTAACATCCTCGGCGGATTTCTCTTCGAAGGCGACGACATCTACAAGAAAGCCGGCGTGCTCTCGGGCGGCGAACGCACACGGCTCGCCGTCGCGCGCATGCTCCTACGACCGGCGAACACGCTGCTCCTCGACGAGCCGACCAACCACCTCGACCTCGATTCCAAAGACACATTGCTCGACGCGCTCGCCGACTTCGGCGGCACGCTCATCTTCGTCTCGCACGATCGCTACTTCGTCGATCGCCTCGCAACCAAGATCATCGCGGTCGGCCACGGCGGCATTGAGATGTATCCCGGCACGTACGCGGAGTACCTGTGGAGCAAGGCGCAGCGAGAGGCGCAGAAGAATGCGCCCGCCCGCCCCACGCCTGCACCCGGCAAATCCGCGACGTCGGCACCCAAGCAGCAGGCACCCAAGAACACACCGCGCCCATCCGCGCCGGCCGCGGTCGCCCAGCCCGCCCAGCCTATCCTCCAGGGACACGCCGCGCGCGAAGCCAAGAAGGCCGCCGATGCCGAGGCGCGCAAGAAGCAGCGCGAGGAACAGCAGCGCGCTCGGCGTATTGCCGACCTTGAGGCCCGCATCTCCGAGAAGGAGCTGGCCATCAAAGACAGCGAAGCAGCGATGGCCGTGCCCGGCTTCTACGATGACCGCGACGCTTCCAAAATTGTCATCGATCGCCACCAAGCCCTGATGTGGGAAGTCCGCGACCTCATGGAGCAGTGGGAAGAGCTTCAAAACATTACAGACTTGTAATACGCAGAAGATTTTGTAATCTCTAAACACGCCCACCGGCTCCCCGCCACGCCCACCGCTCACAGTTTCGTGTTTTTCGCCGCCCGGCGAAGCGGTACGCGCCTTGCGAGAGGGAACTGCAGATGGCGCGCTCGCAGGCAATCAAATTGACGAATTCCGTCCGTTCACGGCGCGTGGACGACCGCTTCTATCGCCATCTGGTCTCGAATCTCCGCACCGGTGTGCTCGCCATCACTCGCGACGGCCTCCTCGCCGTGATGAACGACATCGCCTACCGCTCACTCGGACTGGCCGCCGGCCCTGACGATCTTGGCCGGCCGTTTACGGAAGTGCTCGTCGACTGCCCCGAGGTCATCGGCGTGCTCGAAGCGGCCTTCGACAGCGACGACCTGCCGAACCGCGCGGAAATGCGCCTGCGCCGCACCGGCAAGGCCATCGGCTACTCCCTCTCGCGCATCTACGACGACGAGGGTGAGGCGGCCGGCGCAACGCTGTTCTTCAAAGACCTCACGCAGGTCGAACAGCTCGAAGAACGCGAGCGACTACGCGACCGCCTGGCCACACTCGGTGAAATGGCCGCCGCGATCGCGCACGAGGTCAAGAACCCGCTCGCGAGCATCGAAGTGATGGCCGGCGTGTTGCGCCGCCAGTTCCGTGATCGCGATGACGCCGGCTCGACCGATGTACGCGAACAACTCGACGACATCATCAAGGAAGCCAAGATGGCCAACGCCATCGTGGTTGAAGTGCTCGAGTACGTGCGGCCGATTCAGTTGCAGCCCGAGCGCACGTCACTCCTCGACCTGCTGTCGGAATCGGTGACGATGGCCGAAGGCAAGATTCCACGCGGCACGATCGTGATGGACATGTCGGTGGATCCCGATGTGCCGGAGATGACGCTCGACGCGCATCAGCTGCGGCAGATGTTCGCGAACCTCATCGCCAATGCCTTTGAAGCCATGGGCGGCACGGGCTGCGTGCGTGTGCGCGCCCGCATGTTGATGGGCGAAGTCGAGCCGCTCGGCGGCACGCGCTCGCTGCCTTCACGTGTGCGCGTCGAAGTGCACGACGACGGCCCGGGGATTTCGGCGGATGACCTTGAACGGATCTTCAGTCCGTTCTTTACGACCAAACCGCAAGGGACCGGCCTCGGCCTCGCGATTGTGCGCAAGGTGGTTGACGCGCACGACGGCACCATTCACGCCACGTCCGCGATCGGACATGGCACCACTTTTACTGTGACATTGCCGGTGGCGCCCGTCCGGCTGCCGTTGATTCTGGGCTAGTAGACATGGAGAGACACAATGGGTCGAATTCTCGTCGTTGACGATCACGATTCCCTGCGCAAAGGCCTCGTCCGCGCGTTAGGGAATGCCGGCCACGACATCGAAGAAGCACCGAACGGCACGGTCGCGATCGAGCGGCTGCAAGACAGTCAGTTCGACGTCGTGCTGACGGACCTCCGCATGGGCGGCGCAGACGGCATGGATGTGCTGCGCACGACACGCAAGCTGCAGCCGAATGCCGCGGTGATTCTGATGACCGCCTTCGGATCCATTCACAGAGCCGTCGAGGCGATGAAGATCGGCGCCGTCGACTTCGTGCAGAAGCCGTTCGAGATTGAAGAGATGGAGCTGAAGATCGAGAAAGCGATCGAGCTCAAACATCTGAAGTATCAGGTGGACTACCTGCGCACGGCGCAGCAGGACATCTACGACTTCGACCGCATCGTCGGCGCGAGTGGCGCGCTGCAGCAAGTGCTCGGCATCGTCAAGAAGGTGGCGCGGAGCAATTCCACGATTTTGATTCGCGGCGAGACGGGCACCGGCAAGGAGCTGATTGCCGGATCGATTCATCACAACTCGTTGCGCGCGAGCAAGACGTTCGTGAAAGTGAACTGCGCGGCGCTGCAGGAGAATCTCCTGGAGTCGGAACTCTTCGGCCACGAGAAGGGCGCGTTCACGAGCGCCGACAAGCAGCGCATCGGCCGGTTCGAGCAGGCCGACGGCGGCACGTTGTTCCTCGACGAAGTCGGCGACATGAGCCCGAATACGCAGGCCAAGATTCTGCGCGTATTGCAGGAGCACGAATTCGAACGGCTCGGCGGCACCCGCACGCTGCGCGTGGACGTGCGCATCATCGCCGCAACCAATCGCAACCTCAGCCAGATGGTGGCCGAGGGCAAGTTCCGCGAAGACTTGTTCTATCGCCTCAACGTGGTGTCGGTGGAGATGCCGCCGCTGCGTGATCGCAAGGACGACATCGGCGCGCTGGCCGAGTTCTTCGTCAAGCGGTTCGCGAACGAACTGAAGAAGAAGGTGGACGGCATCCTGCCGGAGGCGTCGAAGGTCCTGATGCGCCACAACTGGCCGGGCAACATTCGTGAGCTCGAGAACGTGATCGAGCGCGCGGTGCTGCTGACCGACGGCACCGTCGTCAGCCTGGCCGATCTGCAAATCGGTGATCAGCACTCAGCGAGCGGCAGCGAGAAGACGCCGGCGATCAAGATTCCGCCGACGGGCATCGCGCTCGAGGAGATCGAACGGCAGGCGGTGCTGGAAGCCTTGCGGATGTCGAACTGGGTGCAGAAGGACGCGGCGGAGTTGTTGTCGATCAGCCCGCGCGTGATGAACTACAAGATCAAGATCCTGAACATCGAGATCCCGCGGTCGCGACGACCGCTGGAACCGATCGCGAGCTAGCGCTCAGACTTTCGAGAGTTTTGCACGTGGGTGCGCCTGACGATAGACCTCCGTCAGGCGCCCCACGTCCAGATGCGTGTAGCGCTGGGTCGTCGTCAGCTGCGCGTGCCCCAACAATTCCTGAATCGCTCGAAGATCCGCACCTGCTTGAAGCAGATGCGTCGCAAACGTGTGTCGCAACGCATGCGGACTGATCCCGGTCTTGATCGATGCCGCCTTGACATGTTGACGCACGATGCGATCGATGCTGCGCGTCGTCAGTCGAGTGCCGCGCAGGTTCAGGAACAACGGCGTGCGCTGTGGCGCGCGGCCTTTGGGTCGAGGCACGGCAGCAGGTCGCAAGTTGCCAGCATCAGCCAACATGGCGCGCATGGCGTTGGCGGCGGCGTGATTGAACGGCAGTAGTCGTTCCTTGCCGCCTTTGCCGCGGACACGAATCATGCGGCCAGACAAGTTGATGTCTTCGAGATCCGCGCCAGCCAACTCGCTCAAGCGCAATCCTGATGCATAGAAGAGCTCGAGGATCGCGCGATCGCGTCGGCCCGCCACGGTGGCCAGATCGGGCGAGGCGAGCAGCGCATCGATGTCGGAATGGCCAAGGTGCGCCGGCAATGATTGCTCGCGCTTCGGCGCACCCACTAACTGCGTCGGGTCGTCCGTCAACACGCCTTCGCGTACCAGGTATTTGGCGAACGTGCGAAGTGCCGACAATCGGCGTGCTGAGGATGCGCGACTGAGACCGCGTTTGTGCAGGTCACCGAGAAACTCTCGGATCGCGATCGCATCGAGGCGCGCCGGGGCCACCTGACTGGGCTTGACGCGATCCTGCGCGGCCACGAACTCGAGAAATTGCGTGACGTCCGTATCGTAGGCACGAACCGTATTCGGCGACATGTTCCGGTTGAGCTTGAGGAACGCGACAAACGCGCGGCTGTGATCCTTAAGCATGCGAATTTTGCAGGCTACGCCATTCATCAAGATCGCGCAGGGCGCGGTCGCTCATCGCCAACTGTCTGTCGTGCTTGGCCTTCGGCGGCTTCTCGAGCGCGGGCATGATGCCGAAGGTGATGTTGGATGGATCGTAGTGCGCCGGATCCGCGTGCGAGACGTAGTAGCCCAACGCACCGATGGCGGTCGTGCGTGGCGGCGCCGTTGGCTCCAGTCCGAGTGACAACCGGGCCGCATTGATGCCGGCAATCAACCCGGACGCGGAGGACTCCACATAGCCTTCGACGCCGGAGACCTGGCCGCCGAAGAACAAGCTCGGCCGCGTGCGTGTTTGCCACGTGGCATCGAGAATCGTCGGCCCGTTGATGTAGGTGTTGCGATGGATCATCCCGAAGCGCACGAACTCGGCGTTCTCGAGACCAGGAATCATCTTCAGCACGCGCGCCTGCTCGCCCCACTTCAACTGCGTCTGAAATCCAACGAGGCTGTAGTGATCGCCAGCCAGATTGTCCTGGCGCAACTGCACCGCGGCGTACGGCCATCTGCCGGTCTTGGGATCGTCAAGGCCCGCCGGCTTCATCGGGCCGAATCTCAGTGTGTCGACGCCACGATGCGCCATGACTTCAATCGGCAGACACCCTTCGAAGAACTTGGTGTTGTCGAAGTCGTGAACGCTCGCTCTTTCGGCCGTAACGATCGCGTCGTGAAACCGCAGGTACTCTTCCTTGTTGAACGGGCAGTTCAGGTAGTCGCCGTCGGCGTTGTCGCCACGATTCCAGCGGCTCGCGCGGAACACCTTCGACATGTCGATGGTCTCAGCCATGACGATCGGGCTGATCGCGTCAAAGAACGCCAAGTGCTGACTGCCGACGAACGCGGCAATCGACGCGCTCAATGACGATGAGGTCAGGGGGCCGGTCGCGATGATCACGGGCTCGCGGTCCGTCGATGCGGGAATCTCGGAAACTTCACCGCGCTCCAGTCGAATGCGCGGATGCGCTTCGATCGCGGCCGTCATTTCTTCGGCAAACTTTTCGCGGTCGACGGCGAGCGCCGCACCGGCAGGCACTTTCACTTTGTCGGCCGTGCGCATCACGAGCGAGCCGAGACGACGCATCTCTTCTTTGAGCAGACCGACGGCGTTGTCGAGTTTGTCGCCGCGAAACGAATTGGAACAGACCAGCTCCGCGAGCCGGTCTGTGTGATGCACCGAGGTGGGCTGCACCGGACGCATTTCGTGCAGCGTCACGGCGACGCCCATCTCCGCCGCCTGCCAGGCCGCCTCGCAGCCTGCGAGACCGCCGCCGATGATCCGGATCACGCCGTCGCGACTTCTTCCGGCAGCGGCGCGTCCATCACGAAATCACATTCTTCATTCGCGCAGATCAACTGGCGGCCGTGGCGCTTGGTGATCTTCTCGGTGAGGAACGGCCACTTGCACTTCGGGCACGGCTCCTCGATCGGCTTGTTCCACAGTGTGAAGTCGCACTTCGGATAGTTCACGCAGCCGTAGAACTCCTTGCCGCGTTTTGATTTCCGCTCGGCGACATCGCCGCCGTCCTTCGGACACTTGATGCCGGTGAGCTTCTGTTTCACGTAGCGGCAATCGGGGTAGCCGGTGCACGCCGTGAATTCGCCGTAGCGGCCCTGTTTGATCACCAGGTTCTTGCCACAGGTCGGGCACGCCTCGTCGAGGATCTGGTCCGGCTTGGCGGCCGACACGCCGGTCTTCGACTGAATGATCTTCCGCGTGGTCTTGCACTCCGGATATCCCGTGCACGCCAGGAACATCCCGAAGCGGCCGCGCTTGACGATCATCGGCTTGCCGCAGTTTTCGCACGCCTCGTCCAGTTCATCGGTTGACGGTTGGTTCGGCGTTTCGATTTCTCTGGTGTTGTCGCAGTCGGGATACCGGCTGCACGCGAGGAAGATGCCGAACTTGCCGGCCTTCTCGACCATCTCGCCCTGATTGCACTTGTCGCACGTGACGCCGGTCGGCTGTCCTTCCTTGAAGTTGGGCATCTCCTTCTCGGCGCGCTTCAGATCCTTCTTGAAATCCTTGTAGAAGGCCTTGAGGACATCTGCGTACTTGGCCTTGCCCTTTTCGATGTCGTCGAGTTCCTCTTCCATTTTCGCCGTGTACGCCACCTCGAGAATGTCGTCGAACGCCGGCGTCAGCAGTTTCTCAACAAGACGCCGGCCGAGAATCGTCGGCCAGAATCGGGCTTCGATCTTGTTGACGTAGTCGCGCGCCTGCAGCACCGAGATGATCGACGCATACGTGCTCGGACGGCCGATGCCGTTCTCTTCGAGCGCCTTGACCAGCGATCCTTCGTTGTATCGCGCTGGCGGTTGCGTGAACTTCTGCTCAGGCTTGATCTCGCGCACGGCGAGCTTCTGGCCTTCCGCGAGCACGGGCAGCACGCCACTGCTCGTTTCATCGTCGGCATCCGCAGCCGGCGCCACCGACTGATTCACCGTCGGCTTCTCGGTCCGCTCGCTCTCCTCGGCTTCCGTCGTCGTGTTGTCGTAGACGGCGAGCCAGCCGGCGAACTTCGGCACCGACCCCTTCGCGCGGAAGATATAGTCCGCCGCGTTGATGTCCACCGTCGTGTCGTCGAACGTCGCCGGTGTCATCTGTGACGCGAGGAACCGATTCCAGATCAGTCGGTAGAGGTAGTACTGATCCTGCGTGAGGTGCGCGCGCACCGCATCGGGGCTGTACTTCATGAACGTCGGACGAATCGCTTCATGCGCGTCCTGCGCGCTCGTCTTCACTTTGAACTTGTTCGGCTCGGCCGGCACGAACGCCGCACCGTACTGATCGCCGATCAGTTCACGCACATCCGTCAGCGCCTGATCCGCCACGCGGACCGAGTCGGTTCGCATGTAGGTAATCAAACCCACCGCGGCTTCTTCACCCGGCAGCTCGATGCCCTCATACAACTGCTGCGCGATCATCATCGTCTTCTTGACCGGGAAGCGTGAGGCCTGCTGCAGTTTGCTCGTGATGAACGGCGGGGCGGACGTCTTCTTGCGTTCCTTCTGCGCGATCGACGAGATGACGAAGTCGGCGATGGCCAGATCGGCCAGCACCTTCTTGGCTTCGGCTTCGTTGGTGACCTTGATCGCATCTTTGCCCTTGCGGACCAGACGCGCGTCGAACTCGGGTGGCAGCGTGCCCGCCAAGCGTGCCGTCACATGCCAGTACTCTTCCGGCTTGAACGACTCAATCTCGCGTTCGCGGTCGCAAATGATCTTCAGCGCAACCGACTGCACACGGCCGGCACTCAGACCGCGCCGCACCTTGTCCCACAGAATCGGACTGATTTTGTAGCCGACGAGGCGATCGAGCACACGGCGCGCCTGTTGCGCATCGACCATGTTCATGTCGATGTCGCCCGGGTGCTTCATCGCTTCGAGAATGGCCTTCTTCGTGATTTCGTTGAACATCAGGCGGCGGATCTTGCGCTTCTTGCCGCCGAGTTCCTCGGCTAGATGCCAGCCGATCGCCTCGCCCTCACGGTCAGGGTCGGTCGCGACGAAGATGTCTTCCACGCCCTTGGCCGCCGCCTTTAACTCCTTGATGACCTTGGCCCGGTCCGGAATCACGACGTACTCGGGGGCGAAGTTGTCGTCCACATCGACGCCAAGCTTGCTCTTCGGCAAGTCGCGGACGTGGCCCATCGACGCGATGACCTTGAAGTCACGCCCCAAGTACTTGTTGATCGTTTTCGCTTTTGCTGGTGATTCGACGATCACCAATGCCTTTGCCATAGTTGATGTGCCGTTCTTCTCTGCTTGACGTTCCTGTTTTTACGTTAGCACTGTCGTCCAGCCTGCCTGACCCAGCCGCCAGGCACCCGGATCAGGCGCCCGCGAATCTCAAGGGCGGCCAATTCTGCCAGCAATTGGCTGGGCGCCCAACCCATCAGGCCGGCCAGACTATCAGCATCGTATGTCTCGCCGACAGCCATTCTGGACTCCAAATGTGAACCTAATGCATTTGTTTCCAATGGCTTACCGACTAAATTCGCCTGTTTCTGTTCCGTTTTCGCCCAGCCGAGCTCGTCGAGAACGTCACCAACAGTCTCGACCAGTCGGGCCCCATCCTTTATAAGGGCATGACAACCGCGGTTCCGTCCCGACAGCACATTCCCGGGTACAGCCAGCACGTCGCGGCCCTGCTCAAGGGCCATCCGGGCCGTGATCAGCGATCCGCTTCGGTCACTCGCTTCGATCACCACGACGGCTCTGGACAGACCCGAGATGATGCGATTGCGCAGGGGAAAGTAGTGCGGTTGCGGCGTCGTGCCGGGCGGCAGTTCCGAGAGAACACCGCCCGAGGCCGCCACGCGAGCCGTGAGATCGCGATGCTCCGACGGATAGATGACATCAGCGCCACAACCGAGCACGCCCAGCGTCTTGCCGCCAACAGCCAGCGCGCCTTCATGGGACACGCCGTCGACACCTCGTGCGAGACCACTCACGATCGTGAAGCCGGCCTCCGCCAGGCCCTCGGCCAGTTGGCGGCCAAGGGCGAGGCCGGTCGGCGTCGCGTGGCGCGAGCCCACAACGGCAATTGCCGGGGTCGTGAGGTCGGCCAAGGTGCCCTTGACCCAGAGGACGATCGGCGGGTCCACGATCTGTCTGAGCCAGGGTGGATACGCAGGATCGGAGATCGGGATCGCGATGAGGCCCGCCTTCGCCGCGCGTTGCAAGGCCTTGCCCGCCCAGTCGCGAGCCGCCGCGATGGCGGAGGGCTGCTCTGGTGGCGGGATGCCGAGTCGATCGGCGAGTTGACGGATCGTGTCGCCAGTCGCCTCAAACGGCAACGCGGGCGGCGAATCCATGATTTCTTTCAGCAGGCGGGCGGCGCGTGTCTCGCCCGATGCGGGCTGCAGACACGACAACGCGACAGCATCGATGATCATCATTTTCGAGAAGTCCCCTTTTGTTTCGCAGCGCGAAACAGGGGACAGCAGTGCATCCGGCATGCCACCTCGAAACAGGCGTATTTGGCGGGGTTGCGGTGAAAACGTGGCAATAACTGCGATTTGCAGGCGGCAGAAGTCTTGCAAATACTGCGACTGTTCCCTCTTGCAGGGGCGGAGTACGGCGTTATAGTGAGGCTCAAAGCATATGCGCGAACGCATTCTGGGTATGAGCTTGTTGGCCGTTCTGGTCGCGGTTCCGGCGTATGCGGATCGCCGGTCAGATGCCAAAGAGCAGGTGGAATTCGGCATCTCGGTCGCCGAGAAGGGCCTGTGGAAGGAAGCCACGTTCCGTTGGGAGAAGGCGGTCGAACTTGATCCGACCTATGCCGCGGCGTGGAACGATCTCGGCATTGCCTACGAACAGCAGGGCAAGTTCGATGATGCACGGAAGGCGTACGACAAAGCGATCAAGCTCGATCCCGAGAACCAGATGATCCGGCAGAACTACGACCTCTTCAGGGAAATCTATGACCGTACGCAGCGTCGCCGCGATCGCTAGCCTCGCCCTCGCACTGGCCGTGTCACCGGCCTGCGTCAGCTTCTATGAAATCGGCATCGAGACGCCGATCCAGGCCAAGCTCGACACGTCGCCGTTCCAGCGCGTGTTGGTGCTCGGGTTCCTGTCTGGCGGCACGAAGGATGTCGACGTCAACAGCGAGACGGTGCGCCTGTTGCGCAGCCAACTGCGGACCAAGTCGAACCTGAAAGTGATCGACAGCGATGTGATCTCGCTCGTCGATGTCGTCGACAAGATGAAGGGCAACCTGGCGACGTCCGCCCCGGCAGCGACACCCGACCCGACCGCGAACACGGTGGCAGCCAAGGACAAGAACGACGCGAAGTCTGAAAAGGACCTGCAGCCCTACGAGCAAATCTTCGCGGACGTGGCCTACTGGAAGAAGCTCGGCGAGGAGTATCAGAACCCGCTGATCGTGACCGGCGTCGTGTATTTCACCGACATCAACAAGAGCGGGATTGTCGAAACGCCGAAAGAGATCATGAACAACCTCGGCCAGCGCCAGGTCGTCTCGGTGCGGCAGTGGCTCGACCGGAAGGGCTTTGCGATTGCGCCCAAGTTCATCTTCATCGATGGGCGGACCGGCACGCAGCTCTACACCGACTCCTACCGTGAGGAAACGCTCTACCAGGCGGCCCAGAACACGCCGGCCCTCTCGTCCTACTTCGAGCTGATGGACCGGCTGATCCCGGGGTTTCTGAACACCCTGAGCTCCCAGAAGATCAAGAGCACCCGAACCCTGATCAAGTAGGGTCCGACAGCTGCCGAAAGCCCCTGACGCGACGTGGTATCGGGGTCGACCCAACCACGTCGCGTCAAGGGACTTTCGGCTCAAAAGATGATAGCCTTTGAGGTTCTGGCCCTGTGCGGAGGTGTCTCCGTGCGGCGGCTGGGCATTTCAGGGAGATTTGAAGATGTTCGCCATTGTTCAAGCCGGGGGCCGGCAGGAAAAGGTCGTTCCGGGCACCGTCGTGGTCGTTGATCGGCTCGAAGCGGAGCCGGGTGCGGCGTACACGTTCGACAAAGTGTTGCTCGTCGAGCAGGCTGACGGCGCGGTCATTCTCGGCGCCCCGTTTGTTGCCGGTGCGACCGTCGTGGGCGTGATCGAAGCGCAGACGCAGGCCAAGAAGATTCGCGTCTTCAAGACCAAGCGCCGCAAGCAGTACCGCAAGGTGCAAGGCCACCGCACGCAGCTCACGCGTGTCATGGTGACCAGCATCAATGCGTAACCGATAGCCCCATCATCAATCGCAGATAGCGAGATAAGAAATGGCTCATAAAAAGGGACAAGGCGCTTCACGTAACGGGCGCGACAGTAACTCTCAGCGTCTTGGCGTCAAGGAACACGACGGCAAGACCGTTCCGGGTGGCTCGATTCTTGTGCGCCAGCGCGGCCGCAAGTTCAGCCCGGGGCTCAACGTCGGTCTGAGCAAGGACGACTCGCTCTTCGCCAAGATCACGGGAGTGGTGAAGTTCACCAATCACGGCGGTCACGGTCGCAAGATCAGCATCATCCCGGCCCCGGCTGCAACGACTGCAAAGAACTAAGCGTTGTTCGTAGATGAAGTCGACCTCCGTGTGTTCGCCGGCGACGGCGGCAACGGATGTATGGCTTTCCGTCGCGAGAAGTTCGTACCTCGCGGCGGCCCGAATGGCGGCAATGGCGGCGACGGTGGCTCCGTGTACCTCAGGGCCACGTTGCACCAGAACACGCTGGTCGCCTTCCGCTTCAACCCTGAATTCAAAGCCCAGCGTGGCGGGCACGGCCTCGGCTCCAACTGCACGGGCTATTCCGGCGAGGATCTCTACCTCGAAGTGCCGCCAGGCACCGTCGTCTACGAACAAACCGAAGACGGCATGATCCCGCTCGCGGACCTCACCGATGTGGGCCAGACGGTGATGATCGCGCGCGGCGGACGAGGCGGACGCGGCAATGCCGCCTTCCTCACGAACGCCAATCGCGCGCCGCGCCGTGCCGATCCTGGTGAAGCCGGCGAAGAGAAGTTCCTCAAGCTGCGGCTGAAGCTTGTTGCCGACGTCGGCCTCGTGGGCTTCCCGAACGCCGGCAAGTCCACGCTGATCTCGCGCATCTCTGCCGCGCGACCGAAGATCGCCAACTACCCGTTCACCACCCTCTCGCCCAACCTTGGCGTCGTCCACATGGGCGAGGACAACAGCTTTGTAGTGGCCGACGTGCCGGGTTTGATCGAAGGCGCACACGAAGGCCACGGACTCGGCATCAAGTTCCTCTCGCATCTGGAGCGAACCAAGGTGCTGGTGCATGTCATCGATGTCTCATCGGAATCCGGCCGCGACCCGGTCAGCGACTTCAAAATCATCTCGAAGGAACTCGAGATGTTCGAAGGCGTCGGCGACGAACTCGCCGCCGCCCTTTCCACAAAGCGCCGCATCGCCGTGGCCAACAAGATCGATTCACTCGACGAGCCGGAACGACTGAAGAAACTCGCCCGGCATATGAAGAAGCTCAAGATTCCGCTCTTCGCGATCTCTGCCGTCACCGGCGAAGGTCTGCCGGCCCTGCTGGAAGCGATGTGGACCGAGGTGAGTGCCGCTCGCGCGGACGACGCGACGTGATCGGCCTGCTCGGCGGCACGTTCGACCCGATTCACTGCGGGCACCTGGACGTCGCGCGTGCGGCACTCCAGGCGCTCCATCTCGATAAAGTCCTGCTCATCCCATCCCGCACGCCGCCGCATCGACACGCACCGCATGCCAAGGGACCCGACCGTTTGGCGATGGTACGGCTGGCCATCGCACATGATCCGGCACTGGAGGCGTCGACGATCGAACTCGACGCCGCGGGCCCGTCCTACACATCCACGACGCTCGACCGGCTGGCCGCTGCCGGCATCGATCTGTCGACCGTGTGCTTTATCGCAGGCGCTGATGCGTTTGCACAGATTCCGACGTGGCATCAGTACCCGGACCTGCTCGGTCGTTGTCACTTCGCTGCGGTCTCGCGTCCGGGCTTGCCGGTCGAGCGACTTCGCACGCAGTTGCCGCGGCTGGCCGCGCGCATGATCAGCGTGGACGCAAATCAGCCGTGGGCAATGCCGGCACAAGCGAGTATCTTCTTGATAGACGCGCCGACCGCGCCGGTCTCATCCACCGACGTTCGCGCGCACATTACCCGGGGAGCATCGGTGACAGGTTTCGTACCTGACGCCGTGGCGGCGTACATCGACGCTCATCGGCTGTATTTCACGGAGCCTCATGGCCACTGAACGTCGTCCCAAGGTCAAGCCGCGCGCTCGCGCGGCATCTGCTCGTCCCCGAACGAAGTCTGTCACTGCCCGTCGCACTCCGGCCGCCCGCAAGCCTGCCGGACGTGCGCCCGCTCGACGTGGGCCGGCCCGCAAGACCACGAAGCCGGCCGCCAAAGCGCGCGCCAATGCCAAGACCAAGTCCGTCACGCGGGCGAAGGCGACCAAGCGCGTCACGTTGCCGGCCGACGTCGCGCTGGCCGTCTCGGCCGCGCTCGACAAGAAGGCCGAACAGCTCCATGTGCTCGACCTGCGCAAGGGTGGCGCGTTCACCGATTTCTTCATCATCGCGACCGGCAGCAACATCCGTCAGGTGCAGGCGATCGCGGACGGAATCGAAGAAACGCTCAAGAAGGCCGGTCAGCGTCCGGCCCTCGTCGAGGGCTACTCGCGCGCCGAGTGGATCCTGCTCGACTACTTCGACTTCATCGTGCACGTGTTCACGCCGAAAACGCGCGAGTTCTACGCGCTCGAGCGGCTGTGGGGCGACGCAGAGCGTGTCGAGATTTCTGCCTAGTTTCCCTGTCGGTCGCGTCGCAGATTTTGCGACTCGCTGACGAGCAACCCGCGTTTTCCCTCTAGTCGCCGCGTGGCAAGCCGCTTGCACTGCAAGTGGACATGCTCGCGGCGATTTCCAATTCCATTCTTCGTGCGCTCCTGGCACCAACGTGCGCGGCGTGCGACCGTCCACTCGACGCGCCGCTCAACGGCGCACTCTGCCTCACCTGCGTGAGAGGCGTCCCGTCGATTCCGCCGCCAATCTGTCCGCGCTGCGGCGACCACCACCCGCTGCTCGGTGTCGAAACGCTCTGCGGTCGATGTCGATCGGCTCCGCCCGCGTTCGACGTCGCCCGAAGCGCCGGCATCTACGACGGGTCGCTGCGCGACATGATCCATGCCCTGAAATATCAGCGCCGACGCATGATCGGGCCGTGGCTGTCTGCCCGGATGAAGATCGATGGCGCCGACGTGCTTCACGGCGCCGATGCGGTGGTGCCGGTGCCGCTGCATCTGTTCAGACTCTGGCAGCGCGGCTTCAATCAGGCGGATGATCTGGCCGTCGGTTTGGGACTGCCCGTGTGGCGAGTCCTCCGACGTCAGCGGCGCGGGCCGCCGCAGGCAAGCCTGCTGGCATCGGAGCGCCTCGCCAACGCGCGCGGCGCGTATGCGCTGAGCCAGGGCACTCGGCTCAGGCCCGCACGCCTCAAGGGCGCGGTGGTCGTGCTGGTGGATGACGTGATGACCACGGGCGCCACGCTCGACGCGTGTGCTGCCGCGCTCCGCTCGGCTGAGGTGGCGAGCGTGCGGGTCCTTACCGCGGCGAGAGCCGTGGCAGCACGGCCGCTTCAACGGCCGCCGACACGGCATCTTTCGATTGTTCGCCGTTGATCAGAACCCAGTTGTCGGCCTGCGACTGGCGTCGATAGCTTTCGCGGACACGTGCGAGGAGCGCCAGGTCGCGTTCGTAACGATCGCGACCGGTGCGCTTGCGTTCAGTGGCCGTCTCGGGCGCAATATCGAGCACGACCGTGAACGTCGGGGGCGGCAGGAACCGCTGGATGTCGCGGAGCCACTGCGCATCCAGGCCTTGCGCTTCGCCGTACGCCACACTCGACGCGATATAGCGATCACAGACGACCACGGCGCCGCTTTCGATCCAGGCGTCGAGACGTGGTTTGAACTCCATGCGATTGGCCACATAGAGCAGTTGCATGACATCGGGCGCGAAGTCGCGCTCGCCACGCAACGCGGCAGCAATCTCGCGGCCGATCGGCGTTTCGTAGTCAGGAAACGACAGCGCGTGGACCTTGCGGCCCTCCTGCTCCACCTTGGCGCGCAGGTGTCGTGCCTGTGTCTCTTTTCCGCTCTGGTCCAGTCCTTCAAACGCGATCAGCATCACACGTCCCACTGCAACAAATCGTCCACCGTCTGGCGTCGTCGCACGACGCGCCACGTGCCATTCTCCACCATGACCTCGGCAGCCGTCGGACGGCGATTGTAGTTCGAGGCCATGACCGCGCCATAGGCGCCCGCATCGCGAACGACCAATAGGTCTCCCACTTCCACCGGGGGCAGCCGACGCGCCGACCCCAGCGTGTCGGTGGTCTCACAGACCGGGCCCACAATGTCACAGAGCCGAAGGGCGCCGGGCCTTGGCGACACGGCGTCGATGTCATGCCACGCGCCGTAGAGCGCGGGCCGCAACAGGTCGGTCATGCCCGCGTCAGCGATCACAAACCAGCGCGGTTCGCCGGTCTCGGAATCAGCGGGCTGCGTTTTCAAATCGACCACTGCCGTCAGCAGCGCGCCGGCCGGGCCGACGATCCATCGGCCGGGCTCAAGCACCAGCGTAAGCCCCGTGCGACGCACCGCCGGCAGAATCGCTGCGGCATAGGCCTCGGGCGACACCACGGTCTGTCCGGCCTGATACGCGATCCCAAGACCGCCGCCGATATCGAGGTGCTCCAGTGGCACGCCTTCGGCGATCAGTGACAACGCGAGGTTCGACAGCGTCTCGGCTGCGCGTGTGAGCGGCGCGGTCTTGGTGATCTGTGAACCGATGTGCACATGCAGACCGACGATCTGCAGCGACGGATGGCGACCGATCTCACGGGCCATGGTGCGCGCTGCCTCGACCGACATCCCGAACTTGTTGGTGCGCAGGCCCGTGGAGATATGCGGATGACTCTCCGCATCTACATCGGGATTGATGCGAATGGCGACGCGCGCCACCGTGCCGAGGTCGCGTGCGATCGCGGCGATCCGCTCCACTTCGCCTGGCGACTCCGCGTTGATCGCCTTCACGCCCAGTGCGACCGCGCGTTCAAGTTCCGCCCGCGACTTGCCGACACCGGTGAACACGATGTCGGAGGCCGTGAACCCGGCCCGCAACGCCACTTCCAGCTCGCCGCCGGAATTGGCGTCAGCGCGCGCGCCGCACGCGCGCATGAGACGAACAATGGCAAGTGTCGCGTTGGCCTTGATGGCGTAGTGCAGGGCGTGGGGATAGTCGCCGCACGCGGCCGACAACGCGCGGCACCGCTCGCGGATCAGGGCCGCGTCATAGACGTAGGTGGGTGTGCCGAACTCCGCCGCGATTGCGCCAAGCTCTGCTGGGGAAACACCGGTCGAATGGCCGCTCACGAGACTGCCTATTGTACTGACTCTGCTATGATTTCGCCCGTGGCAGATCCAGTGGACGGCTCCGCGATTGATGCCGTCATCGAGCGGTGTCTTCAGGGCGATCAGTTGGCGTGGTCTGCGATCGTCCAGCAGCATCGGCGCAAGGTGTTCAACCTCGCGTACAAGTTCGTCGGACGCTACGACGAAGCCGAAGACCTGACCCAGGACATCTTCATCAAGATCTTCAAGGCCCTCCACACGTTCGATCGCCGCGCCAATTTCCAGACCTGGCTCATCAGCGTCAGCCGCAACCTCTGCATCGACCACTATCGGAGTGTGCGGAAAGAACGTGCGACCATTGCGCGCGACGTCGACGCGTCTGAATTGACGCCGGCCTCGCGCGAACGCGGACCGTACTCACAGCTCGAGCAGACCGATCTGAAAGACATGATCCGCCGCGCCATGGCCGCGCTGCCCGAGACGCTGAGCACCGCCGTGACGCTGCGCGATCTGCAGGAATTCTCGTATCAGGAAATCGCCGATCAGCTCCACCTGCCCGAAGGCACGGTGAAGTCGCGCATCAATCGCGGCCGCATCGAGCTGGCGCGGCAGATTCGCAAAATTCAGGAGAGCGCGCCCGCAGCACGGCTCCTGGCTAAACCCAGTCGCGGAGGCACCGCATGAATGTCACCACCTCGCAGGTCAACGGCATCTCGGTTGTGCGCGTCAGTGAAGCGCGCCTGACCTATCCACTGCTCACCGACTTCGTCAACACGGTCACGGGCCTCATCACGGGCGGCGACAAACGGATCCTCATCAATCTCGAGACGGTGAGCTACGTCGACAGCGCCACCATCGGCTGCCTGATGGATCTCTACCGACAGGCGTCGGCCGGTGGCGGCGCGCTGAAACTCGCCGGTGTCCAGAAGCGGGTCGAAACCATGCTGACCATGACGGGCGCGCACAACTTCCTCGAGGTGCACGCCGATCAGGCGTCAGCCATCGCGAGCTTCGGAGCCTAGGCCATGGCTCGCACCATCAACACCTCAGCCGGTACCCCGATCGAACTCGACGGCGACGTGCTGGCCGTGATCGAAGCCATCTCTCGCGACCTGACGCGACGCAGCACCCTCGAATATGGATTCGAAGACGTCGACCGCGAGTTCCAGCACCTGATCGCGCAGATGACAGCAGACGAACTGCGCGCCTACCTGAAAGAAAGCCTGTTCATGAGCTTCAACCGGTTTGAAAACGACCGGCTGAGCAGCGTGATCCGGAAAGCCGGACGCGCCGCCGACGCAGATTCAGGGTTGTAAGGAGGAACGTCGGCCCGAGCGTTCGCGCGGGCGACGTGACTAGGCGACGACGGTGCTGACGACCGGCACGCGCTGACCCGCCGGGGCTGACGCATCGACCAGCGTCCAGCTTTCCGTCTGACGCATCAGCTCAGAGGCGAGCTCCGCGTGGAGCGCGTGACCGCCTCGCTGCACCGACACATGACCCGCAATCGGATGCCCCACGAGCGCGAGGTCGCCAATCACGTCCAACATCTTGTGTCGCACAAACTCATCGTCGAACCGCAGCGGATTCAGCACGCCGGTCTCACCGAGCACGACCGCGTTATCGAGCGACCCGCCCAGCGCGAGACCGCGCTGACGAAGCATTTCGACTTCCTTCAGGAATCCAAATGTGCGGGCCGGCGCGATCTCATCGATGAACGACGCTTCGGTGATCTCAAGCGTCTTCTTCTGTGAGCGCAGCATCGGGTGATCAAACTGAATCGCGTAGCTGATCTTGAAGGTGTCTGACGGATAGATCGAGATGCTCTTCTCGCCGCGCTCCACGGTCACCGCGCGCAACACACGCAGAACCTTACGGGGGGCGGACAATTCCTTCACGCCGGCTTCCTGGATCAGATAGACCCACGGGGCCGCGCTGCCGTCCATGATCGGCACTTCGGACTGGTTGAGTTCGACGACGACGTTGTCGATGCCCAGACCGCGCAAGGCGGAGAGCAGATGTTCCACCGTATCGACGGTCGCCTGCCCCTTGACGAGCGTGGTCTGGAGCACCTGAGTCGGACCCAAGTGCGCCAGATTCGCCGGAATGTCGATGCCAAGATCCGAACGGCGGAACGTAATCCCTGCGCCCGCAGCCGCTGGCTTCAACGACACAGATACCTTGTGACCGGAATGCAATCCGATCCCGTGGCAGGTAGTTGTTCGTCGAATCGTACGTTGGAGGTTTGACATCATCGACAGGCGAACATCACTTAAGCAATCGGCTTGCCACTACAGTTGCCTGCTCAAATCTGACCGCATGTTGACGCTCAAATAGTTGACAACAATGCACTTACGTCCAAATATCGGTGAGCATTTGTTCCTATGTCTTCGTAGAGCGTGGCTAGGTGACCACAGGAAAAAGGCACCGATGTGTGTCATTCGAGCCACGACCGTCAAGAAACTGCCGACTTGTCGGTGCTGGCTGAGCCGCTCAGTACCGGACCGAGGAAGAGCCCGGTCGCTGACGCTTTGGCTTTGGCAACCGCTTCTGGCGGCCCTGCCGCAACGACCTGACCGCCACCCGAGCCACCTTCGGGGCCGAGGTCGATGACCCAGTCCGCGCACTTGATGACGTCCAGGTTGTGCTCGATGACGACGATCGTGTTGCCTTGATCGACGAGCTTGTTCAACACGTCAAGGAGTCGCCGCACGTCCTCGAAGTGGAGGCCGGTGGTCGGCTCATCGAGGATGTAGAGCGTCCGCCCTGTTCCACGACGCGACAGCTCTTTGCCCAACTTGACCCGCTGCGCCTCGCCCCCCGACAGCGTGGTCGCCGACTGGCCGAGCTTGATGTAGCCGAGCCCCACGCTCTGGAGCGTGCGCAGCTTGGCCGCCATGGGCGGGAAGTTCTCGACGAGTGGCAGGGCCTGATCGACGGTGAGCTCGAGCATTTCCGCGATGGACTTGCCGCGGTACTTCACGTCGAGCGTCTCGCGGTTGTAGCGGCGCCCCTTGCACTCCTCGCACGTCACGTAGACATTCGGCAGAAAGTGCATCTCGATGGCAATGACACCGTCGCCCTGGCACGTCTCGCAACGACCACCCTTGACGTTGAACGAGAAACGGCCTGGCTTATAGCCGCGCGCGCGCGACTCGGGCAGCATCGAGAACAGCTCCCGCAGAAACGTGAACAACCCGGTGTAGGTGGCCGGATTCGATCGCGGCGTGCGTCCGATCGGCGATTGATCGATCTGGATGACCTTGTCGATCAGATTGATGCCGTCGATCCGCGTGTGCTTGCCCGGCTCATCTATGGCGCGATAGAGCGTCTTCGCGAGCGAGCGGTACAGGATCTCGTTGACGAGCGTGGACTTGCCCGATCCGCTGACGCCGGTCACGGCAATGAGCAGGCCCAGCGGAAAGCCCACATCGAGCTGCTTCAGGTTGTTGGCGCTTGCGCCTTCCACGATGAGTTGGCCACGCGACGGGGTGCGGCGCACCGGTGGCACCTCGATCGAACGGGCACCGGTCAGGTACTGGCCGGTGAGTGACTCGCCGGGTGCGGCGAGCAGGTTCTGCGGCAGCCCCTGAAAGATCACGTGCCCGCCGTGTTCGCCGGCGCCGGGGCCGAGATCGATCAGGTAGTCGGCCATCCGGATCGTTTCTTCGTCGTGCTCCACCACCAACACGGTGTTGCCGAGGTTTCTCAGCTTGCAGAGCGTGGCGAGCAACCGGCGGTTGTCCCGCTGGTGCAGACCAATCGACGGCTCGTCGAGCACGTACAGCACGCCGGTCAGCTGTGAACCGATCTGTGTCGCGAGGCGAATGCGCTGGCCTTCGCCGCCCGAGAGTGTGGCGGCGCTTCGTGACAGCGTGAGATAACCGACGCCGACATCGTTGAGGAAACGCAGCCGTTCGCGGATCTCTTTCAGCACGCGGCCGGCGATCAGGTGCTCACGCTCGGTGAGTTCGAGCGTGTCGAAGAGCGGCACGACGACCGCGATTGGCTGATCGACGTAGTCGGCCATACGATGGCCCTTCACGCGGACCGCGCGGCTTTCGGACTTCAGGCGCTCGCCATGGCAGACGCCGCAGGGCCGCAGAGCGCGCAACGGCTCAAGGGCTTCCTGATCGGTCCAGGTGCCGTTCTCAAAGCGCCGCCGCAAATTCGGGAGCAACCCTTCGAAGTCCACGCCAAACGGATCGGCCGCCGCCTTCTTGCCCCTCGCTTTGGTCGGCGCGGCTTTCGCGTGCTTGCCGACGCCTCCGGCGCCATTGATCAGCACGTCCTTCTGCTTCTTCGAGAGCTTCGCGTAGGGCGTGTTGGGATCGATGCCGAATGCGCGCTCGAGACCGGTCAACATCTCTTCGATGAAACGCGCATCGCCCTTGGCCCAGGGCACGACGGCACCGGCGGCCAGCGACAGCGAGTCGTCCGGGATGATCCGCGCGGGATCAAAGTCGTACACCGCGCCGAGGCCCTGGCATTCGGGACACGCGCCATGCGGCGAGTTGAACGAGAACGCACGCGGCGTGATCTCGGGAATGCTGATGCCGCAATCGGGGCACGCCATCCGGCGGGAGAACAATCGGTCTCCGCCTTCCAGCGTGTTGATCACCACAATCTCATCGGCGAGGTTGAGCGCCAGATCCACCGCGTCGCTCAAGCGCTTGTCGATGCCGGCGCGCACGATCAGACGATCCACCAGCACTTCGATCGTGTGATTCTTACGACGGTCGAGCGCGATCTCCTCTTCGAGCGCGCGGAACTCGCCATCGATGCGCGCGCGCGTGAAGCCGCGGCCACGCAGTGCTGCGAGTTCCTTTTTGAACTCGCCCTTGCGCCCACGCACGATTGGCGCCAGCACGTTGATGCGTTCGTCGGGGGGATAGAGCATCACCATATCGATGATGCGTTCAAGCGACTGCGACGAAATAGCGCGATCGCAGTTCGGGCAGTGCGGCACGCCGATGTTCGAGAACAGCAGGCGGAGGTAGTCGTAGACCTCGGTGACGGTGCCGACCGTCGATCGCGGATTCGAGGCGGTGGTCTTCTGCTCGATCGAAATCGCCGGCGAGAGCCCGTCGATCAGGTCGACGTCCGGCTTCTCCATCTGCTCGAGAAACTGCCGCGCGTACGCCGACAGCGACTCCACGTACCGACGCTGGCCTTCTGCATAGATCGTGTCGAACGCCAGCGAGGATTTGCCTGAGCCCGAGAGGCCGGTGATCACGACAAGCCGGTCCCGCGGGATGTCGACGTCGACGTTCCGCAGGTTGTGGACTCGGGCGCCGCGAACGGAAATCCAGTCGTGAGCCAAACGTTAATTGTAGCCTCTCAGCCCGGCCAGAATGCGCGCGGTGTCTACGCCCAGGTCGGGCGCCGGGCTGAGATCGACCGGCTCGGCTACGAACGGCGACCGGAAGGCGCGGACGCCGGCTTCGGCTGGGACGATGAGGTGTCGCGCGGCGACGTGGGGATCGGCGAGCACGTCGCGTGCGGTGTTGACCGGCGACAGGCAGACCTCGTGCGCCTTGAAGTGCTCGATCCACTCGGCGCTGGTGCGCTGACGAAACACGAACCGGACCTCCGCGATCAACCGTTGCTGATCTTCCGGATCGCTGAGTTGACGCGCCGATAGATCGGGCCGCTCAATGGCTGCGCAGAATCCGCGCCAGAACTTGGGCTCGAGTGCGCCGAGCGCGAGGCGACGACCGTCGCGTGTTTCATACAGGTTGTAACAGGCGTGATCGCCAAACGTTGGCAGTTCACCTGCCGCATCGGTGCCGTGATCGAGCAACTCAGGCGCGGCGGGCAGCATCATCCAGTACACGGCAGCGTCGTGCATCGAGATGTCGATCGATGCGCCTGTACCGAAACGCTCGCGCGCGAACAGGGCGGCCAGGATCGCTGTCACCGCGCTCATCGCGCCGCCGCCGACATCGGCGATAAACATCCGCGGCAGATCGGTAGCACGCGGCCGATCCGCTTCCAGCATGCCGGCTTCCGCGACGTAATTCAGATCGTGCCCCGGACGTTCCGCGTAGGGGCCGTGCTGCCCGTATCCCGTGATCGCGCAGTGAATCAGCCGCGGCCGCGTTGCTCGCGTGTGCCCCGCCGACACGCCGATCGCACGTGCCGTCCTCGGGCGAAAACTCTCAATGACGACATCAGCGGTCTCGATAAGCTGGTCGAGGATCGCGCGGGACGCCGAGTCGCGCAAATCAAGCGCGACGCTCTTCTTTCCGCGGTTCAGAAGCCGATGGTAGAGCCCGTGGCCATCGAGCATGGGCGGCAATCCACGCGTGGGATCGCCACCGCTTGGATCCTCAATCTTGATCACCTCAGCGCCGAGCTCGGCGAGCATCAGCGTCGCGAACGCGCCCGGAATCAGACGCGTCAGATCAAGGACGCGAACGCCCTGCAGCGGCAGCGTCATCGCGGGCCTCGTCGTCTACTTCGCGCGGTTCAGCTTGCTGTTGCGATAGCCGTAGAGCACGTAGATCACCAGCCCGATCACCAGCCACCAGCCAAATCGTTCCCAAGCAATCGCCGGCAGCCCTTTCATCACGAAAATACACATGCCCGCGCCGACGATGCCGACGACGTGCACGAACGGGACACGGAACGGACGCTTGCGGGTCGGATCGGTGTGGCGTAAGACAATGACGCCGATACACACAAGCACGAACGCGAAGAGGGTACCGATGTTTGTGAGGTCGTAGGTTTCTGCGGCGTCACCAATCAACGACCACACCGCGACGAACACGCCAGTGAGTAACGTGGCGGTGTACGGGATGCGCGTCTTCTCATCGACCTTGGCGATCCACTTCGGCAGCAGGCCGTCGCGACCCATCGCAAAGAAGATGCGCGGCTGACCGTACTGAAACACCAGCAGCACCGCCGCCATCGAGAAGATCGCGCCAAGCGCAACGATCTTCGCGAGACTCTGCATGCCGGACGCGTTGAGGGCGAACGCGAGCGGATCAGCCGACTTGCCGAGTTCCGCGGCTGGCACCATACCGGTGAGCACGGCGCCGATGATGATGTAGATCACGGTACAAATCGCCAGGCCGCCGAGGATGCCGATGGGCAAATTGCGCTGCGGATTCTTCGTTTCCTCCGCAGCCGTCGAAATCGCATCGAAGCCAATGTAGGCGAAGAAGACAATCGCCGCGCCCTGATGGATGCCGGTGAATCCGTTTGGCGCAAACGGCGTGTAGTTTGCGGTGTTGATGTGCGTGAGCCCGCCGATGATGAAGACACCGAGCACGAGGAGCTTCACGGCCACCATGATGTTGTTGGCGCGCGTGCTTTCCTTCGCACCACGCAGCAACAACCACGTGATGGCCATCACGATGCCGAACGCCGGCACGTTGATGAGAATCGGCATGCTGCCGATGTGCGGCGCGCGATCGAGCATGCCGTGTACGGCCGGATCCGAACTGAGCAGCGCCGTGCGATAGCCGGTCGTCAGCCACTCCGGCATGGCGATCCAGCCATTCAGCAGCGACTTGAGATAGTCACCCCAGGAAATCGCCACCGCCACGTTGCCAACGGCGTATTCGAGAATCAGGTCCCAGCCTATGATCCAGGCGACCAGTTCGCCGAGCGTGGCGTACGAATACGCATAGGCGCTGCCGGCCTGCGGAATCATCGACGCGAGTTCCGCGTAGCAGAGGCCGGCCAACGCACAGCAGGCACCGAGCAACACGAACGACAGCACGAGCGCCGGTCCGGCGCCATAGCGAATCACTTCGCCGTTCGGGCCAAGTTGTCCCGCCGCAGCCGAACCAATCGAACCGAAAATGCCGGCGCCGATCACCGCGCCGATCGCGAGCATGATCAAATCGCCCGCGCCGAGCACGCGCTTCAGCGAGTGCTCCCCGCCGGACGTCTCGCTCATCAGGGCTTCAATCGGCTTTACGCGCAGCACACTCATGCACTCTCCATAGGGGCGATGAGAAGTCCATCCAGTTTCCAGACGGTGTCGTTCGAGTTCAGCACCGTCGCGCCGGCGGGATCAAACGCGACGCCAATCAGCGCGCCGGCTGCCACAACAAGCTCAGGCTTCGGAGCGGACCGGGTGACGTCGACACGGAACAATCCGGCTGACCCGGCCAGCGCATCAACCACATGCAACATGCCGGTCGTATCAAACGCGAGCCCCTGCGGACGACCGAACGCCTCCGTCACGGTGTCCACGAGACGATCCGGCGTGATGCGGTACAGCGCGTCGTGCGTGGCCAACGTCGGCGCCGTGACATACAGGCACTGGTCCGGGCCATACGCGAGATGAAACGCCGCGACGCTCGACGGCAACGACGCAAACGTCTCCACCTGTCGATCGGGACGCACGCGGAAGATGGTGCCCGATCGGTCGCCGACGAACAGATCGCCATCCGGCGAAAATGCGAGCCCGGTCGCCACGCCGAGGTCGGTCGCGTAGCGCTCCACGCGATCACCGGGCTGCAGGCGATACACATGACCGTCGAATCGACTCGACACGTAAATCAACCCGTCCGGGCCAACCGCCAGTGACGTCGGATTGCCGATCTCAATCGCGAGCGCCTCTTTCACGCCGTCCCGTCCGATGCGGTACAACGGCACCGACGGCCGCGCATCGCGCGAACCGCTGTGCGTGACATACAGGCGACCGTCGCGATCGAACACCGGACTGTCCACCATATGCACGTCGTCCACCAGCGTGGTCCCCACCTGCAACCATGCGGGTTCACTGATGCACTCATCGACCCGCACCGGCAATCGTCCGCCGCCGGTATCAGCCGGTACGACGACGCGCACGCGACGGGCCGAGGCGGCGACGACACGCGCGTCAGATGTGCCAACGAGCACGTGTGGCAGGCCTTCGGGGGGCAGGGGGAGATGCGTGCCCGAGACGGCTACGCGAGCACCGGGCAGCGCACGAGACGGCTCAACGGTCAGACGCACAGCGGCGCTCACGGCGCCCGCACTAACTTTCGTCATCGAGTTCGACGTTCCAGTAGACGTAGTCGCGCCAGCTATCAGGCGCATTGCGAATGCCAAATGCGAGATGCACGGCTGGTGCCTTGTCGGGTCGCTTCGGCGCGCGGATCAGCCGCATGCGCGCCTGCTCCGGTGTGCGACCACCTTTCTTGCGATTGCAGGTGATGCAACACGACACGATGTTCTCCCAGTCTTTGCGGCCACCCTGTGCGACCGGCACCACGTGATCGAACGTGAGTTCGCCGGTCGGAAAGAGGACGCCACAGTACTGGCAGGTGTGACGATCCCGCGCGTAGATGTTCGCGCGCGAAAACGGCACATAGTCAACGGTCTTGCGCACGCGGATGCGCCGCAGCAAACGAATCACGGAGGGCAGCTTGACGCTGAAGGACACAGATCGCACTTCGCGGTCATAGACCGCGACAATTTCGACCTTGCCCTGGCACCACAACGTGATCGCCTTTTGCCAATGGACGACCCGCAGCGGCTCGTAGGTAGCGTTGAGCAGCAGCGTTTGTTCCATACCCGGGCCGATTATAGCGATAAACCTCGCGGGATCTGGCGAACCCACGCCGTTGTGCCGATAGGCGTTACTGATGGGTTTCCGTGCGACCGCCTGGATCGTGGCCCTCGGCTTGACTCTGTCGGCGTGTGCGTCGACGGGGCCGGTGCCGCGACCCAGCCCGTTCCCGAGTCCCTACCCGAGCCCGGCGACGCCCCCGGCCATCTACCCGGCGCCGCTTGCGCCCGCGGTGCACTCATTCAGCACCGCGTCATTTGTCGCAGCGGCAAAGCAACTCGCAGGCGTGCACTACCAAATGGGCGGCGAATCGCCCACGACGGGCTTCGATTGCAGTGGGTATGTCAAATACGTTTACAGCCTGTTCCGGATTCCGATTCCCCGGGCAGTCGGCGAACAATACCGGGCGGGCAAGCCCGCACGCGGCACCGAGATCAAGGCCGGCGATCTGCTCTTCTTCAAGATTTCCGGCAACACCGTGTCACACGTGGCGTTGGCGCTCGGGCCCGACGAATTCATCCATGCGCCGAACTCGACCGGCGTCGTGCGCATCGAGAAACTCAGCTCACCCTATTGGCACAGCCGATTTGCCGGGGCCCGTAGAATCCTCTGATCCTGCGCCGGCGGGCGGCACGACCTCGCCCATGCGCCGGAGAATCAGGGCCTGACGCCGTAACATGAACGGGCTCGGGTGGGCGGGGCTGTAGCGGCGCGGATTGATGATCACGGCCGCCATCAGCGCCGACTGACTGGGCGTGAGCTCGGAGGCGGACACGCCAAAGTACGCATGCGCGGCGGCATCGCAGCCCCAGATGCCGTCGCCCCATTCGATCACATTCAAGTAGAGCTCGAGGATCCGGCGCTTCGACAGCTCGGCTTCGAGCCGACGTGTGATGTAGAGCTCCGTTAGTTTGCGAAACGGATTGCGCGACGGCGACAGGTAGAGATTCTTCGCGAGCTGCTGCGTAATCGTTGACGCGCCGCGCATCGGCTGCCCTTTTTCCAGCGTGTCTTCGATCGACGCCTTGATCTCGTCGAGATCGATCCCGTCGTGCGACCAGAACGCCGCGTCCTCCGAGACCAGCACCGCACGAATCAGGGACGGCGAGATGCGCGCATAGTTGATCCACCGCTGCGCCTTGTGGACCGGCTTGCCGGCGGCGCGCGCTTCGTCGGCGCGCAGGTCCATGAACGCGGTCGAGACCGGCGGTGTGGTTCGGAGCGGCCGCACATTCGGCACGGTGAACCACACGTAGGCCAGACCAGCAAAGCCACACGCGGCGGCGCCGAGCAGAATGCGGCCGATCAGTCGCAGCGATGCGATCAGCGCGTGGCCTCCTGCAGTGCGTTGAGCACCGCCTGCACGTTGCCCTCCGTGGATCCAGCGCCCATCAGACCGACGCGCCACACCTTGCCGGCGAGTGGCCCGAGGCCCGCACCGATTTCAATACGGTGCTCAGTCAACAACCGTCGCCGCACCGCCGCATCGTCGGCACCCGCCGGAATGCGCACGGCATTCAAGCTCCAGGCGCGTGCGGCCGGCGCCGGCAGCAACGACCACCCTCGCGATGCCAACCCGTCGACAAACTGCTGGTGATGCCGTTCGTGTCGACGCCACCGTGCGTCGAGTCCTTCTTCTTCGGTCTCGCAGAGCGCCGTGTGGAGCGCAAACACCAACGGCGCAGACATCGTGTGGTGATACTTGCGGCCGACCCAGTACGACTCCAGCAAATCGAGATCAAAATAGAAGCTCCGGGATTTCACGCGGCGAGCCAGCGCGGTCGGCGCGAACATCACGGGTGCCAGTCCGGAGGGCGCGCCGAGCCCCTTTTGCGAACAGCTGTAGGCCGCGTCCACACCCATCGCGGCCGCATCCAGCGGCATGGCTCCCAGCGACGTCACCGCATCCAACACGCACAGCGCGTCATGCTGCCGCGCGAGCGCGGCGATCGCGGCCACGGGATTGACGACACCGGTCGATGTCTCGACGTGCACGAGGCCCACGACGTTGAACTGCCCGTCACGCAGCGCGTGCGCCACCACTTCGGGATCCACGGCCGTGCCCCACTCGACCTGAAGGCGTTCGACCGCCGCGCCGTAGCGCTCAAACATTTGCGCGAGACGTTCGCCGAAATAGCCTGTGACCACCACAAGCGCGCACATGCCGGGCTCGGTGAGGTTGGCGACGACGGTTTCCATGCCCGACGTGCCGGTGCCGGAAATCGCTGAGGTCAGTGATCCGTCCGGCGCGCGAAACACGCGACCGAGGCGGGCGCGCACATCATCCAGCAGCGCCATGAACTCAGGATCGAGATGCGATCGCGCCGGTGCGCCGAGCGCTTCGCGCACGCGTGGTGAGACCGGTGACGGACCGGGACCGAGGAGCAACACTTCAGAGGACGGCAGACCGATCGAGCTCATGAGGGGGGCAACGCCTTTCACGCGTGGACCAGCGCCAACAACGGTTCCAGAGCACTACGAATTTCCGCGGCCGCGCCGGCGGCGACCGGCGCCATAGGCGCGCGGGGTACACCACCACGCAAGCCGGCCATGTCCATCGCGGCCTTGAGGCCTGCGACGCTGTGCACGGTCGTCACCAGACGCGCGAACGAGGTCACCTGCTGCTGCAGACGCAGCGCGTCGGAATACCGTCCGGCCACAACGTGGTCCCGCAATCTGGTGAAGAGTTCGGGCACCACGTTGGCCGCAGCGAGAATGCCGCCGCCCGCACCGCTGACGAGCGCGGGAAAGATCACCGGCGCGGCGCCACACAGCACGGTAAATCCCGCGGGTGCGTTCGCCACGAACTGCCCGAGCCTCTCAAGCTCGATGCTGGTTTCCTTGATGCCGATGATGTTCGGGTGTTGCGCCAGGGTGCGCACGACGGGTGGCGTGAGAATCACGCCCGTGTTGTGCGGCATGTTGTAGAGCACTACCGGCACCGGCGATGCGTCCGCGACGGCAGTGTAGTGCGCGGTCAGCGCCTCGCCGGTCATCTGCGGCTTGAAGAAGAACGGCGTCCGTACGAGGACGGCATCGGCGCCGTGCGCGGCCGCGCGACGACTCGCGGCAATCGTCTGCCGTGTGGATTCGCGCCCCGTGCCGACTAGCAGTGTGCGTCCGCGCGGCATTGCGTCACGTGCAATCGCCACAACGCGGTCAGATTCGTCTTCGTCGAGTGCGGAGGCCTCGCCGTTCGATCCCAGGGCGAGGACGCCGACCAGATCGGTGCGCATCCATCGCTCCACGTTGGCGCGAATCGCGGCCGCATCGACCTCGCCGGCCGCATCGAACACGGTCGGCATGGGCGGAAAGATTCCATCAAGTCGGATCGGAGGCATGGGTGGCGAGGCTATCAAAAAACACTGCGCGTGTGGACGCACGCGCGCCGGCCAACTGCAGCGCGAAGACCACGACGAAGAGCGCGACGGCCGGCGCGAGCATCCAGGGCGCCTCAGTCATGACGCGCACATTCGCGGCTTCCTGCAGCATGGTGCCCCAGCTGGGCGTCGGTTCGGGGAATCCCAGACCGAGATACGACACGGCGGCTTCGGCCGACAGCAACGCGGGCACGAGCAGCGTCAACTCCGCGACGAGAAATCCGAATGTCGACGGCCACACGTGCCGCATCACGCGCCAGCGACCGGCACCAGCCGCGCGCGCGGCCTCGGCGTAGTCGCGCCGCAGTTCCACCGACACGATCGCGCGGACGCCACGCGCCACGTGCGGCCATGCGGCCAGCGCGAACAACAGGGCCATCAACGCAAACACTTCCCAGGTGGTGAGCACGAGCGGCAGCAGTGCGCGCAGCATCAACACCAGATACACGGCCGGCAGCACGAGCACGAAATCCGCGAAGCGCATGAGCCATGCTTCAGCGCGCCCGCCCACCACCGCAGCAAACGCACCGAAGACGGCACCGATCAGCAGCGCGCCGAGCGCACCGCACAACGTCACACCCAGCGACCAGCGTGCACCGAGCACGAGCCGCGCGAAGACGTCGCGTCCGAGCGAATCGGCGCCAAGCAGCAGCAGGGGCTCGTCTGTGGATGACTGCAGCAGCGCGCCGTGCCCCATGACGACCGGCACGGGCCGAGACGGATCGACGCTGAACTGTCGTCGCAGCCGATCTGTCATCGTCTGCCGATAGAAGAACGGCGCGCGCAGCCCGCTCGTGTCGCGTACGCGCACGCGCGTCGGCGGCGCATAGGCACGGTCGGTGAGTTGCTCACCCGCGCGATGCGGCGCCAGCCATGGCGCGAGACTCGTGACGACGACCACCGCGATGAGCAGGGCGCGACCCACGCGTTGCGATCGCGACGTCACGATTGGGACTCTCGCGCGCGAGGATCGACCAACACCCGCGCGAGATCGGCGATGACGTTGCCGGCCGTCAGGCATACAGCGCCAGCCAGTGCACATCCCGCGACGAGAAATACATCGCGCCCGCGCAACGCGTCAAAGGTGAGTCGGCCGAGACCCGGCCAGGCCGTGATCACCTCCACGGCAAACGATCCGCCGAAGAGACTGCCGATCACGACGCCATAGACGCCGAGTACCGGCCGCAGCGATTGACGCGCGGCGTGCACCCAGATCAGCCGCACGGGCGGAATGCCGCGCGCCGCCGCGGCCATGAGGTCGGGTGCCGCGACGGCTTCCCGTACGGCCTGTGACTGGAGGCGCTCGAGCGACGCCGCGAGCGGCAGTGCGAGCGCGAGCGCGGGTATCACCATCGCGCCGGATTCGATCGACAGCCAACCGGTGGATGCGCCGAGCAGCAGAAGGCCGAGTGCGCCGACGATCGGCGGACACGACACGAGCGCGAGTGACACGGGTGCGGTCAGGCGCGCGACCCAATGGCGCGGCATGGCGCCGCTGATGATGCCAAGCGGCAGACCAATCAAGGTCGCCAGGACGAGCGCCACGGCAGCCAGACGCGCGGTGGACGCGGCGCGCGCAAACACCAGCGCGCGCACAGGAAGCCCATACATGGACGACTCGCCGAGATCGCCGCGCGCGATGCCACCGATCCAGGTCCCGAAGCGCTCCGTGATCGGCAGATCGAGCCCCAGCCGCGCACGTTCTCTCGCGATGACCGCGGGGCTCGCACCCGAGGCCCGCAGATCCGTCGTCGCATCGCCAGGCGCCACCACCGTGAGCGTAAAGGCGCTCGCCGCCACGATCAGCACAAACAGCGCGGCAGACGCGAGGCGCTGAGCGGCGAAGCGGACGAGCGCGACGTTCACCGAATGGCGCCTGACACGCCGAGGGTCTCAGGCTTCCACAGTATCTGCGGCTGCAAGACCGCAGGAACCGCGCCCGTCACGCGCGCAGCCATCGCCACGGTGACCTTGGGCGCCGCGAAGAACACCATCGGCTCGTGCTCGGCAAACACGCGCTGCACGTCAGCGAACAACGCCACGCGCTTGGCCGTGTCCATCGTCGTCGACTGTGCGCGCATGAGGTCGTCGATCTGTTTTTCCCAGGGCGTCGCGGGCGTATCCTGGCCGGGATTCCAGAAGTGGAAAAAACCCGAAGACAGCCAGAGATCGCTGTTGATCGCCGGGTCGGTCGAACTGACAGGCGCGCCGTAGTACATCGCCTCGTAATCGCCGGCCGTGAACAACGTCAGCATCGGGTCACGTTCCTGCGCGACGATATCGATGCCGAGGCCGATCTGCCCGAGTTGTTCTTGCAGGTTCGATAGTGTGCGCTCGAGAATCGTATTGCCTTTGCGGGTCAGGACGGCGATGCGCGCGGGCTGACCAGACGCGTCTTCGAGCTGTCCGTCGTGATTGCGATCTTTCAGGCCGATCGACGCGAGCAGGGCCTTGGCTTTTTCGAGATCGTAATCGGGATGCGGAAGCGTCGGCACGAACCATTGGCCGTAGCCGCGTGTGATCGGGCCATAGAGCGGCTCGGCAGCGCCAAGGAATACCGTGTCGACGATGCGCTGGCGATTGATCGCGACGGAGATCGCGTGGCGCAGTTCTTCGCGCTGCAGCCAGGGCTTCCCCTTCACGCGCGCCGCGTTTGGCTTCAGGTTGAACCAGAGGCCGGTCGGATCCACGCCGACTCCGGCGTCGATCAGTTGCACCTTGTGCGCCGAAGCTGCGCGTTCGAGTCCGGCGTAGTCCTCGGCACGGATCTGCTCGGTGATGAGATCCACAGTGCCGCCCTCGAGGCGCAGCATCTCGGCATTCTGGTCGGGGATGAATTCGAGGACGAGTTCGTCAAGCACCGGCAGCGCGCGGCCGGCGCTGTCTGTGCCCCAGTAGCGCGCGTTCCGCGTAAATCGCATGCGCTGACCGGGCTGGTACTCGGCGACGACAAACGGTCCAAGTCCGGCCATCTCGGATGGTGGCGTCGTGAGCCCCCAGGCGGTGCCAAAGGTGCCGCTGTTTAGTGCCGGCTCCAATTTGTGGCGCGGCAAAATCGGCAGGCTATCGAGAATCGAGAGCCCCGGCCCGTAGGGCGCAGGAAATGTGAGTGCGACGGTGTGCTCGTTGATCGCGCGGGCAACGACGGGTTTGTCGTTGACCATCATGCCGCTGGCCACGGGGCTCGCGACTTTCGGATCGTAGAGGGCGCGGAATGAAAAGACGACGTCCGCGGACGTGAACGGGGTGCCGTCGGAGAAGGTCACGCCCTGGCGGAGTCTGAGGGTAAAGGTCAGGCCGTCATCGGAGGTCGTCCAATCGGTGGCGAGGGCAGGTTCGAGGGCCCCGGAGGCGCGATTGACCCGGATTAAGGGGGCGCTGGTGAGCCTGGCGACCAGTTCCACCGGAAATTTGGCGGAGACGAGCCGGTTGAAGGAGTCGGGTTCGGTGCGCTGGCTGGCGACGATCCTGCCGCCCTGTTGTTTTGCTCCTCCGGACGGGCTGCGAAGATACCAAATCGCCCCCCAGGCGAGGGCTCCCAAAAGCACCAGTTGCAGAACACGTTTGGCCATGATCTGAGCCTCCGATTCGGGTGTTATGAACCGGGTTTAACCTGCCCTCGGCAGATTGAACCCATGGCGTCGGGCATTGCAGAAATGATTGTCTGATCACTGTTTTGTAAAACGTGGTCAGTGTCTATCGAGCGCTCCACCAGCAAATCGTTGAAATTCTCGGGTTTTGAGCCGTGCCGTAGAGACATTGTGTCGGACTGCCGACTGGTACGGTACATGCGTTGGCAAGAAGTGACTCGGCTGGACGAGGGGGGCGTGCCCTGTCTTCCGGTAGAGAGCGTCAGCATTCATATGAGCACATTGAAGATTTCGACTCGGATGCGAAAGGCGGGGCTGACGATGTTGGCCGCTGCGTTCTCGCTTGTCGTTCTCGCGTGGCCTGCCCTCGCGTCTGCCGATCAACATCGCGCGCAGATGTCGAAGGAAGTCAAAGCGCACCTGTTCAGCAATGAGGGGCAGACGATCGACGTGCTGGTGCAGTTGCCAGAGTCGGTCATCAACCGCATCGCGCGCGACTACGGCGTGACCGTCAAAGAGATCATCAACGGTGCGGGCACGATCCTGACGGTGCGGCCATCGCAGCTCGACCGCATGGCGAACGACGAGCAGGTGTCGGACATTGCGCTCGACGGCAAGATTTACGGCCGGATGGCGCTCACCACGCAGGCCACGGGCGCGAATCAGTTGTGGCCGGGTGACGGCCGCGCGTTTGGCGGCATCACGGGTCAGGGCATCGGCGTGGCGATGATCGACTCGGGCATCGCGGCCAATGACGACTTGAAAAACCGCGTGGTCTACTCGCGCGACTTCACGCGCACGAGCAATTCAGGCAGCGGTTCGATCAACGACGCGGTCGACGAATACGGTCACGGCACGCACATCGCGGGCATCATCGCGGGTAACGGTAACGGCAGCCGCACACAGAATTCCATCGCGAACACGGGCATGGCGCCGGGCGCATCGATCATCAACCTCAAGGTGCTGGGCGCGGATGGTTCCGGTCTGGTGTCGACGGTCATCAAGGCCGTCGAGTGGTCGATCAGCAATCGCGAGCGCTACAACATCAAGGTCATCAACCTCGCGCTTGGTCGTCCGACCAGCGACAACTTCATGACCGATCCGCTGGTGCAGGCGGTGGAACGCGCCGTTCGCGCGGGCATCGTCGTTGTCGCCGCGGCTGGCAATCTCGGGACGTACAACGGTCAGCAGATTGTGGGCGGCATCGAGTCGCCGGGGTATGCGCCGGATGCGCTGACGGTTGGCGCGTCGAACGCCAACGGCACGGTTTACCGCTCGGACGACACGATCGCGTCCTGGAGCTCGCGCGGCCCGGTGGGTAACGCGGAGAACCCGTCATCGTGGATGCTGAAGCCGGACGTGGTTGCGCCGGGCGTGAACATTGTGGCGGCGTCGAACAAGAACACCGCGCTGTGGCGCGACAACGTGGATCGTCGCGTTACCGGTGCGGCCGGCGGCACGTATCTGCGCCTGTCGGGCACCAGCCAGTCAACCGCCGTAGTGTCGGGCGCGGTTGCCCAGCTGCTGCAGGCGAATCCACGACTCACCCCGCGTCAAGTGAAGTTTGCGCTGCAGCTGACCGCTCAGCACCTGGACGGCTACGGCTTGGTCGAACAGGGCGCCGGCGAAATCAACGTCCCGCTGGCGGTGGCGCTCGCGACAAGCCGAAGGCCCTTGACGCTGCAGATGAGCAACTTCATCGGCGGCCAGATGTCGCGCGCCGGCGGAGTCGTTTTCGGTAGCACGTTGATCTGGGGTAACACGCTGATCTGGGGCAATACCCTGATCTGGGGTAACACGCTGATCTGGGGCAACACCCTGATCTGGGGTAACACGCTGATCTGGGGCAACACCCTGATCTGGGGTAACACGCTGATCTGGGGCAACACCTTGATCTGGGGCAATAGTTCGAATGCCGTTTCAGGCAGCACTCTGATCTGGGGTAACACCTTGATTTGGGGTAACACATTGATCTGGGGCAACAGCAACACCGTGCCTCAGGTGAATGGGAACACCCTCATTTGGGGTAACACGCTGATCTGGGGAAACCGCTCGTGCGAACCGCCACCACCTGACTCACCCGATGACGCACCAACGTGCGGAGCGGGGAGCTAGTCATGGCGCGAATTGGTGGAACGAATCGGTTCAGCTCAGCGCGGAGGATTCAAATGGTTCGCACGATAATTGTTTGGAGCTAGCTAAGAAATTACCTTGACGGCTTCTTGAGGCCGTCAGTGGTGCCCGATGTCCGATCCAGCTGCCCCCCCCGCTTTCCGTAGTCGGACCCGCGCCTATGTAGTTTCCGTGGTGGCGATGGGACTCGTCGCAGTCGGGCTCAGCCTGACGGACATTCTCAGTCAGTCCCTAGACACGCGATGGTTCTTGCTGGCGGGACTGACGCTTGTTAGCGGTTTTCTTCCAGTCAAGCTGCCCTCTGTTAGCGCGACGATTTCGATTTCTGAAACGTTTGTCTTTGCCGGCACGATCCTATTCGGACCGTCGGTGGGCGCAGTTTTGGTCCTTCTCGATGCTGGCGTTCTCTCAGCGAGAGTTTCACTAACAAAAAAGCGTCGACTTCGATTTGAGCAGGTTCTGTTCAACCTGGCCGCTCCCGCACTGTCAATCTGGATCGCGGCGCATGTCGCGGGGATCAAACCGATCGCCTCTTCGACAGAGTCAATCGATGCCATTCAGTTCGTTGGAAGCTTGGCTGCTTTCACTCTGCTTTATTTCCTGTCGAACAGCTGGCTAGTGACCTTCGCGATCTCCTTGGAAAAGGGAGTCCCGCCATTTTCTATCTGGTCAAATAATTTCAAGGAACTCCTACTGAACTACGCAGCTGGTGCTTCGATTGCAGCGCTGCTCGTCTACAACAACAAGACCATCAGCCCAACGTTCATTGGCGTCATCCTGCCGCTGCTCCTGGTTCTCTATCTCACCTACGAATGGTCGACAAAGCGAGTTGAGACTGAGCGGCAGAAGAATGCCGAGCTCAATCGAGTGTTCCTTTCGACAATTGAAGCCTTGGCCATGGCCATCGATGCCAAGGACCAAGTGACGCACGGTCATATCAGGCGAGTCCAACGCTACACAATGGCTCTGGCTGGTGCACTCGGAATCAAGGAAGACAAGCAGATCAAGGCACTGGAGGCCGCAGCGCTGTTGCATGACACCGGTAAGCTAGCCGTTCCTGAGTACATCTTGAACAAGCCGGGCGCATTGACTGCATCGGAATTTGAAAGGATGAAGCTGCATGCTGCTGTCGGCGCGGACATCCTAAAGTCGATCGATTTCCCATACCCCGTTGAGCCGATCGTTCGGCACCATCACGAGAACTGGGACGGTAGCGGCTACCCGGATGGGATCTCGGGCCAAGACATTCCGCTCGGCGCGAGAATACTGTCGGTCGTCGATTGTTACGACGCGCTGACATCCGACCGACCTTACCGACCTCGGATGACGCGGTTCCAAGCCGAGCAGATTCTGAAAGACCGCCGAGACAAGATGTACGACCCTTGGATCGTCGACGAGTTCCTGAAGATCTTGGATCAGCTCGAACGAATTGATGCCGCGGAGAGCAAGGCTGCGCTCGGCCTCGACTCGGGAAGTTCATCTCGTCTGAAACCTGCACAGCTCGACGTCATCAGCTCGACCACGGCAGAAGAGCGCGAATTTAACGAGCTGAGCAGGGAGCTACCGAAGGCAACAACCCCGGCTGCAGCCGCTGAGGTCCTCTTTCGCTACCTCGGACGAGTCATTCCAGCTGCTACGTTCGCCTTCTACGTTCCAAAGCCGGACACGAATAGCTTGATCTCTATCTCTTGCGTCGGCGTGGGGTCGCGAACAATCGAGTCACTCAACGTTCCTGTGGGCGAACGCATCTCTGGATGGGCCTTCGCTCACCAGCAGATGATCATGAACTCTGACGCAACCTTGGATTTGGGTCCTGTTGCACGGACGTTGGGGACGCCGCTTCGATACGCCATGGTTGCGCCAATTATCCAAGGTGGACAACCGACCGCCGTGGTCACGCTGTATGGCAGTGACAAGTTTGAGCGTGATCACTCACGGCTCTTGGAATCCGCCGTGAACCTGTTTCAGTCGGCGATTCACCTCTCTGGATCAGACACCGCCCCAAGGCACATCCACGAGAATTCGCCGACACCCAAACCCAAGTTTCATTAGTCCAACAACCCATCGGCTTGCTACTACCCCCAAGTCTGAGTATCCTCCCCCAAACAACCTAGTGGTGGATCGTGGCGTTCCGTCACTTGGACATGTCCAGCGTTGTGCTTGGGAGGGTTCAAGTGCGCGGAAGACGTCGTTCAAGCCAGATCTCCGACCAACAGTCACCCGAAGGTGAGGGCGCTCGAGCTGAATCGCGCGAAGCTCAGATGCTTCACGATGCCGGCCACGTCGAACGTGCAGCCGCCCTCGCAGAGGCTCAGCTTAAGTCTTCACTCGTTCCTATCGATAGGATCCGGCTCCTGTTGACACAGGGGATGGCTCTCTTTGAAATCGGCAAGAGCAATCGGGCGCTCGATCTGCTTAGGCAGGCAACCGCACTCTCCGCTGGGGGAGAACAAGAGACAGAATTTGCCGCGACGCTTTCTCTGTTTACCAGAGAGTCTCAATTTAGTGGACCCGCAGAAGTCCTTCCAGGTCTCGCCCGTGTTCGGCAACTGGCAGCAAGCCTGGGTACTCGAAACTCAATCGCGGGCCTGCATCTAGCTGTTGCTCGGCTTGAGGCATATCGAGGCCACTGCCTCGACGCCCGCCGGCACGTTGAGATTGCGAGGATGGCTTCAGCACGAATCGACCGGGCAACGGTTCGAGGCGCGATCGATCTCGTCGATGCGTCTCTGGAGACTATCGCTGGCAACCTCGACCGAGCGACCATTTCTGCTAAGAACTGCTATGAACTCTCGGTTGCGAACGGCCTCGGAATCCTTCGAGCGGGCTCCTCGACAAATCTAGGCTACCTCGCCCTATGCAGAACGGATCTTCGAAGGGCTCATGAATACTTGGACCACGCCGTCGAGCTAGTCTCTGAACTCAGTTTTATTCGGTTGGCCGTCCTCGACAACCTGGCCCAAGTCGCGCTTTACGAGGAGGACCTCGATCGGTGTGACGGGTATCTGAAGCAGTGTGCGCAGGCGATTGAGGCGCAGGATGTGCCGGCGCGGTCGTGGTACGACTTTGCGCATCAGGTCACGCGCTGCACGGTGCTGGCTCAGTTCGAAGACTGGGAGCGCATCATCGAGATCACCGGCGAGGCGGATCCGGAATTGGAACGGCGACAGTTTCGATCGCTGCGCACGGCGCTGCTCTGCGCCGCGGCGCGAGCGTATGCGCGAATCGGTGAGCATGCCAAGGCCGATGCGAATCTGGGTGCGGCCATTCGTGTATGCCCGCGGCGGGCCGTCGACCCGCAGATCGTGCTCGAGGCCGCCACGGCCGCGTGTCTGACACTCCGTGGTGAACGCACCAGGGGCGCCGCGCATTTCGATCGCGCCCTCTCAGCGGCACGCGCCATTGGCAACCGTCTCCACGAGTGGCACATCCAACGCGATCGCGCCGCCTGCACCATCACCCGCGTCCCCAACCTGGTCACCGTCGACGCCGATCACCCCACATCCGTCGTCAGTGAACGCGCGATCGTCCTCTCGGACGCCGCCACGATCCTCGGCGCCGGCTCCTCGATTGACCTTCTCGCGCACCGCGCGCTTTCGCTGCTTCACAACACGCCGCTCGAACCGCGGCTCCACGTGCGCAGCACGTCCGGCGAAGAATTCCGTCCCGAGACGTCCGTCACCTCGCAACTTGCCGCCGACGGGACCTTCACCATCGACCTCCGTGGTTCCGATCGCCGCGTGCTCATGACCGTCCGCCAGGTGGAATCGCTGGATGACGTGACGATGCTGAAAAGCCTGCTCGATTTGCTGCAGGCCGCCGTGCACCGCACCACCGATACCGAGTCGTCCGCAGATGACCAGAACCTCTGGCCGACGACGCTGCTCCCCGGCGACGACGAGATGGTGTTTCGATCACCGCGGATGACCGAGGTCCTGCGCGTGGTGATGCGGCTGGCCGATACCAACCTGCCGATCCTGATCACGGGCGAGACCGGCACCGGCAAAGACGTGATCGCTCGACTGATTCATAACCACAGCCGCCAAAAGCGCGGACCATTTGTGCCGTTCAACTGCTCGGCGATCCCCAAAGATCTCATCGAAAGCCAGCTCTTCGGCCATCGTCGTGGCGCGTTCACCGGCGCGATCGAGTCGTCGCCTGGTGTCATCCGTTCCGCCGAAGGTGGCACCCTGTTCCTCGATGAAATCGGTGATCTCGAATCTGCCCTGCAACCCAAACTCCTGCGTTTCCTCGAGTCTGGTGAAGTACATACCGTCGGCGATGCGCGGCCTGCCCGCACCAACGTGCGCGTACTCGCCGCCACCAATGTGAACCTCGACGAACGCTCGCAGGCCGGCACCTTTCGGCGCGATCTCTTTTTTCGCCTGGGCACGGCGCATATCGAGATGCCGCCACTGCGCGAGCGCAAGGACGAGATTCCCGCCTTGACCGCGTACTTCGTCAACCGCTTCTCACGCGAGTGCGACCGCCCAGGCCTCCGCGTGAGCGATGACTTGATCGCCGCCTTGCTCCTCCACGATTGGCCGGGCAACATCCGTCAACTCGCCAATGAACTCCGACGCGTGGTCGCGATGTCGGAACCCGGGCAGACACTCACCAGTGCGCTTCTCTCTGCCGCGGTGACACAGGGCTGGCGCGAGGCGCACCGGATGGCGTCACAATCCCGGGCCGCGGACCTCGACCCCGACGGCCAGAGCATTCGTCTCAGCCTCGATCAACCACTGCCGCGCGCCCTCGAGGAACTCGAACGCGCATTCGTCGAACGCGCCATGCAGGCCAGCGGCGGCCGCGTGGCTGAAGCTGCTCAACTCCTCGGCATCTCACGCAAAGGGCTCTTCCTCAAACGCCGCCGATGGGGACTCGTAGACGACGAATCGGAGTAGTTCGGACCCGAAGAGTGGGCAAATCGGAACGAAATACCCGTGCGGAAGGCGATCGGCCGTTGAAACATTGATGTTTCCGACGGTCACATCCGGCAGGCGTCTTGCTCTATAGATCGACGGGCCCTGGCGGCTTTCTCGAAGGGAACCTCGTGCTCAGGATTCGCCTTCACCACGCCACCGTCAGGGCCTTGTGATTTCTCGAACGATTGGTTGACTTGCATGGGGCTTCATGTGCCCCTGACTTTGGCAATGGCGCAATTCCGGAAGCTGAGCGGCGGGACCTATCGCCTCGCGATCGCGTGCGCGATTGTGGCCATGCTCGCGGTGTCGGTGGAAACGGTCTTGCTCGGTGCGCTGCGCACACCGGATGCGGCCGCGGGTGCCTCACGATGGGTCACGAGCCTCAGCGACCGCGACCTGCAGGACGCCGCGCTGCGTATCCAGACCTACCCCTACTTCTATCGCCGCGCGATCATGACGGCGCTCGAGCCCGAAGAACGCTCGCAGGTCTGGCGCCGCTATCTCACCAACTACCTCGCCACGCATCAGGAACTCGACGTCGCCGGACGCGCGCTCATCGCGCGGGCGGCCTCGGCGATGACTGCTGACGTCTTTGACGACAACCCGCCAGCCGATCGTATCGGCGAACTCGCCAACATCTTCGACGTCAGTCTCGGTGTCTTTGGACGCCGCACGGCCACGGACCTCTTCATGCGCCTCGGCCCTGACGACGGCGGCTCTGAATCGTTGCCAATTGCCGAACGCGTCACGAGCGCCGTGCGCGAATGGATGACGCTCCACGCACGCGCGGCCGACTGCGAATGCTCCGCGCAGTTCATCACCTCATGTGATGTGAGCGGCGCCGCGGGTGACGCCTGCACAGACTCCAGCAGCTGCGAGCCTGTCATCAGCTGGCCGATGTGCGGTGTGGCTTGGGCCGCGCCCTGCAACGGCCTCTGCACCACGTCTCACAAGACGCGCTAGCCGGCGACCGGCATGAACGTTCCGACCGATCGCGCGGTGCGTCGCGGAGCACTCGCCATCGCGATCACACTCGTCCTGATCGTCGCCACCACCACCACCGCCATCGTGTTTCCCGCTGGTCGTGAATGGGTCCGGCAACGCCTGCGATGGGTGCCTCCGACATTCGACGTGGGCCGCGCGTCTGATCTGCCACCCGCGCTCTATGAGCACGCCGACTTCACCGTGCTCATCTTTGCCACGACCCACTGCGCGGCGTGCCAGCGCGCGCTGCCGTTTCATCGCGAGCTGTCACAGGTCGCGAACAGTGACGCGCGGCTGCGCGCTCATGTACTGCTCACGTCGGCCGGTGATGATGCCTCGACGACCGCGGAGACACTCGGCATCGCCGCAGACCGCGTGACGATGTTTGATCCGAAAGGCACGAAGCTGCACCACGTGCCCACCATCCTGGTTGTGGACCGCCGTGGGATAGTGCGTGCAATGAAAGAGGGCGTGTTGTCCGCAGAGGAACAACACGCCCTGATGGAGCAAATCAGGAACCTGCGGTAGGGCCGGCCTAAAGGCCGGCCCCTCCACAAGCGGGCCCCTCTACTACTTGCCCTTCAACTGCTTGGCGACCTGTTCGACCTGCGCCCAGACGCGGAGCAGGTTGCCGCTCCAGATCTGATCGATCTGGGCTTCGGTGTAGCCACGACGCACGAGCTCGAGCGTGACATTGAACGCTTCGGCCGCGCTGTTGAAGCCGTCCACGCCACCGCCGCCGTCGAAGTCGGACGAGATGCCGACGTGATCGACACCGATCTTCTTCACGAGATAGTCGATGTGGTCTACGTAGTCCTTGACGTTGGCGCGCGCGGCCGCCGGCCACTTCGCGTTGATGTCGGCGAGGCGTTTGTCATAGTCCGCGCGCTTGTCCGCGGGCAGCGCGTCCAGTGCCGCATTGCCGCGGCCACCCGCGCCGGCCCCACCGCGACCACCACCACGTGCTCCCGCCGGCGCATTCGGATCTTCAATCGGGCATGGTGGCGCGGTCGGCGCACCTGCCGCAGCCGCCGGCGCCCCGGCGCGACCACCGCCACCAGCACCGCCGCCGGCGCGAGCCCCACCGCCAGCACCACCGGCACCACGACCGCCACCACCGAGACCGAACTCCGTGTTGAGCTTCGCCATCTCCACCGCGCGCTGCGGCGGATCCACTTTCACATACGACGCGAACGCCACCGTTTGCACGACGCCGCCATTCTTCTTGAGCGCCATCAGCAACTCATCGTCCATGTTGCGGCTGTGATCGGCAACGGCGCGCGCAGATGAGTGCGACGCGATGACGGGCGCTTTCGACAGCTTGATCGCTTCGAGGTTGGCACCCTTCGACGGATGCGACAGATCGACCATCATGCCGAGGCGATTCATCTCCGCGATGACCTGGCGGCCGAGCGGCGAGAGACCGTTGCCGTAGAGATAGCCCTGCACTTCACCCGTGTTCGAGTCGGCCATCTGCGAGTTGCCGTTGTGCGCCATCGACATGTAGCGGCCACCGAGCTTGTAGAACTCCTCGACGCGCTTGATGTCGTTGCCGATCGGATACGCGTTCTCGACACCAATCACGGCGATGCGCTTGCCCTCTTTGTGGAGGCGATAGACATCCGCGGGGGTCAGCGCGAGACCGATCTGCTTCGGCGCGATCTTCTCAGTGAGCCGATGAATGGCCGCGAACTGACCGAGCGCCGCGTTGTATGCGCGCTCATAGCCTTCCGCCGTCAACGCGCCCTGACCCTGATACACGATCATGAACGACACGTCCATGTCGCCCTCGATCATCTTCGGGAGATTGACCTGATTGGTCAGGCGCATCGTGTAGTTGCACGCGTCGGTGAAGTTGTTGACGCTGATGTCGTTGTGCGTATCCGCCTTGATGGCGCGATCGTGAATGCCCTTGGCCTTGGCGACCAGCGCCGCCTCGGACATGGGCGCGGGCTTGGCCTGGGCGGCCAGATGCATGGGTACGAGACCCGCCGCACCAGCGATCAACGCGGCGGCGGTCAAACGGAATGAACTGGACATGAAACTCCTCCTGAACGTGCGGAGGAGATTCTATACCCCCAGGAGCCGCTTCACCTGCGCGTTATGCCGAGCCACGTGCGTGGCCGCCCACGTGCCAACCTGATAGAGGTTGATCGGCGTCCCGATGGTCGAACGCACCGTCAGCTTGGCGCGCTCGGGGTCCAGGCCCGCCAACGCGTCGACGATCCGCTGTTGCGAGGACCGGACTTTTTCAAGGCCCTCTTCACTCGTCACGATCGCCGGAGGGTGAAAGCGCTCGGGGGCCACGAGTTTTTCCGGCACCTTCTCGGCGATCTCACTCCACGGCGTCTCGGTGAATCCCTCCGGAGCCTGACGGGCATTCGGCACAGAGCCATCGATCAGACCGGCAAACGCATCGTTGATCACACCGACGTGCCACGCCACCTGCGCCGCAGACCAACCACCATCGTCAGGCGTGCGCGTCAACTGTTCTGGAGTCGCACCGTCGAGGCGCGAGAGGAAACGTGCCATCGACGCGTTGAAGGTGGCGGTGAGTTCGGCGATACGTTCAGTGTGTGTCATTGGATGGATGTGCGGGTTACTTGACGACGGTGACTTCGAGCGGTTGATCGAGCCGAATGCGGAGAATGGTGCCGGGCGGCAGCTCGGCGTTGGCGCCGTCGCTCGCGGCCATGGTGCCGCCGCCGCCGATCAGAATGCCGGCGAGCATCCCTTTGCCACCACCGAGAATGCCGCCAAGAATCGCACCGGCCGCCGCGCCCACACCGATCCGGCCGGCATCGTCGCCCATCTTGCCATCGAGCGCCTGCACGACCGATGCGCGCATGGGCGGCCGCTTGCCGCCGATCACCATCTCGTCGAACGAGAGCGTGAGGCTGCCGCGGCGTTCCAGGCGGCCCGCCGGTCGCACGGAGCTGACAAAACCGCGAACCAGCGTCCCTGATGGAATCACGAGCTTGCCCGCCACCATCACATCCACCAGCGTCGTCGCCTCAAAGCGCTGCTCCACTTTTGCGGTGGCCGACGAGATCGCCGTCTGCATGCGCACATCCATCTGCGTCCCGACCGGCACCTTCACAACGACGGGCACCGGGTCGTCCGACATGATGGGCAGGGCCTTCACGGTGGATGACTGCGTCTTCACGCGAAGTGTCTCGATCCGGTCGCCGAGGTCCGCGAGATCCTTCGGCGGCACTGAGCCCTCACGGCGCAGCTTGACCTTCAGGTAGGTCAGGTCTTCCTGCAGTTCGGTGAGTGTCTTTTCGGACGCCACGGCGAGGGTGGGGTCAATCTTCTTCAGACCGGTCACCTGCTGCGAGACTTTGGTGATCTCGGCATCAAGCCGGGTCAGCGCCGCGGCCGTTGTCGACTGCGAGAAAGCTGAGCCGGCAAGGCTCAGGCACACCACAAGGAAACTCAAGATCTTCATACGTCCTCTATTGTCGGCCAAAACGGACAGTGTCAGTAGAATGTTAGACAGTGTCCATCAGCGTTCGACTTCATAAGACGACCGGCGTCAAGGTAGGGCCTGTCCTCATCGGCGGCGGCGCCCCTGTGGTGGTGCAGTCCATGACGATGACAGACACGGCCGACCCGAAGGCCACGGCGCAGCAGTGTATTGAGCTGGCGGGTGCGGGTTCCGAGCTCGTGCGCATCACCGTGAATACGCCGGAAGCGGCAGCCGCGGTGCCCGAGATCAAGCAGCGGATGCTCGACGCAGGCTGTGCGGCGCCGCTCATTGGCGACTTTCACTACAACGGACATTTGCTGCTGACGCGCTATCCGGACGCGGCGCGCGCGCTCGACAAGTACCGCATCAATCCAGGCAACGTCGGCACGGGCAAGCGGCGTGACGAGCAGTTCTCGATGATCTGCGACGTCGCGGTGCAGAATCAGAAACCCGTGCGCATCGGCGTCAATGGCGGCTCACTCAATCAAGAGCTCGTGATGGCGAAGATGCAGGAGAACACGGACCAGCATCTCGGCCTGACGTCGGAAGAAGTCATCAACGAGTGCATGGTGCTGTCGGCGTTACAGTCGACCGATCTCGCCGTCGAATGCGGTCTGCGCAAGGATCAGATCATCATCTCGTGCAAAGTCTCTCGGCCGCGCGATCTGATCGCCGTGTATCGCGACCTCTCGAAGCGCACGTCGCAGCCACTGCATCTGGGGCTCACTGAAGCGGGTATGGGCACGAAGGGCATCGCGTGGTCGGCGGCTGCGCTCGGCATTCTGCTCAATGAAGGCATCGGCGACACGATCCGTGTGTCGTTGACGCCGAAGCCGGGCGGCGATCGTCGCGAAGAGGTCTACGCGGCGTGCGAGATTCTGCAGGCGCTCGGGCTCCGTTCGTTCTCACCATCGATCACCGCCTGCCCCGGCTGCGGCCGCACCACTTCGTCCACCTTCCAGGAACTCGCCGAGCGCGTGCAGGGTTACGTGCGCGAGATGATGCCGACGTGGAAGACGACGCGTCCCGGTGTGGAGACGATGACGGTCGCCGTGATGGGATGCGTGGTGAACGGCCCCGGCGAGTCGAAGGCCGCGAACATCGGTATCTCGCTGCCGGGCACGGGCGAGTCGCCCAACTGCCCCGTCTTCATCGACGGCGTGCATGCGACGACCATGCGCGGCAACTATGACGAGCTGGCGGCGGCGTTTCAGAAGCTCGTGGACGACTACGTTGATAGAAAGTACCCGGCGGTCAAATAGGCCCGGCCTGCGGTGTATTCTTGCCGCATGCGACGCACCTCTTTTGTCCTTGTTGTAGCGGCCCTCGCCTTCTCTGCGGGGCTGTCGACCTTCGCACAATCCAAGCCCATTCCTGGATTTGCCGACTACGGCAAGTTCGAGAGCATCGCGCCTGCCGGCGGTGGTGGTGGAGGTCGTGGTGGACGAGGTGGTGGCGGAGGCGGTGGTCTGTCGAATGATGGCAAATGGCTCGGCTACACGGTCACGAAGTCGAATCGCGACACCGAGCTGCGGTTGCTCGAGCTCGCAACGAGCAAGGTCACCGCTGAGCCGAACGGCGCCCAGCTCACCTACACGTCAGACATGAAATGGGCGGCCTGGAGCGTCGGCTATTCGCAGGCGCAGCAGGATCGCATGCGCGCGCAGAACCAGCCGGTGCAGAACAAGCTCGCGCTGATGAATCTCGCGGCGGGCACGAAGACCTCCATCGACAACGTCCAGAGTTTCTCGTTCAGCAGCGATGGCAAGTTCCTCCTCGTGCGCCGCTATCCACCGGCGACCGCTGGTGGAGGTGGAGCCGCCGCGGCGGCAGCGCCGGCCGGACGCGCGGGCGGTGGGCGCGGCGGTGGCGCGGCACTCGATGATGCCCCGGCGAGCGGCGGCACCATCGGCATTCGCAATCTGTCGACGGGCGCGGAGATGACGTTCGGTAACGTCGGCGAAGAGAGCTGGCAAGACACCGGCGCGATGCTGGCGATGACGATCAGCGCCGCGGATCAGGCCGGCAACGGCGTACAACTCTACAACGCGGCGACCGGCGAACTGCGCGTGCTCGACTCGGCGGCGGCTGGATACCTCGGTCTCGCGTGGCGCAACGATGCGGCGGACATCGTCGTGATGCGGAGCAAGGCCGACGACAAGAAGGACGGCCTCACGTACCAGATCCTCGCGTGGACGGGTGCGGGCACGAGCGCCGAAAAGAAGCTGACATACGACCCAACCACGGACACGAAGTTCCCCGCCGGCAATCGCCTCGTCTCCTTCCGTCGTCCGTCGTGGAGTGATGATGGCACGTCTGTGTTCCTGGGATTCACGAAATGGGAAGACAAGCCTGCACCTGCGGGGCGCGGAGGTCGTGGCGCAGCGACGGCTGGTGATACTGCGGCCGCCGAGCCACCAGTCGAACCCGCTGATGTCGCCGTGTGGAATTGGCAGGATGCAGACGTGATGTCGAAGCAGAAGCTGAGCGCCAATGCGGATCGTCGACGCAATCTGCTCGCGGTCTGGCATCTCGATACCGGCGCGCTGACGGCGATCGGCAAAGACTTTCAGGAAACGGTGACGCCGATTCGGCGCACCAACACGGCGCTGGTGTCGGAGTGGAGCAAGTACGCGATGGAGCGCAGCATCGGTCGTGGCGCAGCGGACCTGTATCTCGCTGACCTGACGACAGGGGCGCGCACGCCGCTCAAAATGAACGTGAGCGGCAACGCCTCAGTGAGCACCAACGGCAAGTATGTGCTCTTCGTTGACGCGGATCAGTACTGGACGATCAGCCTCGCAACCAAGACGGTCACGAACATCACCGCGAAGGTGCCAACATCATTCGTGAACAAGGACTCTGACCAGACCACCAAGCAGAAACCGATGTTCGGCACAGGCGGTTGGACGAAAGACGATGCTGCCGTTGTGGTGTACGACAAGTACGACATCTGGCACGTGGCGGCCGATGGATCGAGTGCGAAGAAGCTCACAGACGGCAAAGCCGAGATGGTTGTCCATCGACTCTCGCCGATCGATGCATCCACTGACGGTGTAGATCTCTCGAAGCCGCAGTACGTCGCGCTCTTTGGCACCACGTCGAAGAAGTCGGGATACGGTTTGCTCAAGCCCGGCGCGGCTGTCGAGAGACTCGTCTTCGCCGACAAGTCGGTGACGGGGCTCGGCAAGGCCAAGGATGCCGACGTCTTCGTGCACACCGTGCAGGACTACAACGACTCGCCCGACATCTTTGTGAGCGGCCCGCAGTTGTCGAACGCGAAGCAGGTCACGACGACCAACGCATTCCTTGGCGACTATGCGTGGGGCAAGACGGAGACCGTCGACTACGTCACCGACAAGTGGCACGGCATGCAGAAGCTGCAGGGCACGCTCTACTACCCGGCCGGCTACGAGCCCGGCAAGCAGTATCCGATGATCGTCTACATGTACGAGCTGCTCTCAGACAACGCGCACCGGTTCGTCGTGCCGAGTGATCGCGACTACTACAACACGTCGGTCTTCACGACCCACGGCTACTTCGTGTTGCAGCCCGACATCACGTTCAAGCCGCGTGAACCTGGACTGTCCGTGGTCTCGTGCGTGACGGCCGCGATCAAGGCCGTCACCGCGAAGGGGGCGGTGGATCCGAAGCGCGTTGGCGTGATCGGCCATTCGTGGGGCGGCTTCGACTCGGCGTTTCTCGCCACGCACACGCAGGGTCTGCTCGCGACCGCCATCGCCGGCGCTGCGATCACGGACCTGGTCAGCAACTACGGCAACGGTCACTGGAGCTCCGGCATTGCGGAGACCGATCACATCGAGACCGGGCAGCAGCGCATGGAAGTACCGCTCTATGAGGATCTGCAGGCCTACATCCGCAACTCGGCGGTGTTCAACGTCGCCAACATGACCGTGCCACTGCTGCTTGAAGTCGGCAATCAGGACGGCACGGTCTTCTACCATCAGGGCGTCGAGCTCTACAACATTGCCCGTCGCGCGAAGAAGCCCGTGGTGATGATCGAGTACAACGCGGAAGATCACGGCCTCTCGCAGTACAAAGATCAGAAGGACTACCAGCAGCGCATCCTGCAGTGGTTCGGCCACTACCTCAAGGGCGAGAAGGCCCCAGACTGGATCACGAAGGGCCAGAGCTATCTGGAGCGGCAGGACGAAGTGAAAAAGCTCACCGCAACGCCTGCAGGTGCCGGCCGCGGAGGCCGGGGCGGGGTGCAGTAGCGGTCTATCAATGAAAAACGCCGCGGCGGCCACACGGCCACCGCGGCGCCTCGTCTGGAAGTGAAGCCGCTTACTTCTTCATCAGATCAAACGTGATCGCGAACGACACGCTGCGGGCTGACGTGACTGTCAGAATGTCGCCGCCATTGGGCACATTGGATTTCGATGAGAACGCATTAACGCCCGTCGTCGCGTTGACGTCGAACAGGTTGTTCACGCCGAACTTCAGCTTCGAGCGGCCGAGCAGCGACGATCCTTTGAGCGTGTAGTTCACGAACATGTTCGTCATCGTGATCGGATCGATGGTGAACGCCTCGTGTGCCGAGCCGTTGTCGTTATACATCGTGCCAATGCGCTTGGCGAACACGCCGACGCTCAGGTGCGAGTCGCCGTAGGTGACCCCGATGGTCTCGGTGTCTTTCGGCGCGTTCTGGATCCACTGGTTCGTATCCTGGTAGCGGCTTGAGCCCTTGGTGGCGTTGCCATAGACGAACAGTCCGCCGCCCACCGCAAAGGTCGATTCCACCTCGACGCCCTTCGACGTCGACTTACCCGCCGCGAAGAACGTCGTGTTGCCCCCTGCATCGGTCGACGACTGGTAGTCGTTGTCAAATTCGGTCTTGTAGACATCGACGTCCAGAGTGAGACGGTTGTGCTTGAACACGGTGCCCGCCTGCCACGTCTTGGCCTCGATCGGCTTGGGCGTCACGACGGTCGCGGCATTCTTCGTGTCGAATGCCTTGCTCGGCGGGATGTTGCTGCCGGTCGCGTACTGCCCGTAGATCGACCAGTTCGACTGCGCGAGGTAGTGCACATCGAACGACGGCTGGTACGACTTGTAGGTGACCGAGTGCTGAATGAACGGCGCGCCACCGAGATTGCCGACCGTCTTGCCGTTGTCAGCAAACTGCGTGAAGTCCTGCTTGTAGCTCGCCATCTTGTAGCCTGGCGTCACGCGCAGACGCGACGTGAGCTGGAACTGATATTCGATGTACGGCTGGATCGTCGTCGTGTTGAACTTCTCGTGGAAATTCGGCAGCGCGGCGTTGACCCACGTCCGCGGATCCGACGGGGTCTGATAGCGATCCGTCTTGGCGTATTCGTACCACAGGCCCGTACGCAGGACGCCGAATCGCGACGTCTGCGTCAGTGGCAGCAGGTTGCCGTACTTGCGGTAGCTGTTCAACTTGTCCGTGGCGCTCGTCGCCGAAATGGTGGTCGGGCTGTTGAAGTTCTGCTTGTTGTAGTAGTAGAGCGTGTAGACCTTGTTGTCGACGACCCAGCCGTGGCCCAGATCCGTCCGGAAACCGACGTATTCGAAGTCGGTCGGCACGTCGTAGAAGTTGTAGCCGAAGTAGTTCGGGTCCGCCGGGTTGTTGGTCAGCAGGTAGTTCCGCCCGAACTTGGCGACCTGGTCGCGCGTCGCGCCCTTCGTGTCGGGCGTGTTGCTCTTGTAGCGGATGACGCCGGAGAACGCGGTCAGCGAGGTCGTCGGCGAGATCGCCAGCAGGTACTTGGCCGAGAACCCTTTGCGCTTCTGGCTGTTAAACATCTGAAAGCCATCGGACGACATGTCGTGTGCATCAACATAGAGGTGCGACTTGCCGATCGCGCCGGAGTCGAACTGAAAGTCATAGAGCTTCGTGTTGAACGAGCTGGCCGACATCGTGACACTCCCGTGCATGTTCTGGTCGAAGTGACGCGACTGGAGTTCAATCGACCCGCCGAACGTGGACGGCCCGATTGAGGCCGCCGAACCGGGACTCCGCTGGAGCACCGTGCCGCCGACGAACTGCGACGGGAAGAACACGTGCGAATGATGCGTTGGGTCATTCGTATCGTTGAACGGAATGCCGTCGAACGTCATCGAGTAATAGCCGTCCTTGAACCCGCGAAAGAACGTCTTGGTATCGCTGAGGCCGGGGCCGTTCGCGCTGAAACTGAATGTGCCCGGCGCCATCTGAATCACCTGGCTGAAGTCCGACACTGGCGCCGTGAAGTCGCGCACGTACTGATCGCTGATCGAGGAGGTCGCCGACCTCGCCTCCAGGGATCCCTGCGATGGCGCCATGCGCGCCGCGCCCGGCAGCGTGACCGACACGTCGACCTGCTCGTTGATGGCGCCGACCGCCAGCGTGAAGTTCAGCGTCGCCGTCTTGCCGGCGATGACTTCCACGTTGTTGCGTGTGTCGATCGCAAAACCGTTTGCGGTGATATCGACGGCATAGCGCCCCGGGGGCAGTGCCGCAATGGAGAATCGGCCTTTGTCGTCGGTGACCGCAGTCGCCGACGCGTTCGTGATGAGATGACGCGCCACGACGGCGGCGTTCGCAACCGCCTTGCCTTCTGGATCCAGCACCGTGCCAGTCAGAGAGACCAGCGCGGTCTGCGCAAACACGACGCCACGACCAACGGGCGAGAACACGAGCATGGCGGCAACGATGCACATCGTCATCCGCACTTTGGTAAACACACGAAACATGTAGTGCCTCCTGGGAATCAAGCGACTTACGAGGCACACCGTAGCAATCGCATGTAACGCGGTTGCGTCGTTTCTGAAAGAGATCTGAAATGTCGCCGATGTTGCACGCACGATACGGCGTCGCTACATGCCGCCGATAGCGTCGTGTCATGCGAAGACTGGTCACCGTCGCCCTCCTGTGTTTGTTTGTCGTGAACGCTGGGGCATCGAGTGCCGTGCCCACCGAGATCGTGCAGTTCGTGTTCACGTCCGACTCGCACTTCGGACTGACGCGGAAGGCATTCCGGGGCCAGGCGAACGTGGACGCCGCGATCGTCAATGAGGCGCTCGTCGCCACGATCAACGCGCTGCCATCGGCAGCGATTCCCAAAGATGGCGGAATCGGTGGCGGAGCGTCAGTGGGCTCGATCGATTTCGTGGCGAATGCCGGAGATATCGCCAATCGCTCCGAGACCACAGACACCGAGCAGATCCAGCCTGCGTCGGTCTCATGGACAGAGTTCCAGCGTGTGTATCTGCAGGGCGTGCGGCTGCAGAATCACGAGGGCCAGCGATCACCGGTGTTCGTGGTGCCTGGCAACCATGACGTCTCGAACGCCATCGGATACCACCGGCCCATGGTGCCGGCGACTGATCCGACCTCGCTCATCGGCATCTACAACTTGATGATGCGGCCCAACGTGCCGCTGACGCCGGCCTCCTTCAGCTACCCGCGGGATCGCGTGCAGACGACGCGCGATATTGGCGGCGTGCACTTTATCTTCCTGACCGTCTGGCCAGACTCCTCAGAGCGCGCATGGATCGCGCGCGATCTGGCATCGATCCCGGCCAACATGCCGGTCATGCTGGTGACCCACGATCAGCCTGATGCCGAGGGGAAACACTTTACGAACCCTGCTGGTTTGCACGACATCAACGCCACCGACAAATTCGAGAATCTGCTGGTGGACGCGCTCGACGACGGTCCGACCATTGAGGCGCCATCGGTGCGCGAACAGGCGGGTCTCGAGCGATTCCTCGCCGACCATCCGAATGTGACTGCGTACTTTCACGGCAACTCGAACTGGAATCAGTTCTACGACTGGACGGGGCCGGATCAGTCGCTCGCGCTGCACGTGTTCCGGGTCGACTCACCAATGAAGGGCAACTTCTCAGCGAACGACGAGACCGTGATGTCGTTTCAGTTGGCAACGATCGACATGGCGTCCAGGCGCATGACCGTGCGCGAAGTACTCTGGAACGCGCACAGAGGTGCGGCCGGCACCGAAATCACCTGGGGCGCATCAACGACGGTCGCGCTGTCACCTCGCCCACGGGTGCTGCCGGGTGGTTCAGCGCGGTATTAACGCACACGAAACCGTTTCGTTGCGGTGTTGCCGCAACGGGCTGGCATTCTGCTCTTCGAGGCTGAATGTCGGCCTCGCACCAAAAGGTCGGTACGGCCGCGTATGTCGGCCGTCACGACCACCCTCTCGGAAACCACCCCATCGGGTCCGGGGATCTGTCCAGGGTTGCGGCGCACTCCGCGACTTCCTCTCCTCCTCCTCCTAGCGGGGGTTGCGGCAAGCACTCAACACCGGACAGGTCCACGGGCCCGATGGCCTCTCATCTCGATAGATAATCTGAACGGTGGAATCGACTGACTCGCGCGCGCTGATCCGATCAGTTGTCGTGTGTGTGCTCTTGGTCTGTGCGCGGACTGCCAGCGCGCAGCAGCCGGCACCGCAAGCGGCGAGGAGCCCGGTCTATGTCGGCGTCTCGTTGGGCCTCCAACACAACACGGCGGCCGCTGAGCCGTGTGTGCCGCCGGGCAACCGCGGCATCTTCTGCGGCGACGCGACCGGAACCTCACCTGGCGTGGTCGGCATGCTCGGCGTCTTTATCACGCACCAATTCGCGCTTGAAATCTCGGGTTCACTGGCCCAGAGCCACACTGGGCACTCGTCGTACGATGGGCTTTCCCACACTGACAGTGACATCACGACCGGGACCTACGAGCACGCTGACCGCTCGATGTCGGCACAACTGCGGCTGCGCGCCGGTAGCGCGGTCGGCGCTTCGTTCGAGCCGGTGATTGGCGTTGTCCTCATGCATGCGACTGACAGCCTCGCGCAACAGAATCGTGTGATCACAACGTCGGGTAATCCCACGCACACCCTCTCGAGACCTGACTCGTCCACAAGCCGCTCTGCGGCAGGTTTCCTGATCGGCGCAGATATCGTGTCTCCCGCCAGCCACGGCGTCTCAATCGTTGGTTCGTTCAGACTGCGATGGATCGGCTGGCCTGAGCGAACCAATTCCAGTTACAACCCGAGCCCTGAGCAAGTGGTCCCTGCAGCGGCGGGTCGTCAGTCGATGACGATTGGCGTCGGCGTCCGTTTCGGTGGCCATCGGTGACCAAGACGCTCGGCAAGAATCCGCTGCACCCGCGAAACCGCTTTCGGGACGGCTACGACTTCCCTCGCCTCATCAAGAAGAGCCCCGCACTGGCCGAATTCGCGGGCGAAAATCGGTACGGCACGACCACCATCGACTTTGCCGATCCCGATGCGGTGCTGGCACTCAATCAGGCACTGCTCGCTGACGCCTATGGCCTGCAGTGGAGTTTGCCCAAGGGCGCGCTCTGTCCGCCGATCCCCGGTCGAAGCGACTATCTGCATTACCTCGCCGATCTGTTGAGTGACGACGACGAGGAGGCGATTCCGCGCGGTGCCATTGTAAAGATCCTCGACATTGGCACGGGCGCCAACGCGATCTTTCCCATGATCGGCGCCAGCGAGTACGGATGGCAGTTTGTCGGCACCGAGACCGACAAGCCTGCGATGCACTGGGCGCGTCAGATTGTGCGCATCAATCAACCCATCGCCAAGCTCATCGAATGTCGCTGGCAGCCGAACGCGAATGCGTGCTTCGCCAACGTGACCACACCCGGTGAGACCTTCGCCGCGTCGATGTGCAATCCGCCGTTTCATGCCTCAGCCGCTGAGGCGGCGGAAGGCTCGCAGCGGAAGCGGCGCAACCTCGGGCTCAGCAAGACGAGCCCGGCGTTGAACTTCGGCGGCCAGGCAGGTGAACTCTGGTGCAACGGCGGCGAAGTGGGCTTCATCCAGCGCATGATCGCCGAGAGCGCGCTGCGACCACGGCTCTGCATCTGGTTCACCACCCTGGTCTCAAAGAGTGAACATCTGCTCACGTTGAAACGTGCCGCAAAGGCCGCCGGAGCCGCCGACGTCCGGGTGATCGACATGGCGCAGGGGCAGAAGAAGAGCCGGATCCTCTGCTGGGCGTTCTGAAGACCGGCCGCACGCGGTGGTGGAGCCGCCGGCCTTTAGGCCGGCGGGCGCGACTGAAACTCTTTCGTGCGGAAGAACTCGCGCACGGGGCGCCGGCGGTTCACCTGCGCGTGGGAGCGCCGATACGACAGCGCGTCGCCGAGGCGTGACCACACCTCGCGAGCCGCAGAGACATCCCACGCGACTTTCGACCAGCGCAACAACAACAGGCGCCGCAACGACGCCGCAACCCACAGCGCCGACACCGACGCCACACTCGTCCAGGGCAGATACTTCACCACCATCACCAGCACACTGGCGCGACCAGACACGTACCGGCGTCGGCTCACAGGCACGGCACCCGCAATCACCTGCGTGTTCGACACGCCCACGGCGTGATACACCTTGGCCTCGGGTTCGACGACCACTCGCCAGCCTGTCTGCCAAAAGCGAATGAAGAGATCGAGGTCTTCGACGTCGAGGAAGAACGATCGATCCCACCCTCCGACATCGTCATACACATCACGACGCACCAGCACGGCTCCCGCGCATCCGAACGGCACGGCCTCCCCCGCCGCCAGCGGCACGACGAAGTTCGGTCTGCGCGACGGATCCGGGCTGTTCTGATACAGCGCGGTCTCGACGAACCGCGTGCCGGCGTGAATCAGCCTGACGCCGTCGTACGTCCACTGCCACGGATCCACCGCGCCGATGTCTGCGGCCGATCGGATGCGTGCCGCGAGTCGCGTCAGACAATTTGGATCGAACCACATATCTTCGTTACAGAAGAACAGGAGATCGGCACTGGCCGCAGCCGCACCGACGGCATAGCCACTGACCAGCCCCGACTCGGGCGGCTCGCTGAGCACTTTCACATCTGGATGGGCGGCCAGAATCGCCGTCGACTCGTCGCGGCTGCAACGATCGACCACAATGACCTCGAGGGTCACGTCGCGCTGCGCCGCCAGCGACGCCAACAGACGCGGGAGGTACTTCGCGCCGTTGAAGTTGCTGACGACAACAGAGACGTCCGGCACACCTACCAGCCGGCCTTCACATTCCTCTTCGCCAGTTCGTCATCCATGTATTTCTTGACCGGGGCGAAGTAGTCAATGATCGCCGTGGCGTCCATCTGACGCGAACCGGTCATCGCTTCGAGCGCATCCTGCCACGGCTTCGACACGCCCATCGAGAGCATGGCGTTCAGCTTCTTGCCGGCCGCTGCGCTGTCGTAAATCGAGCAGCGATGAAGCGGCAACGTGCAGCCTGCCTCTTTCGCAAGCGCGCGGTGGAACTGGAACTGCAGAATTGCAGCCAGGAAGTAGCGCGTGTACGGGACCACGGCCGCGACGTGATATTTCGAGCCGGCGTCGAAGAACTCATCGCCGCGGGGTGAGGGCGCCGTGATGCCCTGGTACTTGGTGCGTAGCGTCCACCACGCCGTGTTGTACTGCTCAGGCTTCACCTGGCCGGAGAACACCTGCCAGCGCCACTGGTCCACGAGCAAGCCGAACGGCAGGAACGCGATCTTCTCGAGCGCCTTCTTCATCAAGAGGCCGGTGTCATGCGACGCGTCGGGCGCCTTGTCGAGCATGCCGATCTTCACGAGATATTCCGGCGTCACCGACAGCGCGATCGTGTCGCCGATCGCTTCATGGAACCCGTCGTTCGCGCTGTCGCGGAAGATCGGCGGCAGCGTGTTGTAGGCGCGCTGATAGAAGTTGTGGCCGAGTTCGTGATGGAGCGTGTTGAAGTCTTCCTCGGTCTGCGTGATGCACATCTTCACGCGCAGGTCGTCAACCGCGTCGACATCCCACGCGCTCGCATGACAGACCACGTCTCGGTCTTTCGGTCGAGTAATGAGCGATCGCTTCCAGAATGTGTCAGGGAGTTTCGGGAAACCGAGCGAGGTGTAGAAGCGCTCGCCGATCTTCAGCATGTCGACGGCGCTCGTGTTGCGCTTCTTGAGGATGTCGGTGAGCGAGTAGCCCGCGTCGCTGCCGGCCGGCGCCACCATCGGGTACACGTTCGACCAGTCCTGCGACCAGATGTTGCCGAGCATGTAGGCCGGGATCGGGCCCTCGGCCGGCACCGCGTCGCCGTATTTGTCATGCAGCTTCATGCGCGTATACGCGTGCAGCGTCAGATACAACGGCTTGACCTGTTCCCAGAGACGGTCCAGTTCCTTCGTGAAGTCGTCGGGCGCCATGTCGTACTTGCCCCGCCACATCGCGCCAGAATCCGCAAACCCGAGTTCCTTCGCGCCAGAGTTGGCAAGCTCGACAAAGCGGCCGTAGTCCTTCTTCATCGGCACCGAGATCGTCTGCCAGCCCTCCCACGTCTCGCGCAGCTTCTTAGGGTCGCGCGAGTTGGCGAGAACGTCGGTGACCGCGTCGACGTCCATGCACGTGGCGGGCTTGGCGGGATCCGCACACCATTTGCCCTTGCCATACGTCGCGGTCATCGACGACACAAGCTTCGACATCTCTTCGGACAGCTTCGGATCCGACGGCGAGGCCAGGGTGAGCGCCACCTTCAGCAGCGTGAGCTGACGACGCGTGTCGGCCGGCACGTCCACTTTGTCGAATCGAACCGCAGCCTTGGCGTATTTCGCCGTCGCGTCGTTGAAGGCCTGATTGGCGCGCGCACCAATGGCCTCCGTGTCTTCAGTGATGAAGTTCTCCGCAACCCATTCGGCCTGCTGACCCTCTACGCCAAGCCTCAATAGGGCGGTGTTGGCCTCGGCGATGAACTTCTGCGCCTCATCAGCGGTTGGCGCGGACGTGCCGCCCCCACAGGCCAGAGCCAGGACCGAGATACCGAGCACTGCGACGAGCATCGAGCGTTTCATCAAAACGTGCCTCCCACATTGAGCGTGCGCGACCGTGCATACCAAACCGTCGTCAGCACAATGCCGACAATAGTAAGGCTGATAGACAGCCCGAGCCACAGGCCAAACACACCCCAGTTCCGGTTGAAACACAACCAGTAGGCGAGCGGCAACCCCACCGCCCAGTGGCCGAACAGGTTCAGGACCATCGGTGTGCGGGTATCGCCGAGTCCGCGCAGGGCGCCGGTGGCCACCGACTGCCAGCCATCAAACAATTGAAACGCGCCATAAATCAGCAGGACCGTGGTCCCCACGCGCAGCACCGCCTCATCCACGGTGAAGAGACCGAGCAACTGGCGCGGTGCCACAGCGTAGATGCCGGCCGTCACGAGCATGAAGACACTCGCCAGGAAGAACGCGCTCTTGCCCGCGAGCTGCACACCAGACAGATCCCGTCGTCCCACTGCCTGGCCCACGCGCACCGCCGCGGCCGAACTCAGGCCCAGCGGAATCATGAAGACGAAGCTCGCGATGTTGAGCACGACCTGATTGACCGCGCTCGCCTGGGGCGAGATCCTGCCGGCGAGGGACGACGCCATCGCGAAGACGCCGACTTCCAGAGAGATCTGCAACGCCGCGGGCACGCCGAGGGTCAGGATGCGCCACATGCGCGTCAGGTCGATAACGAACGGCACATCGTGCAACCCCGACGGATTCCTGCGCTCGCGCCACCAGATGACGAGGAACAGAAAAACAGCGAGGTAGATGCGCGCGACGAGCGTCGCGTAGGCCGAGCCATTCGTGCCGAGCGCCGGCGCGCCCCATCGGCCGAAGACAAACGCGTAGTTGCCCAGGGCATTGATCACATTGGCGCTGATGAGAGCCACCATCACCGGCCGCACGACGTTCATCGCCTGCAGGTAGCGACGGAACACCGCGTAGGCGAGGAGCGGCGTCGCCGACAGGATCAGCCGCGCGACGTAGGGCTGAATGATCGCGAGCACCGCGGGATGAAAGCCGAAGCGCGGGAGCAACAGGACGATGCCGTAGGCGAAGCCGCTGAGAATGATGGCGAGAACGACCGCGAGTTGCACGCCGGCAAATAGCCAGCGGTGACACTCGTCAATGCGGCCGGCGCCGAAACTTTGCGAGACGTACGTGTCGAGCGCGAACAACGTGCCCATCCCAAAGATGGCAACGGCGATGAAGATCGTTGACCCCGTGCCCACCGCGCCAAGCGCGGCCGGGCCGAGTGGGCTGACCATGACGGTATCGACGATCCCCATCATGATCCAGCCGAGTTCCGACAGGATCACGGGAAGAGCGAGCGCGAGCATCGCTCTCAGTTCGGAACGCATGGGGCATTGTACGGGTGCGCGGGTAAGCGGGTGAGGGGTATAGCGGGTGCTCGGGTGAGCGGGGGCGACAGGTGCGGCAGGTGCGGCAGGTGCACGGTTACTCGCTCACCCGTCGCACCCGCTATACCCGCTTACCCGCTTACCCGCTTACCTTCTTATCGCAGTCGCGAGTATCTCCACCAGCCCTGGCTCAACGACAAGTCGTGCACCCGTGAGCGACCGTGCCGGTGGATTGTTTGGAAAGATCTGACGGAAGACGGCGTCGAACGCCGGCAGTTCAAACGTGTCGCGCATGTAGACCGTCGTGTCGACGACGTCCGCGAAGCTCAGGCCCGCGATCGTGAGTGTGCTGCGCAGGTGCTCGAACGCGTCACTCGTCTGCTCGGCGACCTTGCCGGCGTGCTTGTCGGTGTCCCCAATCACCGCAGAGAGCCACACACGCGGCCCGGCCTGAATCGCGAGGCTAACGGGCAATCCGTTTGCGGCCTGTCCACCGATGACTGTCTTCGGCTTTTGCGATGCCGTGAATGTGATCTCGACGCTCGAGTCCGCGTTCATCAGATCGACGACGGCGGTCGCGCGCGCCGGCGCGGCCTTCTGAAAGTAATCGCCGTAGATCTCGTTCATGTCCTGGAAGTCGTACGGCGACGTGAGATACACGCGCGCCGCCACAATGTCGTCGTAGGTGAGCCCCGCCGTCTCGAGCAGCGTCCCCGTATTATCGAGCACCGTCTGCATCTGCAACTTCAGATTGCCCTTCACCACCGCATCGTCACTGCCACGGCGCGAGACGAGACCGGAGAAGAACACGAGGTCATCGGTCTTGACGATGTAGCTGTAGGGACGGGGATTCCTGGCCCAGCCGACAGGCTGCATCGCCTCGCGATACGCGCCGTTCGGCACGGCCACCGCGCTGATCTCGATGAGCGTCGCGCCGCGCAGCCACGAGACGAATGTCGTGCGCGTTGGCGGCGAGGCCACAGCGGGCGGCGCGGGCGTGAAGACCTCCGCATAGGCCGTGTTCATGGCCGCGAAATCTGATGCGCTCTTGAGTGCGACCTGCACGCTGCAGAGCTGCGACATTGACGAGCCGTTGGCTTCGAGAATCGTCTTGAGCTGATCGAAGACCGACTGGGTCTGGCCGGCGATATCGATCAGCGGTGCGGCGGGCTTGATCGTCGATATGTAGATGTAGCCGCCGGCCGTGACCGCCTGCCGAACCGTCGGCCCCGGAACAGTCGCCGTGGCGATCTGGGCCGGCGTGGCCCTGAGCCAGCCAACGCCCACACCACCCACAAGAACGAGTGCGGCGAGGCAGATGGCAATACGCAGAGGCATCAGTGGTCATAGAATACCTTCGCTTCCCCACTCGGAGGGCCCAATGAAGCGCACATCGTCGTTTCTTTTCGCAATCGCTCTGGTCCTCACCGCTGCGCCCATCCTGCGCGCAGATGTGAAGACGCAGCACAAAGCCAGTTTTCAGCTCGGTGGCATGCTCGGCGGTCTCGTCAATCGCTTCGCCGGTGACGCCGCCAAAGACGGCGTCGTCAGCACGATGGCGGTCAAGGGCGCGCGCCAGATGAGCACGACCCCGTCGACGGGCCGCATCATCGATCTCGCCGAGGAGAAGGTCTACGACCTCGACATCAAGCGGAAGGAATATCGCGTGACGACGTTCGCCGAGCTGCGCAAGCAGTGGCAGGACGCGCAGGCGAAGGCGCAGAAGGATGCGAAGTCGGCCAAAGGCGACGATCAGCCGACGGATCCGAAACAGTCGGGCAAGCAGTACGAAGTCAGTGCGTCGGTCAAAGAGACTGGCCAGACCAAGAAGATCGCCGGCTACGACACGCACGAAGTGGTGCTGACGATCACACTCCACGAGAAGGACAAGACGCTCGAGGCCGGCGGCGGCATGGAGATGACGAGCACGATGTGGCTGGCGCCCAAGATCGCGGCGCTCGATGAGGTCGCCGAGTTCGACGCAAAGTTCGCGAAGGCCGTCTATGGCGACATGCTGATGAAGGTTGACCCGGCGCAGATGAGCACGCTCCTCGCGCAGTATCCGTCGTTCAAGGAACTGGCCGACAAGATGGCGGCCGAGGGCAAGAAGCTGCAGGGCACGGCGCTCGTCACGACGACGGTGGTTGAAGCCGTCAAGAGCGCGGAAGAAGCGGCAGCGGCGCCCGCACCGTCGAGTGGCGGTGGCGGCGGCCTGATGGGCCGGCTCGCGAGCCGTGTGGCGCCGAAGCCAAAGACCGGTGAGGCGCGTTCCAAAGTGTTCACGTCCACTGATGAAGTGATGTCGATTGAGACCGCGGTCGCTGATAGCGACACGGCCATTCCCGCTGGATTCAAGGAGAAGAAGTAATGTCCCGAGAGACGCGCCGCAAATTCCTGAAGACCGTGCCGGTGGCCGTGGCTGGAGCGATGGCCACGAAGACGTTTGCGCAGCAGGGCCCGCAGGCACCAACGGGACCGGTTACGGCCGAGACGATCGAGTGCGCGGAGAAGATTCCCGGCCTCGACTTCCACTCTGAAGAAGAAGCGGCGATGGCGCGCGGGCTGAATCAGAACCTCGCGACCTACACGCGGCTGCGGCAGGTGAACATTGGGCCGGAGATCGATCCGGCAATCATCTTCAAGCCGTCGCTGCCGGGGCAGGAACCGAAGGGCCCGGCCACGCCAGGCGCGAAACTCAACTACACGAAGGCACCACTCACGCTGAAGCGGCCCGCGAATCTCGAAGACGTCGCGTTCTGGCCGGTCACCCACCTGGCCGCGCTGATCGAACGCAAGCTCGTCACTTCGACGGAACTCACGCAGATGTATCTCGGCCGGCTCAAGCGCTATCAGCCGACGCTCAACTTCTACGTCACGCTGACCGAAGACCTCGCGTTGAAACAAGCCGCGCAGGCCGATGCGGAGATCAAAGCCGGCAAATACAAGGGCCCGCTGCATGGCATGCCGTGGGGCGGCAAGGATCTGCTGGCCACCAAGGGCATCAAGACCACCTGGGGCGGCGAGCCCTACATGGAACAGGTCTTCGACTACAACGCGAGCGTCGTGGATCGGTTGACGGAAGCCGGGGCGGTGCTCTGCGCCAAGCTGACGCTCGGCGCATTGGCACAGGGCGACCAGTGGTTCGGCGGCCAGACGAAGAATCCGTGGAATGGTCGCGGCTCCAGCGGTTCATCCGCCGGTCCGGGCTCGGCTACAGCCGCCGGCTGTGTGGCCTTCGCCATCGGCACCGAGACGCAGGGCTCGATCATCTCTCCCTCGACGGCCAACGGCGTCGTCGGACTCCGTCCGACGTACGGCCGCGTGAGCCGTTACGGCGCGATGGCGCTGTCAAACACGATGGACAAGCTCGGACCGATGTGTCGGTACGTGGAAGACACGATGCTCGTGCTGAACGTGATCTACGGACCCGACAAGAAAGACAGCTCAGTGGCTGACGCAGCGTTCACGTGGAATCCGGCGCTGCCGCTTGCGGGGATCAAGATCGGGTATGTGAAGAGCGAGTTCGATGCGCCTCCGCCCGCCTCTGCTCCCGCGGCGGGCGCCGCAGCTCCGGCAGGCCGGGCAGGTGGCGGTGGTGCGGGCGCTGCGGGTGGTCGTGGTGGTGGCGGGCTCACGCCGGAACAGCAGGCGGAGCGACGCAAGAACTTCGACGATGTGCTGGCGACGTATCGGAAGCTGGGCGCAAAGATCGAAGCGGTGGACTTGCCGGATATGTCGATCGCCAATGCGATCAGCTTCATCCTCACCACCGAAGCGGCGGCATCGTTTGACGATGTCACGCGCAATGGCGAAGTGGACTTACTCGCGACGGGCCAGTCGCGGAGCACGTGGCCAAACACGTTCAAGACGGCGCGGTTCGTTCCGGCGGTCGAGTACATCCGTGCTCAGCGCGCGCGTGTGTTGCTGATGCGCGAATTCGACAAGCTCATGAGCCAGCATCAGGTCATCCTGCATGCGGGCAGCGATCAGACGCTCGCCACGACCAACCTCACCGGCCACCCGGCGATGGCGGTCAAGTGCGGCATCGTCAACAACGCACCGCAGATTCTGATGTTGACCGGCCGCTTGTATGACGAAGGCACCATGGCGCGCGTCGCCATGGCGTTCGAGCAGGCGACGGAGTGGAAAGATCGCCATCCGAAGATGGCGTAGTGCCTACATCCGCTTCTTCGGCACCATGATCACGTCGTTGGGCTCGATGATGAAGGTCATCATTGACTTGAGGTCGATCGGGACCGGCTTGTTGACCCTCGCTTTCGGGTCATAGCGAGTAATCTGAATTCGGTTCGCGGCGCCCTCTGGCTTCACGCCGCCAACTTTCAGCAATGCTCGTTCCAGTGTGAGATTCGGCTCCCACTGGTGTTCGCCTGGCATCCCGACTGAGCCCTGAACAAAGAACTTCGGCGCAACAGGCACATCGATCGTGTCGTTGTCGAGGAGCTGCACATCTGCCAGCTGGCCGTTGTCGAGGTCGTCGCGCGAGTAGACTTCCCATCCCTCGAACATGTGACCGACGGTCGCAGCGGACTGTCCACTCGCACGCTTCACGCGAATCTGCCGGCCCGCGGAAGGCAGAAGTCCATTCGCCTTGTTGAGCGCGTCTGAGAGGTTCAGTCGGTCGGCTGTCATGGCGATGTTGCCCGGATTCCGCACAGCGCCCTGAACCTTGATGGATGACGAGTGATAGCCCATGACGGTGATGTCGACTTGGCAGTCATCGAAGATCTTCCCATCCAGAAGCGCCTTGCGGATCACCGCGTCCGCGTCGGTGATCGACAAAGCGCCAACCTTGACCTGGTTGTACAGGAGCGGCAGTGCGACGGTGCCGTCCTTCTGCACGGTGTATTCCATCTGCCTGAAATCAGCCTGCGACACGCCGCCGGAATAGACCGTGACGTGAAGGACATCGTTTGGGCCAATCACGTAGCCGGGCACCTGCTTCGGCGGCGCGTTCGTTGGAACCGGAGGCACCACAGGCTGCTCGCTTTGGCCACTGCGGTACGGCCGCATCTGCGTGGCCGGCCCAATCGGCGGTGCCGTCGCCAACATCTCAAACAGGGACGGGCCGAGGTTGACCGGACGAACGCCGGGGTTGATCTCACCCGGCAACGCACTCGGCGCGCGGCCTTCGATCGACACCAGCACACTCGTCGCCATCACCTGCTTTGCGCGCAGGGCTGCACGCACAGCCATTTGCAACGCAGCAACGGTCAGTCCGGCCGCGTTCACCTTGCCGGCGTACGGGACCAGGATCGTGCCGTCTTCCTGAACGGTGTAGTCCTTGCTGATGTCCATACTGCGGCTCGGCGCCGTGGTGTTCGCTCCCTGAGTCAGCGCCTCATACGCAAGCCTCAGGCGCTGTTCGGTGGCACTGGCGTCCTCATGCTTAGTTCGGGCCGCATCCACCATTGACTGGACGCGCAGCCTGATCTGCCGATTCACTGACGCGATATCAGCATCAATCGCAACGATCCTCGGATGAACGGTGCCGTAGCCGTTTTCGGCCGTCAGGCGCTTCTTGGACTTATCCAACTCTTCAAGTTGGTTCATGTAGTTCACGACAAACGCGTCTGCCGTCACGGCTGGCAAAGTCGCCGTGCTCATGACGACTCCGTCCGAACTTGAGGCGTAGAGTTTGAGACGGTCTGCCTCCGCCTTTGCTCTCTCCGCGTCGCCCTTGGCACGGTTCCAATCGGTGTAGGCGCTGGCAATCAGCATGTCTGCCTGGCGCGCAGTGAGCTTTGTCGAAGCGCCACTGACCATCACTTCCAGTCGAATGCGCTGACCGACGGCGATCTTCTGTTCCGCCGAACTATCCCCTTCTGCCACTCCGCCGACGATGCCGTCAGAGACACCGCCCGCAACGCCACTTGCTGCGCCACCTTCGACGCCTCCCTTCACGCCGCCAATGACGCCTGCGGTCACGTCGCCCTTCACGCCGCCAACAATGCCGCCGGTCACGCCCTGCACGACACCGTCGACGATGCCCGACACCACTTGCCGTCCCTGCACGCGCTGTGACGCGAGACCAATCAAGGCTGTCAGCAGAATCGCCACGCCCGCCATCCAGTGGCCCCGCCCTCTCACTGTCTGCACATCGTCAGGCGCCAGGATCCGTTTCACGCGCGTGAGCAATGACCCGCCGTTGGCCGCGAGCATCGGCTCGGGCACCTGACGCATCGATTCGAGATCCGCGAGTGCGGAGGCGTAGGTGACACGATCTTCGCCGCACACGGCGATCGCCACGTCGTCGCAGCACAGTTCGCGCTCGTGTCGCACACGACGCGAGACCAGCCACACGGCGGGGTGATAGAAGAGCAGCGTCTCGATCGCTGACTGGAGCAGATTCACGAGATAGTCGTGCCGCTTGATGTGCGCGAGTTCATGCGCGACGAGCGCATCGATCTGCGCAATCGAGAGACCCGTCATCGCCTGCGCGGGCAACAGCACGACCGGCTTCAGCCAGCCCATCGCAGTCGGCACCTGCACAAGAGCGGACTCGAGCACGGTCACGGCGCCGGTGATGTTGAGCGCGGCCATCAGGCGCTCGGCGTTCGACAGAATCTCGAGACGCGGCTCACGCACGAAGGTCCGCGTGAGGCGACGGGCCATCAGCCAGCCCATGGAGAGGCGCACGGACAGCAACGCGACGCCGAGCAGCCACGACGCGAGCAGCAGGTTGGCTGCAAACGGCGAGACGCGGACGGAGTAGATCTTCGTGAGCGCGAAAGAGAGCCGCCCTTCGAGAGCAGGGCGGCCTACGTACTCCACGGGCGCGGCGTTCGAATCATCTGTAGGGCGCCGGCCTTCAAGACCAGGCCGGCCTACGTACTCAACAGGCGCAGCGTTCGCATTGTCGACAGAACGCCGGCCTTCAAGATCAGGCCGGCCTGCATACCCAGTCACCACCGGCGCTGCCGCCATCAGCACGAGCGCGGCGACGCCGATGTAGTAGCGCGCATTCGCCGTGCGGGCAAGTTTCATAAGCAGCCACGCCGTCGCGCCGATGAGCGCGCCTTGCCAGATGAAATGCAGCAACGAGAGGGCGACGACGACGCTCATTTGCGCTTCTCCTGTTCGATGAGGCGGCGGATCTCGGCGAGTTCTTCCTTTGATGCAGGATGCGTGCTGAGGGCGTGCATGACCAGGCGTGCGGCCGAACCGCCGAAGGCTTTGGTGATGAGGTCGCCGACCAGTTGCCGCTGCGTGTGCTGTTGCGGCAAGCGAGCGGCGTAGATGTGCGTCCGCGACGTCTCATCGCGGCTGACGATGCCCTTCTCCGCCATAATCTGCATGAGCTTCAGGGTCGTCGTGTAACCCGTGGCCTTGTCGCCGGCGTTCGCGGCGATGGCCTCGTGCACCTGCCGCACAGTGGCGGGACCCTGTTCCCAGAGCACCTGGAGAATGGCCAGCTCGGCGCCGGTCGGACGAGGTGTTTTCGACATGCGCCGGAGTATCTACGAACTAATTCGTATGTGTCAACGAAAACTTTCGTCGATGCGTTTTCGCCCTACAATGCCCCCCGATGACCGACGCCGCTACCTCTGCCGCCGAGCGAGCCAACCAGCGCAACGCCGTCCTGGCTGGATTCCTCGGCTGGATGCTCGATGCCTTCGACTTCTTTGTGCTGACGTACGTGATCAACGACGTCGCCAAGGCGTTCGGCAAAGACCGGCCGGCCATTGCGCTGACCTTGACCCTCGCGATGATGATGCGACCGATCGGCGCCATCATCTTCGGTCTGATGGCCGACCGATACGGCCGCCGGCTGCCCCTGATGATCAACGTCTGCCTGTTCGCGCTGATTTCGGTGCTCTCCGGTCTCGCGCCCAACTACGCGACGTTCCTCGTGCTGCGCATGCTCTTCGGCGCGGCGATGGGCGGCGAATGGGGCGTCGGCGCATCGCTGGCGCTCGAGTCGGCACCTGCAAAGTGGCGCGGTGTGCTGTCAGGACTCCTGCAGGAAGGCTACGCAGCCGGCAACCTGCTCGCCGCCATCGCGTATCGCACGGTCTATCCACACTTCGGCTGGCGCGCGATGTTCTTCGTCGGCGGCCTGCCGGCCCTGCTCGCGATCTTCATTCGCTTCAAGGTGAAGGAATCGCCGGCGTGGCACGAGCACAAGACCGACTGGCCGACGTACAAGAAAGCGCTCTTCAGTCATCGGCGTCTTTTCGGCTATCTCGTCATTCTGATGACGTCGATGATGTTCGTGTCGCACGGCACGCAGGATCTCTACCCCACGTTCCTGCAGCAGCAGCGTCACTACACGCCGCGTGAGACGGCAGACATCGCGATGCTGACGATGGCGGGCGCGATTCTCGGTGGCATCATCTTCGGCTACATCTCCGACCGCATCGGCCGAAAGAAGACGATGATCTCGGCGGTGTCACTGTGCATGGTGTCGATCCCGCTGTGGATTGCGGCGCCGACGACGCCGCTCCTGATCACGGGCGGTGTGCTGATGCAGTTCGGTGTGCAGGGCGCATGGGGCATCGTGCCAGCGCATTTGAATGAGCTGGCGCCTGGCATGTTGCGTGGGTTCTTCCCGGGGTTTGCCTATCAGCTCGGCGCGATGTTCTCGGCGAGCATTACCTACATTGAAGCGCTGGTCGGCGAGTACTTCACCTACTCGCAGTCGATGAGTATCATCGCCGCCAGCGCGCTGGTGCTCAGTGCCATCATGATTGCGCTCGGACCCGAGAAGCACGGCGTCTCGTTCCGAAAAGACGGGAAATAACTATTCCACGCGCTCGATCGTGACCTTGTTCATGACGATCGGCGTCACCGGACGATCCTGCGAGTCGGTCTGCGTCTGACCGATCTTCGCCACGACGTCGATGCCTTCGATGACCGCGCCGAACACGGAGTGGCGGCGATCAAGGTGCGGCGTCGGCCCCAGCGTGACAAAGAACTGGCTGCCGTTCGTATTCGGGCCGGCGTTGGCCATCGAGAGAATGCCGGCGCGGTCGTGCCGCAGCGACGGGTGGAACTCATCCTCGAAGTTGTAGCCCGGGCCGCCGTAGCCGAGACCGAGCGGGTCGCCGCCCTGAATGACAAATCCCTGGATGACGCGGTGAAAGACGATGCCGTCGTAGTAGGGCGTCGAGCTCTTCACTTTGGTCTTCGGATGGGTCCACTCTTTCGACCCTTCGGCGAGTCCGACAAAGTTTGCGACTGTCTTTGGTGTCTTGTCTTCGAACAGTTCCGCAGTGAACTTTCCCAACGTCGTATCGAAATGCGCGAGCACGCGTGCCATCGGTTCTCCTGTCGTAGTCGGGGCCCTGTGGCGCCCGAACGGCGTCCTAACAGTGTATGTCGTACCGCATCGCCAAATCGGTCTGGGTCCCGCGCCCCATCGACGAGGTCTTCGAATTCTTCGGGAATGCCGCCAATCTTGAAAAGATGACGCCCCCGTGGCTCGCGTTCAAGATCCTCACACCTCAGCCCATCGAGATGCGCGCTGGTACTCTCATCGACTATCGGATCTCACTCCGGGGCCTGCCGATGCGCTGGCGGAGCGAGATCACGGTCTGGAAGCCGCCGTTCGAGTTCGTCGACGAACAGCTCAAAGGGCCGTATCGCCGGTGGCACCATCGTCACACCTTTGAGACGTGGGATGGCGGCACACTGGTCGGCGACGAGGTCACCTACGACGTCCTGGGCGGCGACCTCATTCATCGTCTCTTTGTCGTTGGTGACTTGAAGAAGATCTTTGCGTTTCGCGAAGAGACGCTGCACCGCCTATTTGATCAACGCGCGTAACTCCGCGACCTGCGTTGCACGATCGGGGTCCCTGGCCGCAATGTCGCAATACTCCAGCGCCTTCTCCCGGTTGTTCGCGCGGGCGTAGTTGATCGCGACGTTCAGCGCAGACGCACTGACCTGGCTGAGATCGTCCTTGATGGCCGCCTCGAAGCCGGCAATCTGCGCCGCGCGAAACTCCTCGTCGACGTTGTCCGCCTTCTTCATCTCATCGAGCTTCGAACGGTCGTAGGCCACGGCCGACTCGTAACACGTCATGGCGGACGTGAAAGCCGTCGCGGTGGCGGGCCAGGCCTGACGCTTGTACTTCACGAGCGCGAAAAACCAGTGCGCGATGCAATTGAGTTCGTTGATGCGCTTGGCGTCGGCCAGATCCTTCTCGGCGACGTCGAGGTCGTCCTGATCGTGCTCGATCTGGCCGGCGAGCGTCAGCGCGCGATCGTTGTAGAGAATCTGTTTCATGCGATCACTGTCGGCGCGGGCTTCAACGAGCTTGCTGGTCTCGCGCAGATTCCACGCGCGCCAGTAGCGCGACTCGCCCTCTTCGACACCGACGGCGATCATGCCGGTGGCCTGCGTGATCGCGTCGGCGTACCGCTTCGCATACGACAGACACACGAGTCGGCCCAGTTGCGCCGATTCGTGAAGCGGTGCAATCGCCAGCGTACGGTCGTAGTGGGTCAGCGCGTTGCGGCAGTCGCCGGAGGTCTGGTACAAGCTGCCAAGGGCAAACGTGACAGCCGGCGACGTGGGCCACTTCATCGATGCCGCAGTGAGCCATTTGCGGGCGTCGGCCATCTCCTTGCTGGTCGGCGACTGCGATCGCATGCGACCAGCCAAGACGCCGGCTTCGAGGAAGCGCTCATCGCCTTCGGCGAGGCCGGCAAGGACGACGCGGTCGTTGCGAAAACAATTCGCCCGCCGATACGTGAGCAGGTTGCCGGGCGGATCGGTGGACGCGTCGGGCATCGTCATGAAGGTCGACGGTGCCCGCGGCGCGCCTGTCGGCGCTGGCGCCCCGGACACGGCGGCCGGTTGCCCACCGGCAGGTCGCTCGGGGCCAACGCCGAGTGACAGGCCGAACGCACAATCGAGACTCACCTGCAGGTATCGCCGAAAGAGCAGACTCTCGGCCCCGGTCCGCAGCGACTCCTGCCACGTGCGGTACTGCTCGGCGGTCGGCCGCTTGATCGCCGACATCGTCCGGCGCGGAGTGCCGATGCTGTCGGGCAACATCGCAGCCGCCATGTCGAGGTAGCTCGTCGCGGAGTACGTCGGCGGCAACTCCGGCACCAAGACCTTCGCCGCGTCAAAACGCTTTGCCGGATCGAGCGCGAGTTCCTTCTCGCGCAGCCCCAGCAACACGGTGGTTTCAAAGAGCCGCGGCAGGATGGCCGGCCGGGCCTTGCCGACCGCCCAGGTCTGATAGATGTCACGCGCCTCGGTCAGGCAGTCGTAACAGCCCTCAGCGACGAGGGTGTCGGCCTTGGCGAGCTCAATCAGGCCGGGTTGGGCCTTCGGGGCGCTCGCGCACGCTCCCACCAAGACCACTGACACGAGCAGACACACCCGGAGGCAGGTTCGGAGCATGGAGCATTTGACACCGAAAGGCCTACTTCGGTTCGATGCTCAGCGCTCCGGAAGGACACTTGGCGACCTGCGCCTTGATCGTCTCCGAGTCCGAGTGCTGCAGCTCGATCCACGGCTTCCGTGTGGGATCGAATACGGGGCGCAGACCACGGGCGCAGACACCGGAGTGCGTGCAGATGTCCGGCGTCCAGACGACCGTGATCTCGCCGTTTGTGTAGTGCTTGATCATGGGAGAACTCTACAACCAAGAGTCTGCGAAAGCGGCAAGCGTGTCAGGCCTGAACGAGTTCTTTCTCTCGCACGCCCGCCTTCGCACCGAGTGCGTCAAGCCCCTCGATGAGGTCGCTGATGAGATCCTTCGTCGCTTCGATCCCTGGCGAAAGGCGGATCAGCGTGTCTGAGAGACCGAGCGCGTGACGCGTCTCGGCGGGAATCGACGCGTGCGTCATCTTGCACGGCAAACACACGAGCGCGCGGACACCACCGAGGCTTTCGCCGAGCGCAAAGTACTGACGCGACGAGACGTACTGCGACGCTTCTTCGACCGTGCCGTCGAGTTCAAACGACACCATGCCGCCGAACCCGGTCATCTGCGCCTTCGCAATGGCATGACCGGGATGTGAGTCGAGCCCGGGAAAGTACACGCGCTTGACGCGCGGATGCTGTTCAAGCGCTTCAGCAATCTTCTGCGCGTTGACCGCGTGACGCTCCATGCGCAGTTCGAGCGTCTTGAGACCACGCAGTGTGAGCCAGCAATCAAACGCACTGGGCACGCCGCCGAGCGCATTCTGCAGAAAGCCGACCGGCTCGAACACCGCCGCATCACGCGCGATCACCGCGCCCTGAATCAGGTCCGAGTGCCCGGCCAGATACTTCGTGACGCTGTGCAATACGAGGTCCGCACCGAGATCAAACGGCTGCTGGAAGTACGGCGTGGCAAACGTGTTGTCGACCACCACGAGCGCGCCCTTCGCGTGCGCGATCTTGGAGATGGCCTTGATGTCATACACCAGCAGGCGCGGATTGGTCGGCGACTCGAGCCACACCAGTTTTGTTTGGTGAGTGATGACGCGACTCACCGCTTCAAGGTCAGCAAAGTCCACATCAGAGACCTTGCAACCGATCGGCTCGAACACCTTATGCAGCATGCGGAACGTGCCGCCGTAGACGTCCTGCGGCACAACAATCTCGGTGCCGGGCGTGAGATACGCCTGCAGAATCGCATGCTCGGCCGCGAGCCCTGATCCGAACACCGCGCAATGCGACGCGCCTTCGAGCTCAGCGAGCACGCCCTCGAGCCGCTTGCGCGTCGGGTTGTTGGTGCGCGAGTAGTCGAAGCCCTTGTTTTCGCCCGGCCCCTCCTGCTGATACGTGGTCGTCTGATAAATCGGCGAGACGACCGATCCGGTAACCGGGTCCGGCGGCTGATTGAAGTGAATGGTCTTGGTCGAGAATTCCATGGCGATGGCTCCTGATCTGCTTCGCAGTTAGTGAGAAACGAGAGTGCCTTGGCTGGTCAGGCTGCGGATGACCAGCGGCAATCGCGCCCGCGCGGCCGCCGCGATCGCATGGCGCTGCACCAGCGGACAGCCGTCATCAGCCATCTGCAACGCGTCTTTATAGGTGATCGTCGGAATCAGCTTGGCGTCGGCGTGAGTATTGGGATCGTCCGTGAAGTAGCCATCGACGTCCTTGACGAGTTCACAGCGTGTTGCGCCGAGCGAGGCCGCGAGCAACACGGCGGACCAGTCGGATCCGCCGCGGCCGAGTGTGACCACGCGATGATTCTCGACGGCGAGAAAGCCAGGCACCACCACGACGCGATGCTGTGACAGCGCGGCCCGCATGCTGAGCGGGTTGAATGAGAGGCGTTCGTCGCCGGGCAGCACCTTCAACCCGATCTCATGTACCGACACGCCCGTCACACTGGCGCCAAGCGCGCGCAGCCGGAGCGACAAGAGCGCGACAGAACGCGTCTCGCCCGTGGACCAGAGCAGATCGAGCAACGCCGGATCTGGTGCGGCGTCAATCGCCGCCGCCTCCTGATGGAGCTCGTCGGTGTGACCGTACTCCGCAGACACGACAACGACGAGTCGCTCGTCCGTGTCAACCAGTCGCGATGCCACGAATGACGCGGCGGTCGCATAGCCGTCAGCACCGGTCAGCACGGAGCCGCCAATCTTGACCACAGTGACCTCGGGAGTCGTTTCGCCTCGATTCCGGAAACTGCGGTTTCCGGGAAACTGCGGTTTCCCTTCAAGAGGCGAAACGACTCCCGAGGTCGTTTCTGGTGCGGCGGCACTCATCGTGACGCCTCGAGCACCGGCAACAGCGTCACGGTCGCACCGATCGAAGTGAGGGCCTCTGCCGTCTCGGTGGCCACGCGCCACGAGGCTGTCGCCGTGATGGCGGCGATGCCGAAGCCGTTGCTCTCCACATGGAGTGCCGTCAGGCCGCGGCTCGCCAGAAACTCGGCGACCTGGTCGGGCGCGAACGTGGCGCCGCTCAAGCGAATGAACCACTGCGACGCGGGCGCCGACGAGAGATCGAGCGTCTGTCGATCCGCGCGACGCGAGTCGGCGCCGATGCTGAAAGTATCGGTTTCCTTCGCAGTCAGGGCTTCGACGATGTCGTCGAGGATGGTGGCGGAGGTAACAGCCGGCCCGGCGCCCGGACCAGCGAAGAGCACCGGGGCGTCGGTGCCCCACTGCAGATGCAGCGCATTCGTCACGCCGTGAAACTGCGCGAAGATGTGGGTCGACGGCACGAACGCCGGACCCACCCAGCTGCCGGGCCGACCCGCATCGAGCGACGCGTGGGCAATCGGCTTGATGGTGCCGCCGAGCGCGCGTGCGGCCGTGAGGTCATTCGCCGAGAGCGTGTCGATACCGCGTCGGCACAGCTGTTCCACGCGGACGGATGAGGCGCCGCAGAGGTGCAACAGGATGGTCAACTTCTCTGCCGCGTCGCGTCCGCTGACATCAGCCGAGCTATCGGGTTCCGCGTAGCCGTTGGCTTGTGCGCTTCGCAGCACATCCGCGAAGTCGGCACCGCGCTCAATGCCGGTCGTGATGAAGTGCGACGTGCCGTTGAGAATGCCTGTGAGAGCGCTGACACCGGAGAGCACCGGCCGCCGAGCGAACGCGCCGACAAACGGCACACCGGCCACCACTGCCGCTTCAAAGAGCAGCGGCGTGCGCGTGCGGTGCGCCAGTTCGCGCAGTTCGGGACCGTGCGCGGCGATGAGTGTCTTGTTGGCGGTGACGACGGGCACGCCGCGTTCAAGCGCGCGGATTACCAACGTGCGAGCGGGCTCCACGCCCCCAAGCACTTCGACGACGACATCCGCCTCGTCGATGACGCGCGCGGGGTCCGTGCAGAGCGGTGCGCCCACATCGGCGCGGACGCGATTCGTGTCGCGCACCAGGGCACCGATGCAGTCGAGATTGAGGTGTGGATGTTCGGTGATCGCCGCAACGACCGCCCGACCGATGGTGCCGCAGCCGAGCAGACCGACGCGTGCCCGACGGACACCGGATGCGGTGCGGCCGGCAACAGATAAAGATGGCGATACTTCCAGAATGGCGCTCACGGCGTGCTTATCTCCCCGTCGATCGGGCAGGAATTAGCACCTGGGCGTTATGCGCCTGGTTGCTGTGGCGTCGTCGGGCCTGGCCCCTCAACCACTCGTGATAAGTGCCGCGGTGTGCTGCGGAACGAAGATCAAGATATGGCAGGTAGCAACGTATGTCAATACGTTGATTTAAGTATTAGGAATACATGGGCCGAGAAGGGATGGCCGTAGCTGGCAAGGAGGTTGGCGGGGGTGCGGTACACCGTGACGTCGCCGCCGAGGCCGAGGGTCTGCCGACCCCAGGCAGTGAGGCGCCGCTGATAGCCCACCGTGAGGGCACCAACGCGTGAGAGCGGATGCGCGTGGGCAAAGCCCGCCGGATCGTAGCCGCCGGCTTCGAGGAAGTCTTTGTCGACCAGTTCCGCACGCGTGTAGACGAGGTCCCTCGGGCGCACGCGCCAGGCCGCGTCCACGAGCAGCGCATATTCATTCAGACCGTCGCCACCGAGTGACGGGTGCTGATTCATGCCGACTGCGAATGTGAACGAGAAGGGTTTCCAGCTGGTGGCGCCGTTGTATTCCACTGACGCCGTGTAGCGGTTCAGATCAGACACCTCGGTCGGTTCCGGTTGTTTGAGATGGCCACCAGACAGTTGTGCGGCCCAGGGCCCGCGACGCCACCAGACGCGACCGGCGTAGCTGTCGAGCGCGCCCATCTCGATGTCGAGCCGGTTTTCGTCGGGCTCGCGTCCATGGAACACCGAGCTCTCGAACGTGAGGCCGCCGAACGTGAGACCACCGGCGACGACGCCATGTGTGATGTGGGTGGAATCGAGCGTGTGGTGCGCAAGCGGTGCGGTGGGATTCGCTTCGGATGAGACGCGGTGCATGAACGCCGTCGGACCGAGCGTGGCCTCACCGACGACCGAACCGGTCACTGACCACATCGCCTTCGTGCCGGCCGCGCCACTGAGCGTGGCGCCAAGGCCCATGAAGAGGTCATGCGGATGTTGATAGTCGCGCAGGGGACGCCGATCGAAGGTTTCGCCGGTCTGGAACACCTCGGCCGAGCCGAGCTCACGCAGCGTGAACGGCTCGAGGCTGAACATGCTGTGGAGCGACAGCGACGCCTTCCCCACACGATGACTGCCCATCACCATGAGAAAGTTCTGCGACTCGATCTGGTACGTGTCGGAGTATTTGCGCGCCTGCAGATTCAGATTGAGCGAAGCCTGCGCGTCCAGCATCCACTTCCACCCTTGCGTGGGCGCGGCCATCGCGGCGTGATCGTGCTGCGCCTCAGCGACGGCCGGCGCACACACCAGGAGCGCGCTCAACCACAGCGCGCGCATCAGCGCCGTGCCGCTTGACGCCACTGCTCAGCAGTTTCGTCCGAGATAATGTCGCGGCCTTCGACGCGGCAGATGTCATCGAGACACTTGGCCAGCGCATGGGCGTCCTTCTTCAGACCGAGCAAGCGGAGACTCCTCAGGATGCGCGTGAGGCGCATGTGGTTGTGATTGTTGGGCCAGATCCAGACGCCGCGCCGATCGGGAAACGTGATGGCGCGAATGACGACCAGCTTGTCATCGGGCAGGACGAGGCGCTCAAGACCATAGAAGCGCAGCATTACGGCCAGCGACTTCTGCACGCGGTCTTTCAGTACGTCGTCCCACGCGAAGGCGCGTTGCGTCTCTTCCGTCAGGACGGGTGCATCGGGATCGCTGGCGCTCTCGGTGTCGAGCGGAAACACCCACTGAATGTAGTCGTGCGCGTCTTCAAGCTGGTCAAAGCTCCAGCCCCACACGTCAACAAGGCGCAATCCGCTCGGCAGCGACGCGCCTCGGTAGAACTCCAGAATTGCATCCATCGGATTAGTCCATCCGATCGTACACCCGTTGCAAGTTGCCGCGCAGCTGGCCCGTCCTCGGATTGCTGCCCTCTTCGGTCCTGAATGTCACGAGCAACTGACGCCCGGTCGGCGACAACTCGAAGACCTCGTACAACTTCACCTGTGACCCCGCATCGAGTTCGATCGTCAGCGCAGACCCGTTCCAGTAGGTCTTGCTGTCCAGAATCGCGGTGCCGAGATCGAGTTTGTCTTTCTTGTTGTTGATCGTGACGATCCGCTCGCTGTCGTCTTCGTCGACGAACTTGGCCGTCCCGGCCGATGCCGTGATTACGAGCTTCGATGGACGAACGTTGAGTTCGCGATACAAGGCGCGCACCCGCAATTCCTGTTGTTGGGCCTGGCTGACGCCACCGGTCACGCCGCGTCCCCCACCAGGGCGCCCGCCGCCACCCGTACCACCACCACCGCGCGCGCCCCCGCCACGCGACGGCACCGCACCGGCAGTTGGCGACGAACCGGCGCGCGGCAACGGCGACAGCTCTTCGTTGAGCTTCCACGTCCCGCTCATCCGAGACGCCGCTTCCGCCGGCGTGAACGGCCGAGCCGCCCCCAACACGACGGGCGCCTGAGGATCTTGCTGCGCCATCAACGGCACCGCGGTCACCAACACCACCATTGAAATGAGCGCCAATTTACGCATGCGCAAATCCTACTCCCCCGAACCCCCATGCGCAGAACGAACCCGCGTTAGTATCTGTCTGTGCTCTCCCGCTATTTCGTCATCGCGTTGTCCTTGGGTCTCGCCGTCGTTCGCGCCCGCTCGCATGCGTGGCCTGAAGCGATTGGCCTGGCGACACTCGGCGTCGGGCTGATCTGTTTGCGCCTGGCCGACACGAAACAGCAACCGATTTTGAAGCAGGTCGCGTGGGTCTTCTTTGCCGTCACCCTGATGGCCGTCGGCATCGTGTTGCAGCGCAACTTCCTGCATTGATCGTCCTCTTCAATAAGCCCTACGGCGTGCTCAGCCAATTCACGGATGAGGCGGGACGACCGACACTGGCCGACTACATCGACGTGCCCTACGTCTACGCCGCCGGCCGCCTCGACTTTGACAGTGAAGGCCTGATCCTCCTGACCGACGACGGGTTTGTCCAGCACGAGCTGACAGGGATGATCAAACGCTACTGGGCCCAAGTCGATGGCGAGGTCACTGACGAGGCCCTCGCGCAGTTGGCGTCGGGAGTTGTGCTCAAAGACGGCGTCACCAAGCCGGCCGAGGTGACTCGGATGCCCGAGCCCGAGTTGTGGCCGCGCACACCGCCGATCCGATTTCGCAAATCTGTGCCGACGTCGTGGATCGAGTTGAAGATTCGCGAAGGCCGCAATCGTCAGGTCCGACGGATGACGGCCGCCGTGGGATTTCCGACGCTGCGCCTTGTGCGCGCGTCGATCGGACCGTACGAGCTCGGCACGCTGGCGACGGGCACCTACATCGAGCTCGATCCGCTCGATTCGTAGCCTTACTGTGCGCGCCGCGCCACCGGGTTCTGCTCAAGCCACTGCGCAATCTGCTCGCGCGACCAGCGGTGGTCGTCGTTCAGGTGCACGATGATCGCCGCGAGAAACAATCGCTTGGTGCATTGCTCACCCGGGCAGGCTCTGACGGCGTCAAGACAGTCAAAGAACCAATCGAGATCGCGCGTCGGCCGGCCCGGTGTTCTGGGCAGCCGATACATCGCTTCGTACGCGGCGCCCAGTGCACATGACGCGTTCTGCCCAGTGAAGTAGTCGCCATACGCCTGCTCGGTGCGTTCGTGTGCGCCGTTGCGAATGAACTGGGCCAGTTCTCGCTCGTCGTGACTCATACAGCCTCCATGGCGCGGAGTGTAGCAAAGCGGTTTTGACCGGATCCGAAAGGGCCGAATGCGAACACACCGCGATATGCTGCGTCGCATGGCGGTATCTCGACGACGTTTTGTCACAGGTGGTCTTGCGATCTCAGCGCTCTGGGCCACGCATCTTCGAGCCGACCACAACCTGCGCAGCCTGGATGTTCGCGCTGACGCACTGACGTTCTCTGCCGACAACGTCTTCACACTGGGCATTGCCTCCGGCGATCCCTGGGCCGACAGCGTCGTCCTCTGGACGCGATTGGCACTCGACCCGACCAACGGCGGCGGCATGCCGCCAGGGCCCGTTGAAGTGAGTTGGCAGGTGGCGACCGACGAGAAGATGTCGAAGGTCGTCAAGCGCGGCAAGGAGATGGCGACCGCAGAATGGGCCCACTCGGTGCATGCCGAGGTCACGGGTCTCGATGCGGATCGCTGGTATTGGTATCAGTTCCGCACCGGCGATCACCTCAGCCCGATTGGCCGCACACGCACGCTGCCGAAGGCCGGTGCGCGCGTCGATCGATTGCGTTTTGCGTTCGCGTCCTGCCAACACTACGAACAGGGTCTCTACACGGCCTATGGCGCGATGGCGAAAGAAGAACTCGACGTCATCTTCTTCCTCGGCGACTACATCTACGAAAGCGCGCCCATCAAGGACCGACCGCGCCTGCACATCGGCCCTGAGCTCACCACACTCGAGGACTATCGCAATCGCTACGCGCAGTACAAACTCGACCCGCTGCTGCAGGCGGCACACGCACATGCGCCGTGGATTCTGACCTGGGACGATCACGAGGTCGCCAACAACTACGCGAATCTCATCTCGGTGAAGAACGACCCGCGCGACATCTTCCTCGCACGGCGCGCCGCGGCGTATCACGCGTATTACGAACACATGCCGCTTCGGAAAAACTCGATGCCGCATGACGCCTACGCGCAGATCTATCGGCAGTTCCAGTACGGCGACCTCGCCTCGTTCTTCGTGCTCGATACACGCCAGTTTCGCGATGATCAACCCTGCGATGACGGCACGAAAGACTTGTGCGAGGCTGCGCTCGACCCGACGCGGACGATGATGGGCGCCACGCAGAAGCAGTGGCTCTACAACAACCTCGATCGTTCACGCTCGCCATGGAACATCATTCCGCAGCAGGTGATGATGGGTGCCGTCGACCAGGTGTCTGGGCCGGCCACGCGCTATTCGATGGATCAATGGCCCGGCTACTGGGCCGAGCTCCACGACGTGATGGCGTTCCTCGAACGTCGCAAACCGTCGAATCCGGTCGTGCTCACCGGCGACATCCACAGCAACTGGGTGAACGATCTGAAAGCTGACTTCCGCAAGCCTGAGTCGGCCACCGTCGGCACTGAGCTCGTCGTCAGCTCCATTTCGTCAGGCGGTGACGGCAGCGACTTCCCGCAGCGCATGACGAATGTGCTGAAGGAAAACCCGTTCGTGAAGTTTCACAACAGCCAGCGCGGTTACGTGTCGTGCGTGCTCACGCCGAAGGGCCTCCGCGCGGACTACAACGTCGTGGATGTGGTCAGCAAACCCGACGGGCATGTGACGACTCGCGCGTCGTTCAACATCGCGGCGGGCAAGCCGGGGGCGGAGAAGGTTTAGCGCAGCGCGCGCTTGAGGGTGTAGATCGTGCTGCGCGTGGCGGCAATCGTGCCTACGAGCTCCCATCCCTCGCGGCCGGCGCTGTTGAGTCGAGGCAGAGGATCGGTACCTTCCGCAACAATTTGCTGGGTGTACTCCCACGACAGACGCACAGGCTCGGTGAGCCGCGAGATGGTCCGATCGTTGAGACTGACCTCAGTGAGCCCGGCGACCGACACGGTCAGTGCGGGGAATCTTGGATCAACCGTTGCGAGCATGACCGGCACCGATTCGAGGGGTGTCTTGTTGACGACGAAGAACTTCGCCGTGGTGACGGACCCGGCGGGTTGCTGCCGCGCATAGAGCAGAGACCCGCTCACCAGGATCGCGACGCCCGCCACACCGAGAATTGCCTGCCAGCTTCGAACGAACATAGGAAAGCCTCCGAGTCCATTTGACTCGAAGCGCTCGACTTTTGTCTGGCCACATCAATCCGCCCGAAGAGCCTCGGTCGGAGAGATGCGCGACGCTCGGAACGCAGGGAGCATCGTGCCGGCGAGCGCGCTCACGAGCGACACCGATACGGCAAAGAGCATGGCCACCGCGTCGCCGGGTGTGATGCCGGCGAGCAGCGCCTGCATTGAACGTCCGGCCACATACGCGAGGCTCACGCCGACGACCACGCCGACGAGCGCGAGGATGAGGCCGCGCGTGGTCACCAGCCACAGCACCTGCCGCGGCGCGGCGCCGAGGGCGAGGCGCACACCGATCTCCCGTGTGCGCGCGGAGACCCGAGCAGCCCGTGAAGCCCGACCGCCGCGAGCAGGCATGCCACGCCGGCAAATGCGGCCAGCACGCGCACCTGCGCGGATCGCGACGCCAGGTCCGTCTCGACAACCGTCGCGAGCGGCCGAACGTCGGCAATGGGCAACTCCGGATCCGCATTCGCGATCACGGCGCGCACCGCCGATGTCAGCGCAGACGCCTGACGATCGTCTGACATGCGAATCACCAGGTCCTTCGGTGTGTAGAACGTCATCATGTTGTCGAGCTGTTGCTGATACGGCAAATACACCTGCGGCTCGCTCTCGCGCTCAAGGCCGCGCACACGTACGTCACCCACCACACCGACGACGGTCCGGTCGAAGAGCGCGACGAAGAACTGCTTGCCGCGCGGATCCTGACCGGGCCAGTGCGCCTTCACGAAACTCTCGCTGACCACCACGACCTTCTGCGCGTTCAGCGAGTCGCTCTCATTGAATGCGCGGCCGACGCTGACCGGCACGCCGAGCACGCTGAACAGATCCGATGTGACGTATCGCACGCTCACCGTCGGCGCATCGGCCGGCTCGCGGGATTTGCCGGGCAGAAACGCCGGCCAGATCCCGCCGCGCATCGATATCGGCACACCGGTCGTGTAGGCCGCGCCGACCACGCCAGGCAACGCCCGCACCTCATCGAGCACACGGCGATAGAACGCGACGCGCGCGGCTTGCGGCGCATACTTCGGCATCGGCAGCGACGTCCGCATTGTCAGCACGCCGGCGGTGCGAAAGCCGGGATCGACCTGCTGCACCGTCCACAGCGCGCGGATGAGTAACCCGGCGCTGACGAGCAACACCACCGACACGGCCACCTGCGCGATCACGAGCACGCCGCGCACACGTTCGGTGCGAGCCGACACGCCGGCACGGGCACCGTCGCGCAGTGACGCCGACTGGCGCGCCGCGCGCATGGCGGGCAGTACTCCGAAGCCCAGCCCCGTCGCCACGGTGACGCCGAGCGCCGTCAACATCATGCGAAGGTCGATGCCCGGCTGCTCCGCAATCGGCAGTGCCGTGGGCACGAGCGTCACAATGAGCGGGGTGATGATGATGGCCAGCACGGTGCCAAGGATGCCGCCGAGCAGAGCGATGGCCAGGCTCTCAGTCATCAGCTGGCGCACCAAACGCTCGCGGCCGGCACCGAGCGCGGTGCGCACCGCCAGTTCGCGTTCACGGGCGGATGCGCGAGCCACCAGCAGACTCGCCAGATTTGTGCAGGCGATGAGCAGCACCGAGGCCGCCGCAGCGACCAACGTGTAGAGCGCGATCCGCGAGAGTCGTCCGACTTCGTCACGCAGATCGATCAGCGTGGCGCCAACCTTCGCGTTGTCTTTGGGATATTGCCGCTCAAGCTGCGCCGCAATCATCGTCAACTCAGCGCGCGCCTGATCGTGCGTCACACCCGGCTTGAGTCGGGCCAGAACACGGAGGTACAGATTGGTGCGTTCTTCAAACGCATCCGCTTCAAACCGGATCGGCTTCCAGAAGTCTGTCGTGCGCGACGGAAACTGAAACGTCGCCGGCATCACGCCGATGATCGTGCAGCTCTCGTTGTTGAGAGTGATGTGTCGACCGACGATCGCCGGATCCCTGCCAAAGCGCAACCGCCAGAGCGCGTCGCTGATGAGCACCGTGCCCGGCGCGCCCGCGCGGTCGTCGTCGGCTCCAAACGTTCGGCCGCGCGCGGGCCTGACGCCGAGCACACCCAGCAACTCGGCGGTGACGTCCGATCCATTCAGCCGCGCCGGGTCGCCCGAGCCGACCAGGTTCGCCGTCTGCCCTTCTGTGTACGCACCCATGCTCGTAAACGAGGCCGCAGCATTCATCCAGTCGCGATAGTTCGCCGGCGACACATCCATCCGCGCGTATTCCGGGGTGCTTTCCCAGATCTTGACGATGCGCGACGGGTCGGCGAATGGGAGCGGCCGAATCAGCACATGGTCGGCGATGCTGAACACTGCGGTGGTGGCGCCAACGCCGAGGGCGGTCACGACGATGGCCGCGAGCGCGAAGCCGCGTGAGCGCAACAGGCTGCGACGCGTGTGTCGGAGGTCCTGGCGCAGGATGTCGGCGTGCACGCGCGCCGCGTTCGCGATCGTGTCGAGGATCAGCGCGATCCACAACGCGATGATCGCCACCGGCCCACTCCCATCTCGCCGGCGACGTTCGAAGACCCGGCGCATCTCCCCGCCGTATTCATTCCGAAACGACGCGGGATAGAGACGCATCAGCAGTCGGTACATGTCAGGCTCGTTTCGGTGCGAAGCCGCTCAAGCGGGCCAGCTTGATGAGGTTGGTGAGTCGCTGCGCTTCCGCGCGTGCCACGGCTCGGCCAAACGGCGTGATCCGGTAGTAGCGTCGCCGTTCATCGTCTTCTTCTGGATCGGGCCGCTCGTCGACTTCCGCCAGTAGACCGTCCTCGAGCATGCGCTGAATGGAGCGATAGAGCGTGCCGGCGCTGAGTTTGACAGCGCCGTCTGTGCGCTCGGCCACGTCCTGGATGATCGCGTAGCCGTGGCGGTCGTCGTCCGCGACGGCCATGAGGATGTGGAACACCGCGGGCGGAAGCGGGAGCAGCATTTCCGGGGTGGGATCAGGAGTCGTCACAGCGTGAGTATATCCACAGTGGATATAGACGACACTTGCCCCGAAAAAGTTAGCTGCTGGTTTCCGAGACTATCTAGACAGCTGAAACGCTGGCTTCGGCGCCGGGGGCAGATCTGCCGGTGGCCGTGGCAGGTAGAAGCCATTGATATACGGCCACGTTTCCGCCTCGGGAATGCCGACCTTCTCCAGATCGAGGAGCCAGATGTGCGTCGGCCACTGCTCTTCGAAGACCGGTTGGAGTTCCAGTCGGCCGCGCGCGCTGCCGTTGCCGAACCACTGCTTCCACTTGTCCACTTCCCATTCGTCGAGCACGAGATATGGATGCGCGCCACGCGCGCTGAAGAACTCGACGGCCGTGTCGAGCCAGGCGGGATCGAGCGAGTCGAACTTCAGCGTCATGCGCTCGCCGTAGTAGCGAATGCTGCCGCCATGCTGGAGGGCGAAGATGATCGCGTTGGGCTCGGTGTGGTCTCGGACGAGTTGCGCGATGGTGATGAAGCGGCCCTCGCCTTCGTGCACACGGTCGAATCGTTTGCCCTGGGCAAAGTGCACGCCCCACCAGGCGATCGCAGCAACGATGAGCACGCCGACGGCCGTATGGATCCACCGCCAGCTGCGCAGATGCCAATCCGGCATGAACAGGCGCCAGCTGAGCGCGACGAACATCCCGGGAAAGAGCGTGAGCAGGAATCTCAGGTACCACCACTCATCCAGTGGCATGAACAGGAGGTAGCAGCACAGCGTGCCGGCGGCGACGAGTGACAGCAGGAGGGCATTCATCGCGCGCTCGCGATCGCGCCAGACCAGCGGGAACGGCAGCGCCAGCATGAGACATCCACCGAGCACGAGCACAGACTCGCTGTCGGTCAGCCACTGCATGTAGTGGGCAACGTTGGTCGGAATATTCGACAGGTGCAGCACATCGCTCAGGGTGCCGTAGCCAGATCGAAACGGAGATCCGTAGAGCATTGCGTTGAAGGCCATGATCGCAGCCACGCCCGGCGCCGAGCCGAGCGCGAACATCGCGGCGCGATCAAAGCGGCGCCAGTCGCCAGTGCGCTGCAGGTCCCGGACAATGGTCCACAGCCCGATGCACAGACCGACGAAGATCAGATTCGGACGGATCGTGATCGCCACCGTCGCGGCCAGGCCGCCGATCAGCGCGTGTTTGCGAGACGGCCCCAAGACGGCCCATGTGGCGGCGGCCCAACACGCGGCAACCGGCAGATCGGTCATCGGCCACATCGCCATAAACAACACCATCGGACTCAGGGCAGCCAGCGACGCCGCGGCCAGCGCGACACCGACACTGGCGAATCGCAGGCCGATGCCGTACGTCGCGAGCACGAAGAGCCCACCGAAGAACGGCACGATCCAGAACATCGCGCGATGGCCCGCCATCGTCTTGGCGATCGCCATCAGCACGGGCAGCCCGGGCGAGTAGATGGGCACGATCTGCCCGCTCTCTTCACCTGGAGCGGGGCGATACCCCATGGGCGAGCCCGTCCATTCACGCTTCGGCCAGGGAAAGTCCTGCATGAACGGCTGCGAGACGTGCAGATTTCCCGCGCGCCACAACTCGACTTGGCTCAAGTATCCGTACGAGTCGGCACCACTTGCGGTCGAGGTTCGATAGGTGTGGCCGAACCAGATGACGAAGGCCGCGGCGGCGATCACGACAACATGCGCGGTGAAGCGGAGGTAGCGGCCCATCTGCGAGCTGTTAGTGTTCCACAGTCCGCCTGTATCATTGACGGTTGATGGCCACGATTCTTCAGTCCCTTCCTGCCGGCGAGAAAGTCGGCATCGCGTTTTCCGGCGGTCTTGATACCAGCGCGGCGCTCCATTGGATGCGCGCGAAGGGTGCGATCCCATACGCCTACACGGCGAACCTCGGCCAGCCAGACGAGCCCGACTACGACGAGATTCCGCGCAAGGCGCTGCTGTACGGCGCGGAAAAGGCGCGACTGATCGACTGTCGTCGACAGCTGGTCATGGAAGGCATCGCGGCGCTGCAGTGTGGCGCGTTTCACGTGACGACGGCGGGTGTTCCCTACTTCAACACCACGCCGCTCGGTCGCGCGGTCACCGGCACGATGCTCGTGGTGGCGATGAAGGAAGACAACGTCAACATCTGGGGCGATGGCAGCACCTTCAAGGGCAACGACATCGAGCGGTTTTATCGCTACGGACTGCTCGCGAATCCGAGCCTGAAGATTTACAAGCCCTGGCTCGATCAGCTGTTCATCGACGAGCTCGGCGGCCGCAAGGAAATGTCCGAGTACATGGTCGCGAACGGCTTCGCCTACAAGATGAGCACGGAGAAGGCCTACTCCACCGACTCGAACATGCTCGGCGCGACGCACGAAGCGAAGGACCTCGAGAACCTCAACACCGGCATCACGATCGTTGAGCCGATCATGGGCGTTGCCTCATGGCGCGAAGACGTGAAGGTGCCCCACGAGACGGTGACAATTCGCTTCGACGAAGGTCAGCCGGTCGCGATCAACGGCCAGACCTACACCGACCCGGTGCAGCTGATGACGGAGGCGAACACCATCGGTGGCCGTCATGGTCTCGGCATGAGCGATCAGATTGAAAATCGGATTATCGAAGCGAAGAGCCGCGGCATCTACGAAGCCCCCGGCATGGCGCTGCTGTTCATCGCCTACGAGCGCCTCGTCACGGGCATTCACAACGAAGACACGATCGGGCAGTATCGCGACAACGGTCTCCGTCTCGGCAAGTTGCTCTATCACGGCCGCTGGTTCGATCCGCAGTCGATGATGCTGCGTGAAACCGCACAGCGCTGGGTCGCGCGCGCGATCACGGGCGAGGTGACGATTCAGCTCCGCCGCGGCAACGACTACTCGATCATGAACACGGTCAGCCCCAACCTCACCTACAAGCCCGAGCGGCTGACAATGGAAAAAGGCGAGGGCGCGTTCACGCCGCAGGATCGCATCGGGCAGTTGACGATGCGGAACCTGGACATCACGGACACGCGCGAGAAGCTGCTGATCTACACGCAGACGGGGCTGATCGCCACGTCAACGGCATCGGCGTTGCCGCAGCTCGAGGACAAAAAGAAGGACTAACCGTTAAGAACGTGAAGGGCGTGAAGTAGATCAAATCTCACGGTTGATTGCTATTCGTCGCCAACAATGGCTCCATAATGGAGCTACAATGGAACCATGCCTGTCAGCCTCTCCATCAAAGACGTCCCCGACACCTTGGCCAAGGCACTGCGTGAACGCGCGGCAGCCAACCACCGCTCGATTCAGGGCGAGTTGATGCACATCATCGAAACGGCTGTTCGGCCGAAGCCGTTTCGAGCTTACGAACTGATCGCGCGAGCCCGCGCTTTGGGGATTTCATCGCCAAGCGAGTCTGTGGCCATGATTCGAGAGGACCGCGACCGGTGAAACGCGTCGTCCTCGATGCGTCCGCGTGGGCCGCGATGGTCTTCGACGAGCCCGACAGCAATCTGGTCGGCCCGGCGGTGGAAGGTGCTGAAGTACATGCCCCAACCCTCCTTCGGTATGAAATGGCCAGCATCGCTCTCAAGAAAATCAAACAACAGCCCGACCGAGCGCACAGCATCGCGCGTGCTTTAGCGGATGCTAGCGGGCCGCGGTATTCAATCTCGTTTCACGACATCGCCCCATCCGATATGACGATGGTCGCTCAGCAGACCGGGCTCAGCGCATACGACGCGAGCTATCTGTGGCTCGCCGGCTCACTCGGCGCGAACCTCGTCACGCTCGATCGACAGCTCGCCAGAGCATCCGAAGCACTGGAACTCTGACCTCTCCTGACACCACGCTGTCAGCAGCCCTTCTCTACTCTGGCTCTCGTTCGGTCTGGCGCCTGTTGGAGGCGTCGACGTGAATGGGAGATTCAGCGATGGGCAATCCAGTGAAGTGGTTTGAGGTGACGGGCACGGGCGCAGCGCAACTGCAGGCGTTCTACAGCAAGGTGTTCGGTTGGTCGTTCGAGGTCGAGCCGGGGATGTCAGCGTACGGCGTCGCGAACACCGGCACGGATCAGGGCATCCCGGGCGGCATCGGCCCGGCGTGGCCCAACCAGAAGCCGTGGGTCACCTTCTACGTGGCTGCGCCCGACATCGCGGCGAAGCTCGCGGAGATTACCGCCGCAGGCGGCTCGGTCATCATCTCGCGCACTGAGATGCCGAATGTGACGCTCGCGATGTTTGCCGATCCTGAGGGCCACGTGATCGGCCTCGTCGAAGAAAAGATCGCGTGACAGAATCCTGCTGATGCGGCGTGCCGACCGTCTCTTTCAAATCATCCGTCTGCTGCAACAGCGGCGGACGGCGACCACGGCAGCGCACATCGCCGAGAAGTTGAGCGTGTCGGAGCGCACGATCTATCGCGACATTCGCGATCTCGTGGGCACCGGCACGCCAATCGACGGCGAAGCCGGCGTCGGCTACCGCATCCGGCCCGGCTACGACCTGCCACCGCTCATGTTCAGTCGCGATGAACTGCAAGCCCTCGTCCTCGGCGTGCGCATCGTCCGCCAGGTCGGCGATCCCGGCTTGGCGAGCGCCGCCGACGCAATTCTTGAGAAAGTCGGCGCGGTGCTGCCACGCAATCTGAAGCCGCTGCTCGCAGACACGCATCTCTTCTCCACCATCGGCGCGACAAACGGCCCCGTGCAGAACGCCGGCCTGGACGCGTTCACGGTTGCACGACGGGCGCTGATCGATCAACGGCGACTAAGCATCAGCTATGCAGATGCTGCCGGCGCCGAGTCGTCGCGGACAATCCGTCCGCTCGGCGTGTTCTTCTGGGGCAAAACATGGACGCTCGCCGCCTGGTGCGAGTTGCGCGCAGACTTTCGCAACTTCCGCCTCGATCGCGTCTCGTCGGCACGACCCATTGGCAAGCCGTTTCGCGATGAACCCGGCAAGACCCTGCGCGACATGCTGGCGAAGTACGGGCCGGATGCGGTGAAATTGCTCGACTAGTTCTATTTCCCGAACAGCATCAGCAGATAACTGACGGTCGCCACGCTGATCGAGGCATAGGCGATGGTCAGATGCTGATTCTTCTTCGGCGTGTAGATCTCGAGCCCGGAGGGCGTCTGGCTGCTCGGCTGCGTCAACGCGGTGGCCAGAAAGCCGGCGTCGGCGACAAGCATCAAAATCCCGTGAATCAGCGTGAGGTCGCTCTTCTCGGGGTCGCGCCGCGACTCAATGAGATTGGGCAGGCCGGTGAGCGTGTTCAACGCAAACAATCCGCCGACGCCCCACGCGATGCTCTTGTGCAACGTGCGCGTGCCATCCGTGATCGATCCCGAGTCGTTGAACATTTTCTGCCCCACGTACGCCTCGATGCCAAACAGCGGCAGGATCGCCCACGACGCCAGCTTGTGGATCTTCGCGCGGAGCCGATAGCCATCGCTGTATTCAAACGCAGGGGGCGGTGCCGGTGTCTGCGTGACGAGCGTCGCATCAGCAGCACCCATCGACGCGTCGGGCACGAAGTTGATGTGCAGGTTCAGCGGCGCCGGAGACGACGTCGACGATTCGACGAACCGAAACGGATATCGCCGCATATCGGGTCCGGCGGCCTGCGCAGGGATCGCGCTACACAGCAAGACACCCATCACGATCCCTGAGATTAACCGCACGCGCATTGTTGAGAGCCCTCGACTACTGCTGAATGGCTTTGTAGGTGACGACCCAGTCGTAAATCGTCTGCGACTTGGTCGCGGCATTGCTCCTGAACTGGCTGTACATCAACCCGTTCGACCGTGTGACCTTCACGAGCTTGGCGCTGGATGTTGTGCTCGAGACCGCCTTCATCACTCCCGCATAAGTGCTGAGGTCGTAGCCGGCATCACGCCGCGTCGTGCCGTGGCACACCGTGCAATCAGCCGACATGATCGGCGCGATGTCTTTCACGTAGGTGAGCCCCGTCGGTGCCGGCGTCGGCGTCGTGGGTGTGGTCGGTGTCGTTGGCGTTGTTGGGGTGGTTGGCGTGGTCGTGGTGGTGGTCGTGGTCGATGTGCTCGCGGCCGTGTCTGTCGTCGGCGACGTCGGGCTGGACGACACTCCGTACTCGCAGCCCGCGCTGCCCATGCCGAGCAGGGCGACGATCGCCACGGAAAAGGCTACCCGCGTGGAGTATGAACTCATTATTAGTAAGTAAATACAAACGTCGTCGCGGCTGTCAACATCACGCGCCCGACGGCGTGAGGGCGCGTGTCGCCGCGTTGAGCACGCGACGACCGGTTGCCGGGTCGTAGACGATGACCGGCATCATGCGACCGCGAATGCGATGCGGGTTCTTCCGCGCGTAATCCATCAGCGTCGTAGCCAGCGCGAACCGCTTGGACAGTGGCGCGGCGGCCGGGGTGGTCACGGCATGACTCGTGAGCAGGTCATTCAACGTCACGGGCCAGGGCTCGCCCCACAGCATCGCGTCGACCACCGCGCCCTTGATCACGTTGTGCGAGAAGTTGAAGAAGAACGATAGCGGTGAGTACCCGATGTCCGCTGGCCGATAGGTTTCGACGGCGGCAAGAATCTCGGCGCGGTGTGGTTCGAACAGCGCCATGAATGCGGGCTCGGTCATGAACAGCGCCGCATCGGCAGAGAGACCGCCGACGATGGCCTCGAGGATCAGCGCGCGGGCCGGCCCGGTCACAAATCCGGAGTGGAGTTCGTGCAGTAATGTCATCAGCGCGAACCGCAGCCACGGATAGTCGGCCACGTTGTCGTCGCGCATGAGCGTCGCGTCTTTGCCATACGTCGCTTCGTAGCCGAAACGCAGATGGCAGCCCATGCTCGCCGCGTGTCCGAGCGCGACGCCGACACGATGGGCGCGATTCAACGTGAGCACGCGCTCCAGCAACAGCTGAAACCCGCGCTCTTCGCGCTCGTAGTGGCAGGTCGCGATGAGAATGAGCGTCTCCGGATCATCGGCGAAGCGGTGGCCGCTGCCGTGCGGTCCCTGCAACGACGCGAGCAGCCCGCCGAGCAGCTCAAGGTTCTCGTCGGGATCGCCGTCGTCCCAGATGCGCACCGACATGAGCGACAACACGTGCATGAAGTAGTAGTCGAGCAAGATCGCCAGCACACGATGGTCGGTGGCGTCGTTGCGGCGAAGCTCGGCGATGTAGTTGAGCACGTCGATCGGAATCGAGTCGGGGTTCACGCGATCGGAGACGCCGTCCCAGTCGTGCATCGCGTGGAAGCCTTCGGCCCGCGTCAGGCTGTCGTAGCGCTGAATCACCTTGGCAAACCGGATCACACCGCGGCTGGTCGGAAACACATGTTCTTTAACGCCCACCGCCAGCGCGGCCAGTGCGTCGGGCATTCGTGGCCATTTGGCGGCGGCCGCCACGATTTCGGCGCGCGCCGAGCCGTTGAGGACGGGCGCCATGAGTTCACAGATGTTGGCAAAGACCATGTGCGTGGCCTGTAAGTGTATCCAGAGCCGGGGCTCCGGGGGGTGTATGCTGATGAGGTCAGTCCAGAACTGAGCCCGCCAGCGCTCTTCGCGCGAACCGGCCCAACTTTGGCCGGGGTATCGCGCGGCATCAATCCTTGCTGCTCGTGATGACCCGCTTCGCCGGGAAGGGCTCGTGATGTCACTCAATCGAATGCACGTGATGTTGATCTGTGGCTGGTTTGGACTCGTGGCCGTTGGCACACTTGGGGCCATGGCGCTGGGCTATTCGCTCTCGATGACCACGGGCGTCCTCGCTGCGGCCGTTGCGTGCGTGCCACCGGTGATCGCACTCATGGTCTTCCGCGGCGCGCCCGACCGGTCCACGGTAGAACTCATTTACGACGCAGAGCATGCGTCGAGCAAGTCATCAGACAAAAGGCCTTCATGATCACGCTTCCGGAAGATACCAACTCGTTTGAATTCGCCCGCGTCGCCTCGTTGCGCGCTGCTCAGCTGATGCTCGGCTGCACCCCGCGCGTTGAGCGCTCCTCGAAGCACACCGTCACCGCACAACGCGAAGTGGCGGAAGGCAAGGTCAACCGCATCCCGGTCGTGGCCGGCTCGGTCGACGCGATCAAACAGGGTAACCGTCCAGGCCGATAAGACGTAGTACCTGGCACATGCGCATTTCGCCACGTCACCTCGGATTGATCGGCCTTCTGCTGATGATGGCCGGGGCCGACGTCGCGATGCGTGTGCGGGCCCAATCGGCACCGCCTCGCACACCGGTCATCGTCGAACTCTTCACCTCTGAAGGGTGTTCGAGCTGCCCGCCAGCCGACCAGATCCTCAAGCAGCTCATCGCCTCACCGCCCGTTGACGGCGTCACGGTCATTGGGCTCAGTGAACACGTCGACTACTGGGACCGCCTGGGCTGGAAAGATCCGTTCTCGGACGCGCTCTTCAGCCGTCGACAGACAGACTACGCCGCGCACGCGCCTGGCGGCGGCGGAGACAACATCTACACGCCGCAGATGATCGTCGATGGCGGCGACGGGTTTGTTGGCTCAGATCGCGCGAAGGCGCTCAACGCCATTCGCAAAGCCGCGGCGCAGCCAAAGCGATCGATCACACTCGCCTGGTCCACCACTCAGCCGGGCAAGCTCGACATCGATGTACCGGCCGGCGGCGAACGTCAGTCCTCAACGGTATTCATGGCCACCACGGAAGACGGCCTCTCGACGCGTGTCACGCGCGGCGAGAACAGCGGCCACACGCTGGCGCATGACGGCGTCGTGCGACGTCTGGTCGAACTCGGCAAGACCGACGGCACCGGCGCCTACCGCGCCACGGTGCCTGCGCCGTTCGACCACATCGCTACGCGGGCCAACGCACGCATCGTGGTCTTCGCCCAGCGACCCGGCGGGGCGATCACTGCCGTGGGCATGATTCGATAGGCACATCCTTCACACGTCGGCGCACGGTACACTCGAAGACCGTTCGCGATGACTACCCTTCCACAATCCCGAGTCCTGCTGCTCGACATCACCGGCCACGACAAGGCCGGCGTCACCCATTCCCTGACAGCGATCCTGAGTGCGCATGGCGCGCGGATCCTCGACATCGGGCAGGCCGTCATTCACGACGCGCTCGCGCTCGGCATCCTCGTCGAACTCACCGAAGAGATGCGTTCGTCGGCGCTCCTGACCGAGCTCCTGCTCAAAGCGCATGAGCTGCACATGCAGATCCGGTTCACCGCGATCTCAGAAGCCGACTACGGCGACTGGGTCCGCGCGCAGTCGAAACGACGCTTCCTGCTGACACTGCTCGGCCCCTTCATCACGGCCGAACATCTCACCGAAGCGAGCGGCATCGCCTCGTCGCACGGCCTCAACATCGATCGCATCGACCGGCTCTCCGGCCGCACGCCGCTGCCGCCAATGGGCGAAGAAACCGCGCCAGGTCGCGTCTGCGTGGAACTGGCGGTGTCGGGCGACACGGCCGATGAAGATGCGATCCGCAGCGAGCTCATGCGCATGACGACGAGTCATGAACTCGACATCGCGTTTCAACATGACAACGTCTATCGACGCAATCGGCGGCTCGTCGCCTTCGATATGGACTCGACGCTCATTCAAGGCGAAGTGATCGACGAGCTCGCGAAGCTGGCCGGCGTTGGCGAGCAGGTGCAGGCGATCACTGAGTCTGCCATGCGGGGCGAGCTCGATTTTCAGGCGAGCTTCCGCAAGCGCGTGTCGCTCCTGAAGGGCCTTCGCGCCGAGGCGCTCGACGAGGTTGTGCGGCGCGTGCCGCTCATGGACGGCGCCGAGCGGCTCATCGGCACATTGCGCCGACTCGGATACAAAACCGCGATCCTTTCTGGCGGCTTCACGTTCTTCGGCCGCTCACTGCAGCAGCGGCTCGGGATCGACTATCTGCACGCCAACGAACTCGCCATCGAGAACGGCGTCGTCACCGGCGAGGTGATCCCGCCCATTGTGGATGGCGCACGCAAGGCGGCCATGCTGCAGGAGATTGCGCTCACCGAGAAGCTGAGCATGGAGCAGGTGATCGCCGTCGGCGACGGCGCCAACGATCTGCCGATGTTGCGGCTGGCGGGACTCGGCATCGCGTTCAGAGCCAAACCCGTCGTGCGCGAGAACGCACGACAGGCCATCTCGAAACTCGGACTCGACGGGATTCTGTATTTGCTCGGCGTGCGCGACCGCGACACCGAGATCTGAACGGCCGCTACGCGTGAGCGCCGAGGCGCTGCACGGCCTGAGCTACCAGATCATCGACGGTCACTGACCCTGCCTCAACCGCGCGCGCCAGATCGACGCGCATGTCGTGCTCCCAGAATTTATCCAGGTGATTCGCGGTGGCGGCGACGGCATCCGCGCTCGGGTCCGCGGCCCACTGACGCGCGATCTGATTCGCCATGCGCACGAGCGCACCGAGACGATGCTCGACGCTGCCGAGCTCCACCGTTGACGCGGTGCGACCCGGTGACACCTGCACCGCTGTGACCTTGTACTCAGGGCAGTTGGTCGCCCAGTCGGAATGCTCGGTCGTGACGACGTTCGCGCCACTGACCGGGTAGTGGAAGGTGGTGTAGACAATGCCCGGCGCCACGCGATCGGTGATGTGCGCGCGCAGCACGGTGGCGCCGACGCGGCTGGCGAGGGTCACGTCACCGCCATCACGAATGCCGCGCTCTTCGGCGTCGCTCGGATGAATCTCAAGCATGTCTTCCGGATGCCAGACGATGTTCTCGGTGCGACGTGTCTGCGCGCCCACGTTGTACTGGCTGAGAATGCGGCCCGTGGTGAGCAGCAAGGGGAATCGTCGATTCGACTTCTCTTCCGTCGGCACGTACGGCGTCGGCGTGAACTTGCCGAGACCGCGCACAAACTTGTCGCGATGCATGATCGGCGTGCCGAGGGGCGTCGCGTCGTTGCACGGCCACTGCACGCTGCCCACCGCGTCGAGGTGCGCGAACGACACGCCCTTGAACGTCGGCGTCAGCGTCGCGATCTCATCCATGATCGCGGCTGATGACGCAAAGCGCATGGGGTGACCCAACGCGCTCGCCAGCTCCGAAACAACTTCCCATTCCTGCTTGCCGGTCTTCGACCGCATCGCCGGACGCACGCGATTGATTCGCCGCTCAGCGTTCGTGAACGTGCCGTCCTTCTCGAGAAACGACGTGCCCGGGAAGAACACGTGCGCGAGCTTCGCCGTCTCGTTGATGAAGAGATCCTGCACGATGACGCACTCCATCGCCTTGAGCGCGGCCTGCACATGCACGGTGTTCGGATCCGACTGCGCGATGTCTTCGCCCTGCACGAACAGGCCCTTGAAGTGGCCGTCGATCGCGGCGTCGAGCATGTTGGGAATGCGCAGCCCCGGCTCAGACGCCAGTGTCGCGCCCCACAACTCCTCAAACATATGGCGCGTCGCATCGTCACTCACATGGCGATAGCCCGAGAGCTCGTGCGGGAACGATCCCATGTCGCACGCGCCCTGCACGTTGTTCTGACCGCGCAGCGGATTGACGCCGACGCCGTCGTGACCGAGATTACCCGTGGCCATGGCGAGATTCGCCATGCCCATCACCATCGTCGAACCCTGGCTGTGTTCGGTGACGCCGAGGCCGTAGTAGATGGCGCCGTTGCCGCCCGTCGCGTACAGCCGCGCAGCCGCGCGGAGTTCCGCCGCCGGCACGCCCGTGTACTGCTCCATCGTCTCCGGGCTGTTCTCGGGCTGCGCGACGAAGTGACTCCACGTGGCGAAGTCCGACAGCTCGCAGCGCTCCCGCACAAACGTCTCGTTGACGAGTCCCTCGGTCACGATCACATGCGCAAGCGCGTTGATCACCGCGACGTTCGTGCCCGGCCGCAGCTGAAGGAAATGCGACGCTTCCACGTGTGCCGTGCGCACAAGATCGATGCGCCGCGGATCGACGACGATGAGCTTCGCGCCTTCGCGCAGCCGCTTCTTCATGCGCGACGCGAAGACCGGGTGGGCGTCCGTGGGATTCGCGCCGATCAGCAACATGACGTCGGAGTATTCGACCGACTTGAAGTCCTGCGTGCCAGCCGACGTGCCGAACGCGTTCTTCAGCCCAAATCCCGTCGGCGAATGGCACACGCGCGCGCAGGTGTCGACGTTGTTGTTGCCGAATGCCGTGCGCACCATCTTCTGCACCGCGAACACTTCTTCGTTGGTGCAGCGTGACGACGTGATGCCTCCGATGGCGGCGTTGCCGTGGCGCGCCTGAATGTCTTTGAGGCGCGTGGCCGCGAAGGCAATCGCCTCGTCCCACGTCACGGTCTTCCATGGATCCGTGATGGCATCGCGAATCATCGGTGCGAGCACCCGGTCCGGATGGCTCGCGTAACCCCAGGCAAAGCGGCCTTTCACGCACGAGTGGCCCTCGTTGGCGCCGCCGTCTTTGTACGGCTCCATGAGCACCACTTGCTCGCCCTGCATCTCTGCTTTGAACGAACAGCCGACGCCACAATACGCGCAGGTCGTCAGCACCGTGTGACGCGGCTGACCAAACTCGATGATGGTGTTTTCTGTGAGTGTCGCTGTCGGGCACACCTGCACGCAGGCGCCACACGACACGCACGGCGAATCCATGAACGAGCCATTGGCGCCGGCCGCGACCCGCGAGCCGAAGCCGCGCCCCTCGATTGTCAGCGCGAACGTGCCCTGCACTTCTTCACACGCGCGCACACAACGGGAGCAGACGATGCATTTTGAAGAATCGAAGGTGAAATAGGGATTCGACGTGTCTTTGCCGAGGCCGAGGTGATTCGCGCCCGCGTATCCGTAGCGCACGTCGCGGAGGCCGACCGCGCCGGCCATGTCTTGCAGTTCGCAATCGCCGTTGGCGGCGCAGGTGAGGCAGTCGAGCGGATGGTCGCTGATGTAGAGCTCCATCACGCCGCGGCGCAGACGTTCAAGCCGCGGCGTCTGGGTGTGGACCGACATGCCCGCAGTCACCGGTGTCGTGCATGACGATGGCGTGCCGCGGCGGCCGTCGATTTCCACAAGACACAGTCGGCAGGATCCAAACGACTCAAGCCGATCGGTTGCGCAGAGTTTGGGGATATCGACGCCAACCAGCGCGGCGGCGCGCATCACCGACGTGCCCACGGGCACTTCGATGACTTGCCCATCGATCGTCACCGAGACATTCGGTAGCGATTCATTGCGGGCATCGCCGACCGGTGCCGGCGTGCCAAGATCACGCTCGGTGATTCTCATGCGCGTCCTCCACCCTTCTGTGTCGGCTGGAAATCTTCCGTGAAGTGATTGAGCGCGCTGCGTACGGGCAGCGGCGTGAGCCCACCCATCGCGCACAGCGAGCCATCGGCCATGACCTCAAGCAGGTCGACGAGGACAGCCATGTTCTCGTCGTGATTCTCGCCGGCGGTGATCTTGTCGATCAGCTCAACGCCGCGTGTGCTGCCGATGCGGCACGGCGTGCACTTGCCGCAGCTTTCGATCGCGCAGAACTCCATCGCGAATCGCGCCTGCGCGGCCATGTTCACGGTGTCGTCGAACACGACGATGCCGCCGTGGCCAACGAGCGCATCCGCAGCTGCGAAGGCCTCGTAATCCAGGGGCAGGTGCAGCTGCGATGCCGGGATGTACGAACCGAGCGGACCGCCGACCTGCACCGCGCGGATCGGTCGGCCGGTCGCGGTGCCGCCGCCGATGTCATTGACAAGTTCACTGAGTGTCACGCCGAAGGCCGTTTCGATGATGCCTCCACGCGTGAGGTTGCCGGCCAGCTGAAACACCTGCGTGCCGCGGCTGCGGCCCACGCCAAGCGCCGCATACGTGGCCGGGCCGTTCGCGAGAATCGCCGGCACGGTGGCGAGACTGATCACGTTGTTCACGACGGTGGGCTTGCCGAAAAGACCTTCGATCGCTGGCAGTGGCGGCTTTGCGCGCACGACACCGCGCTTGCCTTCGAGGCTTTCGAGCAGCGCCGTCTCTTCGCCGCAGATGTAGGCTCCGGCGCCGACGCGCGCGTGCATGTGGAAGGCGAATCCGCTGCCGAGCACACTCTCGCCGAGCCACCCGCGCCGCTCCGCAGCGGCAATCGCCTGCTGCATCGCGTCGACCGCGTCGGGGTATTCACTGCGTATATAGATGTAGCCGTCGTGCGCGCCGACGGCGAAGCCGGCGATCGTCATGCCTTCGATCAGCATGAACGGGTCGCCCTCCATCAGCATGCGATCGGCAAACGTGCCGCTGTCGCCCTCGTCAGCGTTGCACACGATGTACTTGGTGGCACTCGGCGTCTCGAGCACCGTCTTCCACTTGATGCCCGTCGGAAACGCGGCGCCACCGCGCCCGCGCAAGCCGCTGTCGGTCACAGCCTTCACCACATCGGCCGGCGTCATCGCGAGCGCGCGCCGCAACCCCACCAGGCCGCCGTGCGACTCGAAGTCTTCGGGCGATCGCGGATCGACAACGCCGACGCGCGTGAAGGTGACGCGCTCCTGTCGTTTGATCCAGGGAATGTCAGTGGTCACGCCGAGTCGCAGGGCATGCGCACCACCCGTGAGTAGACCGGCGGTGAGCAGACCGGGAACATCTGCGGCACTGACGGGTCCGTACGCGATCCGACCGTCGACCGTCTCCACTTCGATCATCGGCTCAAGCCAGAACGCGCCCCACGAGCCATTGCGAACGACGCGCACGCCGGGCTCGTTCGCCAGTGCCGCCGCCACATCATCCGCACCCAGGCTGCGCGACGTCGCATCGCGAGGCACGAACACAGTCACACCGTCACCGCTCGTATTCACAACGGGCGAGACGACGGTGCGGCGCGCCTCGGCGTCAGCGATCACGCCATCGATCTTCTTCGCAGAAATACCCGCCATGAGCTGGCCATCAACAGACACGGCCGGCCCCATCGCGCAGTTGCCGAGGCAAAACACTTCTTCAACTTCAACGGCTTTGCCGCGTGCCGCCACCTGCGCACGCGCCCACGTCTCGTGGCCGCCGAATGCCTGACACGCTTCGCCGCGGCACACTTTCACGATCGGCCCGGCGGGCGGTGTGGTGCGGAAATCCTTGTAGAAGGAGATGACGCCGTGAATTTCGGCGACGGTAACGTTGAAGACGTCTGCGAGAAACGGGATCAGGTCGTGGTTGATGTAGCCAGCACGGTGCTGCACCGCATGGAGCGCCGGCATAAGACCGCCAGGGACGCGGGCAAACCCGCGAACAAGCCCATGCAATTCTGGCAGGGCCGGCGAAGACGTTGGTGCGCCCACGACACGCCATTCTACCCCCGGAGTTCAGGCGTGGTGTCTACCAGCCCATCTCGGTCGCAAACCACACCGCCGCCGTGATCGCCACACCAATCACCAGCATGCTCGTGAATGAGGAGACGAAGTAGGGATAGACCATCAGCAAGAGTCCGCCAACGACCTGCGGCAGCCGCGACTGTTTGCGACCGTAGCTGAACAACGCGTAGCCAATCGCTGACGTCATCAGCGAGACAAACAGCGTGGCCGGGTCGAACGACACGGTGCGCTACACCCGCACGATCAGCATCGACAGCGCGAGCAGGGCCAGGACGACGGCCATCGCGAGCGCCACGCGGCGGCGGCGCGACTGCAGGTGATCGGCCAGCGCAGGGGCATTGAGGTAGTAGGTGCCTGGCTGCGCCTCGCGGACCACGCCCTTGCTCATCAACCGCACCAGGCGGCGCGACTGGAACCAGGGCAGGTCATCGAGGCGCTGGGCCCCGGCCGCCGAGACCGCATCGGCCCGCATCAGGCGGGTAATCAGGCGACGTTCGGCGATCAGCGCAACAGGGACAGCGGCCATGAGGGGAGTCTATACGTGAAGGCAGACATCTGATTGAATAGGACTCCCCAACCAAGGGAACCAAGGAGACTTCATGCGTTCCAGCATCGTCAAGCTCGCTCTCGTGCTCACAGTCGCCACGGTCACCGCTTCGGTGTCTGTGTCGGCTCGCGTCACGCCCGGTCCGTCGCTCTCGTCGATCGGCACGCTCGCCTTCGGCGCCGACGGCACGCTGTTCGCCGCGGATCCGATGGCCGCGACGATCTATGCGATCGATCGCGGTACCTTGTCTGGCGCCAGGGACTTCAAGGTGGGGACGAATGACGTCGCATCGCTCGATGAGAAGATCGCGGCGATCGCCGGAACCGCCGCAACTGAAGTCGCCATCAAGGACATTGCCGTCGATCCGAAATCCCACAACACCTTTGTCTCGGTCATGCGCGGTCTCGGCGCGGCTGCACAACCAGCGCTCTTCCGCGTGGACGGCCACGGAGATGTGTCGCTCGTATCGCTCGACACAGTGAAGTTCACGAGCGTCGCGCTCCCGAACCCGCCCGCGGCACAGACGACGGGCCGCAGCAACCGGTCGCAGTCGATCACGAAGATGGCGCTCGTCGACAACAAGCTCTACGTAACCGGTCTCTCGAATGAAGAGTTCTCATCGAAGTTCTGGGCGATCCCGTATCCGTTCAAGTCGGCCGATCAGGGCACGAGCGTGGAGATCTGGCACACGTCGCACAACCGCTTCGAGACCAACGCGCCGATCCTGACGTTCGTGCCGAACAAGACGAACGGCAAGACGAACTTCATCGCGGGCTACACGTGCACGCCGCTCGTGCGCTTCCCGATCGCCGATCTGAAGCCGGGCGCGAAGGTGATGGGCACGACGATCGCCGAACTCGGCGCGGGCAACCAGCCGATCGACATGGTGCTCTACACGAAGGGCGGCCATGAATATGTGCTGATGGCCAACACGCGTCACGGCGTGCTCAAGATTTCGACCGATCAGTTCGGCACCGCGCCTGGGCTGACCACGAAGGTCGACAACACGGCGGGCGTTCCGGCCGAAGCGATGACGTCGGTCAGCGGCGTCGTGCAACTCGACTTGCTCGACGCGACCCACTCGGTGATGCTGATGAAGGTCGGCACCACGTTCAACCTTTCGGCGGTGGTTTTGCCGTAGTGCATCGCATGTTCGCGGCGGGTCTGCTCGCACTGGCGCTGGTCGCCGGTTGCCGGCAGCCCGCCGCACCTCTCTCCGCCTCGATCGCAGCGCCGACCGCGTCGGCCAAAGCCGCCATCATCGTCACGGGCTTCTCCTCAGCAGAGCTGTCGTCACTCAGCCGGGCGTCGCTGACGGCTGAACAATGGCGCGCGATCATCCGCGTCAGTGTGGATCGACCGGGCGATGGCAATCCGCCGATCGAGGGTCAGTACCGCGTCATGTCGACCCGCGTCGAGTTCGTACCGGCGTTTCCGTTGGATGCCGGCCGCGCCTACGTCGTTGAACTGACCCCAGCGAAACTACCAACACCGCGCGGCGTTGAGGCCACGCGCATCGTGGTGAGCCTGCCGGCAGACGCGCGAACGCAATCCACAACGGTGACGCGGATGCTGCCGACCGCGGCGGTGCTGCCTGAGAACCTCCTCCGTATCTATCTCGAGTTTTCAGCGCCGATGTCGCGCGCACACGGCCGCGACTTCCTGTCGCTCGTCGATGAACGCGGCGAGGTGGTGAAGGACGCCTTCCTCGCGCTCGACGTGGACTTCTGGAGCCCGGACGGGCGCCGTTACACGGTGTTTCTGGATCCAGGTCGTGTGAAGCGCGGCATCCTGCCGAACGATCAGTTCGGCCGCGCGCTGAAACCCGGACATCGCTTTGCACTGCTCGTTGATCCGAAGTGGCGCGATGAGCACGGCCTGCCGCTGGCGGCACCGTTCCGGCAGGAGTTCACCGTCGGCCCCGCCGACAGGAGTCCGATTCGCACGAGCGACTGGACACTGCAGCCCGCAACGGCAGGTTCGCGCGACCCACTCACGGTTACCTTCCCGAAGCCGCTCGACCACGGCCTGCTCTTCCGCGCGATTGGCGTAGAGCGCGGCGGCACGAAGATCGAGGGCGAGATCGCGATCGGACCGGACGAGAAGTCGTGGCGCTTTACGCCGAAGGCGGCATGGACGCCGGGCGACTACGACCTGCTCGTGTTGTCGATTCTTGAAGACCCGATGGGCAACAAGATTGGCCGCGCGTTCGATATCGATTCCTTCAAGGAAATCGACAAATCGCCGGCGCCCGATCGCGTCACGTTGCCGTTCGTCATTCGCTAGGCTGGCGCATGCAGGTCCGTCGCACCTTCGACTATCGCCACATGCCGTGGAAGAACGGCGGCGGCGACACGATCGAGATCGCCATCGCGCCGCACGACGCGGACATCGACACGTTCGACTGGCGTATCAGCATGGCGTCGGCGGCCACGGATGGCCCGTTCTCCACGTTTACCGGGATCGACAGGACGCTGTGCGTCCTGGAGGGGACCGGAATCTCGCTGCAGATCGGCGACGCTTCGGCGCGCATCCTCGATGAGGCGTCCGATCCGTTCGCATTTTCGGGCGATACGCGAGCGTCGGCCACGCTCGTGGATGGTCCGATCACGGACTTCAATGTCATGACGCGACGGGGTCGCTTCGCACACACGGTTCGTCGCGTGCGACTCGAGCGAGGCGACGAGCGCACGTGTGATCGGACGAGCACCATGCTCTTCTGTCACACCGGCATCGTCGACATCACGAGTGGATCGGAGTCGGCGCGTCTTGATCCCTGTGATTCGATCGTGCGCGATGCCACCGAAACGGACGTCTGGCATCTACGCGCACGGGTGCCTGCGATGCTCTACCTCGTGACTATTGTCCCTTCGTAGCCCGTTCACGTCCGCGACCGTATTGCTGCGTGGCGTAGCCCACGACGAGCCCAACGAGGCTGCCGGGCAACATGATCTGGAACCAGTAATGGCCACCATCCGGTTGCGGGATCGCCGCGATCAGGAATGCGAAAAACGCTGCGGTCACCAGCCCAACGATCAGTCCCTTGCTCATGGATCGCACGCGGTAGGCGTACCATCCCACCAACACGCCGACGATCAATCCTTTGAATGTTGAGCCAATGACGATGCCGACAATCTCCGGCGCGGCTGATGGCGTCAGCAGCGCGGTGAGACCGTCAAACGCGCCCAGCACGGCGCCGAGCAACAGACCCAGTATCGGTTTCTTCATGATGAGGACCTCCGTCCTGCAAGATCGTGCGTCTGCTGATCTATTACACGCGCAGCGCGAGTCCTTTTATTCACCTCGCCCACGCCAGAATCGCGCGCATCGCCAGATATGCTGCGATCAACAGGATAAAGGTGCGGTACTTGACGAACCAGCGGCTGCACCGGTCCCACGCCGTCTCTGGGCTCGCCTCGACGGCGAGGCCGGAGCGATACCGCGCGAGGTCTCGCACGACATGCGCGGCATCCACGTAGCGGTCGGCGGGGGCGACGGCCTGACACTTGTCGGCGATCGCACGCAGGCGCTTGGGCGATTTGACATGGGACTCTGCCAACATCCACGACAACAGTGCACCCAGTGCAAAGACGTCGGAGGCGCGCGTGATCTCCGCTGCCCGCCCGTCCGCCTGCTCCGGTGCCATGAATCCCGGCGTGCCGATACGCGTTCCCGCTGCCTCCTCGTCGTCGAGCCGTCTGGCCGCACCCCAGTCGAGCACGAGCACCTCGCCAAACGAACCGATCATCACATTTGATGGCGTCACATCGCGATGGACAATCCCGCGCGCATGCGCGAAGGCTATCGGCTCGGCGACGCGCTCGAACACCGACAGCACGTCACTTTCACTGGTGAGCGTGGCCACGTGCTCAGCGAGCGACCGCCCCTCGACCCGCTTCATCACATAGAAGAGCCGCCCATCATCGAGCACGCCGACGTCGTGAACGGGGACGATGCCGGGGTGCTCAAGGTCGGCGAGGAGCAGCGCCTCGCGCTGCAGGCGCACGTCGAGCTCCGTACCGGCAACCGGCGCATGCGACACCTTGATGGCCACGTCGCGGCCGAGACGTTCGTCGCGCGCCACGTAGACGCGCCCCATCCCGCCTGCGCCGACCGGCCGCACGATGCGGTAGCGGCCTTCGGGCAGAGCTGGCCAGGATGCCACGTCGCGGAGGTGCGCGACGACGCGGTCTGAGATCCACATCAGTCCGGGATCTCGAAGCCGAAGAGGTCGCGCGCCTCCGCACGGAACTCGGCGTCAGTGGCCGCGACGGCGCGGAGTTCAACGAGCGCGAGTTCGCGGAATCGGCGGCGAGCGAAGTGGAGATCGTTGGTGACCTGAGCGACGGTGAGCCCGAGGGCTGCGGCCGTGCCGGCGTACGACGATTCGTCGTCAGCGAGGTCGTGATGGGCAAAGACGTCGAACGCGCGGGTGCGTCGGTCGGCGACCATCGACTGACGCATGGCCGTCACAGCACGAGCACACAGCGATCGAATCGTCTCGTCGCGGAAGAAGGCATCGGGATCAGCCGCCGGCGCAAACAGATGCTGTGCGAGGTCGTGCTCGGCACCAGGGAAATCGAGTGAGAGTTTGTTCTCGCCACCACCGCGCTTGAGGGCCGCGTCAGATTTGCGTTCGTTCTGAACAAATCGGTCGAGGCACGTACGCAGAAACGTTCGGAACCGCGCCTTCGCCGGATCAAACTTCTCGAGATAGTGCTTCTCGAACGCTGTCGCGAAGAACGCCTGCACGGCATCTTCGGCATCGTGAGGATCGAGCCGCCATTGGAGCCGCAGGTAGTGATAGCTCGCCCGCCAGTAGCCTTCGGCGATCACGCCGAACGCCAACCGCCGCACCTCGGCGTCGTTGGCGCGCACGCGCTCGAGGACAGACTGGTGGGTGAGCGGAAACGCGCACATGCCGAGCTAGTTCACGATGCCGGTTATTTCAGGATGATCGACCGGTTCATCCAGAGGATGTTGTCCCAGCTGAGGAGCTTCTCGGTTCCGTCGAACAGCGGTGCGTAGCTGCCACCTGATGCCTTGAACGAGAAGGCCTTCACGCGATCGACGGGGTTGGTTGTCGTGTTGCGAAGGATGTCGAGCACCTGCTCCTGTCGCGACACTTGCACCACCGACGGATCTTTTGCAGACACGAAACGCGTTTCGCTGGGATTGCTGCGATTCGCCGAACCGCGTTCGAACGTGATGTGCATTTCCAGATGCTCGCCGCTTGCGGCTTCCAGCACCCAGTCCTGAGTTTCAGTGACGGGTCCGGTGCCACTCGTCACCGTGCGCTTCATCGAGTGCGTCGTGGCGCGCAGGTAATTGCCGAATGGTCCCGGCGCGTCGGCCGCATCTTCGGTCAGGCCGCCGATCACCATCTGCGCGTTGGCACCGGCCGGATCTTTCACCGGTGCAGCCAGATACACGAGCCGGTTCGAGCCCGGCCCCACCGGTTTGCCGTCCGGGCCATTGATCGACAGCCGTTCGATGAAGATGACGCGCAGATTGCAGTCCTTCGCCGCGCCCTGCGCCGCGATGTTCGGTACGAAGCCGGCCGGTAGCATCTTCGCCAGCACCGCATCGGGCACGCGCACATCGATCTGAAAGCGCGACTCGAGGCTCGACTCGACGATCGTCGACGGGGCCGGAGCGGCCGGTGTCTGAGTGGAGACGGTGGCGAGACAACCGGCCACTACGATCAGCGCGGTCACAGTCAGTCGAATTCCGAACACACGGGATGCGGTGGCAATCAGCATGGCGGTATTAGACAGGAAAACGGCCCCGCGCGGTTGATTCTCAGTCCGTCTTCAGCAATCCGTCCCTGAACTCAATGCTGGCGTGACTGCCGTCGCAGAATGGCTTGTTCGACGATGCGCCGCAGCGGCAGAGCGTGACGCGATTGCGGCGCTCGTAGCCGGTGCCGTCCGCGGACTCGACGCGAATGCTGCCTCGCACCCAGAGCGGACCGCTGATCTCGAGCGCGGGATCCTCGACGACGCCGATCGACACGGGCAGCGCCTCTTCCAATGCGTCGCCGGTCTGTCGATCATGCAAGGCCAGGCGACCTGACGGGCACAGATTCGCTTCACGAATGGCGAGCGCCCGCGCCTCGGCATTGTCAGTGTGCTTGATGAGCGACCAGATCTTGCCGCCAGGATCGCAGAAGCGCGCGAACGCGCAGAGATCTTCTTCGTCACTCAACTCGAGCGTGGGACCGACGATCTTTTCAGCGTGTTGCGCGTACGGCGCGCGGCTGGCGGTCTCTTCCCCGTCGAAGCGCGGCGTCGTGTGGCGACCGTCGCAGAACGGTTTGTGCTGCGAGCGTCCGCAACGGCAGAGCTCATACGTCGCCGTCACTTCGAACGATTGCCCCTGTTGCCACTCCCACGACTCGCCCTCGTCGTTCGGCGTGATCACCTGCACCGCGAGCGGCACCGGGCCCGAGACCACATACGGACCGTTTTGCGTGACGACGATCTTGGCGGGGACAATGGGAGGTTTGATCATGGGCTGGGCTCACATTAGTCGAGATTGGCATTCGCGGCACGGTGGCCTAAGCTTTGATGATGCGAACGCTTGCGATTGTTGCCCTTTCACTGGCCCTGCTGCCCACCAGCGCGGCGGCCCAGATCAACGCGGGTGAACAGAAACCCGAAGCGACGATGCCCTTCACGATGACGCAGGTGGCAACGTTCAATTTGCCGTGGCGCATCGCGTTTCTGCCCGATGGACGCATGCTGATCACCGAGAAGGTCGGGCCCGTGTGGCTCGTGGCGCAGGACGGCACGAAGATGCCGGTCGCGAACGCGCCGGCGGTGTTGTCGCAAGGCCAGGGCGGCATGCTCGGCATCTACACGTCGCCGAAGTACGCGACGGATCACAACATCTATCTCACCTATTCAGAGCCAGGCGATGGCGGTTCGAGCCTCGCGATGGCGCGCGCCAAGCTCACGATCACCAAGGACGCGGCGAGTCTTGACGGGCTGCAAGTGCTGTGGCGCGAGATGCCGAAGGGCCGCGGTGGCCAGTTCGGCGCGGCGATCGCGTTTTCGCCAGACGGTCAATATCTGTTTCTGTCGGTCGGCGATCGTCAGCGCATGACGCCCGCGCAGGATCCGGATTCGCAGCTCGGCAAGATTCTGCGTCTGACGCTCGACGGCAAACCCGCACCGGGCAATCCGATGGCCGGGAAGACCGGCGCGGCGACGACAAACCTGATTGCGCCGCCACGCGACACAGAGGCCGCCAAGACGGCGCCGGTGGTCAGCACGTACACGATTCCGGGGGCGAATCTGGCGCCGGCCGAGACGTGGGCGTCGGGATTCCGGACGCCGTATGGTCTCGGCTTTGGACCCGACGGTCGTCTGTGGGAACTCGAGCATGGCCCGGCCGGCGGCGACGAGTTGAACCTGATCGAGAAGGGCAAGAACTACGGCTGGCCGCTCGTGTCGTACTCGAAGAACTACAACGGCGTGCCGATTCCAAGCCCCGATACGCGCGCGGATCTCGCGAAGCCGGTTATCTACTGGACGCCGGTGATCGCCCCGGGCAACTTCACGTTCTACAAGGGCGCGATGTTTCCGCAGTGGAACGGCTCGATGCTGATCGGCGGCATGGCGACACAGACCCTCCTCCGCGTGACGTTCGACAGCAAAGGCGGCGCGACACCGGCCGAACGCTGGAACGTCGGCTTCCGTGTGCGCGACGTCGCCGTCGGCCCTGACGGCGCCCTGTGGATCATCGAAGACAAGAACCCCGGCGGCCTCTACAAGGTGATCAAGAAGTAGGGTATATACTTTGCACTGCAAACTACAGTGCAGCCACAGAGTCCCAGCCCTGCCTTCGAACACCATCGCGCCGCCGCGCGCGAACGCCTGCGCCGCTCTGACTACGTCAGAGCCGGCGCCGGCAGCGTGACCTGGAAGATCAACCGCGAAGTGGTCGTCGTCGCCGGCTGGGGTCGCGCGATCCTGCTGCAACTGGCACACCCATCGGTGGCGGCCGGTGTGCATCAGCACAGCGCCTTCCGTGGCAGCCTCCGCGCCAGCGTCCGCCGGTTGCACTCGACCGTCGGCACCATGCTGTCGATGACCTTCGGCAACACCGAGCAGATGATCGCCGCTGCCGCTCGCGTCAACGCGATTCATGATCGGGTGCAGGGGCGAGACGACGCGAGCCGGACGTACTCCGCGCACGACCCAGAGCTGCAACGCTGGGTGCACGCCACGCTGCTCGACTCGATGCCGCTGATCTACGAACGACTCGTTGGCCCTCTGACCAGACGCGAACGGGATCAGTACTCCGCAGAGTCGCGCATCATGGAACCGCTGATGGGGATGCCAGATGGATGGCTCCCGAGCAACGCGGCCGAGCTCGACACCTGCATGGGTGACATGTTCGCGAGCGACCGCCTCGTCGTGACAGATACGAGCCGAGCGCTCGCGCATGCACTGCTCTATCCGCCGAAGTGGCAGATGGCGTGGCCCGCGTTCCGTGCGATGCAGCTCATGACGATCGGCTCGCTGCCGCCCTCGATCCGAGACGCCTACGGGTTCACGTGGACTGCGCGCGACGAGCGAGCACTCGCGCGATGGACGGCCGTGCTACGCACGTCGTTGCGGATCATGCCAACGCCCGCTCGCGAATGGAGAATGGCGAGGCTGGTGAAGGTCGATGTCTAGCAAGACTCAGATGCAGAACTGGCTCATCCTGCTGGCCGTCGGTGTGGGCGTGGTGTCGACGGCAATTGTGGCGGTCGTCACGTTCGTGCACGCGACCAAGCCCAGGCTGCACACGGACGCCAGGAGCGTGCCGTCCGTCATGGGGTCAGCGCCGTTGCCACAGTGGACCTCGGCGGCGGAACAGGCACGACAAATCGTGCGCACCAACGCGGTCACACAGGCGTTGCCGGGAATCTCCGTCGCAGTCGGCGTCGGCGGCCAGATCGTGTGGACCGAAGGATTCGGCTGGGCGAACATTGAAGAGAAGACCCCGGTCGCGCCCGAGACACGCTTCAGAATTGGGCACGTCTCCAAGGCGCTCACGTCGGCGGCCGTGGGACTGCTGCGCGAGCAGGGCCGACTGCATCTTGACGGCGAGATTCAGGAGTACGTGGCGGCGTTCCCCAAGAAACAGTGGCGCGTCACGGTACGACAGTTAATGGGCCATGTGGCAGGCGTCAGACACTACAAAGATACGGAATGGGGTGACAAGCCTTCCGTGCATTGCGATCGCGCATCGGACGGGTTGCCGAGTTTCGCAGATGACCCGCTGTTGTTTGCACCGGAGACGCAGTACCAATACTCGACGTACGGCTGGGTCCTCGTGAGCGCAGCGGTTGAAGCCGTGGCGGGTGAACCCTTCGTGCAATTCATGCGCACGAAGATCTTCGAGCCACTCGGGATGGTGCGGACCAGCCCGGACGCCCCAACGGAGGTCGTCCCGAATCGCGCGACCTCCTACTTTCGGGGAAATCTTGGAAACGAACTCACCACACGCGTGGACTACTCATGCTTCGCTGGCGGCGGCGCGTTCCTGTCGACGCCTTCGGATCTCGTCCGGTTCGGCATGGCGTTGATGAGCGGCACGTTCCTGAAGCCCGATACGACCCGTGTGCTCCAGACCCGACAACACCTGACGTCAGGTGAGGAAACGGCCTACGGCCTCGGCTGGATGCTCGAGGACGTGGAGTTGGCAGGCACACGCACACGCGTGGCGGGCCATGCGAGTCGGACCATCGAGGGTGCCTCCACGTCATTCCTGACATTTCCTGAACGCGGTCTGGTTGTGGCCGTGACATCGAATATCTCGTTCGCCGACACGCGGTCGATTGCGTTGGCGATTGCCGAGGCGTTCGCGACGTCGATCAATCGGAAGTAGACACCGCCGGCATCGTCGGTGCGGCTTCGGCCCCCGGCGGCTCGCGGAACGGCGCCACCGTGAGCGGCACGTACTGCACGTCGACGATCTCGAGGCGCTCGACCTTCTTCGGCGCACGGAGCAGTACCTGATCACCCGGCGCGGACTTCATCAACGCGCGCGCCAGCGGCGACATCCAACTGATGTGGCCACGGTCAAGATCCACTTCATCCACGCCGACAATGCTGACCGTGCGCTCGGTGCCATCGGCATTCGCGAAGGTCACGGTTGCACCGAAGAACACGCGCGCTGCCGCCGCACCGGACCGCGGCTTACCCGGATCAACGACCTCTGCCGAGTCAATGCGCTTGCCGAGAAAGCGGATGCGCGAATCGATCTGACGCAGGCGGCGCTTGGCGTAAAGGTAGTCGGCGTTCTCGCTGCGATCGCCGTTGCCGGCCGCCCACGTCACGACCTTTGTCACCGCCGGGCGCTCGCGATTGAGCAGGAAGCGATGCTCGTCCTTCAGCCGTTGTAGACCGCCGGGTGTGATGTAGTTCTTCGGACGAGGGCCGGGCTCGTCGCGTTTGGGTTGTCTCGTGCCGGCGCGGAACATCACAAGATCATAGTCTCAGCGGCCGAGCAGACAATCCGCCTTCGTCACCTTCGCCTCCAACCGGGCCCTACTGCCACTTGAACAACCGGCGCGACGCGATGAACGCGCCGACGAGCCACACGGCGAGCACCACCAGTTGGGTCCGCACATCGGCGAGACCCGCACCCTGGAGTTGAATCGCGCGCATGGCGTTGACAAACGCCGTGAGCGGCAGCGCCTGAATGAGCGGCTGCAACCAATCAGGAAATCGCTGCGCCGAGAAGAACACGCCCGAGACCATCCACATCGGCATGATCGTAAGGTTCACGAGACCCGAGAGCGCCTCAATCGTGCGCGCGCGACTACCGATCAGCACGCCCATCGCGCTGAAGCACAGCGAGCCGAGCACGGAAACAACGGCGATGGCGAGCCACGACCCGCGAACCGGCACACCAAACGCCATCGCACCAAAGACCAGCGGGATGACCACCTCGACCGGCAACAAGATCGCGCGCCAGATCAGAAACGAGAGCAGATACTGCTCACGCCGCATCGGCGTGGCGAGGAAACGTTTGATCAACTTCCGGCGCCGCGAATCCACGATCGAGAAGCCCAGGCCCCAGACGCCGTTGCTCATGATGCCGATGCCGATCACACCCGCGATCAGAAAGTCGACATAGCGCGCACCTGGTTCGCGCGTGAGTTTCTCAGTGACCGTGACGGGATCGACGCGGCCGGCCGCGCGCTGGATGGCTCGGTCGGCTAACGCGCGTGCGCGCCGCCCTTCGGCATTCGTGTCGTCGTAGCTGAACACCACGGCACCCTCGCGCGACTCTGCGACGAGCGCCACGGTGCCGACCCGCAGCGCATCGAGCGCGGCTCCCGACGTCAGTTCCGTGACGTCAAGACCTGGCTCGGTGCGCAGTGTCGCGGCCAGCGCCGGCACCGCCGCGACCTTCAGCACGGGGTCGGGCTGCGACCGAAACGCAAGGCCCAGCACCGTCGTGATCAACACGGGAAACAACGTCGCCCAGAACACCGCCTCGGGTTCGCGCATGAACTCGCGAATCCGCACGAGTGTGAGCTGCACAAGCGCGCGGTCAGTGAAGGCGCGGTTACTCATCGCGCAGGTGACGTCCCGTCAGCGCCATGAACACATCTTCCAGCGTCGCCGCATGTTCTCGTGGCGGTTTCGGCGGCACCGCGGTCGATGCCATGAGATCCAGCGGCCGTCCGAGCGCGATCACCTTGCCGTGATCCACAATGGCGACGCGATCGCATAGCACTTCCGCCTCATCCATGTAGTGCGTCGTCAAGAACACGGTTCGGCCGGCGCGTTTGAAGTCGGTGATCAGATCCCAGAGCTGTCGTCGCGCCTGTGGATCGAGGCCGGTGGTCGGCTCATCGAGAAAGATCAGTTCCGGGTCGCCCGCGAGCGCCGACGCCAAGGCCAGCCGCTGCTTCTGCCCACCCGACAGCGCGCCGACCCGCGCGTCACGCTTCTCAGCCAGCTGCACAAGACCGATGAGGTCGTCGACCGAGCGCGGCGAACCGGTCGTCGGCGTTGCGGTGCGTGGTTTCAGCTCAGTGCTCGTCGCCGGTCACAGCCAGTTTGTCGGCAGCGACGTGGCCACCACCGACGATCGAGGCGAGTATCGCCTCGCCAACCTCACGCCCGGCAAGTACGCGGTGTCGGTGTTGTCGGTACAGCAAACCGTGCTTGATACGACACCGGAGGCTGCGCAGAGGCGCGCGATCGGCGAACTCTCGCGCGGGGGCGGTGTCAATCCCGGCCTCCCGGCGGTCGACGTGGACGGCACACATCGCCTGGCCATCAGCAACTTCGCCACACCACCACCGCCAAGTGCCACCGCACCGCGCGCCTACGCGGCCGAGTTCTATCCCGGCACGCCGACGATCTCGAACGCGCGGCTGATCGATATTGCGTACGGCACGTCGCGACGCGGTGTGGATTTCCAATTACACCCCGTGCCCGCGGTCACCGTTTCCGGGCGACTCGATGGCGCCAGCGATGCCTCGTCGATGCTGCTGCGGCTGATGGCTGCCGGCAGTGAACAGTTCGGCGCCGGTTCCGAAGCGGCCACAACTGTCGTGGAGCGTAACGGTGCGTTCACATTTCTCAACGTGCCTGCCGGCGAGTACACGCTGTTGGCGCAGGCCGTCTTCGGAGAATTGACGAGAGGCATTGGTGAGGTGTCGATGCCCGATGCGCCGGGATTTGCGGGCGGCCCGGGCCAGGCGGGGATGGCCATGAACTTGTCGTCGGGCGGTCTGAACTTCTCGAGTCATACAAGCAAGACGGGCATGTGGGGCCGCGCCCGCGTCGCTGTCGGCACGGCCAACGTGACGGATGTGGTGGTGCAGATACACTCGCCGGTCACCGTTCGTGGGCGAGTCGTTATGGCCTCTGGCGGATCCGGACTACGTCTATCAACAATCCTCGGCGCACAGCCTGCCAACGGCGATCCATCGGCGGGCTTCGTAAACAAGTTCATCACGATCAACGGTGACACGCCCTTCGCGCTCGAGGGTCTCGGTCGAGGAACGTACCTGATCGGCCTGCCGTCGTACTTTCAATTCGTGTCCGTCGCATCGATCACAACGGCTGGCCGAGAGATCCGGGACACGGGCCTCGATACCTCAGATGGCCGTGACATCGATGACGTCGTGATCTCGCTCACCGAGAACATCACGTCGATTCAGGGCACGGTGCGCGGCGATGGCGCAGCGGCCGCGGCCGTGATCATATTCCCCGCCAACCGCGCGCGGTGGACTGACTACGGCGTGGATCCGATTCTGTTCAGATCGAAGGCGACTGACAGCACAGGCACGTTCCTCGTGAAAGGTCTGCCAGACGGCGACTACTTTGCTGTGGCCGTCGATGGCATGCAGCACGACGCCTGGGTCGATCCGAAATTTCTCGAAGCCGCCTCGACTGTGGCGACACGCATCACACTCACATTGGGCGAGAAGAAGTCGCTCGATCTCACGATGAGCAAGGTGGTGGTGAAATGAGACTCCTGTGGATCGCGTTCGCAGCGCTGTCACTCGTACCGCAGACACCGACGCCGACACCGCCGCCAGCACCGACCACGGGCACTGCGTCAATCGCCGGAACCGTTGTGAACGACGAAGAGCGCGCGGTTCCAGTACGACGTGCGATCGTCACGATCGCAGGGCCCGGCCTCGTGCCCAGCCGCAGCGCGATCACCGATGATGACGGCCGATTTCTCGCCGAGCGATTGCCGGCCGGTCGATTCACTGTCAGCGTGAGTCGCGCGGCATTCATTACATCGATCTATGGCGCGAAGCGACCCGGCAAACCCGGCACACCCGTCGCGGTCACGACGGGTCAGCGCGTGACCGGACTCACCGTGAAGATCTGGCGAGGCGCGGTCATTGCCGGTGTCGTGCGCACTGAAGATGGTCAGCCGGCGGCAGGTCTTCCGGTTCGTGTGCTCGCAGCCCGTCAGACGAATGAGCCAACGATCTTCACGCTCAACAACAACGGCGCGAAGACAAATGACGCCGGCGAATTCAGGATCTTCGGACTTCAGCCCGGCGCGTATCTCGTAAGCGTCACACCGCCGGTGCTACAGGGCATGCCGCCGACGTCCGTGAGTGAGGCTGAAATGGATGCGGCGCTCGCTCGGTTGCGCACGCGCGCGCCATCGGCACCCTCAGCGCAGCCGGCGCCGACGAAGCCCAACGCGGTACTGCCACCGGACCCTGCGCCGCTCGCAGGATCGCAGCCGTTCGCCTACTCCGCTATCTACTTTCCCGGCACGCCGAACATGAGCCAGGCCACGCCGATCACGCTGGTACCGGGTCAGGTTGTCGACAACTTGGATCTTCAGTTGCAACGCGTGGCCACCGCGTCGATCGGCGGCATCGTGACGCTGCCCGACGGCGCGGGTGCTCCGAGTGCCAGAGTGCAGATGACGCAGACCGCCCCTCCGGGCTACACGTTGGATGCACCACTCGTCGCGTCGGCGACGACGCTGCCTGACGGCAGGTTTCGGATTCCTGCAGTGGGTCCGGGCGATTACACCGTGGCGTCGAGAGCCACGCCGGCGGGTGCGGTGAGTAGTGGACGCGGCGGCGGACCGGCACTGTGGGCAGAAACGAAGATCTCTGTGGCCGGCGGCGACACCACGGGTCTGTCGCTCAATCTCGCACCGGGGCCCGCGTTGACGGGTCGTGTGGCGTTTGCGGAGGGCACGCTGAAGCCGCCCGTTGATCTGACGCAGTTGCGAGTGGCACTCGTGACGCCCGCATCGTTGACGCGGCGCGGGCCGGCACTCGGTTCCGAATTCAACCCGGCGCCGCCACTGGCCCTGAACGCAGACGGCACATTCGAAATTGGCGGCATTCCGCCCGGTGGATTTTTGTTTCAGATCACGGGCCCTGGCGTCGGCCCCACCGGATGGTGGCTGCGATCGATGATCAGCGAAGACCGCGATGTGCTCGACCGCTTGATCGACATTCGTCCTGGCAGTCCATCAATGAACGTCGTGGTCTCAATGTCTGATCGGCACACGGAGTTGTCGGGCACATTGCGCACATCAACAGGTCAACCTCAAGCCGACGTCTTCGTGATCGCGTTTTCACCCGACCGCGCGCTGTGGGGCCTTGGCGCGCGTCGGGTGCGCGCGGTGCGCCCTGGCGCCGATGGTCACTACTCGATGCCCGACCTGCCGCCGGGTGACTACCTTGTCGGTGTTGTCACCGACGTCGATCCCGAAGACTGGCAGAATCCCGCGCTCCTCGATCAACTGGTGCCGACATCCGCGAAAGTCACGATCGGTGAAGGCGAAAAAAAGGTGCAGGATTTGCAAACTCGGCGAGATGTTCGCCCGTCAGCGTCGACTTCTTCTTCACGAGTTCCGCTGGTGTTCCTTCGAACACCACGCGGCCGCCGTCATGGCCCGCGCCTGGGCCCAAGTCGATGATCCAGTCGGCGTGCGCCATCACAGACTGATGGTGTTCGATGACGATGACAGATTTGCCTGAGTCGACCAGACCGTCGAGCATGCCGAGGAGCTGCGCGAGGTCGGCAAGATGCAGACCGGTCGTCGAGCTTCATTCGTCGAAGGAATCGCTCGACGCTGCCGGCACTGGTGCGGCGGATGCGACGGTCGAGACGTTTGCGCAACTGGACGAGCTGCTCCTCACGATGGTCTGACGAACGGAGCCGGTGGCGGTAGGATGTGTCCATGTTTCCACCAAGATCGGCCGGTCTCATGTTCGCTGCGACGTCCCTGCTCGTCACCATCTCGTGCGGCGCCAACGTCCCGTCGAAACCGGAGGCCGCGGCGGCGGTTTCCAAAGCGATCGAGTCGAAACTCACGAAGACACTGCCGTCACTCACGTATTGCCAGACGGTGCAGTCAGATTTTTCCTTCGCCAACATGGGGCAGATGGATTTCGTGGAGATGTTTCAGAACCTGAAAGACAAGGGCCCGTTGAACGACGCAGCGACCGCCGGCGTCGTCAAGGTCGAGCTCAAGGAGTTTCGCGTGGATCCAGCCGGGCGCTCGCCGGATCCATCGTGTGACGCGTTGCACGCACAGTACAAGCAGGGCGGCCCAGGCGGTCCAGTGCGCTTCGCCGTGGTGCGCACCACGCTGACACCGAAAGGCACAGCCGCTGGCGTCGCCTTCGACCGGCCGATCGAGGTCGCCACGCGTGAGTTGGTGGAAGTGACCGACGTCCGGCCCGAGAGCGGCGGGGCCGCAGCCGTGAAATACACCTGGGCGTGGAAGGCAACGACGATGGCCGAGACGATCGGCTACACGCCGCCGTCGGCGCAGTCCGCAACCGCACGCCTCCGGCACTCGGACGGCGGTTGGATCGCTGAAAATGCGGGAATCAAGTGAAAAATTGGCTCCTCGGGCTGGATTCGAACCAGCAACCCTCCGGTTAACAGCCGGATGCTCTGCCGTTGAGCTACCGAGGAACACAGGGCAGAATTTCGCCCGCGACAGGAACACTCATTATTCAGGTAAGCAGGTAAGCGGGTCAAGCAGGTAAGCACGTGCTCGGGTGCGCTGGTGCGTCAGGTGAGCGGGTGCGCCTGGTGAGCGGGTGCGATCGCGGACAGCATAGACTGGGTTCTTCACGGAGGCGCGATGGTGTTCAACCGCAAGGGGGGACTGGTCGCTGGCCGCGTTCATCATGGCGCGCCGCCCCGCTCACCCGAGCACCCGCTATACCCGCTCACCCGCTTACCTGCTTACCTGTCCGTGCACGCCTTCATCGGAAACTCGGTCTTGCGCGTGCCTTCGCCGCCGTCGATGGAGGCGAGCAGCCCGTCCGCGCTCTTCCGATAGACCACACGCTTCGGAAAGTCGTGCTGCATGTTGACGAAAATCGCTTCGTCCTTCTTCGACGCGGGATCGAGCGTAAAACGCGTCGGCGACGCACCTTGCGGCTGAGCGACGTAGGCGACAACACCGTCCTTCGACTCGACGCGCGTGAACTCAAACTCCTTGAGCATCCCGCCCGTCGTCGTGGTGCCGTTGCCAATCAGAAAATCGGGGGTAGCCTCTCGCCACAGTTCGCGGACCGTGGTCGTGCCGCGCTGCAATTCCCAACAGCCGAGCATGAAACCGGCCCGGCTCCATCAATATCGTAGCGCACCCGCTTACCCGAGGCACCCGCTCACCCGACGCACCAGCGCACCTGAGCACCCGCTATACCGGCTCACCCGCTTACCAGCGCACCTGAGCCTGTCTACTTCACCGACGTCGTGACGCTGATCGCGATGGACGGGTTCAGCGCCTTCGAGATCGGGCACTTGCCTTTCGCGTCCTGCGCGAGGGCTTCGAGGCCGGCGGCGTCGAGACCCGTGAGGCCCTCGGCAACAACCGTGAGCTCGCTCTTCACAATGCTGATGCCCGCGTCGCCTTTGTCGGCCGTCACGGTGCACGTCACGGTCGTGCTCTTGGTCGTCGCATTCGCGCGACCGAGCGCGCCAGTGACCACCATCGCGTAGCAGACCGCGTGCGAACCGGCGAGCAACTCTTCCGGGCTCGTCACACCTTCCGGCTCACCAATGCGGCGCGGAAACGACACGCCCGTGGTGAATGCGCCCGTGCCGGCCGCGAGTGTGCCGGTGCCTTCCATGATCGTGCCCTGCCAGGTAACCGTCGTGCTGCGTGAGAATGTCATTTCTTTTTCCCTTTGCCTTTTGTGAACAACTGCACCACCGCGCCCACAATCGCGAGCGCGAACCAAAGTACCCACACCTTCCACTGTCCCGGTGTGGGATCGAGTGGATAGATCATCCAGACGCTGCCTTCATTGGCCGCCTGCACCGCGGCCTTGTTGCCCATGAGCGCCATCGTGCCAACGATCAACATCCAGCTGCCGCCAAACGCCGTGCCGACGATGATCATGTAGCGCGTGATGGCAAGGGCACCAAGCGCGCCAAGCACCGCCGCGATGACGACGATGTACCACTGCGGCTCGGCATGAAACGGCGTCCACGCCAGATGCACCGCGAGGGCGCCCACACCCGCGCCAACAAGCGCGACACCGACGAAGTACGCGGCGATCATCAGCACCGCGCCGACCAGGCCGCCGACCAAACCGGCCACGGCCAGCGTCCACATGCTGCTCGATGCGCCCATCGCAGAGGTCGTCAAGAGCGCGCCCAGAATAAAACCGTTAATGCCCAGCACGATTCGAAACAACCGGAAGCCCGCAAAACACGCCATGAGGCCACCGATCACAAACACGATGGCCGCCGGCGTGGCGTATGCGGTGGGCAACATGAGCCTCGATTATATGGGATCATCTCGAACGGATGTCCCGTCGCATCATCACGCTGATGGCCACTGCGGTGGGCGTCGCACTCCTCGTCTGGCAGGTCCGTGCGATCGGCGTCGGCGAGATCCTCGACGGCCTCAGACGCCTCGGCCCATTGGGCCTGGTGCTCATCCTCGGCGCGTCCCTGGTGCGACAAGTGTTCAGAACACTCGCGTGGACGCTCCTCATGGACGCGAACGTGCCCTTCTCCACCGCCCTGGCCGCAACGATGAGCGGAGACGCGATCGGTAACCTGACCCTCAGCCTGATCGTGAGTGAACCGGCCAAAGCGATGTACGTGCGCGAACACATTCCGCCGCCACGTGCGCTCGCCGCGCTCGCGGCCGAGAACTTCTTCTACAGCATCTCCGTCGCGGTGGCCGTGCTCGTTGGCGTGGCGGTGCTGTTTCTGGAATTCCCGGCGGTGCCCGTGGAACTGCGGACCGCGAGCCTGATTCTGGTGGGCGGCATGGTCGCGGTCCTCGTTGCGGCGCTGTGGCTGATCGCCAGAGAGCCCGCGCTTGTCAGCGCCACACTGGGCCGGTTTGTGTCGTCGCGCAACCTCGAGAAGATTCGTGAGCTGGAAGAGTCGAGCTACGGTTTCGTGCGCTCGCGTCCCGGCCGGCTCGCCGCCGTCGTGCTGTGCGAGATCGGCTTCCACGTATTCAGCATCGCCGAGACGTGGATCACGCTGATCTTTCTCGGCTTTCACTCCATGGCCCTCGCCATCGTGCTCGACACGGTGCAGCGCATGGTGAACGTCGTGTTCAAGCTGGTCCCGCTGAAAGTGGGCGTGGATGAAGTCGGCAGCGGATTTACGTCAAACGCGCTCGGCTACGGCTTGGCGCTGGGTGTGACGATGGCAGTGGTACGGAAAGTCCGAGTGCTGATATGGGCGGCACTCGGACTACTGCTTCAGTTAAGTAGAAAGTAGAAAGGCGAAAGTGGAAAGTTAGGTTTGAACTTCCCACTTCTTGCCTTCCCACTTCCTACTTGCAAGTGTTACATCTCTCTGCGGCCTTCCATGGCTTTCGACATCGTGAATTCGTCTGTGTAGTCGATGTCGCCGCCGACGGGCATGCCCATGGCGATACGCGTGACGGAGAGACCAATCGGCTTCAACAGGCGCGCCAGATAGAGCGCCGTCGCTTCACCTTCCACCGTGGGGTTGGTGGCGAGAATCACTTCTTTCACGCTGTTGTTCTCGGCGTCCGACTGCGCGATGCGCATCAGCAGCGCCTTGATCTTCAAATCGTCGGGACCGATGCCCTGGAGCGGCGAGATCGCCCCCATGAGCACGTGGTAGCGGCCTTTGAAGCCGCGCGTCTTCTCGATCGCCGCGACGTTCTCCGGTTGTTCGACCACGCAGATGACTTTGGAGTCGCGATCGGGCGAGATGCAGAACGTGCACGGATCGACCGCGGTCATGTTGCTGCAGATCGAGCAGTAGGTGATGTTCTCTTTCACCGACCGCATCGCGTCGCAGAGCGCGTCGACGTCGGCACGCGGGGTCTTCAGCACGTGATACGCGAGCCGCTGCGCGCTCTTCGCGCCGATGCCCGGCAGCCGCTGGAGCGCGGCCATCAGATCGCCGATCGGATCAGGTCGTGACACCGGCGCGTTAGCCCATCCCCGGGATCTTCATGCCGCCCATGAGGCCCGACATCTGCTGCGAGAGGATCTCATCCGCTTTGCGCTGCGCGTCGTTGATCGCGGCGAGCACGAGGTCTTCCAGCATGCCGACGTCATCTTTCGACACCGCTTCCGGATCGATCTTGATCGACTGCATCGCCTTGTGGCCGTTGATCACCACGGTGACCATGCCGCCACCGGCGGCGCCTTCGATGTGCATCTCGGCCATCTGCTTCTGCAGTTTGTCCTGCATCTGCTGCGCCTGCTTCATCATTTTCTGAATATCCATACGGTCCTCAGTTCTCGTCTTTCTTGTTTTCTTCGACGCCTTCGATCTCACCGCCGAACACGTCCAGAATATTCTGCACGGCGGGCTCGGCCTTGGCCTTTTCCTTCAGTTCCGTTTGCCGCGACATCTGCTGCGTGGTCGCTGCGGCTTTCTCGGCGGCGATCGCGGGGTCGCCGTCCTTTGACACGACTTTGATCGGGCGGCCGGCCAGCTGTGTGGCCATTTGCTCGAGCCATCCACGACGGCCTTCGAAGTTCGCGCGCAGAGATTTGTGCACAGGGGCAAACGCAAAAAAGACTGAATCGCCTTCAACCTCGACGGATTGGGCTTGGGCGACAACCATCGAGAAAAAGACTTTGTTGGATTCGCGGATGTTCGACATCAACGCCGCTTTCAAGTCGCCAACAGGTTCGACGGGCTTCGCAACTGCGGGTGCAGCAGCGGCCTTCGCCGACGATGCGGGTTTCGGTGCGGGTGTGGGCGGTGTAAACTTCGGCGCCGCCGGTGCCGGGCCCGCGCTCGGACGCGACGGACCTGCGGGTGGCAAACCACCACCTCGCAGCAGCTCGGTCAGCGGCGTCAGCTGTCGCAGATGAATCCACTTCATCAGCGCCATCTCGAAGTGGTGGCGCGGATGTGAAGAGTTCCGGATCTCGAACTCCGTGCGTGACAGCAGATCGAACGCACGCAGCAGATCCTCACGCGAGAAATGCTTGGCGAGTTCGAGCAGCGGTGCCTTTTCGCCTTCGGCCGCAAGCTCTGGATCATCCGCGCGGGCCGGGTCGATCTTGAGCACCATCAGGTCGCGCATCAGACGCGCGAGCTCGCGACACACGATGCGGAGGTCGAAGCCGTCGTGGAGGACGCGCTCGCCGAGGCCGAACACGGCGCTGACGTCTTCGCGGGCGACCGTGTTGGCGATTTCGAACTGCAGGTCGCGGCCGATCAGGCCGAGGACCGTGCTGACGTCCTGCGCGGTGACTTTCGTGTCGGTGAACGCCAGCACCTGATCGAGCGCGCTCAGCGCGTCGCGCATCGAACCTTCCGCCGACCGCGCGACGAGCGCGAGCGCGGCGTCTTCGATCGTGATCTTCTCGGCAGCCATGATGTCTTTCAGCTGCTGCTTGATCTGCGGGAAGCCGAGCGCTTTCAGTTCGAAGACCTGCGAACGCGAGGTGATGGTGACCGGCACCTTGTCGAGTTCAGTCGTGGCCATCATGAACTTCGCGTGCGGCGGCGGCTCTTCGATGGACTTGAGCAGCGCGTCGAACGCGTTCTTCGACAGACGATGGACTTCGTCGATGATGAAGATCTTGTAGCGGTCGCGCATCGGCGCGATGCCGAGCGGCTCGATGATCACTTCACGGATCGCGTCGACGCCAGTGTAGGTCGCGGCGTCGATCTCGAGCACGTCCATGTCGCGGCCTTCGGCGATTTCCGTGCACGCGTCACACACGCCGCAGGGGCTGTGCGTCGGGCCTTTCACGCAGTTGAGCGCGCGCGCCAGGATGCGCGCGGTGGTCGTCTTGCCGACGCCGCGCGGTCCGGAAAAAATGAACGACTGCGCCAGCCGGCCACCGTCGATTGCGTTCTTCAGCGTATCGATAGCGCCGCGCTGGCCGATGACGTCTTCAAACTTCTGCGGACGCCACTTGCGCGCGAGTGCGATGTAAGCCATGTGTGGAGTGTGGGCGTTCCCGACCGCGACCCGGATGATCTGCGGCACAGCCCAGTACCGAGTGAGCGCTGCTGCCTTCCGGCCCTGACGCGGTTCTTCGGCTGAACTTGCACAGGGTCCGGATCGCGGTCCGAAACGCCAAAGACAAGTATACGGGCAGTTCCGACGCCTGTCCCGTTTTGAACGGCTGCCACGGCCATCGTCCCGCATGCTCCTGAGCTATGCAGCCCATCGTTGAAGACCTGAAGAGATTGATCGACCAGATGAGCTGGCAGGCCCAGTTCGAGGCGGCCATCACCGGTGCGCAATCGCACGGCGTCCAGAGCATCAGACACATCCGGACCCTGGACGACTACCTCACGTGGATCGATGCCTTTGTCACGTGGGCGCCGCGCGAACGCGGCGATTCGCGGATCATCTACAACCGGCTGGCGGAGTTCTACTTCTTCCTCGATCAGGAACCGGTCAAGAGCCTGCAGAGCCCAATCGCGCCGGGCGACGGCATTCAGATTCTGACGCCGTTGTCGCACTGGATCACCGAGTATGCGCGCACACTCGGCGCCTATCTCGACACAACCGAATCGGTGAGTGCCGTCGACTCATTTCGCACCAATCCCCTGTTCCACTGGGATGAGTACATGCCGCCGCCGAGCGGCTACTTCACGTTCAACCAGTTCTTCGCGCGACACGTGAAGCCCGGCATGCGCCCGATCGCCGGCGCCTGCGACGACCGCACCCTGGTCAGCCCGGCCGATTCCACGTTTGTGGGCCGATGGCAGATCGGGGAAACGTCGAAGATCTACGTCGACGAGGACCGGCTCAACATCAAAGGGATCCAGTGGTCGATCCACCAACTGCTCACCGGCAGCGCGTACGCGGATCGATTTCGCGGCGGCATCTTCACGCACAGCTTTCTCAACACCTTTGACTACCACCGCTGGCATGCGCCTGTCGGTGGCCGGGTCGTCGAGTCGCGCGTGATCCAGGGCCAAGCCTACATGGATATTTGTGTGCGCAGCACCGAGACGAACGGCGTCACTCACAACGTGCTGCACGCGCTCGACGGCACTGGCTATCAGTTCGTGCAAACGCGCGGCCTCGTCGTAATCGAGTCGCCCATCGGCCTCGTCGCGTGCCTGCCGATGGGCATGGCACAAGTATCGTCAGTGGTCATCACCGCCGGCGTCGGGCAGACGCTGCGCAAAGGCGAAGAACTCGGCTACTTCCAATTCGGCGGCTCCGACTTCGTCATGGTGTTCGAACGCGCCAGCAACGTACAGCTCATCGCGCAACCCAATGTGCACTATCAACAGGGCACATGGATCGGCAACGCGTATCCGCAGTAACAAAACCTTCAACATGGGCTGCCATGGGGAAGGGTTTGACCTTGCTACTACGCCAACGCGCTGAGCGGCAGCGTGTTCGCCGACTGCTTATTGCCGGTGACGATGCGGCGGTGGTAGTCGATCTGGCCCAGATGAAATGTGAAGTGTGTGGCCAGATGGAGGAGGAATCTCTGCGTGGGCAGCGTGATGCCGCCGACGACGATCGGAAAGGGTTCGGTCAGTTTCGATTCCGGCATGGCGGCGAGAGCGGCTTCGACATCCGCGCGCGCAGCGGCGATCAATGCGGCGAGTTCGAGGCGCGAGCCCTGGCGCGTGGCAAATTCGTGGTCGCGGTCGCGCACATAGGCGCTGCCGCCGATCGTGACGCCGATGAAGTGGCGCACGTTGCCCACCAGATGCAACGCGAGATTGCCGCCGGTGTTCGGCAGGCCCGGGCGCTCCGCAAAGAGCGATGCGTCGTCGGGATAGAGCGCCACTTCGCGAGCCAGCGTGTCGAGGTCGCGCAGGAAATGCTTCGAGACGTCGTCAATGAATGGATGCATGCGGGAATCCTACCGCAGCCGGCGCTACCCCTTCGGGGGCCAGAGCACGAGGATGCTCGTCGCGCGCTTGTAGCGCTGATATCCCAGATCGCTGCCCCACTTGCGATCGGCGCTGGCTTCGAGCTGCGGCAGACCAGTAAGAAACAGAATCACAACGCTGATGGCGAGCGGCCCGAGTAGCGCGAGGAGTGCGCTCGATGTGTTGAGGTCGCGGACCACGAAGAGGAAGACGCCCCACCAGCACAGCAGTTCACCGAAGTAGTTCGGATGACGACTCCATCGCCAGAGGCCGATGTCGGTCCATTTCGCGCCGGCTGACTTCTTGTGACGAAACTTCTGTTGATCGGCGACGGCTTCGATCAGCAGACCTGCGGCCCACACGAAGAGGCCCGCGAAATGAAACGTCGTCCAGTTCATCGGTGCGCGAAACCAGAGCGTCACAGGCAGCATGATCACCCAGACGGCGATCCCCTGAAAGAACCAGAACTTGAAGAACGGCCAGAAGTGTTCGCGGATGCCGTCGAATCGCGCGTCGCGCTGCATGTGGAGGATGCGCGTGAAGAGATACGCGGCGAGCCGCGCGCCCCAGGCGACCACCATGCCGGCCAACAGGAGCGCCGCCACGTTGCTCGTGGCACCACTGGTGATGAGGAGCGTGATCGCCACAATCACGAACGTGAGGCTGTAGGACAGGTCGGTGACCTTGTCGGTTTTCAGCGACGCGGCGAACGCAAAGAACACCGCCTGAATTGCCAGCGAGATGCCGAGTGTCAGGGTAACCAGAGAATCCATGTGAGGAGCCCCGCGTAGCCGGCCATGTAGACGCGAAACCGTCGCGCCATACGCCGTTCGTCGTCAGTCACAAAGTAGCGGTTGGTGAAGAGCGCCATCAGGTCGTGACCAAACCAGGGCAGCACGTTGATCTTCCACGACGTCTCGCGATACACGGTCGCGCGCCACTGATAGCGCAGCCGCCACAAGGGCAGACCGTACAGGAGAAACACGACGATCAGGGTGGTCTTCAACACCACCTTGATAGACGCCTCGCGCGAGGCAAAGGGCGCAGGGCACGCGCTAATTCTTGCGATAGACGTTGAGCTTCAATGTGAGGTCGCGGCCGCGCTGACGTTCGCGGTCTCGATCGTGGTCACGTTCGTCGCCGTTGTGGCCGATGTGCACGTCTTGCGTAAACGAGCCCACGAACGTGTAGCCGGTCGGCGCTGTGACGCTGTCCGAGAGGAAGATGATCGTGCCGGCAGGCACGTTCCCAGCGATGCCTTGATCGCCCTTCGGGCCCTGCGGACCAGTGGCACCAGTCGGACCAGCGGGACCCGCCACACCAGCCGCACCCGTCGCGCCTCGATCGCCGGTCGCGCCCTTGTCACCGGTCGCACCTTTGTCACCCTTTGGACCCACAGCGCCAGTCGCACCTGTTGCGCCCGCAACACCCTGCGGACCGGCAACACCTTGTGGCCCGATCGCACCTTGCGGACCGATCGCGCCTTGCAGACCAGCCAAACCCTGTGGACCAATCGGGCCGATCGCACCAGTTGCACCAGTGAGTCCGATGGCGCCGGCGGCACCGGTTGCACCGACGTCGCCCTTGTCGCCCTTCAAACCTTGCGGACCAGCAACACCTTGCGGACCAGTCGCGCCTTGCAGACCAGTCGCACCTTGCGGACCAGTCGCACCCGTCGCACCAATCGCGCCGGTTTCACCAGCAGGACCAGTCGCGCCGACGTCGCCCTTGTCGCCCTTCAAGCCTTGCGGACCAGCAACACCCTGCGGACCAGTTGCACCCGTCGCACCCACAGCACCCGTCGCACCAATCGCGCCAG
>CANIII010000002.1 GCA_947467605.1 Acidobacteriota bacterium
AGTTGGCCGTGAACGACATCGCCGACTACATCGAGACGTTCTACAATCGGACGCGCCGACACAGCCATCTGGGCGGCGTCAGTCCCGAGCAGTTCGAAGCTGCGCACAAACCGCGGCGAAAGAGTGTCCACTAAACCCTGGGAACTCCAGGCGGCGTCGCGTGAGTCTCGCGGGCGTGGAGATGTGGATCGTATCGCCGGAAGATCTGATCCTGTCGAAGCTGGACTGGGCAAAGGACAGCCACTCGGAACTGCAGCTGCGAGACGTGAGGCGCCTCCTGACCGCCGTCCCGAACCTGGACAACGACTACGTGAATCGCTGGGCCGAGCACCTGGACGTCGGGGCTCTTCTTGAGGAAGTGAGGAGCGCGTGAACGACACCCCGCGAGAAATCGAGTCGCACTTTGCCAGGCTGATGTCGAGGCGCACGGGTAGTGAACGCGTTGAGATGCTGTTCTCGATGGCCGCCACCGCGAAAGCGATCACCGCGTCGAGCATTCGAGCGGAGAGGCCGACCATCAGCGAGGCAGATCTGCGCGCCGCTGTGTTCGAGCGACTCTATGCCAGCGACTACTCGCCAGAAGAACTGTCGGCGATTAGGGAGCGGATACGGATGGGTCGGTGAACGCCGGTACGTCACCGGGCGAAGGCCGCCGGTCAAAGTTGGAGCGGGCTACGGGGATCGAACCCGTCTAGCTGGCTTGGGAAGCCAGAACATTACCACTATGCTAAGCCCGCATGCAGATGCGAAGGAAATCATACCAGATGACCCAGCGCACACTCATCACCGTCGCCGCCGCGTTTGCGGTGTTTGTTGCACTGCTCAGCGCGCCGCTGGTCGCCCGTCGTCAAACGCCACCGCCCACAGACCTGAAGTCGCTGGCGCGACAGGCCGTCGCGAAGTTTGACGGCGACGTCACGCTGCCGGGCGTGCACGCGCCGGTCGAGATCATACGCGACACATGGGGCGTGACGCACATCTACGCGCAGAATCAGGACGACCTGTTCTTCGCGCAGGGCTACGTGATGGGGCAGGATCGCCTCTGGCAGCTCTACATGTGGCGGATGACGCGCGAGGGCCGCCTCTCGGAAATCCTCGGCGCGGCGGCGTTTGAACAAGACCGCCAGACGCGCCTCGGACTCTTTCGCGGCCCCTACGACGACAAGGAATGGGCGAGCTACCACCCCGACGGCAAGAAGATCTTCACCGCGTGGACGAGCGGCCTTAACGCCTATATCGCGTCGCATCTGAACAACCTCCCAGTGGAATTCACGCTGACAGGATTAACGCCCGAACCGTGGACGCCCGAGACGCCGCTGCTCCGGAGCAGCTCCGGCGACGGCGGCGAACTGGCACTGGCGCGCCTCGTGCGGCGCGTCGGCGTCAAGGAAGCCACACGCCAACGCATGCCCGATCCCTGGAGCGAGCTCATCGTCCCCGACGGACTCGATCTCAACGTGATCGGTGACGATGTGGCGGCGGGACGTGGCGGACGCGGCGCGTTGCCAAAGCCAAAGATCGTGCCGCCGTACGATGCGTGGATGGGCCCAGGCGGAAACACCGGCGACCTCGTGCAAGACCTGAATCCGGATCCTGGCAGCAACAACTGGGTAGTCAGCGGCAAATACACGGTAACGGGGAAGCCAATCGTCGCGAATGATCCGCATCGCGAAGTTGGCATCCCGTCGCTGCGCTACATCATCCACCTCGTGGCGCCCGGCTGGAATGTGATCGGCGCGCAGGAAGCACCGTTTGTCGGCGTGGCGCTCGGCCACAACGAGCGCGTGGCGTGGGGGCTGACGATCGCAGGCAACGACCAGACGGATGTCTTCGTGGAAGAAACGAATCCCGCGAATCCGAATGAGATGAAATACCTCGACCGATGGGAGCCGTTCAAGATCATTCGCGAAGACATCAAGATCAAGGGTGAAGCCCCGCGAGCCGTGGAGTTCAAGATCAGCCGTCACGGGCCCGTTTTCGCCGAGGACATTCCGAATCACCGCGCCTTTGCGCGTCGCTCCACCGCGAATGAACCGGGCACGGCCGACTACCTCGGCGGGCTGCGTCTGGCGCAGGCGACCGACTGCAAAGACTTTCTCGCGCGCGCGATGTACTGGAAGGCGCCGACCGAGAACCTGAACTGCGGCGACATCACCGGCAACATCGCGCTGCAGAGCTCGGCGCTCACACCGAATCGCCGCGGCTGGGACGGGCGATTGCCGGTGCCCGGCACCGGCCACTACGAATGGGACGGCTTCCGCACGGAGCTGCCGCGCCGCTTCAATCCGGAGGCCGGATACATCGCGACCGCCAACGACAACATCAACACCACGGGCTACTGGCCGCCGGTGGTGTTCAAGACGATGACATCGATTCCGTTCGATCGCGTGACGCGCCTCAACGAGGTTTTGACCGGTCAGTTCTTTGGGCCGAACCCGCGCAAGTTCACGATCAGAGACTCTGAACTGCTTCAGCACGACGCCTACATGCTGCAGGCCGCGTACGATCAGGACCTCTTCCGCGGCTGGACCGGCAAGACAGCAGACGTCGAAAAGGCGCGCGCGATGATCGCGGGCTGGAACGCGACGCTCGACAAAGACAGCGCGGCCGCCGCGATCTACCAGACGTGGCGCCAGGACGTGGACGCGCCCGCGAAAGACTTCTCGCGCTCCCTCGACGAGCGTCGTCCATTCGTCGAGCCAGGAGTGGTGAAAGCGATCGCGCGTTTGACGCAGACGCAGGGCGCCGACTGGTCCGCGTGGCGCTGGGGCCGGATGTACACGCAGGCGTTCGGCCACCCGTTTGTGAAGGCCTTCGACCTCGCCACGCTCGAGCGAAGCGGCGGCACCGGCACACCCTTCGCCGGCGGTGCAAGTTACAGAGAAATCATGGACGTCGCCGACTGGGATCGTTCCGTCGTGACCAACGTGCCGGGGCAGTCGGGCCAGCCGGAAAGCGAGTTCTACGCGAACCTGCTGCCGCTTTGGGACAGGGGCGAGTACTTCCCGATGATCTACACGCGAGCGAAGTTGGCGCAGAACACAGCGCACACCCTGAGGCTGAAGCCGCGCTAGACAGTGTCATAGAGCGGGCGTACTGGCGGCGTTCGAGAGCACGCCGCCCTACGACTGCCGAATGATCGCCAATACTTCGTCGCGCTTTTGTTCCATCAACGCCGGCGTCGTGGCTTCGAGATTCAGGCGGAGCAGGGGCTCCGTGTTCGACGCGCGCACGTTGAAGTGCCAGTCGGGATACTCCGCCGAGAAGCCGTCGATCGCATACGTGTGCGCGTCGGCGTACTTCTTCGCCAGCGCGTCGAGCCGCGCCTGCACAAGATTCATGTGCGCCATTTTGGTGTTGATCTCGCCCGAGATGAAGTACTTCTCGCGCAGCGGCTGCAGCAGCTCGTGCAGCGTCTTGCCCTTCTTCGACATGAGCTCGAGGATGAGCAGCGCCGGGATGAAGCCGTTGTCGCAGTAGTAGTAATCGCGGAAGTAGTAGTGGCCCGTCACTTCGCCGCCGAAGATGGCGTTCTCTTGGCGCATCGTGGCCTTGATGAAGGCGTGGCCCACCTTGTTCATGATGGCGGTGCCGCCGTGCGCGGCCACGATGTCTTTGACGGCGAAGCTGGCGCGCACGTCGTAGATGATCTTCTGGCCGGGGAACTTGAGGAGAAACGCTTCCGCGAGGAGTGCCGTGATGAAGTCGCCGGCGATGAACTCGCCCGTGCCATCAATGAAGAAACAACGATCCGCGTCGCCGTCCCACGCTATGCCGATGTCGGCCTTGCTGGCAATAACCTCTGCCGTGATGTCTGCGCGATTCTCTTCGAGCAGCGGATTCGCTTCATGCGTCGGGAACGTGCCGTCCGGCGTGAAGCAGAGACGGGTGGTCTTGCACGGGAGCTGATCGAACAGATGCGGCGCCACCATGCCGCCCATGCCGCAGCCCGCGTCGAGCACAACGTTGTAGGGCTTGATGACGCTGGCGTCGATGAACGACATGACGGTCTTGGTGTAGCCGTCGATCACCGAGTCCGAGGTCAGCTGACCCTTCGGCCGCGTGGCGGCCGGGATGGTGTCGTTGATGACCATGTCGCGGATCTCACCAATGCCGGCGTCGCCGCTCAGCGGATGCGCCTCGCGACGCACCATCTTGATGCCGTTGTACTGCTTCGGATTGTGCGACGCGGTGATCTGCGCGCCACCTTCGTATTGGCCAGCCACGACGGCGAAGTAGAGCATGTCGCTCGCCGCCATGCCGATGTCGACGACGTCCGCCCCTTGCGTGCGTGCGCCTTCGATGAAGGCCGCGCAAATCGTCGGCGACGACACGCGCATGTCACGCGAGACCACGATTCTCGTGGCATTCAGGTAGGCGACATACGCGCGGCCAATCTTGTAGGCAATGTCTTCGTTGAGCTCGTTCGGATACACGCCACGAACGTCGTAGGCCTTGAAGATGTCAGGAGAGATCATGGTCGGCTGTCCTAATTAACGCGTAGTGGTGAAGTCGCTGAGAACCGTCTTATCGCCGAGCATCGCGCCCGCGCCGACCGTGACGTTACGTCCGATGTGGCAGTGGCGACCGGCGATCGCGCCCGTGATGACCGCTTCGCGATCGACCCACGTGTTCGGCCAGAGAATGCCGCCGTCAACGACCGCGTCTTCCTCAATGTGGCACGCGCGCCCGATGACGCTGCCCGCGCCGATCTTCGCGCCGCGTTTAATCACCGCGCCGGCATCAATGAAACACGGGCCCTGCAGGATCGCGCCCGGATCCACCTTTGCCTCGGGTGACACGACCGGCTGGCCCGCATGGCCGAGGAAGGGCGGGGCATCGAAGCGCCCGGCCATGATGTCGTCATGCACCTGCCGGTACTTCTCCGGTGTGCCAATGTCGATCCAGTAGCCGCGGTACTCGTAGGCGATGAACGTCTCGCCACGCTCGATCAACGACGGGAAATACGCGCGCTCGATCGACCACGCGGTCTCCGGCGGGATCCGATCAAACGTCTCGGGTTCGAGCACGTAGATTCCGGCGTTGATCAGATTCGTGGTGATCTTGTCGGCCGACGGCTTTTCGATAAAGGCTTTGATGTTGTGGTCCGCGTCGGTCTCGACCAGGCCGTACGCGGTCGGGTTGTCGACCGGTGTCAACGTGATCGTCGCCTTCGACTTGCGTTCCCTGTGCAAAGCGAGCAATGCCGGGAGGTCCACCGACGTCAGCACGTCGCCGTTAAACACCACGATCGTTTCTTTGTGCTGCTCGCCGGCCGCAAACTTGATCGCGCCGCCAGTGCCGAGCGGCGTCGGCTCGACCACGTATCGGATCTGGATGCCTAACTCCGACCCGTCGCCAAACACTTCCTGGATGCGACCCGGCTGGTAGTTGAGGCTGAGGATGATCTCGTCGATCTCCGGCACGCGGCGCAGCAGATCGATCTGATAACGAAGAAAGGGCCGGTCAAAGATCGGCACAATCGGTTTCGGCGTGTGGAGCGTCAGTGGCCGCAAACGCGTGCCCTTGCCCCCGGCGAGAAGGATGGCTTTCATGACAAACGGTAATCGTAGCAGAGGTTCAGGTAGAATCGCCTCGCTCGCGCCGTGAACCTTCCGAACTCACTGACCGTCGCCCGAATCTTCCTCGTGCCCCTGCTGGTCGTGGTGCTGCTCACGAACCGTGGCACGTGGTGGCCGTTTGGATTTAATAAAGAGGTCCTCGGCGCGCTGATCTTCGGCATCGCCTCACTCACCGATTGGGCCGACGGGTATCTCGCCCGGCGCCGCAAGCAAGTCACCGGATTTGGCGAGTGGATGGATCCGCTGGCCGACAAACTGCTCGTCACGGCTGCGCTGATCTCGCTCGTGCAGCTCGGCCTCGCGCCGGCGTGGATGGTGGCCGTCATTCTTGGTCGGGAGTTTGCGATCACCGTGCTGCGCAGCTACGCGTATTCGAAGAATCTGACGCTGCCGGCCTCACCGTTGGGTAAGGTCAAGCTCGTCGCACAGGTCGTGGCGATTCTGGGATTGATTCTGGGGCAGGGCGAATGGCGGATCGTGTTGCTGATCGGCCAGATGGCGCTCTGGGTGTCGACCATTACGGCGCTGGTCTCAGCCGTCGACTACTACCGCCGCGTTACTTCGGCGTTGTCGCGGGCTTGATCTCGAGCAAGCGTTTCTTCGCTTTATCGAGATACTCACTCTGCTGGAATTCCTTGACGATGCGGTCGTACCAGGGCGCGGCACCGGTCATCTGGTTCGATTTGAAGTAGCACTCGCCGAGGTAGAAGTAGACGCCGTCGCGGTTGGTGAACGTGGGGTCTTCCTTGAGCACCGCCGTCAGGCGATCCACGGCACCCGGGCACCAGTTCATGCGCGCGTAGAAGCGGCCCACTTCGAATTCAGATTCCGACAGGCGGTCGCGCGCTTCGCGGTCGTATTTCTTGACCTCGTCAGTCAGCGTGCTGTTCGGGAAGCGCTTGAAGAAGATGCCGAATTGCAGAATCGTCTCGCGCGTTTCGGTCTGATCGCGCTGCGGCGCCAGCATCTGCTTGAAGTGCGCGTACCCGATCCGATACTGCGCGTAATCGGCGCGCGGGCTGGTGGGGAAGAAGCTCAGAAACTCGTTGAACTCGTTGACGGCCAGCACCTTGGACTCGGCGCTGTTTTCGAGGATGTAGGTGTCACCGAGCGCCAGCTTCGCATCAGGCCGGTAGGCGCTCTGCGGATAGCGTTCGACCAGCGTGCGGAAATACTCGCGGGCTTCCATCCAATGTTTCTTGTCCATGGCGGTTTTGCCATGGTCGTACAGGAACTTGTCGGGCTCAGACGAGCCGGCAGGCGGCAGCTTCGGGCCGGCGGAACCGCAGCCAGCCAACATCAGCGGGGAGAGAAGGACGACCGCCAGCACACCGGCGGACAACCACTTTCGTGAGACCTGCATTGCCTCCATCATTTCACACTCGCGACATTCGTCATCTACTTGCCGGCCTTGAGTACGCCCGTCAGCCATTCGCACTCGGCGGTGAGGCCGGCTTCGAGGCTGGTAGCGGGGGCGAAGCCCAGATCCGCGCGGGCGCGGGTCGTGTCGGCATACGTGTCTCGCATGTCGCCCTTCTGCGCGTCCTCGCGGCGGATCTCCGGGGTTCGTCCGGTGATCCGGCCAATCATGTCGAACACCTGGTTGATCGACACACGGCTACCGCCGCCGATGTTATAGACGGCGCCGGGCCGCCCGCGGTCTCCCGCGGCCATGGTCGCCGCCACGATGTCGGAAATAAAGGTGAAGTCGCGGGTCTGCTCGCCGTCGCCGTAGAGCGTGATGGGCTGGCCGCTGAGAACCGCGCGAATGAAGCGGTGGAAGCCCATGTCTGGGCGCTGGCGCGGGCCGTAGACCGTGAAGTAGCGAAGGGCGACGGTCGGCACGCCGTAGTTCGCGAAGTAGAGGTAGCAGAGCTGCTCGGCAGCCAGCTTCGTGACGCCGTACGGCGAAACCGGCTGGGGCAGCGCGTCTTCCGTCATCGGGATCTGCACCAGATCGCCGTAGACGGATGAACTCGACGCGTAGACCAGCTTCTCGATGGGACGGCCAACCATGTGTTCGAGGAGGCGCTGGGTCGCATCGACGTTGTTGGTCGTGTAGGTCTGGAAGTCCTTGCCCCAGCTCTTGCGCACGCCGGCCTGCGCGGCCAGGTGGAAGACGTGGGTCACACCATCCAGCAGGGAGGCCAGATCGGCCGTTTGCAGCGCGCCTTCGACGAATCGATAGCCGCCCGTCTTCAGGAGCGGCGCGATGTTGGCTTCCTTGGTCTCGCGCGCGTAGTAGTCGGTGAAGCAATCGAGGCCAACGACCGACGCGCCGCGGGCCAGGAGGGCCGTCGACAAATGCGATCCGATAAATCCGGCGGTGCCGGTGACGAGCGCTTTCATGCAAATACCTCGCGAACTTTTTCAGGTAACCGGCAGGGTTTGCCGTTCAGATCAACTGCGGCGTGCATGGTGGTGCCACGCGCGGCCACGGTGCCGTCCTGCTTGAAGACTTCATAGGTGAATTCAACGCGCACGGGGGAGTGGAGAATGCCGATCGTGCGGATGGTGATCGACTCGTCGTACTGGGCCGAGCGGAGGTACTCGCACTGCACGCCGATCACCGGCAACATCGCGCCGCCGGCTTCCATCTCGCGATACGTCCAGCCGTGATCCCGGAGCCATTCAGTGCGGGCCACTTCAAACCAGACCAGATAGTTGGCGTAGTACACGACGCCCATCTTGTCGGTCTCTGCGTAGCGCACCCGTAGCGTGGTTTCCGATGTTGCGGCGTTCGTCATGTTGTCAGCGCGCGTCCGCCGCACGCCGCAACGCCACGGTGGCGGCGGCCGGATCAGGCGTGGCGTAAATGGACGCGCCGGCGACCAACATGGATGCCCCAGCGCGCGTCAGCGCGTTGGCGTTCGTGAGATCCACACCGCCATCCACTTCGATGATCGCCGCGCTGCCAACGGACGTGAGCCAGGCGTGCAGAGCCGCGACTTTATTGAGGCTGTGCGGAATGAATTTCTGGCCACCGAAGCCAGGATTCACCGACATCACAAGGACGTGGTCCAGTTGATCGGCCACGTCGCTGAGCACGGAGATCGGCGTCGAGGGATTGATGGCGGCGCCCGCTTTGGCACCCAGTTCACGGATGCGCGTCAGCGTGCGGTGCAAGTGGGGCAGCACCTCCACATGCACGGTGACCATGGCCGCGCCCGCGGCGATGAATGCCTCGAGATAGCGATCCGGATCCGAGATCATCAGATGCACGTCGAGCGGCAGCTTCGTCACGCGCTTGAGGGCTTTGACCACGGGGACGCCGATCGTGATGTTGGGCACGAAGTGCCCGTCCATGACATCAACGTGCACGGCGTCGGCGCCCGCGCGCTCCACGATCGCGACGTCGTCGGCCAATCGCGCGAAGTCGGCGGAGAGAATCGATGGCGCGATACGGACAGAACTCACCGGCTCACCTCGAGCGAAATGGCTTCGCCGGGCGGGATCTGAAACCCGGCCTGCGGCGACTGACGAATGATGATGCCGCCGCCGAGGCCCGGATACGCGGCATAGCCCACCACCGCGACACGGAACCCGCGTGCGCGCAGCAGCTCGGTGACCCGATTTTCGGGTGTGCCGATCAAGTCCGGCATGACGTAGGTCACGCCCTGCGCGCCGCGGTTGACGAGCACGCCGACCGTGCGGCTCATGCTGCGCGCCGGGGGATCTTGCGCGACGATGCGATCGGCGGCCAGATCACCGCTGCGAATCTCGGTCGTCGCCGAGACCTGAATGTGATCCGGCGTGAGCTTCGCCTGCGCGTCGTTCTCTGACAGGCCGATCAGGTCGGGCAGCGCCGGCATGCGGGCGCCGTCGCTGACGCGGACCCGAACGGTGCGGCCGCGGCGTAGAACGGTGCCGGCCGACGGCTCCTGCGTAATGACGTGGTCGGCGGGTATCGTCAGGTCCGCGCGACGGACGGGATCGGTGACCAACTCCAGGCCGGCGGACGCGAGCAACGCTTTTGCTTGTGTGGACGTGGTGCCGGCGAGGTTGGGGACCTTTACTTCGCGGGCGCGTGAGGCGACGCCGAGTGTCGCGAGGAAGAACACGCCAAATGTGGCCACGAGCGCGACGCCGAGCACGAGCATCCGGCCGGCTCCCAACATCTGTGTCCGCAATGGCATTGGCAAAAAAGTGTACTACGTTCTCAAACGCGCCGAACCAGCACGGCGGCAAAGAAAGCATCGAGGGCATCGCGATCGGGTCGGGTCTCGAGATCGGCGCCGTCACGTTGGAAGTTGGGGTGCGTCGCCAGGAAGGCATCGACGACCATGGCGTTTTCCTCGGGCTCGCTCGAGCACGTCGCGTAGACCAGCTTGCCATCCGGCGCGACCGCGCTCGCGGACTGATCGAGCATGGCACGCTGCGTTGCCGCAAATCGTTCCAGCGAATCCGGCTGTCGCGACCACTTCACATCCGGATCACGGCCGATCGTGCCGAGGCCTGAACACGGGGCATCGACCAACACGCGGTCAAACGTCGGCCCGAAGGGCAGTGGCTGCGTGGCGTCGAGCCGGACGACGCGCGTCGGCACGCCTTCGTGTCGGAGTGTTTGCTTGAGCACGGCCAGACGCGCCGGCCTCGTGTCGCACGAGATCACGAGACCCGTGGGGCCCACCGCGCGCGCGAGCATCGCGGACTTGCCACCCGGGGCCGCGCACAAATCGAGGATGCGGTGGCCGACCCCGGCACTGACGCGCTGAGCCACCAACTGCGAGCCCTCGTCCTGGACCACGAGCTGATCGCGGACCGGTTCGATCAGCTCGGCGAACGCGCCCGTTGGGAGGCGCCAGGCGTCTGGTGTGACCGTCGACGGCGTGCCGCCTCCCGCGCGGAGTTCGTCGTAGATCGTCGACTGATCCACGGCGGTCGTGGCTGCGGTGACACGTACCGACACGGTCGGAATCGCGTTGTTATACCGACACCACGCTTCGGCCCCTGCGGCGCCGGCGCGATCGAAGTACCGCTCCGCCAGCCAGCGCGGATGCGACAGCGACGTCGACAGATACGTGATCCACTCCTCGCGATCCGTCGTCGTCGGCCGCCCCGGTAGCGTGAGCACATCGCGCTTGCGTTGCACGGCGCGCAGAATCGCATTCACAAACCCGGCGGCGCGACCCTGACGCAGCAGTCGTACCGATTCGACGGCCTCGTTGACCACCGCATGTGCGGGCATCCGAGTCAGATGACGCAACTCATAGGTGCCGATGCGCAGCACGGCGAGCACGGCTTCGTGAATCTCGCCGAACGGTCGCGACACGAACGGCGCCAGCACGGCGTCAATCGAGCCGCGCCAGCGCAGCGTGCCGGCGGTGAGCTCCATCAGCAGACCGCGATCGCGTTCGTCTGGGAAGCCGCGCCGCGCGCGCTCGAGTTCAGCCGCGAGCGTCGCCCGGCCGGCTTGCACGGCCAGCAACGTGCGCGCCGCAGCGAGTCGAATGTTCTGCGTCACGAAATCGCGACCGGTTCGAAGCGATCGCCGACGGCCGGATGCGCGCCGTTGATGAACTCGCGGATCGTTTGCGTGCGGCGGCCTTCGAGTTGGACTTCCGTAATGGAGAGCAACCCGCTCCCGGTCTGGACGTGCAGAGCATCGCTCGAAACCATTCGTACGTAGCCGACGGGCTGAAGCCCGTCGCCTACGTCTGAATTCGTCGCGACCGCCACCGCGCTGCGGCGCAATATCAACCGCTTCCCCCGCCACATCACCGAGGTGAGCGGCCACGGGTGCATGCCGCGAATCTGATTGTGGATGTCGCGCGCGGATCGCGACCAATCGATCTGGCTGTCGCGCCGGTCGAGTCGCGAGGCGTACGTCACGAGCGACTCGTCCTGTGCGGTCTCGGTGACGACGCCGGCCTCGATCTGGTCGAGCGTGCTGACGAGCAATTCCGCGCCCGCCTCGGCCAGTGCGTGCTCGAGCTGCTCGCTCGTCACCTCACTGTGGATTGGCATGTCCACACGACGCATCATGGGCCCCGCATCGAGCGCAAGCACGACGCGCATGATGGTGACGCCCGTGGTGGTGTCGCCGGCCTCGACCGCCCGATGGATCGGAGCCGCGCCGCGCCAACGCGGCAGGAGGGAGGCATGCACGTTGATCATGCCTCGCGCCGGCACATCAAGGACCGACTGGGGCAGCAACTTGCCGTAGGCAGCCACAACACCGATGTCAGCGTTGAGCGCCCGCAACTCGGCAACAACCTCCGGTGTTCTCAGTCGCTCCGGCTGAAGCACCGACAGGCCGTGTTCCAGCGCCAGCGCCTTCACAGGCGCGAACGTGACGTGGTGTCCGCGGCCGCGCGCACGATCGGGTTGCGTCACGACGCCGACGACGGTGTGCGACGAGCGGAGCAGGGCCGCAAGTGTCGGGACGGCAAACTGTGGCGTGCCGAGGTAGAGGACGCGCATCGCTACCAGGTGCCTGCGCGTTGCTGTTTGCGAACTTTTCGGAGAATCAGATCACGTGTCAGGCCGCGCAGGCGATTCACGAAGAGCGTGCCGTCGAGGTGATCGAGTTCGTGTTGTAGCGCGCGCGCCAGCAGGCCCGTGCCATCAATCGTGATCTCAAGACCGTTGCGGTCGAGGCCGCGCACGACAGCGCGTTCAGGTCGCGCGACCGTCGCGTTGTGGCCCGGCAAACTGAGGCAGCCTTCTTCTTCGAGCTGCATGCCGGTGCGCTCGACGAATTCCGGATTCACGAGCGTGATGACTTCGCCCCCACGTCGGCCGCCCGTGATGTCGATGACACACACGCGCAGCGCCACGCCGATCTGCGGAGCGGCGAGGCCGATCCCAGGCGCCGCATACATCGTCTCGATCATGTCGTCGATGAGCCGACGCGTCTCGTCGGTGACCTCTGTGACGCTGGCCGCCGGACGCGTCAGCACCGGATCGCCGTATTTGACGATGGGACGAATCATGCGCGGTGGAGTCGCTGAGCGATGCGCTGCTGGTAGTGCGCGTAGGCGGCGTGGAGATCGCCAACGGTGTCGCCGCCAAATTTTTCAAGCGCGGCCTCAGCCAGCACCCACGCCACCATCGCTTCGCCGACGACGGCCGCCGCGGGCACGGCACAGACGTCGCTGCGTTCAATCGTCGCCGGTGCGTCGGCCATGGTCGTGAGGTCCACCGACCGCAGCGGTTTCATCAATGTCGAGATGGGCTTCATCACCGCGGTGACGCGCACGTCCTCGCCGTTGGTGACGCCTCCCTCAAGGCCGCCGGCGCGATTGGTTGGTCGACTGAGACCAGGTATTTGGCCGGATGGGATCTCGGCCGCCACGATTTCATCGTGCACGTGCGAGCCCGGCCGCGACCCGGCGGCCGTGCCGAGGCCGATGCCCACGCTCTTGATCGCGTGAATCGACATCAGCGCCTGCGCGAGTCGGCCGTCGAGTTTGCGATCCCACTGCGTGTGGCTGCCGAGGCCGGGCGGCACGTCGTGCGCGATCACCTCGAACGAGCCGCCGACGGTGTCGCCGGCCGCTTTCGCGGCGTCGATCGCGCGGATCATCGCGGCGGCCACGGCCGGATCCACGCAGCGGAGTTCGTCATCACTCGCCATGGAGCTAGCCTGCGCGAATGTGACGGCCAGTGGATCGGCGATCGCGGCGCCGCCGATGTCGGTGACGTGGCTGGTGACGCGAATGCCGAGGTGGCCCAGAAGATGACGCGCAACCGCACCGGCGGCCACGCGCGCGGCCGTCTCGCGCGCACTGGCGCGTTCGAGGATGTCGCGCAGATCGTCGCGGTCGTATTTCAGTCCACCAGAGAGGTCCGCGTGGCCGGGTCGCGGCCGCGTGACCGCGACGCGGCGAGCACCCGGCAGGTCGTCGGTCGGCACACCCACCGCCATGCTGTGTAGCCAGTTGCTCCAGTCGCGATTCTGAATCTGCAACGCGATGGGGGAGCCAAGCGTCTCGCCATGGCGGATGCCTGAGAGAATCTCCGCGCGATCTTTTTCGATCGCCATGCGGCGGCCGCGGCCGTAACCCAGTTGGCGGCGTGCGAGGTCGACGGCAATGTCGTCGGCGGTCAGCGGGAGCCCGGCCGGGATACCTTCGATGATCACGACGAGGGCCTGACCGTGCGACTCACCGGCTGTCAAAAATCTCAACATTTCGAAAGCAATTCTATCGAAGTTCTTGCCACGTTCCGGCGGCGACCCGCGGTTTCCCTCGGAAAACAGCCAACCCAATCGGGCAATGAAATTGCAATGAATGGTGGCGATGGTCACCGTGATCGGAGATCGATTCGTGCGTCAGACGCGTGGATGGCTGGACCTTGTGACCGGAGCGGCGGTCCACCTCCGGCTCGGCCGGGCACCTGACGATATCGCGCGACGGGCGGCGTGGTGCGCTGCGGAGCGAGACCGCCTGCCGGACGGCGCACCTGGGCTTGTGGACTTCGGTCCCGTGGGCATCGACGGGTGGTTCGAGGCCGCCACGCTGCAGCATTCGGCGTCCGGCCTGGCGATCGCGCCCGCATTCTCGCTCACGAGAATTGATCGCGCGGTGACAGGGCACATCGAGGCACTGGCCGGCGATCCCCACGCGTGTGGCGTGCGTCACGTCCGCCTCGTCGCGCCGCCACGCAGCGGCGGCCAGATGGCGCTTGAGGAGATTGCACGCCGGATGCGCTCGCTCGGCTTTGTGACCGTGCGCGCCGATCTGCCGCTCACCGCCGATCTCCATCGACAGCTCTGCCATCGGCATCTCCTCGTGTTCGTGCCGACACGCGCCGCTCATGTCGCCGGTGCGCGTTGGGTCGCGGAACTGGCCGTCGTCAGTAACCGCGCCCATCTGCTGATCGAGCGTGTGCGTGCAGACGACGTCGGAGAGTTGGAGAGCGGTGGGCTTTCGATTTGTCTGGCGACCTGTGCGACCGCGGACCTGGTCGGCGCGTATCGCGTGGGAGCGGTCGCTGTCTCGGCGACATTGATTGCCGAGGCGGCCGAGGCCAGCGGCGGTTGGCCCGGTCGCTTTGCCGATGCGCTCATTGACCGACATCGCTCCGAGCGATCGTCGTCAGTCGCACGAGAGCGTGCGGTCTCCGTTGTCGACCCTGGCGACACGCGAGTGGTGGGGCCCTGGCCGTTTTCCGTCTCGCTGCCGGTCGCGGAGCGATCAGCGGCATCGTCATCACAGCGGTTGTTTGCCCGGGCGGACCGGTGCCATCGGATCGGTCGACTGGCCTCCGGAGATCGATGGCTCTCGGCCGGTCTTGAAGCGAGTCGACGACGCGGCGATACCAAGGCCGTGGTTCGCGCGTTGGAGGGCTGGGTGCCGCGGCTCGTGGCGGATGGCCGCTGGCACCAGGCAGCGGCCATCGCGACGCGCGCGTTGCGCGATGCGACAGACCCGTCGGCGCGCGTGACACTCGCGCGGCTTGCGGCGTCGGCGCATTTGGAGGCCGGCCGAGCCTCGCGCGCCGAGACGTGCATCGACACGGCGATCTGCATCGAGCAGGTCACGAGTCGGCGCGTCTCGGACGAATCGATCGCGACGCGAGCCGCCGTGCGCCTGTGGCAGGGCCGATGGCGTGAGGGGCGCGCCGAACTTGAAGCGCTGTCGGCCGATCGCCTCAGAGCGCCGCTCGTCGCCCTCTGGCGCGAGCTTCTGGCCTGGGCCGCTGACGATGACCCGCGGCCGCGGTGGTGGCCTGGCGGCGCGGAGTCTGATGAGGAGGTCTGGTCGTTCGCCCTGCGCCTGTTTCGCGCCGCAGCCTCTGGTGTCTCCTCGCGTCTTCGCGCCGAGACTGCGTTGAGGCCACCGGCTCGAGACGACTGGCGCCGCGTGGTGCTCGCGCAATCGTGGCTCGACCTTGGTGACGGCGATGCGGCGATGTGTGACATCCGCGCGTTGTCGGTGCGGCCGTTGAACGCGCGCGGACTGGTCGACGCCGTGGTCGTGTCGCTGCGCCGCAGCGCGGGCGTGGCCACGCGCGACGAAGTGATGTGGGTGGACGCGATGGTGGGTCGCGAGGGCCTGCGCGGCCTGGTGCGATGGGGACAGGGGAGGTGTGGAATGCAGATGTTGCATGACGTTTCGCAGTTGCTGGAGATTGTGCAGACGAGCGAGGACGAGTCGCTGGCGCTGGCGGCGGTGTGCCGGTGGGCGCTGTCGGCCGCAGGTGCCACCGGGTGCACGATTGTCGCGGCGCCGGACGCCGCCGTCATGGCCGGGGACGCGCTCGCCGACTTGCGACTCGATCACGCGCTGGCCGCATCGTGGCTCGATCGTCCGGCGGCGGCGCTGGAGGAGGCCGAGACGACCGCCCGCGCCTTCGCGCCTATTCGCTACGCCGGCGTCACGATTGGTCTCGTGTGCGGCGTGTCGGTGCCGCTCCGCGCGAGGCCGTTGCTGGCCGCGGTGCAGGCGGTCGCGGCGGTGAGCGGGGCCATGTTGCGTGCACGACTCGATGCCATCGCCGCCGCCGCGCGTGGCGATGCGCTCGCACGCGAGATCATCGGCGACAGCCCGGCGATTGCCGCGGTGCGCGCGTCGGTGTGTCGCGCCGCGCTCGCACCCTTCCCGGTCGTCATCGAAGGGGAGAGCGGCACGGGCAAAGAGTTGGTTGCGCGTGCGCTGCATCGGCTCGGTCCCCGACGTGATCGCGTGTTTGCCGCACTCAATTGCGCCGCGCTGTCGGATGAACTGGTGGAGGCCGAACTCTTCGGCCACGCACGTGGCGCGTTCACACACGCGGTCAACGCACGCGCAGGCCTGTTTGAAGAAGCGAATCACGGCACGCTGTTCCTGGATGAAGTCGGTGATCTGTCCCCGCGCGCACAGGCGAAATTGCTACGCGTATTGCAAGAAGGCGAGATCCGTCGTGTCGGCGAGAACGAGTCGCGCGCTGTTGACGTCCGCGTTGTCGCGGCGACCAATCGACCGCTCGCCACACTCGCGGCCGCCGGCCGATTCCGCGACGACCTGATGTTTCGTCTTTCGGTCATCCGCATTCAGGTGCCTCCGCTGCGCGCGCGCATCGGCGATGTGCCGGCGCTCGCGATGACGTTCTGGGTGCACGCGGCGCGACGCGTGGGCACGCGTGCGCTCCTCGGTCCTGACGCGCTCGCCTGGCTCTCGGAAATGTCGTGGCCCGGCAACGTGCGCGAACTCCAAAATGCGATGGCCGCATTGGCGGTCGCCGCACCAGCGACGGGACGGGTCAGTGCGCGGCTGGTCCGCAGCGTGCTCAGTGGGCTTGCGACCAACGCAGCGCCTGATCACACGGCCATTCAGCCGCTCGACCAGGCCCGTCGTCAAATCGAACGGACGCTGGTGGCGGCGGCGTTGTCGAAACACACCGGGAGTCGCGTGGCGGCGGCCCATGCACTGGGACTCTCGCGACAGGGCTTGAGCAAAGCGATGCGCCGGCTGGGTTTTAGCGACGCGGGAGTTGCCTGAAGAGCCCGAAGCGGCACATCATCCCGCGTGCTGCGTTTTCTTGTGCGACGAGTGCTGATGACGATTCCGGTGATTCTCGGCGTCGCCACGCTCGTGTTTTCATTGATCCATCTCGTCCCCGGCGATCCCGCGCAGTCGATGCTCGGTGAATCGGCCGCGCTGGGCGACGTCGTGGAACTGCGCGCCCGGCTCGGTCTCGATCGACCGGTCATGACGCAGTACGTCGAGTACCTCTCTCGCGCCGCTCGCGGTGACCTCGGCACGTCCTTCCGGTATCAGACGCCGGTGACGAAAGAGATCGGCGCGCGACTCGCGCGCACAGCCCAGTTGGCGTGTGCGGCGATGGCCATCGCCATGCTGATCGCGATCCCGCTCGGCACGGTGGCGGCAGTGTTTCGTGGACGTGCGATTGATCAGGTGGCCATGACCCTGTCACTCGTCGGCGTGTCGTTGCCGAATTTCTGGCTGGGGCCGCTCCTCGCGATGGTCTTCGCGGTCGGTCTCGGCTGGCTGCCCGTCTCCGGTGCCGGATCGCTCGCGCACCTGGTGCTCCCGGCCATCACGCTCGGCGCGGCATTGGCCGCCGTGCTGGCGCGCCTCACGCGCACCAGCGTGATCGAAGAATTGCAGGAACTCTACGTCGTTGCCGCGCGCGCGCGCGGGCTCTCGTGGCTGCGCACCGTGATCCGCCACGCGCTGCGCAACAGCCTCGTGCCGGTCGTTACCGTCATTGGTCTCCAGTTCGGCGCAGTGCTGACGGGCACGATTATCACCGAGACGATCTTCGCGTGGCCGGGGCTGGGTCGCCTGCTGATCCAGGCGATCGGATTTCGCGACTATCCGCTGGTGCAGGGCTGCATCCTCTTTATCGCGGTCACCTATGTCGGCATGAACCTCCTGGTGGACCTGGCCTACGGTTGGCTCGATCCGCGGATCCGCGTGCGATGACATACAGAATCGGGCTCGCTCTCGTGATCGGCGTGGTGGCGCTCGCAGTGCTCGGTCCGTGGCTCTCGCCGTACGATCCGGCAGCGCAATGGTTGCCACTGCGTTTGCAAGGGCCCACGTGGGCGCATCCGTTTGGACTCGATGAGTTGGGCCGCGACATCCTCGCGCGCCTGATTGTCGGCGCACGGATCTCACTCCTCGTTGGCGTTGCGGTGGTCTCGGTGTCTGCGAGTGTCGGACTCGTGATTGGCGCCATCGCCGGCTACACCGGGGGCTGGGTCGATGCCCTCATCGGGCGCGTGATGGACGTGCTGCTCGCGTTCCCAGGCATCCTGCTGTCGATCGCACTGGTCGCCGTGCTCGGCCCGAGCCTCGCGCACGTCGTGCTCGCGCTGGTTGTCGGTGGCTGGGTCGGCTACGCGCGACTCGTGCGTGGGCAAGCCCTCAAGCTGCGAGAGCTGGAGTTTGTGCAGGCCGCCCGCGCCATCGGCGCCCCGACGTGGCGCGTGCTCCGCGATCACGTGGTGCCCGGCGTGCTGCCCGCGTTGATCGTGCAGTCCACGCTCGGCATGGCCGGCGCCATCATTGCTGAGGCGTCATTGAGTTTTCTCGGTCTCGGCGTGCAACCGCCGACGCCCAGTTGGGGCACGATGCTCGATGCGGGACGCGGGCATCTGCTCGACGCGCCGCACCTCACGCTCGTGCCGGGGCTGGCGATTGCGTTGCTGGTGCTCGGCCTGAATTTCGTCGGCGATGGCTTGCGCGACCGACTGTCGCCGCGCGGCTGACGTCCGCTCGTCAGGCTGGTAGGAGCCGCCGGGCTTTAGCCCGGCGGACCTATCGCATGATGCGCTTGAGACGCAGCAACTCCGCGTTGGTCGGATCCGCCGTGAGCGCGCTTGCGAGTGTCGCGCGCGCCTCTGCGGCTCGCCCGTCGCGCCACTGCGCATCCGCCAGCTGCGCCATTGTTGGGGCATCGCGCTGACCCGCGTCGAACAATCGCTGCAGGTACACGCGCGCCCGACTGAAACTGCCCGTGCGCATGGCCAGCGTGCCGAGACGTCGTGCGCGTGCCGCACGCACGGCGGGCGTCGCGGTATCGCCTTCGAGGGCGTCAAGCTTGGTCAGTGAGTCGAGCGCGTCGGTGAACTGCCCAAGCCGTTCGCTCGCGTCCGCGAAATAGCCAAGCGCTTCGGCCGTGACAGGCGCATTCGCCACCGCTTGCTCGAGGGTGCGTAGAGCCGTGGCCGAATCTCCCGACAGAAACTGCGCGCGTCCGAGCAAGGCGAGTACCTCGCCGCGACGCGCCGTGCCCGCGAGGGCGCGCTCCAGCGCGTTGAGGGCCAGCGTCACGGTGCGCCGATCCTGATTGCGCTCGGCACGCGCCAGATACACCCGGCCGAGTGCCAACTGCACCTGTGCGTCGTTCGGCTCTTGCGCCGCCGCGTCATTCAAAGTGGCCAGCGCGCCGTCGAACTGCCCCTGCCGCGCTTCCGCCAGCGCCAGCGCGATGTTGCGCGGCGTCTGCGGATCGAGCGACGCCAACGACTGCAGTTGCGTCAACTCGTCGACCGGGCGACCAATCGAGCGGTAGACATCGGCGAGTTCCTCACGTGCCGCGGTCAGGGTCGGCGCCACGCGAATGGCCTGTTCGAGCGACGCAATCGCCAGAGGTACCGCCTGAGTGTCGCGCAGGACGAGGCCCAGCAGATAGTGCGCTTCGCCGAAGTTGTCGTTGATGCCGACAGCGCGGCGCAGCGGTTCAATCGCCGTTGAGGGCGCGCCGGCGCGATACCGGGCGAGGCCGAGTTTGTATTGCCGGTTCGCATCCTGCGGGTCGAGTTGCACGCATCGCTCATACGCCGACGCCGCACGTGCATCGTCGCCCTGCGTGCTGTAGAGGTCGCCGAGCAGTTCAAGCGGCTGCGTTGAACGCTGTGCCAGGCGCGCGGCATCCAGCCAATCGCGGATCGCGTCGTCGGCGCGCCGTTGGTCGCGGTAGGCCTGGCCCCGGCGGATGTGCGCGGCCACCGACTCCGGTCGGAGGCCCAGCGCCTCGCTATACGACACACTGGCGCCAAACGCGTTGCCGCCACCCAGGGCGCGGTCGCCGTCGGCCATCAGCGTCCGATACCGGCGGTCGCGATCGACGACCTGAATGACGATCGTGAGCAGGGCCACGACCGTGGCCAGCAGCCCGATGAGCGCGAGGAGTGAGGAGCGGGAGCGAATGGCCCATCTTAAACCGGCGGGGAACGGAATCCCGGCAGCGGTGTCTTAATGAGGTAGAGGCCGGTGCTACCATGGAGCCCAACGCCGTGAAGCCACTTCGCGCACTCACGTGGAACGATGCAACGACCAGCGATTGGGCGTTGGTGCAATCCTGTGCTGCCGGCGACGAAGCCGCCTGCACACGGCTTGTGGCCGACCACCAGCGGATGGTCTATCAGCTGGCCCTGCACCTCCTCGGCGACCCGCAAGAAGCCCTCGATCTCTCGCAGGAAGTGTTCCTCCGCGTCTTCCGCACGCTGTCGCAGTTCCGCGGACATGCCGCGCTGAAGACCTGGATCTACCGGATCGTCATCAATCAGGCCTCCAACCGGCAGCGCTGGTGGAGGCGTCGGCATCGCAACCAGCAGGTGCCGCTCGATCTACACATTGAGACCAACGGCGACGTGCCCGACACACGCGGCACGGTCATGCCAGACCGCGCCCTCGGTCAGCAGGAAGTAAAGACCATGGTCTGGCGTGCGTTGGACCAGCTGCCGTTTGATCAGCGTGCCGTGATCGTGCTGCGCGAAATCGACGAGATGAGTTACGACGAGATTGCCGACTCGCTCGGCGTTGCGGTCGGCACGGTGAAGTCGCGTCTGGCTCGCGCGCGTGAACAGCTGCGGGCGGCCCTGGTGACGACGCGTGAAGCCGGGAGGGTGTCATGAGCCGCAATTTCGGTTCGTGCGTCGCCGTGCAGAACCACCTGAATGCGTTCGCGGATGGCGAATTGCGCGGGGACGTGCTGCGCGCGGCGTCGCAGCACATTGAAGCCTGCCGTCGCTGTGCGACGCGGGTCGACGAAATCAGCGAACTCGGGAACTTGCTGCGTGAGTGTGTCGCGGTGGAAACCGACGTGAACGAGCCGCCGGATTTGGCGGGTCTGGCCGACGGCGTGGTCAGCCGCATTCGCGCCGAAGATCACGAGTCGTGGCGCAGCATGGTCGAACGCGCGACCGACGATCTGCATTGGGTGATGGTCGGTGTCGGGTCGGTGGCCGCCGCATTTGTGTCGGCCTTGATCGTGTCGGTCGTTGTGCAGTCGGGCGTCGGTCAGCGGGCGGACTCGCTCGCGGCGATGTTGAACACGCTCGCGCTGTCACCACCGGAACTCGGCTACGCGACGGTGGTGCCGGTCAGCCTCGCATCGTTTGATGACGACGTGCAGCTGACGAGTCTGGCGGAAGTGAATGACGATGGCCACGTGCTGAGTCTGGAGTTGCTGTCGAATCTTGACAAGCTCTCGAGCCTCGACAAGAAAGACGCGGCGATCCTCATGTCGGAGTTGCGCCGGATGAAGTTTCAGCAGCAGCTCGAACGCCGCATGACCGATCCCAGCGGTCGCCGGTTCGTGTGGGTCTTCAGCACGACCGAAGTCCGCGCCAACGTTCTCTAAAACCTACTTCACGACCTGCGTCGCCACGTTCTGCAGCGCATCGGTCGCGCGAATCATCACGCGCGCCGGATCGGTGCCGGCCGGCAACACCACTTCGTATTGCTCTTCGCGGGAATCCGCGACGCCATCGATCGGCGTGATGGGGGTGAAGGCCGCGCCCGCGATGGAGTACTCGACATGATCGATCGCCGACTGCGCATCGCGCACCCTGAACGTCACACGCGTCGGTACGGGCCGTGCCGCGTCGACGATGATGACTGGCGCCGTGTTGTCGATCTCGAACGGCGCGCTTTCACGTTCGCCTGTGAGCGCACGGTCAGCCGTGTTGGAGGCGGCATCCGTCACGCTGATCTTGAGCGTGTAGCGGCCGTCGGGCACGCTCGTCGTATCCCAGACGATCATGGCGTCGAGCCAGCCGGTGCGCCATTCGTGCCACGACGTCTCGCCCTCGCGGCGGTACGACAACGTGTAGGTCAGGCGATCGCTGTCGCTGTCTTCGGCGCGCCACGAGAAGGTCTGGAGGCCTTTCTGAAACATGCGACGACCCATCGCCGGCGCGGCGGCCAGCGCATCGCCCTGCGCGGCACGTCGCTGTTGAGCCGTGGCATCGTCGAGCCCGGCAATCGCGCCGTCGTCTGAAAACGGTTTCTGAAAGACCGCGCCCGGCGGGTGGACGGTGATGGATGTGACCACCGGCCGCGCGTTGGCCGGCATGTAGCCAACGCTAACCGACGTCAGTGCCGCGGGCGTGGATGATGCACCCGGTGTGAAGACGGCTTTCCACTGCAGGTAGCGGGCGGCCGGGCTCTGCACAGGTGTACCGGCGGCGACGGTGTACGGAGCGGACCAGTCGCTCCACGAGTCGTCGGGATGATCCGTGTTGCCGCTGCGTGTGTAGAGCGTGACGGGGCCGGCGGCTTCCCAGCGAATCGTGCCCCAGCGTGCACCGGTTTTCGCGTCGCGGGTCGCCGATACGAATGTGCCGGGCGAGGCGAGTGCGGTGCCGAACTGCTGCACGCGACCTGGGTTGGCCGTCGCGAGGAGCGTGCGACCGCCTGCGCGCGCCATGCGCGTGACTTGTTTGGCATCCACGCCGTTGATCAGCACGTCGGTGCCGTTTGGACGAATGCTGAAGATGTGGCCATCGGGCCCGGTGGCGGCGAGAATCGCGCCGGCATCGCCCATCGCGATGTCGTAGACGAGGTCGCTCGTTTCCCAGAGTGGCTCGGGCAGTCCGGTCGTTGGGATGCGATAGATCACGGATTTGCGGGCCGTGGTTGGCGCGGCAGGTGAGGTTGATGCGGCCGCTGAGGCGCCGAGGCTTGCGGCTCCGCCCGGGCCATCCGCGGCGCCGCCTGCGCCGTCGGCGGCGAGTGTGGAGGCGAAGATGGTGCCATCGGGCGCGGCGGCGAGTCCGCGAATTTCGGCGAGGCCGGAGTCGAAGAGCGCCGTCGGGCGATCGGTAGCGTCGATGCGATAGACGCGACCGGGGCCTTCCGTACCGAGGAGCATGCGGCCGGTGGCGTCGAGCGCGAGCGAGACCACGTGCGCGGCCGCCGGTTTGTAGATGGCCGTGCTCGTGCCGTCCATCTCCACGCGGTAGATGACGGCGGGTGAGCCGGCGCCGACCCAAAGTCGGCCACGCGCATCGATCGCGAGCGCCCAGATGTACTTCTCTGCTGGATCGAAGAACACCTTGGACGCGCCGGCCGCGTCGATGACGTAGACCTTGCCGTCCGGGCCGGAGGCCGCGAAGACGCGACCGTCTGGCGCCACGGCAACCGCGTAGATGTTGGTTTCGGCCGTGTCGAGAATGGTGGCGACCTGGCCGGCGCGGCTGCGAAGTACGCGGCCGTCCCCGCCGGTGCCTGCGACCCAGACGTCGCCGGCACCTGTGGCCAACGACCAGATCTGGGGTGAGGCGGCATCGTGCAGCACGCTGACGGCCGGCGCGGCCATCACCCGGCCGACTTCATCGACCGAGACGCCGATCGCTTGCCCCTTGAGAAAGTCGGCTTGCGAGGCGGTGGTCCACGTGACGGCGCCCGACGCATGGAGCGTGGCGAGCGCGCTGGCGGTGAGAAGACCGAGGGCCAGAGCCGCCGCGCGGGGCGATCGCGAAAATGAGGTCATGTCGGAGTCGGTCCTATCGGATGTCCGCGCTGAGCGTCAGCGCGATTTCTCGTGAGCCGCGCACGACCTTGTCGAGCCGTTCTTCCCAGGCGCCGACGATCGTGCGAGTGATGGTGGAAGGCGAGGCTGATTTGTCGGCGTCGAGGACACTCCGCGTCGAGCCGGGCAGCGCCGGCTGCGCTCGGCCGGCGATGGTCGTGCCGGTCGCCGATGTCAATAGACGAACGTAGAGCCGGTTGTTGCGGCGAATGCGATTCAACCCGCTGACCAGATCCGGAATGGATTTCGCGAAGTTCGGATCCAGCTCTTTGTCTTCGAGCGTCGCCAGCGTCGGTGCGTCGCTCACGAGCAAGGTCATGGCTGAGGGGCCGCTCGCCGGCAACGTGACCGGGATCGATCGCGTCTCGGTCTGACCTCGGTAGTTGCGCAGCATCACGTGCAGCAGGTGCGTGCCGCCAAACTTCGGGTGACTCGTGTCGAGCCAGGCGCGCTCGATCGTGAGGCCAGACTGGCTCTCCGCGACGGTGAGCGTCAGGTCGAGCGCGTCGGGCAGCGCGGTGCCGAGGTCGTTGGCCATCATCGCGGAGAGCGGACCGAGCACGCTGTTAGCCACACCGGCGAGGGCCTGATCACCGGTGAACAGATCGTCAATCGCGATGCTGCCGTCGGTGCCGAATGACGCCGTGCCCTTGACGCCCACGGTCATCGTGCCGGCCTGACGTTGGTAGGACGTGAGCACATTCAAGATCGAGACATACGCAAAGAGCGGCGTCATGGCCGGATCGTGCGCCACGTGAAAGGCAAATGATCGCGTCGGGTACGTGCCGCTGACGAGTTTCAGCGTGACGTCGAGCTCGCGCGGCTTCGCGCCCATGTCACCACCGACGGCCGTGGCCCGATCCTGCGAGATCGTGCCGATCTGGGGGCCGAGATCCGCGATCTTCATCGAATTGGCGAGGCTCGGCAGCACGGTGTAGACACGCGCGCGTGTCATCGACATGCGCGCAGGACCGAGTGCGAGGAACGGATGTCCAAACGCATACACGCGCGTGCCGTCCACGTACGTGACCGTGCCGGTGGCGCCCATTTCGAAGTCGCCACGTAAGAGGCTCGCGCCAACCGGATCCCCCGGACGCAGCGTGGCGGTGGCCGCCTGTGGCGTGGCGCGATCGAGCTCGGATGTGCGGTCGCGCGCGCCGATGCCGGCGCCGAGCACCGTGTCCAGATCACCGGCAATGGCGGCGTCGAAGCCGTGCATCGACATCGCGAGGCCGATCGGCCGGAGGATCGCGTTACCGAGCCGGGCGTCCGTGGCGACCGAGGCCGGTAGAGCCGAGAGCGGCGCCATTGCACGATCCATGAGCCGGCGGAGCGTCGCAAAGACGTCGGCAGGCGTCGCATTGACCGGCAGGGCCAGATCACCGGTCGACGGCCGCGATGAACGGCCGCCGCCATCCACGTCGGCGATCATTTCTTCAATGGGCGTGATGCCGGCGATCGGCTCCTTGGGGAACTGGCCGAGCGCGTACGACACGGCGCCGATGAGTTTGCCGTTGATGTAGACCGGGCTGCCGCTCATGCCCGCAATCACGCCCGTCTCGGCCAGGCGCCCGCCTGAGAGCCGGGCGAGTATCAGCGTGCGGCCCGGACCGATGATGTTCTGAAGCGTGGCGATGATGTGGACCTGGAAGTCTTCGAGGGTCTCGCCGGCATAGACCGTGCGTCCGATGCCCTCCATGCCGGCTTTGACATCGGCGGCCGCCATGAAATTTCCCGGTGTGGCCCGCTGCGGGGCCGCGACGACCAAAGCGCCCGTCAGGGCAACCACAAGAGCGGCAGTGGCGCGGTGGATCGAACCTGTCACCACGCGTTTATAGCACGTAGCACCCGCCGAGCCGTCTGGAGTACGCCTTCGCAGTTGACGAGCGTTGTCTGGCTTTGGTACCGTGTGCAAGTTCTCATGGTCAGCATCTGTCGCTTCCAGCAGTCTGTGTGTGTCGCCCGCCCCGCGGCCGTGTGGTCGTATTGGTGGTGGTCCGCGCGCATGGCTGAGGGGGCCGGCACTCGCTGTTAAGACACCAGACGAGACCGGAGAGTTTGAAAAGCCTCTTCAGCGACAGCTGAAGGGGCTTTTTTTATTGCGAAGCGATCAAAGCCAATCGGGAATCGACACGATGAAGATCTGCGAAACAGTGATGACCAAGACGTTAGCGGGCCTGCGGGCTGCGCGTGATGCGGCCAGCGCGCCGGCACGCGGTGGTCGCATTGGGCTCGTGGAGTTGCGTCTCGACGGTCTCGCGCCGGGTGAGTTGGATGTGGCCGGCGCCCTCGCCGATCGTCGATTGCCCGTGATCGTGACCTGCCGGCCCATCTGGGAAGGCGGCGAATTCACCGGCACGGAAGCCGAGCGACTGAAAGTCCTCTCCGACGCCGCCTCGCTTGGCGCCGAATACATCGACATTGAAATGGATGCGGAGACGCGCACGCCTGGGGTGGTCGCTGCTCTCGCGGCTCGTCAACGCGGCCAGACACGCTTCGTGGTGTCGCACCATCGCTTCACACCCGGTGTTCCGAAAGACCTCGGCGCGCGCGCGCGCGTAATGCGCGCCTGTGCCGATGCGCTCGGTGAGGGCAGTGTCACAAAGATTGCGATCATGGCCGAACGCCCGCGCGATTGCGCGACGCTGCGCAGTGTGCTGTTCAGCGACGGCATGCCGGCCGATGCCATTGCGATCGCCATGGGCCCGGCCGGCGCGTTGTCGCGTCTGTTGCCCGCGAAGTTCAGCAGTGCCTGGACGTACGCGGGTTCGGCCGCGCCGGGGCAGTTGTCGGTGGATACGCTCCTGTCGCGCTATCGCGTCGCGGAGTCGACGGCGGCCACACGCGTGTTTGGCATTGCCGGGTCGCCGCTCGGGCACTCCGCCTCGCCGTCGATGCACGCGGCCGCGTTTGCGGCGGCGGGTATTGACGCGGTGTTCGTGCCCGTTGAAACGGCTGATGACGCAGAGCTTCTCGAGATCGCGCACGCGCTCGACTTTGAAGGCCTCAGTATTACCGCCCCGCTCAAGTCCAAACTCGTCGGCCGCGTGCACGTCCATGTGGACGCCGGCGGTCGCGCCATCGGCGCGATTAATACTCTGCGTCGCCGAAGTGATGGATGGGATGGGCGCAACTTCGACGCCCCTGCATTCGGCGCGCCCCTCGAGGCGCAGGGGCTGGATCTGGCGGGGCGTCGTGTCGTGGTGATTGGGGCCGGTGGCGCGGCACGCGCGGCCGTCCGGGAACTCCGGGCGATGGGCGCGGTCGTGGAAATCGCAGCGCGCGATGCGTCGAAGGGCGCCGCGCTGGCCGAAGAGTTGGGTGCGGCGACGACATCGTGGCCGCCGACAGGTGCCGCCGCCCTCGTGGTGAATGCGACACCGGTCGGCACGGCGCCGAACGTCGAGCGCACGCCGATCACGAGCGGTGCCGTCCGCGCCGATGTGGCCTACGACCTTGTATACAACCCGGCGATGACGACGTTCCTCGCTGATGCGCGCGCGGCCGGAGCACAGACGATCGGTGGATTGGAAATGCTGGTGGCTCAGGCGGGCCGCCAGTTCGAGTGGTGGACGGGCACGGCGGTCGAATCCGATGTGTTCATGCGCGCGGCGCAGGAGTTTATTCAATGAAGCAGACCACGTTTGACGAGTTCGTGGAACTGGCACGCCGAGGCACGTTTGTGCCGGTGTGCCGCGAGATCATGGCGGATTTGCTGACGCCGGTGTCGGCCTTTCTGAAGATCGCGGAGCATTCTGACTACGCGTTCCTGCTCGAGAGCGTCGAAGGCGGCGAGCATGTGGGGCGCTACTCCTTCCTCGGCAAAGATCCCTTGCTGGTCGTCCGCGGCAAGGACGGCGTCGCGAGTATCGAGCAGGCCGGAAGCCGGACCGAGCGCTCCGAGCCGTTCATTGATGTTGTACGGAACCTCATGGCCGAATTCCACGCCCCCTTCGTGCCGGATCTGCCGCGCTTCACGGGTGGCGCGGTGGGGTATCTCGACTACGACACCGCCGAATGGTTTGAGCCGGCGGTGACGCTGCCGAAGCCCCCGACCGAGCGCGATCAGGCGGGGTTCATGGTGTTCGACACCGTGTTGGCGTTCGACCATGTGAAGCATCGCATTCTCGCGATCGCCAATGCGCGGATCCGTCCGGGCGAAGACCTGACGTCGCTCTACGAATTTGCAACCGCCAAGATTGACTTCCTCGAGCGCGAGCTGGACCGCAACCTCTCGCGATCCGAGAAGCGTGACGCGCCGCCGCTTGAGGTCACGGCCAATCAGACGCAAGAGACCTATGAAGCGTCGGTGAAGAAGATTCAGGAAGAGATTGCCGCCGGCGAGATCTATCAGGCCGTGCTGTCGCAACGGTTCGACACGACGACCGTCGCGTCGCCGTTTGATGTCTATCGCGCACTGCGGCACATTAACCCGTCGCCGTACATGTATTTTATCCGGATGGGTCGCGAGGCGATCGTGGGCGCGTCGCCGGAGATGCTGGTGCGCGTTGAAGGTTCGCGGATCGAGACGCATCCCATCGCCGGCACTCGTCGTCGTGGCGCGACGCCCGAAGAGGACCAGCGGCTGGCTGATGAGCTGCGCCGCAACGAGAAGGAGCGCGCTGAGCACGTGATGCTTGTGGATCTGGGGCGCAATGATCTCGGTCGCGTGGCGAAAATCGGCAGCGTGCGCGTCCCGCAGTTCATGACCATCGAGCGATACTCGCACGTGATGCATTTGGTCTCGCGCGTGGAAGGAAAGCTGTCGGACGAGCACGATCGGCTGGATGCGCTCGTGTCGTGTTTCCCTGCCGGCACACTGACCGGTGCACCGAAGATCCGCGCGATGCAGATCATCGGTGATCTTGAACCGACGCGTCGTGGCCTCTATGGTGGCGCCGTCGGGTACCTGGATTTCGCTGGCAATCTCGACTTCTGCATCGCCATTCGCACCATCGTGATGCGCGACGGTCATGCTAGCGTGCAGGCCGGCGCCGGCATCGTCGCCGACTCGCACCCGTCGGCCGAGTTCGAGGAGACACGCGACAAGGCGCGCGCTCTGCTGCAGGCGCTGGCCATGGCACAGGCGGGCCTCTAACGTGCTGCTGCTCATCGACAACTACGATTCGTTTACGTGGAACCTGGCACATCGCCTGGGGGAACTGGGCGTGCCGGCCACGGTGGTCCGCAACGACGTGTTGACGCTCGACCAGATCGAGGCGATGGCGCCGTCGCGCATCGTGATCTCTCCAGGGCCGGGTCGACCTGAGACGGCGGGCGTCTCGATCGACGTGCTGAAGCGTTTCGCCGGCCGTGTGCCGCTTCTCGGCGTCTGCCTGGGACACCAGGCGATCGGCGTCGCGTTCGGCGGTCGCGTGATTCGGGCCACGATGCCGATGCACGGCAAAGTGTCGCCCGTCGCACACGACGGCACGCATCTGTTCGCCGGTCTGAGCGGTCCATTCGAAGCGGGCCGCTATCACTCGCTCGTGATCGACCGTGACGCCGTACCGCCAGGGTTCGTGGTCACCGCATGGGTGGAAGCTGACAACACGATCATGGGCATCCGCCACGAAACGCAGCCCATCTTCGGCGTGCAGTTTCATCCGGAGTCGGTGCTCACGTCAGCGGGGCACCGCATTCTCCAGAACTTCCTGGAGGCGAAATGACGTCGTTTGCACCACTGCTGGAGAAACTCCGCCATCACGAAGACCTGTCCGCCGCCGAGGCGACCGCCGCGATGGGCGCGATCATGGATGGTCAGGCCCAGCCGTCGCAGATTGCGGCGTTGCTGATGGGCCTGGCGCTCAAGGGCGAACAGCCTGTGGAGATGATGGGCCTTGCGACCGCGATGCGACAGCGCGCGACGCCGATGCCTGAAGTGGTGCCAGACGTCTTCGACACGTGCGGCACCGGTGGTGATGGCGCCCACACATTCAATGTCTCCACAGCGGCGGCGATCGTGCTTGCGGCGTGTGGCGTGCGCGTGGCCAAGCACGGCAATCGCGCTGTCTCAAGTCGGAGCGGCAGCGCCGACGTGTTTGAAGCGCTGGGCATCGACATCGAAGCACCGGTGGACCGTGTCGTCGCCACGCTGAAGACTGTTGGCCTCGCGTTCTTCTTTGCGCCGGCGTGGCATCCGTCGATGCGCCACGCGGGCCCGACGCGTCGCGAACTCGGCATTCGTACGGCGTTCAATCTCCTCGGACCTTTGACCAATCCGGCTGGTGCACGACGACAGCTCGTCGGCGTGTCCCGTCCTGAGTTGACCGAGCTGGTCGCGCGCACCCTGGGGCAACTCGGCGCTGAGCGCGCCTGGGTCGTCCACGGCGCCGATGGTCTCGATGAGATTTCGACCACCGGCTACACGAAGGTGTCGGAGGCCATCGATGGCGCAGTGCGCACGTTCTATCTGCACCCGGCCGACGTCGGCGTGACGAGCGTCACCGTCAAAGATCTGGCTGGCGGCACGGCCGCGGAAAACGCCGTCCTGCTCGAACAGTTGCTCGGCGGCGAGCGCGGTCCGCGCCGCGACATCGTGGTGGTCAATGCGGGCGCGTCACTGCTGATTTCCGGCAAAGCGGCGACCTTACGTGACGGCATGGCCCTCGCGTCCGCGGCGATTGACGACGGCCGGGCGGCGGCGACATTGGCATCGCTCCGGCAGAGTTGCGGAACGCCGGGAGCCGCGTAGATGTCTGACGTCCTGCAGGCGATCGTCGCGGGCGCTCGACAGAGCGCCGAGGTACGGATGCGCGATGTGCCGCTGGCGGCGCTCGAGCGTCTGGCGGCCCCAATGCGTCCGCGCGGCGAGGCGTTTCGCGAATCGCTGTCGTCGGGTGGCGTGCGCATCATGGCTGAATGCAAGCGGCGGTCACCGTCGCGTGGTGTGCTACGCGAGCACTATGTTCCAGCCGAAATCGCCGCAGGATACGCACGCGCCGGTGCGGCGGGTATCTCCGTGCTCACCGAGCCTTCGTTCTTTGACGGCGCGCTCGATCATCTACGCTCGGTCCGCGCCGCCGTCACGACGCCGCTCCTGCGTAAAGACTTCATCGTGAATCGCTACCAGATCGCGGAGGCTCGCGCCTGTGGCGCCGATGGTGTGCTGCTCATCGTCGCCGCACTCGGCGACACGGACCTGACCGAGCTGCAGCAGTACGCGAGTGATCTCGGCCTGATGGCGCTCGTCGAGGTCCACACCGCTGAGGAGTTGACGCGTGCGGTGCAGGCCGGTGCCGGAACCATCGGTGTGAACAGTCGCAGTTTGCGGACGTTGGCGGTGGACACGGATGGATTCGAGCGCCTTGTCGACGGCATTCCCGACGACGCCGTGGCCATTGCCGAAAGCGGCATTCGCACGCCCGACGATGTGCGCCGCCTGCGAGGCATCGGGTTCGACGCATTCCTGATTGGCGAGCGTTTCATGGCGGAGGCGAATCCGGGTGCGGCACTGACCGCGCTTCTTGCCGCGGCTCGAGAGGCGGAGGACACACCGTGAGCTATCTACGCGTGAAAGTCTGCGGTATGACGAATGAAGACGATGCTCGACGCGCGGTGCGGCACGGGGCGGATGCGCTCGGGTTCGTGATGTGGGAGGGGAGCCCGCGCGCGGTGACGGTCGAACAGGTCGCGGCGATCACGAAGACGTTGCCGCCCTTTGTGTGGAAGGTGGGCGTGTTTGTAAACGCCACGCCCGACGAGGTCGAGTTTGCGACGGCCATGGGCCGCCTCGATGTGGCTCAACTGCACGGTGATGAAGATGTGGAGCAGTACCGTCACCTGGCCGTGCGCATCGTGAAGGGCATCGGCATGGCGAGTGATGAGGATGTGCGGCAGGCGCTGGCGCTGCCGCCGGATGTGATGCCGCTCCTGGATGCGCGTGATCCGGTGCTGCGTGGCGGCACGGGCAGACAGGCATCATGGGCGCACGCGGCGGAAGTGGCGCGCGTGCGCGCGACGATCCTGGCCGGCGGACTCAACGCTGAGAACATCGTCGATGCGGTCGAAACGGTTCGCCCCTGGGGCGTCGACGTGTCGTCGTCGCTCGAAGATTCGCCCGGCGTCAAGAACGCCAAGAAGGTGGCGGTGTTCTTTGCCGCCGTGGAACCGATTCGGAGTGTGAAACGTGGCTGATGTGTCTGTAACTGCGGGGCCCGTGTTTGGCCGCCGTGACCCCGACGCGCGCGGGTACTTTGGCGCGTTCGGTGGACGATTCATTCCTGAGACGCTTGTGCAACCGGTGGAGGAGCTGACCGCGGCGTATTTTGCGGCGCGCACCGACGCGGGATTCCTTGCGGAGTTGCACCAACTGCTGAGCCGGTACGTCGGTCGACCGACGCCGTTGTATGAGGCGCAGCGCGCGACCGCCGGCACCCCGGTGCGGCTGTTTCTCAAACGCGAAGACCTCGCACATACGGGAGCCCACAAAATCAACAACGCGATGGGGCAGGTGCTACTGGCTGCGCGGATGGGCAAGCGGCGCGTCGTGGCAGAAACCGGTGCTGGTCAACATGGTGTGGCGACGGCGACGGCCTGCGCGCTCATGGGCATCGAGTGCGTGGTCTACATGGGCTCGGAGGATGTGAGCCGCCAGGCGCTGAACGTGTTTCGGATGCGCGTGCTCGGCGCCACCGTGATCAGCGTGGATGCGGGCACTCGGACGCTGAAGGACGCGATCAATGAAGCGATGCGCGACTGGGTCACGAATGTGGAGACGACGTCGTACGTGTTGGGCTCCGTGCTCGGGCCGCACCCGTATCCACTGATGGTGCGCGAGTTTCAATCGGTAATTGGCGCGGAGGCGCGCGCACAGATTCTGCGCGACACCGGACGCCTGCCCGATGTGGCCGTGGCCTGTGTGGGTGGCGGCAGCAATGCGATGGGACTCTTCGATGCATTCATCGACGATCCGTCGGTACGTCTCGTCGGTGTGGAAGCCGGAGGGCGCGCGATTGAACCTGGCGAGCACGCGGCGCGGTTCGCGGGTGGCCGCGAAGGCGTCTTGCACGGCACGCGCACGCTGGTGCTGCAAGACGTGCACGGCAACATTCAGTCGACGCACTCGGTGTCGGCCGGGCTCGACTATGCGTCGGTCGGTCCCGAACACGCGTGGCTGCACTCGAAGGGGCGCACCGAGTACGCCTTTGCGGATGACACCGCGGCCCTGGACGCCTTTCAGTGGCTGGCGCGCACCGAAGGCATTCTGCCCGCGCTCGAGTCCTCGCACGCCATCGCGTGGGCGCGACAGTTCGCTGCTACAACGCGAGAGCCGGCGGTGGTTCTGGTCAATCTATCTGGACGCGGAGACAAGGACGTCGAGCAGGTGCGACGCATGTTAACCGAGAAGGAGCAGACGTCATGAGCCGGCTGAGAGGTGCGTTTGCCGAGTTGAAGGCGCAGGGCCGCGCGGGGCTGGTGACGTACATCACGGCAGGGGATCCTTCACCGGCGATTTCCTGTGATGTGCTGCGCGCGATCGCGGCGGCCGGTGCGGATGTGCTTGAGGTCGGCGTGCCGTTCTCGGATCCGATCGCCGACGGGCCCGTGATTCAGCGCGCCACCGAACGGGCGCTGGCGGCCGGCGGCAATCTGTCGGTGACGCTCGATATGGTCGCCTCGGTCCGCACGGAGATTCGACAGCCGATCGTGCTCTTCACCTACGTCAACCCGGTTCTGCAGATGGGAGTGGATGCGTTCGTCGCGCGCGCGGCGGAGGCCGGCGTCGACGGTGTGCTCCTCCTCGATCTGCCGATCGAAGAGTCCGACGACATGTGCGCGCGACTGGCGGCACGCGGGATTGACCAGATCTTTCTCATCAGCCCGACGACGACCGATGCGCGTGTGCGTGTGGCGGCAGGGCTGGCGCGAGGCTTCCTGTATGTGATCTCGCGATTGGGTGTCACGGGTGCGCGGGCGCACGTGGCCGGCACCGCGGCACCGTTGGTCGAGCGGATTCGCGCCGCGACGTCGCTGCCGATCGCCGTGGGCTTCGGTCTCTCTCGACCCGAGCATCTCACCGAGGTGGCTGGCTACGCTGATGCCGCTGTCGTGGGCAGCGCGCTCGTCACAGTGATTGGCGACGCTGGTGTGGATGCGCCGGCGAAGGCCGGCGAGTTTGTGCGCTGGCTGCGAGGTCAGTGAGCATGCACCGGCTGGCGGAGTTGCGCGGTCGGATCGATGAGATCGACCTCCAGTTGGTGCGGTTGCTGAATGTTCGCGCGCAACTGGCGCTGGAGATTGGACGCATCAAGCACGAGGCAGGCGAAGCCGTCTACCAGCCGGCACGGGAAGTCGAGGTCCTGGCGCATGTGCGCGAGGTCAATAGTGGGCCGCTTGATGGCGGCGCGGTGACGCGGTTGTTCGAGCGCATCATCGATGAGAACCGACGTCTGGAACGTCTGGCCGATGCGGCCAGGGCGATGGAATCGAAAGAGCGAGGCGAGTAGCAACATGGTCGTCATCATGAAAGAACGGGCCACCGAGGCCCAGGTGCAAGCCGTCATCGCGCACTTGATGGACATGGGGTACGACGTCCATCGATCCAGCGGTGCGAATCAAGCCGTGCTCGGCGCCGTCGGTGACGGCCAGGCCGACACCGGACTGATCGAAGTGCAGGATGGTGTGGATCGCGTGCATCGCATCAGCGTGCCGTACAAGCTCGCGAGCCGCACATTCAAGCCCGAGAACACCGTCATCACGATTGACGACGTGCGGATCGGCGGCGATGAAGTGATTGTGATGGCCGGCCCCTGTTCGGCGGAAACCGAAGAGCAAGTGGAGGCCACGGCCGCTGCGGTCAAGCGCGCCGGTGCCAAGATTCTGCGAGGCGGCGCGTTCAAGCCGCGCAGTTCACCCTACAGCTTTCAGGGACTGGGTGAAGTGGGATTGCGCATGCTGCGATCCGCCGCCGATCGTCACGGGCTGAAGTTGATCACCGAAGTCATGGAGGCGAGTCAGATCGAGGTGATCTCGCAGTACGCGCACATCTTTCAGGTCGGCGCGCGCAACATGCAGAACTACTCGTTGCTGCGAGAGCTGGGCAAGACGCGACTGCCCGTCATGATCAAGCGCGGCCTGTCGGCTACGGTCGAAGAGTGGCTGTTGTCGGCCGAGTACGTGCTGGCTGGTGGCAACATGCAGGTGATGCTGTGCGAGCGCGGCATTCGCACGTTCGAAAGCTACATGCGCAATACGTTCGATATCTCGGCGATTCCGGTCGTGCAACAGCTGAGTCATCTGCCGGTGATTGCGGATCCAAGCCACGCGACGGGACGCCGCGACAAAGTCGCGCCCATGGCCCGCGCGGCCGTGGCCGCGGGTGCGGACGGATTGATCATCGAAGTGCATTGCGACCCGGATCGCGCGAAGTCAGACGGCGCGCAGTCGATGTTTCCCGCGCAGTTCGAGCGCCTCATGGCGGAACTCCGCATCATTGCCCCGGCGATCGGACGCAGCATGTGCGTCGAGCCGGTCGCGAGACGAGGATGGAATCGATAGGGCAGGCAGAAGGCAGAAACAATGGCGTTTTCGCGGATTGGGATCATCGGGATTGGGCTGATCGGTGGGTCGGTCGCGCGCGCGGCGCGCGCGGCGGATCCGGCGGTGTCGATTGTGGGACTCGATGTTGATGACGTCGCCGTGGCTGCGGTCGCGGCGGGCGTGATTGATCGCGCGGTGGATCTGGACACGCTCGCGCAGTGCGATCTGATTGTGCTCGCGGCGCCGGTGTCCGCCAACCTGGCCTGGATGGATCGGCTCGCCGCGCGTGGCACGTCGGCGGTCGTCACCGATGTCGGCGGGACCAAACGACAGATGAACGCCAAAGCCACTGAACTGGCCGAGCGTCTGCGGTTTGTCGGCGGCCATCCGATGGCCGGCAGTGAGCGCAGCGGCTTTCAGGCGTCTGATGCGGCGTTGTTTCGTGATCGGAAGTGGTTCGTTGTGCCGCCGCCACGAATGCACGATCACGTTGTCACGCAGTTGCAGTCATGGATCGGCGCATTCGGTGCTCAACCGACGGTCGTCGACGCCGAGACGCATGATCGCGTGATGGCGGCGGTGAGCGCGTTGCCGCAGGTGGTCGTGAGTGCGTTGATGGCGGTCGTCGGTGAGCGCGTCGACGTCGAAGGCCTTGCAATGTCGGGGCCGGGACTGCGCGACACCACGCGCCTGGCAGGGTCGGCCGCGACGTGGATGACCGACGGTCTCGCGCACAACTCACGTGAAGTCGCTGACGCGATTGATGCACTGATCACGGAGTTGCGCGCGGTGCGCGATCAACTCGGCACGCCGGAACGCGTGGCGTCCCTGTTCGCCCGCGCGCAGGCGTGGCGCCGGGCCCTGCTGAACTCGTCGCGCTAGCGCTCGCCGTCGCGCACGCGCACTTGGAAGCTGGCTGATCCCACGGTCTTCTTGTTTTGCTTGAGCGAGAATCGCACGTCGAATTGCTCCGCGATGTCGAACTTGTGTTCGCTGGTGTACCGGCGCCGGATCAGGCTCTTGCCAGCTTCATACGGATCGCAATCATCCTGAGCCTCGGACCGGGTGCCGTCGCCCCACTCCCATTCGATCTTGGCGCAATAGAAATCCTGAAAGTCGTCCGCGCCGCCCGACAGTTCTGCCGTGGCCACGATGCGGGCCGGGGGGAAGGCGACCGACGGGTTCACCCGCACCGCGATGGACGGTTTACCCTTGCCCTGCGCCTGAGGTTCGGCTCGGCCCAGCGCGGAGACCGCCAGCAGCAGGGCCGCCAGCAACAGTGGCCGCACCCGGCCGTGAGTTATGATGGTCGGTCTATTTTCCATGCGAATAGCCGCAGTGTAGCAGAGGCGTTTGATGGTGATGCAGGTCCCACAGTTTGACGGAGTAGTAACACCGGCCGCAGACGTCGCGGTCGACATGCTGTTCGTTCCGGTCTTTCAAGACGACGCCGATGCGTCGGTGGCCGGCGTCTCAGGCCTGGACGCGGCCACGGCTGGCTGGATCGGTCAGGCGCGCGCGAGCGGCGAGTTTCGCGCCAAACTCTACGAATTCTTCATCGTCCCCGCCACGTCGGGCTGGAAGGCGCGGCGCCTCGCGTTTGTCGGCGCCGGTAAGCGCGCTGAGATCACGCCGGAGCGGCTGCGCAAGATCGCCGCGTCGTGCGGGTATACCGCGCGACTGCGATTGGTGACGAGTGCCGCCATCTTGATCCGCGATGGCTTCGAGCCCCTCGCGTTTGCGTCAACGGTGGCGGACGGGCTGTCTGCGGCCGAGTTCGACTCCGGCGTCTACAAAGCCGACCAGACGTCCGAGGGACGTTTCCCCGAACAGTTGATCGTGATCGTGCCCGGCGGCGATCGTGCAGCGTTGCAGGCGGCCGTTCTGCGCGGACGCGTCATTGGCGATGCGGCCAATCAGGCACGGATGCTGGCGAATGAACCCGCCAATGTCCTGACGCCGCGTGAATTTGCAACACGTGTGCAGGCCATGGGCGTGGCTGCAGGGCTGACGGTGGACGTGCTGGACGACACGCGGCTGCGTGAGCTGGGCATGGGACTCCTGTTGGGCGTCGCGCAAGGCAGCGCTGAACCGGCGCGCTTGGTGGTGCTTCGATACGAACCCGCCGGTCCGCATGCGGCGAAGACTGGCCCGGTTCTCGGCTTGGTCGGCAAGGGTGTGACGTTCGATACCGGTGGCATCTCGATCAAGCCCGCGGAGGGCATGGATCGGATGAAAGACGACATGGCCGGCGGTGCGGCGGTGGCTGCCGCGGTGTGCGCCATCGCGAAACTCGGCGGCCCGCATCGTGTCATCGGCGTGATTCCCATGGTCGAGAACATGCCGAGCGGCACGGCGATTCGCCCGGGCGATGTGCTGACCGCGGCGAACGGCGCGACGGTGGAGATCACAAACACGGACGCCGAAGGCCGGCTGATTCTGGCTGACGCGCTCTGGTACGCACAGCAACTCGGTGCCACACATCTGATTGACGTCGCGACCCTCACCGGCGCGTGCGTCGTCGCGCTGGGGAAGACGGCCTCCGGTCTGATGGGCGCGCCCGATGCGTGGGTCGACACGATTCGCACGGTCGCGGGCCGGGCCGGTGATCGTGTGTGGCCGCTGCCGCTGTTCGATGAGTACCGTGAGCAGTTGAAGAGCGAGATCGCCGACATGATCAATGCGGCGTCGGGTCGCGGGGCCGGTGCGATTACGGCAGCGTGGTTTCTGCGCGAATTTGTGACGAACGATCGGCCCTGGGCGCATCTCGACATTGCCGGCACGGCGTGGTCTGAGGAGCGCAAGGCGTATCAGCCGAAAGGCGCGACAGGCGCCGCAGTGCGAACGCTTATTGATCTGGGGATGACGGCGGGCGCGTAGTCGCGTCGGGCGAGAGCGGCACCGGCCCGAGCGATGGCGGGGCGTCGCTGTCATACGTGCGACGGAACTTGCGCCACAGAATCCAGACGCTGGCGAGCAACACACCAAACACGAGCGCCGAAATCACGAGTGCGCCGGTCAAGCCGAACGCGCCGACCATGACATTGCCCAGATTGCCGCCTTCGGCCGGCGGACGAGACACCTGCACCATGAACGGATCCTGCAGGGGCGGGTTCGCCGGTGTCTGCACCATGCCTGTTCGCTACTGGTCCTTCGACCCAGCAGGCGTCGCCTTCTTGAGGGACGTCTGATACTTCACGATCCCATCAAAGAGTGCCTGCGCAATGCGCTGCTTGGTCGCCGGCAGTTTCAGCGACGCGGCGTCTGTGCGATTGGTCAGGAACGAGATCTCCGCCAGCACGCTCGGCATCTCGGCGCCAATGAGCACCACGAACGGCGCCTGTTTCACACCCAGATCGCGTACCGTCGTGGTCGGCGTCTTGAGGCGCCGCACCATGGAAGTTTGCACCATGGTCGCCAACTCGCGCGATTCAGCGAGCTTGGCGTTGAGGGCAATCGCTTTCAGGATCTCGGGCAGGTGTCCCATGCTCTTGCTCGACGCCGCGTTTTCGCGGGCCGCGACGGCTTCTGCGTCGCGATTGGTGGCGAAGTTGAGGAAGTACGTCTCGAGACCGCGGACATCGGCACTCTTGCTGGCGTTCGCATGAATTGAGAGGAACAGATCCGCACCGGCGCGATTGGCGATCGCCGTGCGTTCTTCGAGCGGAATGAACTCGTCGGTGCTTCGCGTTAACACCACCTCAAAGCCCGGCTGGTCCTGAAACAACTGCTGCAGACGAAGTGCGATGTCGAGGACGAGATCCTTCTCGACGATGTCGTTGCCCTGTGCGCCTGGATCGTGTCCGCCGTGTCCGGCGTCGATCACGATGCGCTGAACGCTCAGACCGAGCTGACGCGCGAGGGAGTAGTCGCCTTTGCGTGTCGGACTGGCCGCGGGCATCGGGACGACTGGCGCGGGGCTGGTCGGCTTGGCCGGTGCGGGGGCTGAAGCCGGTGCCGGCGCAGGCGGTGCAGGCTGCACCGGAACCGGCGAGACGGTTCCGGCCGATTCCATCGGCGCCGCAACGATCGGCAGCGTCGTGTTCAGCACCGGCTCGTGGATCGTCGTCTTCGTGAGCGGTGCCGGCACGGGGCCCTCCGCATCAATGACGAGGCGGTACGGGCTGTACAGGGGATAGATGCTGTGCTTCGGCGCGCCAGCGAGATCGATGACGATGCGCGTCGTGCCGGCGACGGGATGGCCAAGCCGAACGCCGGTGACCAGCATCCCCTTGAGCGCCGCGGCGGCCGCCGGAACACCATCGCCGACACCGGTCGCCTTCAGATCCAGAAACACGCGATCCGGACCGGCGATGCGATCACTGAGAAAGGCCACTTCGCGATCCACGTCGAGCACGATGCGATCACCGCCAGGCAACGCTTCGCGTGTGATACCACGCAACACCGCCGCGGGCGTCGTCTGCGGCTTGGCGCCCCTTGGCGGCGACGCCGGTGTTTGCGCAGACAGGAAGGCACCACACAGCCACAGGCCGATGGCCAGGGCCACAATCCGACGAGGGCGTGCGGTGTCTCGGGTCATCGCAGTTGTGCGTCCACTTCTTCGAAGTAGCCCTGGTCAACGAGTACTTCGCGTTTGCCGTTCGTGGCGGGGGAGACGATGCCGTCCATTTCCATCATGTCGATCAGTCGTGCGGCGCGGCTGAAGCCGATGCGCAGCCGACGTTGCAGATAGGAGATCGACGCCTGTCCGCTCGACACGACAATGCGCGCAGCTTCGTCGAACAGTTCGTCCTTGTCCATCGGCACGCCGCCGGGGCCCGTGCCTTCCTTCTTCTCTTCGGCGGTGATCGTCGTGTCGTACTGCGGTTTGCCCTGCTTGCGGAGGAAGCTGCACAGCCGTGCCGTCTCCTGCTCCGAGATATACGGCCCGTGGATACGGATGTAGCGCGACGAGGCCGGAGGCAGGAAGAGCATGTCGCCCTTGCCCAGCAACTGTTCGGCGCCGTTGCCATCGAGAATCGTGCGCGAGTCGATGCGCGACGCCACTCGGAACGCAATGCGCGCCGGGAGATTCGCCTTGATGACGCCGGTGATCACGTCCACCGACGGGCGCTGCGTGGCCAGAATCAAGTGAATGCCGATCGCACGCGCCATCTGTGCCAGTCTGCAGATAGATTCTTCGACCTCTTTGCCGGCCACCATCATCAAGTCGGCCAACTCGTCGATGATCACGATGATGTAGGGGAGTGTCTTGAGCTCAACGCCCGCGTCGGTCTTCGCTTCCTTGTTCTCTTCGAGCATTGCGCGGATGTTGCGGTTGTGCTGATCGATGTTGCGCACACCAGCGGCGGCGAGCGTTTTGTAGCGCTCTTCCATTTCACGCACGGCCCACCGCAGCGCATTGGCTGCCTGCTTCGGTTCGACGACGACCGGCGTCATGAGGTGCGGAATATCCTCATACATGCCGAGCTCGAGACGCTTCGGGTCGATCATGATGAAGCGACATTCCTCTGGAGAGGCGCGAAACAGAATGCTGCTGATCATCGCGTTCACGCTGACCGATTTGCCCGCGCCGGTTGAACCCGCGATGAGCAAGTGGGGCATGGTGGCCATGTCACCGGCGAACGGTTCGCCATTGATGGTCTTGCCAAGCGTCATCGTCAGCTTCGACGTCGCGCGGGTGTAGACATCGGATTCGAGGAGTTCACGCAGGCCAATGGCTTCGCGCACCTGATTCGGGATCTGAATGCCGACGGTGGATTTGCCCGGGATGCGGTCGATCAGCACCGACTCCGCCTGCATCGCGAGACACAGGTCGTCGGCCAGGCCGGTAATACGGCTGTACTTCACGCCGGCGTCGGGCTTGAACTCGTACGTCGTGACCACCGGGCCCGGATGAATCTGGACGACGGATCCTTCGACGCTGAACTCGCGGCACTTTTCCTCCAGTAGCTTCGCCGCATCCATCAAGAGGCGTTCGTCGATCTTGCCGTGCTGCTTGGGTGGATCGAGCAACGAGAGTGGCGGGAATGCGTACGTGCCCTTCTTGCGTTCTGCCGGCGCCTTCGAGCTCGTGTCCGCATCAGTCAAGGGCAGGTTCACCGGCATCGGCACGGAACGACGAATGGACGGCGGTGCCGCTTTGGCGCGGACCGGCACCAACTCCTCGTCCTCTTCTTCCTCATCCTCGCGGTCGTCGTCATCCACGCTCTTCGAAGGCTTGATCGCCTGTCGGGCGGCCTTCAGGGTGGCGGCAGCGCCGGCCGCCTTTGTGGCAATCTCGGCCTTGACCGCGCCAGCTTTGGCCGTGTGTTTCTTTACGATTTCCGCGCGCTCGCGAGCCCGTACACGCTCCGCACGCCAGGCGCGCCAGCGTCCCACCCATCCGCCGGTGCTCGAGCGCACGACGGAGGCCGTGTGCGTTGAGGCACGGCCGAACGAGAACTGCGTCGACAAGACGAGCGCGAGGCCGAGCGACGTCAGGAGGACCAACACGGCGCCGGTGGTGTTCAGGTATTCCTTCAGCACGCCGGCAATGGCTCCACCGACGATGCCCCCCCCGGGGAAGGAGGACCCGCTGGCTGCCGGATCAAAGACACCAAACGCCACGCCGAGCAGCCCCGACGCGCACAGGAACAACATGACGGCGCCCGTCAGCTTTGTATATTTCGCGTCGAACTCCTGGCACCAAAACGCATGCCAGCCGATCACGCAGAGCACAGCCGGGATCAGATATGACGTGTAGCCCAGTAGTTGCAGGGAACTCTCGGCAACGAAGGCGCCGACGCGTCCCCCGAAGTTCAACGGCGGGCCGGCCGCGATGTTGTTGAAGAACCAGACCGGGTCGGCCGGCGAATAACTGACGAGCGCGATTAGCCAGAACAACGCGAGCGCGAAGAGCGCCACGCCGTAGACTTCGCTGATTCGTCGAGACAATGCGGAGTTGGACATCATTCCCCTTTAGTTACTTCATACCTCAAGCACCACCGGCAGTACAAGTGGCCGGCGGCCCGCACGCTTGCGGAACATGCGCTGCATTTCGATCCGAATCCGTTCCTTCAAGAGCCCGGGATCTGTCCGTTCTTCCGGCAGTGCGCCTTCCACCACTCGAATCAGCCACTCCGGCGCCTCTTTCAACATGGCGTCGTGCCGCGGGTCCACCGCCAATCCGCGCGCAATGATCTCCGGCGGCTTCTCAACGGCGCCGGTCCGACTGTTGATCGCCACGACCGCGACCACCAGGCCGTCTCCCGCCAGATGTCGTCGATCCCGCAAGACCTCGTCGGCGATTTCGCCGGTCCGTGTCCCATCCACCAAGACCCGGCCGGTTGGCACCTTGCCCACGATCTGCCCCTGGTTATTCTCGAAACGCACCACATCGCCGTCCTCGATGATGAGGACCGCAGAGGTGGGCGAGACCAGCGGCGCCATCCGGGCATGCCGTGCCAGCTGCCGATACTCACCATGTATCGGCACGAACACCTTCGGCCTAACCAGGCTGAGCACTAATTTCAGTTCTTCGGCGCTGGCATGGCCCGAGACGTGGATGTGGCGGCTACCGTCGGCCACGATTTCCGCGCCACGACGAGCCACATGGTTCATGACCCGGCCAATAGCCTTGTCGTTGCCGGGGATGATGCGCGCAGAAAACGCCACGACATCCTCGGGCCCGATCTTGACGTGGCGGTGATCGTCGATGGCCATGCGGGGCAGTGCCGCCATCGGCTCACCCTGCGAGCCGGTGCACACGCACAGCACGTCCTGCGCCGGATACTCGCGCACGTCACTGTCGCGAATCTGCAAACCCGCCGGCATCTTCAGCCGGCCCAACTCCATCGCGATCGCCGTGTTCTGCTGCATGCTGCGGCCGAGGAACGCGATCTTGCGGTCGAATTGCTCCGCCAGATCCACAAGCAGCTGAATGCGATACATGCTCGTGGAAAACGTCGCGACGATGATCTTGCCGCCCGCACTGCTGAAGATCTCGTCGAAGCCGTCGATGACGTCGCGCTCGGAGCCCGTGAAGCCCGGCCGGTCGGCGTTCGTGCTGTCGGAGAACAACGCGAGCACGCCCTGGCCGCCGAGTTCGGCAAAGCGGTGATAGTCGAACGTCTCGCCGTCGAGCGGCGTCTGGTCGATCTTGAAATCGCCCGTATGAATGATCACGCCCTGCGGCGTGTGGATCGCCAGACCCACGCAATCCGGAATGCTGTGGGGCACGCGCAGGAACTCCACGCGCATGTTCCCGATTTCCACGACGTCCTTCGGTTTCACCACCACCAGACGATCGGCGTAATCGATGCCGTGTTCGTCGAGCTTCGGCTTCACGAGCGCGAGGGTGAACTCCGTGCCATAGATCGGGCAGTCGAGCAGCGGCCAGACGTGCGGCACACCGCCAATGTGATCTTCATGTCCGTGCGTGAGAATGAGCGCGCGAATCCTCCCGCGCCAGGCCTCGAGCGACGCGAGATCCGGCAGCACCAGATCGACGCCAAACAGCTCCGGCTCAGGGAACATCACGCCGGCATCGATCAACAGGGCGGTATCCCCGCACACGAGCAGGTGCATGTTCATGCCGAATTCGCCAATACCACCGAGCGGAATGAACTCGACTGCAGGTGTACCGGCGACGACGTCTGTCGTCATGTCGTGAATCCCCAGCGCAACGTCTTGCCTCGTGATCGGACACGCACGCTCATGTCGAGCCGGGAGCTCGAACAACTGAGAGGCGAATCCGACCTGGGTCGGCTTGCTGGGAGCAGCCGGAAACAGGGCGGGAAAAACGGGCTAACTATAACACGGCAGAGCGTTTCGCCGACGCGAGGCTGTCAACGAGGCGTGCGAGTTCAACGAGCGAGAGGGTTTCGGGGCGGCGCATGCCGTCAATGTCGAGGGCCAGCAGCAGAGCCGGCGCCTTCGGATCGTACGCCTTCAGCACGTTGTTGAGCGTCTTGCGCCGCAGGCTGAACATCGTGCGCACGAGGCGGTCGAAGATCTCCTGATCCGAGATACGCACCGTGCGTGGCTGAAAGGTGAGATGCGCGATCGCGGAGTGCACCTTTGGCGGCGGATTGAACGCCCCGGGCGGCAGCCGAAGCGGCACGTTGATGTGTGTGTCTAGCTGCAGATAGAGGCTGAGTGCGCCCCAGGCTTTCGTTCCCGGCTTCGCGGCGAGTCGGTCCGCCACTTCGCGTTGGAGCATGACCGTCGCGTCGAAGAACATGCCCGTCTGCGCCTGCCATTCCAGCAACTTGAACAGAATCGGCGTCGACAAGTTGTACGGCAGGTTGCCGACAATGCGAAGACGGCGCGGCGCGGGGGCACCAGTCGCACCGGGTGGGGTCTGCGGTTGCAGACCTGTGAGAAACGGCAGCACTTCGGTGCGCAAAATGTCGCCACTAATCAGCGACACGTTGGGCGGCACACGCGGTGCCAGCGCTGCGAGCAGGTCGCGATCCACTTCGACCGCGAGAATCGGTGCGCCGGTGCGCGCAAGCGGAAAGGTCAGCGCGCCTTCCCCGGGGCCGATCTCCAGAAACACGTCGCCTGGCTGTGGATCAATCGTGCGCACGACCTTCTCGGCCCACTTCGATGACAGAAAGTGTTGCCCGAAGCGTTTGCGCGCCCGAAATGACCGTTTGGGTGTGCTCACTCGTTGGCCCGCCAGTATTCCTCTTCGATGGCCTCGATCTCGTCTTCCGACAGGCCAAAGTAGTGACCGATCTCGTGGATCAGCGTTTCGCCGATCGCGACCACCACGTCTTCATCGTTACCGCTCGCGTCCTCAATGGCGTATTGAAAGAGCGTGATCTTGTCCGGCAGCCGATTGCCATCATCCCAATGTCGCTCCGTGATCGGCGTGCCTTCGTAGAGGCCGAGCAATGTATCGGGCGGAGCGATGTCCACGTCGGCGAGTTGCTCCGGCGTGGCTTCGTCTTCTACGACGATGGCGATATTCTTCATCGCATCGCGAAAATGCTTGGGGATGCCCCTGAGGGCCTCCTCGACCAATGTGCGGAACTTCTCTGATGTCATTTTTTCTTGGGGCGGACGGCTTTGGCGCCGAGCGCCGCGAAATACGCGCAGCCCGTGCGAATGTGGCAACTGTCGCAGAGCGGCTTGGGTTTGCAAATGCGGCGACCGTGCAGGATCAGGGTGTCGGACGCCCGGGTCCACCGCGCCGGCGGCAGCAGCGCGCACAACTGGCGCTCAGCCATCACTGCGTCGTCCGTGTGAATGAAGCCGATCCGTTCGGCCACGCGGAGCACGTGGCGATCGACAGGCCAGCCGGGGACGCCGAGTGCATGCCCGAGAACGACGTTGGCTGTTTTGCGGCCGACACCGGGCAGGGCGACCAGGGCATCCATGTCCGCCGGCACCTGGCCGCCGTGCAACGCCACGATGGCCGCCGCCGCGCCCTGAATGTTCTTTGCTTTGACGCGATAGAACCCCGTGGCCTTGATCTGTGGTTCGAGTTCTTCCGGCGTGGCTGCGGCGAGTGCCGCCGGTGTTGGGTAGCGCTCAAAAAGCGCCGGCGTCGTGAGATTCACGCGCGCATCCGTACTTTGCGCCGAGAGGATCGTCGCGATCAGCAACTCGAAGGCGTTGCGATAGTGCAGTTCCGTGTCGGCGTTCGGGTGCTGAATGTCGAGTGTGTCGAAGATGGCGGTCGGTGTCATGCCGGATGTCAGTGCGTCGGGCCCTTGGGCCACGGCTGCGTGCCTTCAGGCGATTGGGCCGCCTGCATGGCGCGCAGTTGTTCCTGCAGGGCGTTGATCAAGCCCGGCACCACGCCGAACGGCAGCGCGATGCGCGCCACGATCGGCGCCCGCACGGTCTCACTCTGTTCGGCCTGCCGAATGTCGTCGGTGGACAGGGGGCGCACATCGCAAAACGTGATCGTGAGATCGAACGGCGAGTGCGCCACCGCGCAGAAATTGGCGTAGGTGCGCGTGGCCTCAGACTTCGAGCCCGGCTCGTCCGGCACGATGGTGAAATTGATCTGCTTGTTCGGTGTCGTCGACATGACTAGTACTTTCTCATGACCCCGACGACGACGCCCTGCAGTTGCACATTGGCGGCATCCGCGATGATCGGCTGCATCGCAGGGTTGGCCGGCTGCAGGCGGATGCGGCCATTTTCGCGATAGAACTTCTTCAACGTCACTTCGTGGCCGCCAAGCAAGGCGATGACCATCTCGCCGTTGTCGGCGGTCTTGCGATCTTCCACGATGACGAAGTCGCCGTCGCGAATCTGCTCGTCAATCATCGAATCGCCCTTGACCCGCAGGACGTACGTGTCCCGGCGCCCGACCAGGTCTTCCGGGACCGCGATGGTCTCGTTCGATGCAATGGCCTCAATGGGGGAGCCGGCCGCGACGTAGCCCATCAGGGGCACTTCAATGGCGCGCTGACCGACTCGCGCCGGCAGCAGCTCCACCGAGCGACTCCGGTTCCAGGACCGGCGAATGAAGCCCTTCTCCTGAAGATTAGTGAGATGCTTGTGCACGGTGGCGAGCGAAGAGAGGCCGAAACGCTGGCCCACTTCCTCCAAGCTCGGCGCGTAGCCGTGCTGCTGGATGAATTCCTGTAGATAGTCCAGAATCTCACGTTGGCGCTTGGTCAGTGGCTGCACGGCGCCACGTTACCAAAGAAAAAGCGAAAGTTCAAACACGGGCTGTAACAGCAGTGGGGTACGGCCGGTCTAACCGAGCAAGACACGTCCACGGGGGGCGTCCGCAGGAGTTGGCGCATGAGCACAGCCATCCAATACGCTTCGCCCGGTATGTCCGTGGCGTGGTCTCTGCAAGTGAGTGATCGTCCAGGTGACCAGCGACCGGCGACCGGTCCGGTGGCGTCGGCGGAGGCGCTCGAGCGGTTGCGCACGGCCGACGACGTCTCACTCGTCCAGGCGTTTCTCGGCGGTGAGCGCGAGGCGTTCGAAGTCATCGTGGAGCGCCATCGTCGGCAGGTATACCAGCTGTGCTATCGCTTTCTGGGCAACCACGAAGACGCGTCCGATCTCACGCAAGATGTGTTCGTCCGCGCGTTCAAGGGGCTCCGCAATTTCAAGGGCGACGCGGCCCTCGGCACGTGGCTCTACCGGGTGGGCGTCAACGCGTGTTTGAATCGTGTGGCCCTCAAGCGGCCGCGGATGGAAACACTCGAACCCGAGCAGCACGTGGACCAGCGGCATCCGGATGCGCATGAGCTGGTGGCACGGGGGGAGCGCGCGGTGGTCGTTCGGCGTGCGATTGCGAAGCTGCCACCGAAGCAGCGGGCGACATTGGTGTTGCGGATGTATCAGGAAATGAGTCACGAAGAGATCGCCACGGTGCTCGGCAGTTCGGTCGGCGCGGTGAAGGCGAACTTTTTCCATGCGCTGGGAAACTTGAAGCGCTTGTTGCAGCAACCGTCATGACAAAGCATCTGACCCCCGAAGAATTTGTCGACGCACTCGATCGACCGTCGGCGACTGGCCGCCAGTCGCATCTGGCGACGTGCCAGGCGTGCGCGGATGAACTGGCCGACATGCGCGTGCTCATGGGCGATGTCACCATTGCCAGCGAAGTGCCGGAGCCCTCGCCGCTGTTCTGGGATCACCTCAGCGCGCGCGTGCGTGAGGCCGTCGATGCCGAGCCGGTCCCGATGGCCTGGTGGCGGCCACTGTGGCGGCCGATGCTCGCGGCGGTTGGTGTGCTCGGGGTCATCGCTGTGGCCGTGATCGCGCGGCCGTCCCCGCGGGGATCACGTGTCGACGCGCCCGACGTGGCCGTGTCATCCGAGGCGGCCATGTTGGATGGCCTGGTGTCGCCGGAGTCTGACGCGATGTGGGAAATGATTCGCCAGATGGCGCCATCGATTCGGATCGACGACGCGCGCGCCGCAGGGATGGCCCCCGGCCGTGCCGCGACCGATGCGGCGATTGAATCGTTGACGCAGGCGCAGCGACAGGAACTGATGAAACTGCTTCGCAAAGAAATGGGTTCAGCCGAGTAGAGTGGTGCGGAGACCAACCATGACGACCTCTGTGATGCGTGTGTGTGCGGCAACCGTGCTGGTGCTGGTGTGTGGCTGCGTCGGCCCCGCGAGCGCGGCAGCGCTGGAGAAGAGGGCGGCAGCGCCACAGACTGGCGCGCAGGCGCCGGCGCCGCCTGAGCAGCAGGTCTCCACCGCAGATATCCAGACGATGTTCGATGCGATGACGATGGTGGACGCCGAGAAGTTCGTGCCGCTGACGCCGGAGCAGTATCCGACATTCGTCCAGCGCCTCAAGCGGCTACAGGACGCTCGCACGCTGCTGAACCGCAAACGCAATCGTGCCACCAACGAATTGCGGGCCATGGTCGGTCAGGCGGCCGGCAAAGAGGTCGCGGTGGACGATGCGGTCGTCGACGCGAAGCTGAAAGAGTTGGCGACCGTTGAGAACGAGGGCCGCGCCGCCGTTGCCAAGGCACAAGACGATCTGGATCTGCTGCTCTCCGTGCGGCAGCGCGCACGATTTCGCTTGCTCGAGGAAAACGAGGAGCGCAAGAAGCTCGACTTCCTGACGAAAGTCCGCAAATAGGTTCGGCCTCGGTCGCACCGTGCGCCACGGCCGGCGCCGCGTTACCATAGTCCAATAACGTGATGCTGACCCGAACGGCCCGATTCATCGTCTGCTCGGCGATGGCGCTTTCCAGCGTCGTGTGGGCGCAAGCGCCCAAGGCGCCGCCGACACTCGACCAGCGCGATTCCGCAAAGATGCAGCGGAGCCTGACGACGATGCTACTCCGAGCCGCCGCCGTGCCCGCCAAAGGCAAACCACCTCAGCCGCTCCGCACCACCTTTACCGATCGGGAACTGAACGCGTGGCTGACCGAAGACGGCAAAGATAACGTGCCCGTCGGTCTGGTCTCGCCCAAGGTCGTGTTCACCGGGGCGAACACGATGACCATTAATGGTCTGGTCGATCTGGACGCCGTGCGCAAGTTGCGCGAGCGCGGACGACTCGACCCGATGGCCTACTTGACCGGCCTGATGGCGATTTCCATGACCGGGTCGCTCACGGGCGCGGCGGGCCAGGCGATCTTCGATGTGCAATCGGCATCGCTCGGCAACGTGCCGGTGCCTAAGTTGATCCTGCAGGAACTGATCACGTACTACTCCAAGTCTCCGCAATTTCCCGACGGCATCACGCTCGCCAAGCCGTTCCCGCTGCCGGCCGGCGTGCGCGACCTCGCCATTCAACGCGGCGCGGCCACGGTCGTGCAGTAACCGTTCTATTTGTGACATCGGACCTGCTCAGCACCGCACTGCAATTTGTGCGAGGGGTCGGACCCAAGCGTGCTGCCGACCTCGCGCGTGCGGGCCTGACGACTGTCGAAGATCTGCTGCTGCGTTTTCCGCTGCGCTACGAGGATCGCGCGACACCGTGCGAGATTCGTCACCTGCGTCCTGGCATGACGGCGACGGTGACGGCCGAAGTGGTTTCGAGCGGCGTGCGACCAACGCGCCGCCCCGGCTTTCGTTTGTTTGAGGCGATCGTGCGCGACGCGACCGGTGGCATCACGAAGGCGGTGTTTCCGAATCAAGCGTTTCTCAAAGACGTCTTCGTGCCGCAACAGCGCGTGGTGCTCTACGGACCGCTGGAGTATCGGCCGTCGGGTGGACTGCAGTTCACGAATCCCGAGTACGAGCTGATTCGCGCCGAAGGGCCGGACAGCGAGTTGGACGACGGCACGATTCACACGGGACGTATCGTGCCGGTGTACGAGAAAGTCGGATCGATGACGCCGCGCATGCAGCGCGTGCTCGTGCACCGCTTGCTGCGAGAGTTGCCGGTGGCCGTCGCGGATCCCGTGCCGGAACCGATTCGCGCATCGCGAGGCCTGCCAGATCGCGCTGGTGCGATTCGCGGTATTCACTTTCCAGAGCCGGGTACGAGCGTCGAGGCGCTGAATGAGTTGAAAACACCCGCACATCAGCGGCTGATTTTCGAAGAGTTCTTCCTGTTTCAAGCGGGCATGGTGCTGCGCAAACGCAAGCACGCGGAAGACCGCAAGCCGAAGCCCGTGATCGTGGACGATCGCATTCGCGATGCGGCGCGCAAGATCCTGCCCTTCAAACTCACGGAAGGGCAGCGCACGTCGCTGCGCGAGATCGTGACGGACATGCAGCGCGACGTGCCCATGAATCGTTTGCTCCAGGGCGATGTCGGCGCTGGCAAGACGATCGTCGCATTGCTGGCGGCACTCGTGGCGATGGAAAATGGCTTGCAGGTCGCGTTCATGGCGCCGACAGAAATTCTGGCGGATCAGCACTATTTGACGATTCGCCGACTACTGGAGCAGGCTCGCTTTCGTGTCGTTTCGCTGACGGGCAGCCTCTCGGCCGCCAAACGACGCGAGGTGCACGCCGAGATCGCCAGCGGCACGGCACATCTGGTGGTCGGCACGCACGCCCTGGCGGAAGGGGATCTTGCCTTCAAGTCTCTCGGACTCGTGATCATCGATGAGCAGCATCGCTTCGGCGTGATGCAGCGCGCGAGTCTGCGTGGCAAGGGCTCGCATCCCGACGTGCTCGTGATGACGGCGACGCCGATTCCGCGCACCCTGGCGTTGACGACGTACGGCGATCTGGATGTGTCGGTGATTCGCGAACTTCCACCCGGCCGCCAACCGATCACGACCGTGTCAAAGAGCGAGTCGAAGCGCGAAGAGATCTACCGGCTCATTCGAAAGGAATTGGCCGCAGGCCGGCAGGCCTACGTCATCTACCCGCTCGTCGAGGACTCCGAGAAGGTGGACCTGCGCGCGGCCACGGCGATGGCCGACCATCTGCAGCAGGAAGTGTTTCAGGAGTACCACGTCGCGTTGTTGCACGGACGGCTGAAGCAAGAAGAGAAAGATCGGGTCATGGCCGCGTTCGCGCGCGGCGACGTGCATGTGCTGGTATCGACGACGGTCGTGGAGGTCGGCGTCGATGTGCCGAACGCGACCGTGATGGTCATCGAGCATGCGGAGCGCTTCGGTCTGTCGCAGTTGCATCAGCTGCGCGGCCGTGTCGGCCGCGGTGCGCACGCCTCCACGTGTGTGCTGCTGTATCAGTTTCCGCTCAGCGCGGACGCCAGGGCGCGCATTGCCGCGCTGGTCGAGACGATTGACGGGTTTGTGATCGCTGAACGCGACCTGGAGATTCGTGGGCCTGGGGATTTCTTCGGCACGCGCCAGTCGGGCATGCCGACGTTGCGTGTCGGCGACCTGCTGCGTGATCACCAGTTGATGGAAGAGGCGCGCCGCGAGGCAGTGGCGTGGCTCGATCAGCCGGAAGCGTCGCGCGCGCTCGTGACGTACGTGTCGGCGAATTGGGCCACGCGATTTGGCCTCGTGGGTGTCGCCTGATGCGCATTGTGGCCGGCTCGCTGAAAGGGCGGCGCCTCGACGGCCCGACGTGGGATGGCTTGCGGCCGACGTCCGACTCGCTGCGCGAGACGCTCTTCAACGTCCTGGGGCCGACGCTCGATGGCGCGCGCGTCCTGGACATCTTCGCGGGCACCGGCGCCGTGGGCATCGAAGCGCTCAGTCGCGGCGCGGCGTCCGTGACTTTCATCGAGCAGGATCTGCGCGCGATTAGTCTGCTGAAACGTAACATCGCGCACGCCGGCGTCGAAAATGTGTGTGTTATTATTCGCGACGATTTCATGAAGCCTCGCGCGCAGCGGATCGACCCTCAGACCCGCTTCGATCTGGTGTTTTTGGACCCCCCATACGAGATCGTCGGAATTGACACCGCGCTGGCCTCAGCCGCCGCGCGCACCGTGCCTGGTGGGCGAGTCATCGTCGAGCACAGCCGCCGCCGCACGTTGCGGGAGGCCGTCTTCGGTGCGACGCGTTACCGCATTCTGGAGGCGGGTGACAGCGCCCTCTCGTTCTACACTGCTGGCGAGGGAGCGTGAGCATGGCTCGCATCGCCGTCTATCCCGGTTCATTCGATCCACTGACCAACGGCCACGTCGACATCATCATGCGTGGCGCATCGCTCTTTGATCGCATCATCGTCGCCGTGCTGACCAACGCCGAGAAGACGCCGCTGTTCTCCGTGGATGAACGTCTCGCCATCATTCGCGAGACGTTTGCGGACGCACCGAATGTAGAAGCGGATCAATTCAGCGGTCTGCTGATCGATTACGCGCGCGAGAAGCAGGCCTGCGCGATCGTGCGCGGGTTGCGTGCGGTGTCGGACTTTGAATACGAGATGCAGATGGCGCTCATGAACCGGCACCTGCAGCCCGCAGTGGAGACGGTGTTCATGATGCCCGCTGAGCAATATATTTATGTGAGCTCTCGGCTGATTAAGGAAGTCGTCGCACTGGGCGGCGATGTCACAGGACTGGTCCCTGCCGGTGTTCAGGCGCGGTTGACCGACAAGAAAAGGACACGGAAATAATGAGCGGCCAGACTCCGGCACTTGCCGAACGGATGCAGCACATCGGCTTGTCGCCGACCATGAAGGGCACCATCGCGGCAGAGAAGATGCGGCGCGAAGGCATTGACGTCGTGGACCTCGGCGCCGGTGAGCCCGATTTTCCGACCCCGGCACATGTCACGGCCGCCGCGCACAAGGCGCTCGACGCCAACTTTACAAAGTACACCGCCAACATGGGGACGCTGGAACTCCGTGAAGCGATTGGCTTCCGCTACCGCGAAGACTACGGCGTGTCGTACGCGCCCGATGAAATTATCGCCGCCGCCGGCGGTAAGCAGGCGCTGTATCACGCCGCCATGACGCTGTTCGGACCCGGCGATGAAGTGGTCACACATGCGCCGGGCTGGCCCACGCTCCTCGAACAGATCAAGCTCGCTGGGGCCACGCCCGTGGTGGTCACCACGCGCGTGGAAGAGGGCTGGGCGCTCACTGCGGACTTGCTCCTGTCGGCGGTGACGCCGCGCACGAAGGCCATCATCGTCAACAGCCCGGGCAATCCGACGGGTGCGTTGATGTCGGAAACCGAAGCGAAGAAGCTGGCCGACGAAGCCGCGAAGCGTGGCCTCTGGATCATCGTGGACCTGTGCTACGAAGGCCTCGTCTACGACAGCGTGCCGCACAACTTGCCAAAGATTTTCGGCGACGTGATGCGCGACAAGCTGGTGCTGTGTGGGTCCGCTTCGAAGGCGTATGCGATGACGGGCTGGCGCTGTGGCTGGGTGCTCGCCCCCAAGGCTATTGTCGCTGGGTGTAACGCCCTGCAGAGCCATGAGTCGTCGAACGTGAATTCGATCACGCAGAAGGCCGTTGTGGCCGCGCTGACCAGTTCGCAGGACTGCGTGGCCGAGATGCGCGCCGTCTACAAGCAGCGTCGTGACCAGGTCATCGAGTGGCTGAAAGAAGAGCCGCGCCTGACGTGCGCGGTCCCGCAGGGCGCGTTCTATCTGTATCCGTCGGTGCAGGCCTTTTTGTCGCCGAGCGTGCCCACGTCGCAAGCGTTTACTGACGGCTTGCTCGCCAAGGAATTTGTCGTCGTGCCGCCGGCCGAAGCGTTTGAAGCAACCGCCGCATTCCGCCTGTCATACGCGACGTCGCTCGAGAAGCTGCGCGAAGGCGTGACGCGAATCATTCGCTACGCGAACTCGCTGCCGCTGAAATAGCCATAATAGGGAAGTGATTGATCGACTCGTCGTCGAGCGTCTACGCGCCATCGTCGGCGCCGAATTCATTCGGCTCGACGCCGATGCGTTGATGGCGTACGGCACCGACGCACTGAAGCGTGGGCATCCCGCGGATGCCGTCGTGTTTCCGGCCAACACCGCAGAGATTTCCCAGATTGCGGCGCTCTGCAACGAGACGCGCACACCGCTCGTGCCGCGCGGGGCCGGCACGGGCTACACCGGCGGTGCCGTGCCGCTCCATGGCGGCGTGGTGCTCAGCCTCGAACGGCTCAATCGTATTCTCGAGATCGACGAACTCAACTTGCTCGCGGTCGTGGAACCGAACGTCATTACGGGCGACATTCAGGATGCAGTCGAGCAGGTCGGTCTCTTCTATCCACCAGATCCGGCAAGTCTGCGCCAGTCGGTGATCGGCGGCAACGTCGCCGAATGCGCTGGCGGTCCGCGCGCGTTCAAGTACGGCGTGACGCGCGCCTACGTGCTGGGCCTCGAAGCGGTGTTGCCGAGCGGCGAGATCATCAAGACCGGTGGCAAGGTCGTGAAGAACGTTGTCGGCTACGACCTCACACAATTGCTCGTCGGATCAGAAGGCACGCTCGCGATTATCACGAAGATCATTCTGCGTCTCGTACCCAAGCCGCCGGTGCAAGTCACGATGCGCGCGGGTTTTCCGAGCGTGCGTCATGCGGTCAATGCGGTCACGAATCTCATCCGCGAGCGCGTCGTGCCGGCGGCGTTGGAGTTGATCGATGGCGATTCGCTGGAAGCGGTCGCGCAGGCGCTGAAGGTGCGGTCGCTCGCACCGGAAGGGACGGCCGCGCTGTTGCTGATCGAGGTGGATGGCATTGCTGAGCAAACCGCTGCGGAGGCGTTGCGCGTTGAACGCGCCTGCCTCGCGGCCGGGGCGACGGAGTTCCTGCGCGCGAAGACTGATGCGGAGCGTCAGGAGCTGTGGCGCGTGCGCCGCGAGATCTCGCTCTCACTCAGGATGATCACGCCCCTGAAGTTCAATCACGACGTCGTTGTCCCCAAGGGCCGCGTGCCGGAATTGTTTGAGTTGGTGGATCGCATCAAATCAGATTTCCGGCTGCGCATTCCGTGCTTTGGTCATGTCGGCGATGGCAACATCCACGTCAACATCATGTTGACGCCGGGTGATAAGGACGAGATTCGCCGCACGCATGAGGCCGAGCAGGTACTATTCCGTGGCGTGGTGGCCCTCGAAGGCTCCATCAGCGGCGAGCACGGCATTGGTTTCTCGAAGGCGCCGTATCTGCCTCTGGAGCTGACGGCCCCCACGATCGAGATGATGAAGCGCGTGAAGCTGGCGTTTGACCCCAACGGCATTCTCAACCCGGGAAAGATCTTTCTATGACGTTGCTACTCGCGATCGTGTCGATGTTTCTGCAAACGGCGGCGCCGGTCGTTGTGGTGTTTGAGACGGCGGCCGGGAACTTCGAAGTGTCCGTCGATGCGGCACGTGCCCCCGGAACTGCCGCGAACTTTCTGAAGTATGTGGACGACGGCGCGTACGACAACGGGTATTTCCATCGCACCGTGCGACCCGATACCGAAACGAACACGGTGACGCCGATCCAGGTCGTGCAGGCGAGTCGAGCCCAGGGCACCAGGTCGTACGGCGCCATTGCTCTCGAGCGCACGAGTGCGACGGGCATCAAGCATCTTGCCGGCACGCTCTCGATGGCGCGCGCGGCCGCGGCGGATTCGGCCAGCAGCGACTTCTTTGTGTGCGTCACCGACACGCCCGCGCTCGACTTTGGCGGTGCCCGCAATCCAGATGGTCAGGGTTTCGCCGCGTTTGCCCAGGTCGTGAGCGGCATGGACGTCATCAAGAAGATCCAGATGTCGCCGAACGCGACGACCGGCAACACCCAGAATCTCCAGCCGCGCGTGGCCATCCTCAAGGCCTACAGAAAGAAGTAGCTGTCCATGCCCGTCATCGCCATCCTCGGCGCGTCATCCGATCGCAGCAAGTTCGGTAACAAGGCGGTTCGTGCCTTTCGCGCGCAGGGCTTCACCGTGGTGCCGATCAATCCGCACGAGACGGAGATCGAAGGCGAGAAGGCCTACGCGAGCGTGCTCGACTATCCGGGAACGATCGACGAGGCGAGCGTCTACCTCCAACCCTGGATCGGCGAGGCGGCGATGGATCAACTAAAGGCCAAAGGCGTGCCGGTGGTGTGGCTGAATCCGGGCGCTGACGGTAACGCGGTTGTGGCCCGCGCCAGAGCGCTGGGTCTGGACACTCGCGTGGCGTGTAGCATTATCGGGATCGGGGACAGCCCCGGCCGGTATTAGTTTTTGCCTTCTGTCTTCTGCCTTGCTATATTCAGGCCTCCACGCTCCATCCGTTCCGTAACACACCCCCAACAACCTAACTACATCCCCACAACATGGCACATCATCACAAACGCTCGCACGGGCGGCACTCTGGCGGTTCTGGCAATCCCAATCCTGGTAATTCTGGCGGCGGCGGTGGCGGTCGCAGACACCACAACCCACAATTCGAAGGACTCCCCAAGGACGTCGAGGAGTTGCCAGACACCCCAGCTGGCGGAGAAGTTGACGCGAACGGCGTCGCCAAGGGCCCATCCCTCAACATCAACGATCTGAAAGACGCGAGCATCCAGAAGCTCACGCAGATCGCCAAGGACCTGAACGTCGCCGGTGCCACCGGCATGCGCAAGCAGGACCTGATCTTCCAGATTCTCAAAGCCCAGACCGAGCAGAGCGGCTTCCTGTTTTCGGAAGGTGTGCTCGAAGTGCTGCCAGACGGCTTCGGCTTCCTGCGCGCGCCCGACTACAACTATCTGCCGGGCCCCGACGACATCTACGTGTCGCCCTCCCAGATCCGCAAGTTCGACCTGCAGACGGGTGACACGGTCTCCGGTCAGGTGCGGCCGCCGAAAGAAGGCGAACGCTACTTTGCGCTGATCAAAGTTGAAGCGGTCAACTTCGAGGCGCCCGACAAATCACGCAACAAGCTGTTCTTCGAAAACCTCACGCCGCTCTATCCGCAGTCGCACCTCAAGCTCGAAACCGGCACCGACAATCTCTCGGGTCGCGTGATGGACTTGATGACGCCGATCGGCAAAGGTCAGCGCGGCCTCATCGTCGCGCCGCCGCGCACGGGTAAGACGATGCTGTTGCAGAGCATCGCGCAGTCGATCACGACGAATCACCCTGAGGTGTATTTGATCGTGTTGCTCATCGACGAACGTCCGGAAGAAGTGACCGACATGCAGCGCTCGGTGCGCGGCGAAGTCATCTCGTCCACGTTCGATGAGCCGGCGACCCGTCACGTGCAGGTGGCCGAGATGGTCATCGAAAAGGCGAAGCGTCTTGTCGAGCACAAGAAGGACGTCGTGATCCTGCTCGACTCGATCACGCGTCTCGCGCGCGCCTACAACACCGTGGCCCCGTCGTCCGGCAAGATTCTGTCGGGCGGTCTCGATTCGAACGCGCTGCAGAAGCCGAAGCGGTTCTTTGGTGCGGCACGCAACGTCGAAGAAGGTGGTTCGCTCACGATCATGTCGACGGCGCTCGTCGACACCGGATCGCGCATGGACGACATCATCTTCGAAGAGTTCAAGGGCACCGGCAACATGGAAATCCATCTCGACCGGAAGCTCGTTGACAAGCGCGTGTTCCCGGCCGTGGACATCATCAAGAGCGGCACGCGTAAGGAAGAGCTGCTGATCCCGAAGGAAGACCTCAACCGCGTGTGGGTGCTGCGCAAGATCCTGAATCCGCTGTCACCGACAGAAGCGATGGAATTGCTCCTCGACAAGATGGGCAAGACCAAGAACAACGCCGAGTTCCTCTCCGTGATGCAGAAGATGAGCTAGGCCGATCATGACCAAGCGCCTGGTTGTCGCGTTCGCCGTTGTGGTGGCCTCGACCATCGGGCCTCTGTCGGTCGGTGCCCAACGTGGCGCCGGCGTCACTGATCGGTTTGTCCTGAGTTTCCTCGGTCATCAGATCGGGGAAGAGCTGGTCACCGAAACGAAAGTCGGGCCGGGGCGGAAGATCGCCTCGGCTTTTTCATTTACGGATCGTGGCACCAAGGTTGAGCTGGCCTCGACGCTGGAACTCGATGGCGACGGGCTGCCGATTCGATTTACCTCTAAGGGCAAGACGTATCGGTTGTTCTCAACCGACGTTGACGTGGTCCGAGTGGGCGACCGCATCACTGTGCGCGACGGCGCGAAGCAGGAGACGATCGAGCTCAAAGGCCGGCCGTTCTTCCCCGTCGACAACTACGCGCCCATCGCGATTCAGGAACAGCTGATTCAGTTCTGGCTGAGTCATGGACGTCCGAAGGAAATCGTCGCGCCGCCGGCGGGGGTCGTGCGGATTGCGTTTCGTGGCGGGCGCGTCAAGAGTGATGGTAAGACGCTGACCTCCAGCATCGAACGCTTCGCCGTTGATGGCGTCGTCTGGGGCACGGAAGGTGCTTTTGTCGACATGCTGACCAAGCGGCTGGTTGGTCTGACGACGTGGGCGGGTAACTTGCCGTTCGAAGCGGTGGCCGCTGGTCGCGAGTCTGCCGTGCTCAGTGACATTCGCGAATCAGCGATCGATCGAATCGCGGAACTCGCCACGCTCACCAAGACGACGACCCCTGTGCGCGTCGGCACGTTCGCCCTCGTCGGTGCGCGCGTGGTGCAAGGCACCGACGAACCGCCGATCGACGATGCCGTCGTGTTGATCAAGGCAGGACGCATCGAAAATGTCGGTACACGCGCTGTCGTCAAGATTCCTGCGGGCACGCCGGTCGTCGACGTGAAGGGCAAAACCATCACCGCCGGTCTGTGGGACATGCACGCGCACGCCTCGCAGACCGACTGGGCGTTTCCGTATCTGGCCGGTGGCGTGACGACGGTCCGCGACATGGGCGGCGAGAACGAATTTCTCGTGCCGTTCCGGAACGCAATCAACACTGGCCGCGTCTTGGCGCCGCGGCTGCTGCTCGCAGGTCTGGTTGACGGCCCCGGACCTGGTGCGTTCGGGCATCTCTGGGCGGCTACCCCGGAAGAAGGACGCGCGGTTGTTCGGCAGCTCAAGAAGGACGGCTTCGAAGAGGTCAAGATCTACACGCAGCTCACCGCAGACGTCTTGAACGCGATGGCCGCGGAGGCGCATGCGCTCGGCATGATGGTCACGGGACACACACCGCGCGGCGCGAAAGAGGCGGTCGAGAACGGCTACGACCAGATCGCGCACGGCACATTGCCGGGTCCAGCAGGTTCGCCGGCGACCAATGAACTGATCGCGCTCTACACCGCACACAACGAAGCGCTCGATCCGACGTCGTCATGGGGCGAACTCAGCGGCCGCCCGTCGTCTATTCCAATCGAGGCGTTTATCCCTGGCGTGCTACGACTGCCGCGCACGTTGACGCGACAATTTGCGAGTCTGCCAGGCGGCAACGGGGACGTGGGCCCATACGAGGCACGGCAAGCGACGTCACTCGGGATGTTGAACGAAGCGCGGAAGGCCGGCATTGCCGTGGTGCCAGGGACCGACAAAGGCATTCCAGGATTCAGCCTCCAGCGCGAACTCGAGCTCTACGTGAAGGGCGGGATGACGCCGTTGCAGGCGATTCAAGCTGCGACGATCGTCTCCGCGCGCGTCATGAAGCTCGACAAAGACACCGGCACGATCGAAGTGGGGAAGCGCGCCGACCTCGTCATCCTCGACGCAGACCCGCTCGCCTTAATCACGAACATCCGCACGGCATCAGCCGTCGTCACGGCGGGGAAGATGTACACCTCTGCGACGCTCTGGAAAGCGGCGGGGTACAAGATCCAATAAACGTGAAGAACGTGAAGGACGTGGAGACAGGCTCTCAAAGAGCTTTTTGAAGCCTGTCTTTACGTTCTTCACGTCCTTCACGGTTAACTCGTCGTGAACGTCAGGGCGCCGTTCAGGCCCGCGTCGGCGACGACGGTCGAGCCTTCGACGAACTGTCCCTGCAACACGCCGAGCGCAAGCGGGTCCAGGACGCGGCGCTGGATGACCCGCTTCAGGGGACGAGCACCATAGACCGGATCGTAGCCTTCCTCGATGAGAAGATCGCGCGCGGCATCGGTCAGCGTCAGCGTGATCTTGCGATCCGCGAGCCGTTTGAGGAGCGCGGCGATCTGGATGTCGATGACCTTGCGGATGTCGCCGCGTGACAGGGCGTGAAAGAACACGATCTCGTCGATGCGGTTCAGGAACTCCGGCTTGAAGTGCTGGCGGAGCGCGTCCATCAGTTGGCGCTCGGTGCCTGCGTCCAAGTCTGTCTCGCCACGTAGCGCGCGGTCGGCGATGAAGTGACTGCCGACATTCGACGTCATGATCACGACCGCGTTGCGGAAGTCGACCGTGCGTCCCTTGCCATCCGTCAACCGGCCGTCGTCCAGCAACTGCAGCATGACGTTGAGCACTTCTGGATGGGCCTTCTCGATTTCATCGAAGAGCACCACGGCGTACGGGCGTCGACGCACGGCTTCGGTCAGCTGGCCGGCTTCCTCGTAGCCCACATAGCCGGGAGGCGCGCCGATCAGGCGCGAGACCGTGTGCTTCTCCTGATACTCCGACATGTCGATGCGCGTCATCGCCTGCTCGTCGTCGAACAGGAATTCCGCGAGTGCGCGGGCGAGCTCAGTCTTACCCACGCCGGTGGGGCCGAGGAAGATGAAGCTGCCGAGCGGCCGATTGGGATCCTGCAGGCCTGCGCGTGCGCGGCGAATGGCGTTGGCGACCGCCGTGACCGCAACCTCCTGGCCCACAACGCGCTGATGCAGGCGTGACTCCATCTGCACGAGCTTCTGGACTTCGCCTTCCATGAGCCGGCTGACGGGGATGTGGGTCCAACGCGCAACGACTTCGGCGATGTCTTCCTCGTCGACCTGTTCCTTGAGCATCGCTGGGGCGCCGGTGGCTGGTCCTGACTCTGCGGCGTGAATCTGTCGCTCGAGCTCCGGGATCTTGCCGTATTGCAATTCAGACGCCTTCGCGTATTCGCCGGAGCGCTGCAGGTGATCGAGTTCCAGCCGCAGCTTCTCGAGCTCTTCCTTCTTGCCTCGACCGGCGGCGATGGATGATTTCTCTTTCTGCCACTGCGCGGCGAGGCCGGACTTCTCCTCCTTCAGCTCGGCGAGCTCCTTTTCAAGCTTGCCGAGTCGATCCTTGGATGCGGCGTCGGTTTCCTTGCGCAACGCCGCGCGTTCGATCTCGAGTTGCATGATGCGACGCTCAACCTCATCGAGCTCGGCCGGCATCGAGTCGATCTCCATGCGCAGCCGTGAGGCGGCTTCATCGACCAGATCAATGGCCTTGTCGGGGAGGAAGCGGTCGGCAATGTAGCGATGCGACAGCATGGCCGCTGCCACGAGCGCGGCATCCTTGATCTGCACGCCGTGATGCACTTCGTACCGCTCGCGCAGACCGCGCAGGATGCTGATGGTGTCTTCGACGGTTGGCTCGCCCACGATCACGGGCTGGAAGCGCCGCTCGAGCGCGGCATCTTTCTCGATGTGTTTGCGATACTCGTCGAGCGTGGTCGCGCCGATCGTGTGCAGTTCGCCGCGCGCGAGCATCGGCTTCAACATGTTCGACGCATCGAGTGAGCCTTCTGACGCGCCCGCGCCGACGACCGTGTGCAGCTCGTCGATGAAGAGAATGATCATGCCGTTGCTGTCGGTGACTTCCTTCAGCACGGCCTTGAGGCGCTCTTCAAATTCGCCGCGGTACTTGGCGCCGGCGACCAGCGACCCCATGTCGAGGCCGATGATCTTCTTGTCGCGCAGTCCTTCGGGGACGTCGCCGCGGACGATGCGCTGGGCGAGACCCTCGACGATTGCGGTCTTACCGACGCCCGGCTCGCCGATCAATACGGGGTTGTTCTTCGTGCGGCGCGCCAAGACTTGAATGACGCGACGGATTTCTTCGTCGCGGCCGATGACCGGGTCGAGCTTGCCCTTGCGTGCCGCGTCCGTGAGGTCGCGACCGTACCGTTCGAGCGCCTGATATTTGCCCTCGGGGTTCTGGTCCGTCACGCGCTGCGATCCGCGGACCTGCACGAGTGCCGCCAACACGGCGTCCTTCGTCACGCCCGACTTCTTCAGCAGATCGCCGGCGGGGGAGCGCCCGCCTTCTGAGACCAGCCCGACCAGCAGATGTTCGGTGCTGGTGAACTCGTCCTTGAGATTCGCCGTTTCCTCTTCGGCGCTCGCGAGCACCTTACGGAGCCGCGACGACATGCCGGGTTCCGCACCGCCCTGCACCTTGGGAAGCTTGTCGAGCAGGGCTTTGGCGGAGGTCGACATGGCCGCCGGATCGATCTTCATCTTGCCGAGGACGGCCGGCACAATGCCGTCGGGTTGATCGAGCAGTGCGGAGAGCAGGTGCTCCGGCAGCATCTCGGCGTGACCGGCACGCGTGGCGAGCTGTTGCGTGGTGACGACGGCTTCTTGCGCTTTCTCGGTGTATTTGTTGAGGTTCATGACGCTACCTCCGGGTGCTACTTGGGGAGTTCCAGATCTCTGAGCGCCTCGTAGTGCGCTCGAGCTTCGGCGCTGACTTCAGTGGGCAGGGTGATTTCGACCGTGGCATACAAGTCGCCACGTTCATCAGTAGACCGCGCGACGGGCATCCCATGATGTTTCATTCGAAACACACGGCCGCCGGCCGTCATCTCGGGAATGCGCAAGCGGAGTACCGTGCCGGCCAGCGTCGGCACGGAGATCTCGCCGCCGAGCACGGCGGTCGTGACCGGCACAGGCACCTTGATGTAGAGATCGTTGCCGCGCCGGTCGTAGCGTGGGTGCGGCGACAGGCGCACGATCAGAAACAGGTCGCCCGCCTGGCCATCAATATTCGGCGTGGCCTCGCCTTCGCCCGCGACTTTGATGCGCGAACCTTCGCGGATGCCGGCGGGGATGCGCACCTCGACCGATCTGGGGTTGCCTCGACGCTCCGACTGCAACCGCCGCGTGGCGCCGAGAAACGCTTCTTCGAGTGTGAGATCGATCGGCTGTTCGATGTCGCGGCCCTTGAACGCGCGCGACGATCGGCCGGCCGCACGATGATCGGTCTCGGCGCCGGCGCCGCCGCCAAAGAACGTGTGGAAGAAATCGGAGAACGGATCCTGCGTGCCGGCGCTGCCGCCGAACATGTCGCGCATTTCATCCGGCGTGACATTGCGCGACCGTCGGCGTCCCGCTCCTGGGGCATGACCGGCCGGGGCACCCTGCTGTTGCCAATTCGCACCGAGCTCGTCGTATTTGCGGCGCTTCTCTGGATCGCTCAGAACTTCGTTGGCTTCATTGAGCGATTTGAATTTCGCTTCCGCCGTCTTGCTACCGGGATTCAGGTCTGGGTGCAGCTGCCGGGCCTGTTTGCGATAGGCCTTCTTGATCTCTGCGTCGGTCGCGGTCTTCGAAACTCCGAGTGTCGCGTAGTAATCCTGAAACTCCATACCGTCTACCCTGATCTTACTCGCGGTTTCCGTGTCGGCCCAGCCGACTTCATTATGATGGTCGCATGCACTTCGAACCGGCCGATCTGGCGACCATTGGCACCCTCATCTTGCTCGAAGGCCTCCTGAGTGCCGATAACGCACTGGTGATGGCCGTGATGGTGCTGGGCCTGCCGGACGAAGACCGGAAGAAGGCGCTCAGCTACGGCCTCCTCGGTGCGTTTGCGTTCCGAATTATTGCCACGCTGCTGGCCGTCTTCCTGATGAAGCTCCTCTGGGTCAAGGTCGTCGGCGCGGCCTATTTGCTGTATCTGGTCTGGCAGCACTTCTTCGGGCACGGCGAAGGCGAAGACCGGAACACACCGCCGCCCGCGAAGCCCGCCTTCGGCCTGTCCGCCTTCTGGGCCGCGGTCGTGCGGGTCGAACTCATGAATCTGGCGTTCTCCATCGACTCCATCCTGGTGGCCGTGGCCATGTCGCCCAAGGTCTGGGTCGTGCTGACGGGAGGCATTCTCGGCATTGTGGCGATGCGGCTGGTGGTCGGCCAGCTGATGGCGCTGGTGCAGAAATATCCGCCGCTGGTGGACGGCGCGTTCGTGATCATCACGTGGGTCGCGATTAAGCTCTTTGCGGAATACGCGCACCAGATGCACTTGGTCGAGTGGGCCATCCCGCAATGGGTCTCGCTGACCGTGATTCTGGTCATCTTCGCCGTGGCGTACGGCTATGCGCGTCGGCTGGCTATACTGTCGCCAGACAAATGACCGAGTCGCCGGCGCCACGCCTCATGTCGCTCGACGTGTTTCGCGGCCTCACCATCGCCGCGATGGTCATCGTCAACAACCCCGGCGACTGGGGCCAGATCTACGCGCCGCTCGAACACGCGGAGTGGAACGGGTGGACGCCGACCGATCTGATCTTTCCGTTCTTCGTGTTCATCCTCGGCCTGTCGCTGACGCTCTCGAAGCGCAGCGTGCAGTCACTGCCCGCCATCATCAAGCGCGCGGCGATCATCTTTATGTGGGGCTTCCTGCTCGCGTACTACGTGCGCTTCAATGTGCACACGGTGCGGATCCCCGGCGTGCTGGTGCGGCTCGCGTTGTGCTCCTTGTTCGCCTCGCTGATCTATCGACAGGTGCTCAAGGTTGCTGAGGACGCGCGCCTCCATCTGGTGCTCGCCATCAGCGCCGCACTACTCGTGACCTACTGGGCTCTGCTGACGTTCGTCGCCGCACCGGGCGGTGTCGCCGGGGACCTCACGCCGTCAGGCAACCTCGGCGCGTGGATTGATCGCACGGTCATTGGCACCGCGCATCTGTGGTCCACATCGAAGACGTGGGATCCCGAAGGACTCCTCAGCACGCTGCCGGCCATTGCCACGGCGCTGACGGGCGTCGCCGCGGGGTTGATCCTCAACGGCACGCGATCACAGGTGGAGAAGACGGCCGCGCTGATCGCGGCCGGTGGTGCGAGCGTGCTCTTGGGCGTGGTCTGGGATCAGCGATTTCCCATCAACAAGAACCTCTGGACGAGTTCGTACGTGCTGCTCTCGAGCGGCCTGGCCGCGATGGCGCTAGCCGTCTGCTACTGGATGATCGACGTCCAGGGGCGTCGCCGATTCCTCCGTCCGCTCGTCGTCATGGGCATGAACCCGCTGGCGCTGTTCGTGCTGTCGGGCTGGATGGCGAAGACGTTGTTGTGGATCAAAGTGATGGGCCCCGCGGGGAAACCCATTGCGTTGTACAACTGGATCTACACGCATGCGTTCCAGCCGCTCGGCCTCGGTGGTCCCAAGAACACGTCGCTCGCGTTTGCGCTGGCCACACTGGCGCTGCTGTACGTCCCACTCGAAGTGATGTATCGGAAACGGATCTTCCTGCGCGCATGAAGCGGATCGTCGTCGCGGCGGTCGTGGTGATCCTGGCGGGCTTCGCGGGCCTCGGTGCGGACGCTCAGCGGCCGCCGCTGCCGAGCGCTGCGGAATTGATCGCGAAGATCGATGCGTATCTCGCGGACTTCGCGAAGTCGTACGCGCAGGTCGTGGCCGAGGAGCACTATCACCAGGAAATGAAGCCCAGCCGCGTGAGTATGGGTGTCACGCCCACGACGCGCCGTGACATCGAGTCAGATGTCGTCGCCGTCTCGGATTCCACGCAAGCCTGGTTGAATTTTCGCGATGTGTACGCGGTCGATCGCACCAATGTGCGCGATCGCGACGAGCGTCTGGCCCAACTCTTTCTGAAGAACGCCGGCGATCCGCTCGCGAAGGCCCGCGTGATCGCGGATGAAGGCGCGCGCTTCAACCTCGGCGGGGTCACACGCAATGTCAATTTCCCCGCGATGGCGCTGACGTTTCTCGCGACAGGCAACCAGCCGCGATCAAGGTTTCGCGTGACCGGCCGGAGCACGGTGGGACAGGTCGACACGTTGATCCTTGAATTCGAGGAGACGCAGCGGCCAACGCTCATCAAGTCTGGCACTCTCGATCTGCCGGTATCGGGCAAGTTCTGGGTCGAGCCGGCCAGCGGGCGCGTGATGAAATCGAGTCTCCACTTCGACTCGAAAGAATTCGGCGGCGACATCGAGGTCACCTTCGGTCTCGTGGAAAAGCTCGCGCTGTGGTTGCCGATCGAAATGAAAGATTCGACATGGGGGCCGCGCGAGACCGTCACCGGCCGCGCGACGTACGCGAACTTCCGTCTGTTCGGCACGTCGGTCGTGATTAAATAACAGGTTCAATGCCGCGAATTCTGGTCACCAATGATGACGGGTACTTCTCTCCAGGAATTGCGGCACTGGCCGCGGCGCTTCGCGCGCTCGGCGATGTCACCGTCGTGGCGCCACAGGCCGAAGCCAGCGCGGTCGGCCACGCGCTGACGCTGCGACGTCCGCTCCGGATCGAGAAGATGAGCGCGCAGGTCTTCGCCGTTGACGGTACGCCGACCGATTGCGTGAACATCGCGATCGACGAAGTGATGGTCGAGCCACCGGATCTGGTCGTGTCGGGGATCAACAACGGCCTCAACGTCGGCGACGACGTGACGTACTCGGGCACCGTGGCCGGTGCGTTTGAAGCGGCGCTGCTTGGGTATCCAGGGATCGCGGTGTCGCTTGAGCGTCCGCAGAACGACTTCGGTCCCGCTGCCGAGATGGCCGCGAAGTTTGCGGCGATCGTGCTGAAAGAGGGGCTGCCGTATCGCACGTTCCTCAACATCAACGTGCCGAAGGGCGAGATCAAAGGCATCCGCACCACGGTGCAGGCCAAGCGCAACCACATCACGAAGGTGGACCGCCGCATGGACCCGCGCAATCGTCCGTACTTCTGGATTGAAGAAGCGCAGGATGATTGGGCGCCGCACGACCGGTCGGATCGTCAGGCGATCAGGGATGGCTTCGTGTCGGTGACCCCGCTGCAGCCGGATTTGACCGACCATAACTCGTTGGATCTGATCGAGCGGCTTACGAAATCGATTGTGACTGGGGTAAGATAGTCAGGTTGTCGGGGCGTGGCTCAGCCTGGTAGAGCACTCCGTTCGGGACGGAGGGGTCGGAGGTTCAAATCCTCTCGCCCCGACCAAAATTCAGACAGTAAAGGGCGCCCCCGAGGCGCTCTTTTTTATTGTGGCGGACTATTTGATCGTCAGCCCCGCCGTGAACCAGCGGCCCGGCATCGCGACGCCGGCGACTTCGCGGTATTCCTCATTCAGCAGATTCGACGCGTCGACGTAGGCGGTGACGTGCGTCCATTTGTGGCTGATGCGCGCGTCGAGAAGCGTGTAGCGCTGGCCGTCGAGGCGGCGGCGATAGTCGGCCGTCGTGCTCACCTGAATGCCTGAATCACCCAACGGCACCGAGACCGAGCCGACAAGCGAGTGCCGCGCGTATTCGAGGACGTACTTCGACAACAGACTAAGCGACGGCGCATTCACGTCGAGCGCGGTGTAGGCACCTCGAACCGTGGCGGCCTTCCAGCGCCGTGTCGCAGACAGTTCGAGACCGCGCGTCGTGACATCTCGCACGTTGTCGGCGTGCCAGCGCACGGTCGAGGTGGGCCGGACAAAGTCGATCACGTTCTTGTCCCAGCGCGAGAACGGTGTCGCTGAGAGCGTCCAGCCGCTGTGCGCGTACTCGACGGCCGCATCGGCCGACCAGCCGCGCTCGGCGGTCAGGGTCGGATTCCCCTCGTTATTGGGATCAAGGTAATAGAGCTCGGTGAACGTCGGCACGCGAAAGGCGCGACCGACCGACGCGCGCAGGCGCCAGCCGTCAGCCGGCGAAAACACGGCCGAGACCGAGGGGCTGAGCTGCGACCCGAAGGTGGAGTAGTGATCGAGTCGCACGCCTGCCTGCAGCATGGCGCGCGCTGTGGCTGGGAGTTGCACTTCAGCGAACGCGCTGGTGCGCGAGACGTGGTGATCGCCCAGGTTGCTCGACGTGACGTAATCGGTGCCCGCCGTGGCGCCAAACGTGATGGCGCGACCGGCGTTGTCTCGGTAGGAGATCGTCCCAACCGCCTCGCCCGCGTTCGTGCGATGCCGATTCTCGGCAAAACCGGGCCGCGCGATGTCCCATCGGAAATGATCGCCGTGGTTCTTCCACGTGCCGCGCAGAGACGATACCCAGGCGCCGCGCGTGCTGTTCCAGCTGAGCGAGGTCAGCGACAGGTCGGTCCATTCCTTGGACGGCGACGCGCCGTAGAAACCGTTCGCACCAAAGGTGCGACGCTGATGCCGCGCATCAAATGTCAGGCCTGGCACCACCTGTCCGCGCAGAAGACCGCCGCCGAGCGCGTAATCGCGATCAAACATGAAGCCGGAGCTACGCTGGCTCCAGCCGGACACGGTCCACGTCGATGGCAGGACGTATCCGGAAACCGACGCGCTCAGGCCGGCCAGTTCGTGTTCGCCGACGGCGGCCGCGAGTGACGCATGCTGCCCAGTACGGGTAATCAGATTGATGGCACCACCGAGCGCATCGGCCCCATGCACTGCAGATCCCGCGCCGCTGACAATCTCGATGCGATCGAGCGCGACGAGGGGAATGGGGAACTCGCCATTGTGGTGTCCGCTTTGTGCGTCGTTGATTCGTACGCCGTCGACGAGCACGAGCTGCTGACCGAACGTCGCACCGCGCACCGAGAGATCCGCTTGCACATCACGCGGGCCACGCGCGCGCACATCCACGCCAGGGGCCAGGCGAATGGCGTCGAGCGTGGAGGTGATGCCCAGCGCCTCGAGGTCCGTGCGCGTCAGCACGGTCACCGTCCGCGCGGCCTGGCTCTCGGGCGTGGGCGCGAGCGTCGCCGTGACGATCACCTCGGTCGCCACCCGGGGCGGGGCCGCCGGTGTCGTGGTCTGAGTCGCCGTCTGTGGCGCAAACGCAGCTGTCGCCATCCAGAGGGCGAGGAGTTGTCCGTTCATCGGCGTTCATTATGACGGTACGTCGGTCGGCCTACGACTCCGCGTAGTAAAATCCGTGGTTTGGAGGTTGGGTTCATGAAGAGCACGCAGAGTTGGATACAGCGGGCCGTGATTGCCCTCGCGGTCACAGGCATGGTCGCGTTGGTGGCGACACGACCGGTGACGGCGCAGCGTCCCGGCACCACGACAGACACCAAGAACATCACAGTGGCGCCGTCGCTCATCAGCGGCTTGGCCTATCGACAACTTGGCAATTTCAGCCGCGGCGGACGTTCGCACACGATCGCGGGCGTGCCCACGCAGCCCGCCGTCTTCTACATGGGCGCGGCCAACGGCGGCGTGTTCAAGACGACGGATTCGGGCGCGACGTGGACGCCCATCACTGACGGCCAGATCCCCGTCGGCAGCACAGGCGCGCTGGCGGTCTCTGAGTCGAACCCCGATGTGGTCTGGCTCGGCACGGGTTCGCCGGACCCGCGCGGCAACATCTCGAATGGCGACGGCGTTTACAAGTCGATTGACGCCGGCAAGACCTGGACGCACATGGGCCTCGAGAAGGCCGGTCTCATCGGTCGCGTGCGCATTGATCCGAAGAATCCCGACGTCGTGTTTGTGGCCGTGATCGGCAACATCTTCGCGTCGAACAAGGAACGCGGCGTCTACCGCACGAAGGACGGCGGCAAGACCTGGGAGCAGATTTTGGCCGTCAGCGACAAGACCGGAGCGGTCGACCTGTCGATGGATCCCAAGAACCCGAACATCATCTTCGCGTCGATGTGGACCGTGCGCCGCGAGCCGTGGTCCATCACGTCGGGCAGCATGGAAGGCGGCTTGTTCCGCACGCTCGACGGCGGCAACACCTGGCAGAAGGTCACAAACGGTCTGCCAAGCAAGGTGATGGTCGGCAAGATTGCCGTGACGATCTCGGGCGCGGACTCGAAGCGCGTTTACGCGTTGATTGAAGCCGCGAACGACGAAGGCGGTGTGTTTCGTTCGGATGACGGCGGGGCCACATGGTCGCGCGCGAGCTCGAACCGCAACCTGCAGCAGCGCGCGTTCTACTATGCGCGTCTCTACGCGGACCCGAAGGACATCGACACGGTGTACGGCCTGAACGTCGGCATGCTCAAGAGCACCGATGGCGGCAAGACGTTCGGCGGATTTGGCGGCACGCACAGCGACAACCACGATCTGTGGATCAACCCGACCAACAACAAGATCATCGCCAACGCGAATGACGGCGGCGGTGCCATCACGACCGACGGTGGCGCGACCTGGTCGTCGCAGGACAATCAGCCGACGGCGGAAATCTATCGCATTGACACCGATCGTCGCTGGCCCTACTGGGTTTACGGCGCGCAGCAGGATAACGGCAGCGTCGGCGTGTCGAGCGATGGCTCGACACCGTTCATTAACGCGGGCCCGGGTGAGGCCGGATACATCGCGGTCGATCCGCGCGATCCGAACATCAACTACGCCGGCAACTACGGCGGCACGCTCGTGCGCATCAATCGGACGACCGGCGTCAACGAGAGCGTCAAGATTTATCAGGACTCGCAGACCGGCCAGCGCGCGCTCGAGATGAAATATCGGCAGCAGTGGAATTCGCCGATCAAGCTCTCGCCGCACAATCCCGATGTGGTCTACACGACGTCGCAGTACGTGCACCGCAGCAAGGACGGCGGTCAGACGTGGGATGTGATCAGTCCGGATCTCACGCGCAACGACAAGACCAAGCAGAACTTCTCCGGTGATGCGGGCATCACGCGCGATGACACAGGCGTGGAAGTGTTCTGCACGGTGTTTGTGTTTGAAGAGTCGCCCGCGACGCCCGGTCTCATGTGGGCGGGGAGCGACGATGGTCTGTTGCATCTGTCGCGAGACGCGGGCAAGACGTGGAACAACATCACGCCGACCGGGCTACCGGAAAACTCGACGATCAACGCGATCGACCTGAACGCGAAGTTGCCGGGGCGCGCGGTGGTGACCGCGTATCGGCACATGCTCAACGACTACACGCCGTACGTGTATCTCACCACCGACTTCGGCAAGACGTGGAAGCGGATCGCGGATGGCACCAACGGCATTCCCGTGGGGCACTCCGTGCGCGTCGTCCGCGAAGATCCGGACAAGCAGGGCCTCATGTATGCCGGCACGGAATACGGCATGTATGTGACGTTCGACGAAGGCGCGCACTGGCAGAAGTTGCAGCTGAATCTGCCGGTGACGCCGATCATGGATCTGCGCGTGATTCGCAAGGAACTCGTGGTGGCCACGGAAGGCCGCGCGTTCTGGATCCTCGAAGGCCTGCCCGTGCTGCAGCAGGTGAAGGCGGGCATGGATGCGATGGCGGGCACGCTCTTCAAGCCGGCCGATGCCTATCGCGCGGGTGGCCCATTGCCCACGATCCAGTACTGGTTCAAGGATGAGCCGAAGGATGCGGTCAAAGTTGAGGTGCTCGATTCGAAGGGCACCGTGATTTGGACCGGCACCGGTCAGCCGGGCGCAGCGCCGCCGGCACCAGGTGCGGTGCCTGCGGGCGGTCGTGGAGGTCGCGCCGGCGGTGGCGGCGGTGGTGGCGGGCGTGGTGGCTTCGGCCGCGGCGGCGCGGCCAGCAACGTCGTGTACGCCAAGGCCGGGCTCAACAAGATCACGTGGAATCCCAACAACGCGTTCCCGGCGCCATTCACGCAGCCAGCCGGTGGCGTTGTGATGTGGGGCGGTGGCGGTGGTGGCATCAAGGCCGCAATCGGCACCTACACGGTAAAGATCACCTCGGGCGCCTGGACGCAGTCGCAGACGTTCCATCTCGATAGCGATCCACGCCTCGGTAAGATGACCGATCTCGAAGGCGCCGAGCAGCTCCGTCTGGCCACGGAAGTCGGCGGCTGGCTGAAGAGCGTGTGGGACAACGTGACGAAGATGCGCGATGCGACCACGCAGGCCAAGGCGATTGCGGAGAAGGCCGGCGCCGGGTCGCCGGTTGCGGCCGCAGCACGGACGTTCCTCGACAACATGAAGGAAGTGCACGGTGAGCTCACGCAGTTGCAGGGCCAGCCGGGCGGGCAGGACTCGCTCAATTTTCCGGGGCGCATCGACAATCAGATCGTGGAGCTGTACGGCGGCATCGCAGGGAATGAACGCAAGATTCCCAAGAGCATGACCGAGCGCTACGCGGATCTGAAACCGCAGGTGACCAAGCTGTTGGCTGCGGCGGCCAAGGTGCTGGCAACGGATGTGGCGGCGTTCAACGCGGTCGCCGGCTCAGCCGGTGCCGGTACGATCATTATCAAATAACGTCAGTAGAGTCGGGAGACGCTTCAAGCGTCTCTCGATTTTTTCGACCACGCCAGGCAAAGGCCGCGATGATCACGACCCCCGTGATGATCGCGGCCACCCATGAGTGCAAGCCGAGTTTGTCGAGCGCAGTTGGGCCGACATACGCGACAAGGGTGAGCAACACCGCGGCCCACGTCAACGACGACAGGACGCTCAGCACCGTGAACTTCAGTGCGGGCACGTTCGCGTACGCGCACGCCGCGGCGATCGCAATGCGAAGCCCCGGCGCGAATCGAATGACAAAGATGGCGAAGACTTCGCGCTTGCGAACCCGTGGCGCGAACCGCTGCCCGAGCTTCTCGATTTTCGGCCAGCGATCGAGCCATCGCCGCGCGCGACCTCGCAGTGCGTAGAAGACCAGTTGGTCGCCGGCGCTGGCGCCCAGTGCACCCCAAAGCAACACAGGAATGGCGCTCAGCTCGCCTGCGCTCACAAGCGCGGCCATGCCGATAAAGAAGACTTCACCTTCCAGAAACGCGGCGACGGCGATGGCCGGATAGGTCAGCCATTTCCATTCGCCGATGATCATGCTTTGGCGGACTGCGCCACGACTCGTGCGACGCGGTCGATTTGTTCCTGCGAGAGCGATTCGTAGATCGGAATCTGCACGGCTTCGGTGGTGGCATCCGCGCCGGGGACCGGTGACTGGCTCCCGCCAAAGATCTCCATGTGCGGGCAGACGTCCACGTGCAATGTTTCGAGATCCACGCCGCGCTTGAGGCAGGCGAAGACGGCCGCATCGCGGTTAGGCAGGTAGGCGCAGAACTGATAGAACGCGTGCGTGCGATCGGCCGGCACTTCCGGCAGCTTGATGCCCGGCACCTGGCGCAGCACATCGCTGACGCGACGCGCGTTGGCCTGCGTGTCTGCGGTCCACTTCTTCAGGTGTTTGAGCGACTCGAGACCGATGATGGCTTGCACGTTGCTGTAGCGCTCGCGGTATTCCATCGGCAGCGGCGACAACGGGCGGATCTTTTCCCAGAAGTACGGATCGGGATTGTATTTGAGGTATGCGCACGTCCAGAGCAGCGGGAACAACGTGAACGAAAACACGTTGGGCTGAATCGTGATGCGCTGAATCTTGCCGAGTTTGAGATGCTTCTTGACGATCTCTTCGGTCGGCGCCGGTTCGCCCGCGACGACACTGGCGATCTTCTCGGCGAGGGCCGCGTCCTTGGTGACGGCCATGCCGCCGCCGTAGGTGTTGAGCGGCTTCAAGGTCTGCAGCGAGAAGATCGCGGCGTCACCAAGCGTGCCGACGTTCTTGCCTTTGTAGGTGGCGCCGAGCGCATGCGCGCAGTCTTCAATGACGAGCGCGCCATGTTTTTTGGCGATGGCCAGAATCTCGTCCATATCGCACGGCATGCCCCACACGTGCGTCGGGACTATGGCGACCGTCTTCGGCGTGATGACCTTCTCGATGGCTGCCGGCGTCATGTTGAACGTGAGCGGATCCACGTCGGCGAAGATCGGGTTATAGCCGGCCGCGCGCGCTACTTCCGGCATCACCCAGAAGGTGAGTGCCGGGAACACGATGTCGGATCCCTTGGGCAGGTTGAGGGCCTGCAGGATGTAGTGAAAGGCCATGCGGCCGTACGACGCCGGCACGCTGTGCACGCCTTCGCCCAGCCAATCGGAAAACGCTCGTTGAAATTGCGCGACGTGCGGTCCCTCGAGAAACTCGCCGCGCGCAATCGCGCCGGCGATGAGTTCCCCTGTGTTCGGCAGGACGCGTGCGCCATACCGGGAAATTGCCAGTTTCATAGATCCCCTTGTCACCGTCCCGCAAGATGCGTCAGACGGCTCACCCCAAAACAACTCGTTGCGCGCCACGGACCGTCCGCCGCGCGTTTCTCAGAGTGACTGAGTCGCTGGCGGCGCGCGCGGTGTGCGCGGCAGGGCGTGCGAGGAGTGTGGCGCCACGCACTGCACCGGAATGGCGCAGACCGTGGGCGTCAGGTGTAAGGGAAAGTATGACAGTTCCGGGGGCGTCCCGACATCGCTCAAAATTCGGGTCGCGACCGATGACGGCGGTTCATCCGGAAAGTCGGCAACCCGGCCGCCGGTATGGCGGGACAGCCGGCCACGGCGCGCATGACGTCGCCTCTTCACGGGCTCGAAGTTGCCGCGCCCGGCATTCTTCCAGATATGGAGGCCAGCCTGGGACCGCCCCGAACCGCTGGCGACCAGATCCGGCCAGCCGTCCTGATCGACATCGGCTGCCACGACCGCGTTGATGGCCATCCGGGCCTTCACCCGCATGACCCGCTGCGTTGTGGAGAGCCAGAGCTCAAGCCCAGGGCGGGCGGGGGGCTGCGCAATGCGCACGATGTCGCGGATGCCGTCGTGGTCGAGGTCGATCCGCAGCGGCGAGGCGGCGGCGATACGCGCGCACCACGGCAACATGACGAAAAGCATCACGAGTGTTCTGAGACTAGGCATGCACCGCCGACGAACAACGACTGACACTGATAGCAGTTTGTACCGCGGACCGGGCCCTTTGACAATGGCCAAATGTCAGGTAAGTTCGGTAAATGGTGAGCGACAGGGTTTTCGGCAAGCTGTTCATTAACGGCGAGTTCGTGGCATCCACTGGCACAGACACGTTGCCAGTAATCGACCCCTTCGACCAATCCGTCATCGCACAGGCCGCCGATGCCACCGACAACGACGTGCACCTTGCGGTCGCGGCAGCAACTGAGGCGTTCAACGGCGAGTGGCGCGAGACCAGTGCGCAGACACGTGGTCAGATCCTGTGGCGTATCGCCGCGGCGCTGCGTGAACGGACCGAAGAATTGGCAGAGCTCGAGACGCGCGCGAGCGGCAAGCCGATTGCCGACTCGGAGAGCGACATCAACGACGCGGCGACCTGCTTTGAGTACTACGGCGGGCTCGCGACGAAATTGCAGGGCGACGTCATGTCGATCGACGGCGCGATGGTGATGGCGGTGAAAGAGCCCGTCGGCGTCGCGGCGCAGATCATCCCGTGGAACTACCCGATGATGATGGCCGCGTGGAAGCTCGCGCCGGCGTTGTGCGCCGGATGCACGGTGGTGCTCAAGCCGTCTGAAGAAACGCCGCTGAGCATCATGGCCGTGGCCGAGTCATTCGCAGACGCCGGGCTTCCGGCCGGTGTGGTGAACATCGTGACGGGGCGCGGCGAGCGTGCCGGTGCGGCACTGGTCGAGCATCCCGATGTGCACAAGATTGCGTTCACCGGTAGCGGGGAGGTCGGTGCGCACATCATGGCGCGCGCGGCGAAGTCGCTCAAGCGCGTCACGCTCGAACTCGGCGGCAAGTCGCCCAACATCATCTGCGCGGATGCGAACTTCGAGGCGGCTATTGATGGGGCGCTCTTCGGCATCTTCCTCAACTCGGGCCAGATGTGTTCGGCCGGCAGCCGCATCCTCGTGGAGCGATCGATCTACGATCGCGTGATCGAGGCCATGATCGAGCGCGTGAAGGATTTGAAGATCGGCGCGCCGATGGATCCGGAAACGCAGATGGGACCGCTCATCAGTCAGCGTCACTTCGATCGCGTGCGTGCCTATCAGGAACTGGGTAAGAAAGAAGCGCGCCTCGTGCTCGGCGGCAATCGCGCCACGGGTCCTGGCCTCGACAAGGGCTGGTTTGTGGAGCCGACGATCTTTGCCGATGTCAGCAACGAGAGCCGAATCGCGCGCGAAGAGATCTTTGGACCAGTCGCGTGCGTGATGCCGTTCGATAGTGACGACGAAGCGCTGGAGATATCGAACGACACGTCGTTTGGTCTGGCGGCGGCGGTGTGGACGCGTGATGTCTTTCGCGGCTTGCGCTTCACTCGTCGTTTGCGCGCGGGCACCGTGTGGGTGAATCACTCGCAGCCGGCGCCGGTCGAGGGACCGTGGGGCGGCTTCAAGCAGAGTGGTCTCGGCCGTGAGTTGGGTCGCTGGGGTGCCGACGCGTATCTCGAGACCAAACAGATCTATCTCAACACGGAAGACACGCCCATCGGGTGGCCGTAAGCCGGGGCTATATACTTTCGGGTGATGGAACCCTCAAAGTCTCACGGTGACGCGCTCAAAGCGCGCATTCGGAACGTGCCGGATTTCCCGAAGCCCGGCATCTTGTTCTACGACGTCACCACGCTGTTGAAGGATCACGACGGGTTCGGGATGGTGCTCAACGCCATGTCCGCATCCCACGTCGGCCAGCACATCGACGTCGTCGTGGGCATCGAAAGCCGCGGGTTCATTCTCGGCGCTCCTCTTGCCGACCGCCTGCGCGCGGGCTTCGTGCCGGTGAGAAAGCCAGGCAAGTTGCCATCGAAGACCCGGAAGGCGTCGTACTCGCTCGAGTACGGCACCGACGCGCTTGAAATTCACGAGGACGCGATCAAGGCAGGGCAGCGCGTGTTGATTGTGGATGACCTGCTCGCCACGGGCGGGACAGCTGCTGCGGCCGTGAGTCTGGTGAAAGAGCTCGGTGGTGTGATCGTGGCCGTGCAGTTCCTGATCGAGCTCGTCGCCCTCAATGGGCGTGAGAAGCTGCCCGGCGAAACCATCGACGTTGTTCTGAAATACTGACCGCACGCGCCCGTAGCTCAGCTGGATAGAGCACCGCCCTCCTAAGGCGGGGGTCACTGGTTCGAATCCAGTCGGGCGCACCAAAACTCCGCCATTCCGGGCCGCGTGATATTGTTTTCAGGCTATGAAAGCACAGGAACGGCACCATCTGAAGGAAAACGAGTTTGTGTCCACCGTCGCGTCTGCGACGTCGTGGTATCGGCACAATCAGGGCCTGTTTGTCGGCGGCGTGGTCGCAGTCATCGCGGTCGTCGTCCTCGCCAGCGGTTACTTCTGGTTCCAAAATCGGAACGAGGAATCGGCCGGCGCGCTGCTCGGTGTGGCGATGACGATCTATCAGGCACCAGTGGTGCCGCCCTCATCGGTCCCGGGTGCCACGCAGGCAGCCGGTTCCTTCCCGTCTGAAAAGGCGCGCTACGAAGCGGCCCTCAAGGCCTTCTCCGAAGTCGCAGACAAATACCCGTCATCGGTCGCCGGCACCGCCGCGAAGTATCACTCGGCAGAGACGCTACTGAGCCTCGGCCGCGCGACCGACGCGCAGCAGGCCTACCAGACGGTGATCGACAAGTCAGGCGCCACGATCTACGGCACCATGGCGCGCCTCGGCCTCGCCAATGTGCAGCTGGCCGCGGGGCAGAACGATCAGGCGATCAAGACGTTTGAAGAACTCGCCGCCCAGCGCGACGGGAAGCTGCCAGTCGACGGCGTGCTGATGCAACTCGCGTCGGCCTACCAGAAGATGGGCAAGAACGCCGAAGCTCGCACGACCTACAAGCGCGTGGTTGATGAATTCCCGGACTCACCGTACGTGCAGACCGCACGCACGCAGATGACGCTGCTCGGCTAACGCGCGACGTCCTTCAAGAACGTGAACTCCGCGATCGGCGACAGGTGCACGCCGCGTAGCGAAGACTGAAACACCGCCACATTCGTTTTGTACCAAAGGCTGACGTACGGCGCATCATTCGCAATGATGCGCTGTACGTCGCCGTACAGTTTCTTGCGCTGCGCCTCGTCCGGGGCCGCTGACGCTGCATCAATCAACCGATCGACCTCCGCATTGTTGTAGTAGCCGCGATTGAAACCCGACGGCGGCGTCTGCGTGGAATGAAACACGCGACGCAACATGTCGGGGTCCGTGACGCCCACCCACTGCAACGTGTAGAGCTGCACGTTGCCCTTCAACACATCTGCAAAGAGCGTCGCAAACTCGTACGAACGCACATCGACCGCGATGCCGACGTCAGCGAGATTCCGCTGAATGACCGCGGCCTGCAGTCGATAGGCCTCTGTGGTGGACGTCTTCAAGCTGAGCCGGAGCCGGGGCAGAGGACCGTCGCCATCAGGATCCGGATAGCCCGCCGCATCGAGCAACGCCTTGGCCTTCGCGACGTCGTGCGTGAACTGAAACACGTTGGGTTCGAACGCCCACGACATCGGCGGCACGATGCCGATCGCCGGCGCAGCAAAGCCGCGGCGAAGGTAGTCAACGATGGCCTGGCGATCAATCGCGTAGCCGACCGCCTGTCGCAGCCGCACATCCTGCAGCAGCGGATCGCGCATGTTGAAACCGAGATAGGCGTAATCGGTACCGAGCGCCGTGGTCACACCGAGATGTGATTCCGCTTTCAGCGCATAGACGATGTCGGATGACAGGTCGTTGACGACCACGTCGACGGTGCCCTTGCGGAGCTCGAGGCCGCGCATGGTGTCGTCGGGCACGACGCGGAAAACGAGGCCGCGGTTCTTCGGCGCGCCATCGAAGTATCCGGTGAACGCGGTGAGCGTGACGTGGTCATCGGCGACGAACTCGCCGATTGCGTAGGGGCCGCTGCCGATGGGCTTGCGCGCAGCCTCGGGTCCCGTGCCCGCCGGCACGATGCCCATCACGAGATTCACCGGGAACGAACCCGACGGTTCGCGCAGGTGGAACGCCACCGTGTAGCGATCGACGACGTCGACCGACGCGATCATTTTGTAAGCGCCCTTGCGACCCGAGAGGAACTTCGGATCGAGGAAGCGGCGATATGTGTAGGCGACGTCCTCGGCCGTCAGCTCGCGGCCGTCGTGGAACTTCACGCCGTGACGCACTTCCGCGATGTAGGTCGTGGGGTTCGGTGTTTCGAATCGAATCGCGAGGTCTGGCACAATGCGCAACGTCTCGTCGATCTTGAGCAGCGAGCTGAAGAGCAGCGTGTGCAGCTTCTGCGACGCCTCGTCGAGCCCCACGCCGGGATCGAGATTGGCCGGACCGTTCGCCATGGCCACGACGATGAAGCCAGGGCGGGAAACGGGCGCCGAGCAACCCGCGAGCAGCAGGCCGAGTAACAGCGCGGCCCTCACTCTCACGAACGTTCCTCGTCCGCCGACTTCTTGAGCTCCGCGATGAGGTTGAGCGCGTCGAGCGGCGACAGGCGATCGACGTCCGTTGCCCGCAAGCGATCGAGCGCGGGATGGGCTTCCGCGGTATGGAAGAGGCCTAGCTGTTGCTGCGCCGCCGGCGCCGCGCTGCTGAGCGTCGGCCGGCCACCGCGCTGCATTTCATCCTGCTCGAGCGATTTGAGAATGTCTGAGGCACGTCGAACCACGACAGCGGGGAGACCCGCAAGACGTGCGACTTGAATGCCGTAACTGCGATCGGACCGGCCTTCGATCACCTTGTGCAGAAAGATGATGTCGTCTTTGAACTCGCGGGCCGCGACGTGAAAGTTTGCGACGCTGGGCAGCGCGTCGGCCAGGTCCGTGAGTTCGTGATAGTGCGTCGCGAAGATGGTCTTCGGTCGCACGCGATCGTTCGTCGCCAGATACTCGGCCACCGCCCAGGCGATGCTCAGGCCATCAAAGGTGGCGGTGCCGCGCCCGATTTCGTCGAGGATGACGAGGCTGCGCGATGTGGCGGTATGCAGAATCGCCGCCGTCTCCTGCATCTCGACCATGAACGTGGACTGGCCGCGGGCGATGTTGTCGGAGGCGCCAACGCGGGCGAAGATGCGGTCGACGACCGAGAGCTTGGCGCTGCGGGCCGGTACGAACGAACCGGCCTGCGCGAGCACAGCGAGAATCGCCGTCTGTCGCAGGAAAGTCGACTTGCCGCCCATGTTCGGGCCGGTTAACACGATCAGCTGTTTGCCGACGTCATCGAGCTGCACATCATTCGGCACGAATGCACCGGCCACGTGGCGCTCGACGACCGGATGCCGCACGTCGGTGGCGGAGAACTCGGCGCCCGCGTGTATGACCGGCTTCGTAAAGTTAGCGGCAGCGGCCGTATCGGCCAGCGCCGACAGCGCGTCGAGCGATGCCAGGGCGCGCGCGGTGTCGAGCACGCGCCCTGATTCCGCAATCACCCGCGCGCGCAGCTTCTCGTAGATTTCCAACTCGCGCGTCAGGATGCGCTCGTCGGCCGTGAGGACCTTGTCTTCAAACTCCTTCAGGCCCGGCGTGATGAACCGCTCGCCGCCGACAACCGTCTGCTTGCGGATGTAGTCGGCGGGCACCGAATCGAGATTCGATTTCGAAATCTCGATGTAGTAGCCGAAGACGCGGTTATAGCGCACCTTCAGGGAGTTGATGCCGGTGCGCAGGCGCTCGGCATCTTCCATCGCCGCGATCGCGGTCTTGCCTCCACGGCTGATCGAGCGCAGATCATCGAGTTCCGTGTCGACGCCGTCGCGAATCATGCCGCCGTCGCGCGCCAGCAGCGGCGGTTCCTCGATGACCGTGGCGTCGATATCTGCGCGGAGGTCGGCGAGGTCGTCTAACTCTGCGACGAGACTCTTGATCAGCGGTGCCGACAGCTCACTGAGCAACATGCGCACGCGCGGCACGAGCGCGACTGACTGGCCGAGACTGGCGATGTCGCGTGGCCCTCCCGTGCCGAGCGAGATGCGCGCCATCAGTCGCTCGAGGTCGTGCATGTTCTTCAGCGTGTCGCGCAGCTTCGCGCGCTCGGTGGTGCGGAACGCAAAGTCTTCGACCGCGTCGAGCCGGTCCTGAATGCGTTCGACGGTCACGAGTGGCCGCAACAGCCAGCCACGCAGCTGTCGGCCGCCCATGGCCGTGATCGTGCGATCGATCGCGTCGAGCAGTGAACCGTCGCGGCCGCCATCCACACCTTCGACGATGTTCAGGTGCCGCAGTGTGACGGGATCAATGGCGAGAGCATCGCTGGCCGAGCGCAGCGCGATGTCACGCACATGCGTGAGGTCCGCCTGCTGCGTCGTCCGCACATAGCTCACGATGGCGCCGGCCGCTGCCGTGGCGAGCGGCGCGTGATCGAGGCCGTATCCGGCGAGCGATGCGACCTTGAACTGCTGAATCAGCGTTTCTTCGGCGCGTGTGCGCTCGAACGTCCACCCTTCGACGCGCGTGACGCGCACCGTCGCAAAAACCGGCAAGAGATCAGTTACGTCCGCTTCGTCGGCGATCAGCAACTCTTTCGGACGGATAACGGCGAGCTCGGCGCTTGCGGCGGCGCGCGCACCGGGGCCGGTGCATTCGGTGGCCGCAAACTCGCCCGTCGACGTATCCAGGAACGCAATGCCAATCGGCGGATGCGTGCCCGCGCCGAACGACACGGCCGCCAGAAACGCCGGCTCACGCGCATCGAGAAACGAAGACTCGGTGAAGGTGCCCGGCGACACAACGCGAGTGACCTCGCGCTTGACGAGTCCCTTGGCCTTTTTCGGATCTTCGACCTGATCGCAAATGGCGACGCGGTAGCCCTTGCGGATCAATCGGCCGAGATAGTTGTCGAGCGCGTGATACGGAAAGCCACACATCGGAATCGCCGTGCCCGACGCGTCCTTGGCCCGTGAGGTCAGCGTCAGTTCGAGTACGCGCGCCGCCGCGACGGCGTCCTCGTAAAACATCTCGTAGAAGTCGCCCATGCGAAACACCACCAACGCGTCGCGATGGACGCGTTTGACGTCCAGGTACTGGCGCATGGCAGGTGTTGCGGTCTGGGCGGAGGGCGGTGACGAGGACACGTACGCTATAGGTTACCAAGCAAGGGTAACCTAGTGAGCCTGTGACGCTCTTTTCTCTCGATACTTCCACGCGCGCCGGGTCGATGGCGATTTGGCGTGAGGGCACGTCTGTGGGCCGCGCCGGGGACGACCCGCGGTCGCACGCCGAGCGACTCCCTCTTGAAGCGGTCGCACTGCTGGCCGAGCACGGCCTGACCTTGCCCGAGATCGACACCTTCGTCGTCGTCGCGGGGCCGGGTTCCTTCACCGGGCTCAGAGTCGGTGTGGCCGCCGTGCAGGGATGGGCGATGGCGCTCGGCCGATCGGTGGCAAGCGTGCCCACCCTTGATGCACTGTTTCGCTCAATGCCGACTGCCGTTGAGCAGGGCACGGTGCTCGTGCCCTGTGTTGATGGCCTCCGTGGCGAGGTGTTCTTCAGCGCGTGGCGCGATGGCGTTGACCTGACGGGACCACAGGTCGGTTCTGCAACAGAACTCATCGCCACGGTCGTTGCCCTCGCACCTGCAGGCCGCGTTGTGACGTCTGGGGACGGCGCCATGAAATACGCCGACACATGGCACGGCGCCGGTTGGGAGGTCGTGGCGCCGACCATGGCCCTTGCCGATGCGGCGGCACGCCTCGTTGCCGACGGCGGCGGGACAATGGGCGGACCACACGCCGTGCGGCTCAACTACGTCCGTCGCACGGACGCGGAGATCGTGCGAGAGCGCGAACGCGGAGGTCGCCGCGCGTGAGCGACGCGATCGAGATCACGCGCGCAGCGGCCGACGACGACCTGACCGAGATCTCGGCATTGCAGGCACGGACGTTCACGAATCCCTGGAGCGCGGAGTCGCTGCGTTGGGAACTGGCGAACACCGACGTCGCGCGTCTCTACATCATGCGCGAGCACGGCCGCATCGTTCGTACCGTGGGCTACTGCGCGTGCTGGGTCATCTTCGACGAGTTGCACATCAACAGCCTCGCGGTTGATCCTGATGAACGGCGACGGGGGCTGGCGAGCCAACTATTGCGCGCTGTGCACGCGGAAGCCGTTGCGGCCGGCGCAACCAAGGCGACGCTCGAAGTGCGGCGATCGAATGAGCCTGCGCTCGCGTTGTACGCGCACCTTGGCTATGCCGTTGAAGCCGTGCGCAAGGACTACTACGAGCAGCCTCGAGAGGACGCGCTGGTGTTGTGGTGTCGGCGACTTGCCGCGATCTGACGGGTTGTGCTACTTTCCGCCTTGTTAGTCGTTCCACGTCAGGAGGCGAGCATGACCGAAGCTCAGGATCTCCATCAGCTGCTCATCGAGCACCACCAGCTTGATGAGCAAGTTCGTCGCTACACCACCATCCCGCACCCCTCCGAACACGAGCAGCTTGAAGAAGCTGCACTCAAGAGACGCAAACTCCGTTTGAAAGATTTGATTGAGACGCTGTCGCGCCAACGCGCCAGCTGATCTCAAGTAAGATCGGGGCGTGAAAATCGATCACGCCGCATGGCCATTTGTGGCGGTAGTCTGTCTGCCGGCCCTCGCGATCTCGCGATGGTCGGTCGTCATCGCCGCGTTGCTGCTGCTCGTTCCGATTGCGGTCGCTTTGTTCTTTCGCGATCCCGATCGAACGTCTCCAGTGGACGCGTCGCTCGTGCTCGCGCCGGCCGACGGCAAGATCATGCATGCCGGCCCTGCCGATCCGCGCTACGCACCGGAAGGGCAGTGGCTGCAGATCATCACGTTCCTGTCGCCGCTCGACGTGCACATCAATCGCACGCCGGTCTCCGGCACGGTGCGTCGCGTGGAATATCACCCCGGCTCCTTTGTGCCGGCGTATCACCACGACGCGGCCAAGAACGAGCGGTCAGAAATCTGGATGGATCATGACGGAGTGACGATCGTCGTGCGCCAGATCGTCGGCATGATGGCTCGCCGGGTGGTGTGCCGCCTCGCGGTGGGCCAACAACTGTCGGCCGGCGACCGTATTGGGCTCATGAAGTTCGGTTCGCGCATGGATGTGTTCGTGCCGCTGAGCGCAACCATCCTCGTCAAGCCGGGCGACCGCACGACCGCCGGCGAATCGGTGCTGGCGCGTCTGGCCGGGTAGAATGCCCACAATGAACTTCAGCGCCCCCGACCGGAAGCTCGAACGCCCCAAGCGCAAGCGCCGCGGCATGTTTCTGCTGCCGAGCCTGATCACCGTCGGCAACATGTTCTGCGGCTACGCCTGCGTGATGTACGCGATGCGCGGCGATCTTGCGACGGCAGCACCGTTTATCGGCATCGCGGTTGTGCTCGACATGATGGACGGCCGCATCGCCCGCATGACCGGGACGTCGAGTGAGTTTGGTTTGCAGCTTGATTCGCTCGCCGACGTGATCTCGTTCGGCGTCGCGCCAGCGATCCTGGCGTTTGCGTGGGGGTTGTCGGATCTCGGGCGCTGGGGATGGGCCGTCGGTTTTGTCTACGTGGTCGCCTGCGCGATGCGTCTGGCGCGGTTCAACGTGCAGACCACGACGCAGGTCGACAAGCGCTACTTCGTCGGCCTGGCGAGCCCGGCGGCGGCCGGTGTCATTGCATCCACCGTCTTCGCATTTCCGCGCGAACTCTCCGGACTCTCGCAGCAGTTTGCAGCGGTCGGCGTCGTGGTGGCGCCGGCCCTGTTGATGGTGTCAACGATCCGCTTCCGCAGTTTCAAGACGTTCAATCTCGGGTACCAACAGTCGCGATTGCCGCTGCTGGGATTTGTGCTGTTCCTCGTGTTGCTCGGCACACAGCCGCAGGCCACACTGCTCGTGCTGGCCTACACCTATCTCTTGTCAGCATTCGTCGGACAAATCGTCAGCCGTGTGCGGAATCGTCGTGGCCAGGTGCCGCCGCCCGCCGCAGCCGGATCGTAATCGACGTCCCCTGACCCGGCGCGCTCTCGAGGATCATCGTCCCACCACACAACTCCACATTGCGTTTCGCGTTCGGCAGTCCGAGGCCGGACCCGGCCGTCTTCGTGGAGAAGTACGGCTCGAACGCGCGCGCGCGCGCTGTGTCGTCCATGCCCACGCCGGTGTCGGTGATCGCGATCTTCATCCACGTCGCATCCTCGGGCGCGGCCGTGACGGTGATCGATCCGCCGGAGGGCATTGCTTGACGCGCGTTCTCCAGCAGATTGGTCAGCGCGCGTGAGAGCAGCGTGCGATCGGCGGCCACCGGGAACAGTTGCGGGGACACGGTGACTTGCATGCGAATGTTGCTGTCGGGCGCCTGATAGGGCGCGATCAACTCCGTCAGGAACTCAGAGACCGCGACGGCCGTGATCTGCGGGGTTGGTGACGCCGCGTAGTTTGAGAACTCGCTCGCGATCTGACGCAACAATCGCACCTGCCGCAGGATCGTGTCGATGCACTGGTCGAACACATCGCCGAGCGGACGGCCCTGATCTTTGTGCACGCGCTGCAGGTGCTCGGCGGAGAGTTGCATCGGTGTCAGCGGGTTCTTGATCTCGTGCGCGACCTGCCGCGCCATCTCTGCCCAGGCCTTGATTTGATTCGTACGCGTCAGTTCGTCGCGCTGCGCCGCGAGCGTCGACGCCATCATGTTGAAGTCGTCGACCAGGCGTTTCAGTTCGTCGGCGGTGTCGGCGGCAATGCGCACGTCGAGTTTGCCGGCGGCGATCTGTCGCGTTGCGCGCGTCAAGCGTGCCACCGGCGTCGACACGCGTCCGGCCACGTAGACGCCGAGTACGGCGACGAGCATGACGACGAGCACGGCGCCGACGAGCACGCCGCGGTTCAGTTCGTCGAGTTCGTGCGCCAGTTCCCGCTGCCGGAGCGCCAGTGGCACACTGAGAATCGTGTCGCGGCCGCGACCCGGGACCGGTGCGGCGGCAATCAAATATGAAAAGCCGCCCAAGCGGTCGTCGCCCGTGTAACTTGGCAGTCGGTTGAGCGCGATGTTGCGATAGACCGCCGCCGGCGTGCGCGTTGGCAGCAACCCCGAGTCAAAGAGGTCGCGCTGACTCGTGGCCACCAGTTGCGATCCGCTGAACAGATTGACGTCCTGATTGATCGCCTGTCCGATCCACACGAGCAGATCGTCGGTGGGCGCCGACTGTTGCAGCGTGAGCAGTTCCTCGAACACGCGGCGCGCCACGATGACGACGTCAGTGGCTTCGCTTTCGATGTCGGCGCGGAACTTGTCGGACATGTAGGTGCCAAACACGAGCGCGAGGGCGACGACGGGACCGACGGCGGCCAGTACGAAATACAGGAACAGCTTCCGATAAAAGCTCGTGCGCACTTCTGTGACCAGCACGCGCAGCGGTGCCGCCTTGCGTCGCACGAACGGACCGAAGGCGGTGGCGCCGAGGAGAAGCAACACAAAGACGCCGAAGAGCAGTGTCGTCGCCTCGGCCAGCCGCGTGAGATGTTCGAACCGCGTCGTCACCGGATAGCCAACGGCATAGATGCCGCCGCGATCGTTAGAAAAATAGACGTGGTAGTCGCGATCCTTTGCGCGCAGATCCGCCCAGAACGACTGGCGCGACTGATAGATGCGGTCGAAGAGCGCGGATGTGATGGGCCACGCAACGTTGCCGGACGCGAATCGCGTCAGCGGGCCCCAGCCGTACACGGCCACCTGGAGATCAGCGACGCGCGAGGCGCGTTCGGCATCGCCGGGGCGCAACACATCGAAGTACGGATCATCGGACGAGATGAACGGCAGCGCACGATAGTCGGGCATCAGATGCACGACGATGGAGCCGTGAGGGCGTCCGCCGTTGGGATCGCACAGCGCCCGTTCGCCACGTAGCATCCGACGTTCTTCGGCGCCGAGGCGTCCCGCTTCACCCGATTGCGTCCAGTCGCAACTCGTGACGCGTTCACCGTCGCCGGGCGCGCCGTACTCCGGCACGTTGAGCGCGAAGCGGCTGACCAGCGTGCCGTTCGCGTCGTAGAGCTCGATCGCCGACGTCACGCGATTGCGCGCGAGGCTCGTGCGGCTCCAGACAGTGAACGCCGCTTGCGTCGGCGTTGTGGGCGTTTGATTGACGATGTCGGCGAGACCGGGGAACGCGTCGATCTCGGCTTGTGCCGCGCGCAGCTCTTCCTGCAGATGCTGGGGTTGCTCGGCGCTTTGGACGGCGCGCGCGTATTCCGTCTCGATGATGTGCCGTGCCGTGGCGTCGGCATAGAAGTCTGCCGATGCGTACGACACGATCGCCGGCGCCACGAGCATGGCGAAGAGCAGCACCAGCCGCGCCGCTTGCGTCGCGCGGCGGTATCGACGGCGCAACACCGTGCCCGTCAGACCAAATGCGATGACCGCCAGCGTGCTCGTGGTCAGGCCTAGCGTCGCAATCGGGAAGCCCGTAGCGTGCAGGGCTGTGGCGCCGGCTGCGATCGATGCGGCCCACAGCACGGCCGTCAGCACGCTCGATGCCGAGGCGACGCCACGCACGCGCCAGCGCTCAGCGCTGATGGCGAGCGACGCTGCCGCGGCCCACACACCTGCGGCGGCGACCAGCAGCACGCCCGCAAGACCGAGGAGGCTGGGTAGTCGCAACGGAAAAATCGGGAACTGCCACTGATCGAAGGACGCCGCGTTCAACCGCCAATGAAAGAAGACAAGGAGCGCGATGAGGCAGGCACCGGCGATGACACCGGCGCCGATCTGCTCGATCACAAAGCGCGCTGGCAACGACGCGGGGTCTCGACGAGGACGCCGGCGCAGCCACCAGGAGACGGGGCCGAGGGCCGCAAGACCGACGGCGAGAAGGCCCCACGCCGGCACGCGGACGAGCTCTGCCGTTCCGGCCACACGCGCCAGTTGAAACACGCCGGTCGTGCAGGCGGCCAGCAACGCCGCGATGCCGACGGACCAGGCGAGAAACTGCGCCGATGTGCGCGACTGCCGGCGACGGTTAAGCCACGGGCCGGCCAGCAGCAGCAATGTGAGGATCAGCGGCAGAGCAGCAAATGCCGCGGCCGCGCGTCGGAACGCCGACCGCGTCGCGGCGATGGTGTCCGGGTTGTAGCGGACCTCGACGAGGGGCGCGCCGCCCGGGTCGGTGACCATGAACGTGTGGGGGCGCGGCACGTTGTCGCCGGCGCTGGAGATGGACGGCGGCACCAGGGTCACGTCGCCGTACGGCGTGCTGAAGGCGAGTGGGCGTTCCGGCGCGCCGCCGACCGAGAAGGCGAGCAGGCTTTCGGCCGCCGCAACGCCCACGAGATGGTCGCCCGTGCGGAGCGCGCGGATGTGCACCAGGCGGAGACCGAGCGTGCCTTCCGTCACAAAGAGGCCGTCGGCACTCCGGAGTCGATCCGCGCCGAGGTCTTCGGCCGGGCCGTCGCTCCATGCCAGTGTGCGGTAGTCGGCCGAGTAGATGGTCAGCGACGCCGTGCCGTGCGATGGGGCCGTGATGTCGACCAGTTTCAGAAACACTTGCGGCAGCGCTTCGCGGTCCACCATCGCGCTGGCGATGTCGGCCGTGAGCGGTGTAGCGCGAGCGGTGAGGGCCGAGAGTTCCTGCGCGCGTGCGGCGAGCACGGTGCGCATGTGCTGTTCGATGTGCTCGGCGGTGGCGTTCGCGCTGGTGCCAAAGCGCAAGACATCCCACATCGCCCCGCCTGCAGTGAGGGCGAGTGCGAGGCTAATGCCGGCGAAGAGGAGTCGTGTCGAAGATATGCGCACCGGTGTACCGGGGCAGGCGGACAACCGCGTGTCAGAATACCACCTAAGTCATGTCTGCTTTGCGTCTGCGTGTGGCCCTTCGCCGGGGTGGTCTTGTGACCGCCGCCAACTGGCCGCTCGTCGTCGTCGAGTTTGCCGCCGACACGCTCTACAAAGCCGCGCTCGGTGTGCCAATCGTCGGTGGCGCGCTGATGGTCGCGGTGCTCGTCGGCAACGACCTCTCGTCGTTGCTCTCGCAGGGACTCCGCACCGGCGCCGGCATGGTGCTCGCTTCGCTCTTCGGTTCGCCGATTGCCCTCGCGACGTTTGTGTTGGCCGTGAGTGTGGTCGCCGGCGGCGGCGCGATTATTCTGTTTCTGGTGAAAGCGGGGTCGCTGACGGTTCTCGTCCGCGGTGAACGCCAGGCGTCGGATGAACTCCATGCCGGGTCGTTGCGTTTTGACCTGATGCGACGCGCGAATGCGTCAGACCTCGAAGTCTTTCTCGGCGGCGTGCGGCATTGCGGACGCCGATTTGCCGTGCTCGGTGGGTGGATGATCGCCGCGTACGCCGTCAGCGGCGGAGCCTACGCGGCCGGCATGATCAGCGCGTATCGCCTCGCGACACGCACGGAATGGATCTCGGCATTTCCGCTGGTGCTGCTCGTCGCCACCAGCGCGCTCGTGGTCGTCATCACGGTGATCAACCTGCTGTATCTGCTCCTCCAGATCATCATCGTCTCGGAAGATTGCGCCTTGGGCGAAGCCGCGACGCGGTTGCGCACCTTCCTCCTGCATGACTCCCGCCAGGTCGCCGGCATTTTCGGCGTGATCGCGACCATCAGCGTGCTGGGGACGGCCGCATCGCTGCTCGTGACCGCGGGACTCGGGTTGATCGCGTGGGTGCCGCTGGTGGGCTTGTCGGTCGTGCCGTTGCAGGCGGCGGCGTGGTTGGTGCGCGGGTTGTTGTTTGAGTGGATCGACCTGACGGCCCTGTCAGCCTACGCCGCGCAGTATCGGCGGTTTGTGGAGCAGGACGTCTAGCTATTTCGGCGGCGTCGGTGGTGGAACCGCTGGGCTCAGCTTGAGCGCCAGGCCAGGAATCACCGGCGGTGGAACGTTCGTCACCGGCAAGCGGTTCCCGCCTGTGAGCACCGTGGCAGACCATTTCGCCGAGTCGCCGACGGCCACGCTGATCGTGACGATGCGCGTGCTCGGGCCTGAGCCCACGATCATCGGCGGCACCCGCAGTTGAATCGTGTTGTCGCCGGGGCCTGGCGCCGCGAGCGTTGCGGCGGTCTTCTTGCCGTCGCCATCCGCCAGGTAGGCCTGCACGGCGCCGTTCCGCAACGCGATCATCACGAGATTCGGGCCCGTGACCGGCCCCATGTCCGCCGGCCGTGTCGGCAGGTTCGCGCGCCATTGCACGGCACCCGTGCCGCGGTCGAAGGCGTTCAGCACGCCGTCCTGGCCTCCGGTGTAGATCAAATGCTCGTCGAGTGCCGGTGCGCCAACGACCACGGCGCCCGGATGATGCGTGTCAGTGATCCGGCCGTTGGCCGCATCGAGAAAGAGCAGTTCACGCGTCTCGGTCCCGACGTACACGACGCCACCGCCGAGGCGCGGCGTGCCCGGGAGCCCAGAAAAGATCGGCGTCGTCCAGACCGTCTTGCCGGTGCGGAGGTCCAGCATGGTGATGGACCAGTCGGCGGTCGCAATCGCCATCCGGTCCCCGTCGACGGCAATCGGTCCGGTGAGGCGGGCTGTTGACGAGTACGACCACACTTCGCCGCCATCCGTGTCGCGCAGCGCGACGATCTTGCTTGCGGTCTTGCCGTCGTTCGTCGAGAGGAAGACCCAGCCACTGCGCAGCGTCGGTGCGAACGCCAGCGGTCCTTGCGTCGATTTTTGCCAACGCACCGATCTGGTGGCCACATTCACGGATCGCACAGTCGTATCGTCGGCCAACACGCATGACGTGGGATCACATCCCAGATGCGGCGCGGGGAGCGGCAAGCTGCCGGCTGGCAGCCCTGTGGTCAGCGAGATGAACTCCACGCGATCGGCAAAACCCGCGACGAGCCAGCCACTGTCAGACACGGCGGCGGTGACCGGCGGCGTTCCCTGATAGTCACGCGTCCATCCCAAGGTGAAGGGCAGCGCAGTCGGCTGGATGCGCGCGGGCGCAGCGACGGTTTCCATGCCGGTCAAGAGCAAAATCGCTGCACCGGCAATAACGGCTAAGTGACGCACACGCTTATAATAGCGAGAACTTCGCGATGTGCCGGTGTCCGGCCTCGCTTTTGCCACAACCCGAGTCACACGTGACCCATCAGACCGTTGTTGTTTTGGATTTTGGCTCGCAGTACACCCAGTTGATCGCGCGCCGCTTGCGCGAGCTGTCGGTGTATTCCGAGATCGTGCCGCACACCATGCCCGCCGCAGAGATTGCGAAGCGGCAGCCGACTGGCATCATCCTGTCGGGCGGTCCGCGCAGCGTATCTGATCCGGGCGCGCCGATGGTCGACAACGGCATCTTCGAGCTGGGGGTGCCGGTCATGGGCATCTGCTATGGCATGCAACTACTGACGCATCTGCTCGGCGGCACCGTGAGCCCTGCCGCACATCGCGAGTTTGGTCACGCGATGGTGTCGCCGCAGCCCGGTTGCGCGCTGTTCGAGGGACTGCCCAGTGCGATTCGCGTATGGGCGAGCCACGGCGATTTCGTCGCGGCGGCGCCGCCAGGATTCGACGTGACGGCGACGAGCGCCAACGCGCCGGTCGCCGGCATGCAGAATGTCGAACGACGCATCTACGGCATCCTGTTTCATCCGGAGGTCGTGCACACCGAGCATGGCGCCGACATCCTGCGCAACTTCGCGTTCCACATCTGCGGGTGCCGCGGCGATTGGACGATGGCGTCATTTGTGGATGAGAGCGTGGCGCGGATTCGCGCGACGGTCGGCGAGGGGCGCGTGTTGTGCGGCCTGTCGGGTGGTGTCGACTCGACCGTCGCCGCGATGCTGATCCACAAGGCGATTGGGCCGCGCCTCACCTGCGTGTTCGTCGACAACGGTCTGTTGCGGATGAATGAAGCCGAGCAGGTCCGCACGCGCTTTCAACGTCTGGGGCTGAATCTGGAGTTCGTGGACGCGACCGATCTCTTCCTCGACGGGCTCGCGGATGTCACCGATCCCGAGAAGAAGCGGAAGATCATCGGGGGGCTGTTCATCGACGTGTTCGAGAAGCGCGCGAACGAGCTCGGCCAGTTTGATTTTCTCGCCCAGGGCACGCTGTATCCCGACGTGATTGAGAGCGTGTCGGTGAAGGGGCCGTCGGCCGTCATCAAGAGCCATCACAACGTGGGCGGGTTACCAGAGCGGATGCGTTTCAAGCTGCTTGAGCCGCTGCGCGAGTTGTTTAAGGACGAGGTGCGCGGCGTGGGCACCGTGCTCGGGCTTGAAGACGAGTTCGTCTGGCGCCAGCCGTTCCCCGGGCCGGGCCTGGCGGTGCGCGTCCTCGGGGCGTTGACGCGCGAGAAGCTTGAGCTCTGTCGCCGTGCCGACGCGATCATCGCGGAAGAGATTCGGGCTGCGGGCTGGTATCGCAAAGTGTGGCAGTCGTTTGCCGTGTTGCTGCCTGTGCAGAGCGTCGGCGTCATGGGCGACGAGCGCACTTACGAGTTCACCGTGGCGATTCGCGCCGTGGAGAGCCGCGACGGCATGACGGCCGACTGGGCCCGGCTCCCACACGATCTGCTCGCCACAATGTCGTCGCGCATCGTCAACGAAGTGCGCGGCATTAATCGCGTCGTGCTCGACATCAGCTCGAAGCCGCCCGCCACGATCGAGTGGGAGTAGCGGCACGTGTCAGATTTCGTTCACCTGCACCTGCATACCGAGTTCTCGCTGCTGGACGGCGCCTGCCGGATCGGCGAGTTGCTCGACAAGGTGGCGGAACTGAAGATGCCGGCGGTTGCGGTGACCGAGCACGGCAATATGTTTTCGTCCGTGGTGTTTCACGACGAAGCGCGCAAGCGCGGGCTCAACCCGATCCTTGGGTGTGAGGTGTACGTCGCGCCGGGCGATCGGCGCGACAAGTCGGGCACGCCGGGCGAAACCGCGAACCACCTCGTGCTGCTCGCCGAGAATCTTGAGGGGTACCACAACCTCATCAAGCTGGTGTCGTCCGGGTACACCGAGGGCTTCTACTACAAGCCACGCATCGACAAGGCGTTGCTGGCGCAGCACTCGAAGGGGCTGATCGGTCTCAGCAGTTGTTTGAAGGGCGAGGTGGCCACGGGCCTGCGCACCGACAACATGAAGCGTGCCCGCGAAGCCGCCGCGACCTACAGCGACATTCTCGGCCCCAACAACTTTTTCCTCGAGATGCAGTATCAGGGCATCGAGGATCAGCGCGTGGTCAACATCGGCCTGGCGCCGATTGCCAAAGATCTCAACCTGCCGTTGGTGGTGACCAACGACGTGCACTATCTCAAACAGAGCGATCAGCACGCGCACGACATCTTGCTGTGCATCGGCACGGGCAAGAACGAGAGCGACGAGAAGCGCCTGAAGTATCACGGCGACCAGTTTTTCCTGAAGACCGGCGCCGAGATGGCGCAAGTGTTCGGCGACTATCCAGACGCGCTCAGCAACACGATGCGCATTGCCGAGCGCGTCAACGTGACACTGCCAAGCGGCGAAGCGCACTTGCCCGACTTTGCGGTGCCGCCGGGGTTCACGGTCGAGACGTACTTCGAGCACATCACGCGCGAAGGTCTCGCCGAGCGCATGGGCCGCCTGAAAGCCATGGAGGCCGACGGCACACTGCGGCATCCGCTGGCGGCGTACGAAGAGCGCCTGGCGTACGAAATTGCGATGATCAAGCGGATGAACTACCCGGGGTACTTCCTCATCACCTGGGACTTCATCCGGTATGCGCGCGAAAAGGGCATTCCGGTCGGCCCGGGCCGCGGCTCGGCCGCCGGCAGCCTCGTGGCCTACTGCATGCGGATCACGGACGTCGATCCGCTGCACTTCGACCTCTACTTCGAGCGCTTCCTGAACCCGGAGCGCGTGAGCCTCCCTGACATCGATATCGACTTCTGCGAACGTCGTCGCGGCGAAGTCATCACGTACGTCACGGAGAAGTACGGCCGCGAGAACGTCGCGCAGATCATCACGTTCGGCACGATGAAAGCCCGCGCCGTCGTGCGCGATGTAGGCCGCGTCATGGAATTCCCGATCTCGGAAGTCGATCGGGTCGCCAAGCTCATCCCGGCCACGCTCGACATGACGCTCGACAAGGCCATCGAAGAAATTCCGGCGCTGGCCGAGCTCGAAAAGAAAGACGAACGCGTCCGCGAACTCCTCAAAGTCGCCCGTCGTCTGGAGGGCATGACCCGGCACGCATCGATTCACGCCGCGGGTGTCGTCATTGCGCCCAAGCCACTGACCGAGTTCGTACCGCTCTACAAGAGCCAGAAGAACGACAACGAAATCACGACGCAGTGGTCGATGAAAGAGATCGAACGCGTCGGTCTGCTGAAGATGGACTTCCTCGGTCTGAGCACGCTCACGCTGCTCGACGACGCGGTTAAGCACATCAAGGAGACAACCGGCGACGTCATTGAACTGGACCAGCTCCCGATCGATGACCCGAAGACGTTCGCGTTGTTCTGCGCGGGCCAGACGCACGGGGTCTTCCAGTTTGAAAGCTCGGGCATGCGCGACACGCTGCGCAAGGCCAAGCCGCAACGACTCGAAGACCTGATTGCTCTGAACGCGCTCTATCGACCGGGCCCACTGAAGGGCGGGGTCGTCGACAGCTACATCGCCCGACGACACGGGCGCGAAGAGATCAAGTACGAACTGCCGCAGATGGAGACCGTCCTCAAAGAGAGCTACGGCGTCATCGCGTATCAGGAACAGGTCATGCGCCTCGCCAGTGAACTGGCCGGCTTCACGCTTGGCGAAGCCGACCTGCTGCGCAAGGCGATGGGCAAAAAGAGCGCGACCGTCATGCAGGCGCAGCGCGAACGCTTCCTGAACGGCGCGAAAGCGAAGGGCATCAACGAGAAAAAGGCCATCAAGGTGTTCGACCTGATGGAGTACTTCGCCGGTTACGGTTTCAATAAATCGCACTCGACGACGTACGCGTTGCTCGCCTATCAGACGGCGTATCTCAAGGCGAACTACCCGCAGCACTTCATGGCCGCGCTGATGACGATCGAGTCGCAGGATTCCGAGAAGGTGTCGCTGTATCTCTCGGAGTGTCGCGACCTGGGCGTGACGATTCTGCCACCCGACATCAACAAGAGCGATCTGCACTTCACCGTGCAGTCTGGTGGCGTGCGGTTCGGCCTGGGCGCGGTGAAGAACGTCGGGGAAAGCGCGATCCTGTCGATGCTGGCGGCTCGCAAGCAGCTGGGCACCATTGGTTCGCTGTTCGATCTGGTTGAGCAGGTCGACATGCGGCTCGTGAACAAGAAGGTGTTTGAGAGCCTGGCGAAAGCCGGTGCCTTTGATCTGCTCGCGCCGGCCAACAACAAGGGACCGCTGCAGTGGCGCGCGCAGATCGTGGCGGGACTCGATCGCATCGTGGACCATGGCGGCCGCGTGCAGCGTGATCGCGAACAGGGGCAGACGGCACTCTTCGGTGGTGACTTTGAGCCGAAGGATGAGAAAGATGCGAACGCCGGTCTGGCCGATGCGCGTGCATGGACCGAGACCGAAGGCCTGACATTCGAGAAAGAAGCACTCGGCCTGTTCATGAGCGGCCATCCGGTGCAGCGCTATGCCGAGGCCTTGCAGATCGCCGGCGCGAAGCGCCTCGTCGAGATGGTGCAGCCCGAGGCCGACGTATCAACGGCAGGCATCGTGACCGGCATCCGCCAGCTCAAGACCAAGCGTGGCGACCGCATGGCGGTCTTCATGCTTGACGATGAGGGCGGCAAGGTCGAAGTGGTGGTGTTTCCGGAAGCGTTTGCGCGCTATGGCGGCTTCATCGTCAATGATGCGTTATTGCTGGTGCGCGGCAAGTTCGAGCGCGATGACGACTCGAGCAGTTTGAAGGCGGCCGAACTCGTGCCGCTGGACGTCATCCGTGACCGGTCAATCCGTGAAGTGCTCGTCACCGTGCCCGCCAAGCAGGGCAGCAAAGAGTTTGCGAATACGCTGCGGAACGTGTTTGAGCGTCATCCCGGCGATCGGCGCGTGTCGATCGTGATTGACGCCGGGCCGACGGACGGCGCGCCCGACGGCATGCGGATCAAGACCGCGATTGCGCGCCGGGTGAAGCCCTCGGATTTATTTGTGAGAGATGTTGAGGCGCTCTGCGGCGCCGGCTCAGTGGAACTGAAGTAGGAGCGAGAGACGCATGGCCACCAAGAAGATCGATACACTGGAATTCGAAGAACCCGTCGCCGTCCTGTTGAAAGAAATCGAAGCGATGGCGCTGATGCCGCAGACGCCCGAGCGGATCGCCTCGATCGCACAGCTCGAGAGCCGCGTGACGGAACTCCGCGGAGAGATTTTCAAAACGCTGACGCCGTGGCAGCGCGTCATGGTGACGCGCCATCCCGACCGGCCCTGCATGCTCGACTACGTGCAGCACCTCTTCACCGACTTCATCGAACTGCACGGCGACCGCCGCTTTGGCGACGACCACGCCATCGTGACCGGCATGGGGCAGTTCCGTGGACAGCCTGTCTTCATCATTGGCCACCAGAAGGGCCGCGACACTCAGCAGAAGATCTACCGGAACTTCGGCTATGCGCGCCCCGAGGGCTACCGCAAGGCCCTGCGCGTGATGAAAATGGCCGAGAAGTTCAAGCGGCCCGTCATCGTCTTTGTGGATACGCCCGCGGCGTATCCTGGCGCGGAATCCGAAGAGCGCGGTGTCGCCGAAGCGATCGCGCTCAATCTGCGCGAAATGGCGCTGCTCGACACACCCATTGTCGTCACCGTGACCGGCGAAGGCGGCAGCGGTGGCGCGCTCGGCATCGCGATTGGCGACCGGGTGATGATGCTGGAGTTTTCGATGTACAGCGTCATTCCGCCAGAGGGATGCGCGTCGATCCTGTGGCGCGATGCGAAGAAGAAGGTCGAAGCGACAGAGGCCCTCAAGATCACCGCGCCCGATCTGCTGGCGATGCATGTGATCGACGAGATCGTCAAAGAGCCCGTCGGCGGAGCGCACCAGGATCACGTTGAGGCGTCCGCGCTCCTGGCGGAAGCGATCGGCCGACATCTCGATGAGCTGTTGGCTATGGATTCCAGCACTCGGCTCGACGAGCGGTATCGCAAGTTCCGCCAGATGGGCGACGTCGGCATCGTGGACCTCAATCCGCCGGCATCTGAGCCGACCCCCGCGTCCGTCTGATGCAGCGAGTGATCTGGGAAGACACGCCGTCCGACGATGTGCGCGGAGAGGCGTTTACGCGCGAGCTCGGCGTGCCGCCGGTGATCGGCCGATTGCTGTCGCAGCGCGACCTCGCGACGGTCGATGAGGCGCGCGATTTTCTCGACCCGAAGCTCTCGCAACTGCACGACCCATTTCGCCTGGCTGGCATGCGCGAAGGCGTGGACCGGCTGCTTGCCGCCGTTGCGCGCGGCGAGAAGATCGCCATTCACGGCGACTACGACGTGGACGGCATCACCTCAACGGTGATGCTACGGCGCGCGCTCGAGTTGCTGGGCGCGAACGTGTCGCACTTTGTGCCCGAGCGCGTGCGGGATGGCTACGGTCTGCAGCCGACGTCGATTGATCGGCTGCATGCGGACGGCGCACGCGTCGTGATCTCGGTCGACTGTGGCATTCGTGCGTCCGAGGCGGCGCTGCGGGCCAAGGAACTTGGTATCGACCTCATCATCACGGACCACCATGAGCCCGAGGCGGAGTTGCCGGAGGCGCTGGCCGTGATCAACCCGAAGCGCGTTGATTGCGCGTATCCCGACAAGTACCTGGCCGGCGTCGGCGTCGCGCTGAAAGTGGTGCAGGGCCTGCTCCAGACGAGCGGACGCGGCGAAGATTTATTGCCGCACTTTGTGAAAATGGCCGCCATTGGGACACTCGCCGACGTCGTACCGCTGGTGGGGGAGAACCGCATCATCGCTCGTGAGGGATTGAAGGGACTGTCGGCCGGGCCCAACAGCGCCGGCCTCGAAGCCCTGATTGAAGCGTGCGGGCTGACGGGCAAGACGCTTGACAGTTTCCATGTCTCGTTCATGATGGCGCCGCGTATCAACGCGGCCGGCCGCATGAGTACGCCGGAGCTCGCGGCCGAGCTGCTGTTGCTGCGTGGCAAAGACCACTCGACTCGGGCACGTGCGCGTGAACTGGCGACGCAGCTGGCCGGCGAAAACACGAAGCGCCAGGAGCAGGAAGCCGCCATTGTCACAGAGGCGCGGCGGTCTGTCGAAAAAGACCCCTCAGTCGGCGCGCACAACGTCCTCGTCGTGGCCGGTGAAGGCTGGCACCGCGGCGTCATCGGCATCGTGGCGTCGAAGCTGGTCGATGCGTTTCACAAGCCCGCCGTCGTACTCTCGATCGAAGATGGCATCGCCCATGGCTCGTGCCGCAGCATTCCGGCATTCGATCTGCTGGCCGCGCTCGAGACGATGCCCGAGCTCTTCATCAAGTTCGGTGGACACAAGCAGGCGGCCGGTGTCACGCTCGAGGCGTCGCGCATTCCTGAATTGCGTAAGCGCCTCGCGGATCTCGGCGCGGAGCAACTGACACACCAAGACTTGCTGCCGCGACTCCGCATCGATGCCCCGCTCGGCCTGCGCGATATTTCCGGCGCCGTCGTTGAGGGTTTGCTGCGGATGGGACCATTCGGCGCAGGCAATCGCAAGCCGGTGTTTCGCGCATCGCCGGTGGAGTTGATTGAACGTCCGCGTATCCTGAAGGAGCGGCACCTCGCCCTCATGCTGCGCCAGGACGGTCGCGCATTTCGCGCGATGATGTGGCGCGCGAGCGACCGCGAGCCGTATCTGAATACCAACCGTAACGGACTCGAGCTCGCGTACTCCCTTGAGCAGAACGACTTTCGCGGACAGACGACCACGGAACTCTCAGTGGCGGACGTGCGCATGCCGGTGGCCGTCTAATGCGCTGGCAACGTCCACTCCGTTACACCATTGGGCTGGCTGGCCTCGGCTTCGCGGCGTTTCTCTACACCCGCTTCGAGAACAAGCCGCAGGTCGCCGCACCGAAACTGCCACCGGCCCTTGAAGCCGGCGTCAGCTATCAATCGAAGATGTCGCCGGGCTTTGAACAGGTCCGCTACGGCAAGGACGGTAAAGAGGTCAGCAAGGTCGGATACACGAATCTGGTGGAGTACACCGACGGTCGTCGCGTGATCGAGAATCCGCGTTTCATGGGCAATCGCGACGGGAAGCCGTTTCTGGTCACCGCTGACAAAGGCGAGCTCCGCGCGAAAGCGCCCGGTGACAGGACCAACGACATCCCCGAAGAAACCCACCTGATCGGCAGCGTCGTCATGCAGGAACAGGACGGCATGGCGATCAAGACCGATGACGCGGTGTACAACGAGAGCAACGCCATCCTCGATATGCCCGGGGCGATGACGTTCAGCGACACGCGCGCGTCCGGCAGCGGCGTGGGCGCGACCTACGATCGCAATCAGCAGCTGCTGACGCTGAAAGACCAGGCGCTCATTCACATGGCGGCTGACAGTGCCGGGCAGGGCCGCTTTGACGCACAGTCCAAGACGATGCTGATCAATCGCGGCACGCACTTCGTGTCGCTCGACGGCGCGGCGCAAGTCTCGCGTGATCACGAGGTCATCAGCGCCGACAGCGCGCAGATGCACCTCAGCGACGACAACCACAGTCTGCAGATGATGGAATTGCACGCGCACGCGGCCATCGTGCCGGTCGGCGGCGGGAGTGGCGCGGCGCCGGAGATGCACGCGGACGACATCACGCTCGAGTTCCAGGGCGATGGGCGCACGATCAAGCGCGCGCAGTTGCTGCGGCAGGCATCGATGGTGCTGTCGAGTCAGACGGGGAAAAAGCAAATCAACGGCGACTTGCTCGATGTGCAACTGGCGAAGGACGGACAGACCGTCACGAACCTGACGGGGACCGGTGGCGTGAAGGTGGCGCTCCCGATCAGTGCCGAGACCCCCCAGCGCGAGATCACAGCGAAGTCGTTCGCGGCGCACGGTGATGAGAAGGGCCTGAACGACGCGCAGTTTCAGCAGGACGTCGTATTTCTCGAAACCAGGCCCGCATCGAAGGACCGGGCGGCCATGCGGCGCAAGGTCGTGTCCAATCAGCTGACATTGTCACTGAAGGGCGGCGATTTCGCCGACATTGAGGAAGCGACGTTCCGCGGTGGCGTGGAGTTCATCGACGGCGCGAAATACGGCGAAGGCTCCGACGAAATGAAATACTTCGCCAAGACCGGCAAGCTCGCGCTGAGCAAGACCGGCACGACGGGCCGGAAGCAGCTCGTGCAGACCGACAAGATCCGCGTATTTGCGCGCACGATCTCGATCGATCTCGACAAGACCGGAATCAGCGCGTCTGGGGAATTGCGCACGGAAACGATTCCCGACAAGGCGCAGGCCGGCAAGGGGCTGTTCGACGAGTCGAAGATCACGAAAGCGTTCGCCACGTCGTTGCTGTACGACGGTGATCAGCATCAGGCCGTCTACACAGGCAATGTGCGACTGTGGCAGGGCGAGGGCAACGACGAAACGCGGATCGAGGCGCAGTCGGTGTCGCTCGATGACGTGAAGGGCGACGTCAAGGCCGACGGCAAGGTCACCACGCGGTTCCCGATTACGAGTATGCAGACCTCAACCGCCAAAGGCCCGACCGTGGCAACGGCGGCGAAGTTTGAATATCGCGACGCCGATCATCACGCGACCTACACAGGCACGCTTGCAGAGCCGACCCTGCTCAATAGTGGCGATGGCAAGATCTACGGCGTGGTGAACGAGCTCTGGCTCACCGACGACGGGAACGACTTGAAGCGGATGCTGGTGACGGGGAGCGTCGTGGCGCGTGTGTCCGTGGATCGAACGGTGCGCGTCGACCGCATGGACTACGACGTCAAGACGGGGCTCTACAAGTTGTCCGGCACGTCGCCCTCGCGGGTCATCACGCGAGCGGTCGACCCGAAAGGCGCGGAGTCTTGTAGTCTGGTGCAGGGCTCGTACATGACGTTTACGAAAACCGCCGACGGCAAGGGCCAGGGCCAGTTCACCGTAACGGATCCGGTCGGCGCCGGCTCGACGTCGGGCATCATGAAGAACTGCGTGGACTGGACAATCAAATAATGCCGATTCTCCGAACCGAAGGTCTGACGAAGTCCTATAGTGGCCGCACCGTCGTCCGGGGCGTGAGCCTGGAGGTCAAGGGCGGTGAAGTGGTCGGGCTGCTCGGTGCCAACGGCGCCGGCAAGACGACCACGTTCGGCATGGTTGTTGGCCTCGTGGGCCCCGACTCGGGGCGTGTCCTGCTCGATGACCGCGACGTCACCGGGGACCCGATGTACGTCCGCGCGCGCGCGGGTATTGGTTACCTCCCGCAGGAAGCCTCAATTTTTCGCGGTCTCACCGTTGAACAGAACATTCTGGCGATCCTCGAAACGCTGAAACTCTCGCGCGCCGAGCGGAAAGAGCGTTTGAAGACGCTGCTGGCCGAGCTGGGGCTCACGCCGCTGGCCAAATCCAAGGCCTACAACCTCTCCGGCGGTGAGCGCCGACGGGCAGAGATTACCCGTGCACTCGTGATGCAGCCGAAGTTCATGTTGCTCGACGAGCCCTTCGCCGGCATCGACCCGATCGCCGTCGGCGAAATTCAGAAGATCATTCAGCACCTCAAGGCCAGGGGCATCGGTGTGCTCGTGACCGACCACAACGTCCGGGAAACCCTCCAAATCACCGACCGCGCCTACATCGTCCATGACGGCGTCATCTTCCGGTCGGGTACCCCGAAGGAGCTGGCGGCTGACGACGAGGTCAAACGGATCTACCTCGGCGCCGATTTCCGACTGGATTAACTCTTTCCATATAAAATGGCATCCAGGTTGCATTAAGACCGACCCGATGGCCATTCACCAGAAACTCTACGCGCGTCTCGCCCAGAAGCTGATCCTGACGCCTTCGCTGCAGCAGGCCATCAAGCTGCTGCCGATGACCACGCTGGAGTTGGCCGAGCTCTTGAATCAGGAAATGATCGAGAACCCCATGCTCGAGGAGGTCCAAGCCGACGATCAGCCGCCGGAAGCTCCGTCGACCGACGCCGAACCCGAGCCCGTCAAGACCACGGAAGATAAAGGCGACACGTGGGATGACGCCGACTACGAGTATTTCTTCGGCGAATACCTCGACGATGGCTACCGCGGCTCGAAGCCTGCCGTGGAAGTGCGGGAACTGCCACCGATCGAAAACACACTATCCTCGCGCGGTTCGCTGGCCGACCACCTGATGTGGCAGTTGAATCTGCAGGCCGTCGCGGACTTGACGCGCGAGATCGGTGCCGCGATTGTTGGCAACATCGATGACGATGGCTATTTGGTGGCCTCGTTGGAAGAGATCGCGGCGCTGGGCGATTGGAAGATGCCCGACGTCGAGGCGGCGCTGGCGCACATTCAGTCGTTCGACCCGATAGGCGTCGGCGCGCGTGACCTGCAGGAGTGCCTGCTGCTGCAGTTGAAGCCGCTCGGCCTGTTGGGGACCACGACCGAACTCTTGGTGCGCGAGCATCTGCGGTTGCTGCAGAACCACCGGATTCCTGAACTCGCGAAGCTCGTGGGCATCGAGCCGGAAGAGGTCAAAGAGCATCTCGAGATCGTTCGGCATCTCGATCCCAAGCCGGGTGCACGTTACACGCCGCCTGATTCGCAGTACGTCATCCCGGATGTCTACATCATCAAGACGGACGAGGGGTATCGCGCGGCGCTGAACGAAGACGGCCTGCCGCAGCTGAGGATCAGCCCGGTGTATCGCCGGTTGCTCGACAAGACCGGTGAAGCGTCCGATGAAACGCGCGCCTACGTGAAGGACAAGTTCCGATCGGCGTTGTGGTTGCTGAAGTCGGTCGATCAGCGCCAGCGCACGATCGTGAAGGTCGCGACGAGCATCATTACGTTTCAGAAGGATTTTCTCGACAAGGGCATCGAGCATCTGCGGCCTCTCGTGCTGCGTGACGTGGCCAATGACATTGGCATGCACGAGTCGACGGTCTCGCGTGTGGTGAACAACAAATACATGCACACCCCGCAGGGCGTGTATGAAATGAAATACTTCTTCCACAGCGGGATCAGCAGTTCGTTCGGTGAGAATGTGTCGTCGGTCACGATCAAGCAGCGGATCAAGAAAATCATCGACGCTGAAGACGCGAAGCGGCCGCTCAGCGATTCGAAGATCATGAACATCCTGCAGAAGGAAGGTTTGGATCTCGCGCGGCGCACGATCGCCAAATACCGCGAAGAGCTGAAGATCCCAACGTCCAATCAGCGGAAGGTCTTGTATTAGCATGAGCGGCGCCACGGTCGGGTCACTGCTGGGCGCGCGCGGCGCCGGGTCGGGCCTTGAGGCTGATCTGCTGGCGGGCTCGGCTGGACTCGATCGACACATCGTTCTGCCCTACATTCAAAAGACCGGGCTCGCCCTGGCCGGCTTCGATGAGTATCTGCGTTCTGGCCGCGTGCTGGTCTTCGGCGAGAGCGAAATCCGATTTCTCGAAAAGATGAATAGCGAGACGCGGATCGGATCGCTGCGCCGGCTGTTCGGTCGCGATTTACCCTGCGTGCTCGTCACGAATGGCTTCGAGGCCCCGGCCGAGATGATCGCGGAGGCTGAGCGCACTGGCGTGCCGGTCTTGCGCACGCACCTGGCCACGCCGATCGCCATCGCGCGATTGACCGCGCATCTGGAAGACACGCTGGCCCCGCGCGAAATCTTGCACGGTGTGCTGATGGACATCCTTGGTCTCGGTGTGTTCATCTCGGGCGATAGCGGCATTGGCAAGAGTGAGTGCGCACTCGACCTGGTTGTGCGCGGCCACCGGTTGGTCGCCGATGACACGGTAGAAGTACGGTGTCGCGCGCAGTCGATGCTCATTGGGGCCTGTCCGGAACTGACGCGCAATCACATCGAGATTCGTGGCCTCGGCCTCATCAATGTCGGCGACCTCTTCGGCATCTCGGCGACGCGCGCATCGAAGCGTGTCGAACTGGTCGTGCAACTCGAGCGATGGGAAGCTGGGCGCGAGTATGACCGCCTGGGTTTGGACACCGAGCTGCACGACATGCTCGGCGTGAAGGTGCCGTTGATTCGTATGCCGGTCGCGCCTGGGCGCAACCTGGCGATGTTGGTAGAAGTCGCGGCGCGCAATCAACTGCTGCGGTCCCGCGGCCGGCACGCCGCAAAACTGCTCGCCGAGCGGCTCGAGCGTCGTCTGGAGACATTGGCCGAGCGGGACGGAGACGACGAGCTGTGAGCAAACGCCGAGTCGTGAGTAAGCGTGCTGCCGCGCTGATTGCCCGCAATGCGCCGCGGTTTGTCGTGGTGACCGGATTGTCAGGCGCCGGCAAGTCGCAGGCGATTCGCGCGCTGGAGGACCTCGGGTTCTTTTGCGTTGATAACCTGCCGGTGCCGTTGATTCCGACCTTTGCGGACTTGACGCAAACTCGCAGCGACATCACACGCGCGGCCGTCGTCGTTGACGTCCGCGAAGGCGAGGCGCTGTCGACGTTCCCCAAAGTGTATCGACAGCTCATGCGCCGCAATGGGCTCGCGCCGAAGCTGCTGTTCCTTGAAGCGGATGAGACGATGCTGGTCCGCCGATTCAGTGAGACACGTCGACCGCATCCGCTGGCGCCGACCCGCTCGCCGAAAGAGGGGCTGCGCGAAGAACGGCGTGTGCTGCAGGCGATTCGCCGGCTGGCGGATCAGATCATCGACACGTCACACCTGAACGTGCATGAGTTGCGGCGCGCCGTCGTCGCCTTTGCCACGGGCAGCGACGCGCCGGTGCCGTTGACGGTCAACGTCATGAGCTTTGGTTTCCGGCGGGGCGTGCCGATGGACGCGGACCTGGTCTTTGATGTGCGGTTCCTGAACAACCCGCATTTCGTGCCCGCGCTCCGTCCGCTCACGGGACAGGACGCGCGCGTCTCGCGCTACGTGCTCGTGCAGAAGCCGGCGCGACAGTTCCTGAAACTCACCACGGCCCTTCTTGGATTTCTGCTGCCGCAGTATCTGGCCGAGGGCAAGGCGTACCTGACGGTCGCGATCGGCTGCACCGGCGGCCAGCATCGATCAGTGGCGATAGCCGAAGCTCTCGCCAAACGGCTTGGCGATGTCCCCGGGGCGCAGGTGCGACTCCGTCATCGCGAAGTCGGCGACACCAAACGCTGAGGGCACGACCATGACGACGGCAACTCAACCCACGATCGGCGTTGTGGTGATCAGCCACGGGCAGTTCGCGACGGAACTTCTGAACGCGGCGGAAATGATCGTGGGCGATCTGCCCGGGTTCACGGCCGTGTCCATCGGGTGGCATGACGATGTGACGGTCGCACGCGAGGCGCTTGAGCGTGCGATCGCGAAGGTGGATCGAGGCCACGGCGTCTTGCTGCTCACCGACATGTTCGGCGGCACGCCGTCAAATCTCGGTCTGTCGTTTCTCGAGAGCGGCCGCGTCGAGGTCCTGACGGGCGCGAACCTGCCGATGCTGATCAAGCTGGCAAAAGCGCCAGCGACTGACGACCTGGTGGCGCTCGCGCGCGAGATCTGCGAGCACGGACGCGTGGCCATTCGCGTGGCGTCGGACCTTCTGCGCGGCGACGCATGATCGAGTTCCACGCGCCGGTGGTCAATCAGTTGGGGCTGCACGCGCGTGCGGCCGCGCGCTTCGTCCATGTGGCGGGGCAGTTCACGTGCAAGATTCAGGTGGGCCGAGGCGCCCGCATGGTGGACGGCAAGAGCATTCTCGGACTCTTGTTGCTGGCGGCGGCGCGCGGCACGACGCTCATCATCAGAGCCGACGGCCCCGATGAACAGGTGGCTATCGATGCGCTTGTCGCCTTTACGGCGCGCGGTTTCGAAGACCCCGCATGACCAAATATAACGGTCGTGGCGTCGCGCCCGGCGTCGCGCTGGGCCGCGCCGTCGTGGCCGCGCGTGATGCGCGTGACGTCCGCTATCGGCTCGCGGCGAGTGGCGTGGATCGGGAGCGCCATCGATTGCGATCGGCGCGGAACCGCACGCGGCAGCAGCTTGAGGAAATCTCTTCGCGCGTCTCGCGCACAGTCGGGGCCGCACAGGCCTCGATCTTTGCCGCGCAGTTGCTGATGCTCGACGACCCGTTGTTGGTCTCGCGTGCGGATGCGTTGATCCGGAGCGAACGTATCAACGCGGACTGGGCGCTGCAACGCGCGATTCAGGAATTGCACGATGTCTTCGCGCGCGAAGGGGACGCCTGGCTCTCGGAGCGCGTCGGCGACCTCGCCGATGTCAGCGGCCGTCTTCAGCGCAATCTTCGCCCCGACCTCGATCCACTCGTTGACCTCATTCACGAACTCGAGCCGCCCGTGATCGTCGTCGCGCGCGAGCTCCCGGCGTCTGTGGCGGCGCAGCTCGACTGGACGCGCGTGCGCGGCCTCGTGTGCGAGGTGGGCAGCCCCACACATCACACCGTGATTCTGGCCAAGTCGCTCGGTGTCCCGGTGGTGATCGGACTCAGCGGCGCGTCGCAGGCCATCACGCCTGGGCAGATGCTGGCGATCGACGGCACGTCGGGTGAAGTGCTGGTGGAACCGACCGATGAGGCGCAGGATCGGTGGCGGCAGCGTGGTGAACTGGCGCGTGCCGCACTCGCGGCGTTTGATGACCTGCGCGGCAAGGTCGCCGTCACTGCGGACGGTGAGCGCGTCATCCTCGAGGCCAATCTCGAAATCGCGGATGAGATCGCGCGCGTGATCGACGCCGGTGCCGAGGGCATCGGTCTCTATCGTTCAGAGTTTCTGCTCGACGCGGGCCACCCAGACGCCGCAGCGGAGGATGCACAGGCCGCGGTCTATCGCGGCCTCTTGTCGTCGATGGCGCCGCTGCCCGTCACGATTCGCACATTCGACGCGGGCGAGGAGCGCGGCACCGGCGCGTGGCGTACCGGCGGGCATCGTGATCGATTCGGTCTACGGGGGATTCGTGCCGGTCTGCAGCACGACGAGCGGTTTCGCGTGCAGGTCCGTGCACTGATTCGCGCGTCGACGAGTGGCTCGCTGCGAATCCTGCTGCCGTTTGTGACGTCAGCGGATGAGATGCGCGAGGCCCGACGGACGATCGTGGAGATCGCACGCGAAGCCGGTCTCTCCGACCTCCTCGCCGGACTCCCGATCGGCGCAATGATCGAGGTCCCGGCCGCCGCGCTGACCGCGGACGCCCTCGCCCATGACGCCGACTTTCTCAGCGTGGGAACCAACGATCTGATCCAGTACACTTTGGCAGTGGACCGAACGGACGAGCGTCTGGCCGGCCACTACGAGCCGATGGCGCCGGCTGTCTTGCGACTACTGCGGCTCGTGGCAGTGGGTGCGCGCGCGGAGCAGCGGCCGCTCTCGGTCTGTGGTGAGATGGCCGCCGATCCGCTGCTCGTGGTATTGCTGGTGGGGCTCGGCTTTCGGCAGTTCAGCATGACGCCGTCGTCGATCCCGGTGATCAAACGCGCGCTGTTGACGATCGACAGCCGCGAGGCGCGTTTGCTGGCGCGCCGGGCCGTGCGGGCGTCGTCTGCGCAGGCCGTGAATGAATTATTGATTCCCGTGGCGGACGCGATGCACGCCCACGCCACGGGCGCGAGGGGACGGAAGAATGAGTGACGTGACGCGAGTGGAGAAGCCCTGGGGCTACGAAATTCACTGGGCCAAGACGGACCGCTACGTGGGCAAGGTGATCCACATCAACAAGGGCCACGCCCTGAGCCTGCAGTACCACAACCAGAAGGACGAAGTGATCCACGTCTGGTCGGGCAAGATCCTGTTTGAGATCGACGTGAATGGGAAACTCGAAGGCCGCGAGATGCTGCCCGGCGAGTCTGTCCACGTCACGCCGCCAACGATCCATCGCATGACGGCGATTGAAGACTCCGACATCCTCGAAGCGTCCACGCCGGAACTCCACGACGTCGTGCGGCTCGAAGACAGATACGGACGCAAGACGTAGGGGCGCGTAGAAACACGTAGGGCGGCGTGATCTTGAACGCCGCCCTCCGTGATGACTGGTTTGTGGAGCCGCCGGCCTTGAGGCCGGCGGGATTGAGGGAGCACGCCCTCCTAGAACGGAATGTCGTCGTCGTTCGGCGTGTCGACCGGAGAGAAGTCGTCGGGGCCACCCATATCGGCTGGGCCGGACGATCCGCCGTATGCGGGACGGCTGCTCTGCGGACGGGCGCCGCCACCCCCACCCATTGCGCCACCGCCGCCGGCGGCACCGCCACCTCCGCCGAGCAGCACGACGCGATCAGCGCGGACTTCAGTGGTGTAGCGGTCCTTGCCTTCCTTGTCGGTCCACTTGCGCGTCTGCAGTTTGCCTTCGACGTAGATCTGCTTGCCCTTCACGAGATACGTGTGGATCGCTTCGGCGGTCTTCCCCCAGACGACGATGTTGTGCCACTGGGTGTCTTCCTTCTTGTTGCCTTCGCGATCATTGAACCGCTCGGTCGTCGCCATCGAGAAGGACGCCACCGGCGTGCCTCCCGACGTGAACCGCAGTTCCGCGTCCTTGCCCAAGTTTCCGATCAGAATGGCCTTATTTACGCTACCCATCGTCGTGTGTCTCCTTGCTGGTCTATGCCCGGCGTATGTGGTTGTGGGTCGTTCAATTGTGCAGGTGCTATTTAATACCGTCGAGCTGGGCTTTGGCCAGCGGCGCGAGGTTGTTGTCGGGAAAATTCTTGATCACATACTGAAAGTCGGCTCGGGCCTGATCTTTGTTGGAGATTTGAAGATACGCCATGCCACGTTTGTAGTACGCGTCTGGCTCCCAGAGGCTCTTCTTGTAGTTATCAATCACTTCTCGATACGCCTGCACGGCCTGCGGATACTTGCCCTGGTTGTAGTACGACTCGCCGATGTAGAACTGCGCCTGAAACGCGTTGGGTGAGTTCGGGAACGTGCGGAGGCACGCCTGAAATCCCTGAATCGCAAGATCGTAGCGCGAGCTCGCATAGTCACCGAAGGCCTGGTCGTACATGACCTTGGGCGACTGCGCTGCGGCCTCGTTGATTGGCGCAGAGGACGTCGGCGGCGTGGTTGCCCCGGTGCCGGAATCGGTCGCCGGTGCGCCGGACGCAGCGGAGGTGTTCATGGACGCAACGGCCTGCACGACGCTCGTCTGCAAGGCCTGCACGGTCGCGCGCATGGCTTCGAGCTCGTGCGCCACAGTGGAAATACGCACCGTCGCGTCGTCGCCCTTTTCGGCGAGGATGCGGAGCCGATCCGTGATGGCGTCGGTCAGCAGCTTCTGATCCGCAAAGGCTTTGCTCGCCTTCCCGGCTTGCTCTTCCTGCTTCGCGATGATGGTTTTCAGCGTCTCGGCGAGGGCGTTCAATGCGAGGCGCTGCTGCTGCGACTGTTCCTGCAGCATGCGCAGGTCAGCGAACATCTGCTGCTCGACCTTGTTTTGTGCGAACGCCGCCACTGGAGCGGCGAGGACGAGAGCGAGCGTCAGTGTGGGCAGGGTAGCGCGCATATCGAGCATCCTATTGCTTGGCGGTAATCACGAAATGCGCACGACGGTTCTTCTCGAACGCGGCGTCATTGTGGCCTGGATCAAACGGGAATTCCTTGCCGTAGCTGACCGTCTTGATGCGATCGGCGGCGATGCCGAGGACGACCAGAGCATTCTTCGCGGAAAGTGCACGACGCTCACCAAGCGCAAGGTTGTACTCGGCGGTGCCGCGCTCGTCTGAATGGCCTTCGATGGTGATCGTGATCTTGTCGTATTTCTTCATCAACTGCGCGTTGGCCACCACGACTGCCTGCCCGGCGGCATCTACATCATCGCTGTCGTACGCGAAGTAGATGGGCTTGAGGAACTGTTCCTTATTGAGCGTGTCGATGTCTTTCGCCGTGATGTCGTCGGCGGCCAGCGGCTGCAACGGGACGGGCGGCGGTTCGCTTGGCGGGGGCGGGTTCGGTGGACGCGGCGTTGTCGGCGGCGGCGCGACCGGTGTCGGGTCAGTGACGACCGTCGGCGGTGGCGTCGGCGTGGCGACCGGTGGCTTCTTGCCGCCGCACGCGAAGGACGCAGTCGTCAAGGCAGTGACGAACAACACAGAGGCGAATCGGCTTCTCGACATCATCGGGTCCTTGATAAGCATAGCGTCTACTTGAGGAATCCAGACCAGTTTGGAAAGCTATTCGCGCCTTCTTTGGTGAGCTGGCGCACGTTCTTACCGTCAATGTCCACGACGGCAAGCTGTGATTTGCCGAAACGGGAGGAGAAGAACAAGACGTGGCGTCCATTGGGCGCGAAACTCGGACTCTCGTTCGTGCCCTCTCCGTTTGTGAGCCGTCGCCGCTCGTGAGTGCTCATGTCGAAGAGTTCGATGTCATGTCCGGCCGGACTCGTTTGTGTCGAGTACGCGAGCAGAAGGCCTCTCTGGCCTGGCGCGAACGTGGGACGGTCGCAGTACGAGCACTGATTGTCGACGGCCTGAACCTGCCCGCCATCCGGACTCATGGTGTAGATCCGCAGGCTGCCGGAGCGATTCGACGTGAACGCAATCAAATTGCCAGACGGGGACCACGTGGGAGCGCCATCGTTCGCCGGATTATTGGTGAGCCGACGCTCGTCGGTGCCGTCACGATTGACAACGTAGATGTCCATAGCCTGGCCATCGCGGGTAGATCCGTAGGCGATCTTGGTGCCGTCCGGCGAGATGCGCGGCAGGTAGTTCTGCACGCGATCCGTGCCATGGGTCGGATTGGTCGGGCGGCCCACTTGTCCAAAGACGTTTTGCAGGACGATGTCCGGGAACCCGGTCTGATACGACATGTACGCCACACACTGACCATCCGGACACCAGGCCGGCGAGATGTTGAGCGACCTGTTCGCGGTCACCTTCAGCTGGTTCGCGCCGTCGTAGTCCATGATGTAGATCTCTTTGGCGCTGCGTTCTTCGACCGTCTTGCCGACCCGTTCACCGTCACGTGTGGAGGAGAACACGATCTTCGTCCGCGCCACGCCGTCCACGCCGCGGATGGTCTTGTGCATCTCGTCGGAGAAGGTGTGCGCGATCTTGCGCAGATTGCGCGCCGTGCCCGAGAACGCCGCGGCATAGGCTTGGCGCCGATCCTTGACATACATCACACGGAGTTCCACGTCGAACTGACCGGCGGCGCCGGCCTTCACCGTGCCGAGCGCGATGTATTCCGCGCCGCGCAACGCCCACGCGTCAAACGGCAGACCTTCAACGGTCTGCGATGAGGGGATCCCCGCATAGTTCGCGGCCGGCATCACATCGAACTCGCGCTCGAACTTCAGATCCGCCGTCATTACCTCGGTCACGGTCTTCGAGGCGTCTTGCGTCGCTTGATCTGCGGTGAGGACGACCATTGGCGGGACCGCGATGTGTGGTGGTAGACCGGGTCGCCCAATCATCGTGACTTCGATCGACTGGCCTTGGGCTTGAGGCAGCGCGTAGGTGTCAGCTGCAGACAGCGCAGTCGACGGGGCAGCAGAGAGCCAGGTCGCTGTGGCCGCGGCAGCGATGATGGAGAAAGTCAGCAGTCGTCTCATCGGGTGTATCCAAACTTCAAAGTGACTGTTAAGCGGTTCGGTTCGTAGGCCGCGGGAAGTGGCGGCAGTTGTGCGCTTGTGACTGCGCGTAACGCGTCGAGATCCAAAATAGAGTAACCGCTGCGTTTGACTGGAGTGGCGCCGGTGATTCGCCCGTCACGCTCGACGACGAACTCAATCCACACTTCGCCGACCGGCCCCAGAGTTTGATTCCAATAGACCCGCTCCTGCATCAACCTGACCCAGTCAGGACAGCAAAAGTTTGAGTCCAGAGATGCGCCACCTTGGCCACCGCTTGAGAGCCCAACACCGAGCCCCTTGGCCGTCGTCGCCGCCACGGCGTTGCCGGCTGTCACCTGTGCGCCGGTCACCGGCTTGGCTGCGGGTGCGGGCGACGGAGTCGCCGTCACTTTGGCCGGCGGTGGCGGCTTCATGTTCGATTTGATGGGTTCGGCAATGGCCGTCGACTTCGGCGTGGTGGGAACGATGGGGTCGGGATGCGACTTCGGTGGTGCGACTTCTTCGACCTTCTTGCCGCCGAGAGCCGTGAGCCCATTGGGATCGGGACCAATCGCGCCTGCCCCCAAAGTGATCATCATCGGTTTCTCAGCCGGCTTGGTCGCAAACCAGGTGGAAGGTAAGGCGGCCAACGTGAGCAGGAGGCCAATGTGCACCACGAACGACGCCGTCATGGGACGGCTGACGCCGTCCAGTTCCCGGGCTCGGGCCACAAGGATGTCGCTCACACCTTCATGCATGGAAATGCACCCTTACCTATCGGTCTTTGGTGGCTGGGTCGCCATAGCCACCTGCTCGACACCGCCCAATTTCAGGGCATCGGCCACGCGGATGATGTCGCCGTACGGCACCGCGGCATCACCGCGGAGAAACACGGTCTTTGTGGACGTGTTGAGCAAGGCCTGACGGACCCGCTCGGGCAGATCCTCGAGCGTCATCGAAGTGGTGCCCAGCTGCACCTTGCCGTCCTTGCGAAAGGACGTCGCCACGGTGACGTAGATGGGCTCCGCCGAAATCGGCGTGGCCTTTTTCGATTGCGGCAGGTTCACTTCAAATCCCTGCTGCATCATTGGCGCGGTCACCATGAAGATGACCAGCAGCACGAGCATGACGTCAACGAGCGGAACGACGTTGATCTCGGCGAGGGCAGTCGACACCCGTGGCCCGCGGCCTCGGCGTCCCATCCGCCCGCCGCCCGAAGAAGCTGAAGTCTCGAGGCGCGGCATCGGCAGCGACCTAGGTGAAGTTCCGCTCCGCGATGTTCAGGAATTCCATCGCGAAGTCGTCCATGGTCACTGTGAAGGCTTTCACCTTACCGGCGAGTTCGTTGTAGAAATACACGGCCGGGATCGCGGCAAATAATCCCATCGCCGTCGCGACCAGCGCTTCGGCGATGCCTGGCGCAACAACGCCGAGACTCGAGGAGCCGGCGCCCGCAATGTTCACGAACGAATTCATGATGCCGATAACCGTGCCAAACAGGCCGATGTAGGGCGTGATCGAGGCGGTCGTCGCGAGGAACCCGACGCGTTTCTCGAGTCGGGTCACTTCAACGCCGGCCGCGCGCAACAAGGCACGATCGAGGGCTTCCATGCTCTTGAGCGTTGGACGTGCGGCCGCGGCAGCTGGCTTGGACGGATCAACCGCCGACGTATTGACCCGTAACTGCGCATTGACCTCTGCGTAGCCAGCCTGAAAGAGGCCAACTAACGGACTCGCCGGGAGGTTGGCACAGACTGCCTGCACTTCAGAGAAGCGGCTGCTCTTGCGGAACACCTCGAGGAAGGCGGTGGTCTCGGCGAACGCACGCCGGAACTGCGCGTACTTCGAAACGATCACGCCCCACGAGATGGCGGAGAACACGAGAAGGATCGCCAGCACCGCTTTGGCGAGCGGCGTGGCACTGAGGATCAGATGAACGAGGTCAGGCGAACCAGTCGGAGTGTCCAAAATTCATCGTTTATCGAAAGGGCGCCGCCGGGAAACAGCGCAACTGCCTTGAAGAGTAGCACCCGACAGGGACCCCGACCAAATATTGATACGATGCGTCGTCAACCTTCATGCTGCGATTTCTCAGCATCCGACACCTTGCTGTCATCGACCAGCTTGAGATCGACCTCGAGCCGGGCCTTACTGTACTGACGGGCGAGACTGGCGCCGGCAAGTCGATGCTGGTTGAGGCGCTTGATCTGCTCGTGGGCGGCCGCGCCAGCGCCGACCTCGTGCGCACAGGTGAAGACACCGCTACCGTCCAGGCGATATTCGAAGCCGCCGGGCGCGAGGCCATCGTCCGCCGCGAGGTCTCGGCCCAGGGGCGCAGCCGTGCGTTCATTGACGATGCGCTGGCCACGACGACGGCGCTGCGGGAGTTCGGCGCGCGGCTTCTTGACCTGCATGGGCAACACGAGCATCAGGCGTTACTCAATCCCGAAGCGCACGGTCCACTACTCGACGAAAATCTCGGCGCGCCCGAACTCTTGGCCGCAGTCGCTGAGCGCTTCGACGCGTGGCGCGAGGCGCGTGCGGCTCTCGACCGCACACAGCTGAGTGAACGAGAGAAAGCTGCGCGCATCGAGCTGATCAACTTCCAACTCGGCGAGATCGACAAGGTGGGCCCCAAACCCGGCGAAGACGAGCAGCTGCTCGAAGAGCGGACGATGCTGGCGAATGCGGATCGGTTGAGCCGGCTGTCGACCGAGGCGTACGCGGCGCTGTATGACGGGGAGCATGCCGCGTTGGCGTCGCTCGCGACCGTGTGGAAGCGCATTGCGGACCTGGCGGAGATCGACTCGAAGGCACGTGTCTATCTGGATCAACGCGAAGAAGTGAAATCCCGCCTTGAAGACCTTGCGTTTTTTCTGCGGGGCTACGCCGGCGAGTTGGACGCGTCCCCAGCACGGTTGCAGGACGTCGAAGATCGCCTCGCCTCGCTTGAGCGGCTGAAGCGAAAGCACGGCCCTGCGCTTGCCGATGTGATCGAGTTCCGGAGTGGTCTCAGGGCTGAACTCGACGCGCTCGGTGCGAGCGAAGAGCAGGCCTCGCAGTTGGCCCGGCGCGCGGCGGACGCAGCCGATGCATTTGTCGCCGTGGCACGTCAGCTGTCTGCGACCAGGCGCAACGTGGCAACGGCGTTGAGCAAACAACTTGAAGCGTCGCTCGCGGCATTGGCGATGCCGAAGTGTCGCGTCGACATCCGCACCGCGGCGCACGAGCAGGACCAGTCGCGTTGGTCGCGCACAGGTATTGATGTGGTCGAGTTCTATCTGTCGCCGAATCCCGGTGAAGAACTGCGACCATTGGCGAAGATCGCGTCAGGCGGCGAATTGTCGCGCGTGATGCTGGCACTACACGGCCTCTCTGCTGGGGCAAGTGACCAAGAGGGCGGGTCCGTTCGAACGCTGGTCTTTGACGAGGTTGATGCCGGGATCGGCGGAGAAGCCGCTGATGCGGTCGGTGCTGAATTGCAGAAACTGGCCGCTCGCTGCCAGGTCCTGTGCATCACGCATCTGCCGCAGATCGCCGCGAGGGGTGATGTGCATTTCGTGATCGACAAGCAGGTGAAGGCAGGCCGGACCATGACGACTGTGGCTCGTCTCGATCAGGGTGGTCGGGAACAGGAGCTGGCGCGGATGATTGCCGGCGCCGCGATCTCGCCAACAGTCGTGGCCTCGGCACGAGAGATGTTGGCGGGTCGGCAGCGAAGCCCTTCGACTTCGCTCAGGCTGGGCGAACATAAACCAAAAGACGAAAGCGAAAGTCGTTCGCGAGCGAAAGCGAAGGCTCCGCGTGGCGCGTAAGTTTCTGATCGAGACGTTCGGCTGTCAGATGAATTACCACGACGGCGAACGCATCACGGGTTTGCTGGAATCCGAAGGATACGAGCCAACGACAGACGAGGCCGCCGCGGAACTCATCGTGATGAACACCTGTAGCGTGCGCGAAAAAGCGGTCGGCAAAGTTCGGTCGCGAATCGGCGAAATTCTCGACGCCGCCCGCGAACGCGGCGACAAGGAACCAATGGTCGCCGTCACCGGATGCGTCGCCCAACAAGAAGGCCAGAAGCTTGTGGCCGATGGCGCACCGATTCACGTGGTCGTGGGCACTCAGGCCGTCAAGCAGCTGCCTCGTCTTCTGGACGAAGCGCGAGTCACTCAGAAACCGCGGGTCGACGTTAACCCGTACGAAGATGTCTCGTTCCCCCTCGGCATGGCGCACGATTCCGATCCGGTGCGCGCCTGGGTCACGATCATCGAAGGCTGCAATGAGTTCTGCTCATTCTGCGTGGTCCCGTACACCCGCGGACACGAACGCATGCGACCCGTTCGCGACATCCTCGCGGAAGTGCAGCGAGCCGCCGACTCGGGGCACATCGAAGTGCAGTTGCTCGGGCAGATCGTGAATCACTACGAAGCACCGGACGAAGACTGCGACTTCGCCGAACTGTTGCATCGGGTGCACGAAGTCGCCGGAATCCAGCGCATCCGTTTCGCGAGCCCACATCCGCGTCACGTCTCGCAACAACTGATCGGCGTGATCCGCGATCTCCCAAAGGTCGCCAAGCACCTGCATCTTCCGGTCCAGTCCGGATCGAACCGGATCCTTACCGCTATGCGCCGGCGCTACACCCGGGAAATCTATCTGGAGCAGATCGCCGCCTTGCGCGAGTCCATTCCGTCGATCGCCCTTTCGACCGACATGATCGTCGGGTTCCCAGGCGAGACCGCCGAGGACTTCGATCTCTCGATGGATCTTGTGCGCCAGTCGCAGTATCACGCGATGTACTCGTTCAAATACTCGCCGCGTCCAAACACCCTCGCGGTCAAACGGATGCCAGACGATGTGACGGAGCGGGAGAAGACGAGGCGCATTGTGGCCATACAGGAATTGCAGGCGCAGATCCAGACCGCGATCTACGAATCCATGGTGGGGCAGATCGAATCGGTCATCGTCGAATCAAAGTCCCGGCGCAGCGACTCGGATCTCGCCGGCCGCACGTCGGGCAACACCGTCGTGAATTTTGCCGGCGATGCCACACTCGTCGGCCAGATGGCGCTGGTCCGCATTACGGCAGCATCGCCGAACAGCCTTCGCGGAGAGTTGGTCACCCATGTTGATTGAGATGGCAATTAAGGGCCTGATGATGGACCCGATCACGAACCTGCCGATCGTGATCCTGAAAGATCCTGACGGCCAGCGCGTGCTGCCGATCTGGGTCGGTGCGGTTGAAGCGAACGCCGTCGCGCTGCAGATCGAAAACGTCGCGCCGCCGCGGCCGCTGACGCACGATCTTGTGCGCAGCATCCTGCTGGAACTTGGCGCCGTCCTCACACGCGTCGTGATTCACGACCTCCGCGAGAGCACCTTCTTCGCCTATCTGGAATTGCAGCAGGGGAGCGACGTCACGCTGGTGGATGTGCGTCCGAGCGACGCGCTGGCATTGGCGCTCCGAGCCAAAGCACCGGTGTTTGTGCATCCCCGCGTGCTCGATCGGGCATCGTCCAACGACGTTTCATCTGAAGATGCCGACCAGGATCGCCTCCAGCGGTGGCTCGAAAGCCTCGATCCGGACGACCTTGGCTACAAGATGTAGCTCGGATGGGCCCCAAATCCGGGGTTTTCTTGACAACCTGCAGGACCGGTCCCTAGAATGCCTGCAAGGCTGACGTGATCATTTCAATCGCCAATCAAAAAGGCGGCGTCGGCAAAACGACCACCGCAATCAACCTCGCTGCTGCTCTGGCCCTCCGCGGCAAGCGCACGCTCCTCATCGATCTCGATCCGCAGGCAAACAGCACGATGTCGTACCTGGACGTCAGCACGCTGACGCACTCGGTCTACGACGCGATCCTCGATCCGAAGATCGTCTTTGCAGACATCATTCGCACGACGGCGCAGCCGAACCTGTCGATCGCGCCCTCGCGAATTGCCCTCGCGAAGCTTGAAGGCCGATTGGTGGGTGAGCTCGATGCCCACTTCAAACTCAAGGATCGCCTGTCGACGGTGCGAGATCAGTACGATGCCGTGGTCATCGATTGCCCGCCTGCGCTGGGCCTCCTGACAGTGAATGCTTTGGTCGCATCGACCCACTTGCTGATCCCGATTCAGTCGTCCTACTTCGCGTTGGAAGGCACGGACGACCTGCTCGAGACGATCGAGAAGGTGCGCTCGCGAGCCAATCCGGATCTGAAAATAATCGGCGTGGTGATCACCATGCACGACAAACGGACGGCCCTGGCGCGCGATATTCGATCGCAGATCGACAAGGTCTTCGGCCAGAAAGTCTTCAAGACCGTGATTACCAAGAGCGTCCGGTTGGAAGAGAGCCCCGCCTACAAGGAGTCGATCTTCGCGTTCGCTCCGGATTCATCAGGCGCCACTGAGTATTACCGGCTCTGCGAGGAGGTCATCGATCGTGTCTAAACGCGGATTGCCCACCACTTTGAAGATGCGCCACGACGCCCATTACGTCGACGCACTCACCACGTTGCCCGGCGCGCCACTCGGCCGGATGGTGCCGATTGAGCAGGTCGATCCGAACCCGGATCAGCCGCGACAGGTCATGGGCGACCTGTCAGAACTCATGGCCTCGATTTCCGAAAAAGGCGTCATCGAACCGCTCATCGTCAGACAGCGCGGATCCCGTTATCAGATCGTGGCCGGCGAGCGCCGTTACCAGGCGTCGGTTCGAGTCGGCATGCGTGAAGTGCCAGTCGTGATCCGTGAAGTCGACGACAACGAGATCATCGAAGTTGCCCTCGTCGAGAACATTCAGCGCAAGGACCTCAGCCCGTTTGAGGAGGCGGAAGCGCTTCAGACCTTGGCCGACCGGTGCGGATATACCCACGAAGACATGGCCCGGCGGCTCGGAAAGTCGCGAACAAGCATCACAGAATCTCTCGCGGTCGCCGGCATGCCAAAAGAGGTTCGCGACCTTTGTCGGCTGGCCGACATTTCTTCTAAGTCGTTGCTTCTGCAGATAGTTAGGCAAAACAATACTCAGAAAATGATCGACTTTATCGAGCAGCTCACACGGGACGGCGCAACCCATCCGGTGACGCGTGAAAAGGCTCGTCGTGTCGCGTCTGGACCCAAGCCAGGTCGCCCGCGTGCATTTGTTTTTCAGTATCGTCCGCCAACAAAGACATTCCAGCTGAACCTCAAATTCAAGCGATCAGAGGTTGAGAAGTCGGAAGTGATCGAGGCGCTCGAAGGCATCATCGCAGAGCTGAGATCCGCCAAGGACTAGCCGAGCGCGGCCTAAGTCGGTCCATCGCAACCGTTTAGTTAACATAACATATATTATCAGACGTTATTGTTCTGCGGTTTGGAATCCCCCTGTGGATGAAATGTGCGGTCGACAAGGCCGATCTGCTATCGTGGGCGTCAGCCTCTCCGATGCGCACGCTTGACCGTTATGTAATCCGCGAAACCATCACGCCGTTCCTGTTGGCGCTGGCGGTGCTGACATTCCTGTTCGCTGTCCAGCCGATGATGTTGCAAGCTCAGGTCCTCCTGACCAAGGGCGCGCCGGTTGGGACGGTCTTCTACCTCTTAATCAACCTGCTGCCGCAAGCCCTCGGCGTGACCTTGCCGATGGCGTTTCTGATCGGCATTCTGATCAGCCTCGGCCGCCTGTCGTCAGACCGCGAAACCGTGGCCCTGTTGGCCTGCGGCGTGAGCTTGTGGCGGATGCTCAGACCCGCGCTGATCATGTCCGTGGTCGTCGGCGGCCTCACGCTCTACGTGATGATCGAAGCGATCCCGGCCGGCAACAAGACCTTCATTAAGATCGTCGGGACGCTCCTTCAACAGAAATCCGCGCAAGAGATTAAGCCTGGTGTGTTTTACGAAGGGTTCCCAGGCAAGGTCCTGTACGTGTCATCGGTCAGAACGGACGGCACCTGGGAACGCGTGATGCTCGCGACCGCCCACGACAAGGGACTGGCGTCGGTGGTCACGGCGGAACAAGGGCGGCTGATCCTCGACCAAGCGAGCTACCGCGTGGAGATTCAGCTCACCGGCGTCAGCAAGCGAATGCCAGGATCGGAGCCCGGCACGTACGATCGCGTGGACCCGGGGCCACTCAGCGAAGACCGCCTGTGGATCAACCCGCAGGATGTGTATCCCAAATTCGACATCATCCCGAACATCCCGGAGATGACCATCGCCGAGCTTCGGGTCGAAGAAGCGCAAAACATCGCCCAAGGCGTGTCGCCGCATCCCGCGATCATCGCCATTCAGCAGAAGTTCTCGTTCCCGGTCGCGTGCCTCGTGATGGGCCTGCTCGGCGTCGCTGTCGGCGTCCACACGCGCAAGGACGGCAAATTCGCGAGCTTTGCCCTCGGCTTGGCGCTGATCTTTGTCTATTACGGCCTGATGCAGATTTTCTGGTCGATGGCCAAGGCCCAGACGTTCTCGGCCCTCTGGTGTCGCTGGGTGCCGAACCTGGTTCTGGGGCCCGCCGCGCTGATCATTATTTGGTGGCGATCGCGGAATGCCGAGCGGTCGATTGCCTTGCGGCTCCCGCCGTTCATGGCCAAGTGGTTCGCGCCGGCCACGCCCGCCGATGGCCCAAGTGGAGCCGGCGCCAAGCGACCGGTCCTCGTGATTCGGATGCCGGAGCTTGGCCTCCCTCGTCCCAAACTGATCGATTTGTACGTGATGCGCCAGTACCTGAACGTCATCTGGCTCGCATTCATCGGCCTGCTGGGACTCTTTTACATCGGGACCATCGTCGACTTGTCGGACAAGCTGTTCAAGGAAACGGTGTCGACCGGGATGTTGTTCGACTACCTGTGGTACTCGACGCCGCAGTTTGTCTACTACATCATTCCGATCGCGATCCTCGTCGCCGTGCTCGTCACCATCGGCGCGCTCAGCAAGTCCAGCGAACTCACCGTGTTGCGCGCGTGCGGCGTGAGCCTCTACCGGCTCGCGATGCCGCTGCTGATGTTTGCCACGGTGTGGAGTGGCGTGTTGTTCGTCCTCGATGAAGACGTCCTGGTCGCGGCCAACAAGGAACGAATGGCCATCGACAACGTCATTCGCGGCAAGCCGGCAAACGTCGTGGACCTGACCAGCCGCCATTGGCTCGTGGGAACGGACGATCGCGTGTACTACTACAGCGCGTACGACATGAAGGCTCGCGCCTTCATCGGTCTGTCGATCTACGAGATTGCGCGCGAACCGTATCGGGTGTCGCGGCACACGTTCGTGGAACGGGCCCGCGCGACAAGGGCAGGATGGTCCGGTGGTCCAGGCTGGACGCAGTCGTTCCCGGAAGGTGGCGGATCCCCTCGTCAGGAATTCCGCGCGCGACCGCTGAAGCTCGATCCCGCGAAGTATTTCGAAACCGAGCAGGTGGACGGCCAGTCGATGACGCTCGGGCAGCTACAGAAGTATGTGGCGCAGCTGAAATCGAATGGCCTCAGCTCCGGCAACTACGAGGTCGACCTGCAGCGAAAGATTGCCTTTCCGCTGATGACGATCGTGATGACGCTGATCGCACTCCCCTTCGGCGTGACGACAGGCAAACGCGGTGCGCTGTACGGCATCGGCCTCGCGATCGCGCTGGCCTTTGCGTATCAGATTGCGTTTACGGCGTTTGGCTTCCTCGGCAGTGCCGAACTATTGCCCGCGACCCTGGCGGCCTGGTCGCCCAACCTGCTGTTCCTGGCCGGGGCGCTGTACGGGCTGTTCGCGGTTCGGACCTGAAAACGTCGACTCTCCGCTGCGCCGCAGTCGCACATCAGACATCGTGATCCCGCCGGTCGAACCCGGCGCCGCGTTGAGGGTGTCAACCACGAACAGGATCGCCTTCACGCGTGCGGCGACTGGCCGTCGCGCAGCACTGAATCCCTGCGGCGACAGGTCGGACATGCGCACGGTGATCAATCGCGGTGTGGTGTCCAGATAGATGGATCGCGCCCAGCGCTCGTCCCGACCGCTCGGCATCCGAAACTGCACCGACACTCGCATCGGCGACGCCGCGCTGGCCATGAACTCGACACGGTCATACGCGTCGCCATCTTCCCGAATCGGATGCACCAGCGCCGCGAACTCGCTGCCGGGCTGCGCCGTCCCGACGTTGTAGCGAAACGCCATCCCGGGTGACAGTTCGGTGACCGTGCCGGTCGAACTCGGGCCATGCTCGATCGCCCAGTGTGCATCAAAGGGCAGCGCCAGGAGTGCCGCATCTGTTCCAGCGGGTAGCGCCGGTCGAGGTGCGTCAGGCCGCGGAGATCCTGGGGGCGTCGCCGCGGTCGGTCCGGTTGACGGGCCATCCACATAAATCGGGTTCGTCACAATCCACGGGATGCGATGCTTCCCGAGCCAAATCTCCAGTCGGTACGCGCCTGCCTCAGCCGCGCCAGCCAAGGATGCGTGTCCCATGCCTTCGGCCACCGACCGCTCGTTGTGCATGATCACGACGCGCGCTCCGGCCGCGGCGGGAATCGAGGCCTCGATGTGCACAGGCCCAGTCGCGCCACTGAGCCGCTCACCGATCGACACTTCCTGTGTGTCATCACGGGCGACGAATCGGGGGAAGGCGCCATCGGCAACGCCGGTCACGACCGTGTACGCGTGGCCTCGGCGCAGCGCCAGCAGCAGAGCGGCTGCATCAGATGCCGCGTCACCGGAGAATGGCGCGTCGAGGATCACCGCCTGTGCGAAGCTCTGAAAAGTCGTGCGGTACAAGCCGGCGACCAGGCCATGCGCATCGACTGCGCTCAGCCCAACCATCGTTCGGCGACGAATCAAGCCATCCCACCGGCGCATGGTGGCCGTGGGCCGATTGAGCAACGTCGCAAAGGACTCCGCGGGCCTCACGGGCATATGCAGGACCGCGTTGATGAGCATCGCGGGATTCTCTTCGCGCCATTCGCTGTCGGCGTTGAGCCACTCGAGGCCATCGGCGCCAGAGAGATCCGTGCCGGCAGGCCCGCCCTGTCGGCCCTGGAGTTGCACGCCGAACGGGGTGTTGCCGTTCACCCCAGCCGGCCGCCACTTCAGATCCGCGCGCTGCGAATCCGGATGCGCGACAATCGCAAACCCGCCGAGGCGATGAATATCGTCGATGACATCGCGCGCTTCCCCGCCAAGCCGGTACGGCGCGGCCCCCGGTATGCCCAGCGCGACGACGTGGCCTTCGACGGTGCTGATTTCTGCCGCATCGATCATCAGTACGCCAGCGACGTACCGCGGTGCATCAGGCACGCGCGTGCCGTCACCGTGGTCCGTGAGAATCGCAAACCGTGCGCCGGCTTGTGCCGCTGATGCCGCGACATCCTCGGGTGTGCCCGCGCCATCAGAGCGAGTGGTGTGAATGTGGTACGCGCCGAGGACCACGTTCGGTGGCAACGGCGTGGCCATGCGAATGTGCGCTGGCGGCAGCGTGACGAGGGTGTACGTGACAACGGCGGCCGCAAGGGCCGCCGTTGTTTGAATCACACGTCGCATCAGCATGCTGGTCTCGCTGGTGCGACGATCGTGCTAGAGTCCGGCGTCAGCGCGAAGTGCGCTGGCCTTGTCGGTGCGCTCCCACGTGAATTCCGGCTCCGTGCGGCCGAAGTGGCCGAACGCCGCGGTCTTGCGGTAGATCGGACGTCGCAGGTCGAGCGTTTCCATGATGCCCTTGGGCGTCAGCTTGAAATGCGCGCGCACGAGCTCGGTCAGCTTCTCGTCGGTGACCTTGCCGGTGTTGCCGGTGTCGACCAGGACGGACACCGGATCAGCCACGCCGATCGCGTACGCGAGCTGCACCATGGCCTTCTCGGCGAGTCCGGCCGCGACCAGATTCTTCGCCACGTAGCGCGCCATGTAGCACGCCGAGCGGTCCACCTTCGTCGGATCTTTACCCGAGAATGCGCCGCCGCCGTGGGGCGCGTATCCGCCGTAGGTATCGACGATGATCTTGCGGCCGGTCACGCCGGCATCGCCGTGCGGACCACCGATGACGAATCGGCCGGTCGGGTTCGTGTAGATCTTCGTCTTCTTGTCCATCATCTCGGCGGGAATCACCTTGTTGATGACGCGATTGACGAGTTCTTCTCGAATGGTTTCCTGAGAGACCTTCTCGCTGTGCTGGGTCGAGATGACGACGGCGTCGACGCGAATCGGCTTGTCGCCCTCGTATTCCACTGTCACCTGCGACTTGCCGTCGGGACGGAGCCACGGCAACGTGCCGTCGCGGCGAAGATCCGACATGGCGCGACCGAGTTTGTGCGCCAGCATGATTGGCAGCGGCATCAACTCGGTGGTCTGCGTGCACGCGTATCCGAACATGAGGCCCTGGTCACCGGCACCGCCCGTGTCGACGCCCTGGCCGATGTCGCGCGACTGTTCGTGGATGGCCGACAGCACCGCGCAGGTCTCGTAGTCGAAACCAAACTTGGCGCGGGTGTAGCCGACGTCCTTGATCGCTTCGCGAACAACCTTCTGATAATCGATGTGAGCCGTCGTCGTGATTTCGCCGGCGATAACCACAAGGCCGGTGGTGACGAGGGTTTCGCACGCGACGCGCGCGACGGGATCGTGCGTGAGGATGGCGTCGAGAATGCCGTCGGACACCTGGTCGGCAATTTTATCGGGATGACCTTCGGTAACAGACTCAGACGTGAACAGATGGCGGCTTGTGTGCCCCATTGAGCAGTTCTCCCTTGCGGCCACGTCCATGGAAATCCATCGAAACGTTCCCGCTAAACCACTAACGGTACCACGACTATGACCGGGGATGGAAGCGATCGTAGACGGACCGGAGCCGCGCCTCAAGCACATGCGTGTAGATTTGCGTCGTCGAAAGATCTGCGTGGCCGAGCATGGTCTGGATCGCGCGGAGGTCCGCGCCGCGATCGAGCAGGTGCGTGGCAAAGGAATGGCGCAATACGTGTGGGCTGAGCGGCGCGCGGATCCCTGCGGCCAGACCGTAGGCTTTCAGTCCTTTCCAGAATCCCACGCGCGACAACCGCTGGCCGCGGTGATTCAGGAAGAGCCATGGCACGTCGCGCTGCTGCTTCAGAATCGCGGGTCGGCCCTCGTTGATATAGCGGCTCACCCACTTCGCCGCCTCGTCGCCGATGGGCACGATGCGCTCCTTGCTGCCCTTGCCGATCGTCTTGAGGAGCCCTTCCTGGACGCGCACGTCATTCATGCGCAGGCCAACCAACTCCGACACCCGCAGCCCCGTCGCGTAGAGCAACTCGATGAGCGCCTTGTCGCGCAGGCCGCGCGGCGTGTCCACGCCCGGCGCCTTCAGCAGCGACTCGACGTCTTCGAGACTGAGAAACTTCGGCAGCGCGTGAAATGTGCGCGGACTGTGCAGATCCTCCGCCGGGTTGCTCGCGATGGCGCCGTTTAGGCGCAGAAACTTGTAGAACCCGCGGACGCCGGCGACCATGCGCGCCGCCGAGGTCGGCGCCAAGCCGGACGTCATCAGCTCACGCACGAATTCCTCAAGCTGCCCGAGCGTGAGCGCCTCGAGCACGGTCTGCTTCCGCTCTGCGAACGCGTCGAGTCGCGCCAAGTCTCGGCTGTACGCCTCGAGTGAGTTGGTCGCCAGCCGCCGAGACACTTCGAGGTGTCGGAGGTAGGTGTCGATTACAACGGGCACGGCACATGATAGCCTTACGCTTTCTCGCCGACCGATCGCCATGCCTTATCAATCGAAGTGGCAAGCCCTTCCAACTGAAGCCATCAACGAGGCTTCACTCGCTATTGACAAGATGTCGCCGCTGGCCATCGTCGACCTCGTGATCAACGAGGATCGCAAAGTGGTTGCCGCCGTCGCGAAAGAACGCGAACGCATTGCGCATGGCGTCGAGATCATCGCGAACGCGCTCAAGAAGAACGGCCGGTTGTTTCTCGTCGGTGCCGGCACAAGTGGCCGACTCGGCATCGTCGAGGCCGCGGAAATGCCGCCCACGTTTGGCACGCCACCCGAGCTCGTGCAGGCGATCATGGCTGGCGGGCAGGATGCGGTATTTCGCGCCAAAGAAGGCGTGGAAGACAACTACGAGGAGGGCACACGCGCAGTGGCGCGCCTGCGCGTCAACAAACGCGATGTGATCGTCGGCGTCAGTGCGAGCGGCATCACACAGTTTGTGCGCGGCGCCCTGACCGGCGCACGCAAAGTCGGCGCGCGCATCATCTTCGTGACCTGCTGGCCCGGTGCCGATCTTCAAAACTTCGTGGACTTGATCATTGCCCCTGCGGTCGGGCCGGAAGTGATCGCCGGCTCAACGCGCCTGAAGGCCGGCACCGCGACCAAGATGGTGCTCAACATGCTCACCACCATCGCGATGGTGCGCATCGGCAAGACCTACGGCAATCTGATGGTCGACGTGCGCACGGGGTCCGAGAAATTGAAGGACCGCGCCAAACGCATCGTGATGATCGTGACCGACGTCGACGAAGTCGAAGCGTCGGATCTGTTGAAGCGCTCGAAGTGGAATGTGAAAGTGGCCATTGTGATGCAGAAAGCGAATTTGTCTGCGACTCAGGCGACCAAACGTCTCCGTCAGTCGAACGATCTGATCCGCGAAGCCATCGGCGAAGACATCGAGCCGCGGCTTCGCGCCCTGCTCGCACTCAACAAGAAGTAGTTTGCTACTCGGTCAGTCTGGCCGCGGCCGCGCGATCGAGCACCACTGCGGCGCGCGGATGCAGCTGCAGCAACGACGCCGGCACGCGTGTCGTGACCGGCCCCTGCAACGCCTGCGCAATGATCGATGCCTTCCCCGCCCCCGTCGCAATCAGGAGCACGTGACGGGCCGACAAAATTGTGCCGACCCCCATCGAGATCGCACGCGTCGGCACGCGTGACACCTCGCCGCCAAACGCCGCCGCATTGCCCGCGCGCGATGCGGCCTTGAGCGTCACCACGTTCGTTCCGGCCGGCAGAGAGCGGTCGGGCTCATTGAAGCCGATGTGTCCGTTGGCGCCGATGCCCAGAATCGCGATGTCGAGTCCGCCGGCGGCGGCGATCTCCGCGTCGTAGCGCCTCGCTTCGGCTACTGGCGACGGCGCATCGCCGTGCGGCAAATGCGTGCGGGACGGGTCGAGGTTCACGTGTTTGAACAGGTACTTCCGCATGAACGCGTGATAGCTGCCAGGATGCCGCGCCGGCAATCCGACGAATTCATCCAGATTGAACGTCGTCGCGCGCGAAAGATCCGCACGGCCCTGTCGATGGAGCTTCACGAGCGCGCGATACATCGGAATCGGTGTGCGCCCGGTGGGAAGCCCCAGCACGAGTGACGGGTCTTCCGCGAGGCATTCAGCGAGAAACCAGGCCACGGCATCTGCCACGCCACGAGCCGAGGAGTGAATGACGGTCTGTATCAATGTGTGGTGTCCAGATAGACGGGGACGCGCACGTCCCCGCGCAATAGCGCAGCGGCAAGTCGCAGAGCGCCGCGTGCTGGTTCAGAAGTGAGCAATGCGGGCCGCGCGTTCGGCAGCAACGTCGCCAGTTTTTCGATGACGAGCGTGCGCACGAGCGGGACGGCGTGGAAGATACCGCCGGCCAGCGGCAACGGAATTGGGTCGTGTGCCAGTCCCAGTCGACGCGCGACCGATGCGGCCGCAGAGGCGAGTTCCTCCGCGCCAACAGCGACGATCCGCGCGGCGACCGGATCACCAGCCGCCGCGACTTCGCCGACGAGGGGGGCCAGCGCCGCGACCACCTTGGGTTTCATGCCGCCTTCGTAGATCGGCTGCACGAGTTCCTGCTCGCGCGCGACGCCGAAGTGCGCCTTGATCCGCTCGGCGAGCGCCGTCCGTTCGCCGCGCTGGTCGGCGGCCCGCAGCACCGCGCGGAGCGCCTGACGGCCGAGCCAGAAGCCCGAGCCTTCATCGCCGAGCACGTGTCCCCAACCGCCGGCCCGGGCGGCATGGCCATGGCCATCGCGCCCATACGCAATCGAGCCAGTACCCGAGATGATCACGATGCCGGGCGAATCCGGCGCGCCGGCCTCAAGCGCGATCAGTGCGTCATTCACGACGAGTGCGCGTGAGCCGCGACAGAGTCGAGACAACATCGACCGCATGAGACGCGCGTCGTTGGGGCGATCGACGCCGGCCATACCGACGCACACGGCCGCCGGAGATCCGTCAAGGCCCTCAAGCGCCTCAGTCATCACATCGTGCAGCACCTTCTCGACTTCCAGCTCCCCTGCGCTCTGAAGATTGGCGCCCGCACCGCGTGCTTCGCGCACGATTCGGCCGTCAGGCTCGCCTACCTGGCACACAGTCTTTGAGCCCCCGGCATCAATTCCCACGACGTACACCTCGTCAGGGTATCAAACGCACGGCGGTCATTTGACACTGTTACGGATCGCCTGTTACGGTCGCATGTTTCGATGTTGCGACATTTTCGCTCCGTCCGAGTCTGGGGGGCCGTGTGCCTCACTGTCGCGCTGGCGCTCGTCGCGAGCCGGCCCGTTGTGACGCGCGCCGAACCGGCCGACGCTGCGACTGACGACGTGCGGGGGCTGTGGGTGTTGCGATCCTCGCTGACCTCGGCTCGCAGCATTCAACAGATGGTCGCCACGGCCGAACGCGCCGGCTTCAACACCTTGCTCGTGCAGGTGCGCGGGCGCGGCGACGCGTATTACGACAGCCGGATCGAGCCACGCGCTCTTGAGCTCGAAGATGAGGCGGCCACATTCGATCCGCTGGCGCTCACACTGGCGACCGCGCATGCGGCCGGCATCAAGGTGCACGCGTGGGTCAACGTGGACCTCGTGTCGAGCGCTACGCTGCTGCCACGGGCGCGCACGCACGTCACGGCCCGACACCCCGAGTGGTTGATGGTGCCCCGGTCGATCGCCGGTGCATTGCGCAGCGTGCCGTCGGACATCCCGTCCTACATCGGCCAGATCGCACGAGCGGCGCGCGCGCAGAGTGACCAGGTCGAAGGGCTCTATCTGTCTCCGGTGCTGCCCGCCTCGCGCGAGTACACCGCGAGCGTGGTCACGGACCTGGTCGGCCGCTACAACCTCGACGGGATTCACTTCGATTACCTGCGTTATCCGAACGAGCAGTTTGACTACAGCACTGCGACGCTGGCGGCGTTTCGCGCGGACGCGATGCCGATCGTGACGAAAGACGTGCGCGATCGTCTGGATCGGCAGTCAACGGCGAACGTCGCCGCGTGGCCCGACGCCCTGCCGGATGCGTGGTCGCAGTTCCGCCGCGATCGACTCACCCGGCTGGCCACCGCGTTACGCGCGGCCGCGCGGGCGGCGCGCCCGAACATTGTCGTGTCGGCAGCCGTGGCGCCCAACGCCGACGACGCCCGCAGCGGTCGGCTGCAGGACTGGCGCCTCTGGGCCCGGACCGGAATTGTGGACGTGCTGTGCCCGATGATCTACACGGCGGATCCGCAGGAGTTCACCGCAGCGGTGACGCGCGTGAAAGGGGATTCCGGTCCGGCCGCCGTCTGGGCGGGCATCGGCGCCTACAAATTGACACCCGCGCGTACGACCGAGAATCTTCGCGTGGTGCGCCGCGCCGGAGTGGCCGGCGTGCTGCTCTACTCGTACGACAGCCTGACGTCTGGCGACTCGGCGCCGAACTACTTCTCGCTGATCCGCACCGCCCTGCTTAACCAGGCCCCGCCGCCGATCGAGCGCTGATTGATGCGGGTCGATGCCGCGCGTTTTGCTCCGGTCGCCGCCCGACTACGCGCCGCGGTGAACGCCCACGTCACGCCCGCCGCTGTCCTCGAAGTCGGGAGCGCCACCGGCCCCATGTTTCAATTCGCCACGGGCGCGCTCACCTACGCCGTCGATGCGCTTCCATGCACGCTTGAAACCGTTTTTGATCTCGCGTCACTGACAAAAGTCCTCGCCACTGCCTCACTTGCGATGCGCGCAGTCGAGCAGGATGCGCATTGGCTCGAGACACGCGTCGCCGATCTGCTGCCCGAGTGGCGCGGCGCAGATCGCGCACCGGTGACGATTCGCCATTTGCTCGAGCACGCCTCTGGCCTGCCCGCGCACGCGAAACTGTTTGAGGTCGCACGCGATCGCCGCGAGTTTCTCGCACGCATCGTCGAGTGCCCGCTGGCCGTCGAGCCGGGCACCGCCTCTGCGTATTCAGACCTCGGCTTCATCCTGCTCGGATTTCTGCTCGAGTCGGAATTGGGTGCGCCGCTCGATCGGCTCTTCGAGTCCATCGCGTCACGACTCGATGGACCAATCGGATTCAATCCGGCTGCGTCAGTCGCGTCAGTGATCGCGCCGACCGAATCCGATCCCTGGCGTGGGCGTGTGCTGCAGGGCGAGGTGCACGACGAAAATGCGGCCGCGCTCGGTGGGGTTGCCGGCCATGCCGGTCTGTTCGGCACGGCGCGCGCGGTCGGCAGTTTCGGTCAGACAGTGCTGCGCACGTTCGCGCAAGACACTTGGCTGTCGCGGCGAGAGACGATCGCGATGTTCGCGACGCGATCGACGGTACCGGGGAGTTCGCGCGCGCTGGGGTGGGACACGATGCTGCCGACGTCGTCGTGCGGCACGCGCATGTCTCCGCGCGCGATTGGCCACACCGGTTTTACAGGCACCTCGCTCTGGATCGATCCTGAGAACGATGTCTACGTTGCGCTCCTGACCAATCGCGTGCATCCCACGCGCGCCGGCGACGGGATTCAAGCGCTGCGTCGCGAGATGCACGACGCGGTCATGGCCGCGCTCGGCGACTAGAGCCCGCCACGTCCGCGGCCGGGCCCCGGCGCGGGGGCCGGTGTTCCCTGCCGTCCCGGCCCCGGCTGCGGCTGCGGGCCCACCGGGCCGCCGCGTCCAGCCCCGCCCGGGCCACCAATGCCCGGACCCGTCGGAACACCGCCACGCGCACCACCGGGGCCTGCGGGCACGCCGGCCCCAGGACCTCCAGGCCGCCCCTGCCCTGCTCCTCCACCCGCCTGCGACTGACTGATATAGCTGAAGTTCCACTCGTTGTAGTGGGACGCCTGGTTATAGAGCCTGATGGATGTTGCGGTGCTATTGCTACGAACGCCCACGATCTTGCCGCCGAAAGTCGTCCCGTTGTTGTTCGCCGCGGGAGGGGGCGGCTGGCCTGCGCGACCGGCACCGCCCTGCACACCTGGCGCCTGGGGTGCCTGGCCGGGCGTGGCAGGGGCTGTCGAGTTCAAGACCGGCTCAAAGTCGTCGTTGGTGATGGGATCTTTGTATTTTTTTCGGAGAAACTTGCCTTCCACAAGCGCATCGATGTTCGCCGGACTGGTCTGAGGACCGTTCTTCCGCTCGTAGAGCTGAAACGCGCGTACATATTGCCGGCCGCGAAAGACGAGTTCCGCTTCCTTTTCCCGGGTCGACTGCTGCTTCCAGGCCGGAAGCGCCGCCGTCATCCAGACGGCGCCAATGCCCATCACGACGATCAGCACGACCATAATGAAGCCGTGCTCGTCTGATTGTGAGGACCGCATGAACGTATTATCCTCTGTGACGTCTCGCATGCATCGACTCCTTCGGGTATTCCCTCTAGTCACCGGCTTGGGCCTGTCTCTCACGTTCGGCGCGGCGTCCTGTGCCAAAGTGCCCCTGTTGGCGCCGACGGGCACGGTGATCAACCTCACGGTGGCCAGCAGCACGGCCGCCCTGAACAGCTCGATCAACATCATCGCGGTGCTGATCGAGAACGGCCAGCAAAGCACCAGCGGCACCGGCACCGCCGCCACTAGCTCAAGCACGACCGGCGCCGGCACCCCAGTGCAAGACGGCACCGTCGTCAGCTTTACGACGTCGATCGGCACGATTGAGCCTGCCGAGGCCAAGACCGTGAACGGCAAGGTAGCTGTCGCGCTCAAGACGTCCGGCGAGTCGGGGACCGCGACCATCACCGCCTACTCCGGCGGCGCGAAGTCGACCTCAACCATCAAGATCGGCGCAGCCAACGCCAAGACGGTCACCGTCTCGGCGAGCCCGCAAAATCTCGCATCGAGCGGCGGCTCCACCATTGTCTCGGCGTTGGTGGTGGACGAAAGCGGGAACGGCCTCGCAGGCGCGACCGTGAGCTTCAGCACGACCAAGGGTTCCCTTTCTGCGACGACCGGCACCACCAACAGCAGCGGCATTGCGACGACGGTGCTCACCACCACGGGCGCGGCAGATGTCACGGCAACCATCGCAGCGATTTCCGGCAAGGTCACGATCGGCGTCTCGAGCAAAGCCACGGTGTCTGTGACCGGCCCCACCGGGGCCGTGTCGGTGAGCGCACCTGCGTCGTTTTCGATCAACGTCGGCACCACAGTGCCGGTCAGCAATGTCACGATCAACTACGGTGACGGTTCGTCGAAAACATTGGGTGCAATTTCCGGCACACAGTCAGTCACGCATACCTATGCGTTTGTCGGCATCTTCGACGTCACGGTGTCCGCCACCGATGCGGACGGCATCGTTACGACCAGCAGCACCCAAGTGGCGGTAACCGGGATCAGCGGTTCTATCAGCGCCTCGGCATCAAGCATCACGCGCGGCACCCCCGTGACCTTTACGGCCAGCGTCTTGCCCTCCACCACGGCCATCGATCACTACTCGTGGGATTTCGGCGACCTGACGTCAGCGGATTCAACCAGCAACGTGCAGAGCCACGTGTATGCATTGACGACGGCGTCCGGCACACTGACGGTGACGGTACGCGTCTATCCGCAGACCGGCTCATCGTTCACCATGTCGATGCAGATCTCGATTCCGACCCAGAAGGGGTCCATCACATTGTCGGGCCCGACGTCGGGAACCACGTCGATCAGCACGGCTGTCACCTACTCGATTGATGTGGGGTCGACCGTGGCGCTGACCAATATCACGCTCGACTATGGTGATGGCAGCACGCCGCGCGCACTGGGCAGCTTCAGCGGTTCGCGCACCGATACAAAGTTCTACTCGGTGCCGTCCAGCGCGACGGCCTCAGGTGCCTATACGGTCACGGCCTCCGGCCGAGACCCGGACGGCAATACCGTCACGTCATCGTTGACGATCGTCGTGCAGAAGTTGAACGGCACGCTTGCGGTGACAACGGGCGGCAGTTCCTTGACCCCAACACAACTGACGTTTACCATCGCCAGCGGTCAGACGACCGCGCTCATCGATCGATACTTCTGGGACTTCAACGACGCACCGGCCGCCGGCGCGACGTGGGAGAGCACCAGTAACGTCAGTCCGACGCACCAGTACACGCGAGGTGCCTGGCTTGCGAAGGTCACGGTCTACCCTGTGTACGGTGCCGCCTTCACCATCACGGTGCAGGTGCCGATCAACTAGCCGCCGCAGTGGCCCCCAATTGCAACAGGCCGACTCGTGAGAGTCGGCCTGTTGTCGTCTTGGGAGCGCGCAGATCGAGTCGACTGGCCGGACCATCAGGTCACGGATGTCCCTCAATCCGTGATTTGTCTAATGCCAATCAGCGTAGCGGGTGCCGTCGAGGGCGACGCCGTCGGCGCCGCTCTTGACGTCGTAGATACCAGGCGTGGCGTTGGGGCTGTTCGGGTCCATCTCGGCGGGTGTGGTCACCCAGGAGTCGGCCGAGCGCGTGATCGGATCGTCGGGCACGCGGCGAAGGTAGCCGTCGGTGACGAGTGACTGCAGCGACGCGGGATACGAACCTTTGTCGGCGTAGTACTGGTCGATGGCGTCGCGCATATGGAAGAGGTCGGCCTTCAGCACGGCCTCTTTGCTCGCCTGGATCGACGTGCGGTACTGCACGAGTGCGAGCGACGCCAGGACGCCGATCAACGACATGACGACGAGGAGTTCGATGAGCGTCCAACCACCTTGATCACGTTTCATGACGCTGCCTCCTACCACTCTTTGTATTTCGTGCCGTCGAGGGCCGTGCCGTCCGATTTGGACGCGAGGTCGTAGACGTTGCCGCCGCCCCACACCGTCGACTTCGGGTCGTCGCCGTAGGCGCGGTACTTCCAATCGGCTTTCCCCGTGATCGGATCAATTGGGATGCGCCGCAGGAACCGCATCTTCTTACCGCTCGCGTCGTTGTTCAGCGTGACACCATCGACCAACTGCTGCAAATCCTTCGGATAGTTGTCGCCGCCGGCCTGCAACTCCAAGGGCGAGAGGATCTGCTGGTCAGCCATGTCTTTGAACTTGTCGATCGCGGCGCGTACGTCGCGCAGCGTGCGGTGCAGTTCGGCTTCACGTGTGCGCTTCATCGACACGCGCGCGAGCGGAATGGCGCCTGCCGCCAGAACGGCGAGGATGGCGGTCGACACGACAAGTTCAATGAACGTGAAACCCGACTCGTTCGCTGCCTTCGTCTGTCGCCACCGCGCCATCATCGTCATCGTTATCTCACAATCACAGACACCGGCGGCGCCATCGTCGTGATCGGTTGCGCGTTCGGCGTGAGCGCGGTGACCGTCATGTTGATGTTGGCCGGGCCGGCTGCCACGGTATCGAAGACAACCGCGCCGAGCAGGCCCGCGCCCGAGACACCCGGAGCGCCGGCCGGTCGGCCGATGAGAATGTCAATTCGTCCTGCGGCCTCATTGATCTGCGGCGTAAACGTCGTCGTCACGCCGCCGTTGGTCATGAACGAACCCTGCGTCACCGTGCGCGCTTTCAGCACGGCCGGGTTGTAGGTAATCGTCATGCGGATGCTACCAACCTGCGTGGCGTCGGTGATCTGAATCGGCCACGTATACGGACCGCCGCCGACCTGCGGCTGGCCTGCTGGCTGCAACGACACGACGGCCGGTCGCGTTGGCGCAGGTGGAGGCACCGGCGGCTGATTCTGCTGCGGCTGCGGCGCTGGCGCAGGTGGAGGCGCCGCCCCTGCATTCGCGTTGGCTGGCGGACCCGCCGGTGGCGGATTCGAGTTTACCGGCGTCACCGGCACGACCACTGGGCTCACAGGCACGACGACGGGATTGCGCGCGGGGGCGGGTGCCGGATTCTGAGGAGTCACGGACGGCTGCGTGGTCGGCGCTCCCTGCGTCCCTTGAGCTGGCTGCCCCGCCTGCGCCGACTGTCCTGCCGCGGAAGCGGCTGCGAGTTCTTCGGCGGTCTGCGGCGCAGCGATGAGCGGCGGCGCGCCGGTGAGACCGAAGTTCTGGTTGGTGCCGACGTAGATCGGCTTCAAGTCTTCGAGCGTCAGTTCGTGGCCGCGAACGATGCGCGGCGTGATGAGCATCACGATGTCGCTCGTACGCGTCTGGTTGTCGCTGTACCCGAAGAGCGAACGCAACAGCGGAATCTTCGAGATGCCCGGGAGGCCCTGCAGGTTCTTCGTGTCGACTTCCTGCAGCAGGCCGGCGAGCAAGTTGGATTCGCCGTCGCGCAGACGCAGAACCGTGGTGACCTTGCGCGATGTGAATGACGGCAGCGCCTGGCCGGCGATGTTGACGTCCGAGCCTTTCGCGCTGTTTTCGACGGTGAGCTCCAGTCGGATCTCGTTGTCGTACGTCACATGCGGATTCATTGTGATGTTGACGCCGACATCCTTGAACGTGAATGACGTCGTCGGCTGGCTGGCCACGCCACCGGCCGCGATCGGCGCGAACGTCGTGCTCGGCACCGGAATCTGCTCGCCGAGGTTGAGCGTGACTGGCTTATCTTCGGTGCCGCGCAGTGACGGTCGCGCGAGAATTTTCGTACGGTTGTCCGATTCGAGCGCCTTCACGATGGCACTCGGCACGGTGAGGTAGAAATCGGCCATGCTGACGCCCTGGCTGACGGTGTTGAGGTTGAACGGTGGCGGCTGCGCCGGAAAGCCCGCACCCGTTGACGTGTTGGGCGGTGCGGACTCCGGCGAGAACGTGTAGCCGAGCTGATAGTTGCTGAGGTTGAGGCCGTAGGTCTGCGCGCGCGTGCGGTCGACCTCGAGAATCTCGACATCGATCACGACTTCCGCGCGCGGCTTGTCCATGGAGCGAATCAAACGCTCGATGACTTCCATGACGGCCACGGACGTGCGCACCATGATGCTGTTGGAGCTCTTGTTTGCGACGGGCACCGGGCGCGTGCCGAGCTGGTTCAACTGGTTCAGCACGGTCTGCAGCGCGGTGACCGTCTCGCCGGCGTCTGCGTGCGACAGGTAGAACACCTGTACAACCTGGTCTTCGAGACGGGCGCGATTCTGCTGAGTGTCAGTGGAAATGAGGATCGTCTTCGGATCGGTAACTTTATAGAACAAATTGTTGGCGCCAAGCACTTGCGTGAGCGCGTCCTGAAGGGACACGCCCTGCAGGTTGACGGTGTACGGCTTCGCCAAATTCTGATCGACGTTGCCTGCTGTGTCGTACGTGACGTTGATGCCAGCAACGAGCGCGATGGCGCCAATCACGTCGCGGACCGCGGTCTGGTTGAAGTTCAGCACCGGCAGCTTCGTTCGTGGATCCACGGCCAGTTGCGGGATGGCCGAGGTATTGCGCGCCTGCTCGCGCATCACCTCCATCTGAGACTTCGGCCGCGCGTCCTCAATGCGCTGACGAATGATCCGATCGAGTTCCACGGCCTTGGCCGCGGCCAGCGCGTTGGTCAGATCGAGATCGGCCGCCTGCCGGTATTCCGCGGCGGCGCCCGGCAACTGATCTTGTTTTTCGAGATCGCGCGCGCGGGCCATGTGCGCCTGCGATGCGGTGCGTGTCGCGCGCTCGAGCGCGAGTCGCACATCGACGCGACCCGGGTCGTGGCTAAGGGCTTCCTTGTAATACGCCACCGCGGCATCCCAGTCGCCTGCGTTCTGCGCCCGCTGTCCGCTCAGATACGCGCGACCGGTCGCACACCCGGCGGCCAGAACGGCCAGGAGTGCCACGCTCGCCCATCGTTTCAAAATCACTGCAGATCCTGTATGCATTTGGGGCTTTCTACGCTGCTCACTAGGGTGTTCCTGTGCCTCGAAGCGGGATCGTCTGGCGTCCCCGGCCGTCGAGATATTCCATCACAATGGATTCCACGCCGATCTTCACGATCCGGAAGCGGCCATCGATCACGTCACCTTCGCCGCCCATCAACACGCCTTTGCCATCGCTCAGCGATGCGAGTCGCTTGCCCGTCGGCAACTGGATCACGCCGATGAACTTCATCGAGATCGCCGGTGGGGGCGGAATGGGCGGTGGTCCCACCGGCCCTTGCTGAACGGGCGTCGGTGGAGGTGGCGGTGTCGGCGGGCGCGGTGGCGGAGGCGGTGGTGCGGGCGGCAGACCAAAGCGGAACGGATTGCGTCCCGCCGCTGGCTTGTCACTCACCGGCTCAAGTGCCGCGAACTTCAATGCGCTCGGCAGCGACGTCGGCCCAACCGCTCCCACAGGTGATCCTGCGACGCTTGCTGCAGGATTGGACGCTGCCGGGCCGCCTTCAGCCGGAGCGAAGTAGTAGTAATACACGACGCCCGACAATACGGCCACGAGCACGCCCAGCTGATACAGCTGTTTGCGTTGGGCACTGAGCGGCGCGCTCGTCAGCTTCATTTCGACGCCGGCCCCGCCGGAGTCCGGTAGTAGGTCGCGATTTCCATCGCGAGCTGCAGCTGGGCGTTGTTCTGCTGCTGCCGTGCGGCAATCGCCTGGGAAATCTGCACCGAGCGAATCGCCAAAAATGACGACGACGTCTCGATGTTGTAGATGAAGTGCAGCACCGACGCGTAGTCGCCCGTGAGCTCGATCTTGGTTACGAGTCGCTCGAGCGCGCTGTCTTTGATCACTTCCGGATCAAATCCCCGCGGCCCGAGAGTGAGGTTGTTCTCACGCGCGAGCTTGGCGATTTCAAGAATCAGGATGCTCGACGCGGCCGGCTGCGAAGTCGGCAGCACCTGGCTGTAGAACTTGGCAAGCTCCTGCTCCGCGCGATCGCGGCTCGTGCGCGCGTTCTGCATCTGCCGGAGTCGCTGCGTGGCTACCGCCGTCGCAAATCGCGCGGTTTCCGCTGCAGTTGTATCGCTCGCGACCACCTTCTTTAGCGGGAACACCACGCCGCCGAGTAGCACGCCGTCGATGATCAACAACGCCACGAGCGGCACCAGGATGCTGCGTCGCTCTGCGAAAATTCGGCGCCAGAGTGGCCTCACTTGCCACCGTCCTTCTTGATGGGTGGCGCGATTGGTGGCGCTGCGGGCTTTGGCTGCTTGGTGTCCGGGGTCGGAGCCGCCGGAGGTGCCACCGCTTCTGTCTTCGGCGGCAAGTAGCGCGCCTCCAGCGACGTGCGGCGATTGCCGTCGTCGGTCGCGTCTTCCTGTCGCGGCAAGACGTCATAAAACGCCCCGGTGCCCTGCAGTCCTTCGATGAACTTGGCCAGGTCTTCCGTGCGCTTCGACACGACCGTCATGAGCACGATCACGCCGGTCTTGTCGACATTCGGCGCCACCGACACAACACGCACGTCGTTTGGCAGTGTCTTCTCAATGAGGCCGAAAAACACCGTCCACGAGAACGTACGCTCGTCGATCAGTTTGTTCGCTTCGACTGTTGAGAGCGCCAAGCCCTTCAATGTCTTGCTGTTGATCTGCTTCTGCAGTTCGATGGCGTCGCGATCCGCGCGGCTGGTGGCGGCCTCGTCGCGCGCGATCTGATCCCGCAATCGCGTGCGTTCGGATGACAACGAGACGATCTGTTGCACAGAGACGACGACCACGGCGATAGCCACGATGCCGACGATCCCGATCACAAAGCCGGCGAGCCGCTCGTTGTAGAACGGACGCGCAGAGAGGTTGGTCCGCAGCATTATGCCGCTCCCCTCTCACGCAGCAACGCACCCACGGGTGCCGCCAGTGCATCGAGCAACTCGGGACTCACGGTCCCGCGCTCGGTCAACGCCGCCGCCGCGCGCACATCAAGCGCCTGCACTTCCGCTTCGAGACGCGTCGCGATCTCCTGTCGTGCGCGATCGTGCCCGCCACCAAAAATGCCGCCGACGCCGCCCGATACGAAGACGCGCGCGAACCGGGTGCCACCGAGACGATCTTCGTGGTACATCGCCGTCTGGTGCACGAGCGCACTCAGCGGCTCGCTGTCAGCCGCGGGCTTGTGGCGATGAAACATGAGCGACGCATTTCGCATGATCAGGATGGTCGTCGAGCCATCGGCGAGGCACACGATGAGCCAATCACCCTTCGGCGCCATCCCGCTCGCCAGTGCGGTATTGACGACGTTGAAGCTCGCGATGTCGACGATGCCGGCGTGCGCGCCGATGGCGTCGGTGATCGCTTCGTATTCGGCGATCACGTCGCGGCGCGAGACCACAGCCGCCAGTGTCGTGATGCCGCCGTCGACCGTCGTCGGCACGTAACTCATCACCGCGTCTTCTACAGGGAACGGCACCGACTTCTTCACGTTCCAGCGAATCAGCTGTTCGAGTTCACTCTGGCGCGCGGGCATCTGTTCGAACGGCAGCAACGACACGCGCGCGACCGTGTCGGGCACGATCAGCGCGACACGCGTCGGCGACTTGATGCCCGCTCGCTCGAGTGCGCGCTTCAGCGTGTCAGACACGACTTTGGGATGCGCGATGTTGCGCCCGGTCAGCGACGGCACGACGGCATCATCGGGCAGCGTCTCGGACGCATAGGCGGTCACGACGGCGGCGGTGCCGCGGCCGAGTTGGGCCACGGTGAGCCTCCGGTGCGCGATTTCAATCGCGACATCCGGCTGGGGCGGTTTGAGCCACGATGGCAAACGCAGGGCGGGACTCATTCGACGAATGTCACCTTGTTGATTTCCCGAAGCGTGGTGATGCCTTCAAGGACGCGCCCGACGGCGCATTCGCGCATGAAGCGCATGCCATCTTCGCGGGCGGCTGCTTTGATTTCCGTTGTCGGCCGACGTTCAAGGATCATGTCGCGGATGCGATCGGTCAAGTCCATCAGTTCGCAGATGGACGTCCGCCCCTTGTAGCCCGTGCCGCCGCACTCCATGCAGCCGGACCCTTCGTAGAAGATCTGCGTGTCGGCCAGATTCGGATCGAGTGCGGATTCAATCAAGAATTCCCTGGTCATCTTGACGGGGCGCTTGCAGTGCGTGCAGATCTGGCGCACGAGTCGCTGCGCGAGCACGCAGTTGAGCGCCGACACGAACTGATACGGCTCGACGCCCATGTTCAGAAAGCGGCCGAGCACGTCAATGACGTTGTTGGCATGGACTGTCGTAAACACGAGATGGCCCGTGAGTGCCGACTGGATGGCAATTTGCGCCGTTTCCGGGTCACGAATTTCACCGACCATGATCTTGTCGGGGTCGTGACGCAGAATCGAGCGCAGTCCGCGCGCGAACGTGAGGCCCTTCTTTTCGTTGATCGGAATCTGCGTGATGCCCTTGAGCTGATACTCAACCGGGTCTTCGATTGTGATGATCTTGTCTTCGATCGTCTTGATCTCAGACAGCGCGGCATACAGCGTCGTCGTCTTACCGGAACCGGTCGGCCCGGTGACAAGTACCATGCCGTACGGCTCACGGATGTACTTGCGGAATCGGCGCTTCTCTTCCTCAGGCCAGCCGAGGATGTTCAGATTCAGCTCGGTGAATTGCTCGCTCATCGATTCCTTGTCGAGGATTCGAATGACGGAGTCTTCGCCGTGCACACTGGGCATGATCGACACGCGGAAATCGATCGCCTTGCCGCGGATGCGCAGCTTGAAGCGGCCATCCTGCGGCACGCGCTTCTCGGCGATGTCGAGCTCGGCCATGACCTTGATGCGCGAGATGATCGTCGAGTGATGCCGCTTGTCGATCGGCTTCATCGCCTGTTGCAGGACGCCGTCGATGCGGTACTTGACGTTGACGTTGTCGTCCTGCGTCTCGATGTGAATGTCGGATGCGCGGCGTTGAATCGCCGTGAAGATCATCGAGTCCACAAGACGAATCACCGGGCTCGCGTCCTGCGTCAGCTTGTCAACCGTGAGGTTCTCGTCGCCGCCCGCGTCCTCATCGCGCAGGATCTGCATCTGGAAGCCTTCGGTGGCCTCCTCGAGCACGCGCTGTGAGCTCTCGCTCTTCTTGAGAATGTTCTGAATCGCCGATGACGTGCCCACGCACACGCGCACCGGCGTGTTGAGCTGCGCCGCGAGCTCGTCGATCATGGCGAGGTCGCTGGGGTCCGAGACGACGATCAGGAGCGTCTGTCCGTCGCGGCGGTACGGCACGAACGCGTAGCGCAGCATCAGGTCGGCCGGGATGCTGCGGAACAAGCCGACATCGATTTTGAACTCGTCCAGATTGACGAACTGCAGTTGATACCGCAGCGCCAGTCGACGGGCCTTGGCCTCTTCTGCCGCAGCATCCACCGACGGCGCGGCGCCGTCTTCCAGAAACTCGACCGCAGGAGTTTGCTCAGCCATGCGCTAGCCCACCAATGACGACAGCTGGAACAGCGGCAGATACAACGCGAGCACCAGACCCGCGATCACCGCGCCCATGACGATGAGCAGCACCGGCTCCACGAGACCGGCAAAGCGCGTCAACGTCGTTTCATTCTCTTCGTCGTAAAAATCCGCGACGCTATTGAGCATCTCCGCGAGGGCGCCGGTCGATTCGCCGACCTCGACCATTTCCACAGCGACGTCAGGAAACGTATGACGCTTTGCGAGCGCGATGCCAAAACCGCTGCCTTCGCGCACCTGCCGCGCCACTTCGGCGAGGTCCGCCGAGACGGCCTGGTTTCCAATCGCCTTCGACGCCGTTTCCACGGCATTCACCAGCGGGATGCCGCCCGTGAGCAGCGTCGCTACGGTGCGCGCCACCTGGGCGGTGGCGAATTTCCTGGCGAGCGTGCCGGCGAACGGCGTCCGCAGAATCAGCGCGTCGAGCTGCCGGCGACTGCCCTTCTGACGCAGCCACGCCGCTGCCGCAGCGACGATGACGACGGCCACCGTGACAATGAGCCACAACTGGCCGACCAGGGTCGTCGACACACCGACCAGAATGCGTGTGGCCAGCGGCAGCTGCGCGCCGTGGCCCATCTGGTCGAAGAAGTCGGCGAACTGCGGCACCACCTTGAACACGATGCCGCCGACGAGCACGACAGCGAGCAGCATCAGGATGATCGGATAGATCAGTGCAGAGATCGTGCGCGCGCGGACGGCCGCAATCGTCTTCGTGTGTTGCACATACCGTCGCAGAACGCCCTCAAGGCTGCCGCTCTTTTCACCAGCGAGGAGCGAGGCCGTGTAGACACCGTTGAACAGATCGCCATGCGATTCAAACGCTTCAGACAGCGCGGTGCCGCCACGCACCTTCTCGTAGACGTCATCAAGCACGCTCTTGAAGAGCGGGACTTTTACGCGCTTGCGGAGAATGTCGAGGGACTGCACGAGCGGCAGGCCGGCTTTAAGGAGCGTGGCGAGCTCCTGATTGAAGAGGATGAAATCCGTCGTCGGGATCTTGCGACGCTGTGGCAACTGAAACCCACCAAACGACGCGCCGGCGCCGCGGTGGATCGAGAGCACAAACAGGCCCTTCTCTTCGAGCTCATGCCGCAGCCGCTCTTCGCTTTCGGCAGAAAATGTCGATTCCTGCACCTGCCCGGTGGCAGTGGCTACTCTACAGCGAAATTCCACACGTCACCGATTCTCAGCACGCGCCGTTACCGCTGCTTCGCCAGCGCCAGGATGCGGCGCACGTAGTCCTGCGTCTCGCGATAGGGCGGAATCCCGCCGTAACGCGCCACTGCCCCTTCGCCCGCGTTGTAGGCCGCGAGCGCTGACGACGTCTGATTGTTGTAGCGGTCGAGCAAGCTCTTCAAATGCTGCATGCCGGCGGTGAGGTTCTGTTCAGGATCAAACGGATCCGCCACGGCGTACTGCTTGGCTGTTGCCGGCATCAGTTGCATCAGTCCCATTGCCCCTTTGGGCGAGACGGCGTCGGTCTGGTAGTTCGACTCGACGGTGACCAGCGCGCGCGCGAGATTCACGGGCACGCCGAACTGAGCCGCGAGCCGATCGACCATGTCCGGCACGCTTTGCGACACCGGCTTCGGCGCCTCGTAGCCTGGCAGGGTGAATGTTGATGCGGCGTCGGCGTGGAGCACTTCGTCGGGCAGTATTTCTTCAATCACCGAGCGCGGCGTGCGCAGTTCACCGCCGGCGCGCAGCACGATCACCATCGATTCACCATCAACCGTCGCCGATTTCACGCTGAGCGTGCCGCCGGTCTTCAATCGGATGATGTCCGCGCTGGCGGCACGCGGGGCCATGAGGCCCACGACCGCGATCAGCGCTGTGACGACGGGTTTGATCATGAGTTACTTGGGATCCGCTTTCGGATCCACGAAGAGATGGTAGACGCGAATGCCGAGTTCACGCGTGTCCTGATTGGTGGCGTTCGGCAGCTTGGCCGGGACGAATGCACGATCGAGATCGAGCCGCAGCTCCACCATGTCATCGCCGCCGAGTTCGGCGGCCGTGATCGGAATCCGCTGAAGCACCGAGGTCGCCGAGTCGGCATCGAACGTCTTGACGGTCTTGCCGCCAATCACGATCGCCACCTTCTGAGCAGGGGTGAAGAGATCCACGCGCGCATCGGTCTCGAGGAAGAGCGTGACGTCCTTGCGGGGGTTCTTGAAATTGACCGTGGCCGACTTCTGCGTCCACTGCCATTCCTTCGTGTTGTCGGGTGTGAACTCCGGCGCATTCCAGCCGCTCTTGTAGATGATGAAGACGTTCTCGGCCTGTGGCAGCAACTGGATGGTGCCGACTTTGTAGGTGCGCTGATTGGGATCCGCGCCTTGTAACGGCAAGCGCTGGTCGCCCTTGTAGAGGCCGACGCGCACTGACGCCTCGCCCGTGTACGGCAGCACCGGCAGGAAGCGCTGGCGCGTGTACTGAACTTTTTTTCCTGGCTTCCACTGCGACGTGGGGATGGCCGGGTCGTGATCGTCAATCCAGATGGTGTCACCGTCAGGGTTTACGACGTGCACGAGCACCCGATAGTCGTCTTTTATTGGCGCAACGACATCAAATTGAAAGGTAAAGTCGACCGGTCCGCCCAGTGCCACGCGGTCTTTGCTGGCTGTAAAGGTGGGCGTGGCGACCGGCGGCGTGTTGTCAGCGTGCGAACACGCGGCGGCCGATGACAGGGCCACGACGGCCGCACCGGCGAAAACGGCATAACGGCGGAAAGAGTGCTCGAAGATTTGGCGAAGTGCAGGCATGCGTGGTCATGGTACTGTATTGCCGCATACTGTTCAATATGTTAGCCTTACGGCGATTTTGCATCAGCAAATCCGCGACCGAATAATCCGACCCCCACATGACACACGACGCGCTTGGCATGATCGAAACTCGCGGCCTGATTGGGGCCATTGAAGCCGCTGACGCGATGGTGAAGACCGCCAACGTGACGCTGATCGGCAAGGAATACATCGGCGCCGGGTACGTCACGGTGCTCGCTCGTGGTGACGTGGGCGCCATCAAAGCCGCCACCGACGCCGGCGCGGCCGCCGCTCGACGCGTGGGCGAACTGATTTCCGTGCACGTCATTCCCCGGCCCCACGCGGACGTCGAGCGCATCCTGCCCCGCCCCGCAGCGATGGCCGGCAAGAACTAGGGACGTACGTGTCCGACCGTGACCTCGCCTCAGTTCAGGAGGCCAAGTCCCTTGTCGCGCGCGCCAAACTCGCCGCGCCGATCCTCGCTGAGTTCTCCCAGACACAGATCGACCGCATCGTCGACGCGGTGGCCGCCGCTGCCACACCGCGCGCGGAAGAATTCGCGCGCCTCGCCGTCGAAGAAACCGGCTTTGGCGTCGTCGCGGACAAGATTGAAAAGAATCTGTTCGCGTCGGGTCGGGTCTACGAATTCATCCGCCCGATGAAAACAGTGGGGGTGGTCGCGCGTGACGAGACGAAGAAGGTTATCGAGATCGCCGAACCTTTCGGCGTCGTCGCGGCGATCGTGCCCTCGACCAACCCGACATCGACGGCAATCTACAAGATTCTGATTGCCCTCAAGGCACGCTGCCCTGTGGTGCTGTCGCCGCATCCCTCCGCCGCCAAATGCATTACACGTGTGGCGGAACTGCTCGCAGACGCCGCGCGTGGCGCCGGCGCGCCGGAAGGCGCCGTGAACTGGATGACGACCGTCACGCTGGCCGGCACACAAGAGTTAATGCAGAACCGCGGCGTGGCCGTGATTCTCGCCACCGGCGGCATGGGCCTCGTGCGCGCGGCCTATAGCGCGGGAAAGCCGGCGTACGGTGTGGGGCCCGGGAACGCGCCGTGCTTCATCGAGCGAACGGCCAATGTCGCGAAAGCCGCGAACGACATCCTGACGGGCAAATCGTTCGACAACGGCGTGCTCTGCTCCTCACCAAACTCCGTCGTTGTCGACAGCGCAATCGCCGACGAGGCCAAACGACAATTCATCGCGCAGGGCGGCTACTTTCTGTCGCCCACAGAGGCTGAAGCGCTCGCGAAACTATTGGTGACGCCGCAGCGACTCCCGAATCCGAAGCTGGTCGGCAAGTCTGCGCTCGTGATCGCGCAGGCGCTCGGCATTACCGTTCCCGCCAACACGCGCGCGCTGATCGCGGAACTCACGGGCGTCGGCCGCGAGTTCCCGCTCTCGATTGAAAAGCTCTGCCCCGTCTTGTCGTACTACGTGGTGGCCGACTGGCGCGAAGGCTGCGAGCGCTGCAAAGCGATCCTGCGCTATGGCGGAATGGGCCACACGATGTCGATTCACTCCGAGAACGAAGCGGTCATTCTCGAGTTCGGGCTGAAGAAGCCGGCGTTTCGCATCTGCGTGAACACACCGACCACACACGGATCGATTGGATTGACGACCGGGCTCGATCCCGCCATGACGCTCGGTTGTGGCGGCTACGGCGGCAACATCACGAGCGACAACATTTCGCCCAAGCATCTCCTCAACATCAAGCGGCTCGCCTGGGAACTGCGACCGGCGAGTCCGTCGGGGGCAACGACTGTGCCCCTACCGAAAGTGCAGCGAGACCCGGCACCGATCGGGCTCGATGCGTCGACGATGACGGATCGTATCGAGACATTGGTCGGCACGAAATCTTCGGTGGGCACCGCAGGTTCGCCCGCCCCCGCCCCCGCCAACCAATCCGTTGCGACATTCGTCTGTGAAGACGACGTGAATCAGGCCATCAGATTGGGACGCACGATCACGATCGGTGATCGCACCGTGATTACTCCGCTTGCGCGCGATGCAGGTGAAGCAGGTAAGGTGTTTGTGTATGCGGGTTGGCGAAGTGCATAGAGACAAACACAAGACCTCTCAACATAGGGGGCCATGGGGGGGCATGGGGAAGAACACCTTCTCGAAGGGCCTGTGTACGACTGCATTGCTTGTCACAACCCTCCTGTCAGCCTGCGGAGGTTCTAGGACCCCGCCGGTGATGCCGACTTCACCACCGCCTCCCGTGGCGTCGACGGCGCCGGTTGCGGTAAAGCCCACGACGCCGACTGCACCGCAACGACCGACGCAGGATCCGATTGCGGCCCTGATTGCGAATGCGGAGATGCATTTTGAAGCGGGCCTGGTTGAATTGAAAGCTGGCCGATTGTCGAAGGCGCGTGCGGAGTTTGATCGCGCGGTGGGTGTGCTGGTGGAGTCGCCGGGCGGCGCGCGGTCTGAGCCGCGACTGCGCGCGGAATACGATCAGTTGCTCAATCGCATCGCCGCACTCGAAGCGACCGCGCTCCGACAAGGTGACGGGTTCTCAGAGACACGCTCCGAGCCTGCGGCCATCGACGACTTACTCGCGGTCGCGACGTTCCCACGCGCAACGACCACCACCAAGTCGGCCGTTGCGGAAGAACTCGAAGTGGCCGCCTACGATCTGCCGGTGGTCTCCAACGACAAGGTCCTTTCGTACGTCGAGTTGTTTCAGGGCGGGCTGCGCAACTTTCTGTCAGAAGGTCTCTCCCGCGGCAGTCAGTATCTGCCCCGCATCCGTGAAGTGTTCAAGCGTGAGGGCGTTCCGCTCGATCTCGCCTATGTGCCGCTGATTGAAAGTGCGTTCAAGTCCGCGGCGCTCTCGCGCGCGCGTGCCAAGGGCATGTGGCAGTTTCAGCTGCCGACGGCGAAGGACTACGGCCTCAAATACAACTGGTTCATCGACGAGCGATCCGATTTCGAGAAGTCGACGGAGGCCGCGGCCAAGCACTTCAAGATGCTCGCCAATATGTTCAACGGCGATTGGACGATGGCGCTGGCGAGCTACAACGTGGGCCAGGGTTTTGTGTTGCAAGCGATCAAGAAGGCCAAGACGAACGACTACTGGCAACTATCATCCACGACCAAGTTCCTGCCGCGTGACACACGCGAGTACGTGCCGATGATCTGGGCCGCGATCATCATTGCGAAGAACCCGGCGCAGTTTGGTTTCGAGATCGACACGAAACCACCACTCGCGTACGACGTCGTGCGGGTGCCCGATGCGATCAGTCTCTCGACCGTGGCTGAGTGGATCGACTCGACGGTGGAAGTGCTCAAGGATCTGAACCCGGAGTTGCGGCGCAACACGACCCCGACCGGCGAACATGAACTGCGCGTGCCGGTGGGTGCCAAGCCCGTCCTGGAAACCAAACTGGCGGCGGCCGATCCGGCCACGTTCACGACGTTCATTCGCCATACGGTAAAATCGGGCGAAACGATTGCCACCATTGCGCGACGCTACAAGATCACTGCGGCCAATCTCGCTGATGCCAACAGTCTCAAGCTGAACGCGAAGCTGGCGCTCGGCCAGGCGCTGCTCGTGCCCGGGGCGACGGCCGCGACGGTGACCTCAGCGCGTCCATCAACACCCACGCTCACTCCGGCCGCACCAGCCACAGCCTCTAAGCCCACGCCAGCAGACCCGGCGAAGGCGGTGACCTACCGCGTCAAGTCCGGCGACACGCTCTTCGCCATCGCGAAGCAGTTCGACGTCACGATCGACGAGATCAAGCGCTGGAACAGGCTCTCCGGCAGCGCGCTCGGCATCGGCGACAAACTCACGATCTACCGGCGCTGACCTCTCGCAGAATCTGCGTACTTTCCGCAACGGCTATCTCGCAATTTCTGCGACGCTCTTCTGCCCTTCTCCATAGCGCGCCATTGGCCCGTTCCTTGCTCTGAACGGAGCCATGCTTGCGCGACTCATGACAGCGGCGGTGTGTGGTGTAGAGGCGATTCCCGTCAGCGTTGAGGTCGACGTCGGCGGTGGTTTGCCGGGGATGACGATGGTGGGGTTGCCGGACGCGAGCGTGCGGGAGAGTCGCGAGCGAGTGCGGAGCGCGATTCGCAACTCGGGCTTCCCATTTCCCAATGGCCACATTACGGTGAATCTGGCGCCAGCCGACGTGCGCAAAGTCGGCGCGGCGTTCGACCTGCCGATTGCGCTCGGCATCCTTGCCGCCGGCGGTGTGCTGCCCCATCGGCAGAAAGCTGAGCCGACGCGTGACGGACCGCTGGTCGCGGGCGGCGTCTCGCTCGATGGCGGCGTTCCGGCCATGCGCGGCGTCCTGCCGATTGCCGCCGCCGCGAAACTGGCGACACCGGCGGCGCTGCTCTTCCCTGCGCCCAATCTTGCCGAGGCAGCGATCGTCGACGGCATCGACCTGTTCCCTGTGCGCTCGCTGTTCGAGGCTGCGCAGATGTTCACGGCCAAACAGCCACAACCCGCGGTGCGTCCGATCGGCCCCACCGATTCGGACGTCGCGAGCATTGACGACCTCGCCGATGTTGCCGGGCAACTCCTCGCGCGACGCGCCCTCGAGATTGCCGCCGCCGGCGGGCACCACCTCCTCATGAGCGGGCCACCTGGCGCGGGCAAGACGATGCTGGCGCGGAGGTTGGCGGGAATTCTGCCTCCGCTGTCGCCGGATGAAGCGCTGGCCGTGACGACGATTCACTCGGTGGCGGGCACACTGCCGCCAGGCGGCGGGTTGCTGAGGCGCCGACCCTTTCGCGCACCACATCACACGTGCTCAGAGATCGCTCTGGTCGGCGGCGGGAGTCAGCCGCGACCCGGCGAGTTGAGTCTCGCGCATCACGGCGTGTTGTTTCTTGATGAGTTGCCCGAGTTCACACGACGCGTGCTCGAGACGCTCCGGCAGCCGCTGGAACTTGGCACGATCACGATTGCTCGCGTGGCCCGCACGGTGACGTTCCCGGCGCGCGTGACGCTGGTCGGCGCGATGAACCCGTGTCCCTGCGGCTACGCGGGCGACGCTCGAAAGCAATGTCGGTGCACACCGCTCGCGATTGAGCGCTACAAGTCGCGCCTCTCTGGCCCGATGCGCGATCGGTTCGACTTGTCGGTGGAAGTGAAGGCCGTTCCGTGGGGCGAATTGCGCGCGACATCCCCCGGTGAATCCAGCGTCGTCGTCCGCCAGCGCGTGCTCGACGCGCGCGAGCGTCAGATGCACCGCGACGGCATGCTGAACGCGCGGCTGGAGGGCGGCGCGTTGCGCAAGACGTGCGCGCTTGACGCGGCCGGCGAGCGGATGCTGGCCATGGCGATGGGACGACAGTTGCTCAGCGCACGCGGCACCGCGCGTGTGTTGCGCGTCGCGCGGACGATCGCCGACCTCGCGGGATGCGATGCGATTGCATCGACGGATGTCGCGGAAGCAATTCAGTTCAGGTTGCCGTCATGAGTACAGCCTTGGTAATCGATGAATGTGCGACTCTGTGCTACATGGCACAGGATCCATCGCGAGTCGGCGTGCGAGAGCTCCGTCAGAATCTCAGCGTGTATCTCGATCGCGTGAAGCGCGGCGAGTCGCTGACGGTGACCGAGCATGGGCAAATTGTCGCAGTGCTGCACCGTCGATGATGTCGCCGAGATGGTCGTCGAGCGTTTGGTGCTGGTCGACGTGGACACGGCGATTCTCGTGGCCGCCTCGCAATTGCAACCTCAGACTTGCGGACGCTCGGGTTGAACGTCCTACAACCAGGCGCGTGAGGGGGCCTCTGGGCTTCCGATCCCAGATTTGCACTTTTGCACTTTCCCCGATGTCCTTATGGATGTTACACTTCCAAATGTTTTTGAGATGCGTTCACCCCGGTATTCACTGCTCATCGCGAACCGCCAGACCGGATCCGTCCGGCGGCTGACGTTTGCGCGGCGGCCGGCCCTCATCATCCTCGGAACGATCATGTCGATTCCGGTGTTGATTGGCCTCGGCGCCCGATGGTCAGCGCGTGCGGAAATCCAGTCGCTCCAGGCCAGCAACGAAACGCTCCAACTCGAAAACGACAGCTACCGCGTCGCCACCAGCGAACTTGCCCAGCAGATTTCCACGCTGCAGGGCGCAATGACCGAACTCACCGACCAAGCCCAGCTCGATCCGTCGTCACGCGATGCGATGAACAGCCTGCCCCCCGTTGTGAAATCGCGCGCGATGGGCGGCGCACCAATGCTCGCGCCAGTCGATCCGACGACGGCACCGAATACGAAGGCGACACAGGGTGAAGCCACCGCGTCGACCCTGAACATCCTCAAAGATTTGCTCGGCGTCCTTGAAAACCGACTCGACACCGTGCGCACGGGCGTTGAGCGCCAACAGGCGCTCGCCTCCGCAACGCCGTCCATCTGGCCAGTGATTGGCTGGCTGTCGTCGGCGTTCGGCTCGCGTGAAGATCCGGTCAACGGCGGCGCAGACTTCCACCCCGGCCTCGACATCTCCGCCGACTACGGCACGCCAGTGAAAGCCACGGCCGACGGCACAATTGAAAGCGCAGGCTGGGCCGGCGACTACGGCAACATGATCCTGCTCAAGCACGGCTACGGCATGTCGACCCGCTACGGGCACATGTCACGTTTGGCGGTCTCGCCCGGCCAGACCGTGAAGCGTGGCCAGGTGATCGGCTACGTCGGCGCCACCGGCCGAACGACCGGCTCGCACCTGCACTACGAGATCCTGCTCAACGGCGCGCGGATCAACCCGTTGAACCTGCTCGGCTCACACCGCTGAGTGCCGAACCGTCAGGTTCATTGCGCTCGATAGCCCTACATCAGGCGCATCAGGTTGACGCTCCTGTAACGCTCCCCTACTATTGATGGAATCCCCTCTTGAGCGCGGGGCCGATCTTTACCTATGCGTTCCGACATAAATGATTAACAAGTTTCTGGCGAAGATCATCGGCACCCAAAACGACCGCGAACTGAAGCGGTTGTGGCCGGTTGTGGCTCGAATCAATGAGCTGGAATCCAGCGTCACGTCGCTCTCGGACGCGGACCTCAAAGCGAAGACGGTCGTGTTCCGCGACCGCGTCGCCAACGGTGAGTCGATCGAAGACCTGCTCCCGGAAGCGTTCGCCGTCGTTCGCGAAGCCGCCAAGCGTGTGATGAACATGCGGCACTTTGACGTACAGCTGATCGGCGGCATGGTCCTCAACAACGGCCGCATCGCCGAAATGAAGACGGGGGAAGGCAAGACACTCGTCGCGACGCTGCCGGCGTATCTCAACGCCCTCGCCGGCAAAGGCGTCCACGTCGTCACCGTCAACGACTACCTGGCCCGCCGCGACTCGGAATGGATGGGCCGCGTCTATCGCTTCCTCGGCATGTCGGTCGGCGTCATTCAGCACGACCTGAACGACGCAGAACGCCAGGTCGCCTACCGCGCAGACATTACCTACGGCACCAACAACGAATTCGGATTCGATTACCTGCGCGACAACATGAAGTTCGACCTGTCGCAGTACGTGCAGCGCGGTCACCACTTCGCGATCGTCGACGAAGTCGACTCGATCCTGATTGACGAAGCCCGCACGCCGCTGATCATCTCTGGTCCCGCGGAAGAGTCGACCGATCTCTACTACGAAGTCGATCGCATCATTCCGAAGCTCAAGGCCGGCGCAGTCACGCAGGGCAACGTCAAGGCGGAAGATCGCGAAGCCCTCGAAACCACCGGCGACTACCTCGTCGATGAAAAGCACAAGACCGTGCAGCTGACCGAGAGCGGCATGGCCAAGGCCGAGCAAATGCTCGCGCACCGTGTGGCCCCAGGCTCGAGCGGCCTCTACGATCCGGCGAACATGCCGCTGCTCCACCACGTGCAGCAGGGCCTCCGCGCCCACACGCTCTTCCGGCTCGACGTCGATTACATGATCAACGAAGGTCAGGTCGTAATCGTCGATGAGTTCACCGGTCGATTGATGCCGGGCCGCCGCTGGAGCGATGGTCTGCACCAGGCGGTGGAAGCGAAGGAGAAGGTCAAGATCGAGCGCGAGAACCAGACGCTCGCCACCATCACTTTCCAGAACTACTTCCGCAAATACAAGAAGCTCTCCGGCATGACCGGCACGGCCGACACCGAAGCCGAAGAATTCTCGAAGATCTACAACCTCGACGTCATCGTGGCGCCGCCCAACCGGCAGATGCTGCGCATCGAGGAACCCGACAGCGTCTATCGCACCGAACGCGAGAAGAGCGAAGCGATCGCCAAAGACATTCAGGCGAAGCAGGCCGCCGGCCGGCCGACGCTGGTCGGCACGGTCTCGATCGAGAAATCCGAGAAACTCTCCGGCCTCCTCAAACGCCACGGCATCAAACACGTCGTCCTTAACGCCAAGTTCCACGCGCAGGAAGCGGAAATCGTTGCGCAGGCGGGCCGTCTCGGCACGGTCACGATCGCCACGAACATGGCTGGTCGCGGCACCGACATTCTGCTCGGCGGCAACGCCGAGTTCATGACGCGACAGCAGTGTCTGGCCGAGCAAATCGCCGAACGCCTGCCGAAGGGCGAAGAACGCTTCGTCGACGACGAGGAGTTCATCTACTTCTTCCATCTTGAGAGCTTCTACCGCGTGCCGCGGAAGGACTACGAGCGGATCTCGGAAGCGTTCACGCAGCAGACGAAGGCCGAGCACGAGCAAGTCGTGAAGAACGGCGGCTTGCACATCATCGGCACCGAACGCCACGAGTCGCGACGTATCGACAACCAGCTGCGCGGCCGCGCCGGCCGACAGGGCGACCCGGGCTCATCACACTTCTACCTCTCGCTCGAAGACGACCTGATGCGCATCTTCGGGTCGGATCGCATCGCCGGCATGATGACGTCGCTCGGCATGGAAGAGGGCGTGCCGATCGAACACGGCATGGTCAGCCGCGCCATCGAACGCGCACAGAAACAGGTTGAAGCGCAGAACTTCGCCACCCGTAAGCACCTGCTCGAGTATGACGACGTGATGAACAAACAGCGCGAGAACGTCTACGCGCTGCGTCGTGAACTACTCGAGGGGACGATCAGGATCGACGAGGGTGACACGGTCGACACACGTCAGTATCTGATGACGCTGGCCGAGGATCTGGTCGACAACCTCGTTGAGACGCACGCGGGCAAGGACATGGACCCGAACGAATGGGACATGACGGCGCTCGCCTCTGCCTTCGGTGAAGCATTCGGCGTCGACCCCGCCGCCGTGGATGCGCTCAATCTCGGCTCGCTCAGCCCGAAGGAGATGAGCGATCAGCTCATCGAGCTCGGGATCGGCGAGTACGAGTCGAAAGAAAAGGTCATCGAACCGGAGATTCTCCGCCGTGTGGAGCGCGACATCATGTTGCAGATCGTCGACGCGCAGTGGAAGGACCACCTCTACAGCCTCGACCATCTGAAGGAAGGCATCGGCCTGCGCGGCTACGGCCAGCGCGATCCGCTCGTGGAGTACAAGAAAGAGAGCTTCAACCTGTTTCAGGCCATGAAGGACCGCATCGACGAAGAGATGGTGCGGTACCTGTGGCGGTTGCGACCGATGCCGGCCAGCGAGGCCGACGGTGAAGCGCCACCTGCAATTGTGGCCCCCGTGCGTCAGCCGCAGCCCAAACCGGCGCAGATGACGTTCAGCGGCGGGTCCAGCTCGTCGGCGCCCTCGGGGATGCCCCGTGGTGTCACACCGCCCAATGCCCCGCCGCAACCGGCGCGCACGGGCGGCGATGATGCGCCGGTGAAGACCGTGCGAAACGACGAACCCAAAATCGGCAGAAACGATCCGTGCTACTGCGGGTCCGGCAAAAAATACAAGAAGTGTCATGGGGCATAAATGACCACTCGGCTGAGTGCAGCACAGCAAGTGTCCGCGGGACTTCCGGAAGTACTCACGTTCGATGACGTTCTGCTGGTGCCACAGCACTCGCAGATTCTGCCGAGCCAGGTGGATTTCAGCTCGCAACTGACGCGCAAGATCCGGCTTAACGTGCCGATCATGTCGGCGGCGATGGACACGGTCACGGAAAGCGGCCTGGCGATCGCCATGGCGCAACAAGGCGGCATCGGTATCGTCCACAAGAACCTCAGCATCGAGGATCAGGCCGGCGAAATCGACAAGGTCAAGCGGTCCGAGAGCGGCATGATCGTGAATCCGATCACGCTGTCGCCGACCCACCGCATCTCAGAAGCTCTTGAGCTGATGAAGCAGTTTCGCATCAGTGGAGTGCCGATCACGGACGACGGCAGCAAGGACGGCAAGCTCGTTGGCATCCTGACCAACCGCGATCTGCGATTCGAGAACAAACCCGATCGCCCCATCAGCGACGTCATGACGAAGAACAATCTCGTCACCGTGCCTGTAGGCACGACGCTCGAAGGCGCGCGCGCGATCTTTCACCAGAACCGCGTCGAGAAATTGCTCGTAGTCGACAAGGACTTCCGGCTGCGCGGACTGATCACCGTCAAAGACATTCAGAAGCTCGTCAAGTATCCGATGGCGTGCAAGGACGATCTCGGCCGACTGCGTGTTGGTGCGGCGATCGGCATCGCGAAAGACACGTTCGATCGTGCCGTGGCGCTGGTGGCCGCGCATGTGGACGTGCTCGTCGTCGACACGGCCCACGGACACTCACAGGGTGTGCTCGACATCGTCGAAGCCATTCGCAACAAGTTTCCGGACGTCGACATCATCGCGGGCAACGTCGCGACCGCGGGCGCGACGGTCGATCTGATCAAGCGCGGCGTCAACGCCGTCAAGGTCGGCATTGGCGCCGGTTCGATCTGCACGACGCGCGTGGTCGCCGGCATCGGCATGCCCATGGTTGGCGCGATCGCGGCCTGCGCTCAGGCGGCCGCCGAGCACGACGTGCCGATCATCGCTGACGGTGGCATTCGCTACTCTGGCGACATCGTCAAAGCCCTGGCGGTCGGCGCGAACGCCACAATGATCGGCAGTTTGTTTGCCGGCACGGACGAAAGCCCGGGCGAGATCATTCTGTATCAGGGCCGCAGCTTCAAGGAGTACCGCGGCATGGGCTCACTCGGCGCGATGCGCCGCGGCAGCCGCGATCGGTATTTCCAGGACGAGTACGATCTCGAGGGCGCCAAGTCAGTGCCACGCGACAACTCCGACAAGCTCGTACCAGAAGGTATCGAAGGCCGCGTCGCCCACAAGGGCAGCGTCGCCGGCATGATCCATCAACTCATGGGCGGCCTTCGCGCCGGCATGGGCTACACCGGCTGCAAAGACATCCCCACGCTCCAGGCGAACGCACAGCTGATCCGCGTCACGCAGGCCGGTGTCCGCGAAGGCCACGTCCACGACGTGATCATCACCAAGGAAGCGCCGAACTACCGCGTGGAGTAAGATCTTGGTTTTCCCTATGGCCCTCCATGGCCCCCCATGTTGATGGCTCTTGTCTCATCGTCGATCTTGGCGATCGTGACCCGGATCGCGTCCTTCGGCGGCGAGGTCCAGCGCTCGGGCCATTCGACGGCCAGAATTCCCTCAGCGGATACGTCTAGCAAGCCCAACTCCTCCACTTCGCGCGGCGTCAGTCGGTACAGGTCGGCGTGATACAGCGTGATCATGCCGGCGTATTCCTGAAGCAATGTAAATGTGGGGCTCGAGACGTCGCCGGGATGGGCGTCGAGGCCGCGGGCCATGCCGCGCACGAAGGCGGTCTTCCCCGCTCCCAGCGGGCCGTCGAGCAGCACGACGGCGCCTACTGACAATCTCCAGGCGAAGGCCGCGCCGATCGCTTCGGTGTCGGCTTCGCTATGGGAGACGTGCTCGGCCATTACGCAGTCGGGCGCTTCTTGCGTGCGACCAAATCGATAACCGCGTCGCCGAGTCGCGCGATGATGTCGGTCGCCGTCATCGCGACTTCCCCCTCGTCGGCTTCAGCGAGATCTCCGGCGAGTCCATGGAGGTAGACCGCCAGTTTGCAGGCGGCCTCGGCGTCGAGCAACTGCCCGAACCAGGCAGCGATCATGCCTGTCAGCACATCGCCGGCGCCGCCCGTGGCCATGCCGGGATTACCGGTGAGGTTGACGAACGCATGACCCTCCGGCGTCGCGATGATCGTGCGATGTCCCTTCAACACGACATGCACGTGATGCGTCGCCGCGAAGTTGCGCGCGACCTCCAGACGTTCTGCCTGGACCTGTTCAATCGTAAGGCCGGTCAGGCGTGCCATCTCGCCAGGATGCGGCGTGATGATGATGTCGACGCCGTCGCGGCCGGCCAGCCGTTCGGGTTCGCCAACAAACGCGTTCAGTGCATCGGCGTCGAGAATGAGCGGCACACCACTACGCTCGACGAGCCCCTGGACGAGCGCCGCTGTTGACGGATGACGTCCGATGCCCGGGCCAATGGCGATCACATCCGCATCGAAATCGAGAATTCGGTCGAGCGCTTCGAACGCGAGTGTGGCGTCAGACGTCTCTTCGCACCACTCGGTCATGTACTCCGAGCCCAGCGAGGCCACCACGTTTTGCATGGAGCCCGGGGTGGCCACGGTCACGAGGCCAGCGCCGGACCTCAGCGCAGATTCCGCAGATAGACTCGCCGCCCCGGTCTTGCCGCGCGAGCCGGCCACGATCAGCACGCGGCCATAGTCACCCTTGTGCGAATCCGACGCGCGCGGTTCGACGAGCGCACGCATGGATTCCTTTGTGAGCAGTTCCAGCCACGGTCCGCCGACATCGTTGATGACCGACTGCGGGATACCGATCTCCGCAATGATGAGATTCCCGGCGAAGTTTTCGGCCGGCGGCAACACCAGCGGAATCTTCGGCGCCCCAAGTGCGACGGTGATCGTTGCGCGAATCGCAGGGCCAGTGACGACATGCGTGTCGCACGACAACCCGCTCGGAACATCCACCGCGATCACCGGCTTGGACGCCCCGTTGACATCGGCGAACACGGTTTCGCAGAGACCATCAATCGGCCCGCGAAATCCTGTGCCAAACATCGCATCGACGATGATGTCGCTGCCGACAACGTCGGTGGAATGCAGCTCCCAGGCTTGGGCATCGGCGATCTCCACGACATCGATGCCAAGATGGCGCGCTGCCGACAAATTCGACGCCGCGGCGCCTTTCATGCCGTTCGCCGGCCCTAACAGGTACACGCCCACATCCACGTGCCGCTCGCGGAGCGCGCGAGCCATGACGAGGCCATCACCGCCGTTATTACCCCGGCCGCAGAGAATGGCCACCCGCGACGTCGGGAGGTCGCCGAATGACGACTCCATCGCCGCCACAATCTGGCGCCCCGCATTTTCCATAAGCACGACCGCCGGAATGCCGATGTCGTCAATCGTCCGTTGATCTGCCTCGCGCATCTGCGCGGTATTAAGTACTCGCATCGCGAGTCGGAGCGTATCGCGTGTGCACGCCCGTGTAAATCATTGCCTGCGATATGCTGCCACCATGCAGGGTGTGGTTTACGTCAACGGACAGATCAGTGCGGCAGCGGACGCCAAGATTCCGGTCTTCGATCACGGGTTTCTCTACGGCGAAGGCGTTTACGAAACGCTCCGGACCTATCGCCGAGCGCCGTTCCTCTTCGCCGCGCACATGGCGCGACTCAGACGCTCGGCATCGATGATCGCGCTGCCGGTCCCGTTCACCGACGACCAACTCGCCGCCGAGATCCAGATCACCGCTGCGCGGTGCGATGGGGACGAGCTCTACATCCGGATTCTGCTCACGCGCGGCATCGGCGACCTCAGCTACAACCTCGGCGCGACGCCGGCGCCCTCACTGGTCATCATCGTCAAGCCGCTGGCGCCATTTCCCGCGAAGAACTACACGGATGGCATTCGACTCTCTCTCGTCGACATCCGGCGCAACCATCCACATGCGCTCAATCCGCTGATCAAGTCGAACAATCTGCTGAACAACGCCCTCGCGATGCAGGAAGCCTACCGCCGCGGTGCCGACGAAGCCCTCATGCTCAACCAAGCCGGGCACGTCGTCGAATGCTCGCAATCAAACATCTTCATTGTGAAGGCCGGTCGACTCGCCACGCCGCCCCTGTCAGCAGGCCTGTTACCCGGCATCACACGTGAATTTGTGATCGAGATCGGCGCGTTCATCGGGATCGAGACTGACGAACGCCAGTTGGAATCTGCCGACGTGCTCTCAGCCGACGAAGTCTTCATCACCGGCACCACCCGTGAAATCACGCCTGTCAATTCAGTCGATGAGACAGCAATCGCCACTGGCGCGCCTGGCCCGATCACACTGCGACTGATGGCGGAGTTCAAGAACAAGACCTAAGGCCCTCAACATGTTGAAGGCTTTTGACCTTACTCAGCTTCGATAGGCGGACAGCTGCAGAAGAGGTTCCGGTCGCCGTACGGGTTGTCGATACGAGCAATTGACGGCCAGAATTTATGGTGGCGGAGGCCGGGCACAGGATAGGCGGCGGCTTCGCGCGTGTATGGATGCGTCCACTCGGTCGCGCAAACGTCCTGCGCGGCGTGTGGGGCGTTCTTCAACACGTTGTCGGTACGGTCGGCCTTCCCGTCAATGACATCCTGGATTTCCTGACGGATCGACAGCATCGCATCCACGAAGCGGTCGAGCTCGACTTTCGGCTCGCTCTCCGTCGGTTCCACCATCAAGGTGCCGGCGACGGGGAATGAGACCGTCGGCGCATGGAAGCCGTAGTCCATCAAGCGCTTGGCGACGTCCGTTTCGTCGATGCCAGAGAGTTGCTTCAGCGGCCGGAGGTCGAAAATACACTCGTGCGCGACGCGGCCGTTCGACGCGGTGTAGAGCACCGGGTAGGCCTTCTCGAGCCGTGCCTTGAGGTAGTTGGCGCTGAGAATCGCCGCCTCCGTCGACGCCGTCATGCCGTCGGCGCCAAGCATGCGCGTGTAGCCGTACGAGATGAGCAGGATACTCGCGCTGCCCCAGGGTGCTGCCGAGACGGCCGGGATTGCATATTCACCGCCGGTCTTGATCACCGGATGCCCCGGCAGGAATGGCGCGAGGTGCGAGCCGACCCCGATCGGCCCCATGCCGGGACCGCCGCCGCCGTGCGGAATGGCAAACGTCTTATGCAGATTCAAGTGGCAGACGTCCGCACCAATGGATGCCGGACTGGTGATGCCCACCTGTGCGTTCATGTTGGCACCGTCCATGTAGACCTGACCGCCGTGGGCGTGCACGACGGCGCAGATCTCGCGGATGCTCGACTCAAACACGCCGTGCGTGCTCGGATAGGTCACCATCAAACACGACAGATTCGCCGCGTTCTTCTCGGCTTTCGCGCGCAGGTCATCGACGTTGATGTTGCCCTGCTCGTCACACGCCACGATCACGACCGGCATACCGGCGAGTGCCGCGCTGGCGGGATTCGTGCCATGCGCGGACTGCGGAATTAAGACGACGTTCCGGTGATGGTCGCCGCGGGAGCGGTGAAACGCCTGAATGACGAGAAGGCCGGCGAACTCACCCTGCGCACCGGAGTTCGGCTGCAGCGACACTGCGGCAAAGCCCGTGATGACCTTCAGCGTCTGTTCGAGTTCGCGGAAAATCTGCTGGTAGCCTTCCGTCTGATCGATCGGGGCAAACGGATGCATGCGACCAAATTCTGGCCAGCTCACCGGCATCATCTCAGAGGCCGCGTTCAGCTTCATCGTGCACGACCCGAGCGGAATCATCGCGCTGTCGAGCCCGATGTCCTTGCGTTCGAGACTCCGCACGTACCGCATCATCTCTGTCTCCGAGTGATACGTGCTGAAGATCGGGTGCGTCAGTGGCGGCGTGTTGCGCGCCAGTCCGACCGGCAGCGAGAACTTCATGCTGCCCGCTTCCGGAAGACCGGAGTTCTCCTTGCGCGCCGCCGTGGCGAATACGTCCACGATGTCGGAGAGATCGGCGTCAGTGACGGTTTCGTTGAGCGAGATCTGAATGACACCGCGCTCGGGGTAGTAGAAATTGACGAGGCGCGCGAGCGCGCCCTTCTGGACGGCGTCAACGATCGCCGGTTCACCGGTGAGTCGGAGCGTGTCGAACAGCGCCGCGTTGGTCTGCTTCCAGCCCAATCCTTCCAGCGCCGCGCCCAGCCTCATCGTCTGTTCATGTACACGTGAGGCAATCGTCGTGAGACCTTCCGGGCCGTGATAGACGGCGTAGAACGCCGCCATGTTGGCGAGCAGTGCCTGCGCCGTGCAGATGTTCGAGGTCGCCTTCTCGCGGCGGATGTGCTGCTCGCGCGTCTGGAGCGCCATGCGATAGGCGCGACGGCCCTTGGCGTCCACCGAGACGCCGATGATGCGGCCCGGGGACTGGCGCATGAACGACTCGCGCGTGGCAAAGAACGCCGCGTGCGGACCGCCGTACCCCAGCGGCACGCCAAAGCGCTGCGCCGTGCCGAGCACAACGTCGGCCCCCATGGCCCCCGGCGGCGTGACGATGACACAGGCGAGCAGATCGGTTGCCGCGGCCACAAGCACGCCGGCATCGTGCGCGGCGGTGATCAGCGACGTGAAGTCGCGCACTTCCCCGCGATCATCAGGTGTCTGGAGATAGAGGCCATACACGTCATCACCGAACGTGACGGGTTTGGCCAGATCGACGTACGTCAGCGTGATCCCGAGCGGCACCGCGCGGGTTTCGAGCAAGGCGCGGGTCTGGGGGAAGATGCGTTCCGAGACGAGGAATGTGTGGGCGTTGGTCCGCTTCGAGACGCGCTTCAACAGCGTCATCGCCTCAGCGGCGGCCGTCGCCTCGTCGAGGAGCGACGCATTCGCGACTTCCATTCCGGTGAGCTCGCTCACCATGGTCTGAAAGTTGAGCAGCGACTCAAGCCGACCCTGCGCGATCTCGGCCTGGTAGGGCGTGTAGGGCGTATACCAGCCGGGATTCTCGAAGACGTTGCGCTGAATCACCGCCGGCGTGAGCGTGTCGTGATACCCGAGACCAATGTAGCTGCGCGCCACCTTGTTGCGCGCCGCGATGGCTCGCAGGTGCAGCACATAGCCTGCCTCGCTATCGGCAGGCGGCAACGTGAGCGGGCGCGACAGTTGGATGTCGGTCGGCACGACCTCGTTGATCAATTGCGCAAGTGTCGACGTCCCAATGGCCGAGAGCATCTCGCGGACGTCTTCGCCGCGCGGGCCAATGTGTCTGGACGCAAAGGTACCGGAAACCGGAACGGTCATGCGGACACGCTTTCCTTACTTGGTCAGAGCTTCGTAGGCATTCGCGTCGAGCAACGCGGCGGTCTCACTGGCGTTCGAGACCTTGATGCGGATCATCCAGGTGTCATGCGGCTTTGAGTTCACATGATCCGGATGGTTGGCGAGATCGCTATTCACGGCCACGACTTCACCCGACAGCGGGGAGAAGAGTTCCGACACGGCCTTGACCGACTCGATCGTGCCGAACGAGTCGCCCTGCTTGAGCGTGCGGCCGACGTCCGGCAATTCGACGAACACGACATCGCCCAGCTGCTTCTGTGCGAAGTCGGTAATGCCCACGGCCGCTTCCGCGCCGTCAACTCGCACCCACTCGTGGTCATTCGTGTATTTCAATTCGGCTGGATACATTGGCGAAGCTCCTGAGTTATTTCTTGGCGCGCTTGTAGAAAGGTTCGGGGACGACGCGCGCCGTCACCTGGCGGCCGCGCACGTCGATCGTAAATTCCGTGCCGACCGTTGCCAAGGCGACAGGCAACATCGCGAGGCCGATCGACTTTTTGAGAAACGGCGTCTGCGTGCCGCTGGTCACGACACCAATCGGCTGGCCGTCGGCCACAACCGCGTAACCATGGCGCGCGATGGCCTTGTCGACCATCTCGAAGCCCACCAGCTTCTTCGTGAGACTGCCCGCTTTCTGCGACTGCAGCACATCGCTGCCGAGAAACGCATCTTTCTTCCAGCCGACGATCCAGCCGAGGCCGGCTTCGAGGACCGTCGTCTGCTCGTCCATGTCACTGCCGCACAGCCGCATCGAGGCTTCGAGGCGCAGCGTGTCACGCGCACCGAGGCCGGCGGGCTTGATGCCCTTGTCGGCCCCGGCCGCGAGCAGGGCGTTCCACACCTTCTCGGCACTGGCCGGCGGCACAAACACTTCAAAGCCGTCTTCGCCGGTGTAGCCCGTGCGCGACACCATCACGCGCTGCCCCGCCACCTCGCCATTCGCGAACCAGTAGTACTTGATCGCCGGCAGCTCGATCTCCGTCAGCGTCTGCAGAATGCCTTCCGCTTCCGGGCCCTGGATGGCAATCAGCGCATATCGCGAGCTCGAATTGACCACCACCGCATCGCCGCCGCGCTGGCGCGTGTTGTTCTGAATCCACTCGTAGTCTTTGACGATGTTCCCGGCATTGACGACGAGCATGAAGTGATCGTCGGCGATGCGATAGACAAGAATGTCGTCAACGAACGTGCCTTCCGGGGTCGTCAGCGCCGAGTATTGAATCTGTCCGATCGCCAGTTTTGAGGCGTCGTTGCACGTGAGGTGCTGCACGGCGCCCAGCGCGTGCTTGCCGGCGATCTCGATCTGGCCCATGTGGCTCACATCGAAGAGGCCAGCGGCGGTGCGCACGGTCAGGTGTTCGTCGATGATGCCGGAGTACTCGACGGGCATATCCCACCCGCCAAATTCGACCATCCGTGCGCCGTGGGCGCGGTGACGAGCGTTGAGCGGAGTCTTCTTGAGCGATTCGGGTGTCGTCACGCGTCTATCAACGTACTATCCCGCTCCCAACAGGGTCAAGGCATTGCGCACGGAGTTTCGTGTGTCCGGTCGGCCGCCTGGCTCCCGGTTCCCGCGGGCCGGCCCGGCTTTCCCGCCGGGATGTCATCGGATTCCCCCAAATAGGTCTTGAGCGTGTGATAGGAGATACCCAGTCGCTCACAAGCCTCTCGGCGGTTCCCGTGGCAGCGCTCCAGCAGCAGCCGCGCGTATCGCCGAGACCAGGTCCGCAGCGTCTCGTCCCGACCAACCGGCCCGAGCATCACCAGATCGCGGTAATCCGCGGTGACGTCTGCGGGCAGGTCGTCGATGCCAATCTCCTGTGCCGGCGCGAGCGTGACCGCGCGCTCGATGACGCGTTCGAGTTGCCGCACGTTCCCGGGCCACTCGTAGGCCACGAGAGCCTCCATGGCCGTGCCGTCGCCCCGCCACTCCCCCATCCGCCCGTACCGCCCCAACACATGCTCCACCAATCTCGGTACATCGTCACGCCTCGAGCGGAGTGGGGGGACGTGGACCTCAACGCCCGCGAGCCGGTAGAAGAGATCGGGGCGAAACCGCTGGTCGCGCACCATCTGGGACAGTGATCGATTCGTCGCCGCAACAATGCGCGTGTTGACGCGCTGGGTGCCATGCCCCCCGACACGCTCGACGCAGAGGTCCTGCAACACGCGCAAGAGTTTGGCCTGCGCGTTGAGAGACAGATCGCCCACCTCGTCCAGAAAGAGCGTGCCTTCTTCGGCCAGCTCGAACTTGCCTCGCCGCCCCCTCACGCCCGTCGCGGTGCGCTCTTCGATACCAAAGAGTTCGGTTTCGATGAGTGTTTCGACGATCGCTGCACAGTTCACGGCCACGAATGGCCCCTTGGCGCGCGTACTGAGTCCGTGAATCTCCCGGGCCGCTACCTCTTTGCCCGCGCCGCTCTCACCTTCAATCAACACCGTGAAATCCGTGCGCGCGACCCGTTCAAGACGATCGCGCAGCACCCGCATTTGTGAACTTGCCCCCACCAGCATGGCGTCCTCCTGACGGATGACGTATCAAGCCCGATGCCAACAAGCGCGTCCATTCACGCGACAAAACTGGCCGGCGCTTACGTCCTTCGCGGGTAGTGCCGACCCATCAGCGTTCGATGCGGCAACAACCGCGGTAGGTTGGACCCGTCTCGGTGAGGCGCACGACGCGCCACGTCAACACAGAGGCGCGCCCACCCTGTTCGACGCCAGGCCATCGCCCGATCAGTTCGATCGCCTGACCGGGGCGCAGTCGGAGCGTTCCTTCAAGCCAGAGCTGCCCCTGACTCACCTCCAGCAGACGGAGGTCCTGTCCAAGCGTGATGCGGTTGCGTCCAGCGGCGAGCATCGCGGGGCGGGACATGTCACACCTCCGTCCACTGATGCCGCGCGGCTTCGTACTGCAATACCCGCGTTCGTCCCGTGACACCGGCCACCCGCACGGCAAACTGCACGCCTCCGGCCGATCGCACATACACCGTTCCCGCGGTGGCGGTGCCCGACGAAGAGAAGCTGGCGATGTCGCTGGCGCCGAAACGCACCGCGTCAGCCGAACCGGTGCCACCGTCGGGATCGGGTAGCGACGCGTCCACCGCAATCGAGACGCCGGCGAAGAGTGTGGTCAGGCTGACCGCCGGCTGGCACGCGTCCCGACCGCGCGTGATGTCAACGCGGCGCACGCCGTTGCCATTGCCGTCGACGCAGCGTTGAAACCGCCACGCGCCGCCGACTTGATCGAACACGATAGCGGCCGAGGCCGAGCGGGCCACCGCATCCGTTCGCGCACCCCGACACTGTGCGGCGATGTACTGCGCCGCCTGCCGTCCGCGGCCCGCGTCCATCGACGCGGCAAAGACGGGCGCGGAAATCGCCGCGGTCGTCGCCATCAGCGCAATGGCGATCGTCAATTCCACGAGTGAGACCCCGGCCGGAAGGCCGCGCGGTGCGGCACCTCCGGCCGGGTCCATACGACGCTCGGTCACAAGGCGAAGGTCTTCGCCGGCGCGACGGTGATCATCGGTTTCAACTTGAGGAACGTCTTCTCGCCGATGCCGCGCACGTTCATCAGGTCTTCGACCTTCTTGAAACCGCCGTTCTTCTGGCGATACTCCAGAATGCGGCCGGCGACCGCCGCGCCGATCCCCGGCAGGGTCTGCAGCTCGGTCGCGCCTGCGGTGTTCAGGTTGACCGGCGTCGTGACCTTCTCTGCCGCTGGCGGCTTCTGGCTCGCGGGTTTGCCGCTCTGAGTCCCCTCCGCGAACGACGGAGCCACCGCCGTAGTGAGGATGGCGGCCGTCCAGAAAATGGCGGCCAGGGTGTGTTTGAGTGCACGTGTCTTCAGCATCTGTCTGTCCTCGAGCGCGCCTGCCCTGCATCCGTTGGCCACTGGGCCTCGTGGGATCCGGCTCCACCAACGAGTCGGTCAGATGCAGGGTCGGCACCGCGCCGTTGTTGGTCAGCCGGTCCCGCTCGCTCTCTTGAGCAAGCCTTCGGCCATGCGCGATCGCCGCGACAGGTTTAGCTAAGTGATTGGTGTGCTGAGGATTGAGGGTGAGGCGCTGACGCTGCGTTCGAACGATGCCTCGTCAGGAGGGCAACTGCGGGCGCACGATCGGCACCGCAGTTGCCCGCAGAGCGTGGTGTGCCTACGCCCGTGAACGTCCGCTCGCGACGAGCGCGACGCCGGCGATCAACAGGAGGCCGCCTACAATTGGCGGCAGTGGCACTGACTGAGTTTTGTCTCGCGAGACCTGAATCGGCCCGGCGTCGATGACTTTCTCACGCGTGGTCCAGGTGAGCCCACCATAGGCGAGGCCACACACGCCGAGCACGATGAGGACGATGCCGATGAGTCGCATCAGCGCTTGACCGACTTGCCGGCATTCTCAATCGCCGCGCCCACAGCCTTCTGGGCGCCGCCGATCACGGTCTTCGCCTTGCCAACGGCCTCGTCGACCTGACCTTCGGCCTTCAGGTCGTCATTGCCGGTCAGATCACCAACGGCTTGTTTGATTTTGCCCTTGGCTTCGTCGACTTTTCCGTCGCGTTCGTTCTTGTTCCACATGTAGGACTCCAATCGTCGGGCCAGTGCGCCCTCGGAGTCCCAGCATGCGGCAGTTCGTGGATCGGGGCTGTCCCGTCCGGTACACGCTCAGGTGTTGGCGGTTCGGAACCAATCCACGGTGCGGCGCAGGCCTTCTTCGAAGCCGATGGTCGGTGTGTATCCCAGCAGGTCCTTCGCCTTGTCGATCGCGGCCTGGGAATCTTTCACGTCGCCCTGGCGCACCGGGCCAAACTCGGGCACGGCCGACGTGCCCATGATCGTGTTGAGCGTCGCGAGCAACTCGAGTAATGTGATCCGGCCGCCGGTGGCCACGTTGATCACCTGGCCTGCGGCCTTTGGCGCGGTGCACGCACGCAGCACGCCGTCCACGACATTGGCCACGTACGTGAAGTCGCGGGTCTGTTGCCCGTCACCGAGGATGAGGGGACGCGTGCCGCTCGTCAGCGACTTGATGAAGAGCGAGATCACGCCCGAGTACGGCGAGTTCGGCTGCTGCCGCGGTCCGAACACATTGAAGTATCGGATCGACACGGTCTCCAAGCCGTAGAGCTGCGTGAAGAGCCGGCAGTATTCTTCGCCCATCAGTTTCTGGAGCGCATACGGCGACTTCGGCGCAGGCGACATCTCCTCGTGCTTCGGCAGCGTCAGCGAATCACCGTATTCCGATGATGACCCAGCCATCACGACGCGCTTGACCTTGTGGTCACGCGCGGCAAGGAGCACCTGGAGCGTGCCATCGACATTGGCGCGATGCGACTTCAGCGGGTCGTCAATGGATCGGGCGACCGACGGAATCGCGGCCTGATGCAGGACGTAGTCCGCACCCGCAATGGCCTTCTGGGCTATCGCTGGGCTGGACAGATCCCCTTCGACGAACTCAACGCCGGCCGGAATGTTCTCGCGAATGCCGCTCGACAGATCATCCGCGACTCGGACCGCTTCGCCCCTCCGGCGCAGTTCCTCGACCAGATGTGAACCAATAAAACCGGCACCGCCGGTCACCACATAGAGCGACATTATTTTGGCCATCCCGTCTGGGGCAGGCCCGGCGTGACCTTCAGTGCGTTCAAGTAGTACATCTTCTTCAACACCACGTCCGGCAGGTCCATGCCGTAGAGCTTCCAGAACGCGTGATAGTCGCGGTAGTAGTCGAAGTATTCGTCCTTCGTTTCGAACACGCGCCAGTAGTAGGGATACTCGACCGGGGCGTACGTATCTTTGCCGAAGAGGATGCGGTCCTGATACTTCACGAAGAAGTCGCGCGACGCGCGCGGTTGGCGGCCGAAGTCGTACAGCACCGCCGCGACTTCGAGAGTGACGTTGGGATTCTGATCGAGGAGCGCACTGCACTGCGCGAGGTCTTGCGCGCACCACGCGAAATGCGCGGCGATGAATCGAGTCTTCGGGTGCTTCTTGAACAGGTCGTTCCGTTCGGCGATCAGTGTCTTGAAGTCGACCTGTCCTGGGCCGAAGTTGCGGCGGTCCGGGAACAACGACAGCTCCAGCCAGCGCTCGTTGTGCATGTCGGCCGGCTCAAAGAACTGAGGCGGCTCGGCTGTGTGAATGATGACTGGGATGTTCAGCGTGCCGGCCATGTCCCAGAACGCGTCGAGTTCAGGATCATTGATCTTCAGCCGCGTGCCGTCCTTCTTCAGGGTGTCCTTGCCGGTCTGCTTGAAGATCTTCAGACCGATGGCGCCCGCCTTGACGTCGGCGGCCAATTGCGCCGCGGCCTTCGCGCCGTAACCCGGTTCCACATTGTTGAAGCCATTGAGGCCGTTCGCAAACACCGTGAACCGATCGGCGTACTTCGTCGACTTGATGTACGCAAGCTTCTGCGTGATCTGATCGCCAAACCCGCCGCTGAGGTTGTTGAGCACGCGGATGTTCAGCGCGTCCATCTCACTGATGAGTTTGTCGATCGTCTGCGCGCTCGGGCCCGTGTGGCTATGGATATCCACGACGGGGAACTTGGCCTTAGGGACCAGATGCGCGGCTGTGACGAGCGTGGACTTCGGACGGTAGTCAACGATCGACGGCGGCGGAAACTCCGGCGCCTGACAACTGCCGACGCGCACGAGCGTCATGCCCGTCGGGCACTCACCAGTTGCGTCCGGCGGCGTCGACGCACCGCGGCCACCACCACGCCCCTGACCTGCGCCCTGCGCCTGTCCCTGCGGCGGCGGCTGCTGCCGAGCCGCCAGTGTCATCCCGCCAATTGCCACCGCCACTGCGGTGGCGCTCACTGCCATTCCGAATCGCATCTTCATTCCTGATCGTGATCTTGGTAGCCCAATAAAAAATTCAATGTCCAGATGACCAGCTCACCAGATGTCACTTCGGCCATCCGGTCTGTGGCAGCCCCGGCAGCAGTCGCAGCGCATTCTGGAAATACAGCTTCTTCAACACCACATCCGGCAAGTCCATGCCGTACAACTTCCAGAACGCATGGTAGTTGCGGTAGTAGTCGAAGTACTCGTCCTTTGTCTCGAACACGCGCCAGTAGTACGGATACTCCTCAGGCGCCCAGGCATCCTTGCCGAAGAGGATGCGGTCCTGATACTTGACGAAGAAGTCGTGCGCGCCACGTGGCTGGCGGCCGAAGTCGTAGAGTACCGCGCCGACTTCCAGGTTCACGTTCGGATACATGTCGAGCAATCTGCCGCACTTGCCGAGGTCCTGACCGCACCATGCAAAGTGCGCCGCCACGAACGTCGTCTTGGGATGTTTCTTGAAGAGGTTGTCGCGCTGCTGCATGAGGTCATCGAATTTGACCTGGTCGGGCTCGTAGCGGCGCCGATCGCGGAAGAGCGAGAGCTCCAGCCAGCGTTCGTTGTGCATGTCGAGCGGCGAGTAGAATTCGGGCGGTTCGGCCGTGTGAATGAACACCACCATCTTCAGCCGCGCGCAGGCGTCCCAGAGCGGATCCAGTTCCGGATCGTCAATGCGCAGACGGCTGCCGTCCGGCTTGCGCGTGTCCATGCCGAACCCTTTGCCGATTTCGCCAATGCCAATGGCGCCGGCCTTCACGTCGGCCTCGAGCTGCGCGATGGCTTTGTCCGCCCAGCCAGGCCCGACGTTGGAGAAATTGATGCCGGTGAGGATGCGGACGCGATCCTTGTTCACGCCGCTCGCAGTCACCGCGGTGGTCTTGGTCACGAGTGTCTGGCCCGATGAATTGTCGGCGCTGATCATCACGCGCAGATTCATCTTGTCCATCTCTTTGACCATGCCGGTGATGCCGTCAACTGACGTCACCATCTGTCCGGGATGACCGTGCAGGTCGATCGACGGGAACTTCGACTTGGGCACCAGATGCTGTTCGGTGACCAGTGTGGACTTCGGTCGATAGTCGACGATGGATGGCGGGGGGAATTCCGGCGCCTGACAGCTGCCGACGCGCACGAGCGTCATGCCCTTCGGGCATTCGCCGTTGGCATCGGGCGGTGTCGCCGGGCCTCGCCCGCCACCACGGCCTTGCGCGGGCGGTGCCGCCTGTCCGGCTCCGCCCTGCTGATCGGCGTGTACAAACGTCATCGTGGCCGCCATCGCGACCATCGCCACACCCAACACCAGAAACTGTTTCCGCATTGCTTCTCCTGGAACGAAGAAAAGACTGCAGCACGACTGTAAGCCGAATTTTGTCCCTCGCCTTTCAGCGAAGCGACGACCATTCCTCTAGGCCAACCATTGCTGGTTGGCTCAAGCAACCTACCCGGGAGCCTCGGACGGGCCGTCCGCTCACATCTCGTTGACGCCCGCGTGAGCGGGCGTCAACGGACGCGCTCCCCTATTTGGTTTTGCTCCGTGCAGGGTTTTGCCTGCCACACGCCTTACAGCGCGCGCGGTGCGCTCTTACCGCACCTTTTCACCCTTGCTTGCCCGCTCGCGCGGACGTCAGCGGTATGTTTTCTGTGCCACTGTCCTTCAAGTCACCTCGACCGGGCGTTACCCGGTGCACTGCCCTTTGGAGTTCGGACTTTCCTCCCTCCGCTTCCCCGACGCGGCTTTGCGGCCACATCGCTTCAGCGAGACGGCGATCGTCTGTCGTACTGCAGCCGGAATGTCAAAGAACGTCGTGCCCCAAACCTGCGCTATTCGTCTTGCTTGATATTGTACTGCTCCAGCTTCTTGTACAGGTTGCTGCGCGGCGTATCGATAACTTCCGCCGTCTTCGAGATGTTCCAGCCGTGCTCCTTCAGTTTCTCGAGCAGGAAGGCGCGCTCCGAGACTTCCTTGAATTCGCGCAGGGTGGCCAGCAATACCGGTCGCGGCGGCGGCATTGCAATGACCGGTTCGTCCGGCACGGCTTCCGCACCCGCGGGCTCCGTCTGGGGCGCCGCTGCGACCGGTGCCAGCACGATCGTTGGGGCCGCGGTCGCCGGGCGACTACTCACACGCGCAAACGTGTGCACGTCAGCCGCTTCGATCAGATCGCGATCCGACATGATCAGCAGGCGCTCCACGACGTTCCGCAGTTCCCGAATATTGCCGCGCCACTTCGCCTGCATCAACGCCTGCAGCGCACCGGGTGAAAACCGCGCGGCGCGGCGGCTGTTGTTCTGTGCAAACTGCTGCGAAAAATGCTGGACCAGCGCGGGAATGTCTTCGATGCGTTCGCGCAACGGCGGCACGTAGATCGGGATGACACTGAGGCGAAAGTAGAGGTCATCGCGAAACCGCCCCTCGGCGATCTCTTCCTCCAGGTCCTTGTTCGTCGCGGCGATGACGCGTACATCGACTTTGATCGTCTTGTTCGACCCGAGGCGCTCGACTTCACCCTCCTGCAACACGCGCAGCACCTTGGCCTGTGTCTTGGCGCTCATGTCGCCGATTTCGTCGAGGAAGATCGTGCCGCCGTCGGCCTGCTCGAACTTGCCGGTCTGCTTCTCGGTGGCGCCAGTGAACGCGCCGCGTTCATGCCCGAAGAGTTCCGACTCGATCAGTTCCTCTGGAATCGCCGCGCAATTCACTTCGACGAAGCGTTCCTTGGAGCGCTGACTGTGCCGGTAGATGGCCCGCGCGACGAGTTCCTTGCCGACACCGCTCTCACCGAGGAGCAGCACCGTCGCGGTCGTCGGTGCCGCGCGACGCACCTGGTCCATGATTCCGCGGAGTGATCCGCTATCACCGACCAGTTGATGGCGCGCGTCGAGCACAGACCGCAACTGCCGATTCTCTTTGCGGAGGTTGCCCAGTTCCAGCCCCTCGCGCACGGCGTCGATGACGTAGTCCTTCGAGAGCGGTTTTTCGATGAAGCGGAACGCGCCGAGCCGGCCCGCCTCCAGCGCCTGCGTGGCCGAGCCGTGCGCCGAGAAGATGACCACTGGGACGGTGTCGTTGGCGGCACGAATGCGGCCCAATACTTCGAGGCCGTCCATGCCAGGCATCTTGATGTCGAGAAACACCAAATCCGGCGGATCGCGCTCAACGACCTGCAGTGCTTCCTGCCCCGAGGCCGCCAACACCGTCTCGTAGCCGTCGTAGTCGAGGATCATCCGCATCGTGTCGCGGATCGCGGGTTCGTCATCGACAACGAGGATGCGCGGCTTCATGGAGGTCAGGCCTTCATTATAAGGGCCTGAAACGCCGCTTCATCGAGGACCGTCACGCCGAGCGCCCGTGCCTTATCGAGCTTCGAGCCGGCGTCCGCACCGGCGACCACGTAGGTCGTCTTCTTGCTGACGGAACCGGCCACCTTCCCTCCGCGTTCAACGATGAGCGCACCGGCTTCGTCGCGCGTCAGACCAGGGAGCGTCCCCGTCAGCACGAACGTCTGGCCGGCAAGCGGCTGGGACGCGAACGTGGCCGCGACGTTCTGCGCGGTCATGTCCACGCCGGCCGACGCCAGTCGGCTCATCAGCACGCCATTCTCCGGCGCGTCGAGGAACTGCCTCACCGCTTTGGCCACCACAGGACCGACGTCCGGAACCGCTTCGATCGCGTCAATCGTGGCCGCGCAAAGGGCGTCCATGGAGCCAAACGCGCGCGCCAGCGCCGACGCGCCCCCTTCGCCGACGTGACGGATCCCGATCCCGAAGAGCAGCCGCGCCAGCCCGGCGCCCTTGCTCTTCTCAATTTCCGCGGCGACCTTTGTGGCGTTCTTCTCGCCGAATTTGCGCGTCACGTCCTTGGTGCCGTCGGGCGACTTCGCCGTGCTGCTCAGCGTGGCGAGCTTCTCGACAGTGAGCGCATACAGGTCCGCATAGTCGTGAACGAGCCCTCTGGTCACCAGCTCATCGATCCACGACTCACCAAGTCCCTCGATGTTCATCGCCTTGCGCGCAGAAAAATGCTGGAGGCCGCGGCGAATACGCGCCGGACACGAGACGTTTTCGCACCGCCAGATCACTTCTTCATCCGGCTTCTGCAAGTCGCTGCCGCAGAACTTGCACGTCGTCGGCATCACCCACCTCGGCCGCGTCTCGTGCGCCTCGTCAACCACCGGACCAATGACCTTTGGGATGATCTCGCCGCCCTTTTCGACAATGACCACATCGCCTTCGCGAATGTCGCGACGGGAGATTTCCTGCTCGTTGTGCAGCGTAGCGAGTTGCACTGTCGTGCCGCTCACAAGGACTGGCTCAAGCACGGCAAACGGCGTCACGCGGCCGGTGCGGCCGACGTTGACGTCAATGCGCAGCAGTCGCGTCGTGACCTGTTCGGTGGGGAACTTGAACGCGACGGCCCATCGCGGAAATTTCGCCGTGGCGCCGACCGTCGCACGCAGCGCCAGGTCGTCGAGCTTGATCACGACGCCGTCGATCTCAAACGGCAGCGAACGGCGTTCGGTCTTCCAGCGGTCGCAGTACGCGACCACGGCCTCAATGCCGTGACACGCGGCCCAATGTGGCTCCACCGGGCACCCCCAGCCCGCCAGCGTCGCGAGCGTGGCGCGGTGTGTGACGACGTCCGCGAGTTCGCCGTCGCGCGGCACGACCTGATACGTAAAGGCGCGCAGCCCGCGCCGATCGACGGCCGCGGTGTCGAGTGTGCGAATGGCCCCCGCCGCCGCGTTGCGGGGATTGGCGAACGGTGCCTCATCGGCTGCCTCGCGTTCCTCGTTGGTCTTGTCGAACGCGGCGCGCGGCAGGAAGACCTCGCCGCGAATCTCGACGGACGGCACCGTGCCGTTCAACTGCAGGGGGATCGCGCGAATGACCCGGACGTTCGGCGTCACATCTTCGCCTGTGACACCGTCGCCGCGTGTGACACCGCGGACGAGGCGACCGTCCTCGTAGGTCAGCGCGATGCTCAGTCCGTCGATCTTCAGCTCCGCGACGTAGTCGAACTCAGTGTCTTCGGCGATCTCGAGTGCACGGCATAGCCGCGCGTGGAAGGCCCGCAACTCGTCGGCGCTATAGGCATTCTCGAGGCTGAGCATCGGCGCGGCATGCTCGGCGGCCGCAAAGCCCTCGACCGGCCGGCCGCCGACGCGTTGGGTCGGCGATTCCGGCGAGACCAGTTCCGGATGCGCGGCCTCGATCTCACGCAACTCGCGCATCAGCGCATCGAACTCAGCGTCGGTGATCTCTGGATTGTCGTGAACGTAGTAGCGCTCTTCGTGATGGCGAATCTGCTGCCAGAGCGCCTGCGCCCGGGGCCGCGCGTCGGAGGGCATTTCGCGGGGCGTCTACCGGTCGCGGCTGAGCACGTAGTCGCAGAGCGACACGAGCGACTCGCGCTCGACCGATGGCGGAAAGGCCGCGGTCAATGCACGCTTGGCTTCTTCGGCATAGGTCACGGAACGCTGGTAGGCCTGTTCGACCGCGCCGTGGCGGACCAACTGGTCTTTGATGACCTTCCACGCCTCGGGTGTGACCTGGCGCGTCGTGACGACTTCACGGACAAGGGCACGCGTCGACTCGTCGGTGCGCTGCAACATGAAGATCACCGGCAGCGTGACCTTGCCTTCGCGCAAGTCGCCGCCGATCGGCTTCCCCAACGCGCGCTCATCGGCAGTGTAGTCGAGCACGTCATCCACGATCTGGAATGCGAGCCCGAGGTTGAACCCGTAGACGCGCAGCGCCTCGACCTGTTCGGCCGAACACTTGCCGAGCAGGCCGCCAATCGACGCACAGCCGCCAAACAAGTGCGCGGTCTTGCGGTTGATGATCTCGAAGTGCTCTTCTTCGGTGATGTCGGGATCGCCGGCCTTGGTGAGCTGAAACAGTTCGCCCTCGATCATCTTGAGGGTGACATCGCACAAGAGCCGCACGACTTCGAGCGTGTCTTGCGTGAGCGCGAGCGCCATCGACCGGATGTAGAGGTAGTCGCCCATCAGGACGGTGATGTCGTTGCCCCACCGCGAGTGCGCGGCCAGCCGGCCGCGGCGGGTTTCCGCCTCGTCGATGATGTCGTCGTGGACGAGCGTCGCTGTGTGGATGAACTCCACGACGGCGGCGTTGAGCACGGCCTTGTCGCCCTGATATCCACACAGACGCGCCGACATCAGCAGCACCGCGGGGCGCACGCGCTTGCCGCCGCTCATCTGGATGTACTTGCCCATCTGCGGAATCAGATCGACGCGCGATTCCAGGTGGCGCGAGAACTCCTTCTCGACGCGCACCAGTTCCTCGCGTACGGGTTCGAAGATCTTCGAGAGTTCAGGCACGCTGGCTGTGGAGGGATTCACGCGTGCAGACATTCGAGCATAGGTTTCGCCGGGGTGTCAAAAAATCCGAACAGCATTTTCAGTGACCGCATGAGCCATCGCCTCGACGGAGAGGCCCTTGACCGACGCCAGAATCGCCAACGTCTCGGTGACCCAGGCCGGTTCATTTCTCTTGCCGCGATGGGGCACGGGCGCCAGAAACGGCGCATCCGTCTCCACCAGCAGCCGGTCCAGCGGCACAATCGCCGCGGCCTCACGCAAATCCCCGGCGCGGGGGAACGTCAGGATGCCCGCAAACGAGATGTAAAAGCCCAACGCCAGCGCCATCCGCGCCTCGTCGGCCGACCCGGTAAAGCAGTGGATGATGCCGCGCACCCGCCCCTGCCCCGCTGACGTCAGCACAGCGATGGTGTCTGCCATGGCTTCGCGTGTGTGAATCACCACCGGCAAGTCTCGCTCAACGGCCAGCGCGACCTGCGCCGCCAGCACGTCCTGCTGCACAGGCTTTGGCGCGAAGTCGTAGTGATAGTCGAGACCGATCTCACCGAGCGCTACGGCGTCGCCCACCGTCGTCAGCGCCGCGGCCGTGATCGCCGCCGACTCGGCGGCACGCCCCGCGTACTTCCCAGACGCGTGGGGATGAATCCCGGCCGCGAATCGCACGCCGGGCCATGCGGCACGCACCGTCGGCATGCGCGCCATTTCCACGTGGTCGTCGGACGCGAGGATGCACACCGCGCGATCCACGCCGGCCGCCTGTGCGCGGGCGACGATGGCGTCGAGGTCGGCGACAAACTCGTCGCCGGCGATGTGGCAGTGCGTGTCGATCATTTTTGATACCGTCCTGACGGCGCGGACATCGACCTGCCTCCTACCGAACGCGTGTGCCGGGCGCCGGTGGCGCGTCGAAGCTCACGAGCATCGGCTTGCCACCGTCCGGGCTCGCCGCGAGGACCATGCCGTTCGACTCGATGCCCATCAACGTGGCGGGCTTCAGGTTCGCCACGATCGCCACATGACGGCCGACCAGCTGTTCCGGCTCGTAGGCCTCGGCGATCCCGGCGACTAGCGTGCGCTGCTCGGACCCGAGATCGATCGACAGCTTCATGAGTTTCTTCGACTTCGGCACGCGCTCGGCGGTGAGCACCTTCGCGATCCGGAGATCAATCTTCATAAAATCGTCAATCGAGATCCGCGACTCCGCGGGCCAGAGCGACGGTGCCGCGGCGACGGGTGCGACCGGCGCTGCGGCGTCGACCGGGGCCACAACGGCCGGAACTTCAGGGCTCTTGGGTGCTTCATTCTCAGACACAGATTTCTCCTTGATTTCCAAACGGGGCCAGAGGGCGTCGCGCTGCGATACGGTGCGCGCGCCATCAATCGTGAACGCGGCGTGATCGATCGATGGCGCTGCGGCCTCGGCGTCAGATACGCCAACGCGCCGCAAGATCTCTGACGCCGACGTCGGCATCACGGGAGAGAGCAACACCGCAATGATCCGCACCGCCTCGGTGGCATTCCACAAGACGGCGTCCAGCTCGATCTGTTGATTGTTCTTCGCCAGCGTCCACGGCTGCTTCGACGCGATGTACTCATTGGCGACGTCAGTAAACTGGAAGACCTGCCCGAGCGCCGCTTCGAGATGCAGCCCGTCCATCTCGCGTCGGTACGCGGCCACACACGTGGCGGCACGCGCCTCGAGATCCGGCGCCACTGACGACACCTGCAGCGCACCCGAGCGGTACCGCTGCACCATACTCGTCACCCGGCTGACGAGGTTGCCGAGGTTGTTGGCGAGGTCGGCGTTGTACTTCTCTTCGAACCGATCCCACGAGAAGTCGCCATCACCACCGAACACGATTTCCTTCGCGAGGAACAGGCGCAGGGGATCCGGACCGAGGCGCTCTGCCGCTTCCAGCGGATCGACGACCGTCCCGAGCGACTTGCTCATCTTCTCGCCCTTGAACGTCACCCATCCGTGACCAAAGATCTGCGTCGGCAACGGCGCACCGATGCTCATCAGCATGGCCGGCCACACCACGCAATGAAACCGCGTGATGTCCTTGCCCACCAGATGCGTCACATGACGCGCGGGTTGATCGGCCTGCGCCCACCACGTCTCGAACAGGGAGTCATCGCTGGCGCCGTAGTTCAGCGCCGCCGCGTAGTTGATCAGCGCGTCGTACCAGACATATACGACGTTGGCCGGATCGAACGGCAGCGGAATACCCCACGCCTGGCCGGCGCGGCTCACCGAGATGTCTTCGAGCCCGCTGTTGAGCAGGCTCAGCATCTCGTTGCGGCGCGACGCCGGTTCCACAAACGCAGGATGTGCTGCATAGTGCGCGAGCAAAGCATCGCGATACTTCGACAGCTTGAAGAAGTAGTTCTTTTCCTTGATCCAGTCGGGCTTCGTGCGATGCACCGGACACAGGCCGTCCACGAGGCCCTTCTCGGGCTTGAATTCTTCGCACGAGACGCAATACCAACCTTCGTAGACGCCCTCGTAGATGTCGCCCGTCTCGAACGATCGCTGCACCATCGCCTGCACCGCGACCTTGTGGCGCGGCTCTGTCGTGCGGATGAAGTCGTCGAACGCGATGTCGAGGCGCTTCCACACGGCGCGGAACTCACCTTCCATCCGGTCGCAGTACGCCAGCGGATCGAGCCCCTGTTCCTTCGCCCGCTTGAACACGTTCTGCGAGTGCTCGTCATTGCCCATCACCAACCGCACGTCGTCGCCGATCAGCCGGTGGTAACGGGCGATGATGTCGGCGGCAATTTTCTCGTACGCCGTTCCCAGGTGCGGGCGGTTGTTGACGTAGTCGATCGCAGTCGTGAGGTAGTAGCGGGCCATGGTCTCGTCCGCGGTCGCGTGACCGCAAACAGCGATTGTACTAGAGCGTGCGGTGCAAAATCAGAGCAGACCGCCGAACTCTTTCATCGAGAAGTACTTCGCATCGCCGATGATGATGTGGTCGAGCACGTCGATGCCGAGCAGGCGCCCGGCGGTGACAAGGCGGTGCGTCAGCTGGATGTCCTCCGGGCTGGGCGACGGATCACCCGATGGATGGTTGTGAAACACAATCACGGCAGCCGCTCCCGCCGCGAGGGCCTCGCGGAAGACCTCGCGGGGCTGCGCCGAGACGGCGTCCAGGCCGCCAATCGCCAGCACACGCACGCGGATCAACCGATGCCGCGTATCGACCAGCACGAGGCCAAATCGCTCGACCGGGTAGGCACCGTAGCGCGGCATCAGATACAACGCCAACTCGCGCGGACTCCCAAATCGCTGACGTTCCTCGGGCGGCCGTTCCAACGTGCGGCGTCCGAGTTCGACGGCGGCCACCAACCGCGCCGCCGTGGCGACACCAATCCCCTCTCGCGCAGCCAATTGATCGACGTTGGTCCGCGCCAAGCCGTGAATGCCGCCCGCGAAATCCAGCACCTCAGCGCTCAGTTGCAATGCGCTCCGCCCTTGCAGGCCGTGGCCGAAGACCACAGCGACCAGTTCATGGTCGCTCAGCGCATGTTGACCCGCGTGCTGGAGTTTTTCTCGCGGGCGATCGCGCTGCGGCAGCCGAGACACTGCGCGCTCGGCGCTATACTCGGTGCTCATGCGGCGTGTGTGCGAACGGGTGGCGGTTGGGTTGGTGCTCTTTGCCATGGCCGGGTGCTCTGAACCTCCTTCAAAAGAACATGACCAGGCCGTGGCTGCGATCGACACGGCCCGCACGGCTGGCGCGTCGGCCTATGCCGCCGACCAACTGACGGCCGCCGAAGCATCGCTCAAGCGATACGACGACCTGGTGGCCGACCGCGACTACAAGCAGGCGCTCAGCGCGGCACTCGACGCGCGCGACCGCGCCTTCGACGCGGCGAAATCCGCCACGGCACGACAGGCGTCCTTGCGGTCCGAAGCCGATCAGCTCCTGAAGTCACTCGATGCGGCCGTCGCGGCCGCCGACGCCGACCTCAAAGCGTCGCGCAGCGCGAGCGCGGCCCGGCGTGCTGACAAACTGCGTCTGACGCGCAAGGCTGCAGCCAGTGCAATGCAAGAAGCGCGCACGATGATGACGGCCGGTGAGTTGACCAAGGCGGTCAAGCGCCTCGTCGACGCAAATGCGGCGATGAAACGGGATATCGCCTCGCTCGAGGCGGTGGTCAAGAAACCTCAGAAATAGTGCGCACGGCTGACGGCAATTTCTGCGACATTCGCGGGCCGATCAGATAGCACATTCTTCAACGACCTCGGCCCAGCCGGTTAACCACACGCCTTCATCCAGCCATTCCACGTGCTGGGTCCCACCGGGGGCCGTCACGTCGCACACGCGGGCAGCCCCGCCAAACGCCGCGGCGGCCACCGCAGAGGCGCACGTCCCGGTGCCCGACGACTCCGTAGGGCCCACGCCGCGCTCCCAAATCAGGATGCGCAGGTCGGTCGGCGAATGCACCTCGACGAGCTCGACGTTGGTGCCCTGCGGGAAGTGTTTATGCACCGCGAGTCGGCTCCCGAGGCGCTGCAACCGATCTTCCGTCGCCGGGCCGAGGACGACGCACTGCGGATTGCCGATGTTGAGCGTGACCAGATCCACCGCCTCTCCCGACACGTCCAGGCACAGTCGCTCAATCAGGGTCGGCACTCCCATTGACGCACGAAACGTGCATCTTCGCCCGTCGATCGCCGTGAGCGCCAACTCCTTGGCTCCCGCGTCGGTATCGATGCGCAGCACCGCGCCGACTACGAGATGTCGCTGTTGCGCCAGCCAGGCGCCAATACATCGCACACCATTCCCTGACACTTCGGAGTAGCTGCCGTCGGCGTTGCGCAACTGCATGCGCGCGCCGGCGGGTGTCTCTTCAACGATGAGCAGACCATCCGCCCCACGGCCCGAAGCGCGATCGCACACCCGTCGCGCGAGCGCCGGCAGGTCGGTGCCGGCCGGCACGTCGTGCGCGGCCACGATCAGAAAGTCATTGCCGTGGGCGTCAGTCTTGATCAGCTGCATCACGCCCACTCGCTACTTCCGGCAAAACGCCAGCAGGTGCCAGCCGAAGCGGCGCACCAGCGCCTTCGGCAGCGCGTTGAACGTGCCGACAAAGAACGTGTTGAAGGCCGTGCCCTTCCATCCTTTGTGCAGGCGCGATTTGACCGGAAAACGCTCGGGCACGATTTCGACGGAGGAAAAGCCAGACACGAGCGCCCGGAATTCCGGAATCGAGTACCGCTTCAGCACTGGCGCATCCTCGTGCTCGAGCGGCGTCTTCATGACCTTCGACAATCCGTTCAGCCACGAGATGCGGTTGTAGACCTGGAACAACGCGAGCCCGCCGGGCCTCAACACGCGCCGACACTCATCGACCATCGCGCGATCGTTGTTGGTGTATTGGACGACACCGTGCGCGAAGACGAAATCAAACGACGCATCCGGAAACGGCAGCGTCTCGCCGTCGATCACGTCCACGGTGGCGCTGAGTCCTTGCTGGGCCAGGTTTTGGCGAGTGAGCTCGACTGCACTCGCGGCAATGTCGACGCCGACGATGCGCGCGCCGGCACGTGCGAAGCGCACCACTTCAACGCCGGCGCCGCAGCCGACGTCGAGCACGTCCTTGTCCTTCCACGCCGTGAAATCAACGAGGCGCAGGAGGTGATGCAGTTTTTCGAAATGGTAGTGATCGAGATCCGCAAAAAAGCCGAGCGTCCCCGGCGCATGCGTGCTGATCTCAAGATCGTGGATGTGTGATTGCCAATAGGCGCGGACGCGGTCGTTCCCGGACACGAGAGCTACTATAGGATAGTTTCCGATCCCTCCATGCAGCGAGACCTGGACGCACTCACGACTCACCCGTTCGATGTGCTGATCGTTGGCGGTGGCAGCCATGGTCTCTTTGCGGCGTACGATGCGGCACAGCGGGGCCTGCGCGTGGCCGTCATCGACCGTGGCGACTTCGGCGGCGGACTCTCAGCCAATCATCAGCGGACGTTGCACGGCGGGCTGCGCGCGTTGCAGCAAGGCGACCTCGGCAAGACGCGCGCGCAGATCCGTGAACGCCGCACATGGGCCCGCATCGCGCCGCAACTGATCCGTCCGCTGCCCTTCCTGTTCGGCACCTATGGTCAGCTCAAGCGATCGCGACTGGCGGTGCGCGTCGGGTTCTCGGTGTACGACTACCTGGCGCGGCATCGCAATGACGGCGTGACCGGCGAACTCCATTTGCCGAAAGGACGGCTGGAATCCGCGGCCGTCACGCGGCGTCTGTTCCCCGGCGTGCGCGCAGACGGGCTGACCGGCGGCGCAATGTGGTACGACTACCAGACGACACAGGCCGAGCGGTTGACGTGGTGTGTCGCCATGGCGGCGCATCGTGCCGGTGCCACCCTCGTGAACTACGTCGAAGCAACGGGCCCACGTGCTGACGGCACGCGCGGCATCGGGGCTCGCGACGTCCTCACCGGAACCAGCATCGTCATTGAAGCGCGGGCGGTCATCTTCGCAGCCGCCGAAGGCTCGGGCGCGCTGTACGCGGCGTTCGGCCTGACGGGCGCGCCGCCGTTGCTGCGCGCCATGAACCTGCTGATCGATCGACCCGCCATGGACATGGCGCACGTGGCGCCGACCTCCTCGGGACGCATGCTCACCGCGGTGCCCTGGCGGGGCTCGATTCTCGTGGGCACCAGTCAGACCACGGAGGCGGTCGCCCCCGGCACGCGCGCGACTCAAGCCGACATCGCGGCGTTTCTCGCAGAGGCCAACAGCGCTTTTTCGCATCTGCGCGCCACCACCGACGACATTCGTCTCGTCCACGACGGGCTCGTGCCCGCCGCGATGACCGCGCGCGGGCTCGACCTGCCGCGTGACTTCGCGCTGCGCGTCGACAATGGCTCGAGCGGCATGGCACTGGTCTCGATCATCGGCGCGAAATACACAACCGCACGGCTGGCGGCCGAACGCGCGATCGATGCCGTCAGCAAGTTGCTGAGTGCGCCGCCCGCGCGCTCGAGGACTGCCGAGACGCCCTTACCGCACGCACAAATCGCTGATGTGGAAGGCCATCTGATTGAGACGGCGCGAGCGACCGGCAGCGAACTGGCCCCGGACATCCTGCGCCATCTCGGCGCGTGGTACGGCACCGAGGCGCCCGATGTGTTGCGATACGCACGCCGTTCGGCATGGGGCGACGAGCCGCTGGACCTGGCATCACCCGTACTCACAGCGGAGGTCGCGTACGCACGCGATCACGCGATGGCGATGACGGCTGATGACGTGATCTATCGGCGCACGGCGATTGGCGGCGCGGGGCGAGTGACGGAAGAGATCGTGGCGCGCGTGCGGGGGATATTGAGCGCCACGGAGCCCCGGACCTGAAGGTTCGGGGCTCCATCTACCAATTGGAGCGCCGGACCTTCAGGTCCGGCGTAAACGCCTATTGCGGCGGAACCGTGAACGCCTTGAACACCCACGTAAGCCCCGCCGTAAAACCCCAGCTCGGATCACGCTCGGTGACACCGATCATGAGGGCGCCGTCGAGGCGCACCGGGCCACGCGTCAATCGGCCACCGACGCGCAAGACTGAATGGCTTTCGGTGCCCACGGGCGGCGTATTGGATCGCGTGTTGGCGCGCCCGTTCACTTCGGCGACCACTTCCAAGCCGTCGCGCACTGCACGGGCCAGCGAAACGCCATAGAGCAGCACATCGTTCTGTCGGTCCCCGCGCACCGGATCGCCCAGGATCCCGAAGCCGACATTCCCGACGACACGCACCGACTGCACCGTTTTGCCGAACAGAAACGAGAACATGAAGTCAGTCGTGTCGAGGCCGAGGCCTGTTTCGTTCTGCGCGTTGGGCAGTCGCGTCGCAAACTTCAGCGCCAACGCCGGACGTCCGTCCGTCTCGCTCATGACGCGAATCTTCGCGCCAATGATGCCGTCCTCGAAGTCGCCCGTGGTCGTTGCACCCGGAGCCAATGTCAGCATGTAGGCGAGCGGCGCGGCCGATTGCTTGGTGATTGACAGGGAGTCGCGAACACCGCCGTCAATCTGAATTTCTGCAATTGAACTCACACCAAAGCTGAAGCCAAACGTTCCGAGGCGAAAGAGATTCCCCTGGAGACCCGACGCGGGATAGCTCACGCCCTGCTGGCGATCGACACCGGCCTCGATGAGCATCTGCCCCGCGCCCACGACTTCGGGATCTTCCGTCACGAGCGGGCGCGATTGAGCCGCCGCCATTGTGGCCGTCAACGCCATCGCGCCGGCCATCACGAGTGTTCGAGACTTCATCACGGTCATCACCTCTTCAAAACAGTTTCGAACTATCCAGCAAGATGGTCACGGGGCCATCGTTGACCGACGCCACCTGCATGTCGGCCTGAAACACACCGGCAGATACCGGCAATCCCGTCGCGCGCAAAGCCGCCAAGGTCTCGTCGTAGCGCTGCCGTGCCTCCGCGGGTTTCTCGGCCCCATCGAACGCCGGCCGCCGGCCTTTCCGCACATCACCGCACAACGTGAACTGCGACACGAGCAACACTGCCCCGCCCTCGTCCTGCACCGAACGATTCATTTTGCCCTCAGCATCGCTGAAGATTCGCACGTCCCGCACCTTCGCCACGATGTACTCAATATCGGCGCCATCGTCACCGGCCGCCACCCCAAGATAAACCAGCAGGCCGTGATCGATCTGGCCGACGATCTGTCCGTCGACGGACACCGAGGCCTCGCGCACGCGCTGGACGACAGCTCGCATGCTAGACCGCCGCAGTGGCGACCAGGTCCACGATCGGGTTCAGCCGCCGATCCAGCAGGTGCGTCGGCGACACATTCCCCAGCGCCTTGATCATCGAGTTCTTGATCTCCGGGTGTTCCATCTCCAGCTCGGTGATCAAGCGTTTCATGCGCTGCCGTTTGAGGCTGAGATCACCGCACGCCGGACAGCAACAACCAATGATCGGCAGCTTCGACTCAATCGCATACGCGCGCGCCTCGTCTTCGGTCACGTAGACGAGCGGCCGAATCACCACGTGCTGCTTGTTGTCTGACACGAGTCTCGCCGGCATCGCCTTGAGCGACCCTTGATAGAACAGATTCAGAAGCACGGTCTCCACAAAGTCGTCCATGTGATGCCCGAGGGCGATCTTGGTGGCGCCGAGATCCTTCGCGATGCGGTACAACACGCCTCGCCGGAGCCGCGCGCACAATGAACAGGGCGTCTCGCCGTCATCCAGGATGTCTTCGATCAGACTCCCGATGTTCGTGTGCTCGATCTTCAGTTCCCATCCGCGCTCGGCGCAGGCCGCGGTGATCAGCGGATGTTTGTATTCCTTGTAGCCGGAATCCACGTTGACGCAGACCAGCGTGAACTTCACTGGCGAACGCTGGCGCATCAGATCAAGCATCTGCATCAAGGCCCAGCTGTCTTTGCCGCCCGAGAGGCCGACCATGACGCGGTCGCCCTCTTCGATCATGTTGAAGTCGCCGATCGCGGTGCCGACTTTCTTCGCGAGACGCGTTTCGAGTGGAGTGCGATAACTCATTGCCGTGTCACCTCAAGACCAACCGATCCACGGCGGCCGTCCATGTCATGCCGGCCGCGCGCGCCGCCGCGGCACGTCCGAGTCGTTCAGCCAGGGCAACATCGCCGACGAGTCTGCCCAGCGCAGCGCCAAGCGCGGAGGCGTCAGGCTCGACCACCTCGCCGTTGACGCCCGAGTCCACGAGTTCAATCGGCGCACCGCTGTCGGCCGCCGTGATCACAGCCTTACCCGAGGCAAACGCCTCGACTGTGACCATCCCGAAATCTTCATCCTTCGGCACAAAGCACACCGCGCGACACGTCGCCAGATAGCGCGTCAGCTCGTCGTCGCTAATGTGCCCGACCAGCGACACCCGGTCCTGCAGCCCGCGCTCACGAATCTGCGACAGCAGCGCCTGGCGTTCTTCGCCATCGCCCGCGATCACGCATCGCACACCTGCCGCGGACGGCGTCGCCAGTGCGTCGATGACGAGCGCGATGCGCTTGAGCGGTGCGAGCCGTGAATACACAAAGATGAAATCGCCATACGACTCGCAGCGGTAGTCGCGATGGGGCGCGGGCGGATACAAGACTTCCGACGCCACACCATTCCATTTCGTCAATCGCGCCTGCACGACCCCGGACTGCGCAAACAGCTTCGTGACGTGGTGCTTGAAGAGATAGGTGTCCGCCGCATGAATCAGTCGGCGACGCATCCCTTCCTTGAATCGGCCCTGTGCCGAGAGCCCCGCAGAGAACGTCTCCCAGAGGTCGTAGTACTCGCGCATCGGATGATTCAGCCAACACACATGCCGCTCGTGGCGAACCGCGTAGCTCGGATACCGCAACGTCACGACCTGATCGACACGCTCGCCGGCGCCGGTGCGACCGACGTCGGTCATCCAGTTGGCCAGATACGCCGAGGCCTGTCGGCCGAATCGATTCGACGGCGTCGTGATCAGATCCGCGTCATGCCCGTGCTCCCGCAGCGCACGCACCAGCGCACGGGCGATCACCAGGTGGCCGCCTTCAACAAAGGGCGGTGACGATGTGACGACGGCGATGCGCGACACGCGCTAGCGCTGCCCCACCACGCGCGCGGGAATGCCAACGGCGATGGCGCCAGGCGGCACCGCGTCGCGCACGACGGCGCCGGCACCAATGACCGCGCGGTCACCGACGGTCACGCCATCGAGAATCTTCGCGCCCGCCCCCAGCCACGCGCCGTCCCCGACATGGACGCCGGCCGATCGTCGCTGCTGTTCAATAACCGGCACTTCGGGATTACTGAAGTCGTGGTCACCACCGATGAGGTAGCAATACGCGGCGATCAGCGTGTCGCGGCCAATCGAGACGTCGCTCGCGGAGAACACTTCGCAGTTAAATCCGAGATTGGCGCCATCGGCGATCGCGATATTGCCGTTCTTGCACGAGAGGATCGTGTTGCGCCCGAGGAACACGCCGTTCCCGATGCGGATGCCGGCGTTGGCCGTGCCCTTGGCGTCGATGAGGCAGTTGTCGTCGACCATCACGTTGTCGCCGATGTGAATCTTGTGCGGATGCCGCAGCACGACGTTCTGTCCGAAGATCACGTCGCGTCCGCACGAACCCAGTAGCGCGGGATAGAGCCACTTGCGCATCGCGAGGCCGAACGCGCCGGGAATGTGCTGCGAGAACATGACGACGAGCTCGTGCTTGATCAGCGCGCCCCAGCCGGGCTTGCCGATGACGAGCGCGGAGTACTTCGCGCGCGCGCCGCCGGGCGCGTCAAACAGCTGCTGCTGTGCGCGCGGGATGTCGCCGGTCGGACGGTCTTCAGATCCAGCCATGTTCGCGATACCACTCCAGTGTGCGACCGATGCCGTCCGTGAGGCCGACGCGCGGGGTAAAGCCCAGTTCCGCGCGGGCCCGGCTGATATCGAATGCGCGACTCTTTGTGAAGAAGTCTACACGGCGACGGAAGATTGGCGGCTCGATCCCGAATGGCGCACAGAGCGCTTCGCACAGCGCGCCCGCGATCCAGAACGGCCATACGGGCCAATGCATTCTCGGTGGCGCCACCTTGGCGATCTTCGCGGTGATCGCGACGAGTTCCGTGAGGGTCGTGACCTCCCCGCCAGCCAAGATGTATGTGCGGCCGGCTGCGCCGGGCACCGTGCCGCAGAGTCGGAATCCGTCGCACAGGTCATCCACGTGCGTCAGGTGATAGAAGACTTTGCCGTTGCCGAGAAAGAGAAACCGTCCGCGCGCCACGCCGCCAAACAGTTTGAGCAGTCGTCGATCGCCGCCACCGTAGATCCCGGACGGCCGCGCGATGACCAACTCGACACCGGTCCGTGCCGCGGCGTCGCGACCGAGTTGCTCGCCGAGAACCTTCGTTTCTTGATACACGTCACCGGGTCGGAGCGGTGCGTCCTCATTGGCTGGCGGATGTTCGATGTCGCCGTGCACGCCAACCGTGCTGCAGTGCACGACGCGCCGCACACCTGTGGCCTTTGCGCACTCGATCAATGTCACCACCGCGTCGGCATTGACGGCGCGGTAGACGGATTCCTTCAGGCTCGCGGCGCGATACAACGCGCCGATGTTGTAGACAACCTCAATGCCCTGCATCGCGCGCAACAGACTGTCGCGATCCGTGAGATCGCCCGGCACGACCTCGATGCCGACCTGCGCGAGGTCGACGGCCTTCGAGACATCGCGGACGACCACACGCACCTGGTCACCGGCGGCGAGCAACCGTCTCGCCAGATGGCCACCGGTAAAGCCGGTCGCCCCGGTCACGAGCACGTTCATCGTTCGGCCACCACGGTCACCGGCGAACCCAGCAAGCGCAGGACGCCGATCGCCTCAAATGCCCCTTCGATGCTGGTGGTGAACAGCACCGAGTTGAACAACTTGTGGAAATTGATCGGCAGGACGAATTGGCGGTGCATCTCGACCACGCGAAAGCCCGATGCGGTCAGCACCTCGCGCACGGCGGCTTCGCGGATCACGCGGTAGGCCTCGGTCTCGCCTCCCATCGCCTTTCGCACCCGGCGCAGCACACTCTCGATGCTCGCGAAACTGCCCAGCGCCGGAAAGTCCACGACCACGCGGCCACTCGACACGCGACAGAGTTCGCTCACACACTGCCGCCAATTGGGCGTGTGCATGATGACCCGCAGCGACACGGCCGCGTCGAATTCACGATCCGCAAATGGCAACTGATGCGCATCACCCACCTTGAATGTGGCCGCCAGCCCCTGCTCGCTCGCATGGCGCTCGGCGACCGCGAGCATCTCGGCCGAGGCATCGACGCCCGTCACCACGGCCCCCTCACGCGCGAACGCCAGCGCGGCTCGCCCCGTCCCGGTGCCAACATCCAGAATCCGCCGGCCAGCCATCGGCGCGAGTGCGCGCAGCAGCAGGGTCTGCTGCGTCTCCTGAATCAACTGCCCGATGGGGCCGCCAAACCGGAGCGCGTCAAACCCTTCCGCCACGTCTCGGCTGCGGTAGTGCTCGTAGCTGTAGTGATCCTTCGGCGTCTCGCTCATACCGCGCTGCTTTGCGCGAGCCGCGTCATCGCATCCCGCGTCTTGGCGAGATAGGCCTCTTCGCTGTACTTCACGTCGGCCATCGCCTTGGCTGCGGCGCCAATCGCGCGCGACCGCGCCGGGTCGCTCACCGCCGCGATGATGCCCTGAGCGTACGCCGCTGGTGTCGGTTCCGTCAGGATCGACGTCGCATCATCAAGCACTTGTGTATGCGTGAGCAATCGCGTGGCGACGATCGGTCGACCCGAGCGGAGGTACTGGTAGAGCTTGAGCGGCGTGTTGGTGCCGGTGGAGCGCGGTGAGACCAGCACGTCGGCAGCATCGAGATACGCGGGCACATCCGAGGCGGGGCGCTGGCCAGTGAACAACACGGAGGCGGCAATACCCGCGGCGGCAATGCGCGCACTCGCGGCGTCCACCTGCTGCGGCTCGCCGCCCATCATCACGAACCGCACGTCGGGTCGTGCGGCGACGACCGCGGGCATCGCGTCGAACAGCAGGTCGAGGCCCTGATAGTGCTCAAAGGTGCCCGTGTAGAGGACCATCGGCGTGCCGTCCGCCAGGCCGAGCGCCGTTCGAATCGCCGCACCGCTGCCGGGCGTCGGCGCATCGCCCGATCCCATCGCGTTCTCGATCAGCACCATCGGGACGTTCGTGTCGACGTCCCGGACCGCGACCTCGAGCTGCGGACAGATCACGATCACGACCTGCGACCGGCGGATCATCAATCGCTCCAGCCAATCAAAGACGCTCGCGAGCCACTTCGACTTCTCGTAGCCGAAATTGGAAATCTGCTGCGGCAGGCTCGAGTGCATGTCGTACAGATGCGGCACGCCAAGGAGCCAGGCGAGGACGATCCCGATGGCGCCGCCTTCTTCGTGGGAGTGCACCGCGTCGTAGCGCCCAGAGAGGGCCACACGCAGCGAGGTCAATGCCAAGAAGACGTCGAGCGGCACCTTGGCCCATGACGGGCCGATCCCGATCCGCGTCATGAACGGCGGCTTCATCGTGCGGATGATCCGCACGCCCGGGATCTCGCGATCGGCGCCAAACGGATACGTCACGAAGTCGACGGTATGTCCCATCGAGCTCAGCGCGCGCAGGCGGTGGTATTCGGAGAAGGGTGTGCCCCGTGGCTCAAAGAACGGCTCGGGGGCAATCATCAGGATGTGCATGCCAGATGGCCCGCTCGTGCGGGCACAAGTCCCGTTATTGTAGCGTGGCCTTCGACCAACCAAGGCCTCTCCTGTGATGTAATCAACGCCGTGCGATCGTTTATCAGCTGGTCCGTCAAGATTTTGGTCAGTGGCGGGCTGCTCTACTGGCTCCTTTCGAAAATCGATCGTGGGCAACTCTGGCAGACACTCCAACACGCCTCACCGGCCTGGCTGGGGTGCGCGATGGCCCTCTACCTGCTTGTGGTGCTGGTCAGTGCGTGGCGCTGGCATCGCCTGCTCGATGCGCAGCATGTGCTCGCGACGCTGCCCCAGCTGTTTGCCTCGTTCATGGTCGCGACCTTCTTCAACAACTTTCTGCCGTCGAACATTGGCGGCGACGTCATTCGGATCGGCGATACGGCCAAGGCCGCCGGCTCACGCACGCGCGCGGCGACCATCGTGCTGCTCGACCGCGCCATTGGTCTGGTCGGACTGGCATTTGTTGCAGCCCTGGCGGCGACGATCGTCACCGAGCTCGGCGACAACGAGCCGTTCAACCCGCTCTGGCTGTGGTTGGGGATGGCCGGCGGCTCCATCGTGATCGTCGGGGCCTTGTTCTATCCGAAGCTGATTGGGACAGCGCTCAAACCCCTGCGAGTCTTTCATCAGGAGTGGGTCAGCCTGCAGATCTCACGGCTGATTCATGCGCTCGAGAAGTTCTCCGAGTCGCCGTGGGCGCTGGTGCAGTGTTTTGTCGGCGCGCTGTTTGTGCAGACGGTGATCATCGCGTTCTACGTGGTACTCGCCTACGCGATGCACATCCCGGTGTCCGTCTTTCAACTGGCGGTGTTGATCCCGATGTCGTTTGTCGTGCAGATGCTGCCGCTGTCGGTCAACGGCTTCGGCGTGCGCGAGTCGCTGTTCGTGTTCTACTTCGCGCGCCTCGGCCTGCCCAAGGAATCCGCGATCGCGCTGTCATTTCTCGGCCAGGCCATGATCATGCTCTTCTCGGTCTCCGGCGCCGTCGTCATGGCGATGCGCAAGAAGACCTAGCGGCAGCGGCTCACGTCCACTTGCGCGGTCTCGCCGCGCTTCACCATCACGTTCACCGTCTGCGACTTGTCCTTGAACGAACAGGTCACCGCCCAGGTCTCCTGGAGGAATTCCTGTGCGTGCTGACTCGGCCGCAGCGACGGGTTCACGTGCCACGTGACCTGCTTCGCACCTGACGGCACGACGAAGGTCGCATCGAGCGTCTGCGTGAACTTCAACGTCTCGCCGCGCGCAGTGTCTCGCGCGTTGTCGTTGAGGAGCAGCGGCGACGAGTCCATCGAAAAACTCTTGTGGATAGTCAACGTTGCGCCGGCCGGTGCCTTCACCTCGAGGACCGAGTGGAGTGTTGTGTCGGCGGCCGCACGCAGCAGGCGCATGTACCCGGCGCGTGCGCTCGAGCCGGGATAGGCGCCGGTGCCGAGATACTGATCGATGACGAACGCGTACGGTGGGTGAAACGTGCGCTGACCCGGCGCATTTTCGAACGTGAACGCAAACGTGCCGGCCGAGTAGTAGGCCTGCTCTTCCATGGTGCCGGAGGCCGTGTAGTAGATCTTCGGCCAGGGGCCGGCCTCCCACTTCAAATCGCCACCCAGCAACTGGGCGAGCGCGTCGTAGGGCACGACATCCGCGGGGATGGGCTCTTCGTTGGCGCTGGGCGCGCGGAGCACCTTGGCATCTGGCGTGTGATTGCTGAGCGCGACGACGACCTGATTCGACGACATGATCTCGCGAATGTTCTGCACTTCCGGTTCCGAGAACGGCGCCGTGCCTCGGTGGCTGTCACCCGTCGGGCTGACGCTCGCGCCGCTGCCGCCCCAGAAAGCGCCGTAGTTGCGGTTCAGGTCAACGCCCAGCCCGCGATTGGCGGGATTGGCGCACTCGGCAAACGTGATGAACTTCTCAGCCGACACGCGGCAGTTCCGGCGCTTGTTCTCGATGAGCAGCGACCGCGACATCTCGTAGCCGTCCACATTCACGACCGGGACCGCAATGAATCGCACCTGGTCCAGCAAGCCCGTGATCTCCGGATCGGTGCCGTCGTTCTTGAGCAGGTCGTAGATGAACTCCATCGTCAGTTCCACGGTCGGCCACTCGCGCGCGTGGTGGAGACCCGTCATCAAAAACACCGGCTTGCCACTGGAGACGTTCACGTCGTGCGTGATCTCGAGCCCATACACCGTCTGACCGAGCACTGACTTGTGCGGCAGTTCGATGCGGCGCGCACGCGCCGGATTGGCCTTGGCCAGCCACTCGAGTTCGCTGTTCACTTCGATCAGCGTGCGATAGGTCACGCGACCGGTGGGCAGCGGCGACTTCACCATAGGCGCCGGGATGACCGGCTGCGCCGCCGGTGCCGGTGGCGCGGACGGGGTTTGCGGTGGCGGTGTCTGTTGCGTTGGGGGTGGCGGCTGTTGCGGGGGCGGCGTCTGGGCCAGCAGGCCCTGCACCGACAGTGACATCACCACAGCGACAGCAATCTTGAAGCGCGTCATGGCCGCCGACGCTATCACAATCGGCCGCGCGTGAGCCTTGGTGGGCTCAGCGGGCTCAGCGCGGGTGTTCGCTATCGTAGAAATACGGCTCGACGAACACACCGAGGAAGCGTTGATCGCCACCCGGGGCGTTCCGGTTCGGGGGATAGAACCCGCCCGCCGTAATCCATTTCACTTCGTAGACCACGCTCCCCTTCGACGACACGCCCGGTCCTGGATCGAACTCGATCGTCTGCGGCACGCCCCGCTTCAGGTTCACCGTATGCCGGTCGGACGCAATTTCCACCGCGAACGCCGTGTCGACTTCCGAACTGACCACAAAGACCATGCGCGTCATGGGCCGATCGGCGCGGACAATCACGTCGGCCGTCGATTCTCCACGCGTCCACAATCCTTTTCGCTCGCCGTTGGCATCCACACCGTAGACGTTGCGATCCATGTAGTAGAACTGCGCATAGGTCTCGCGGTACCACGAGATCCGCGCGCGATCGTTGTCGAGCAGCCGCACCGGCAGTGCGTTCATGATCGTCTTCTCGACAGGCAGGAGCTTCAACGGCGCGCGCTCAACCGCCCACCACGTCTCCTTGGCCGACACGAACGGATGCAACGTCATCGCGCCCGTGAAGATGAAACCGCCGGCCGCGCTCGCAACCGTCGACATCCAGCGCGCCGACGCCGGCAACAGGAACAGCATGGCGGGATAGATGCTGAGGAAATAGCGATTGCCCGGCGGGCCGCCATCGCCGTTCCAGGTCCACGGCGCGAGCGCAAGAAATGCCCAGATCTCGCCGCCGACGGCGAGCAGCGTGAACCATTGCCACGACTTGCTCTCCCAGAATCTCAGGAAAAACAACGCGACCAGAAGCAGACCCGGGAAGAAGAACGGTAGCAGTCCGGCATCGCGGCCGACCACGAAGTAGTACGCATTGCGCATGAACAACGGGAACATCGCATTCGTGGGCACGATGCCAAGATGAACCACTTCCTCTTCGACCGAGTTCGATTCGTTGGTGGCCTTCGAGCTGCACTGTTGCGAGGCTGCGAACTGTGTTCCCTTGCCGTCAAATGGAAAGTCACCGTAGCAGCTGAGCCGGCCGTCCTCGTACACACTGCCCTGGTAGTTCCACTCACCCGTCGCCCACAGGTTTGCACCGTAGAACGCACCGGCGCTGCCAACGAACACCGCCCCAATCACGACGGCCCGTTTGAGCTGCCGCCGGCTCAGCGCAAGCAATCCGAGCGGCGCAATCATCAACGCGTGCGTCGGCTTCGAGAACGTGACGATGCCGATGAGCGTCGCCGCGACAATGTCACTGGTGCGTCCTTGCCACCAGACCGGCCGAGGCGCGGCCGGCGTCACTTCTTTGTAGAGCCAGAGAAAGTAGGCAAAGAACACGAGCGAGAAATTGAAGATCTCCGGAGTAAGCCACGCCGTCCACACCGGCGCGACAGACGCCACTACGAAGACGGCGCCGAACACCGCACCCGCGCGGCTGCCTGTGCGCGCCCGACAAAACGTGGCGGCGCACCAGGCACAGGCGGCGAGCAGCAGAACATTGAAGACGAACATGCCGCCTAATCCGCCAAGCTTCGCAAACGGCGCAGCCGCCAACGGGTACGCAAACGACTTCCCGTATTCGATGCTCAGCGTGGTGGGCACTTCTTCACGGATCCACTCGAACGGCGCCGTGACACGGAATGGTTGCGCCCATCGCACCCCGGTGATGCGTGAACCCTTTTTGATAAAGATGCCGTCGGGGCCGAGGCCGTTCGGATGATTGGCGTCGCGATACGTGTTGTAAAAGCGCGCGAGATCCCGGCCCTGGTATTTCATGTCGAAGTCGTCCGCGAAACTGAACGCCATCAAGACGTACGTCGCTTCGTCCCCCTTGAATCCACCCGCCAGCCTGGAGAAATCGATCAGCCGACCTGAAAGGCCGAGCAGGACGACGAGGAGGGCCGCAGCCGCGTACTTCACGTGAGTGGCGATTATACTGACGAGGACTGCATGCCGCACGTGCCGCCCTTCCCCGCCGACGTTGATGTGGCGGTCGTCTCTCACAACGGACGCGACGTGCTGCCCCGGATGCTGGCGTGCCTGATGGCCGCCAACGCCCCGCAAGAACGCATCACCGTCTACGACGTCGCCAGCACGGACGAGACCAGTGCGTGGCTGGCGGCCGAATGGCCCGGCGTCAGCGTCGATCGACTGCCTGTCAACAATGGCCCTGACCCTGGTCGCAATCGCGCGCTGCGGCAGTGCACCAGACCGTATCTCCTGCTGCTCGACGCGGATGCCTTCGTCCGGCCCGACATGGCGGCTCGCCTCCGCGAGGCGCTCGACCCGGCGGCGGGTGTCGCCTGCACTGTGCCGGTCGTCGTGCACACGCAGGCCCCCGGCACGATTCAGTACGCCGCAGGCTCGATGCATTTCATCTGCGAGGCGGTCAACCCCTACCAGGATCGTCCACTGATCGAGCGCGGCACCGACAAGCGCGACATTGGCGCCGCGCCTGGTGTGGCGTATCTGATCGATGTGGCCGTGTCGAAGAAAATCGGCGACTTCGACGAGCGCTACTTCATCGGCAAAGAAGACGGCGACTTCTGCCATCGCATCGTCATGGCCGGGTACCGGCTGGTCGAGGATGGCGCGGCGCTAGTGGAACATCGCAGCAAACCGCGGACGGCCTGGTTGTTTCCCTGCCAGATTCGCAACCGCTGGCACTTTCTCCTCAGAAACTACGAACTGCGCACACTGGTGCTCATGATCCCGGCTCTGATGGTCCATGAGCCCATGCAGTTGGCGATGATCGTGGCCAAGGGGCACTTCGGCGCCTACCGCCGCGCCCTGCGCGAGTTGATCCCGTGGCTGAAGACACTCCGCGCTGAGCGCCGCGAGATCGCCGCCTTTCGCCGACGACCCGATGGCGAATTGTTCATCGCATCGCCCCTGGTGATCCGTCAAGACTTCGTCGGCGGTGGCATCGGCCGGGTCATCAAGGACGCCTACGATCTGTGGCTCCGCTCGTACTGGGCGGCGATCAAGCCGCTGCTGCGATGACCACGGCGAGTTCGTTTCTCGAGAACGTCATGTTCGCTGGCCTCTCGGCTGCGAGCAACGGGCTCGCGTTCCTGCTGATCATCTATGCCGCGTCGGTGCTCAGCCCCGGCGACATGGGCGTCCTGAACATCGCATTGGCCTTTGCCGCCATCGGTGAGCCCCTGATGGATTTCGGCTTGCACCAGGTGAGCATTCGTCACATCGCGCGAGACCGTGGTTCAGCCCAGGCCGTCCTCGCGAACTCCATCCCGATGAAGGCAATCTCGGGCGTCAGCATGTTCGCCGGGCTTTCGATCATCGCGCTCGTCTGGTATCCGTCAGCCGCGCCGGCCGCGTTGCTGATGCTCGCGTCGGCGGCATTGCGTTCGTATCTGCTGACGATCCGCGGCGTGCTGCAGGGCCTCGAGCATTTCAAACACGACGCGGCCGTCATGTTTGCCGATCGCGCCTTAATGCTGGTCGGCGGCGTGATTGCACTGGCCATGGGCCGAGGCGCAACCGGTCTGGCATTCTCATTCGTGGTGACGCGCGCCGTCGCTCTCGTGATTGCCCTCGCGCTGACCCGGCGTCACGTGGATCGGCTGACACTGGGCTTCGACACTGCGTTCTGGCGCGAACTCCGCGACGCGGCCGTGCCCGTCGGCGCATTCCTGATGGTGCTCAACGTTTACAACTACGTCGATCAACTCATGCTCGGCAAGATGAGCAGCGAGTGGGATGTCGGCATCTACGGGACGGTCTATAAAATCTACGAGGCGCTGACCTACGGGAGCGGCATCCTCGCGTCGGTGCTCACACCGCGACTGGCCGCGCTGTGGACCTCCGATCGGCCTGCGCATCAGCGCCTGGCCCTCCGTGGCGTCGGTGGCGCAGCGCTGCTCGGTCTCGGCGTCGGAGCGGTGGCCGGCCTCGCCGCGCCGCTCGCGATTCATCTGCTCTTCGAGCCCGAGTACGGCGCAGGCATCCGGTCACTCCGCATCCTGTCGGCGGGTCTGGTGCTGATCTACGCGATCTGGATCCTGCATTCGCTGGCGATGTCGGCGTTCAAGCAGCGCTTATTGCTGCACACCACACTTGCGTGTCTCGTCGTGAACGTCGGCCTCAACTACCTGCTGATTCCGATCTGGCATCGTGACGGCGCTGCCGTCGCGACCGTGGTGGGTGAAGCCGTCGGTGTCGTGCTGCTCGTGTGGGGATTGCGTGATGTCTTGTTCCGTCGATCGTCGCCGATCGTCTGAATCGTGCCCGTCCTATTCGGGCGCCCGCATGACGACGTAGCCCCACTCGGGCCAATGCAGAACGGGCGTGGCGCCTCGCTCGGCCAGGTAGCCCTGCATCTCTGCCGTATCCGACATATAGACCGCGTCTGAGTCCGGAAAGAACTCGGCACCGTTGAGCACCACCGGATCGAGATGAATCAGAAACCGGCCATCGGCCGATCCGCGCGGACGGTTCGCGCGCAGCCATCGCGGGTACGCGATGCGGTGTTGATATGTATGCACCAGCGCATCGATCCACTTGCCCGTCTTCACCTTCTGTGCAAACGGAATGGCGGCGAAGCCGTACGGAAACGACTTCAGGTATTCCCCGTGGCGAAACGGCGGCGTCAGCACCGCGATCATGCCGCCCGGAGCGGCACGCCGGAGCATCTGATCGAGCAGCAGATACGGCCGCACCAGATGCTCGACGACAAACGTGCTCATCACGACGTCGAAGCGACGATCGCCGAGCGGCGGATCATACAAAGAGCCAGCGACAAACTCCGCATCCGGGAAGCGCTGTTGATTGGCGGCCATCTGTTCGCGCGACCAGTCGACGCCCGTGTATCTCGGAGCCGCCTCGGCCATGTGGCGATAGATCGGCGCTGATCCACAACCCAGATCCAGCACCGTCGCGCCCTTCGGCACCCGATGCGCGAGATCCCAGGGCCCCTTGAGCGCCGGCGTCCACGCCACATTCGTGTCTTCGGCGATCTGGTAGTACCGCTTGGTCGCCGCGCTGTTGTAGAAGGCTTCAAGTCGGCGACTCAGATCGTCGAGATCGGCCTGAGCGGCCGGGTCGAGCGCACTGCACATCCGCGGACGAGGATTCACCAGAGTGCGCAGCGACATTCGCGTCAATGATAGCAGCCCGTCTCGCGCGACCTAGCGCGGTGCGAATCGGGTGAACGCGCCCGGAGCGGTTGACACTTCAAACGCCGACCGGAGGGCGCTCATGAACGTGTCGGCAATGCGCTTGTAGCCCGCCACCGTCGGATGCAAGCCGTCGTCGCCGATGAGTGCGAGTTCCTGGCCGACCATCGCGGCATACACGTCCACCAGAAGCACGCCCTTCTGACTCGCGAGTGCCCGCACCTGACTGTTGATGGGCACGATGGACGCGGCGGCCAACGACCCGCGAATGCCGGCGCGCACGGGCGGAAATGTCGCGATGACCACGGCCTTCACACCGCGTATCCGTGCTTCATCGATGTCGACCGCCAGCGTGGGCACAATCGTCGCGATCAGATCTGTCGTCTGCGTGAGCATCTCGTTCGAGCCTTCGAGCAGCAGCAGCACATCCGGCACCGGGCCCGCCAGTAGTTGCGCTCGCAAGCGATCAGCACCCGCATCAGCGCGCTCGCCCGACACCCCCTGATTGCGCACGGTGACGCTCTGTTGCACGTACCGATCACTCAGCAGGCCGCCAAGGACGACGGGATAGTTGTTGACCGGGTCGAGATACTTCGGCGCAATGAATGACGAGGTCGACACTTCGCCAGCGGTGATGCTGTCGCCAAAGCCCCAGAAGCTTGTGTATTTGAGAAACACCTTTAGCGTCACCGTCACGCTGAACTTGCACTCGGCGCCTCGGCCGATCGCATCGGTCACCGTACATGTCACAGCAGTGGTGCCGATCGGCACGGCCGTGCCTGACGTCAGCGTGCACGACGACGATACGGGTTGCGTGCCGCCGGTCACGACTGGGGCCGTGTAGGCCGCGACCGCCGTCGATGTCGGCGTCGTGAGCGCCAGATTGGCGGGACACGCGATCGACGGGGCCTCAACCGGAGTTGGCGTGGGAGTCGGTGTGGGCGATGTTGGTGGACTCCCACACGCCGCCAGATTGACGAGCGCGGCGACCAGGCCGAGTCGTCGCATCATGCCGGAGGAAAACCTGTGATCTCAAACAACCACACGTCCTCATCCTGCACGATCGGTTTCAGATACTTCATGAATGGCGGGAAGCGCGCCTCAAGCGTGGCGCGTGATGAGGTGTCGTACGTGTCGATGCGCCAGACCACGTAGCGAACGCCGTATTTCTGCATGATCTGAAACGACTCCGCCGACGGGAATGCGTTGATCGGCAGCGCGATGTCGTAGAAATCCGGCGGGATCACGTCGCTGTAGCCGTTGACGAGCGGTTGCAGATGGAACGCGCTCATCAACATCGCTTTTGAATGGCTGTGGAAATCGGTCGATTTGTAAGGGAACGGATACTCAACCACGGCACCGTGCGGCAACGACGCGAGCACCTGGTACGCGCGCGGCATCGGCGCGCGCTCAGTGAGCGGCCATGACGGCCATCCCCATCGCGCGGATTGCGCACCGGTTTCGGCGGCGACCATGGCCAGCAACGCCACAGCCACCCAGCGGCGCTGCCGGATGCTGCTGGCACCCACGCCGGCCAGCACGGCCACGGCGAACACCGTCACGAGCCCGAAGCGTGATGGCGCGCGCAGCAGGTCGATGGCCGGGATCAGATGGAAGAGCGCCGCATAGAGCCAGGCCTTCGGCCCCAGCGCAGCGACGGCAGAAAAAACGGCCACGACGCCATAGCCCGCGACCGTCCAGGGGGTCACCGATTGCCTGAACCCCCGCAGCATGGCGATCACAGCGAGCACCGCGAGCACGAGCGCCACGACACCGGGGAACAGGGGATCGCGCCCAGAAAACGTGGGCTGCCACAACGCGTGCGCGCTCGCACCGCTGACGAGAAAGTCGATCGGCTCAGCGGAGTACGTGGCGAGACTGCTGATCGTGATCGCCGGACCGCCGCCGACGGCCGCGCGCGCGTCCTTGAAGGCGATCAAGATCGGCCCGACGAGCACGCCCGCAGTCGCGACCGCCAACACGAGTGCACGCCAATACCCGGCGCGTCGTTGGTTGAACCACAGTGCCGCGAGCCCCACCGCCACCCCGCCGTAGATGCCGTAGTAGCCGCACGCGAGTCCGCCGACACCGACCGCGAGACCCAACTGCACACCCCGCCACCATGTCGGGTGATCAATCAGTCGATGCAGCGCGAGAAAGTTCAGCGGCACGACGAAGGCCATCAGCAACTGAATGTGTGCGGTATGGGAAAGCAGATACGGGCAAAACGTGTAGGCCGTGGCCGAGATGAGGCCCGCGAGGGGCGAGCCCGTGAGTCGTCTCACCAACGCCCACATGCAAACGAATGCGAGCCACAACGCCAGCGCGACCGCGGAATTGGTCGCGGCCAGCGGATTGCGGGTCACGACATACGCCGGCGCGCCGAGCACTCCGGCCACGAGGTTGAGCTCTGAATAGCTCAACGTACCAGTGTGGGGATAAAAGATGTTGGCATCCAGCACGTGGCGCGGATCCGTGACCAAGGCATGCGCGACCCAGGCCACGTTCCAGATGCTGAAACGACCATCCCCGCTGTCGAGACGACCCACGCTGCCCATTTTCGGCACGGTCGGATACGTCAGCACCGTGACAAGGATGGCGCCGATGAGCGCGGCCACCACAAACCACTGCCGCGACGCAGCGCGAGCACGCAAGGAGGACGCGAACGGCACGCACAGATGATATTCCGGCTTGCCCCACCTGCGGCGACTCACGCATCGACTTGGAGTACGCTTGTTCGCATGTGCGGGATCGCTGGCATCGTCACGACCGACGGCTCGGCCCCGGACCTCCATCGACTGCGGCGAATGACCGATGCCATCGCGCATCGCGGCCCGGACGGTGACGGACACATCTCCCGCCCCGGCTTCGGCTTCGGCCACCGGCGCCTCTCGATCATCGATCTGGCCGGCGGCGCTCAGCCGATGACTGATGCCACCGATGCACACTGGCTGACGTTCAACGGCGAGATCTACAACTTCCTCGAACTGCGCCAGGCGATGGAGTCGCGTGGCCACCAATTCCGCACGCGCAGCGATTCTGAAGTGCTGCTGCAATTGGTCGCCGCAGAGGGCATTGCCGCGCTGACGTCACTGCGCGGCATGTTTGCGTTCGGCCTGTGGAACCAGCGCACACGCCAACTCCTCCTTGCGCGCGATCGGGTGGGCAAGAAGCCGCTGTTTTGGTTCGAGGACCGCGACGGCCTGTATTTCGCGTCCGAGATCAAGGCCCTGCTCACGCTCCCGAACTGCCCCGCTGAGGTCGATCCGGCATCACTCGATCTATACCTTGCGTACGAGTCGATCCCCGGCACGCGCACGATCTTCCGCGGCGTGCACCGCCTGGCGCCCGCGTCGGCGCTCATCTGGTCGCCGGGTCAGCCCGTGCGCATCGAGCGCTACTGGAGTGCGGACTGGGCCACCAAGACGTCGATGACGTATCGCGACGCCTGCGTGCACCTGCGCGAACTGATCGTCGACGCCACGCGGTGCCGTCTGATTTCCGATGTGCCGGTGGGCGCGTTCCTGTCGGGCGGCGTCGATTCGTCCGTCGTCGTCTCCGCCATGGCGGCCTGCGCGTCCGGGCCTGTGAAAACGTTCTCGATCGGCTTTCCGCAGCAGGCGTTCAACGAAACGCACTACGCGCGCATGGTCGCTGAGAAGTTCGGCACGACGCACGAAGAATTCATCGTCGAGCCCAACGCCATCGAGATCCTGCCGAAGCTGGCGTGGCACTTCGACCAACCGTTCTCCGACTCGTCAGCCCTGCCCACGTATTACGTCAGCCGCATGACGCGCGATCGCGTCACCGTGGCGCTCAACGGCGATGGCGGCGATGAGTGGTTCGGCGGATACGAGCGGTATCGCGCGCTGCTCGTGCGCGCGCTGTATCACGCGGCCACGACCCCATCACTGCGACACCTGGTTGCGCGCGTCTCGAGCCTGCTCCCCGGAGTGGCACGCGGCGGATCACTGCTCGGCAAATTGCGCTTCTTTTCCGAAGCCGCAGAGGGGCGGATCGACGATTTCAACCTGGAGCTGTTTCATCACCGACAATTCGACGCACCGGGGCGGCAGGAGTTGTACACCCCGGCCTTTGCCGGCGCCGTCGGCCCATCGAATGCCGAGCGCTATTTCCTCGACATCATGGCGGACAGCGCGAAGCATTCCAGTCACGACGTCGTCGACCAGGCCCTGCGCACCGACACGTTGATGTACTTGCCGGATACGCTGCTTCCCAAAGTCGACATCGCGGCCATGTCGGTTGGCCTCGAAGGTCGCTCGCCGCTCCTCGACACGAAGGTGGTCGAGTTTGCTGCCTCATTGCCGCGGGAATGGAAAGTCACGGCACGCGCGAGCAAGAAGATTCTGAAGGAAGCGCACGAGGGCGTGCTACCCCATGACGTGTTGTACCGACGGAAGATGGGGTTCAGCGTGCCACTGAAGCATTGGTTTCAGCACGACCTCTACGGCTACACACGGCAGCTACTGCTGGATTCACGAACCGTCGGCCGTGGGTACTTCCGTCGCGAGTCGGTGGAGCGTCTGATCGAAGATCACCGCAGCGGCCGGCGTAACAACTCCGCTCGGCTCTGGGCGCTCGTCATGCTCGAGCACTGGCATCGCGAAGTGCTCGACGCTCGGCGCACTGGCTGAAGAGCGTCGCGAACGCGGCCAGTATCGTCGTTTCGTTAAACTGATGCACGACCGTCGCGCGTGCGCGCTCGCCCAGCACGGTGGCACGCTCCGGCGCCTCCATCATTTCGCGAAGCGAGGCGGCCAAATCCGCGGCATCTCGCGGACGGCACAGCAGACCATTCTCCCCTTCGACCACGCAGTCGAGCATGCCGCCAATCCGCGTTGCGACCACGGGGAGGCCCGTGCCCATTGCCTCCACCAGCGCGTTACTGAACGACTCGTAGTGCGATGGCAGCACGTAGAGATCCGCGGCGCGCAAGAGCGGCGCGGTATCGGTGGACTCACCATGGAAGATCACACGATCGCCAAGCGAATGCTCAGCGACGAATCGTCGCGCCTTTGGCCCGGCGTCTATCGGATGTCCGGGCATGTCAGGTCCCACAAGGGCAAGCACCCAGCCGGCGGGGTTCAACGTGCGCCAAGCCTCGAGCAGCTCCATGACGCCTTTCTCGCCACTCAACCGACCGACGTACACGCAGATCTGCGCGTCGAGCGGCCATCCGGCGGCGCGTCGAGCCTCCGACCGTTCGTCCCCTCGCGCGGGTCGAAAGTACGCGACATCAACCGCATTCGGCAGGTAGCGCACACGGTCACGCGGGATGCCGCTCTCGATCGCTTCTGTCTCGTTCTCCCGACAGTTGCACACCATGACATCGGCGCGCATGTAGATCCGCTGCAGCAGCGCTTTGAGCCAGCGCACCGGCCAGAGGCCGGACGGGATGTGCCAGCGCGCCAGCGGTACGTTCCACTGATCGCCTCGGAGCACACCGAGATTGCCTGAGCGCAACACCACCGGACGTTTCAGCCACCATCCTGCCGCAATCGCCGCCAGACCGATGCCCTGATAGCCCGGGCAGTAGATCACATCGAACTCTTTCCGCAGCGACAGCACCTTGGCGAGCACGAACGGCAGCATGAGCCACTTGCGCAGGCCGCCGCGCGGGCCTGACGGTGGCACGCGATACACCGTCGCGCCATCGATCGTGTCGCGATCAGCCGAACCACGATCGTCGCGCTTGGTGACGACGCTCACGGCCATGCCGTGCGCGACCAGATACTTGGTGACCACTCGCGCGTGCGTCTCGGTACCGCCCTGAAAGGGAAAGTAATACGCACTGACTACGAGAACGCGCGGGCGCGACATCGGCGGGTCGGTTCGATTTTGTCATATCATTCGAGCAGATCCATGTTGCACGTTCCGCAGGGCGCACCCTTTGACGAACGCGGCGGTCGCCTTCGCGGAGTGTTCGATCTTCTGGCGGGACACTACCCGCCGTTTCTGTTTGGCCTGCCGGTCGGCCACATCGTCCCGATTTTTCATTTTCACGAAACCACCGTTGACGAGCTGGAGCCCGCGCTCGCCTACCTGAAAGACAACGGCTATCGCACGGTCAAAGCCGACGCCGTGGCCCGCTTCATTCGCGAAGGCGTCCATCCGGGCCCGCGCACCGTCATGTTGACGTTCGACGACGCGTGGGCGAGCTTGTGGCTGGTCGCCGGTCCACTCCTCGCAAAGTACGACATGTGTGCGGTGGCCTACGCGATTCCCTCGCGCATCAACGACGCGGCCGACACACGACCCACGATCAACGACGCGGCCATCGACGTCGCTGCCGCGGACCAAAGCGCGGAGCCATTTGTCACCTGGCCCGAGCTGCGCGCCCTGTCAACGTCGGGACACATCGATGTCCAATCGCACACGTGGTCGCACTCGATGATCTTCTCGGAACCGCGCGCCATCGGCGTGGTCGATCCCTCGTACGCGAATGAGGATTTTCTCAATCGCCCCAGGATCTGGAGCGATGCGGGCCCCGAGTTCATGGACGTGTCACGGCTCGGCTATCCCCTTTTTCCGCGTCGGTCACGGATGAGCTCGGCGCTGGAGTTCATTCCGGATGCCGGGGCCTGTCAGCGGCTCGAAGCATTCGTCGCCGCGCAGGGCGGCGCGCAGTTTTTCGCGAGGCCAGATTGGCAGGCGACGCTCGCCTCCCAGTTGTCGTCGATTGCCGGCCGCGTCGAGACCGAGGCCGAGCGGGACCGCGCGATCGAGGAGGAACTCCTGCGGGCCCGTGATGCGATTGAGACGCGAATCGGCGAACCTGTTCGTCACCTATGTTTACCGTGGGGCGTCACCAGCACCAGCACGCGCGCAGCGTTGTCGCGTCTGGGATTTGTCACTGCCGTGGCGAATCGACTGACCGGCCGCATGGTCGCGTCACGCGCCACGGACCCATTCTTTGTGAAGCGATTGCACTCCCGACATTTGTTTGCGCTCCCCGGCCGAGGACGCAAAGTCTTCACGACGCTCGCCTGAGCCGGCTCAGCGTTTCGCGGCCGACGTTGCAGCCGCCGACGTCGTGAGTTCGAAGGTGTTTTTGATGGACGTGAAGAACGTTTGCGCCATCACCGCATAGCCCGCTGGATACGGATGCAGGCCGTCATCAGCGTTGATCAGGCCCGTCACGTTGCCGATCATCGCGCCATAGAGGTCCACAAGCGTGGCGCCCTGCGCGCGTGCAACGGCAGTGATCTTCGTATTCAGATCTGGCACACGGGCCGCCTGCGACGAACGCAGCAACACGGGAATCTGCGGCGGTTCGGTCGCCACATAGACCATCTTCACCTGTGCCGCGTAGGCCTCCTGCACCATGTCGCTCAGCACGCCGGCAATCTGATCATTCGTGATCCCCACCGAGTTGAGGTCATTCACGCCTTCGAGGATCAGGACCGCATCGGGCCGCTCGACGGTGAGTGCGCGCAGCCAGCGCAGGCGTGTTTCCTCGCTGCGGTAGCCGAGGTCGCTCATCAGCACTTCCCCCGGATTTCCGTAGTTCGGGATGTTGAAATCCTGGGCCGTGTACTGCGACAGCAACAGCGCTTTCAGCAGAGTCGGGTACGACTTCGAGTCGTTGACGATCTGGGCACGTGACGCGTTGAGTATTTCACCCGCCGTGAAGCTGTCGCCAAACGCGAGGAACTTCGTGCCCTTCAACAGCGGGATCGCCGCCACCGTGATGCCAAACGTGCACGAGGCGGTCTTGCCGGCGCTGTCGCTGGCGCTGCACGTCACCGTTGTGGTGGCGCCCTTCGCAAACTGTGTGCCCGATGCTGGCGTGCACGACGCGGTTACCGGGAGGGTGCCGCCCGTGGTTGCAGGCGCGGCGTACGCCACGGCGATCGTGGCCGCTGCCGTCGACGTGCTCACGGCCGCCGGGCACGTTACGGCAAGCGGAATGGTGGTCGTTGTGGTGCCACCACCGTTGGTCACCGGCGTCGTCGTCGCGCTCTCGCAGCCTGCCAGGCTCAGAGAGCACGCGAGGATGATGGCGACACGCGGAGCCATTTG
>CANIII010000003.1 GCA_947467605.1 Acidobacteriota bacterium
CCGAATCACTCGAGAAACCTGTCTACCAGGGAATCATGACCACGTTGGAACGATGATCCAGCGTCGACATCGCGGGCCACAGTCGCGCCGGCGTGCTCACGGCCACGCCGAAGATGACGCCCGGATATACCTTAAACGACGTGAATGGCTCACGACCAAGGAACCCTTCCGGGAAGTAGTAGTCATCCATCTCGCCCTTGCAGGTCTGCCCGGGACGTGTGTAGTGGCCGGCGCCGCCATACCACTTGCCGTCCACCTTGATGAAGTTCCACTGCTGCCCGTAGATCGGCACGCTCGGGTCGCCAAAGAAGTCCGTGTTCGGCCAGAACTCACCATCGCTGTCGATGCACAGGACCGACCCCTCGTGCGCCGCGCCCGTAATGACTCGGGTCTGCGGCCAGCTGGCAAAATTCGGCGCGCCGAGCGAAATTGTGGTCTTCGTCAGGTCGATGCCTTCCTTCTTCTCGAAACGTAGCGAATCGCTGAAGGGGCTGGTCTCCCCCGTGCCGGCGTCGGTGGCGCGCACACGCCAGTAGTACGGCGCTTCCGTCAGCGTCACCGTCGGCTGCCAGGATGTCTTGCCGCCCGACTGCTCATTGACCACGGCCTGCTGCAGGATCGTTGCAAAGGAGCTCGACGCCGACAATTGGAAGGTGTACTGCATCGTCGTCACCGGACCAATGCGTGTGGCGTTGTTGGTCACGAGCGGTGGCGGATCTCCGTAGAACTCGTCGCCGAGCCCCGGCGAAGACAGCACCGGCTTGTCGACGACGACGCGCGGGCCGATCGAGAAACTGCGGGCACTCGAGTACTCGCCATCGGTGCCGGCAACGGTCGCGCGCCAACGCCAGTAGTAGGTCTTCTGCCCCTCAAGCGTCGACAACGTTACCGATGTCTTGCCGCCCGCACCCTCAGCAATGGCGCTCTTGGTAAAGACCTTGGTGGCAAACGCGGCGTCCGAGGCCACTTCGAGCGAATACGTCACGGTCGATGCCGTCACGACACTGGCATTGGTAATCGCTACCGTGACGGGCTGTTCGGCGTATTTGTACGTGCTGGCCGTCGACGGCGTGGACGCCTGAGGCGCAATGAAGGTCACAGAGGGACGGGTGACCGTGGATTCACATGCGGCGGCGGCCACAGCCAGCGCCAGCGCAGGAGCAAACGATTTGAGGTGTAGTTTCATGATGCGTGTGCCTCTCTTAGAAACGCAGGCCGAGGCCGACGTGCGCCCGCGTCAGGCTCGTGTTCTGGGAATCGGTCTTGATGCTGAGCAGTCGGAGGCTGGCATCCACGTAAAACATGCCGCGCGCATAGAGCAGACCGACGCCGCCGCCATACGCCGTCCGGACCTCCTTGTTCACGAGGTCGCCGCCAAGCGTCACGCCATACGTCGCAAGCGAATCGGTCACATCCGTGCCGTTCACAGAGAACCGCGGCTTGTATTCCACGCTGGCGCGGCCCACTTCGCCGAGCACATACGGATGAATCCCGATCGGGGTATCGAAGACATACCGGAGGCCGCCCATGCCGAAGTACACCGGCGCGATGATGGTGGACGACGCCGGCTTGCCGGTCGAGTTCTGGAGCAGTGTCGCGAGCGTCGCCGTCAGGTCCGTGCGGCGACGCGTAATGCCGTCCTTCGCCCAGCCGGCCTCCGCGATCACATCAAGCCCGTGGAACACGCGGATGCCGACTTCGCCACCTGCGACGGTGTTCACGTTCTGCACGGCCCCGACGCCGACAAAGCCGCCCAGATACCCGATATTCACCGATGGAGCATTCGCGCTCGGAGCCGGAGCCCCCGCCGTCTGCGCCATGGCCGGCACCGCCACTGCCAAGAGCGCTGTCGCCATGCCAACCGCGCAAATCACTCGCTTCATTCAACCCCTCCAAGAGAAATATCTACCGTCAACGTGAACTTCAAGACTTATCGGACCCAAGCGTTCGTCGGATTACATAGACCGGCTTGCTCTGCGATTCGTGATATGTCCGGACCTGCATTTCTGCAAGCAGACCGAACGTTACGAATTGAAGGCCGGTGATGATCAGCGACACCCCCAACAACAACAGGGGCTTCTGACTGAGCGACGTGTCGCCAAACAGGCGCCCATACGTCAGCCAACCACTGATCGCAAAGCCGAGTCCCAAACTGATCAACCCAGCCAGACCGAAGATATGCAGCGGCCGGGTTGAATAGCTGAGCAGAAACTTCACCGTCATCAAGTCGAGCATCACGCGCACGGTCCGCGAGATGCCGTATTTGGTCGTGCCATGGATTCGGGCACGGTGATTGACGACGTGTTCCTCGATTTTGACGCCCATTTCGCTCGCAAGGGCGGGAAGAAAACGATGCATTTCGCCGTAGAGCCGCAACGGCTTCACGACTTCGGCGCGAAAGACCTTCAGCGAGCACCCGTAGTCGTGCAGCTTTACGCCAGTGGACCACGAGATCAGCTTGTTGGCCAGGATCGAGGGCAGGCGCCGATTGATGAACGTGTCTTTACGATCTTTCCGCCATCCACAGACGATGTCGCAGCCGCCCTTTTCGAGCCGCTCGACCATCGCCGGGATGTCGCGCGGATCGTTCTGGAGGTCGCCGTCCGACGTCACGATCAGTGCCCCACGCGCCGCCGCGAAGCCGGCGGCAAACGCCGCCGTCTGCCCGAAGTTGCGGCGGAACTGGATGACCGTCACCCGCGGATCAGCCGCATGGATCTTGGCCAGAATGTCGAACGACTGATCGGTACTGCCGTCATCAACGACGATCAGCTCCCACGGCCGGCCCCACGCATCCAGCGTGCTCGACACCTCAGCGTAGAGTGCCTCGACGTTCAAGGCTTCATTGCGGATCGGAACGACGACAGTGAGATCAGGAATCACGCGGCTGGTCTTGTATTGTAACCGGGGCGCAGGCGCTTCCAGAGCACGAAGGCCGCCGTGGCCCCCACAAGGACGATGGCCGCCCACATCGAGACTCTGGCGATGTTGTGATTGATGTAGGCAATCGCCTGCTCGCCGTAGACGCGAGCCAACCAGGCTTCCACGACATATCGAAAGCCGCGGCTCGCAAAGACCACGAGCGTGAAGGTGACCGTCGAGACACCGGTCGCTCCCGCCAACACGACGAAGGGCTTGAACGGCACCGGCGGTGGACAGAGACTGCCCAGCACGACCGTGAACAACCCAAATCGCTTGAACAGCGCGAACAGGCGATCCTTCGTCGCTGGTGCGACCCACTTCGACAGCACGGCGTCCCCGCCCTTGCGCGCGACGTAGAAGAGCGCGAGGCAGCCGATTGTGGAGCCCACCGTCGCCATCGCGCCGTAGTAGAACCACCAGGTCGGATGCGCCACCGTCAGCACCACGATCAGGGCATCTGACACTTCGGGAAACGTGAGGAAGGACGAATCGAGGAACGCAATCAGCGCGACGCCCGGGCCACCCAGTGTCTGAGCGACGGGCAGAATCGTACTGGCGAGCCAATGGAGGAAGCGCTGCAACGCTCGATTATACCGTTCGCGCCGCCGGCATTACGGCCCGCGGCGCGAGCGGCGTCGATCTAGAAACGGATGAGGAAACCGACCCGCAGGCTCGTGCCGCCGAGGTCGACCTTCGAGTCGAGGAAGTCGTTCTTGTTCAACGTCCCCTGGCCCGTCTGGTAGCGGCCTTCCATCGTAAGCGCATACACATCCCCGTGGATCGGCGCGCGGAACCCCGCCAGCGCCACCGCGCCGGTCGACGTGCCGGACGCGACGTAGCGCGCGCGATACACGTTGTTGTTGTCATTGAAGTCGATGAAATCGCCAATCTCGCTGTACTGCCACGACGTCACATTCACGCCACCGCCAATGTACGGCTGGAACTGTCCGGGCCGACCAAACGGCATCAGCCGAATGACGGCCGCCGCCGGGATGGTTCGGAGCTTGAATGCTGACTGGATCTCCGAGCGATCCTTGTTGATGTAGTCGCGATAGGAAACCGGCACACTGCGCTGGTAGAACGCACCACCGACCGCAAACTCGATGCGATCCGTGAAGGCGAAATTCCATTCGCCCGACACTTCACCACCAGTGAAGTCCTTTACCTCAAACCGGTAGACCGGCAAATTCGCCAGCCACACGTCGTTGACGATGCGAGACTCTTCGCCGCGTGGGAGAAAACCGCCGAGACTCAGGTTGATCGATTGAACCACCTGCGCCTGTGCGCGTGCCGGCGTGGCCAGCAGACCTGCGGCCAACACCATTCCTACACCGAGTATTTTCATCGTGCGACGCATCGGAACACTCCTTCGCGCGGCAATCGAACACCGCGCCCCCGCTCTCACTGTGAGCAGGAATGATGCCAACCGTTTAGGCGCCCCGGCGGCGTACCGTGTCCAGAGTCGAGAGCATGGCGCCGTGCAAGTGTCCGTTCGAGGCCACGATATGTCCCGCGTGGGGGCTGAAGGGCTCCCCCGCTGTGCCGGTCACTCTGCCGCCCGCTTCTTCCACGATCAGCGCGCCGGCCGCCACGTCCCACGCCTTGAGGGTCTCTTCGTAGAACCCGTCAAACCGCCCGGATGCCACGTAGCAGAGATCGAGCGCCGCCGAGCCGAGCCGACGCACCGCCTGCGAGAGCCGCATGAACTCCGCGAACCCGGCGATCAGATGGCCGGGCTTTTCCCGCACGGAGTACGGAAAACCGGTGCAGAGCAAGGCATCGCCCATCTCGCCACACGCGGTCACATGGATCGGTTCGCCGTTGAGTCGCGCGCCCTGGCCCCGCTCGGCCGTGAAGAGTTCATCAGCCATCGGGTCGTAGATGACACCGAGATCCACCCGGCCGTCGATTTCCAGTGCGATCGAGACGCAGAAGAGCGCCAGCCCATGAGCGTAGTTCGTCGTGCCGTCGATCGGATCGATGATCCAGCGATGGACCTGAGATCGCGACGCATTGTCCGAAGCCGAGCCTTCTTCGCCGAGGACGTCATGGTCCGGGAAACGTTCGGCGATCAGCGCCCGGAATTCCCGCTCAACACGCAGGTCGATCTCGGTGACGAGGTCGATGGCGCCTTTTTTCTGGATGTCGATGGGGGAACGAAAATACTGGCGCTGCACTCGTCCGGCGGCGAGCGCGGCCTCGACGGCTGTGGCGAGGAACAGCGGGTTCAAGCCAGTTTCTTGACGAGGCGCACGGACATGCCGCCCTCTGGGCGTCGCCCAATCTGGACGTCGTCCATGAAGCTCTTCATAAAGAAGATGCCGCGGCCGCTGGATTTGAGGACGTTCTCTGGGGCCAGCGGGTCGGCAATTTCCTCGACCTCGAATCCGGCGCCCTCATCGAGGACTTCAATGGCGAACTGCGTGGGCGACTGGCGCGGCGACAGGGTGAACTGCACCACGACCTGCTTGGTCGCGTCTTCCTTGTTGCCGTGCTTGATGGCGTTGATGACCGACTCGCGTACGGCCACGCTCACCCAATGGGCACTATCCTCGTCGAGCCCAGCCAGCTCAGACAATCGGTCGCTCACCAGTTCGATGACGTCGAGCAGGTCATACGAACTTTGGAGCGCGAGACGAATTACATGGCCCATGTCGGTCATGAATAGCGAAGAATCGCTAACATACTAATCCGTCTCGACCGTGGCCGCTAATCAACTCGTGATTTCTCCCGTCTCCCGCTTCGGCGGCCAACTGGCCGTCCCAGGTGATAAGTCCATTTCTCATCGTTACGTGCTCTTCGGTGCGCTCGCGGAAGGCACGACGTCCATCGTCGGCCTCGCCCCGGGCGCCGACGTGGCGAGTAGCGTCGCGTGCATGCACGCGATGGGGGCCACGATTCATCGGACGGGCCCCGGTGCGCTGGAAATTCGCGGGCGCGGCCGACACCGGCTCGCCCCCGCTGATGGCGACCTGGACTGCGGCAATTCCGGCACGACGCTGCGACTGCTTGCGGGCGTGGTGTCGAGTCATCCGTTCCGGTCGCGGCTCATCGGCGACGCGTCGCTGGGTCGTCGGCCGATGCGGCGGGTGATCGACCCTCTCTCCAAGATGGGCGCTACGATTGCATCGCGTGACGGTCGCGCGCCACTCGAAATTGACGGCGGCGACCTGTCCGCGATTGATTGGACGCCGCCGGTCGCCAGCGCGCAGATCAAGAGCGCCATCCTCCTCGCCGGCCTCGCCGCCCACGGCACGACGATCGTGCGCGAGCCACTGCCGACCCGCGACCACACAGAGCGCGCCTTCGATCTGTTCGGCGTCACGCACGATTCGCGACCCGGCTACTCGGCGGTCACCGGTGGGCAGCGCCTCATTGCGCCGACCGGTGTCCTCCGCGTCCCGGGTGATCCCTCGTCAGCCGCCATCTGGGCCGCCGTGGCCGCGTCGCACCCGGGCTGGTGGGTCGAGATCACTGGCGTGTGCCTGAACCCGCTGCGACTTGGCTTCGTGCAGGCGCTGTCGCGCATGGGGGCGGACGTGCGCCTGACGGAGACCGCCAAGGCCGGTGGCGAGACGATCGGCACAGTGCGTGTGGGGCACGGTGCACCCAAGGCGGCCACGATCGGGCCAGACATGGTGCCCTCGCTCATCGACGAACTGCCCGTCCTGGCTGCGTCGGCGGCGCTCGGCGGCGGCCTCACGGTGTCGGGCGCCGAGGAACTGCGCGTGAAGGAAAGCGATCGCATCTCGTCGCTGGCCCTTGGCTTTCGTCAACTCGGCGTGCACATGATCGAACATCCAGATGGCTTCGAGATTCCCGGCGGGCAGCGTCCGAGGGGTGGCCAGGTGGATGCGCACCTCGACCATCGCCTGGTGATGGCCTTCACGGTGCTCGCGTTGTCCGGGACCGGATCGACGCTGATCACCGGCGCGGATGCGGTGGCCGTGTCGTACCCGAACTTCCACGCCGACCTCATGCACCTGTGCAAATGAGCACCGACAAGATCTATCTGGTCGGCTTCATGGCGTCGGGCAAGTCCACCGTGGGCCGTCAGCTGTCGCACCGCCTGCACTGGCGCGCGGAAGACATCGACGATCTGATCGAGACGCGTGAGCGCCACACGATTGCCGACATCTTCGCGAAACGCGGCGAGCCGTACTTCCGTTCCGTTGAGCGCGACACGCTGAAACTGCTGCTGCCGATGCGCCAACTGGTCGTCGCCACCGGCGGCGGCACGTTCGCCAACCCCGAGAACCGCGCCACGATGATGATGGACGGCACCGTGGTCTGGATCGATCTGCCGCTTGCGGAATTGATTCCGCGGATTCCGCTCGACGGTCGACGACCACTGGCCGCCGATCGGGCAGCGCTTGAACGGTTGTACGCGGCGCGCGTCGACACGTATCGTCTCGCGCATCTGCGCGTGAACGCGTCGCGCGCGTCGCCGGGCGTCGTCGCTGAACGCATCCTCGACGCCATTTCGCAACTGGGCGATCTACGCTGACATGCGCTACCTGATCCTGAGCGACGTTCACGGCAATCTGCAGGCACTTGACGCTGTACTGGCCGATGCGCGCCGGTGCCGATTTGATGAGACGCTGATCCTCGGCGATCTCGTGGGCTACGGCGCCGACCCGCAGGGCGTGATTGAGACCGTACTGGGTCTGCACCCGATCGCAAGCGTGCGAGGCAACCACGATCGCGTCGCAGCCGGCATCTCCAGCGCCGCCGACTTTCACGATCAGGCGCGCGCCGCCATCGAGTGGACGCGACGGAATCTGACCGCATCCGGCCGGCAGGCGCTCGAAGCCATGCCCGAAGGCCCGGTCGATGTCGCGCCAGGGCTGATGATCTGCCATGGCGCCCCGTTTGACGAAGATCACTACATTTTCGACACGCGCGACGCGTGGCGCGCACTGAGCTTTGATGTGCGTGAGGGTGAACCGCCGACATTGTGCCTGTTCGGTCACACGCACGTGCCCGCGGCATTCGGCGCGGCACCGCGCGGCGTCAGCGTGCTCCTGCCCGACCCCGATCCGACCGACGAAGATCACGCGCAGATCCTGCCGTGGGATCGCACACGCGGCATGCTCGTGAACTTCGGTGCGGTAGGCCAACCCCGCGACGGCGATCCGCGCGCCGCGTACGGCATCGTGGATATGGACGCCCGTCGACTGATTTTCCGGCGCGTGGACTACGACATCAAGACGGCGCAGCAGCGCATCATCGCGGCCGGCTTGCCTGAGCGGATGGCGACGCGGCTGGACCGCGGCGCGTGAACTACTGCGGCGGTGCAGCCTTGCGCGCCGCGCGTTCCTCGCGGCGTTTCAATTCCATCGCGTAGGCGTCTTTCGCGGCGCGAGAGCCGAGGACCCAGCCGATCACGATCCCAAGGATCATCACCGAGGGGATAAACAGCAGATGCGCGCTGGAGGGCATGCCCACGTTAGCGTTTCACCAGGCGCCGCAACTCGGCCAGGTCCTGTTCGACCTTGCCCAGTTTGCGCCACAGCGTGAACGCGTAGAACGCGAGCGCAATCCAGGCGAGGCTGTACGCGATGAACACCAGCGGCGCAGCCGGCAGCGTCTCGCGCGGCGCGCTCTCGTCGAACGCCTTAAACCCGGTCGGCATATTCTGCTGCGCCGCAGCCACGGCGGGCACGGCGAGCAACATGCAGGACAACACGACTCGTTTGATCATCACGACTCTCCTACTTCCCTATTCGTCTGCGTCAGCGAGCGCGGAATCAAGATCCGTGCGCAGCCGTTCCACGCGCGTCCGCAAGGCGAAGAGCGCGCCGAAGAGACACGCAAACGCCACCACGTCCCACCACAACGGGATGCCCATGGATGCCGGCAACGTCGGCACGACGCTGGTCATCGGATGCAGCGTGCGCCACACGTTCACGGACCAATACACGAATGGCACGAGCGCCATGCCGAACAGACCGACTCCGGCCGACAACGTTTCCGACCCGGCGCCGCCGAAGCGACGCAGCAAGACAAACGACCAGTACAGCAGCCACATCACGAGTGTGGACGTGAGCCGCGCATCCCAGACCCACCACACCCCCCAGGCCTTGCGGCCCCAGAGCGGTCCGGTGACCAGCGTGATGAGGCCGAAGACGATCGCCAGTTCAGCGGCCGCCAGGGCGATGCGGTCCGCCTTCGCGCTCCGACCGCCCATCAGGTAGATCGCGCTCGCGACGCCGCACATCACGCTCGACACCATGAAGATCATGGCGCTCGGCAAATGGACGTAGAAGATCTTCTGCACGAGGCCCATCGTGACTTCGGGCGGCGCGGCATCGATCATAAATGGCGAGGCCGCCAGCATCGCAGCGGCAATCAGGAGCACAACAGGCACGGCGCGCGTCATTCTCGACCTCCTCACTCCCCGAGCAGTGGACCGCAGGTCCACAGGGCGAGCGAGAGAAACACTGCGTCAAAGGATACCAGCATGGCGAGCCACATCCGGACGACGGCCAGATCGGTCTCGGGCGTAAACAAGGCATTCGTGCCGCGCACGCCGGCAATGATCACGGGCACCACAATCGGAAACAGCACGACCGGCAGCAGCACATCGCGCGACCGCGCGCGCACGAGCATGGCGGCAAACAACGTCCCCACGGATGCGAAGCCCAGCGTGCCGGTCGCCAGTAGCAAGCACAACAATCCTGGCGCGCGACCGAGCGGCGCCTGAAAAAACAACCCCGTGAGCGGCACGAGGACCGCTTCGACGCCGGCAAGCAGGAGCAAGACCGCGAACAGCTTGCCGAGATACACTGCGGGGCGTTCCACCGGCGAGAGCAGCAAGCCGCGCAGCGTGTCGTGCTCACGCTCACGCTCAAACGTCCGCGTCAACGCGATCGTTCCTGAGAACGTCAGCGTCACCCACAGAATGCCCGAGGCCGCGCCGGGCGGCACGGTGCTGTCTTCCTGCACAAAACTGAACGCGAAGATGAGCACCGCGGTGACGGCGAAGAAGACGGTCGTGTAGACCAGCTCGCGACTGCGCGCCTCAACGCGCAGATCCTTGGCGGCAATCAGCCAGGCACTCCGCAGGACGGAGATCACGCCGCCTCCACCGCGAGCGCCGTGCGGTAGCGGGTCAGCAGTGGCGAGCCGTCCATCGGCAGTTCGCAGCACCGACCACGATTGACGACCGTCGCGCGTGTCGCGATGCGCGCCGCGTAATCGAAGTCGTGTGTGGCCGCGAACACGATCGAGCCGTGGCGGCCGAGCTCCGCGATCCGTTCCACCAGCGCATCCGCCGAACGGTCATCGAGACCCGTGAACGGCTCGTCGAGCAGCACGAGACGCGGCTGATGCAACAACGCCCGCTCGAGCGCCAGCCGCTGCCGCATGCCCCGCGAGAATCCGCCGACGCGATCATCGGCACGGTCCGCAAGATTCGCGCGCACGAGCCCACGCTCGACGATGCCGTCCGGATCCGGCAAACGATACAGTCGCGCCGCAAACGTGAGGTTCTCGCGTGCCGTGAGGTCGGAATAGAGAAACAGTTCGTGTCCGAGAAACCCGATGCGGCCCCGGAGCGCATCACCGGCATCTGCAGCCGCAGTATCGCCATACCGCACGGCGCCCGACGTTGGCCGCAACAAGGAAGACAGAATATTAAGCAGCGTCGACTTGCCCGCTCCGTTGGGGCCGAGCAGCACGATGACGTCGCCGGCACTCGCCGACAGCGTTACGCGGCTCAGCGCGCGCCGCCGACCGTACTGCCGCGTGACGTCTGTGATGTCGATCCGATCGAAGTCCAGCGCGCCGGCACTCATGCCCGGCGGAAGCCCTCGCGCAAGCCGACCATCAGGAAGCCCAGGGCAAATGTCAGCGCAAGGTAGCGGGGCCAGCGCGGATGATGCGCGAGCCCGTTGACGTCAAACGTCAGCGTGCCACCGGCGCCAAGCGCCGTTGCGCGCGCCACGACGAGGCGTTGCCCTTGATTGACGGTCTCGCGACGATCGACCAGCTGCGGCGACTCGAGATCTTCCATCTCGACGCGCTGCAGGATCACGGTCGTTTCGGGCACCGGCACCGGCCATGTCTGCGAAATCGTCTTCGTGCCCGCGCCCGTCGGGATTTCATACGCAAGATTCACTTCCGTCGAGCCCGGCTTGAACGGGCCCAACACCGTGAGGTGCGCGCCGAGCAACTTTCCCTGCGGCGACGAGCCCTCCATGATGCCGGCGCCCCGAGCGCCGCTCGGCAAGTCGAGCTGCAGCGGACCGCCCAGATCCACCGGCACGCGCGCAGAGTTGACGATGTCGAGTACGTAGAACACGGTCACGACCTCGTCGCCCGGTTCAACGACCACGCGCGTGTTTGGACCGAGCACGACCGTGCCGCGCACGGCTGGACCGGCGGCAAGCTTCTGGTCTTCGGCCGCGCGCGCCGTGGCCTCCGGATCGGTCGCAACCAGCACCACACGAAGCCCCGCGCTGCCGATCGTGATGTCTTTCGAGACCAGCGTCTCCTTCTCAACCACCGCCGTCGCCGTCACCTTGGCGCCAGGCTTGAGCCCCGTCACCGTGGCGCGGCCCTGCGCGTCGGTCCTCACGGTCTGCGATTTTCCGTCGACGACGATCTGCACCGGTTGATCGGCGATGTTCTTGTCGAAGCCGCCGCGAATCACGCGCACGGTGAGTGCACCGGCAGGCACATCAGCGGCCGGGAGCGGCACGCCCGAGATTTCTTTCGGATTCGGCATGGCAATCTGTGCCGCGGCCGGCGACGCCCACGCCGTGCCAACAATCAGCAAGAGCACCATCGCACCGGCAGCGGCCTTCCCCGCCGACCTGTGGGTCTTGTCGGGGCTCAGTGGATTGCCGCAGCTCTTGCAGAATTTCGCATCCGGATCGTTCGACGTGCCGCACTTCGAGCAACCATGGGTCGTGGCAGCCTCGACGATCGATGTCTCCGCTTCAAGCCGATCGATGTCGCCGATCAGTGTGGCCGCCCGCAACCGGAGCGGCGACGCCAGCTTCTGAAAATCGGCGGCGTTGATCTTGCCCATCTTGTGGTCGAACTCCAGTTCCTTGATCGAGTGCAGCACGCGCTGCTTGTCGGCGACGAGCAAGGCGCGTCGCTCCCCAGACAGCGCGGCCTCGCGAGCCTTCGGCGAAATCAGGGCGAAGAGTGCCGAATGAAAAAAATACGCCGCCAAACCACACGCGAGCACACCCGCACTCAGCAGGAGCAACGCCGCCGGATGCGTCTGCGCAGTCAACATGACGGCCACCGTCGCAGCGGCCATCGACAACAGAATGAAAACCTGGCCTGGCTTAGTCGAGGTCTCGGAGCTCATCGTCCAAACGCGATTCCATCGCGGCGTCCATTGCGGCCGGCGAGGCGTCGGCCGAATTGTGCGTTCCGCGACGCGACCAGCGCATCGCCACGCCGCCGATGGCAGCCATGCCGATGAACCCGGTCACATACGGCAGCAGCCATGCGAGGCGATTGAAGCCCTCGTCGATGGGCTGCGCCAGCACTTCCTGGCTGCCGTATTTCTTCACGAACACGTCAATGATTTCGGTGCGGGACTTCCCGGCCTGAATCAGCGTCGAGAGGTCACCGCGCATGTCGGCGGCCATCTGACAGGTACACTCGCCGATCTTCTTGCGGCCGCACGTGCCGCACATGCAGATGATCTCGGCCTGCATGTCTTTCTCAAGCGGGGTGCGCGGAATGATCGCGACGGTCTGCGAGAGTTCCACGTGTTGTGCCAGCAACCCGGTCTGTGCGAGGCCCACGATGAGCAGCAGCATCAGCCCCGTCGTTGCGGCGCCTTCCGGTACCTTCCGAGTGGCAAAGGCAAAGGCGCGCTCCGGCAACATCGCGATAAACGACCCAAAGATGATCACGCCGACGCCGAACCAGATCCAGTTGATGAGCGGGTTGATGACGATCTTGATCGTGGCGCTCTGCTGCTCAACACTCTGCGTGGCAAGCACGAGGTAGAGGTCGTCCGCAATGCTGCGGCGAATCGCCACTTCGGTCGTCGGCTCTTCCTCGTGTTTGCGGAAAAACCAGCGCGCCGGATACATCATGCCGAGGTCTTTGACGCCCTGCTGCACGTGCATGGACGCCGTGATCATCTGCTTCTGGCCGTCGTCGGTGATGCTGAGCTTGTCGTAGCGCAAGGTGTACGTGCCGAGCGTGACCTGCTGGCCCACGTTGAGGTTCACCTGCTCTTCACGTTGCCCGCCATTGCCGGCCATACCGAGGAACATCAGCACGATGCCGACGTGCACGAGGTGGCCGCCGTACCGGCGGCGCGAACGGCCGACGAGGCCGATGAGCGCCGTGAAGTGATCCGTGCCCGTCGCCTCGCGACGCACCCGGGTGCCGCCCCAGAATTCCTGAATGATGGTGACGGTCGTGAACGCGCAGAGACCGAAGCAGATGCCGGCCGCCCAGAACGGCACGCCGAGCGCGCGGACGCCGGCAACGGTCGCAATCGTGAACAACGTCGGCCACAGGAATGTGGACCTGAGCGCGCTCGCCGTCGACTTGCGCCAGGCGAGCATCGGTCCGACGCCGGTCAAGAACAGCAGCACCAGGCCGATCGGCACCATCCACTTGTTGAAGAACGGCGCGGCCACCGTGAGGCGTTCGCCCCGCAGGGCTTCGCTGAGCGTCGGAAACATCGTCGCAAACAAGACAAAGAATGCCGAGAACAGCAACACCCAGTTGTTTGCGAGAAAGGCGGCTTCCTTCGACACGTACGACTCGAGCTCGTGTCGCGAACGCAGCAGCGGCAGCCGGTAGATGATCGCGGCAAAGCTGACGGTGAGCAGCGTCACCATGAATGCCGTGAACATCCACGCGAGCTCTTTGTCTTCGCCGAAGGCGTGCACGGATTGCACGACACCCGACCGCGTCATGAACGTGCCGAAGATCGTCAGGAAGAAGGTCACCACCACGAGCGACACGTTCCAGATCTTCAGCATGCTGCGCCGCTCCTGCACCATCACCGAGTGCAGAAATGCCGTGGCCGTGAACCACGGCAGCAGGCCGGCGTTCTCGACCGGATCCCAACCCCAGTACCCGCCCCAGCCGAGCTCTTCATACGCCCAGAGACCGCCGAGCGCGAGCCCGACCGTCAGGATCAGCCACGCCACCATCGTCCAGCGCCGCACAGAGCGCAGCCATGAATCGTCCAGTTGCCCGCTGAAGAGGGCCGCCATGCCGAAGGCGTACGGAATCGTCATGCCGACGAACCCGACGTAGAGCATCGGGGGATGAATCGCCATGTAGAAGTTCTGCAGCAGCGGATTCAGCCCGGCGCCGTCGACCGGCGCTTTCGTCAGGAAGGTCTCGAACGGGTTGTTGTGAATCACGAGGAGAAACAGAAAGAACATCTCCACGCACGTGATGACCGCGACGACCCACGGGATCAGCAGGCGCTGCCGCTGGCGGTTGATCTGAATCGCGAGGCTGCCGAAAATCGAGAGCAGTGTGACCCAGAACAGCAGCGATCCGTCGAGGCCGCCCCAGTACGAGGTCAGCTTGTAGAACAACGGTTGCACCGAGTCTGAGTAGTGCTGCACGTACTTGATGCGGTAGTCGCCAGTGACAAACGCGCGAATGATGATCGCGGAGACCACGAGCATCATCGCCGTCACGGTGTGGAACAGTGCGATGCCGGCGTCAGTGAATCGCGAGTCTCTGCGGCGCGCGCCGGCGACCGACGCCGCGAACGCCGCGCCGGCAATGACGAACGCCGTCAGGATAATCAGTGTGCCCAGGTTGGCCATCGGTCGGGTCTACTCGCCGCCGCCGCTGGTGCCGGACGCTTTGCCCACGCCAGCCGGATTGCCCACCTTCGGGTCGTACTTCGACGGACACTTCGCCGTCATGCTCTCGGCGTGAAAGCCGCCGCCATCAAGCCGGCCGGTCACCACAACCTCCGCGCCACCCTTGAACGTATCCGGCACGACACCGCGATACGCCGTGGTGACAACCTGCCCGTTGTTCTGGAGCGTGAATCGATACTCCAGCGTCTTGTCATTCACGAGGATCGATTTGTCGACGACGAAGCCGTGCAACTGCAGTCGCTTGCCGTACCACGACTTCGGCCGGTTCATCACTTCGTCCACGTGCTTGTAGTACTCGGTGTCTTTCGAGAGCGTCGTATAGAACAGATAACCCAGTGAGCCACCGATGAGGGCAACCGTCAGAAGGACACGCACAAGCTTGTTGGACATAGAGAACCTCGTCTCACCGTTCAGGATACGGCTCACCGTACCTCTTAAGCAAATGTAGGGCCACCTTCACCGGCAATCCGACAATAGTGTCGAAATCCCCGGAAACCCGGCAGACGAACGCCCCGGCGCCTCCCTGAATGCCATAGGCACCCGCCTTGTCCATCGGCTCACCGGTCGCGATATAGCCATCAATCTCGTCGTCGGCAATCATTCGCATCTCGACCGCGGACTTTTCCACAACAGAGTAAATTTCACCATCGCGGGCGACGGCCACGGCCGTCAACACTTCGTGCGTGCGTCCAGACAGCCGCCGCAGCATGCGCCGCGCGTCCGCCGCGTCCACCGGTTTGCCCAGCATCTCGTCATCAATAACGACGATGGTGTCAGCGCCGAGCACGCGCAGGCCCGGATGCCGTTCTGCGACGCGCGACGCCTTCGCACGAGCGAGTCGTTCGGCGTACGCCGCGGGCAGCTCACCCACGTGTGCGGTCTCGTCAACATCCGCGGCATCGACATGACACACGATGCCGGCGGCCGCCAAAAGTTCGCGACGACGCGGTGAAGCGGACGCCAGAATCAACATTCCGGGCTCAAACATTCGTTGATGATAAATTAGGAGGTCAGCCTGCATGGAGTCTGTCTCCACTACCGCCACGCACACGATCAAGCTTCTGCTCTCGCGCCAGCCGATGTCGGCGGCGAAGGTGGTGTTTGCCTGGCGCGTGGCCGCTGGCCCCGCACTCTCCCGCTCGGCGAACGCGGAATGGTCCGCCGAGGGCACGCTGACCTTGCGCGCGCGCGGTGCGGCCTGGCAGCGCGAGCTCGAGCGTGCGTCGCCTGTCATCAAAGATCGCCTGGCCTTTCTGCTCGGGCAGCCCATCGTTCGTAGAATTCTTGTCGTCGAGGACACTCATGCGTGAATCCGTGATCGTCAGTGCCGTTCGCACGCCCACTGGAAAATTTCTGGGCGGGCTCAAAGACTTCAAGGCGCCGCAGCTGGGCGCAATCGCCGTGCGTGAAGCCGTCGCACGCGCGGGCATCGATCCCGCGCTGGTCGACGAATGCATCATGGGCAACGTCGTCAGTGCCGGCACCGGCCAGGCGCCGGCGCGTCAGGCCGCACTTGCGGCCGGTCTCCATCACCGCGTGGCCGCGCTCACCATCAACAAGGTGTGTGGGTCGGGGTTAAAAGCCGTGATGCTCGCCCAACAGGCGATTGCCGCCGGCGACATCAACATCGCTGTGGTCGGCGGCATGGAGTCGATGAGCAACTGCCCGTATCTACTGAGCGGCGCGCGTGAAGGCCTGCGCATGGGCGACGGCAAGATGGTCGACTCGATGATTCACGACGGTCTCTGGGATCCGTACGACAACGTGCACATGGGCATGACCGGCGAGCATGTGGCCGACGTCTATAAGGTGTCGCGCGAAGATCAGGACGCGTACGCCGCCAACAGCCACAAGAAGGCGGCGCACGCCACACGCGAAGGCTGGTTTGCGGATGAGATCTTTTCGGTAAGCATCCCCCAGCGCAAGGGTGATCCGATCGTCGTGAGCCGGGACGAGAATATCCGTGAGGACACCACGGCCGAGGGGCTCAGCAAGCTGAAACCGGCCTTCAAGAAAGATGGCAGCGTGACGGCCGGCAATTCGCCGGGCGTCAACGACGGCGCGTCGGCACTCGTGGTCATGGGCGCGGACACCGCGGCGTCACTCAGCCTGAAGCCGATGGCGCGCATCGTCGCGCAGGCGACCTCGGGTCTCGATCCGAAGCTCCTCCTGATGACGCCCGTCGAAGCCGTGCGCATGGTGACGACAAAAGCGGGCTGGACGCTCAGTGATGTGGACCTCTTTGAGTTGAACGAGGCATTCTCAGTGCAGGCCGTCGCGGTGATGCGCGAACTCGGCATCGACCCCGCGAAGGTGAACGTGCACGGCGGCGCCGTCGCGCTTGGCCATGCGATTGGCTCGAGCGGTTCGCGCGTGCTGACGACACTGCTCTACGCACTGCGGCGTCACGGCAAGACAAAGGGTGTCGCGACACTCTGTCTCGGCGGCGGCAACGGCGTCGCGCTCGCAGTGGAGTTGCTCTAATGTCTGCTTCGATCAAGACGGTTGGTGTGATCGGCGCCGGCACGATGGGCAATGGCATTGCGCAGGTCTTCGCGCAGTCGGGCTTCACCGTTCGCCTGCATGACGCGTCGGCCCCGGCCATCGAACGCGCGATGAAGACGATCGACAAAAGTTTGTCCAAGTTCGTCGAGAAGGGAAAGATCTCGGCGGAATCGAAAATCGACATCGGCAATCGGCTGCACGCGGCATCGACAATCGAAGAGCTCGCAGACTGCGACTACGTTGTCGAAGCGGTGATCGAGAATCTCGACGTCAAGCGCGCGATTTTCACGGCGCTCGATTCGATCACGCGTCCCGACGTCATCCTCACGTCAAACACGTCGTCGATCAGCATCACGACGATCGGCGCATTCACGAAGCGCCCCGAGCTCGTACTGGGTATGCACTTCATGAATCCCGTGCCGCTGATGGCGCTGGTCGAAACGATTCGCGGTCAGGCGACGTCGTCCGAAGCGATGGCCACGGCCACCGAACTCTGCAAGACGCTCGGCAAGATTCCTGTGGAGGCTGCGGACTATCCCGGCTTCATCGCGAATCGCATTCTGATGCCGATGATCAACGAAGCGATCTTTGCGGTCATGGAAGGCGTGGGTACGCCCGAAGCGATTGATCAGGTCATGAAGCTCGGCATGAACCACCCGATGGGTCCGCTGACGCTGGCCGACTTTATCGGGCTCGACGTCTGTCTCGCCATCATGGAAGTCCTGCACACGGGCATGGGCGATCCCAAGTACCGCGCGTGTCCCCTGCTCCGCCGCATGGTCGCCGCCGGCCACCTCGGTCGTAAATCGGGGAAGGGTTTCTATAATTACTGATCAGACCGCCGCACAAGCCACACCACAAACAGGATCGGGAGAATCATCGCGGCCTCATGCATGGCGGCGGTGAAGTTGCGCGTCCACATTTCCGTAGTGCCCCAAGACCGCGAGATGGGGTCGAAGAATGCGTGGGCGGAGTGAACGAACCCGGTGCTGAACGGCCACCACAGCATCACGCCGACGGGCGGGGCGTTGTCGATCGAGAACGAGTCCATCAGCGGATGGGTTAACCAGACGAGCAGGGCGGCAAGGAAGATGCGAGGGCGCGTGGCGCCGATCGGCCAACGCCGCCAGGCGGCCAGGCTGGCGATGATCAGTGCGGCACCAATGCTGTGGGTCTCCCGGCTGTGACGGTCCCACAGGAGGTCGAGATCGGGCGCCACACTGACTGCTGCCAGCGTCACGCTCTGCAGCACAAGCGGTCGCAGCGGGCGTCCGGCCCGGTTCGTCGCCCAGCCCACGGCCAAGCCCGCCAAACTGTGTCCGATCGGTGATGGCATCGCGCGTGACCCATGCTGTCACAGCCCCCTCCTACACTCGTCCTCGTCGCAGAAATTGCCATGTTTTCGGCGCGACAACCTTGCAGAAATTGCGAAACGCGGCTCTGAAGGCGAAAGTGACTCGGTCGCGTAAACTGTTGTTAATGATGAGGATAGAGACAATATGACGCCTAATTTTCGCTTGACATTCGCCTGGCACGCTCCTAGTATCCAATTCGGCCCAGCCACCGTGGCCGCTTTTGGCGGCGGTGCCTCAGCGAGGAAACCCATGGCAGCACGAGAAGAAGAAAAGAACGACCGCATCGACAAGGAACGGGCGAAGGCTGTCGAGATGGCCTTTGGCCAGATCGAGAAGCAGTTCGGCAAGGGATCGATCATGCGGCTGGGCCAGCACAACATGGATTCGGTCATCCCGTCGATCTCGACCGGTTCCATCAGCCTGGATTGGGCACTGGGCATCGGGGGCATCCCCCGCGGCCGCGTCGTCGAAGTGTTCGGTCCGGAATCGTCCGGCAAGACCACCCTCACCCTCATGACCATCGCGCAGGCGCAGAAGCTCGGTGGCGTGGCGGCATTCATCGACGCAGAACACGCGCTCGATGCGAAGTACGCGCAGAAGCTCGGCGTCGATCTCGAGAATTTGCTCGTGTCGCAGCCCGACAACGGCGAACAGGCGCTCGAAATTGCGGAAGTCCTCATCCGCTCCGGCGGCGTCGATGTCGTCGTCGTCGACTCAGTGGCGGCGCTCGTGCCGCGCGCGGAAATCGAAGGCGAGATGGGCGAAGCGCAGATGGGTCTGCAGGCCCGCCTCATGTCGCAGGCGCTGCGCAAACTCACCGGCGTCGTGTCGAAGTCGAAAACCACACTCATCTTTATTAACCAGCTGCGTGAAAAAATCGGCGTCATGTTCGGCAATCCCGAAACGACCACGGGCGGCCGCGCGTTGAAGTTCTACTCGTCAGTTCGCATCGACATCCGCCGCATCGGCGCGATCAAAGACGGCGACGTCGTCGTCGGCAGCCGCACACGCGTGAAGATCGTCAAGAACAAGGTCGCACCGCCCTTCCGGGAAGCCGAGTTCGACGTGATGTATGGCGAAGGCATCTCACGCGAAGGCGACCTGCTCGATCAGGGCGTCGAGCGCAAGGTCATCGACAAGTCGGGCACGTGGTTCTCATACGGCGCCGACCGCCTTGGTCAGGGCCGCGAGAACTCGAAGCAGTTCCTCAAGGCCAATCCCGCAATCGCCATGGAGATCGAAAAGAAGCTCCGGATCGAAATGGGCCTCGTGCCGCCGGCAGAAGTCGCCGAATAGACACCGCAGTCATAGACAACATGCGGGCAGTGACGGCGTCGGCCATCACTGCCCGTTTGTTGTTCAGAGCGTCGTCCGTGTTATGATTTTCGTTCGTTCTGGTGCAATCGCGACCGGCGTGCCGAAGTAGCTCAGTTGGTAGAGCACACGATTGAAAATCGTGGTGTCGACAGTTCCGGTGCTACCCAATAGAATCAACAACTTACACGGTCTACCAGACGCTCTCTTGCGTTGATCGTATGCTCTGCCGATTCACCATGAATCGGGCGCAACGAAACGAATCTAGCACCGCTCCCCCGAAAAAGTACAACTGAATCAGCCTGGATGCCCTATTGCTGTGGCCGTTCTGGCGGGCTACTCTGTCGCCGGGTTCAACTCGGTATCGGAGGGCGCAGATGCGGAACTTGCTGCTATCAATTGCTGTCGTGGGTGTCTTCGGTTGCGCTTCAACGCAGGTCATGCGTACGGACCTGACGCCTCGGGCTGCAAGATCACCAGAGCAAGTCGTCTTCTTAACCGAGGTTCCAGACAGACCATTCACGGTGATTGCATTGCTGAAGGTGAGCGATCAAGGTTGGGGCATGGACACCTCCAAGATCCTGCTCAAAAAGGCCGCTGAACTTGGTGGCGATGCGGTCCTTATCACTGGCGAGTCACAGTCGATGTCTGCTGGTGCGAGTTCTGGAGGTGGCGTGACCACGGCAGTTGTGGTTCCTGTAAAAGACACGTCTGCCCGCGTCATCGTTTTCAAGAAACAGCCATAGCGACTGCGGCATTACAAAGTAGCCACCGCTTTGAGGACGCATTAAACGCTCGACCGCGGCCCGGTATCGACCGAGCTGTCTGAGGGGTGTGGAGGGAGCGCAGGCGGCACGGGGATTTAGGGGGGCTGAGGGTTGCTGGGCGCAGCTGAGGGTCCCCCACCGCTCCCCAGATTTAGATGCGGGCCTGCAGGCGATTGATCGCACTGGGACTACCACCCCCTATCCCCTCCCCCCACTCTCCCCCCGGTGTCTTTGCCGAAGGTCCCACATTTCCCTGGAAAATTCTGAGGAGCAGGCCTCTGAAGCATCGCCGTCGTGGAAATGGCTTCTAAGCGCATAGCTTTTGGCGTGCGTCTGCGCCAAGCCTGATCTACACTCCCGTAGGGAATTCTTGAATCTAGTCTTATACGCATCTCCTCAAAGGACATCGTATGAAAGAGCTTGGCTTGGCCCGCTCGGGATCGATCGTGCTCTCCCTTTTCCTCATTTTAGGCGCCACTCCCCGTGGGCAGTCCACGGCCACAGCCAAATCGAGTGTCATGCAGATCAGGGCCACAAGCAGCGCCGATCTGCGGAACTGGGAGTCCTACATCACGCAGGCGCGACGCGCTGGTGACCTCCGTCTGCGGTCGAGCATCCGGGATCCGCTAACTCCGACGCACACGACGGAGCGATTCGACCAGTTCTATCAAGGCATACCGATCTGGGGTTCCGACGTCGTCGTTGATTCTGACAATGGCGCACCAGCCTCGATCTTTGGAGTGTTGTCACCAGACAGTCTAGCGTTGAACGTATCCCCAGCCCTCTCAATCGAACAAGCCCGGCTTCTTCTTACTGGCAGTGGCGGGAAGGACGGTGCTCTCCGCGCCGAACCGAGTCTCGTGATTGCGCGACTGGAGAACGGGGAACATTACCTAACCTACTCCGCTGTCGTCTTCGGAGCTGGCAGAGTTGATCGTGTCTTTCTCGATGCCCAAACAGGGGCCGAGGTCCTTCGATACAGCGAACTTCATAAACAAACCGCAGCCGTGGGAACGGGAACGGGCGTGTTGGGAGACTCAAAGAAACTGAGCGTCGAAAAGACCTCGTCGGGCTCGTATACCGCGTATGACCGACATCGCCCTCCGGTGATTGAGACCTTTGATATGCGGGGCAATCTTGCTCGGACCAAGCTGCTCTTCTACACGAGCCTCTTCGCGAGCGCCAGCGATCTGGCCTCCGACACTGACAACATCTGGACGGACGTTGCCGTTGTGGACGCACACGTGCACGTTAGCTGGACCTATGACTACTACTACAAGCGTTTCGGTCGAAGCGGGCTCGACGGCAGGAACGGTCCAATCAACATTGCCGTAAACGCCGTGACCCAGCAAGGGTCTCTCTCGATAGCCGCAGAAGATTCGTCGTGGGCTGTGAATGCTTTTTGGTGTCGTGCTCCCTGCGGGCCAACAGGACAAGGCGTGATGTTCTTCGGCGACGGGATTCCTCCTGGCTACTACATGCCCGACAGCGGAAGGAACTACACATATTTTGGCGGCGCGCTGGATATCGCCGCACACGAACTTACCCATGCGGTAACGACTTACACTTCCAATCTCACCTATCAAAACGAGTCAGGCGCTCTCAATGAGGCGTTCTCCGACATGATGGGCAAGAGCGTCGAGTTCTACTACCATCCGGCAGGGGGCGCCGTCGGGCAGGCCGACTATGTAATCGGGAAGGACATCTCTCGGGCGGTCAGACCCGGTTCCATCAGCGGCGACCGATCCATGGCGAACCCCGGCCTCTATGGGGATCCCGATCACTATTCACGCCGAGCGATTCGCCCGAACACGCCCGCGGGCGACTACGGTGGAGTTCACACAAACTCCGGCATTGCAAATCAGGCTTTCTACCTCGCGATCGAGGGCGGCACCAACCGAACGTCGGGGCTGGTGGTCACCGGGGTTGGCAGTGGAAACCGCGACCAGATTGAGAAGACCTTCTTCCGAGCATTCACCGTGTTGATGCCCGCCAGTTCGACATTCTCGACTGCACGTGCGGCAACGATACAAGCGGCTCGCGATCTCTATGGGGCGGGCAGCAACGCCGAGCGGGCCGTAATACAGGCTTGGACCGCGGTGGGGGTGAGCTAGTGAGATTCGAAGCCATCACACTCTCTCTCTTCGCCGCCGCGCTCCTCTCCGCAGTCGCACGTCCCGCTCAGGCTCAGGCCTTGAGCGAACGAGTCGTTATCAGCGTGAGCGGCGCTTCCGTGACCGGAACGTCGGAGATCACGAGCACGGTCGCCTTCACGGCCAACGCAGAGAAAGGCAGTTACTCCTACCGTTTCCCAGTCAAACCGAAGCCGTTTGGGGAGGTGTCCGCCAGGATTCGCCTGATCAAGAACTTCGGCGTCAGCGTGGGCTACACGAGCGTGTCCGCGAACGGCACAGCGGAGATCACGGGACAGATTCCGCATCCATTCTTCTTCAACCAGCTGAGGCCAATCACCGGACAGGCGTCGCTGGAGCACACAGAGACTGCCGTGCATGTGCGCGCAACCCTCAGCTCAGCGCCGGGTAAGAAGTTGCAGTTCAGCGTGTCCGCTGGGCCGACGTTCTTTTCCGTGAAACAGGGGCTCGTAGACAGCGTGTCGTGGACCGATTCATACCCCTACGACACTGCAACATTTGCTTCGGCAGCGACGAAGCAGGTCTCACAATCAGCTACTGGTTTCGGAGCTGGAGCAGACGTCGCGTACTACTTCTCGAAACATCTCGGCATCGGCGCGTCAGCGTCCGTGGCGAAGGCTACGGTCTCGGGAACGGCTTCGGACAACTCCGTTGTGTCGATTGACGTCGGTGGCACGTCGCTCGGGTTCGGGGTCAGGCTGCGCTTCTGATCGAGCATCACTCGACGTCTTCGGGACGCTTCATTGGAGATCGGGAGAATCAAGGCACCGTTGCAGCGGCACGGCCGCCGAGTCCTGCTCGGCGTTCCTCCCCCCCTATCCCCTCCCCCCACCCTGCCTACCGCCCCTTGCCTAGGACGCGAGAATTTTTTGGGCAAAACTGCCGCCGTTCCTTTGCGGTAGACTCCGAAAATGTTTCCGACAACACGGCTCGTCGTTGCGACGGTAGCGTTAGTTCGCGTCACACTTGGCCCGAAGGCCACGCGCTTCCGGCGGTAGAACGCCCTCCCCAAGGCTCATCGAAAGGGCTCCCATGTCACAACGACTCTCTTTCTGGCTCGCTCTCGCGTTCGCTGCGGTATTCGTTACAACTGGTGTTTCGGTGTCGGCACGCACGCATCACAGCGGCCCAGAACAGGACACTGTTGCATTCCTACGGAACGCCGGCAAGGATGCATTGCAGAGTCCGTATTTCACGAATCCTGCGGTCTGCCACGACGGCTGGGAGGTAGTTCAGAACTACATCGTCGCCCTCGAACCCTGGGCGAACTCGACTGGCCTGGCTAAGGGCGACTACCTCCTGACCATAGGCGGCAAACCCGTCGGCGTGCGTTGGTCAGACGCGATGCCTAGGCAGCGTCCCACTGCTGGCGTCTTCACAGTAGAAGTTGACAGAGGCGGCCGTAAAATCGCAATCGAAGTTCCTTGCCGAGATCACGCAGCATCTTTGGCTATCCAGAAACAGTTCTATCGGGCGCTGGAGAAGGGTGACCTAGCGCAATGCATAGACACGACGAACCGGGTAGTGGCTGCATTCGGCCAGCCAATAGCTAGGCCCTTGGGGGCAGCCGCATATTGCCTTGTCGCCCAAATTGACGGATTCTCAAAGGCGTCCTCAAATGCCGCTACAGCCGTCGGCGAAGCTGTGTTTGCATTTGTCACGACTCATCTATCGGAAATGTCGTACTTACCTCGGGGAGTCGAGTCAGAGCGCACCAACATAAGTGACGCAATCTCGCTACTCGACGATGTGCCGCAGCAGCAGAACAAGCAGAAGGACTTGCGAGATCTTCTCGCGACAGCTTTGGCGAAAGAGCGAGCGAAGCCTAACGCCGAGACGCCGCCACCGCCGCGATCCGAGACCGCTCCTCCGCAACGCCCGGAGTCCGCCTCAACTTATGGCACCGCGTTCGTCGTGGACACCGCGGGACTGCTCATCACGGCCCATCACTTGGTCGAAGGCGCGACCAGCATTACCGTCAAGTGTCAGGGATCAGAGTCCAGAACCGCGACCGTGCAGAGCAAGGCTCCACTCGTCGACCTTGTCGTCCTGAAGGCTGCGGGGCCGCCATTCGGAAGCTCTCTGCGCCTGACGCAAAACTCACACGCCACGCTTGGCCAACGCGTCATGACTGTGGGTTTCCCGTTCCCAGAAGTAATGGGAGCAGAACCACAGTTCGCAGATGGGACGGTGAGCGGCACGAGCGGTCCCGGTGGGGACGCCAGCTTCCTGCAGATCTCCATGCCGATCCAGTCGGGGAACTCCGGTGGCGTGTTGTTCGATGAGACCGGCCAAATACTGGGAGTGGTAATCGTCGCTGGGGCCCCGGCTGCATTCCTCAAGAACACCGGCCCGCTTGCCCAGGGTATTCACTGGGCCACAAAAGCTGCTTTCGCCCAACCGCTACTGCAGTCCGGGGACGCTGAGCGGCGTCCAGAATCTCCCGTCGATCGCACGCGAGCGATTGCCGCGGTTACGGCGTCAACCTGCATGGTCGTGGCAACCCGACCGAAGTGATGCGGGCACGATCCGTTCCCCGCCCTCGGAAGCCTGCGGTGTCAGCGGCCCCTGCACCGCCCGTGAAGAGACCCGTGCTGCGTGTGATCGTGGGCGGGAAGGAGTGAAGTTCTCAAAGGCCGTCTCAGAGGCGCGCAGCGTCGAAGAGTTTGTCGCCTTGCTGGACCCCTTGGGCGTGCTCAAGGGCATGAGCGATGAGGATAAGGATGTCGTAGCAGAACAAGTACTGCGCTACGTCTACGCAGCAGAGGACTGGGATAGCTACTCCACGAGAAATGCGGCGTTCCGGGCAGTGCTCCCGAAGTATCGCCGGGCAGCTCAAGCCGTTAACAAGAAACTCGCCCACGCAATCGCAGCGATCGACGCCGCCGCCGACAAAGCGGCGAAAGTCTCGCAGCGTGGGTTCCTCTGGCATCGGGATCACGTGCAAGAACGGTGCACTGCAGCGACAGCTGTTCTGGTGAAAGCCCTCATTTCCGAGGCCCACCTGAAGCCCCGCCGCACCCGTCGCACACGCGGGCAACTGTTGCTCGACACGGTGCGCCTTGGCCTCATTGGAATCTTTCGAGAGTCTGGCCTCAGTGCGAAACAGGCTCACTTCCGAACGGGGAAAATTGAGACTCGAATCCTGAGCGGCACCGTGAAGCGAAATGCGTTTGAAGAAACGGTGTCGGCCTATGCCCAGCTCGAAAAGCGCCAACGTCGGCAGGGACACGTATTCTTCGAATTACCAAGAAAACGCTAACGGCTGTCCCCTGCTAGAAAACGGATCGAGAGCGCAAACTAGCCTTCCCGCCATGCACTCGGCCCACATGTCGTGAGCCTAACGGCGGAAGGATGCTCGATGACAAGCCACATGAACCCCTCTCACGCAACTGCCGTAACCGTTCCCGCTCCACTGATGCTCGTGAATCAGTTGAACCCTGCCGAAGATCCAACCGACCATCAGCACGGCACAACAGTCGCAGCCCGCAAGCCGAGATTCCACCTCTACACGCCCGGAGAAATTGAGTCGTTCCCCGAACCCAGTTGGCTCATCAAAGACGTAGTCAAGCACGGCAGCTTCGCCCTGCTGTACGGTCCCTCGAATGTTGGCAAGAGTTTCGTCGCGCTCGATATGGCCCTCTCTATCGCTACGGGGCGACCATGGCAGGGCCGTTCCGTTAAACAAGGCCCAGTCGTATACGTCGTCGGCGAGGGGCAAGCCGGAATCAAGGACCGCCTCGCGGCATGGAAGGACGCCCATGGCCCGATCCATGACTTCTACGTCGTGACGTGCCCGGTGCAGTTAGTGAACGTCGACGAGCTCAAAGAATTCCTCAACTCAATTCAGACGGCGGGCGTCAGCCCACTGCTCTGCGTGTTCGATACGCTCGCCCGGTGCGCGGCTGGATTGGATGAGAATTCGAGCACCGCTATGGGGCAATTGGTTGAAGCCGCCACTCGGATGGTCACAGGCCGGGACATGAATGTGCTGCTGATTCACCACGCAGGACGGAAGGGCTCGACACCACGCGGTCACAGTGTCTTGGACGGTGCCACGGACACGATGATGTTCTGCGACAAGAAGGGGGGCGCAGGATCCTTCGCGCTGAAATGCACGAAACAGAAAGACGCTGAGTTCTTCGAGGATATTTTCCTAGAGCTCGAAAAGGCGTCTGCCGGGTCCTGCATCGTCGTGCCATCACAAAGTGCTGTCGCGAAACCATCACGCTCCCAGACTGCGCTGGACGCCTTGCAGCGGCTCGGAGGCCGCGCAACGCACCGGGACTGGCAAACCGAATGGCAGCGGGGATCCGGCCAGAATCCCTCCAACTTCTCCAAAGCCAAAAAGGAACTGCTCACGAGCGGTGCCGTGGTCGCTGACGGCAAGGATTTCGTTCTTTCCATTCACTAACGGAAATCTGCCGGAAATCGAATGCCTGTACTTTCCTTCCACACACCCCCTTTAGGGGTGGTGGAGGAAAGAGGGAAACAACCTGAGAAGGGAATCAGGGAGAGACAGTGCCTCTACAAGCCAAAGTCAAAGGCGGCTTAGAGGTGGGGTGATTGGGGGGAGTGACCTGCTTGGGTTCTTCGGACCAACCGATCGTTGGAGAACGGCGCTTGGGTTGGTTGTTGACGCATTCGCTTTGAACTCGGCCAAGGCGTCAGATAGCCGAGGCTCATTTGCGGACGGATGTGATTGTAGTCGCGTCGCCATTGCTCGATCACGATGGTCGCGTCAGTCCGATTCCGAAGCCATTCCAGACTGAAACATTCATCGCAGAACCGGTCGTTGAACGATTCGTCTGCGTATGCGATGCGCTGAGGGTTCCTGCTCGCCGCCGAGTCTCTTTCGGACCAAGCACGACTCGGTGTGGAGGCCAGAGACGGCGGCAATCCGTCCGGTTCGCAGGTCCCTTGCCCAAAGGTTGCCGTGAGGACCGCCCCGCCTAGGCTAACCGTGATCACCCCGTAGCGCACGCTACAGGAGAGCTTCGCGTCGTAATCGATCTGCCTGATATAGGAACCGCTTGACGTCGTTCGGCACCCGTTCGATAGCGTAATGTCGGGGGCCACACAAGCCACGTGCAGCCACGGCACGTTGGACGTGACCGTGAAGCCAGCCATGTTTTGCGTCCATCTAAGGCCGAACGAGCCTGCTTGGTTGGCGCCTACGGCCACATTCAATGTGACTTGGTTCGGTCCGCCACCATGGTCAAACACCCCATCCGCGGTCGTGAATGTCGAGAAGGCTGTGGCGGAATAGTCGGCGTAGGTCACCCCGGTGCTGTTGACGGCGCGAACATACCAGTAGTACGTAACTCCGTTCTGAAGCCCGGAGAGAGAAGCACTCTTTGACGCGCCGTTGGTGATCCATTGGGTGCAAGGATCACTGGACCCCCTGTAACAGTATTCGTAGGATGACGCGCCAGTGCTGGCTTGCCACGTAAGACTTAGGTCTAAGGTCGATACGTACTCGCCATATGTCGGTGACAGCTTAGCGAATGCACTTGGCGCAGGAGGGGCAGCCCCAGTGCCCGACATGCCAATTGCGCCCAACCCACTCGTTGCGTCACTCGTCAGCGTCAAGACGTTGGAATACGTTTGGAGGGCGGTCGGTCTGAACGACACTGTAACCACACGCGATCCACCAGGTGCGATTGTCCCGTTTGAGAAGTCACCAGAAGTGTCCATCGGATAGCTGACAGAGCCGATGGTCAGCAGCGAGTCTCCGGTGTTGCTGATCGCAAATGTGGCATTGGCACTGGCCCCAACGGCAACGCTCCCGAAGGACAGATTGCCCGTCAAGTTGATGATCCGAGTGGGACTGGGCGATGCCGCAGTACCACTGCCGGACACGGTTGTTGTATTCGTCCCGCTGGTCTGATCACCAGTGACCGTCACCGTGCCGTTGTAGCTCTGCACCGCCGTCGGTGCGAACGCGAGTGTCACCGCCTGCGAGCCACCGGCCGCAACGGCTCCACTCGTGGGATTCGCCGTGAGCGCCGCACTGCCGGTGCTGATGCCGGTCCACGTCAGCGTGGATGTGCCGCTGTTGGCGATCGTCAGCGTGCGGGTCGCAGTTGAACCGACGGCCACACTGCCGAACGCAAGGTTGCCTGAGAGACTGATGATACGCGTCGGCGATGGGGGTGGGGTGGGCGTGCCAACTCCGGTTCCAGAGACTGCGATCGTATTAGTACCGCTGGTCTGATCGCCGGTGAACGTAATCGTGCCGCTGTACGCTTGCGCCGTCGTCGGAATGAACATCACCGTCACCGACTGCGATGCACCGGCCGCAATCGTGCCGTTCGCAAAGTTGCCAGTGAACCCGCTCGGATAACTCGTGCTGGTGATCGTCAGCGCCGCGTTGCCGCTGTTGGTGACCGTCATCGTGGTCGTTGGCGTCTGACCGGTCTGCACACTACCGAACGTCAGATCGCCACTCAACGAGATGATGCGCGTCGGCGTGGACGGCGTGGTCGGCGTGGTGACCGCGACGCCCGATCCTGATATCGCGATCGTGTTCGTGCCGCTGGTCTGATCGCCGCTCACCGTGAGCGATCCGCTGTCGATCCTGATCGCTGTCGGCGCAAATGTAATCGTGACGGATTGCGACGCCCCGGCAGCAATCGTGCCGCTCGTCCAGTTCGCGGTGTACGCCGTTCCGATTGGCACGGCGAGGCCGGTCACTGTCAGAGTCGAGTCGCCGGTATTGGTAATCGTTAGCGTCTTGGTCGCGCTCTGTCCAACCTCGACATTGCCGAAGACGAGCGTTCCGCTGAGTCCAATCACCCGAGTCGGCGTTGGCGTGGTTGGCGCGGTCGGCGACGAGGGAGAGCTACCGCCGCCGCAGCCTGCGGCGAGCAGTACGAGCAGAATGGCAAGCCTGCAGCGAATCATCTTCATTTAGCGCACTCCCCGTGGCAGGTAGATGTTACTTCAGGGATGCTGGCGCTGAGTTCATGAGGGCGGGGAGGGCCATACCACGGTGTGACGAGTCGCGAATTCGAGTCCTGGACTGACCTCCCCCCTTCTTTAGAACTGCCCTCCCCCGATCCCACTTCCCTCTAAGCCCGCTCTACCCTTTCACTTTGGGCTGGCCCTGCTTTTGGGAGCGGCAGCGCCCATTGACGCGAGCTTCCTGCTCTACTGGCTTGTCGCTACGCTGACCATTTTCTTGACTTCACAGGTCGTGTCGTCTTTCCAAATGATCTTGCTCCCGCTGTATTCACCCGGTCCCTCGTACTTCAGTACCGCATCTTCACCGTAGGTGTAGTGGTAGCAGTTGCGCGTCTCGATGAGGGTCTTCTCCGAACGATATAGATTCGCCTCAATCCGCTTTGTCCCGGGAAGCTTGTAGTAGTCCGTTGCGAGCAGGGTTCCGCCAAGTAATGCAAACAGGACTCCTACAGCCAAGACACGGCTTCCAAGTCGTTTTCGCGTCATTATCTTTCCTCCCGACGAACGATACTCGGAGCGTCTCTTGGTGTCCACTCCGCGAGTTTTAACGCGGCGGGCGGCGACCGCATCCTCGAAGCAGTTACCGGCCTCATCGGGCAGCACGCGAAAGCGACGGGCGCTGACCCGCCTCACACGGCTCGCGCCCCCGTCAACGGCGAGCAATGCGCCTGCCCCACCTGCTCGACCGTCATCGACCGCAGATACAGCGTCGTTGTCGCAATCGACGTATGGCCGAGAATACGGCTCAGCCGGTAGAGATCCCCACCGCTGCGAATGTAGCTGACCGCGAAGAAGTGCCGGAACGCGTGGGGGTGGACGCGCCCGCCGCTGATGCCTGCCAACTCGCAGACGCGTTTGATATCGCGATACGCGTTCCGGTAACGCAGCTTCTGCCCATCGCGGGCCGCAAACATGAATCGGCCTTCGGTGCGACCGCAGAACCTGAACAAGTGCTTTCGTAGCTCAAGTGAGAATGGAACGACGCGCTGCTTGCTGCCCTTGCCTCGCACGGTCATTGTCCGGTTGTCGAAGTCCACGCTGGCCCGCTCCAGACCGAGGGCCTCGTCGATGCGGATGCCGGTATCCATCAGGCTCAGTGTCAGCAGCCACGAGCGCCCCTGAAAGACGTTGCGAGGCTTGTAGGCCATCAGCGACCGCACTTCAGCATCCGAGAACGATGGCAGCGGTTTCGCCGGGTTCGGCAGCGTGCGGACGCGGACCTTCTGCGTCGTGTGCCCAGCCTCGTACAGCCACGACAGAAACGAATTCATCGACCGCAGGTGGACGTTGCAGCCCCCGGCAGACCGCTCCTGGCCACGCATCCAGACAAGCCAGCCGTCAACCTCGCGCTTTGTCACCGACCCTACTCTGGGACTGGCCCCCTCTTCGCCCTGCCCCTCTAAGCCGCTCTTGAACTTCTGAAAGGAATCGAACGCGGCCTGATAAATCGCAACCGTGCGCGGCGACCATCCGCGCAGGTATCGCCCGTCATTGACAAACGTAGCGAATAACGAGTGAAGTTCCATGATTGTCTGCTCCCCCGACTGGCGCAGGAGCGCTGGACAGGTCCGGTAAGGTGTTGATAAGCTTAAAGTTCAAGCCGCGACCGGCGTGCCGAAGTAGCTCAGTTGGTAGAGCACACGATTGAAAATCGTGGTGTCGACAGTTCGATTCTGTCCTTCGGCACCAACTTACACAGACCGCATCAAATGAAATAGCGCGTCGCGTGGCGACCCTATACACTACGGCGCATGGCTGCTCGCGCTGCGGATCTCGGTGGTTCGGTCCCTGCCGCGCTGACGGCCAAGTCGTTGTTAAAGCGATGGCTGCCCCGCACCGTTGCGGACCGACTTCGCTTCGCCCCCTGGCGACTCAAGAAACATCGCCACTCGTTCGAAGGCGAAGACACGTTGGCGGACTTTCTGCTGCGCGCACGCATCGGCACGCGGGTGGGCTGCTACGTGGATGTCGGCGCCAACCATCCGATCCACAACTCCAACACGTACTGGTTCTACAGGCGCGGCTGGCGAGGGGTCTGCATTGACCCGACACCGGGATTCGCCGCAGCACATGCCCGATCGCGCCCACGGGATGTGTTTGTGGAATCTGGCGTAGGCGTTGAAGACTCCTCGAATTTCACACATTCGAGGAGTCTCAATACAACACGTTTTCCCAAGACCTGGCCACACGCCATCGCGACCGAGGCGAACAGTACGCCTTCTCGACGCGTGTGCCCGTGCGCCCGCTGATGACGATCCTCGAACGATGCAAGGTCGCTCCGGAATCTGTCGATCTGTTCAGCGTGGATGTCGAAGGTCACGAGTTGGCCGTTCTCAGTGGTATCGACTGGCAACGCTTTCGGCCCGCCGTGGTGATCGCCGAGGTGTTTGCCACATCCCTCCCCGACCTGCTCGTGGATCCGGTGAATCTGCTTCTTGAACAGGCCGGCTATGTGGCCGCGTCGAAGCTGCACAACTCCGCGATCTACGTCCGCCGGGCCGTTCCTGGTGAGGGCTAGAACAGCCCGTTGGCCGCGTCCATAACCGCGCGGACCCACGGCTCGGGATACGCGCCCATGACGACGACGCCGACGGCGCAGAGGAGGATGGCAACGAGCAGCGGCGCCGCGATCGGCACCGGTTGCGGGTTGTCGGGCTTCTCGATGTACATTCGCGCGCTCAACACAAGGTAGTAGTACAGCGCCACGATCGTCGCCATCGCGCCGATGAGGGCGAGGCCGTACATGTGCTGGTCGATGATGGCGCGGAAGATGAAGAGCTTCGCCCAGAAACCGGCTACGAACGGAATGCCGCCGAGCGATAGCAGAAACACGAGCAGACTCAGCGCCAGCACCGGCGAGCGCTGCGCCAGCCCCTTGTAGGCGTCGAAGTCGTCCGAATGCTCGGCCGATCCTACGGCCTGCACGCAGAGAAACGCGCCCATGTTGCCGAAGAGGTAGGCGACCAGATAAAACAGGATCATGCCCGTACCGGATGCCGACACGGCGGCAAAGCCCATCAGCAGGTAGCCGATGTGCGCAACGCCCGAGTACGCGAGCATGCGCTTCACGTTCTTCTGCGGAATCGCCATCAGATTGCCGGCAATGATCGTGACCGCAGCCATGGCCGACACGAGCGGCACCCAGACCATGGCGGTGCTGCCTGCGCCCTCAAGATACAGACGGAAGATGACGATGAAACCGGCGGCTTTGGGAGCCACCGAGAGCCAGGCCACAAACGGCGTGGAGGCCGCTTCGTAGGTGTCGGGCACCCACATGTGGAACGGGACGGCGGCGATCTTGAAGCCGATGCCGGCGAAGGTCAGCACAAGGCCGAGTTTCACGAAGACGCTGCCGGACGCCATCGCGATCGCAATCGCCGCGATGTTCGTGGTGCCGGTTGCGCCGAAGATGAACGAGATGCCGTAGAGCAGGATCGCGGACGACACCGAGCCGACGAGGAAGAATTTGAGCGCGCCCTCCCCTGCCGTTTCATCTTTCTTGAGAAATCCCGTGAGGAAATAGAGCGGAATCGACATGAGCTCGAACGAGACGAACAGCAAGATCAGTTCGCGCGCGGATGACAGCACGAGCATGCCGAGCAGCGACGCCAGCACGGCGAAGTGATATTCCGACCCGCGCTTCGCGAATCGATCGCTCGACATTCCCAGTGTCGCCAGCACGCTGATGGCAGCCGACACGAGAAACAGCCGCTTCGCAAAGACGGCGAGGGCATCCACCTGGAAGCTGCCGGCAAAGAGACTGCCACCCGGCGTGACGGCGAATGCGACGCCCGTCAGCACGAGTAGGCCAATAAGGGCTACCCAGCCCGTCAACCGGTTCGGCGTCGATGGGCGAAAGAGGCCCATGGAGAGCACGACAAGCATCAGCAGACCGAGGCCGATCTCAAGGCCCAGCGGCGCGGTGGGCGCGAGCACGAAGCCGTTCATCGCATCACTCCCATTTTCACGAGCAAGGGCACTGTGGTCGTGTCAATGGGGCCCAGCATCAGATTCGGCAGAACGCCGAAGAGCACGAGAATGCAGACCAGAACCACAATGGCCACCCACTCGGTGCCCTTCGCGTCCGGCAGATCCTGAAAATGCGGGTCGGTGCTCTTCGCGCCGTAGAAGATCTGTTTCACAACGCGCAACACGTAGATCGATGTGAAGAACGCGCCGAGCACGCCGGGAATCAGCCACCACGAATGCGCCGACTGCCAGGCGCCGATGAACGTAAGGAACTCAGCGACGAAGCCTGCCGTGGCCGGCAACCCCAGCGACGAGAAACCGCCGATCGCAAACGCGGTCGAAATCCCCGGCATCATCGTCGCGAAGCCACCCATCTTGAAGATCTCGCGTGAGTGCGCCTTCTCGTAGACCAAGCCGACGAGCGCAAAGAACAGACCCGTCATGATGCCGTGCGCGATCATCTGAAAGACCGAGCCATTGATGCCCTGCTCGGTGAGCGTCGCCATGCCGAGCATGACCACGCCCATGTGCGACACGGAGGAATACGCCACGACGTACTTCAAATCTTTTTGGGACATAGCGCTGAGCGCGCCATAGACGATGTTGACGCAGGCGATGGCGCCCACAAGCCAGGCCCACTGCACTGCGCCATCTGGGGTAAGGCCAAACCCGAGCCGCAGAACACCGTAGGCGCCGAGCTTCATTAGCACGCCAGCGTGCAGCATCGACACGGCTGTTGGTGCAGACGCGTGGCCATCAGGCGACCAGGTGTGGAACGGAAAGATGCCGGCCAGCACGCCGAAACCGACATAGAAAAACAGGAAGACCCACGACTGCAGCTGGGGATCGAACTTTACCTTCTGCAAGTCGAGGAACGAGAACGATGTGGAGCCCGCCGCCGTGTAGAGCGCGAGCATGCCGACCAGGATGAATGCCGAGCCGAGCAGCAGATATAGCGTCAGCTTCATGGCGGCGTATTCTTTGGTGCCGACGCCGACGCGCTTGAACGCCCAACCGAACATGCCTTCCGGCTTCACCTCACCCGTTGATCCCCAAATGGCGATCAGCAGATACATCGGCAGCACGGCAATTTCGTAGAACAGGAAGAACACGAACAGGTCGAGCGACGCGAACACGCCGAAGACGCCCGTCGACAACAGCAGCAACAGTGCGTAGAACTCCTGGCCCCGCGTTTTCACTGTCCACGAGGCAAACGATCCCGCAAACAGAATGATCGCCGTCAGCAGCGTGAGCACCAGGCCCCAGCCATCAACCGCCAGGTTGTAATTGATGCCCATCGACGGCACGAGCGGCAGGAACTCATGAAACTGGAAGCCGTTCGCGACGTGGTCGTATTTGAAATACAGCAGAATCGACAACACCAGCGACAGGCTGCTCCCAACGACGCCCGTCATCCGCACGAGCGTCGGACGATGCCGTGCAAACGCCATGATGATCAGCGCGCTGACGAACGGTGACCAGGTGATGACCGAGAGGATTGGGAAGCCCATTACAGCGTCCCTCGCATCCAGAGCATCAGTACGAGCAATCCGGCCGCCACTGCGAAGATGTAGTCACCCACCCGCCCTGTTTGAATCCGTCGCAGCGCGTCGCCGCCATCGAGCGTCCACGCGCTAATGACGTTGAGCACGCCGTCGACAATGTAGCGATCGGTCCAACCAATGAGCCGCGCAAACGCGAGCAGGATGTGACGGTAGATAAAGAGATACAGATCGTCGAGCCAGAACTTGTTCACTGCGGCGACACGGATCGGCGCAAAGACCGACGCCAGGGTGTCTGCGCTGATCGTGCGCGTCTGATACGTCAAGTACGCGCCCACGATGCCGGCCAGCCCCATCGCCACCGCAACCGGTGTGAGCCAGCCCGGGCTCGCAAATTCTGGCTCCGCATGATGGAAGAACGTCGAGTAGACGCCGATTACGATCGCGGCGATCGCCAAAATCCACAACGGGCCGGCCATCAGGAACGGCGGATCGCCATGGTGGCCATGGTGGCCGTCGTCATGGGTATGCCCGTGCGCGTGGCCCGGTGCGGCTGGCGCAGCAAAGAACACCAGAAACACGACCTTCGACATGTAGAAGGCGGTGAGGAACGCACCCGTCAACAGCATCACGAACGGGCCCGTGAGGCCGCCCGCCAGGGTCGCGCCCAGCACTTCTTCCTTCGAGATGAATCCGGCAAAAGCCGGCACGCCGGCCAGCGACAGCGTGCCGATGATGAACACCGTCGCCACCTGCGGCATGCGCTTGAAGAGGCCGCCCATGTCGTGCATCTCGTTGCTGTGCACCGCGTGAATTACGGCACCGGCACCGAGAAACAGCAACGCCTTGAACACGCCATGCGTCAGCAGATGCAGGAAGCCCGCGCCGGCGAAGCCCGCGCCGACGGCCGTCATCATGTAGCCGAGCTGCGACACAGTCGAATACGCGAGCACTTTCTTGATGTCGGTCTGGACGCACGCCATGATCGCCGCCAGCAGCGCCGTGATGCCGCCGATCCATCCCACGAGCAGCAACACCTGCGGTGTCTGGTGGAACAGGAACTCCGTGCGCACGAGCAAATAGACACCCGCGGTCACCATCGTCGCCGCATGAATCAGTGCGGAAACGGGCGTCGGGCCCTCCATCGCGTCTGGCAGCCACACATGGAGTGGAAACTGCGCCGACTTGCCCATCGCGCCCAGGTAGAGGCAGAACGTGATGACGCCGAGCCCGGCGGTGGCGAGCGTTCCGCCTTTGACCATGTGCTCGAGCTCGAGAATGTCCCACGTGCCCGCGAGGCGATACAGCAGCACGATGCCGATCAGAAGACCGACGTCACCCGCTTTGGTCGTCCAGAACGCTTTCAGGGCGGCGCGGGCGGCTTCAGGCTTCCGATACCAGAAGCCGATCAGCAGATACGAGCAGACGCCGACCAGTTCCCAGCAGACGAAGAGCTGCAGCAGGTTTGGCGACAGCACCACGCCCATCATCGAGAACACGAACAGCGAGTGGTACGCGTAGTACCGGCCGAATGCCGCTGGCGGCTCGTCGTGCAGGTATTCCAGCGAGTAGATCTGCACGAGCGTGGCGACGAGGGTCACCAGAATGAGCATCAGGCTCGACTGGGGATCGATCAGCACGCCGACGGTGGCCAACGGACCGTTCGCGCCAGGCAGCCAGTTCCAGGCGGCGCGAATCGGTTCCACTGAACCAGACGCGAGCTGCCACGTGCGAATCGCCGCGGCCAGCGAGGTGGCGACGGCCGCGATCGACAGGAACGCAGCCGGACGCCCTGACCGTCGCAACGGTGCCAGCACGCCTATCAGCAGAAACGCGCCCGCGGGCAGCAGCAGCGCGAGAATGGCGAGGGTGACAGGATTCATTGTCATCCCTTCAACCAGTCGATGTGGTCCGCCGTTGAGGTGCGTCGCATCCGGAACAGGAGAATCACGAGGGCGAGGCCGAGCGCAATCTCCGCCACCGTGATACAGATCGCAAACAACGTGAAGATCATGCCGAGCGCCGTGCCGTGAAACCGGCTGAAGGCGACGAAGTTGATGTTGACGGCGTTGAGCATGAGCTCGACACCGAGCAGAATGCCGACGGTGTTGCGGCGCGTGATGACACCGAACAACCCAATCGAGAACAGCACGGCGGCCAGCGAGAGATACGCAGAGAGCGGCATCGACCTATTCCTCCGGTCTCGCGAAATAGGTCGCGGCCAAGAGGCCAGCGAGCAGCAGCACGCCGAGGAGTTCAAACGGCAAAAGGAACTGCGTGAGCAGCGAAATGCCCATCCACTTGGTGATGTCGGCCGTCATTTCCGGTCGGGGCATGTCGATGCCGGAGCGACGAATCACGTTGAGCACCATCGCCAGCACGCCGACCGCGACCACCGCGCCACCGAGAATGCGTCGGCTCGTCTGCGACAACCGCTCGCCCACCAGCCGTTCGGTGACGACGATGGCAAAGACCACGACCGTGATGACGCCGCCGGCATAGAGCAACACTTGCACCGCGCCGAGAAACTCGGCATCAAGCGCGATGAAGATGCCCGCCGTACCGACCAACGCGGCGGCCAGCCACAGCACCGAATGGAACAGGTTCTTGCTGAGCACCACGTTCAGGGCCGAGCCTACGAGGCCGACCGCCAAGACCCAGAATGCGAGGACTTCGCCGTTCATGCCTCGCCTCCCGCCGGTGCCGAGGCAGCCTTCGGGGCCTCGACGGCCTCCGGTGCCGCCACTTTCTTCGGCGGCGCCTGCATATCGCGCAGGCGGTTGCCGGTGCCCCACGAGTTTTCGTACTGCAGACCAATGGCGTGGAGGCGATCCTTGTCGAGCAGCATGGTGCGACGGTCCGACGTCGCCATATCAAACGACTTGGTCATGACGATCGCATCGGTCGGGCACACTTGCACGCAGAGTTCGCAGAACTCACACGCGTAGAGTTCGAGCGTGAAGGTCTTGGCGTAGTTGCGCTTCTCGGCCTTGAGCATCTCGACCTTGATCACGGCCGGCGGGCAAATGAACTCGCAGAGGCGGCAGCCAATGCAGTTCTCTTCGCCGGTCTCTTTGTCGATCGTCAGTGCCAGGAGGCCGCGATACCGATCCGGATAGACGCGCGGTTTTTCCGGATAGTGCACGGTGACAGGCTTGCGAAACAGATTCAGCCCGGTGATGCGCATGGCGCGCACCACGGCGCTCGTGAGCGCGACGGCTTCTCTGAAGAACCCACGTGATTTCGGGTTAGACACCGGCGCCGCTCCTGATCACGATCACCACGGCTGTCGCCAGCAACAAGAGCAACGTCAGCGGCAACAGCAGTTTCCAGGAAATGGAGAGGATCTGATCGACCTTGATGCGGAGAAAGCTCCATCGCACCCAGGTGAAGAGCACAAACACCAGTAGTGCCTTGATCGTGAACCACAGCGGACCGAGCCAGGACGGCCCCGGACCGGCCCACGCACCGAGGAACAGCGCCGCGCCGAGGAATGACGTGCCAATCACGTGCGCGTATTCGCCGAGCTGGATGAACGCGAACTTCATCCCGGAATACTCCACGCGGAAGCCGGCGATCAACTCCGACTCGGCTTCGAGAATATCGAACGGCGTTCGGTTCTCCGCGGCAACACCGGCGACGATAAACGCGATGAACGCGAGTTGGCCGATCACTGGATACGCGATAAACCAGAGCCCCTGTTGCGCGGTAGCGATGTCAGACAGCTTCATCGAGCCGGCCAGCATCACGGGCACCAGCGCCGCCATCACGAATGGCAGGTCATACGAGATGATCTGATTCACCGCGCGCATGGCCGAGATCAGCGCGTACTTGTTGTTCGATCCCCATCCGGCCATGAACAGGCCGACGATTTCCATCGACGAGACGGCGAGGAAGAACAACACACCGATGTTCAGGTCGGCCACGCCGAGGCCCGGTGCAAACGGCATCGACGCAAAGATCAACATGCACGGAATAAAGAAGATGACCGGCGCCAGGTTGAACACGCCTTTGTCGGCGGCGTCCGGGACCAGATGCTCTTTCAACAGCAGCTTCACGCCGTCGGCAATCGGCTGGAGCAGCCCATGCGGGCCAACGCGATAGGGGCCCACGCGCGACTGCATGCGCGCGGCAAATTTCCGTTCAAGGAGCGTCACGTAGGCCAGCAACCCCGTCAACGCGCCGAGCACCACACCGCCGCTGATCAGCGCCACGAGCAATGGCGACATCGCGCTGGTCCCGGTCATCGGTCCACCTCACCGAAGACCGGATCGACCGACCCCATGATGGCGACGACGTCGGCGACAGTGACGCCGGGAATGATATGGGGGAGCACGGCGAGATTCGAGAACGAGGCGCCGCGCCACTTCATGCGATACGGCTTGTTGGTGCCGTCGGCGACGAGGTAACACCCCACTTCGCCACGGGGGCCTTCGACCCGCGCGTAGGCCTCGCCCTTCGGGACCTTCACTTGCGCGAGCGATTTCACACCGGGCCTCGATGAGATTGGCCCTTCGGGCAATCCGTCGAGCACCTGGCGGACGATGCGAATCGACTCACGGAATTCCACCATCCGCACGCGATAGCGCGCATGACAGTCGCCTTCGGTCTCTACCGGAACGGCAAATTCAAAGTCTTCGTACGACGAGTACGGTGCGTTCCGGCGCAGATCGTACTTCACGCCCGAGGCGCGCAGCAGCGGGCCGCACACGCCGACATCCTGCGCCAGTTGCGACGAGATCACACCGATGCCACGCGTCCGCATTTCAAAAAACGCGTTGTCGTGCAGCATCGATTCGTATTCGCCGAGCCGCTGCTCAATCAGGTCCATCGTCGTGCGGCACTGCTCCACCCAGCCAGTCGGAATGTCGTACCGGACGCCGCCAACCTGATGGAAACCATAGAGCAACCGTGCGCCCACCAGCGACTCGAAGAGGTCAAGGATCTGCTCGCGCTCACGGATGCAGTAGAGAAACACGGACGTGCCGCCGCCGAGCGCACCGCCCATGTCGAGGCACCACGTTCCCAGCCACAACAGGTGCGAAGCCACGCGCTGCAGTTCGTTCACGGCCACGCGCAGGTATTGCGCGCGCTTCGGCACTTCGAACTGGCCGATCTTCTCGGCCGCCATCACGTAGGCAAGCTCGCTGGCCATCGCCGCGACGTAGTCGGTCTTTGAGGCGATCGAGGGGTACTGCACGTACGCGAGTGTCTCGGCCAGCTTCTCGTGGCACCGATGCAGATACCCAATCACAGCATCCACGGCGACGATCTTCTCGCCCTCGAGCGTCAGGATCGCGCGAAAGACACCATGGGCCGATGGATGTTGCGGGCCCATGTTCATGGTGAGCCGCTCGCTGCCCGTGTAGTCGATTTCGCGCACTTCAGACATGTGTCGTGAGCTCTCTACCGGTACGGCGGATACGGTGTATCCACGGCGTAGGACTTCAGGAGTGGATGACCGTCCCAGTCATCCGACAGCAGAATGCGGCGCAGATCGGGATGTCCCTCGAACTGCACGCCAAACATGTCGTAGGTCTCGCGTTCCATCCAGTTGGCGCCGCGATACACGGGCACAAGCGATGGACAGCAGATGTTGCCGGCGCCGAGCTTCGCGCGCAGGACGACCGTGATGTTGTCGTCGAGATTCTCCACGTAGGCAACCGTCTCGAGGCCGTCGGCCTTGTGATCGATCGCCGTCGAGAACGCGAAGAACGCGCACCCGATCGTCTCTTTCACAAACGCCGCGACGGACGCGAGCTGTTCGGTCGGCACGTGCACGGTCACGGCCGGCCCGCCGTCGGCGACCGTCAGGCCCGTGATCTGAGAGAGCAGCGCTCGTGCGCGATCGGACGTCACGTCAATCCACCTTCTCGTTGGGCGCCGGGCGGCGACCCGTGCGGCGGAAGGTCGAGATCTGTTCCTGCAACAACAGCAACCCGTTCAGCAACGACTCGGGCGGCGGTGGACATCCGGGCACGTACACGTCCACCGGAATCACGCGATCAACGCCCTTCACGACGTGATAGCCATGACGAAACGGACCGCCGGAATTCGCGCAGGAGCCCATCGACAGCGCCCACTTCGGATCGGGCATCTGGTCGTAAATGCGCTGGAGCATCGGCGCCATCTTGATCGTGACGGTGCCCGAGACGATCATCAGGTCGGCATGTCGCGGCGATGCCCACGGCACCATGCCCAACCGCTCAACGTCGAAGCGCGACGCAAACGTCGCCATCATCTCGATCGCGCAACACGCCAGACCGAAACTGACCGGCCAGACGGATGACTTGCGTGCCCAATTGAAGAAGTTGTCCGCGAGCGTCGTGACCACGAACCCACCCGGGAACGAGTGAATCCCCTCGGTCATCTGCTCGAACAACGCGGAATGCTTGTCGCCCGTGGCCGGTCGCTGCTTGTGCAGCGCTTGCCATTCCTGAAGGTCCTTGATGTCTTTCCAGACCGGCGCGGGGATTACGGGGACGGGCGGTTTAATTTCCACGCTATGGACGCTCTACTTCCATGAGAGCAACCCCTCACGATAGGCGTACACCCAACCGAGCCCCAGGATCCCGATGAAGCCGAACATCGCGAGGAGACCAGGCACACCAAGCGCGCGAATCGTCAGCGCCCAGGGAAAGATGAAGATCGCTAACGTATCGAACACGAGGAACACAAGCGCAACCAGATAAAAGCCCACGGGAAACTGTACCCACGCCTCACCGATCGGCTGTGCACCACATTCATAATTTTCAGATTTTGACGCGAACGAGCGCGACGGCCGAACGAGCCACGCGCCCAGCAAGGACACCGTGGCGAAGACAATGATGATGGCGAGAAACACGACAACCGGAAGGTAGCTGGTCAACTCGGACGCTCCGCCTTAGCCAAACTGCGCGGAGTATAGCATGTGAACAAAAGCGCAAACGCGATTCAACCAGCGCTGCTCGAACCACCCCCGGCGCCCGCACCACCGCCGGCACCTCCGCCATGCGACGCTCCGGAAATCGCCACCATCATCGTGATCGACGCCAGCGCATCGTCAGGCGACCCCATCGCGCGGAGCCACGAGATGTCGGCACCCGATGCGCGCAGTTGCGCGTCGAACGTCCGCAGCCAGCGGCCGCCCATACCCGCTCCGATGGCGACAGGGAGCCAACACTCAAAGTCACGGAGCGACGCCCCGGCGCCCTTCGTCTTGATCACGTCGCGCAGCAACCCCTTCCGCACGTTCCATCGGGCCGCCGCGCGTTCACCGGCCTCGGATAAGTGCGAGAGCGCCTGCCCGGCGATCATGAACGCCAACCCATCCACGAACACGCCGCCGGGAATCGCCAGCAGAGCGGGCCCGAGCCGGTCCGCGAAGAACACGGCCAGCACACCTGCAGTCACCAAGGCCAACAGGAGCAGCACGAGCCCGGCTACGACCAGACCACGCGAGGTCGACAGGCGATCCGCGTCGAGATAGCCCTCGGCGCGCATCGCCTCGCCGAGGGCAGCGTGGAATCCCTTTTGCCGGCGCATGAACTGCGTCATGAGCCGGCGCAGATCCGAGGTGCCGCTCTCTCCGGCGACGCCATCGACAATCCACCGTTCATGCCCGGCCGAACTTCCGGCAGTGCCGAGGCGCACCGTGAACGTCGCGCCCTGTCCCCACCGACCCTCGCCGGTCTTCTCAACGATGACGTGTCCATCACGGACCAGACGAAAAAAGGCCGCCTGCAACGACAGCCAGCTGGATCGACCGCGATTCATGAGAGCACTGGCCACCGCCGGCGGGACGTCGCCTTCTTCGGCAGGATGATTCGCGAATTCCGCCGGGTCGATTCGACGCCAGGTGCGCACCGCGATCATCACGATTGTGCCGGCACCGATCACGAGCAGCGTGAGCCCGGCTACGAGAAACGCGGGGGCGAGTCGTTGCGCGTGCTCTGCGATTACGGCCCACTCCGGTTCGACGGGGCGATAGGTATCGGGCGAGAACGTCACGTCGAGAGTGATCCCGTCTTTGGCGCGCACGTCACTTCGGCTCACAAGCCAGCCCTCGCGCCAGGACGTGGCCGGCTGCGCGTCTGCGCCAGCCGCTAGCATCGCGACCGCCAACGTCGCGGCCGGCGCGCGCAGCGTCACGCGCGCAACATCAATGGGATACGAGCGATCGGTGGGCAGCGCGTGCCACAGCAATCGTGGCCCCGCGGTTTCTCGCGGCACCACGTGCACGGCGCGATACCGCAGTTCAAATGTACGTGTGCGATTGGTGGTCGGCGCGAACTGCCAGCGGACTTCGAGATTTGGAATTCGCCCGTCGCTGAGCCCAGCCCCGCGCTGACGAATGCGCACGCCCACACCGTCCTGAAGCGGCGAGGCTTCCTGTCCATCGACCAGGGCCACCACATTCGTGAGGCCATCGGTGTGGCGTCCGGGCACCGTGCGTTCAAACCAAGTGATCGCCTTGCTGCCGACGGCCAAGGTGATCTGCTCGACGACATCCATCGAGCCATCGGGCTGCAGATCGAGGGTCACGTCGTACCGCGACGCGCGTACGTTCGGCACATCCGCGCGGGCGTCCACACCATCGACGCTGCAGAGTGCGACGAGGAAAACCAGGACAGCGTGGAGCGAGCGACGGATCACGGATCCAGTATTACAGCGTTTCCCAACGCCGCGCGAAGAGGCGGGCCAGCCCCATGAATACCACGGTCAACGCAAGCAACACGCCCACTTGGGGCAGCAACTCGATGAGGCGCGCATCACGCCAGAACACTTTGATGTATCCGTCCAACGCCCATGCATTGAACGTGACCAGTCCCATCTTCTGCATGGTCTCGCTCATCAGGAATCGCGGGAACATGCTGCCGCCCAGCGCCGACATCGTGAGGATCACGATCGTCGAGATGCCGCCCAGTTGCTGACGTGTGCGCGACGCCGTCGCCAGCACCATGCCGAAGGCCGCCGCCGCACCCGCCGTCACGACGGTCATCGTCACAAAGCCGGCCACGTGCGCCGCGAGTGGCAGACCAAAAACCACCGCGCCCCAGATGAACATGACGCTCAGTTGCATCATCCCCATGAGCCACAGATACGTCCATTTGCCGATGAGCACGCCCGCCATGCCTGCGCGCGAGCTCAACAATCGGCCGAGCGTGCCCGACTCCTCTTCTTCGAGCATCGTGCCGGCGCCGCTCGAGCAGGAGAAGAGCAGAAACATCACACCCACACCCGCCGCGTAGAACGAGATCAGCGACTTGTCGCCGTTCACGGGGCTCGGCTGCAGCACGTTGACCATTTCGATCGGCAGACCCACGCTGCTTGCCACCTTGTTCGCCGTGCCGTCTGCCGGATCCGCCTTTTCCAGTTGCGTCTTCCACTGATCCACCGATGCCTGCTGTGCCGGCGTGAGTCCCCCGCCGTACTGCGTGAACATTTTTAGGCCCTGGTCCGCCATCATGTCCGGCGCTGCGGTGAAGCTCACCTTCTGGAGGAGTCCATTCACCATCTGTGGCGCGATCGGGTCCGACACATCAGCGAGGAGCTGCACCTTCACCGCATTGGGATCGTTGCCAAACAACTGGACGTTCGCGCCGAGCCCCTTTGGCAACACGACGGCCACGGGAATCGCGCCGTCGCGCACCAGCTTCTCGGCCGAGTCACGCGTCAGCGGCTCGCCCTTGCCGTCCTTCTCCGTCGTCGTGCGCACCGCGAGACTGCCTTCGGCGATCAGGGCTTTCGTTAGCTTGGCTGAGAACGGCGAGTGGTCATCATCGGCCAGGGCCACGTTGACCTTGCGCGTCGGATCGCGCTGCGCGCCGAAGACGTTCGCGAAGATCGAGAAGAACAGGATCGGCAGCAGGAACGTCATCGCCTGCGCCACACGATCGCGCCGCAGGTTCGTGAAGCTGATCTTCAACAGTGTCGCAATCATTCGCGCAACTCCCGGCCCGTCAGGGCAATAAACACGTCCTGCAAACTGGCGCCTGTGACGTCCATTCCACGCACGTGCGCGCCGAGCGCCGAAATCTCGGCGAGTCGCGCCGGCACATCACGCGCGATGTCCTGCACATTCACGCGCAGCACGACGCGATGTTCGTCGGTGAGGACGCCGTTCGGCAACGCCACGGACTCGGGCAGCGGCTCACCCAACTGCACGGCCAGGACACGCGCGATGCCGAGCGCCTTCGCGACCAGCTCGGCCATGGTGCCTGCGGCCACGATCTTGCCGTGATCGATAATCACGATGCGTTCGCAGCGGCGCTCCGCTTCTTCAAGATGATGCGTGGTCAACACGACAGAGACGCCGTCGCGCTTCAGTGCCGCCAGCATCTCGTAGATGCGCTCGCGGCTCTGCGGGTCGACGCCCACCGTGGGCTCGTCGAGCAGAACCAGTTTGGGTTTATGCAGGAGGCTGCACGCGATGTTCAACCGGCGCTGCATGCCGCCGGAGAATGTCTTGGTCATATCTTTCGCGCGATCGGCCAGACCGGACCATTCGAGTGCCCACTCCACACGGTCGCGCAGCGTCGTCCCTGTGACGCCATTCAGCGCGCCAAAGGCGGTGAGGTTCTCGCGCGCGGTGAGCAACTTGTAGATGGCGAGTTCCTGCGGCACTACGCCGAGTTCCGGCCGCGCATCGGTGCGTGTGACCTCGCGCCCAAACAACTTGATCGTGCCCGCGTCGAGGCCCACGCGTCCCGCGATCGCCTTGATCATCGTCGTCTTGCCGGCGCCGTTGGGGCCGAGCAGCCCGAGTAGTTCGCCGGGGTGCACATCGAACGATGCCCCGACGAGCGCCTTGGTGGCGCCAAATGCCTTCGCGGCGTCGCGCACTTCCAACGCTTGAGCGAGCGGGTGTCCGGACGATGTCGCCTGTGTGCTCATGTCTGCCTCAGTTCCTGTATCGACATGCTATGACGGACTGAAAGGATGCGCGTTCATCGATACCGGTGAACGGCGGTAACGACTCGGCGGACGGGGGCGCGTCCTACTGCACCAACCGCGTCATGAACACGCTGTTGGGATCTTCCACATAGCCGGTGAAGGGACCGCAGCGCCTGAATCCAAAGCGCTCGTAGAGGCGATGTGCCGAAGCGAAGGCGTCGCTCGCGCCGGTTTCGAGGAACAGTTGCTGATACGAACGACGCTTCGCTTCGTCGAGGATGTGGGTCATCAGGGCGGCCGCCACGCCCTTGCGCAAGTGGTCCGATGCAGTGCGCATGGACTTGATCTCGCCGGCACTCGGGGTCACCTGTTTGAGTGCACCGCAACCCATGAGCGCGGCCCCGCCCCACACGGTCCACAGCGTGATGTCGGGATGGCGCAGATTGTTGATGTCGAGTGCATGCACGCTGTGGCGCGGTGTGATGCGCGCCATGTGCTGCATGTGTTCGCTCAGGAGCTGAACGATCTCCGGTCCTTGCAGGTCATCGACGCGAATGTCCATGGCCGCGCTACCGTCCTCGCTCCTTTTGCAACGCCTTCATCGCCTTGCTGCCCTGTCGGCTCTGGCGCTTCTCGTCGATCTGGCTCCGCACGGCCTGCAGCGCGATGAGTGCCGTCCGTTCGTGCTGAAGTTTGATGAAGCTCTCGTAGCGGTCTGCGTCGATCGTGCCCGCCGCCACGCCCGCCTTCACCGAACAACCCGGCTCGGTATCGTGACGGCAGTCGCGGAACCGACAATCGGCCGCATGCGCCTCGATCTCTGGAAACACCTCATCCACCGCATCATCGGCCTCCCAGAGCTGCATCTCGCGCATGCCGGGCGTGTCGATCACAATGCCGCCGTCACCAAGCACGAGCAAGTGACGATGCACGCTGGTGTGGCGGCCACGGCCGTCGGACTCGCGCACCGCGGCGGTCTTGAGCAGATCCTGACCGGCGAGCGCATTGATGATGGTGGACTTGCCCACGCCCGATGAGCCGAGGAGCGCCACGGTTTTCCCAACTGAGAGGTAGGCGCGTAGCGCGCTGACGTCGGCGCCGGCCCCCTTGGCGTGCACGGGATGCACCGGCACGTTCGGCGCGACGGCGTCGATCTCGCGCACGATCCGTTCAATATTCACGGGCAGATCGGCCTTGTTGAGCACGACCACCGGCTGCGCACCGCTCTGGCGCGCCATCACGAGGTAGCGTTCGATGCGACGCGCGTTGAAGTCCTGATCGAGCCCAGACACAAGAAAGACCGTGTCGATGTTGACGGCGACCACCTGCTGCTTGGTTTCGTCGCCGGCCGATTTGCGCGAGAAGACACTGCGGCGCGGCAGGATCGCGCGGATCTGCGGGCGCGCCCCTTCGGCGGTCGCGGGCCGCATGGCAACCCAATCACCGACCGACGGCATCTCGGCTCGGCTCGTCGCCTCGTGACGGATTCGGCCCGAGAGCTCGGCCAGCGACTCGCCGTCCGGGCTGAGGACACGAAAAACATGATTGTGTTCAAGCGACACGCGCGCCGGCGTCTCGCCCTCAAGCGCCAGCGCCTGAAACTGCGCCGCCCACACTTCGTCCCACCCCAACTCAATCAGACTCGGCATGTGCGTCTCACTATGCGGCTATTGTGCCGTCTTTGTGTGTTCAAACGATAAACCAAGCGGCCACTCCCACCGTCCAATGGCTCGTAATCGGGACAGAGAATCCCGAAAGCGCGCTGACGGGCTCCTGAGCCGTTCACCTCTTTCGAGTCCCAACGTAATTGTTTTCAACGAGTTGCGGCAGTTTGGCGGACTTGGCACGAAGTTTCCTTAGGGAAGACGATGTATGGCCATGGACGTCAAGCGTGATCCGGCAATTCTCCGTCGCAAGAAGATGCGGCAGTTGGCACTGGGTGGCATCGGCGTGGTGGTGCTGATTGGCGTGACGGTCTTCGTCATGCGCCTGCGCCCCGCCGCCCCGCTCGTCGACAGCGAGCCGTGGCAAGACGTGGTGAAACGAGGGGATTTCGTGCGAGAAGTGCGAGGCGCCGGGACGCTGGTTCCCGAGGACATTCGATGGATTCCGGCCCGCACATCCGGCCGCGTCGAGAAGATTGTCTTGCGCCCGGGCGCGATCGTGACGCCGGGCAGCATCATTTTGGAGCTGAGCAACCCGGATCTCACCCAGCAGGTACGGACCGCGGAACTCAACTGGAAGTCCGGCCAGGCGACGCTCGAGAACGTGCGCTCGAACCTGAAGCAGACCATGCTCACGCAGACGGCGGCGATCCGAAATGGCGAACAGGACGTCAACCTCGCCCAGGTCACGCTCGACGCCAACGAAGAACTGGCCAAGCAGAGCCTGATCAGCCAGATGCAGCTCAAGACCTACCAGTCGGCGCTCGCCCAGGCAAAGACGCGACTCGATTTGGCGAAAAGCCAGTTGCAGAATACGCAGGACACTCAGGCGTCGCAGCTTGCGCCCCAGGAAGCTGACGTCGCGCAGCGCAAGGCCCAGTACGAACTGGTGAGCCAGCAGCTTGACGAACTCCATGTGCGCGCCGGCATGTCTGGTGTGCTGCAGGTCGTTCCCGTCGAGCAGGGCCAGCAGGTCGGCGCCGGTGCGCAACTCGCGCGCGTGGCGAACCCGCAGTCGCTCAAGGCGACGCTGCGCATCTCGGAAACACAGACGAAGGACCTTCAGCCCGGCCAGTTTGCCGACATCGACACGCGTAACGGCCACGTCAAGGGCCGCGTCTCGCGGATCGAGCCCGCGGCGCAGGGTGGCACGGTGGGCGTCGACATCACGCTCGAAGGCGCGCTACCGCCGGGTTCGCGCTCTGATCTGAGCGTCGACGGCACGATCACGATCGAAAAGCTCACGAACATCGTCTATGTGGGACGACCGTCGTTTGGTCAGGAACAGGGCTCGGTCGGCATGTTCAAGGTGAGCGCGGACGGCAAGGAAGCCGTGCGCGTCACGGTGAAGTTGGGCAGAAATTCCGTGAATACCGTAGAGATTCTCGAAGGTTTGCAGCCGGGCGACAAAGTGATTCTGTCGGACATGTCGCAATACGACGCGTTCGAACGCGTGAGACTGAAGTAATTCCAAAGGAGACTGCCATGAGCACTGGTAACTCGCTGATCCAGCTTGAAGGCGTCACCAAGGTGTTTTACACCGACGAAGTATAGACCCACGCGCTCGCGGGCATCCACCTCGACATCCAGCGCGGCGAGTACATCTCGATCGCGGGGCCGTCAGGCTGCGGCAAGTCGACGCTGTTGTCCATTCTGGGCCTGCTCGACACGCCGAGCGAAGGGACCTACGTCCTCAACGGCCGGTCGGTCGCCGATCTGCCCCTGTCGGAACGCGCCCGCGTGCGCAACCGCGAGATCGGCTTCATCTTCCAGAGCTTCAACCTCATCGGCGACCTCACCGTGTATGAAAACGTCGAGCTGCCCCTCACCTACCGCGGCATGAAAGCCGCCGAGCGCAAGGAACGCGTCATGGCGGCGCTCGAAAAAGTGGGCATGTCACACCGCGCGAAGCACCTGCCGAGCCAGCTCTCCGGTGGTCAGCAACAGCGCGTCGCCGTCGCCCGAGCGGTCGGCGGCTCCCCGTCAATCCTGCTCGCCGACGAACCGACCGGTAACCTCGACTCGAAGAACGGCGAAGCGGTGATGGAACTCCTCCGCGAACTCCATCGCGAAGGCTCCACGATCTGCATGGTCACGCACGATCCGCGCTACGCGCGCGTCGCGCAGCGCGCCATCCATCTGTTTGACGGACGCGTCGTGGAAGAAGACGCCGCGCATGCTGGACAGAAGGAAATGGAAGCCAGCGGGTTCCAGTTCAAGAACTAGCGAGCTGACCAATGGCTGCCTCCACGACGTTCGCCACACCGTTCACGGCCACCCGGCCGGCTCCGCGCCCCATGACGGCTCCCGTCTGGCGTGTGCTCATCGCTGACGATCGCCGCGACACACTGCAGGCCCTGCGCATGTTGCTCGACACGCAGGGCTTCTCCGTCGTGCCGGCGGTCTCGCCGATCGAGGCACTGCGGGCCGCCGAGGCGCACCCGATCGACGCCGCGTTGATCGATCTCAACTACGACTCGGGTCGCACCAGTGGCGACCAGGGATTTGATCTCATCAGCCGGCTGCGCCAAATGCATAGTCAGCTGCCAATCCTGGCGATGACGGCCTGGGCCACACCGGAGCTTCAGCGGGAGGCGGTCAAGCGCGGCGCTCGCGACTTGATCGAAAAGCCGTGGGATGAGTCGCGACTCGTCGCCACGCTCCGCTCGCATGCGGAACTCGGGCAGGCGCTCCGCAAGGTCTCGCACCTCGAGGCCGAAGTGCATCGCCTGCGCGCCACCGCCACGCCGGCCGACGCGGGCTCGTTTGAGCAAATGCGTTTGATCGAAGTTGAAGGCGCCCTCGTGAAGAAGGCGATGCTCCGTTTCAAGGGCAACGTGAGCCGCGCCGCCAAGTCGCTCGGACTCAGCCGCTCCGCCCTCTACCGCAGACTCCAGCGCCACGGAGTTTGATACCCTCGCAGGTGTGAACCTGCTCTCACGCGTTTCGCGAGAATTCAGTTCGTTGGGCCATACGGCGTTCAGGGCAGGTCTTGAAATTGCTCTGATCGCCGTCCTTGCGTACGCCGCACTCCTCCTCATCTCGCGGGCAATCAATCGTTTCGAACGCCGTCTGGCAACGTCGCCGTCGCCCGACGCGTTCGAGCACGCGAAGCGCAGCCGGACGCTGACCGCGCTCATCGCCAATACGTCGCGGATCTTCATCGTGGCCACGGCCGTCCTGATGATCCTCGACAAGCTCGGCATCAACATCACGCCAATCCTGACGAGCGCCGGCATCATCGGCCTCGCCGTGGGATTCGGCGCGCAGACGCTGGTGAAAGACGTGATCGCCGGTTTCTTCCTCATTCTCGAAAATCAGATTCGCGTGGGCGACTCCGCCGAAATCAACGGCGTGAGCGGCCTGGTGGAAGCGATTCACCTGCGCACCGTCATCCTTCGCGACGTCCGCGGCGCGGTGCACATCTATCCGTGCGGCTCGATCACAACGACGACGAACTTGACGAAGGACTATGCCTACGCGGTGGTCGACATTCAGGTGCCGCTCGAACGCGACCCGGACGCATCGCTCACAGCGCTCAAAGATATTGGCACCAGCCTTCGCAGCGATCCCGATTGGCGCGCCATTGTCATTGACGCAGTGGAAGTGCTGGGTATCGACACGATCGGCCCGGCCGGTCTGACCATTCGCGCGCGCATCAAGACGTTGCCGCAGCGCCAGTGGGACGTCGCGCGGGAACTGCGGCTCCGCATCACCAAGGAATTCGCCAGGCGCGGCATCGACCTGCGCGTGCAGCAAAAGATGGTGATCGAGCGTAGCTAGTAGCCCGACGCCTTGCCTTCGGTCACCGTGCCACCGCGAGACTGTTGCACGATCTTGACGCCGGCGCTGGCGCCGACGCGGCTGGCACCGGCAGCCACCATCGCTTTCAGACCTTCAAGGTCGCGCACACCGCCGGCCGCTTTCACGCCCATGTCGTCGCCCACGACGCGCCGCATCAATGCCACATCCGCAACCGTGGCGCCGCCGGGGCCAAAGCCTGTGGACGTCTTGACGAAGTCTGCGCCGGCAGCCTTCGACAATGTGCAGGCCGTCACCTTTTCATCGTCAGTCAGGTAGGCCGCTTCGATGATGACCTTGCTCGTGACACCGGCCTCGCGACAGACGGAGGCGACGGCTTCAATGTCTTTCTCGACGAGTCGCAGATCGCCGGACTTGAGCGCACCGATGTTGATGACCATGTCGACTTCACGCGCGCCGTCGAAGATCACGCGTCGGGTCTCGTAGTTCTTCACATCAGGCGTCGTGGCTCCCAGCGGAAAGCCAACGACGGTGCAGACACCGACCGGTGTCGATCGCAACAGCCGGGCGCAGGTCGCGACCCACGCCGGGTTCACACAAACGGTGGCGAACTTGAACTCGGCGGCCTCGCGACAGAGCTTTTCAATTTCCTGCAGTGTCGCGTCCGGCTTCAACAGCGTGTGATCGATGTAGCCGGCGACGCCGTGTGTGGCCCCACCCGTGGCGTGCATGCCGAGTCGGGCCGCACCCGCGTCGATCACGCCCTGCAGATTCGACGGGCAACAGTCTTCATTGACCGAGTGGCAGGCACAGCGCACCATCGGCTTGGCCGATGCCGCGCGCACTTCCTCGGCAATGATCGTGATCAGCTTTGCGAGATCGATGGATTCGAGGCGCATCAGAAGCTCTCCTCCAGCCGACGTACTTTCATCAAACGGCGTAAATACCGTGGCTCGCGGGTCGGCGTGGTCAGAAACATGTCAACGATAGCCCGCGCGTCGGCGACATCGATGAGCGTGGAGCCCAGCGCGAGCACGTTGGCGCCGTTGTGCTCGCGCGCATATCGGGCCAGCGTCACGGTCGCGCACATGGCCGCGCGTGCGCCGCGAATCTTGTTTGCGGCGATCGTGGAGCCGAGACCGGCGCCGTCAATCACGATGCCGGCATCTGATTCACGCCGGGTCACCGACTTCGCCACCGTCGCCGCGATGTCGGGATAGTCGACGGCGTCGGTGCCGTGCGTGCCAAGATCGTTGACGTCAATGCCCTGGTGTCGCAAATGTGCCACCAACGACGTCTTCAGGGCGACGCCCGTGTGATCCGATCCGATGGCGACGCGCCTCACGGGCGACACTGGCGCCAGATCCGCCGGAATGGCCGGATCCACCGATCCAGCCGGTACTACCGTGACCCGACGTGCGCGCAAGGTGTCCTGCGCCAGCGGAGTCACGTGACCGCCCTTCTCAAGCTCAACAGTCGATCCCGGCTCGATCTGCCGGGCGTCGGCTTCGGTAATGATGCCGAACGAACGCACGGCCATTAGTCGATCCCATCCATCACGCCGATGTACGGCAACTGCCGGTACTGCTCGTCATAGTCGAGGCCGTAGCCCACGACGAAGAGATCCTCGATCGAGAACCCGGTGTATTCCACCGGTACTGCCACTTTGCGGCGCGAGGGTTTGCTCAACAGGCACGCGGTCCGCAACGACTTCGGTGCGCGCGCCCAGAGAATTTCATGCAGATACGACAGCGTCAGGCCGGTATCAACGATGTCTTCGACGATGATGACGTGGCGGCCTTCGATGCTGCGATCGAGGTCTTTCAGGAGGCGGACCTGGCCCGACGACTTCGACCCGGCGCCGTAGCTCGACACCGCGATGAAGTCCATCGTGACGGTGCCTGGAATCTGGCGAACCAGATCAGCCAGAAACACAAACGCGCCTTTGAGGACCGCAATCACATGCACTGGTTCGTCGACGGGTACGTCACGGCGAATTTCCGCGCCAATTTGAGCGATGCGGGCGGCGATCTGCTGTTCGGTGTAGAGCGTGGTGCCGAGTTTCATTTCACGGAACTCCTGACCCGTTCGGCCATCGCGCGCGCGTCACGCAAGACATCCGCGCGGCGCAGCGTGGTCACCTGTCGATCCTTCATCAAGACCTTGCCGGCCACGACCGTGTTACGCACATCGTCACCGCGGGTGACATACACCAGCTGCGACACGGCGTCGAACATGGGCGTCTGGCGCGCGCCATCCATCGAGACGGTGATGATGTCGGCCTGTTTGCCCACTTCCAGGCTGCCGATCTTCGTGCCCATGCCGAGCACGTCTGCCCCGCCCCGGGTGGCCAGATCGAGCGCCTGAGACGCCGGCATCGCGCGCGGGTCCATGTTGGCAAGCTTGTGGAGGAACGCGGCCTGACGCATGGCCTCGAACATGTCCATGTCGTTGTTGCTGGCGGCTCCATCAGTGCCCAGCCCCGTGTGGATGCCGGCCTTGATCCACTTCAGGATCTGGGCTGTGCCACTGGCCAGCTTCATGTTGCTTTCGGGATTGTGCGAGAGACCAACGCCGCGCTTGGCCAGAATCGCCATGTCTTTGTCATCGACCCACACGCCGTGGGCGCCGACCGACTTCCCTGTCCACACACCCAGCGACTCAAGCAGCGCGGTGGGCGTCATGTGAAAGCGCGCGTCGATCTGCTTCTGTTCGTCCTGGGTCTCCGAGAGATGAATCAGCATCGGGACGTCGTACTTATTGGCGAGCGCGCGCACCGCTTTCAGGGTCTCTGGCTCGAGCGTGTAGGGCGCGTGCGGCGCCACCGCCGGCGTGACCAGCGCATCGGCCTTCCACTTCTGAATGAACGCTTCCGCTCGCGCAAGGCCTTCTTCTGGCGTTGCGGCGTCGGCGACCGGGAACTTGATGACACTCTCACCGAGGACGCCACGCAGGCCCGCTTCACGCGTCACCTCGGCGACGTCATCCTCGAAATAGTACATGTCGGTGAACGTGGTCGTGCCCGACTCGATCATCTCGAGTGCGGCGAGCCTCGTGCCCACCCGCACAAAGTCGGGCGACACATTCTTCTTCTCTGCCGGGAAGATGTATTGATTCAGCCAGTCCATCAGCGCGAGGTCACTGCCAAGCCCGCGAAACAGCGTCATTGCCGCGTGCGTGTGCGTGTTGATCAGGCCGGGCAGCACGACCTGGCCGCGCGCATCGATCGTCTCGGCGCCGTCAAACTTCGCGGCAATGTTTTCGGCCGTGTCGATCGCCACAATCACGTCGCGGTTGATCGCAACCGCACCATTGGGAATCACGCGCCTCATGGCGTCCTCGGTCACGACCGTGCCGCCAGTGACCACCAGCGTCACGGGCGTGCGGGCCTGTCCGCGCGTCACAGCCAGCAGCGCGGCCGTCGTAACGATCAGCACGGTCGCAGGCAGAAGGATTCGGAGCGAGCGCATTGCTGTGAATTCTATCTAAATGCTCCCCGCCAGAGTGCAGGTCTGCGGTGTATATTCACGGGAATGCCCGTGCATGTGATTGATCACCCGGTGGCGCAGGACGCCCTGGCGTCGTTGCGCGACAAGACGACCGAGACCGGCCGCTTTCGGCAACTGGCTCGTCGGATCAGCTTGATCCTTGCGACCGAAGCCAGCCGAAGCTTGAAAACGGCCCCGGTATCGATCGAGACGCCGCTGGAGACGACGGCGTGCCGGCAGTTACAGGCGGACATCGTTGTGGTACCGGTCCTCAGAGCTGGGCTTGGGATGCTCGAGGCCGTGCTGGAGATTCTGCCGCACGCGCGTGTCGGGCATATTGGCCTGCAGCGCGATGAGCAGACAGCCGTCGCGTCGCAGTACTACAAGAAGCTCCCGCCCGATCTGTCGCACTCGACGGCGATCATCGTGGATCCCATGCTCGCGACCGGCGGCAGTGCCGTGGCGGCCATCACGATGCTCCAACGCGCGGGCGCCGAGGACATTCGCCTCATCTGCATCGTGGCCGCACCCGAGGGGATTGCGGAGGTCGAACGCGCGCACCCCGGTGTGCACATCTTCACGCCGGCGATTGATCGCGAGCTCAACGCGCACAAGTTCATCCTGCCGGGCCTCGGCGATTTCGGCGATCGACTCTACGGGACGGTGTAGGTATGACCGACTCGCGCACGTCGCTCACCGAGATCAGCCAGAACCGCATCCTCGTGCGCGGCTACCCGCTTGACGAAATGATGGGGCGGCTCAGTTTTGGCGAGGCCATCTACCTGCTGCTCACGGGCGAACTGCCGAGCCCCTCGATTGGCCGCCTCGTCGAGGCGATGCTTGTGTCGTTCATTGATCATGGCGCCACACCGCCGTCCACACTCTCTGCGCGTAACGCCGCCACGACCGGCTCGTCACTGCGGAGTTCTGTCGCCGCGGGCATTCTCGGATTCGGCCCCCACCACGGCGGTGACATCCTCGCGAGCCGAATGCGACTCGACGAAGCACTGACGCTGGTGCACAACGGCGCCGCCGTACAGGACGCCGCCGACACGCTCACCGAGCGCATGCTGGCCGCTGCGGAGATTCCGCCACCGGGATTTGGCCACCGCTTCCACACGAAAGACCCGCGCGCCTCTCGACTGATGCAACTCGCGCTCGAATTGGAAGTCGACGGTCAATACACACAGATGCTGCGCGCCATTGAGCGGTCGCTCGCAAAACATCCGGAGTTGAGTGCGCGTCACCTACCCATCAACGTCGACGGCGCGATCGCGGCGGTGTGCGGTGACCTCGGCCTGCCGCCGAGCACGGCCGATGCGCTGCTCCTGATTTCGCGCGTGCCGGGCCTGGCCGCACACAGTCTCGAAGAGCAGAATCGCGAAGCACCGATGCGCGCGATCGATCCGTCGCACCACAGCTACGACGGGCCGGCCGAACGACGACTGCCGGGTCGGCGAAAGTAAGCCGTCGGTGAAGCGCCTCGCCCCATTCGCCTGGCTGGCGTATCTCATCGTCCCGATTGAAGGGTGGGGCCTGTTGCATGGCCGCCCGCTCGGCGCGATCGAAGCGCTCGCCTTGCTCGCCTTGCTGTGGCTGTGGTGGGTGCGCCGATCGCTCCCCTTCACGGTCCTTGCGGTTATCGCGCTCATTGCGAAAGTCGCGATCGGTGGCTGGCTCATCGCGCCGCGTGGCTTTGAGGCGCGTTACTACGCGAATCCCACATTCACAGCCCCGATCGAGCACGGCGTCGAGCCGGCCGATGCTGGATCAACACGCACCGACCGACGATTGAGCTTCGGGCGGCCTGGTGATCCGCATTTGCCCGTGCACTTTCTCAACGACATCGCGCGTTTCAATTTCTACCTGCCGACGCAGCCGGCGCGCGAGTCGCTCCCAGTCTCGGTGAGCTGGGAGGGATGGGCGTACTCCCCGCGCGTCACGGTGAAACGCATCTACGTGCGCTCGCCTTCCGGCCAGGCCACCGTGACCATCGGCGAGACGGCGACCACGACGGTTCCCGCATCGAAAGATGAATGGACCGGATACGCATCGCTGCGCGCCGGATTTGAGCGCATCGTGATCACGCTGACGATTCCTCAAGGCGGCGATCGGACGTTCGACGCCGGCTGGCTCGTGAACGGCGAGGAACAGCCGTTTGATGAGACGACGATTTTTCGTCGCCAGCCGTCGAGCACCCAACTCAGCATTGGCGGCATCGTGCGATGGGCGAGTATGGCGTTCGACGCGCTGCTACTGGCCACGCTGCTCGTTGGCGTCGTCAGCGCCATCGCGAGCATCTGGCAGCGGATGACCATCGCGCCAACGGTGCGTGACGGCATCGCCATTCTCTCGGCCCTCGCTATCGCCGACGCGCTGCTCTTCGCACGGCCCGTACTGCATGCCATGGTCACACTCTCGGGCGGCGACGACTGGCTCTCGTACGAAACCATGGCGCGCGATATCGGTCTGCACGGGTTGTGGATGACGCGAGGGGCGGCGCTCGGTCAGGGGCAACCGTTTTACTTCCAGCCGCTCTACGCGTACTTCGTCGCCGGCCTCCATTGGATCTTCGGCGATGGCCTGTACGGCATCTACCTTGTGCAGCGACTCTTCGTCGGCGCCACGGTGATGGCCCTGTGGCGCACGACCGCGACACTGTTCGGCGACCGTGTCGGCGTCACCGGCCTGGTCGTGGCCATCGTCTTTGTGTTCGAGAAGGTCGCGCCGTGGAGCGGATTCCTGCTCACCGAGCTGCTGTTCGTGCCACTCGCGTGCATCTGGACGTGGCAACTCGTTCAACTGGCGCGCCGCCCATCACCGACCATCGCCACGGCAGCCGGCGTTGGTGTCGTCGGCGGCTTCGCGGTGCTGGCGCGATCCACGCTGATGCTGTCGTGGCCGATCGCACTGCCGCTCACAGGCCTCGCGCTCTGGCGAACGAAGCGCGCCGGTCGCACCGTCATCGTCCTGGCCCTGGCCCTCATCGCGGTGACGTCACTCGCCACGTATCGCAATTGGGTCGTGTCGGCGAAGGCCGTCATGATCGCGTCGAGCGGCTCGATCAACTTCTATCTCGGCAATCAGCCACCGATGAAGATTGAGATCCCCGCGGATCACAAGACGCAGTACGTGTCACTGGGTCTTGATGAGAACGTGCAGGTCTCGCTGGAGTATGGCCGCCAGCACCCGCGAGCATTCTTCGATGGCTGGCGCAAGAAGGCCATTTACGCGCTGGGATGGTTTGGCGATCTCGCACCGGAGATGGGGCGGTCCGACTTCTTCATCGCCATGTGGGTCATGGCACTCATTGGCCTTCTCGTCTGGATGCGCGGTCCATCCTGGCTACCGCCTGTCGGAATGGCGGGTCTCATTCCCCTGGGCATAGCGCTCGCGCAGTTCGTGGCGCTCGTCATCGTCTTTCCCACGGCTGGCGATCGACTGATCCTGCCCCTCTACGCGTTGTTGATTCCGTATGTGGCGATCGCGGCAATTGCCGCTCTGTCTGTTATTCCATCCGCCGCATGGCAGTCGCTGCTGCGAATGGTACGCACACGGGCCGGCTTCGTCGCCGGCGTGCTCCTGCTCGCGGTTGGTGGGTGGGCGACGGCGACGGGTGTCGTCGCGCTCAAGCCCGACCTGATCGTGGTCGTGATCGCTATCGTGGTCTGGATCATCGCGGCCCGTGGCCTTCCACAACTGCCGCCCCTGATCCCGCTCGTCTTGGGTACGGTGGCGGTTGGCGTCTCGGTCTGGGCGGCCGCCGAAGGCACGGTTGCCGCACTCACGACGGCACGATTGGACGCCCTCTTCCTGGCGGTCGTCCTCGCGGGAGCGGCACTATATGCGAATGTATGGAAGCGCTCGGAACAAGACAAGCAGCAATGATTATTCGGAGGTCATCGTGAATCGCGTCATCATGAAGTTCGTCACAGGTGTTGCCCTACTCAGTCTCGTCGGCGTGGTCTCCGGCTGCTCATCGGCACAGCCACCGGCCAAGGACATCGCGCTCGCCAAAACGAAGCTCGAGGCGGCGAACGCCTCCGCCGCGGTCAGTCTGGCCCCCGAGTCGTTGCGGGCGGCGCAGGCCGCGCAGTATGCGCTGGAGGCCGAGCTCGCACGGCAATCGTCGAAGTGGTTCAAGTCGTACGAGGCGACCACTGAGCTCGCGACCGCCGCGCAGGCCGCCGCGGATCGCGCGGTGGCCGAGGCCACCGCGGCGCGTGACGAAACACTTGCCGCCGCAAATGCCAACACGGAAGATCGTCGCGGTCCTAACCTGTTTCAGAACGGCAGCTTCGCTGATGGGCTCAAGGAATGGAACCTGCATCCCGACTCAGACACCACGCTAAGCGTAGACACCGTGGGCACCAATCAGCGCGCGTGGCACGCCAAATACCGCAAAGGCAACTGGAGCGTCATCTATCAGGAATTTCCGCTGCAGCCAGACACGGTCTATGTGTACGAAGCATGGGTCAAGACGACGGCGCCGATTGTGGCGCTGTATTGGCAGTCGGACATCGGCCGGTACCACCAGATTGACCACGCGTATCCTGAGTGGACGCACCTGCGATACGTCTTCATCACACCGCATTGGGACGGCAAGCCGTACCGCACGGGCTTCAATCCTGTGTTGATGAAGGGCCCGGGCGAGGCCTGGCTCAGGGACCTGCGGATCTCGGTGTTTCAACCTAAGACGAAGCGATGACATCAGCGGCGCGACTGCCGGCGCTGCTCTTCGCCTACGTCGCGGCCAGCTTCCTCCATCACGCGCACAACGCGTGGTATCTCACGTGGTATCCCAACATGCCGCGCTGGCTCTCGCCAGCCGGCGTGATGTTGGCATGGTCGATTGAAACGGCCATCGGCATGGCCGGATACGCGCCCTTCACGCGCGATCGTCGCACTTTGGGATCGGCGTTGATCGGTCTCTACGCGGCGGCCGGGCTCGGCGGTCTTGATCACTACACACTGGCGCCGATGACGCATCACTCGTTTGCGATGAATGTCTCCATCTGGGTCGAAGTGGCTACCGCCGCGATGTTGTTGCTCGCGGTGTTGTTTCACGCTCGCCAGCGCTGACGCCAGCGAAGTAACTCGCGCGGGCTCGTACGGTGAGCCCTGATCGCCCCGGCAGCTTCACCTTGATCGCGTGCTCTTTGTTGTCGAGCGCGGCCGGTGTGAACGCGAGCAGATACTGATGGTGCAGTTCGTCCGACAGATGCCGGAAGGTTGTGGCCATGTCGACGGCGCCACGCATCTCCGTGTAGACGCCGCCGCTCGACGCGGCCAGATCTTTCAGACCGGGATCGGGCACGGCGGCACTGAAGGCCATGCACGGGCGGTCATCACCGCGGCCACCGCGGCCACCTCGACCTCCGCCGCCACGCCCGCCGCCGCCGCGCCCTTGCCCACCGCCTCCGCGCTGCGCTCGCCGAACAGCGTCGTCACTGACTCCCCCGCTGCTGCAGGTGACGATGACGCCGACCGTGTAGATCGTGACGCCGGCCTGTTCGGCTCGAATCTTCAGCGCGGCGAGTGTGATGTTGTCAGGTGTGGGATCCGGGCTGTCGGTGCCATCTGTGAACAGCATCAGCACTCGTCGACCGGTCTCATTTGCCAGCGCGTCGATCGCCGCCGCGGCCGCGTTCCACAACGGTGTGGGGCCCGCCTCAACGGTCTCTGCCTGCAGGGCCTTCGCCAGCGCGATGCGATCATTTGTAAATATCGTGGGCTCAAACCGCGTCGTCGCCGCAAAGGTCCCGATCCGCACGCGATCTGCGGCCGTCAGCCCGTAGATGAACTCCAGAGCAGCGCCCCGCTCAAGATCCAGTGCATAGGATCCGGCGCCGCTGCGGTCGAGCATCAGCACGGCCGTGAGCGGCTGTAGCTCCGTGCTAAACGCTGTGAGCGTTTGCTTCCTGCCGTTGTCGTTGACTTCAAAATTGTCGCGGGTCAGATCAGTAACAAAGTGGCCGGTCTTGTCGGTGACCGAGGCATAGACGAGCACCGACTGCGCATCGCCGCGGAAGGTCTGGCTCTGCGCGGACACGCGCACGTCGCTCCCCTGCTGTACGGTGATGGCGCACACGAGGACGAATCCGAGGGCCTTGCCTCTGACCATGGCTTGAGCTTATGTCACAATCAAGGTCGATGGATTTCGTCGATTCCACATCGTTCCGGCTGTTCTTCGTCGTCGTGGTCGGCGGCATGGCGACCCTTGCGGCCGCGGTTGCCGTAATCGTTGCGGTGTTGCTGCGGTTTCGGGCCAAGGCTCGCTAGCGCAGGATCACTTCACAACCACAACGGCGATGTCACCGGACTTTCCCCAGTGATAGCCGATGCCGACAGTGAACGCACTGCTTGATTTCAAAATGAACCAGTCGCTCGTCGACGGGCGATAGACGGCCAGGTCAACCTTTCCATCGCCATCGTAGTCAGCCTCCACCGGCAAATCACCGACGGCGCCCCACTTAAAACCGGCCGCGGTTGCATATCCACTGCTTGAGGTGCGGAAGTACCACTCACCGGTGGACGGGCGATACACGGCGAGATCGGCCGGGCCATCACCGTCGTAGTCACCTGGAACCGGCACGTCGCCGGGTGCGCCCCATTGGTATCCCGCGCCGACGCTGAAGCCGCTGCTCGACTTCAGGACATACCACTCTCCTGTCGTCGGTCGGTACACGACCAGGTCAGTGATGCCGTCGCCATCGAAGTCTGCCTGAGCCGGCACATCACCCACTGCCCCCCACTTGAAGCCCGCTCCGACGGCAAAACCCGTGCTCGACTTGAGAAAGTACCATTCGCCCGTCGATGGCCTGTAGACCGCGAGGTCATTCTTGCCGTCGCCGTCGTAGTCGCCAGGCACCGGCACATCGCCCACTGCGCCCCAGGTGTAGCCGACTCCGACTCGCGTTCGCGAGGGAATGAAATACCAGGCACCGGTCGATGGCCGGTAGACCGCGTAGTCGAGCCGGTTGTCGCCGTCGTAGTCACCAAGCACCGGCACATCGCCCGGCGCCCCCCAGAACTGCGGATCGAATTCATGGCGGGTGGTATAGAGCGTTGACGAATCGAGCGAGAGCCACTGACCGGTCGACGGCGTATAGGCGACGAGTTCACTGCGCCCATCGCCGTCGAAGTCCGCGCCAATGCGGGGCGCGGAAGTGGTTTGATCCGAGAATTTGAAAAGCGTGATGCTGGCCACCGAGTCTGTGAACTCCTCGTAGGCCACATACAGGTTCCCCGCTGCATCCAGTGATCCGGTAAACGTTGATTGGCTTGCCAGTTCCTGCAGTGAGTTCGACGAGAAATACGGCGTGATCGCATTGTTCGCCGGGATGAGGAACGCCCCACCGCTACTCCCCGCTGCTCTCACCGCCACGTCGCCGGCGTCGTCGATCGACAAGGCGCCTGGGGGCGAGAAGAAACTATTCGTGTGCGTGAAACGCGTTGAGACGAGGCTCGTATTCGCGTCCACACGCCTGACGCGAAACCCTTCATCAGTCGAACCATCCGCAATCCAGAGATTGCCACTCGCATCGATGGCCACACCGCCGGTCTGATTAAATCGGGTCGCCAGAGCCGGCCCGCCGTCCGGCGTCGTGCCGCAGACACCCGTGCCGGCCACCGAATCGATGATTCCTGTCCCCGACGTCACCTTTCGCACGCGGCATCCCTCGCTCAGATACACATTTCCCAAGGCATCGGTCGCGATGTATCGGGGTGTGGCGATCTGCGCCAACGTAGCCGGCCCGCCATCACCACTAAATCCAGCCACTCCGGTGCCAGCGATCGTCGTGATGATCCCGGTCACCGCCGACACCTTCCGAATGCGGAACGTTGACGTGTCTGCAATGTAGAGGTTGCCGCTGCGGTCGAGTGCCACGGAGGAGGGATTGCAGAGCCTGGCCGAGACCGCCGGTCCACCATCGCCGGTGAAACCGCACACGCCGGAGCCAGCAATCACGGAGACGGCACCGTTCGAGGCGCTCACCATCACGATGCGCTGATTGCTCGTGTCCGGGATGTAGACATTCCCGGATCCATCGACCACCACAGGCCCAGGGCCGGGCCGCCCCAACAGCCTCGCCACAGGCGTGCGTTTCCACCCATTGACCGTGACGACACTCGTCGCGGTCGCATTCGTGTAGTGCGCGGTGTCGGTCGGCGTAAATACGCCAGCCACGGTCGTCACGACGGTGCCCGTCTTCAACAGATAGCGCGTGGCGGGCAGAACCGTGCCCGCGGGCGGTGTAAACACGAACGACCCCGCCACGCTGCTCGCCGCGCTCAATTGTGTGAACGAGAGCGGCGTGCCGACAGTGATCGTTGCGTTCGACCACGTAAGCGTCGGCGTCCGTTTCGTGACGTCGATCGTCACCTTCTTGGTCACACTCGAGTAGTTCGCCATGTCGACCGGTGTGAAGGTCACCGACAGTGTTTGCCCTGAGCCAACTTCAAGAATGGTCTGCCCTGCCGGCGAGTAAATAAAGAAACCCGGCACACTGGCCGCCGCGTTCAATTGCGTGGCACCGAGTGGCGTGCCCCAGACGATTGCCGACGGGGTAATCCACGTCACCAGCGGATCGGTCAGAGCCAGCCCTTCCTTGAGCGCGACGACACTCTGCTGACCTGACTGAGCCACCGCCTGCGCCTTCGCCGGCGCGTCACGCACCGGCGTCGGCTCCGACGATGAGAACTTGATCGGCACGCTGATCACGCCAATCGACACCGTGGTCATCACCGGATTGAAGTTGGCGGAATCGGCCGGCGCGAACCGGAGCGACAAGGTCTGCGCGCCCGCGGCGGCAAACATATCGCTGTACGACGGCGAGTAGCTGAACGTGCCACCCACACTCGACGTCGCGTTGAGTTGCCGCTCGGAGAGCGGCGTGCCCACTGCAATCGATAGTGGCGCAGGCCAGTCGATGGTCGGCGTAGCCTTCGCCACGTTGATCGCCACGCTCTTCGAGACGACGTTGTAGCGCATGGTGTCGGACGGAATAAAGGTCGTGGTGAGCAACTGCCCGTCGCCGGCCTGCAGCGTCGTTCCAATCGGCGGACCATACACAAACTGGCCGGTGGTGCTCGCTATGGCGTTGAGTTGGGCGTCCGTGAGCGGCGCGCCGTAGATGATCGGGGCCGGCGCGGGCCATGTGATGACGGGTGTCTCGCGCCCCTGTTGCGCACTGATCGCGGCTGACACACTGAGCATCGCGAGGGTCGACACCAGCCACGTGCATGCTCTCATCGCTCTCGCCATCGAATCCCTTGGAAGATTGTTCGCCCGGAGAAACGATAGCACGCGCCACACGCTTGTTCTGTTTATTCGACCTCGTCCATTCCAACTACAACGAAGACCTCGACGGGCTCGTCCAGCCCTTTCACCGAGATCTTGCCGGCAGGCCTGGTCGGCACTGCGCCAGCGAGCAGTTCGTTCGTGCGCGAAGAAATCAAGATGCCGCCCACCGGCGCGTTGGCTTCAAGACGAGCGGCGAGATTCACGTTCGAGCCGAGGACGGTGTACGACAAGCGTCGCGCTGAGCCCAGATTGCCGACGACGACCACGCCGGTGTTGATGCCGATGCGCACGTTCAACGGTGGATCGCCTCGCTGCTCCCAGCGCGCGCTGATCTCGCGGATTTTGTGCTGCATATCCACCGCCATCCGCACGCACCGCACCGCATGATCCGGCTGATGCTCGGGATCGCCGCAAAACACCATCAGGCCGTCGCCGATGAACTTGTCGACGGTGCCTTCATACCGAAACACGATGTCGATCATCGCCTCGAAATACTCGTTCAGGAATCCTTGAATCTGATCCGGCGGCAGCGTCGATGATCGCTTGGTGAACCCGGCAATGTCGCTGAACAGAATCGTCAACTCCTTGCGCTCACCGGCCGAGGCGATCAAGTCGGGATTCGCAATGATGCGCTCCACCACTTTCGGCGGAAAGTACGCTTCGAACGTCCGTCTGAGGAAGGCCTTGTCACGCTCCTCCACCACGAAGCGATAGGTCACGTTCGAGGTCAGCGCAAGCGCGAGCATCAGCATCGGTCGAACGATGTGGAGCAGAAGCTGGAAATACAGAAACGACAGGATGACGATCGCCAGGTACGCGACCGCGAGTCCGATCACGCCGGCCGAAAACGAGACCGGGCGCAGCCGCAGTGCGAGGAACCAGACGGCCGCGATCAGCAGACCGTCCATCGCCAGTGCCCGGCCCACGCCCAACTCATGCAGGAACGACCGGGTCAGAATACTGTGCATCACGTTGGCCAGCAGACCACTCAGTGGATACTCGCGATCGGTCGGCACCGGGCCCACATCGCGCGAGTTGGCTGACACATCCGCGACCACGACGATCTTGCCGGCGAGTTCCTGCCGCAGAATATCGAGCGCATCGCGATCTTCTGACGCGCGATAGACGTCCGAGAAACTGACGTGCGTCATGCGATCCCAGCCGCCGATGAAATTGATGCGGACGTATCCGTCACGATCGATGGGAATGGTGACGTCGGGCGCCGACCCTCCACGCTCAAGTGTCAGGGAGCGACCCGGCCGGAGCCGAACATGCTCGCTTGTCACGTGCAGGTAGTCGCACATCACCCGCAACGGCACACTCGGGTAGAAGGCGTCGCCGTATCGCAGGATCAACGGGAATCGACGAATGACGCCATCGGCATCTGCCGAGATGGCCAAGGATCCGAGACCCCGCGCCGCTTCCGCCAACGCCGGAAATGTACTCAGCGGACTCCCCCCCGTCGGCACTCCGGGGTGCGTGATGTCGCCATCCACACGGATGCGCCACGCGGTCTCGGTCAGGTAGCGCGTGACGGCGGGATCGTCGCCCGCGGGCGTGACCGCGTCCGACAGACGAAACGCCACGCCGAAGTAGGCATTCGCCGCCTCAGCGGTGGCGCGAATCAGCGACGCATCCTCCGCGGCTGTTTGCGGCGCGGCGAACACGAAGTCGTAGGCCTGCGCGGCCACATTCAGTCGGCCGAGGTTCTGGACGCCGCGGGCGAGGTGTCCTCGATCGAGATAGAACTGCCCGATCTCCTTGAGACTGGCGTTGTTGATGTCGACGTGGACGATCGTGTTGTCGTATACAGGCAGAAATCGCGGCGACGTCGCCCGGAACACCAACAGTTGATCGAAGACCTGCGCGTTCCACGACTCGAGGACGCCCGGCGCGGCGAGGAAGACCAACTGCGCCACGACGAATGACGCGATCAGGAGGAGAACGGCCGACCGGTTCGCCGACCGTGCGCGCGGGGCCATCGGGCTATTTATGCGTGACCGTGTAGGTCCGCGCGTAAAAGGTGGCCGCCGTGATGTCCACGGCGATGGTGCTCACGTCGGGCAGTTCGCGGGTCGTGGCCTTGCCGAGACTGCGGACGTTACCGCCGATGAGCACGGGGCGCTCCACGGGTGCGGCCACATTGCGGTGGAGCGTGCGCAGGCGCCTGATCTCGGCCACGATCTCTGTCACGATCGCGGTCTTCCCGGCGGCCGGCGCGGCGGCGTGGCGACCGAGCAACGCTTCCAGTTCGTTCAGGCGCTGCACCGATCCCAAGACGTAAAACGTCTCGTCGCCGGCGGGGTCGTCGAGCTTGAACCAGCCCGTGCCTGACGGAATGAACTGCTTCTGGCCGACGGGCGCCCCCTTCTTGAGGTCGGCCGGGTACAACACGTCGAGATCGTTATTTGGCGCGCGATAGATGACGTACAGGAAGCCAGGCTGTTGCAGCTCGACCAGCATCTTCAGCTGATCACCGGTCTTGAGGGTGGTGTCCTGTGTGATGCGCACCAGTGCGGGGTTCGCACCTGCGGCGGGGACGGTCCCGAATGCGAACCGAAAGCGCACCGACGCACCAGTCTGCGCGGCCACGCTTGCGATCATGACGAGCCACACAAGCGACAGACTCGCCGCGATGCCGGAGCGCATGCGCAGCATCACTTCACGACGATCCGGAACCCCAGCCAGGATTCCGCGTGGATGGGCTCAGCCTTGTCGCGCACGAACACCCGCAGCATGTCGTCGCCACCGTCGAAGCTCCCGCCACGAATGACGCGCTCTTTTCCAGTCGATGGTCCTGCCGGGTTCCGCTGGTTACCGCCCCGGTAGACATTTTCGTCGTAGTAGTCCGCGACCCACTCGGCCACGTTGCCGACGATGTTCCGCAGGCCAAAATCGTTGGCAGGGAACGCGTCGATGGCCACGACTTTCATGCCCGAATTCGCGTTGTCCTTGAACCGTGCACGCACCTTCGGATCGCCGGTGCCCCATGGGTACGGGTTGCCGTCGCGCCCTCCGCGCGCGGCGTATTCCCACTCCGCCTCCGTGGGCAATCGCACCTTGGCGCCGGTCTTTTGGCTCAACCATTCGCAGAACGCGATCGCGTCGGTGTATTTCACATTCACCGCCGGCAGATCCGGATTGCTGCTCATGTAGTTCTTGGCGAAGTTCGGCTCGGCCGGCCGCGGTCGCTTGGTCTCATCCAGAAACTTCAGCAGGAGCCGGTTCGTCACTTCGCCGCGACCCATGCGAAACGCATCGACCTCCACACGATGTTCGGGCTTGGCATCGCCGTCCCCCTGCGAAGACCCCATCATGAAGGTGCCAGCCGGAATCGATACGAGATCAGCCATCTCCAGATAGCCCAACTGGTCGATGCGCTTGCGGGCCTCGGTCACACCCACGCCGTTTGGGTACTTGACCAGATATTCGTTCCACGCCTCGGTCGTATCACGCGTGCGCACGGCCTTGAGCATGCCTTCTTCTTCGACGCGACGTTCGCTCAAGGCTTTCTTCTTCACGGCCTCTTCAACGAATCGGCCAGCAGGAAATTCCACGAGGAGGCGATCCCAGTCGCCAACCGCGTCAGAGCCGACGGCCTTCGAGTACAACGCCGTTTCGCGCTCCCGATTCGCCAGTCGCAGCGCATCGAGCCGGCTCTGCGCGACATTGGCCAGCGCACTGGCTGGGTACTGCTTGATGAAGCCGCCCCAACTGGCCTCGGAGTTCTGCGAATCGGCCAGCACGTAGGCCGCAGTCGCCTCGAGCGCCTCAGCACGCTCGCGGGTCGCCTTGCGCAATGCATCGAGCTTGCCCTGCGCCAACGCGGCCTGCGGACTGGTGGGATACGTCTTCACAAAGGCGTCCCAACCGGCCTCGGAGTTTTGCGTTTCGGCCTGCGCGTATGCGACGGCCGGATCCGATTCGATTTGTCGCGATCCCGCGTTGACCGTAGTCCCGGGCGCCGGCGCCAACCCCTGCATCTGGCGCATCTTCCGGAAGTATTCCGGCGTCAACACACCGGCCGCCAGATCGCGATAGAGCTGGCGCAGTTCCGGCGTGCCCTCGCGCTGTTCGAAGAGACGCTCGGCCTCACCCACTTCGTCCACCGTGATCGTGCCGGCGGTGTACAACTTCTTGAGTTCGGCGAGCGTCGCACCACCAGCACGCGCGGGGTTAATCGTCAGGGGAAACCCATGTTCGAGGCGATCGGCCAGCAGCACCGGCCGCTGACGATTGCCGCCTTCTGCGGCCGTCTTCTGCACGCGGTCGCTCAGGTAGTTCCACACTTCGTCGAGTTCGACGACGCCGTTGGCGTTGACGTCGGCCTTGCCACTCAACGCATCGAGTAGATGATAGGTAAACGCACCGTGGCCATTGAGTTCGACCGATTTTTCCTGTCCCGTGGATGCGGTCATCGTCACGGCACCGCGACCATCGAACTCTCGGAACACATCTGACGGCACCAGCGCCTTGTACGTCTTCGCCGTGGCTTCACTGAAACAGGAATCGATCAGCGTCAGCTTGCGCTTCGCCTTCAGATTGGCGATCAACCCCGAAATCTCTTTATTGCCGAGCGCCGACGAGTAGAGGTCATCGATGTCGGCGTCGTACGTGACCCAGTACGCGTCTGTGTTGGCGCCGAGTGCCCCGTGCCCGGAGTAAAAAATGATGACGCTGTCCTCGGGCTTCACACGGCCGGCGAGCCACGCGCCCAGCGCGCTCATGATGTTCTTGCGCGTGGCCTGTTCATTGACCAGCAATCGCACGTTTTCCGGTTTGTAGCCGCCGATTTCCGGGTCGAGGAGCAGTTTGTTCATCGATTCCGCGTCGGCCGCAGCAAAGGCCAGATTGATGGACGCGTTCTGATACTTGGTGATGCCGATCAACACGGCGTACCGCTCGCCGACGCCGGCGGCTTTCTCTAGGACGTCAGAGGGCTGCGCGACGACCGACAACGACTTTTGCTGCTGCCCTGCGACGGGGATGGCGAGCACAAATGCGCCCAAGAGACCCAGTATCGCCACGCGGTTCATCGGACCCTCTCTTTCCCGGTGCTCATTGGGGGGAGCATAGCATCAGGGGAGGCTGACGGGAGACCTGGACTGTGTGGAATTGGTGGGCGCTGCAGGACTCGAACCTGCGACCACCGCCGTGTGAAGGCGATGCTCTACCAGCTGAGCTAAGCGCCCAATCCAGAGGAATTGATAGTTTACTTCTTCAGTTCCTTCGACAGCAAGAGCAAGAGTTGGGTGTAGGTCTCGTCGGCGCTTGAAAAGGTCTTGGTGAAGTCTTCCGGCGTCATTTTGATCTGCTTGAGGGCGTTCTTGTCGCCGTCGAATTTGATGGTCTTGCCATCGCGCGTGATGCCGTCCCGGGGAGCATCCTTCTTCGGCATTGCAATGAGACCGTCGGCGCTGATGTCATCCACCACCACGCGATCGAGCGCGTCAATCGCGGCGCTCAGGTCAGCATACGCGCCCATGCAGTCCTTCTGGTACAGCTTGTAGGTCATCGACGTCGTGTCTTTGAACCGGGCGGAGACCACCGTCAGCTTCGCGCCGGGAATCAGCAGCGCGCCGACGTAGCCACCAAACACGGCGGAATTGTCGATGGCGATGCAGTCGGTCTTGGCCTTGGTCATCAGGGCGACGACTTCCTTCGCCGCGGCCACGGACGCGGCCGGAGGCGGCGCCTGGGCCAGCACCGTGTTCACACTGCCGACACCGACGGCCAACCCGAGAGCGAGCGTTGCCAGATTTCGCATGGGCAAATCCTACCCGATAAACAGGCTTTCGTCGCCATCCGGCGGGGTGGCCTTGGCGCGTTCCTTCCGCGAGGTCAGAAACGCGAGCAGCGCCTCGAGGGCCTTCCAGAGCGCCGCCCCCTTGCGGAGCGGACCGGACACCACCTCCATGCAAGGCGCCCACTGTGTCATCGACCCGCTCGACCGTGCGCGAGACCAGGCCGTCAATCTTCTCGACCTGCGCAAGCGCCAGACCAGTCATCTTCGCCGCGTCCTCAGACGCCTTGCGGGCGTTGACCAGAATCGGCGCCAGATCGCCCTGCAGCTGCTGCATCGCCCGCGCCGTCGCCTTCGCGGCCCGCGCGGCAAAAATAATGGCCCCAATCTGGATCGCGGCCATGATGGCGGTCGAGAGGGCGATCAACCCAAGAAACGTGGTGTCGAGTGTCGTCATTGCGGCCTCCCGGCCTCTGTCGCTAAAAGATGCTGACGCTGACGCGCAGGAACTTCTTGGGATCCTTGCGGATGTCTGCGAGCAGCGCCTGCATTTCCTTCATCGTATTGTTCATATTGTCGTAGAGCTGTCTGTCATTGAGCAGCGTACCGGCCGTTCCGGTGGTACCCTGCAGCGTGGCCACCAGCTTGTCGATCCGCTCAGTGACCCCGTTGAGCCGATCGTAGAGCTGCCGATCGTTCAGTAGCGCCCCCATCGTGCCGTCGGTCTTCCCCAGCTTGGCGGACACCGCTTCGAGGTTCGTCATCGTATTCCCCATCTGCGTCCCCATCGCATCGTCATTCAAGAGGCGCCCCAGTGGGCTCGTGCGTGCCTTGAGTGGCGCGATGACGTCGTGGAGGTCGTCGATCGTCTTCTTCATGCTGTCGTAGAGCGCGGGGTCATTGATCAAGCGGCCCGCCGTGCCCTTCGTGCCCTCGAGCCCCAGCGCGACGCGATTGGTCGCGAGCAATAGCGAATCGAGGTCGCGATAGACCGCTTCGTCGGTGAAGAGCTTGCCCAACGTCCCCTTTCCCGCCCGAATTTCCGCCACCAGTTTTCCCGCCTCATCGAGCGTCGTTTTCGCTTCGTTGGCCAGATCCGTGATCGGGCTCCCGCTACCGGTCGACTCGAGATAGGCGTTGTCGGCAAGCACCGCGCCACTCGGCGCGGCCGAAATCTCGATGATCGGCTCACCGAGCAGGCTCAGTGACCCCATCGACGCCTTCGAGCCGCCGGTGATCAACGACCGCACGTTCTTGTTCAGCGTCATGCCGACTTCGACGAGCGACCCGGAGAGCTCGACACTCGTGACCTTGCCCACGTCCTTGCCCGCCACACGCACGACCGCGCCGGACTTCATCCCCTGCACGTTCGTGAACTTGGTCCGCAGCGGGTACTGCTGCCAGAAGAACCCGGCCTGCCCGCCCACGGCGATGATCAGCAGCGATGCCAGCACAATGGCCACGACGGCGATGATGCCGATTTTCAATTCCGAGAACGCCAATGAACGCGTGCGTGGCATGGCAATGACTCCTAAGACAAGAACGCTTTGAGATATGGATCGTCGGAGTGCCGCAAGGCATCAGCCGCGCCTTCAAACGCCACGCCGCCGTCCTTCAACATGAGGAACTCGGTCATCGCGGCTTTCTCCGGAGATGCGGGCACGAATGTGATCTGGTCGCCCTGTTTCACCGCCTCGTGCGTGGCAACATAGAACGCATCGCGCAGTTGGTGCGTCACGAGAATCGCGCTGACGCCTTCCAGGTCGCGCAGTTTAATGATTTCATCATCCACCGTCAGCGCCGTGATCGGATCGAGCCCGGTCGTCGGCTCGTCGTAGAGCAACACTTTCGGCTTCGACGTCAGCGCACGCGCAATGGCGACGCGACGCCGCTGGCCGCCCGACAACTCTGACGGCATGCGGCCGACGAACTCGCCGAGCCCCACGAATCCGAGCACTTCGCCCACGCGCGCATCGACCTCGGGAATCGGCATCGTGGTCTCTTCAAACAGTTGATAGCCGACATTCTCACGCACGGTGAGCGAATCGAACAGCGCGCCTTCCTGAAACACCATGCCGAGGCCGGCGCGCACCTTCATCAGCGCCTCTTCGTGCATCTGGTCCACGCGTTCACCGTTGATACGAATCTGGCCGCCGTCCGGCTTCAGCAAGCCGAGAATCAGCCGCAGAATCGTGGACTTGCCCGAACCCGACGCGCCAATCACGATCTTCGTGTGGCCGCGCTCGAGCGAGAAGCTCACGTCGCGCAGGACGACCTTGTCGTCAAACGCAAGCGAGACCTTCTCGAACGCGATGGCGAACTCAGTCATGCACGGCGCCCATCAGTACAGCACCATGAACAGCAGCTTCGTCACGAGGAAGTCCACGGCCAGGACCACGACCGAGCCGGCCACCACCGCATTGGTCGTGGCGCGCCCCACCCCCTGCGTGCCGCCCTTGGTCCCCAACCCCACATAGCAACCGATCGACACGATCACGAAGCCGAGAAAGAACGGCTTGATCAGCCCCATCCACACATCTTCAATGTAGAGGCCGGCGACGACGCTGTTCCAGAAGGGCGCGGAGGCCACTTTCAGCTGTGTCGCGGCGATGAGCCAGGCGCCGACCAAACCGACGCCGTCGGCGACCACCGTGAGCAACGGCACCATGAGCGTGCCGGCGATCACGCGGGGAATCACCAGCTTCCGTACGGGGTCCGTTCCGAGCGCGCGCAACGCCGAGATCTGGTCGGTCACGGTCATCGAGCCCAGCTCGGCGGCAATGCCGGAACCGACGCGGCCGCAGACCATCAGCGCCGTCAGCACGGGCCCGAGTTCCTTGACCATCGACGCACTGACCAGTTGCCCGACCATGGAACGCGCGCCGAACTTGTCGAGCGTGATGCCCGACTGCAATGCGAGCACCATGCCGGTGAATGTGCCGGTCAGCAGCACGACGGTGAGCGAACCGGCGCCGATCGCATCGAACTGCTCAATCACATCGCGGGCATAGAACGGCGGCGTAACCAGGCCGCGGGCGACCTTGCCGAGCAGGATAAAGTACTCCTGCACTTGCTGCAAGGCGCTCTTCAGCCACTGCGTCAGCCACGTCATGCGGCGCCTTCTGACTTGGTCTCGCCGATCAAGACCAGATCAGGGTTTCGAATCTTCTTGAGCTGGTCACGAATCTGCGCCGCGCGCTCAAACTCGAGATTCGCGGCCGCCGCGCGCATTTGTGTTTCAAGGTTCACGATGTGCGCATCCAGCGCCGCACGCGACTTGAATTGCTCGCGCTCATCGGGCACACGCGACACGGTCATGTAGTCACGTTCGTAGACACTCGACATGACCTCGTCGATGTTCTTGATGATGGACTGCGGCGTGATGCCATGCTCCACGTTGTACGCCTGCTGCACTTCACGACGCCGGTCGGTCTCGCCAATCGCCGCCTTCATCGAGTCGGTCATCCGGTCGGCGTACAACACCGCGCGGCCATTCACATGCCTCGCCGCCCGCCCCATCGTCTGAATCAGCGCACCAGTGGACCGGAGAAACCCTTCCTTGTCCGCATCGAGCACGGCGACCAGCGAGACTTCAGGCAGGTCCAGACCTTCGCGCAGCAAGTTGATGCCGACCAGCACATCAAAGTTGCCGAGCCGCAAGTCGCGCAGAATCTCGACGCGCTCGAGGGTGTCGATGTCTGAGTGCAGATACCGCACGCGCACACCGAGCTCCTGGTAGTACGTCGTCAGGTCCTCGGCCATCTTCTTGGTCAGGACCGTGACGAGCACGCGCTCGTTCTTGGCCACAACCATGCGGATCTCCGCCAGAAGATCATCAATCTGCCCGGTCACCGGACGAATGTCGATCGTCGGATCCACGAGGCCCGTTGGTCGAATGATCTGCTCAACGATGACACCGCCAGCCTCCTTCAACTCCCACGGGCTTGGTGTCGCGCTCACATAGACGACCTGCTTCACGCGAGCGTCCCACTCACCAAAGTTCAGCGGACGATTGTCGAGCGCCGACGGCAATCGAAAACCGTAGTCCACAAGCACCGTCTTGCGCGCGCGGTCGCCGGCATACATCCCGCGGATCTGCGGCACCGTCTGATGGCTCTCATCGATGATCGTGATGGCATCGTCTGGCAGGTAGTCGAGCAGCGTCGGCGGCGGCTCGCCCGCTGCGCGGCCGGAGAAATGCCTCGAGTAGTTCTCGATGCCGTGGCAGTAGCCGATCTCTTTCATCATCTCGAGATCGAACATCGTGCGCTGATGCAGCCGGCCCGCTTCTTCCTTCTTCCCGGCGTGCTCCAGGACCTGCAGTCGCTCCTCGAGCTCCGTTTTGATGGTCTCGACGGCAGCGACCGCGCGTGCGCGCGGCATGACGAAGTGCGACTTCGGATACACGGCCAACTTGTCGTGGCGCCTGAGGACCTTGCCGGTCAGCGGATCGAACGTGACCAACTCGTCGACTTCGTCGCCGAAGAGCCCGATGCGCACGGCCATCTCCTCGTACGACGGGTAGACCTCCACAATGTCCCCGCGTACGCGGAATGTGCCGCGCTTGAAGTCATAGTCGTTGCGTTCGTACTGAATCTCGACGAGCTTGCGCAGAATCTGCTCGCGATCAATCCGCTGCCCCTTGGCCAACTCAAGCACGAGACCGTAGTAGGCCTCCGGCGAGCCGAGGCCATAGATGCACGACACGCTGGAAACGATGATGACGTCGCGTCGCTCAAAGAGCGACCGCGTCGCGGAGAGGCGCAGTCGATCGATCTCTTCGTTGATGATCGATTCCTTCTCGATGTACGTGCCCGTGGCCGGCATGTAGGCTTCCGGCTGGTAGTAGTCGTAGTAGCTGACGAAATACTCGACGGCGTTGTGTGGGAAGAAGCGGCGGAATTCCTGAAAGAGCTGCGCCGCCAGCGTCTTGTTATGCACCATCACCAGCGCGGGGCGCTGGAGGCGCTGAATCACCTGCGCCATCGTGAAGGTTTTACCGGAGCCGGTCACGCCTAGTAGCACCTGTGCGCGGTCACCCCGCTCCAGGCCTTCGGTCAGTTGCTCGATGGCGCGGGGCTGATCACCGCGCAGTTCGAAGTCGCTCTGCAGGTCGAAAGACACAACAGAGCAATCGTACTCCACGGTCTGGGGGGCGGCTGTGTGCACTATTCGACAGTCGTAGGGCGGCGTGGTCCTGAACGCCGCCTACGATCAGTGTCTCATTTCGCCGCGTAATACCCCGGTCGGGCGCGCACTTTGGCCTTGGCGGCGTCGGGGCGCGTCACCTTCACCTCGATCTTCCGAAACGTCCCGTCGTCCTTGGGGTTGCTCGACAGATAGCCGAGCGTGTAGCGCGAGGTCAGTTCGTCAAGAATCTTGGCGTAAATGGCATTGAGGTCGCGTGCATCCTCAGGGAAGAACGCGTCGCCGCCGGTGTCGCGCGCCAGCGTCGTCAGCTGCATCTGTGGCAGTCCCATGCGCGACTGCCGATCGAGATAGCCAATCGAATAGACCAACACGTCGTCCTGCTTGAGCAGTTTCTCGAGTTGACCGAAGTTGAGCGCGCTGGTGGAGTCGCCACCGTCGGTATAGAGCAGCAGCACGCGCTGGCCGTCCTGGTCGTTGGTCGACTGCAGATACATCGCAATCGCGTCATAGAGCGCGGTGTTGCCACTCGCCCGCTTCGAACGGATTCGCTCGAACATCCGGGGGTAGTCGTTCGCGCCGAATCGCGCCACGCGCACCGTGTGATCGAAGTCTACCAGGGTCGTATCCTGGGCCTCCTCCAACGCATTCACGAAACGAATCGCCGCCGTGGCGGCCTGGGCCAGGGGCAGCGCCATGCTTTCGCTGACGTCGAGCAAGAGCCCGACGTGGAGCGGCAGCTTCTGCCCCGACGCACCTTCTGTGAAGAACTGCACCTCCTGCCGGACGCCGTTCTCGGTCAGTTGAAAATCATTCTGGGTCAGCCCTCGGACGAGGGCCCCTTCCTTGGCAGTGACGACCACCGGCACGTGCACCAGATTGACGCCGCTTCTGAAGGTTTGCTGCGCCGCGGATAGCCCCACCACGACCAGGCCGGCCACAGTCAACGGGAGACAGCGACGAAAACGAAGGGACATCAGGGACTCTTCGCGCATCATATACTCAGGAGTTAGCGCGCTCGTGACGGTCGTTGTGAGGCGCCATGCTGTGGGAGTTTACATACCTTGCGCGCACTAGCCGTCTGTCAGGACGAGCTGGTTATTCGGACGTTGCACCCGATTCTGTCGGGCGCCTTCGAGGTCGAGTTCCTCGTCGAAAGCCGTCCGCTCGCCCGACGTCTCGCTGACGACGGCATCCCGGCCACCGTCGCGGACCCGAAGAAGCTCGATACCTACGTTCGCAACGACCTCACCGCTTCCACGCTCGTCATCGTCGAAGACGACGGCAAGAAGAGCCTGAAGAAAATCGTGACCACGATTCGCGATGCCGGCGGATCGCTGCTCTACGTCCTGCACGTCGGCGCGAAACCCGCGACCGGTCGCCGAACGCACGACGACCTCAAGGCGATCGTCCCCGAGCTGACCCATCTCGACTTCTCAGAACTGCTCGCGGGCGCGCTCACCACCGAATTGAGCCGGTCGCTGACGCGCATGCGCGTGCAGCAATACCAGCGCTACATGGCCGACGCCGGTCGCGTGCTGATCCTCCTGCACAACGACCCCGATCCCGACGCGCTCGCGGCGGGTCTGGCGATGCGCAACGTCCTGCGCCGCACCAAGACGACGGCCATCATCGGCGCGCTGCAAGGCGTGACGCGTCCGGAAAATCTGCGAATGGTCGACATGCTCGACATTCACTTCGAGATCATCACGCCGGAGCACTTCGCCGACTACGACCGGATCGTGACCGTCGACGTGCAGCCACACTACTTCGGCGGTCTGCTCCCGCGCGTGGATCTCGTCGTGGACCACCATCCCGAGCAGCCCGGCTACACGGCGGTGTTCAAAGACATCCGCGCCGACTACGGCTCCACGTGTACGATCCTGACCGAGCACCTGCGCGCGGTCGATATCGACATCTCGGAACGCACGGCCACGGCCATGCTTTACGCGATCAAGAGCGACACGCTCTTCTTCGCACGCCACACGAACCGCGTCGACCTCGAAGCGTTCACGTATCTCTATCCGCTCGCGGACGCCGCGCTGATTCGCAAGATGGAAGGTGCGGAAATTACGACCGAGCGCCTCGAGCACGTCACGCGCGCGCTCCACACGAGCGTGCACAAGAACCAGGTCTTCTCCGCCTACCTCGGCGAAACCGCGCGTGAAGACTTCATCCCCTACACGGCCGACTTCTTCCTCCAGCTCGAAGACGTGAAGTGGACGATGATCTCGGGTGTCGTAAATGGGCAATTCATCCTGAGCGTGCGCAACCTCGGCTACTCACGCAACGCCGGCGAATTCGTGAAGAAGCACTTCAGCAGCATCGGCAGCGCCGGTGGCCACCGCGCCATGGCCAAGGCGGTCGTGCCCATCGCCAAGTTTCGAGAGAAGTTCGGCGACCTCAGCGGCATCGGCATCGCCGCCCGCATCGGGGAATTGGCCGAGCAATTCCTGCAGGAAAAACAACCCTAAGACAGCGCCTGATCCAGATCCGCGATCAGGTCATCGATGTGTTCGATGCCCACGGACAACCGCACCATGCCGCGCGTGACGCCGGCGGCTTTCAGTTCGTCGTCGCTGTACCCCCACTGCGATGTCAGGACCGGGAGGCTGACGATGCTGTCGACGCCGCCGAGGCTGGCGGCGCGTTTGAAGACTTCAATACGGTCGAAGAAACGTGACGCGCCCGCGTAGCCGGATTTCACGTCGAAGGTGACCATGCCGCCGAAGCCGCGCATTTGCTTCTGGGCGATCGCGTAGTCGGGATGGGACGGCAGGCCAGGATAGAACACGCGGCTGACGGCCGGGTGCGCTTCGAGGAATTTCGCGACCGCCATGCCGTTCGCGTTGTGTCGCTCCATGCGCACGCCGAGTGTCTTGATGCCGCGCGCGACCATCGCCGCGGCGTGCGGGTCGAGCATGCCGCCGAGGAGTTTGCGCGCCGGGTGCAGGGTCTTGATCAGCGCCTCGCTGCCAATGAGTGTGCCGGCCGTGATGTCGCTGTGTCCGTTCAGGTATTTCGTCGCCGAGTGCATGACGAGGTCGACGCCGAGTGCGAGCGGCGACTGATTGATCGGACTGGCAAATGTGCTGTCGATCACGGTCAGGACGCCGCGGGCGCGGCACGCGGACGCCACGGCCGCGATGTCGAGGCAGCGCAACGTCGGATTGATCGGCGTCTCGAACCAGACCAGCTTCGTTTTGTCGGTGAGCAAGGCGGCTGGCCGTTGGAACCGATCGAGAGGCTCATACCGCACCACGACGCCGAACTTCTCGAGGAAGTCGCGAATCAGATGCATCGTGCCGCCGTAGATGGCCGCACTGGCGACGAGTTCGTCTCCCGCGCGCAGCAGACCAAACAGCGCCGTGCTGATCGCGGCCATGCCCGATGACAACAGCAACGCACTTTCCGCGCCTTCCACGGCCGCGATCTTCTGCTCGGCGGCGCGGATCGTCGGATTGCCATAGCGCGAGTAGATGTCTTTGTTGGACGTCCCCGCCTGGTAGTCTTCGAGTTGCTTCGTATTGTCGAAGAGGAACGTGCTCGTCTGATAGATCGGCGTCACGAGCGGTGTCGCCAGCGGATCCGCACCTTCGGCGCGATGAATGGCCTCGGTATCTCGGTGCTTCGTCGTCTTTGCCATGACCTGCCCTCTTACAACACGTCCTGCCGTTCGCCGCTGGCGACGACTGGCTCAATGAACAGCCGATACGCATCGTCGTAGCCCTGCTGCTGCAGATCGGCGATGGTGCGCGCGCGGTCAGATCGTTCGTCGTACGTCCCGGCAAACTGAAAAGGCCCGATCGGATTGTGCGCCGGGCGAATCACGAAGACACCCGAGAATCGCGCCATCGATTGCGCGACGGCGTCGTCGAGGACCGCCGTCTCCACCGAACGCTGCCACTCACCGGCCCGGCCGCGCACATCGCCCGGCTGCGGACCGAGCGCGTGCGGCAGCCCTGCCGGCGGCGCGGCCGTGATGAAGATGACTTGCTCGGCACCGAGGCCGATCGCTTCTTCGACCAGGCGATGCACCAGTTCCGGCCGGTCGCACAAACGATGCGTTTCGCCCTGCCAGTAGTGGTCCACTGGAAAGATGACCGCCTGACCGGCCGTTGCGCCGGCCAGATGCAGTGCGCCCGCGACCACATCCGCCACCTGATCGCGCATCGTTGTGGTCAGATCAATCGCTTCCGCCTCGCGTGCGCCACCGACGGCACGCTTCGCCGCAAAGAGCGAGAGCCGCGCTTCGGGCAGGACCGCGAGCGTCAGATCGCGTCGGGAGTCGAGGTCATGAACGCCAAGCACCACGTCGCAGAAGCCCGGCTGGCCAAAGTTCTCCGTGAGCAGATCCACATAGTGACGGCCAATCTCTGCCGACACGGGCATCGGCTCGGTCGATGCGCCCCGGACCAACGTCCACACGGCGGTTGTGAGCGTGCGCACCGGTTCGCTGGCGTCGATTGGCGCCCCGAACAACTGCCACCACACCGCGCCGGTCACACGTCGACGGGATGTGCGCATCTGGCGCGCGCGCCACCAGGCGCCCACCAGCACCGCACCGGTGGCCAGCATGCAGAGCACCATCAGCCGCGGAATCACGGTGGGCAGAATCGGCGGATGAAAGAGGAGATCGAGCACCACCGTGTAGACGTGCATCAGTTCGACGCCGACCGTCGTCAGGTTCACGAGTGACGCGAGCAAGCTCACGCCGTAGATACCCGCGGCCACGACGAGCACGATCAACGGCAGCAGCAGTGAGGCGAGCGCGATGGCGATGCCGGTACCGGCGATGCGCAGACCCAGTCGCCAGCGGTAGGCCCGACCAAGTGAGGGTGACGACCACGGACCGGCCGCGTCGCCGATGCGTGCGGCGCCATCAACAGAGGCCATCACGGCGTTGGCGACACCGGGGCCGTGCGCAGTGATGACGTCGATCTTGACGCCGGCTTCCGTGAGTGCCCTCAGGGCACCGGCCTGATACGCGCCGGCTGTCCCCGCTCCGGTCAGCACGAGTGCGGTGCGAAGCCGGGGCGAATACGACGCGTCGGCCACAGCTATTCGGCTTCTTCGTCGTGAATCGTGATCAGTTTGGAGATTTCGAATTCGCGCGTGCCGGCCGGCGTCACGACTTCAATCTCGTCGCCGGCGCCATGCCCGGAGAACGCGCGTCCGAGCGGCGATGCGACGGAGATGAGCCCTTTGTCGGGATTTGCATCTTCGGGCATCACGAGTTCGTAGATAAAGGTCTTGCCGTTCTCAACCACGGTCAGTTTCGATCCAAAGCCCGCTTTGTCCTTGGGGATGCGGTCGAGACTCATCAGCTGAATCTCGGAGACGCGCTGCCGCAGCATGCTGACGCGCGCCTGCACGAGGGTCTGACGCTCCTTGGCGGCGTGGTACTCGGCGTTTTCCCGCAGATCGCCCAACTCACGCGCCCGCTGAATCTCCTTGGGCAGATCGTGGTTCAGTTCGCGTTCGAACGCGACAATCTCATCTTCAAAACGCTTGATTAGACGTGCCTTCATGACGGTGACAAGAGGTTAACATGAGCCATGCTCCGCCTGACGCGCCGCCAGGATGCCATCGTCGATCGTTTTCGACGCGCCGCGCGACGCGCGCCCTCGGAAGCGTGCGTCCTGCTCGATGGCGAACACTTGATCCGTGATGCCGTCGCCGCCGGCGTGCCGCTCGACATCGTCATCGCGACGCACGAGCGCTGGCAACAACTGCCGGATCTGCTCGAGGCGCTCCGCGCACAGGATCTGCCGGTGTCGCTGTACGACGCTGGCTCGACGGTGATCGAAGCCGCGAGCCCCGTGAAGACACCGAGCGGCATCGCCGCGTTGGCCCGCTGGCAACCGGCCGCACTCGAAGACACGTTCGCGGGCACCCCACCGCTCACCGTCGCGGCGGTGGACGTACAGGACCCCGGCAATTTCGGCGCGATCATCCGCAGTGCCGACGCGCTTGGCGCCACCGGCGTGATTTCCGCCGGCGCGAGTGCTGATCCCGCAGGCTGGAAGGCCTTGCGCGGTGCGATGGGCAGTGCTTTTCGTGTGCCCGTCGCACGGGCGATGCTCGAATCCACACTGTCGGCCGCTCGCAGCGTCGGCGCAAAGATTTATGCGGCCACCGCCGACGGCGAGCCCGTTGAGCGTTGCGATTTGACGGGCCCGACGCTGCTGCTCCTCGGCAGCGAAGGCCTCGGGCTCCCCGACTCGGCCATCGAAGAGTCCAACGGCCGCATCGCGATTCCAATGCGCTCGGGCGTCAACTCGTTGAACGTGGCGGTGACGGCGGCGTTGCTCCTGTACGAAGCGCGCCGACAGCGCTCATGAGTTCGCTCTTCGACGATCCGAGCGCGCCGCCGGCGGCCGAGTCTCTTCAAGCGGCGCCGCTCGCCGAGCGGATGCGCCCGCGCACGCTCGACGAATACGTGGGCCAGCGCCACATCATCGCGCCCGGCCGGCCACTCCGACAGGCACTCGAGCATCGCGCCGTTCACTCGCTCATCCTCTGGGGGCCACCCGGTGTCGGCAAGACCACGCTGGCACGACTGATGGCCGCGTTTGTCGGCGGCGACTTTCTGTCGTTCAGTGCTGTGATGTCGGGCATCAAGGAAATCAAAGAGGTCGTCGCCACCGCGCAGGCGAAACGTCGAGAACTCGGCCGTCAGACCGTGCTCTTTGTGGACGAAATCCATCGCTTCAACAAGAGCCAGCAAGACGCGTTTCTGCCCCATGTCGAAGCCGGGACGATCATCCTCGTCGGCGCGACGACCGAGAATCCGTCGTTTGAGGTGAACTCAGCGCTCCTTTCGCGATCGAAGGTGTACGTCCTCGAAGCACTCACACCTGATGACCTCGTCACGCTGCTCCGCCGCGCGCTCACCGATACCGAGCGGGGCCTGGGACGGCTGCAATACGAGGCCGACGATGAATCGTTGCGGGCCATTGCCGTGTATGCGAACGGCGATGCCCGCGTGGCACTGAACATCTTGCAGCAGGCCGTGGTCACACTGCCGCAAGGTCCGGCGCCACGACTGACGAATGCGCACCTCGCCTCGATGATCGAACGACGGTCGCTGCTCTACGACAAGACCGGCGAGGAGCACTACAACCTCATCTCGGCCCTGCACAAATCGATTCGCAACAGCGACGCGGACGCCGGCATGTACTGGCTCGCCCGCATGCTCGAGTCGGGCGAAGATCCGATGTATCTGGCGCGACGCCTGGTGCGGTTGGCCTCAGAAGACATCGGCAACGCGGACCCGCGCGCGCTGCAACTCGCGATCTCCGTGAAGGACGCCGTCCACTTCCTCGGCATGCCCGAGTGCAACACGGCGCTCGCGCAGCTCGTGACTTATCTCGCGGCCGCGCCGAAGAGCAACGCGGTCTACACCGGCTACGGCGCCGCCGCCAAGGACGCCACGCAGGATTTGGCGACGCCCGTGCCGATTCACCTGCGCAACGCCCCGACGACGCTGATGAAGGACCTCGGCTACGGCAAAGACTACAAATACGCGCACGACGAAGCCGACGGCGTCTCGCAGCAGTCAGCCCTCCCCGACCACCTCGCCGACCGCCGCTACTACGAACCCACCGACCGCGGCCTCGAAGCCAACATCAAGCAGGCACTCGAACGAGCGCGCGCACTGCGCCGGCAGACCTAAGCATCGCCGGGCACGCGGTCACTCAGCGGCGCGAGGACACGAGCGTCGGCGCTAATCGTCGACGGAGATGTCGGTCCAGTCGCCGAGGTCGATTTGCCGCAGTGACACCCACTCGGTCTCGCGGCCGCTGGCGAGTGCGTTGGCCAGCTCGTGTCCGACGGTGCCCTCGATCGCCTTTGCGATGGGGGCGAGCGTCTGCCACTGCACCACAAGCGGACGATTGAGGTACACCGGCGTCACGCCCGTGGGCTGTTCTCCCAACCACCGCGCCTCGATCCCCTGACTGGCGAACAGCGCCCGGAAATACTCGCGCACCGCAAACCAATCGATCGTCTCGGACGTTGGCGGCGGGGGCGGTGGTGCGGGAACGTCCGGCGCTTCCGTCAGCACGGTCAGGTCAACCGACGGCCTCGCTCTCCAGATCGTCGTCTCGGCTGTCGGCGCGGTCTTCGGTTCGGGGGGCGCGTCAGTGGAAGGACTGGCTCGGCGGCGCGGGAACATCTGGTCCTCCAACTCCGGGGCATACGTAGCCGTCGCCTCTGGATTTTGCGCGCGGAGCGCGTGCCACAACGTGGGCAGATCCACGTCAGTGATCTCGATCACCTGACCGCTCGCGTCCGAGATGATGAGGCGATGAGGGAATAGTCCCAGCTTCGCCCGCAGCACCGTGAGATGCATGCGCTGCAGCGATCCGCGGGGGATCACCAAGACCCGCGTGAGGTCGTCGCGCCAAAACGCGGCGTCCGGGGACAAGTGCACACCCAGCGTGCGGCCATTCGCAAGACCCACTTGATTGCGTCGCCAATCCCGCACGATCACGTACGCGCCTGGGATACCGACGATCAGCAGCACGACGAGCAGCGGGACCCAGTTATCCGGGCGCGAGAAGCTGCGGACACCGGCCACAAGCAGCGCAGCCGTCACTGCGGTCACGATGGCGCCCAGTGCGCCGATCATCATCCACGGCAGACTTCGTGCACGCGGAATGTCTGGCTGTCGCCCTTCAATCCAGGCGCGCGTGTCGGCCGGCAGGTCAGTGAGTGTGAGGTGTTGGAAACGCAAGGGCGTCATCGGCCTGATAGGATCGGCGACGCCGAGTATGGCAGAACCCGCGAATCCCAATCTACTGCGCCTCTACAATGTGCTCATCGATGGCTTCTCCGTCGAGACCAGAATCTATTTGCCCGATGGGTCGTATGTGGACTGGGTACTCTCTCCTCTGGCCGGTGATCGTTTCGTACTGACAGGAACACCCGTTGAGGTCTGGGGTGATGCCGGCAGTGTCGGCACAGCCAACTATCCCGGGGCACCCACCTCGTACGACTGCACCCGCGAGGCACTTCTCGCCACACTGGCACAACACCTTGGCCCCGATCCCTACGTCCACGGGCTGCCACCGGCGCTGCACCGGCCCCGGGACCCGCGCGTGCGCTTCTCACATCGGCTGGGAAACTTCACGTTGGATCTGCCGGAAGGTAACCGCCTGCAGGCGCTGCTGCTCCTGCCATTCGTGTTTCTCCTTCTGGTGTTTCTGCTCGCGTTGGCTGCGCTCCCACTGATCGACGGTTGGGGCGGCGGCAACTGGGTCTACGGCGTGCTGAGCATCGCCGGGCTGGCGCTCTACGGCTACCTGTTGATTCCATTCGCCGTCGAGTCGCTGCTCGGATGCGCGCATATGCGCGTTGACGGCTGGACGGCCACGATCACGCGCGGCCGGTCGTGGTGGCGCCGGACGCAGACGTTTCGCTGGGATCACGTGGAATCCATTGCACTCGTCGTGACGCGCGTGAAGAAGTTTGGCGCGTCGACGACCGCACAGTTCGTGCTGCAGGATGGAACCCGCGTCGATTACGCGACCCGCATGATCCGGGCGCCATTCGATGACGCCGTCAAGGTGTTGCAGTCGTTGCTGGCGGCCAGACCCACATCCAGAACCACGACGCGCTGAAGATCGGTGCGCGCAGGGTGCCCAACATGCTTTACAGGGGCACGCCCGCTGCGTAGCATGGCCACAGTGGATATTCCCTTGCGCCTTGCGTTCCTCGCGGTCATCGTTGGCGCCATCCCGTTGGCGACTGGTCAGCAATACCCGCCGCTCGCGACACTCGATTCCCTGAAGAGCCTCGGCGAGTTCACCGTGTCCCTCTCCGGATCGGCGCTGGAGTTCTGCCCCACCACGCAGCCGTGTCTCTATTTCGAATGGGTGGCCGGAACAAAGAACGGTGATGCCTGGACGGAACAGTTCGCGAGCCATCATCCAGACGGCCCACTGCACATTGCCACGCCCATGGGTCCCATCGATCTGCCGCACGCCAGTCTGCGGCTGTACCTTCCGGCTTCATCGTCACGAATGTTGTCTGGGCGAGACGCCACAGCAGCGCCTGCGCACATTCGTGCATTATTGAGTGAGCATCCGGTGTTCACGCTTGAAGAGTTCCTGATGACGCCGGGCGTTGGCTACCACGCGCGTGTTGACACCATCAGCTACATGCTGCCACCGGTCAGCATCAGCGAGGCGCCTCGTCAGCGGCACACGCTCGTGCTGGCGATCTCGGATCTGCCGTTCAAAGACGGCCAGGCACAGCGCACGCTCGCGCCATCGTTTCGCCACATCACGTATTGAACGAGTTGGCCCGCCGCCGATACCAGCACTCGAGAACCAACACCACGGCGACCGCACCCGGCACCCATCCGCCGTAGCCTGGCAGAACAAAATAGGCAGCCGAGTCAAACGTCACGCCATCAAATACGCCGGTCCTCAGCAGGGCCGCGAACGGAATGAAGACCACGCTCGCGACAACGTGAGGGCCGATGCAGGCATGGTCACGGCCGGTGTGGATCCACGCGCGCGTGGCGACAAGCAGCACAGTCAGGTATGACACACCGAACAACCACAGGGCGGTCGGCGTCCACGACCACGGCGCCGGCGCGGCAAGAAACATCGGCACCGCGATGAGCCCCGTCGCCGCGGAGGACATCGAGAGATGCCACCAGTGCATCTCGAGTGTCGGCCATCGCCAACGCCACATGTTGATCAGCACCGCCTGAGGCAGCGCGGCGAGCAACATGACAATCGGCCAGACGATCAACGCGGCTTCGCCGGTCTGCCGATGGGTCGGGCCGCAACCTGCCGACAGCAGGCCCGCTCCGATGAGGCACACCAACCTCCTTGGAAGGGAGACGCTCAGCACTAGATCCGATCGAAGTTCCGCTCGATCTCACGGCGTGTGAGTCGCAGCACCACGGGGCGGCCGTGGGGGCAGACGCTGGAGTGGGCGGTGCGGCGGAGCTCGTCGAGCAGGTGTTTCATTTTGTCGATCGTGAGCGGATCGTTCGCCTTCACGGCCGCGTGACACGCCATGAGTGCGGCCAGCTGACGCACAGACTCGTTGATGCCGGATCCGGGCGTGAGGCCTTCGAGATCGCCGGCAGCCGCGCGTAGCGCTGCGGCACTCTCTTCAATCTTCAGGATCGCCGGCACAGCGACCACACGGATACTGGTGCCGCCAAAGTCTTCGAGCTCGAAACCGAACTTCGCGAGCCCTTCGAAGTGCCCCTTCAGCGTAGCGTGCTCGCCTGCGCCGAAGTCGAGGATGATCGGCGTCAGCAGTCGCTGCGATTCCAGCGTGCCGCTCAGCAGGCGCTCAGAAATCTGCTCGAACAGAATCCGTTCATGTGCCACGTGCTGATCGATGATCGCCAGTCCCTCATCGTCCACCGCAATGATGAAGGTGTTACGAAACTGGCCGAGCGGTGTCATCGGCTTGATCAGCGTCGCGATCGTCTCGCGGCCCGGTGCCGCACCAACGCGCGGGTCGTTGTTCATTCCCATCGCGGCAGACGACGCGCCCATGAACGCCGAGGCGTCGGCGATACCCGGCATCTGAATCGCGCGTTCGATGGCATCGCCGAGCGGATCAGCGGACCGCACACCAAATGACAGCGGCAGTGCACCGGCCATCGGCAGCGATGGCGTCAGCGTCGCCTGCGAGAGCACCAGCTCAGGGACGCCCGTCTGCCCCAGCGCATCCACGATCCCGCGACGCAGCACCTCATGCACGAGGCCCGTATCGAGAAAGCGCACTTCCGCCTTCGTTGGATGCACGTTCACGTCCACGCGGTCAGGGGGTAGCTCGATGAAGAGATGCACCTCGGGGCTGCGTTCCTTGATCGTCGCCACGCTATAGGCCTGCTGAATCGCGTGGTTGATCGTGCGATCGCGGACGAGCCGTCGGTTGACGAACACATGCTGCGGCCCGCGCACAGGCCCCGCTTCCCCGAGCGCCGCGACATAGCCGTGAATCGTGATCCCGGCCGCTTGCTTGCGGACCTCGATCAGATCAGGCCGATCGCCGTACATCTGAAAGAACCGCTCGGCGAGCGATGACGCGGGCGGCGTCTCGACGACAGTACGGCCACCGCTGCGGAGCAGAAAGCCGACCTCCGGATACCCAAGGGCCAGTTGCGAGACCAGTTTGGAAATCTGCGCCGACTCGGCCGTATCGGCCTTCAGAAACTTCCGTCGCGCCGGCAGGTTGTAGAAGAGATCCTGCACTTCAATCAGCGTGCCCTCAGGTGCGCCGACTTCCTTCGCCGACACCGTCTCACCCGCCTCGATGCGGATTTCCGTGCCGGACATCGCACCGCGGGTGCGCGTTCTCAGACGAAACCTGGATACCGAGGCAATCGACGGCAACGCCTCACCACGGAACCCCAGGGTCAAAATCGCCGCCAGATCATCCGATGTCCGCAGCTTGCTCGTCGCATGCCGCTCCACCGCCAGCTTCGCGTCGTCCGGCGTCATCCCCTCGCCGTCGTCTTCCACACTGATCAGCTTCTTGCCACCGAACTCCGTGACAACGTTGATGCGCTTCGCGCCCGCATCGATCGCGTTCTCGATCAGTTCCTTGACGACAGACGCCGGGCGCTCGACGACCTCACCAGCAGCGATCTGGTTGGCGAGTGCCGCGGGAAGACGGTAGATCTTGGACACTAGATCAACACCTTCAACATGGAGGGCCATGAAGGGCCATGGGGGAGATCAAAACCAACAGATTTCAAAGAGCTCTTTGAAAGCCTGTCTTTTGATCTTGATCTTCCCAATGGCGCCCCATGGCCCCCCATGTTGATGGCTCTTGTGCCTATTCGAGCGCGGCCTGGGCTGCTGCCAATCGCGCGACGGGCACGCGATACGGCGAGCAGCTGACGTAGTCGAGGCCGGCCTTGTGGAAGAAGCGCACCGACGCGGGATCGCCGCCGTGTTCGCCGCAGATGCCGATCTTGAGACCCGGGCGTGAGGCCCGGCCCTTCGCGACGGCCATTTCCACAAGCTGACCCACACCAGACTGGTCGAGCGTGGCGAACGGGTTGTTCTTCACGATCTCGAGTTCGGCGTAGTTCGGGAGGAACGAGCCGGAGTCGTCACGCGACATACCAAGCGCGGTCTGCGTGAGGTCGTTGGTGCCGAAGCTGAAGAACTCCGCCGACTGCGCAATTTCATCAGCCGTCAGCGCGCCACGCGGCACTTCGATCATCGTGCCAACGAGGTAGCTGAGCTTGACCTTTTTCTCCGCCTGCACCAGCTTTGCCACCCGGTGCACGACCTCGAGTTGGAGGTCGAGTTCCTTCTTGAATCCAACCAGCGGGATCATGATTTCCGGCCGGACCTTGATGCCCTCGGCCTGCACGATCGCCGCAGCTTCGAATACCGCGCGCGCCTGCATCGCCGAGATCTCCGGGTGGCCAATGCCGAGACGGCACCCACGGAAACCGAGCATCGGGTTGAACTCGTGCAGCTGTTCCACGCGCGTGTGAATCCGCTGCGCCGCGATGCCAAGCTTCTTCGCGAGGTCGGCCTGCTGTTCCTTGCTGTTGGGCAGGAACTCGTGCAGCGGCGGATCCAGGAAGCGAATCGTCGCCGGGAATCCATTCAACGCACGGAAGATGCCCGCGAAGTCGTCGCGCTGGTACGGCAGGAGTTTGTTCAACGCGGCCTGACGTTCCTCGAGTGTCTCGGCGAGAATCATCTCGCGCATGACATCGATGCGATCGCCCTCGAAGAACATGTGCTCCGTGCGGCACAGACCGATGCCGACCGCGCCGAACGCCACCGCGTTGGCCGTCTGCTTCGGATCGTCCGCGTTGGTGCGCACGCTCATTCGCGTGGCCTGGCTGCACCACTTCATCAGCTGCTGGAAGCTCTTGAACTTCTCGGTCGCCTGCGCGACCTTGTCACCGTCCACCAGGCCCGCGACGATTTCCGACGGCGCTGTCTTGACCGAGCCGGCGTAGACCTTGCCGGCGGTGCCGTCGATCGACATCCAATCGCCTTCCTTGTACGTGTGGCCCTTCACGGTCACCGTGCGTGAGTGGTAGTCAACTTCCAGCGCCGCTGCGCCACAGACGCAGACCTTGCCCATCTGCCGCGCGACCAACGCCGCGTGTGACGAGACCCCGCCTCGCGCCGTGAGAATGCCTTCCGCCGCGATCATGCCGCGCAGATCTTCGGGCGACGTCTCCACCCGGACGAGCAAGACCTTTTCGCCCTTGTCAGCTGCGATCACCGCGCGCTCGGCATTGAAGTAGATCTGGCCGGACGCCGCGCCTGGACCTGCGGGCAGTCCCGTCGCGATGACTTCGGCCTTCGCCACTTCTGTGAGATCGAACACGGGTGCGAGCAGCTGTTCAAGCTGATCGGCCGGGTTGCGCTTCACTGCCGTCTTCCAGTCGATGAGCTTCTCCTTGACCATGTCCATGGAGAACTTCAGCGCAGCCATCGCCGTGCGCTTGCCGTTGCGCGTCTGGAGCATGTAGACGACGCCGTCTTCGATCGTGAACTCGAAGTCCTGCACGTCCTTGAAATGCTTCTCGAGCGTCTGACGGATGCGCTCCAGCTCGTGATACGCCTTCGGCATCTGCTTCTTCAGCTCCGCCACCGGCTCCGGTGTGCGCACACCGGCGACAACGTCCTCGCCCTGCGCATTGATGAGGAACTCCCCGTAGAACTCCTTTTCCCCGTTCGCTGGATTTCGAGTGAACGCGACACCGGAGCCGGAGTTGTCACCCGTGTTGCCATAGACCATCGCCTGCACGTTGACGGCGGTGCCCCACTCGGCCGGGATGTTGTACTTGCGGCGGTAGACGATGGCGCGGTCATTCATCCAGGAACCGAAGACGGCGCCCACAGCACCCATCAGCTGATCCCACGGCGAGACCGGGAAGTTCTTGCCAACGCGATCCTTCACGAGCTTCTTGAAACGAGCGACCAGTTCCTTCAGGTCGTCGACTGACAGCGCCGTGTCTTCGATCAGGCTGTTGTGCCGATCGCGCTTGAGCTGCTCGATCACCATCTCGAAGGGTTCGTGGTCTTCCGTCGGCAGCTTCTGCACGCCGAGGACGACGTCGCCGTACATCTGCACGAAGCGGCGGTAGCAATCCCAGGCAAAACGGGCGTTACCGGTCTTGACGGCGAGCGCTTCGACGGTCTGGTCGTTCAGGCCCAGGTTGAGAATCGTGTCCATCATGCCCGGCATCGAATCGCGCGCGCCCGAGCGCACTGATACGAGCAGCGGGTTCTTGAGGTCGCCGAACCTCTTGCCGGTGATCTTTTCGATCGTGGCGAGGCCAGTCTCCATCTGTGCGCGGAGCACGGCCGGATACGAGCGCTTGTTGTCGTAATAGTAGGTGCAGACTTCAGTCGTGATCGTGAAGCCAGGGGGCACCGGCAAACCGATGCGGCACATCTCGGCGAGGTTCGCGCCCTTGCCGCCGAGTAGCGGCTTCATCGTGCCGTTGCCATCAGCCTTCTTGCCGCCGAACGAATAGACATACTTCGCCGACTTGCCCGAGGCGGCCTTCTTCGTCGTCACCGTCTTGCCCACGACCTTCTTCGCCACAACCTTTTTCGCAACCTTCTTCACTTTCTTAGCCATCGTCTCCGCTCCCGCTGTCCGTGTTCTTGACTTGATTAGAGCTGCGTCAGATCGCCGATGGAACGGCGAATCCATTCACGCAGCGTGACCAACATGCCGAGTCGTGCTTCACGTAATCTTGTGTCTTCCGCCATCACCATCACGTCGTCGAAAAACTTCGCGACGGGCTGACGCAGCTTCACGAACTCGCGAATCTGCGACGTGTAGTCGCCGGCGTTCTTCATCGCCCCGAACACTCTGACCATTTCGTCATGGAGCGCGATCTCCGCCGGCTCCACGAGCGACGTTCGCGCCTGATCGAGCGGCATCCCCTCGCCGGTGACGCTCTTCGTGATGTTGCACGTTCGCTTGTAGAGTTCCGCGAGCGCGCGCAGTTCGCTATCGGGTCGCGCGAGTTCCTTCGCGCAGCCTTCGGCGCGCCCTACCGCCTGGCTCGGGCTTTCCCACGCCTGACCGGCGTAGCCCGCAACGTCTTTGGCGTAGCCACGACGCTCGATCAGATGCACGAGACGTTCTCTCATGAAGTCCGAGATCATCTCGGTGAACCCCTCAGGATTCAGCGTCGGATAGCCGGCGCCCGCCTGCGTGATCAGATCGCGCAGGTCGACGATGCCGAGCCCCATCGACGGGAGATCCGCGAGGATCTTGACCACGCCCTGGGCCGCACGGCGCATCGCGAACGGATCGCGGGAGCCGGTCGGCTTTTCGCCGGCCTTGAAGAGACCCACGAGCGTGTCGAGCTTGTCGGCCAGCGATACGCAGGCCCACGTCACCTTCGCTGCACCGAGGGCCTCGAGTGTCGGCGGCGCATCGGCCTCAACACCAATCGGGCCGTAGTGGTGATACATCGCTTTCCACACCGCTTCGGGCTCGCCCGATTCGCGTGCGTAGACTCCGCCCATCACGCCCTGCAGTTCGGGGAACTCGCCGACCATGTCGGTCGCCAGATCCGCCTTGCACAACTTCGCTGCGCGCGCGGCCTGATCGGCGACGGTCGCGTCCTGCTTGAAGACATCGGCGGCGATCCAACGCGCGAGCGCTTCGATGCGCTTCGCTTTGTCGCCGTACGATCCGAGCGCCTTGTGAAAGAGCACCGTGTCGAGCCGCGCGAGCCGGGCTTCCAATCCAGATGCGGCCGTCGCCGCGCCCACCGTGCGATCCGTGTCCCAGAAGAACCGTGCATCGCGCAACCGCGCCGACACGACGCGTTCCATATTGGTCGCGATGTTGCGCTCGTTGCCAGGCTGCGTGTTGGTGACCGCGAGAAACGCCGGCAACAACTTGCCGTGTGGCCCCGCCACCGGGAAGTAATGCTGATGATGAATCAGCGTCGTCGCCAACACTTCCTCAGGGAGTTGCAGGAAGTCTGCGCCAAACGCGCCGGCGACCACCGACGGGTACTCGATCAGATCCGGCACTTCGTCGAGGAGCGCCTCGGCCTGCGGCTGCCCCTTGATGAGCACATGACCACCAAGCTTGCGAGCGGCACCGTCAAGTTCCCGACGAATGCGATCGCGCCGTTCGCTGCGCGCAATGAGCACGAACTGCTCGGCCAGTTTCTTCCGATACTCGTCGAAGCTCCGCACCTTGATCGCCCGACCCGCGCGGCCACTGGTCGCGAGGAAGCGATGCCCGTAGGTGTTGGCGCCGGTCGCGATGTCTTGCACACGCGGTGACGAGGCGATGGCGAGGCGCGAGATGGTGAAGGGCACGACGCGGCCGCCGTAGAGAAACAGGAGCCAGCGAATCGGCCGGCCGAACAGGAGTTCGCCCTTGCCGTCTTCGAGCTGCGCGTCCCAATGCATCATCTTCGGGAACGTGAGATCGCGCAGCAGGCCGCCGAGCAGATCCGGCATCACGTCCACGGTGGCACGGCCACGATGTTGCTTCGTGTAAGTCAGGTACTTGCCCTTCGGGGTTTCCTTCTGGGTGAGCGCCGAGACCTCGACGTTGTTTTTGCGCGCAAACCCGAGCAGCGCCTGTGTCGGCTTGCCGTCCGCGTCGTACGCGGCGCTGACGGGCGGGCCCATCATCTCTTCGTCCCGATCGTCTTGACGATCCGCCAGCGACGGCACCACCACGGCCAGACGACGCGGGGTTGAGAAGGCCTCGATCGTGCCGGTTTGCTTGAGGTTCATCGCCGTCAGACGCGCTTTGATCTTTTCAGCGATCTGAAGATTCAGTGCCGGCATCCATGACGCGGGCAATTCCTCCACGCCGATCTCCAGAAAGAGTTCACGCTCCATGGGCGGTCTCCTTCCCTGTGTCTTTGGTGTCGAGCGAGAAGTCGAGCTTCTCGCGAACGTCTTTCGGCTCGCCCACCCACGCGCGCGCGATGGCCACGGCCAGCTGGCGCACACGATGAATGTAGTTGGTGCGCTCGGTGACGCCGATGCTGCCGCTCGCGTCGAGCGTGTTGAACACGTGCGAGCACTTCAGGCAGTAGTCGAGCGCCGGCAAGACGAGGCCAGAGTCGAGCAGCTGCTGCGAGAAGCCGTGATACTGGGTGAAGAGGTCGCGATGGAATTCGGCGAACCGGCCTTCGGGCATCTTCAGATTGCGGTTGAACGAGTACTTCGACTGCTCCACTTCGTCGCGGAGCCGCACTTCCCCGTATTTCACGCCCGGGGCCCACTCGAGGTCATAGACGTTGTCGACGCCCTGCAGCGACATGGCGAAGCGCTCAAGGCCGTAGGTCAGTTCGACGGCGATCGGCGACAGATCGATGCCGCCCGCCTGCTGGAAGTAGGTGAATTGGGTGATCTCGAGGCCGTCGTAGAGCACCTGCCAGCCGATGCCCCAGGCGCCGAGCGTCGGTGATTCCCAGTTGTCTTCTTCAAACCGCACATCGTGCGCGCGCAGGTCAATGCCGCACGCTTCGAGACTCTGCAGATACAGATCCTGCACTTCGTCGGGCGCCGGCTTGAGGATGACCTGGAACTGATGATGTTTGAAGAGACGGTTCGGGTTTTCGCCGAAGCGGCCGTCGGCCGGGCGCCGGGAGGGCTGCACGTACGCCACGCTCCACGGTTGCGGCCCAAGCACACGGAGAAAGGTCTCCGGGTTCATCGTGCCGGCGCCCATCTCAATATCCATGGGCTGCTGAATCAGGCATCCTTGCGCCGCCCAATACGTCTGTAACTTGAAGATCAGATCCTGCAGTGTCACAACTCTGGTCTCAACTCCCTGACAACCCGTGCCGACTTCAGTTCTTTTTCAAGGTGCATCGAAATCAATCGGTGATGCATCCGTTCAATCTCCCGCAGCGCGGGCTGCCCCGGCGCCTGGAGCGTGACCTGCCTCGGCGTCCACCTTCGCGCGCGTGCCAAGAACTCGCGCGCTTCGGCGGACAAGTCCATTTCAGCCAAAACGGGATACACACCCTCGAGCTTCAACAACCAATACTCGAAATACCGCGCCAGCGCTTCACACGAACCACCGCGCCCCAACACTTCTCCGACGCCGGCCCCGAGCCGGAACAACCGGTCGTTGTGCTGATTGTCGGGACACCACTCGTCGAGTAGTTCCGCGAAGTAACTCGCATGTCCCAACACCTGCGCCGCGTCTTCTCGCATCCCCACCGCATCGCCGTTCGCGCCCGAGAGCGTTTGCATCGGCGAGCGTTTCGCTTCGATGCGGTCGAGGCGGACCAAATCGCGGCCCTCTTTCTCGACGTAGTGCACCGTGCCACGTGTGAAGGGTTCGAGCGCGCCGCCAAACCGCTTGCGCGAGTTCGTCGCGTTCTTGGCCACACCGCGCTTCTTGCCTTGATCGATGGTCAGAAACACCACGATCCGGTCCGCTTCGCCGTAGCGATACGTCCGAAGGATCAGCGCGTCAGCCGCGTGGACCTTCATACCCGCATCCGCTCAATTGTACCCCGCGGGCGCCGTTTCATCCGGAATGGTGCAGGAAGCGGAGAAACAGGGTGCCGAGCCCCAGAAAGGAGAAGAATCCGAAGACATCCGTGAACGTCGTGATGAATACCGTCGACGCCAGCGCCGGGTCGATCCCCGCCGCACGCAGTCCGAGCGGGATCAGCGTGCCGGCCGTCGCGGCCACGATGAGGTTGATGATCATCGCCAGGCACAGGATGCCGGCCAGGACCCAGTCGCCGCTGAACACCCCGACCGCCAACGCGCCGATCGCGCCATTGACGATGCCATTGCCGAGGCTCACGGTGACTTCTTTGAGGAGCGCATCCCATCCGTTCGCCCACGACAGTTCGCCGAGGGCGATGCTCCGCACGATCACGGCCAGGGTCTGCGTGGCGGCATTGCCGCCCATCCCGGCGACGATCGGCATGTAGACCGCCAGACCGACGGCGACCGTGATCGTTGCCTGGAAACGGCCGACCACCCACGCGGCGAGAAACGCCGTCGCCAGATTGATCAGCAACCACGGACACCGCTTCCGAAACGCCTCGAACCACGGCGTTGACGCGCGCTCGTCGGCCGATACACCGGCGAGCCGCAGCGCGTCTTCCGTGGCCTCTTCCTTGATGACGTCGATGACGTCATCCACCGTAATGAGACCGACGAGCTTGTTCTCCGGGTCCGTAATCGGCAGCGCGAGGAGGTTGTAGGACGCGACCTGCTTCGCAACTTCTTCCTGGTCGGTGTCGACCCGAGCGCTGTAGACCTCGGTGGTCATAATGCGCTTGAGCGGTGTCCCCGGCGCTACCAGCAACAGCCGCCGCAACGACACGACGCCGACCAGATGCCGACGCGCATCCACGACGTAGAGATAGAACACCATCTCGACATCGCGCGACGTCTGCAGCGCCGTAATGGCCTCACCCGCCGTCAGGTCCTCGGACAGCGCGAAGACATTCGGGTTCATCAGGCGGCCGGCCGTCTGCTCTTCGTACTCGAGCAGGTCGCTGACACCGCCGCCGGGCTTGGGCTTGATCAGTTCAAGCACCGCCGCCGACAACTCATCCGGCAGCTGATCAATCAGCGCCGCGGCATCGTCTGACGGAATCTCCTGAGCGAGTCGCGCGATGTCGTCGGCTGACCGCAGCGACAACAGCTCCGCGCCGGCCTCCGCGCCGAGTTCCGAGACGGCCTCCATCGCCAGCTTGCTGTTGCGCTCGACGATGATGTTGAAGGCGGTGTGACGATCCTTCTCGCCGAGTTCCGTGAAGATCTGCGCCAGATCCGCCGGATGCTGCTTGAGCAGCAGATTGAGCAGGTTGGGCGTGGCGCCCATCCGCAGCAGCCGTTTGACCGACTCAAACACGAGGTCGATACGTCGCTGGGAAGGCATCCATTGATTGTAGACCGCGCGGTGCGCTCGTCTTAAACGCTATTCACCATGAAGACATGAAGATGGCCGCTGCACGACTGCGAGGGCCGGCCGCGCTGCGGCCGCCAGGCCCTCGGGGCCAGCTACGCATTCACTGTGCAACAGGCCTTCCGCCAAGAAAGCTCCTCAGCCCATCCAGCAGCCGCGGCACGTTGAAGTTGATCAGCAGCGCCTGCGCTGCACCAGACAACCGCAGGTACGTGATCACCTGCGCGTCGTGGATCGGCAACAGATGCGCGCGGTGCAATCGGCGAGCCAGACATGAGGCCTGGCGGCCCGGCGTAGCCGGGCAGACGAAGCGGCGGCGCTGAGGCGAGAGAGCCGAGTCAGTGTTGCAGCGAGGCTCTATCGGCCTCGGCGCTGACGCTTCGTCTCAGCCGCCGCGGCAGCGGCGGCCGCCAGGCCTGACAGTTGGACAGAGGCCTTCTTCATGTCCTTCAGGCCTTCATGGTAAATGCCTTTGCTACAACTGATCCAACACCCGCTCATCGTCGCGCCAGTCGGACTTCACTTTGACATGCAGTTCCAGATGCACCTTGCCATCGAGCAGCTTCTGCAGGTCCACGCGGGCGTCGGTGCCGATCTGCTTGATCATCGCGCCGCCCTTGCCGATCACGATTGGCTTCTGCGACTCGTTCTCGACCAGGATCGTCGCGTAGATCGTCGTCATGCGGCCTGCGGCCTCGGGCTCTTCCCACTGATCGATGACGACCGCAGTGGTGAACGGCAGTTCGTCGCGCGTGTAACGAAGGACTTTCTCGCGAATCAGCTCGGCAGACATCGCGCGCACGGTCTGATCCGTGAGGTAGTCCTCATCGAAGAGCGGCTCCCCTTCTGGCAACGCCGCGAGGATTTCCGTGGTCAGCCCCTCAAGCCCATCCTTGTGAAACGCGGAGATCGGCACGATCGCCACGAATGGCAGCGCCTTGGCGTAGCCGGCAATGATCGGCAGAAGCTCGTTCTTCTTCACCGCGTCGATCTTGTTCATCGCCAGGATGACTGGTCGGCCTGCCTTCTTGAGCAGGTCGAGGACGTAGTGGTCACCGGCGCCGGTCTTTTCACTCACATCAATCACAAGCACGGCGAGGTCTGCCTCGCGCAGCGCCTCAATCGCAGAATCCACCATGCGCTGATTCATGCGGTGCATCGGTTTGTGAATGCCCGGCGTATCGAGAAACGCGATCTGACCGCCCGGTACATTCGCCACGCCAAGAATCTTCTTCCTCGTCGTCTGTGGTTTGTCGGAGGTAATGGCCACCTTGTCGCCGACCAGCGCGTTCATGAGCGTGGACTTGCCGGCGTTCGGCCGTCCGATGAGAGAAACGTAACCCGCTTTCATGTCTTCCGTTCTTCGGCCGGACCTAAAGGTCTGGCCCTCCAGCGACCTGGGGTGGCAGCAGCCGCACCCGGACGCGATGAATGCGACGACGCTCCGCTTCGAGCACTTCCACTTCGAGTCCGTCGGTCGTGAAGCGTTCGCCCACCGATGGCACGCGACCGACACGACTCAGAACGAATCCGCCCACGGTCTCAAATCCATCGCCGTCGATCGACACCCCGAGCCGCTCCGTCATGTCGCCAAACGCGACTTTCGCGCTGAACACAAACGTGCCCTCGGCCTCGGCCACGATCGGCTCGACTTCAACGTCGTACTCGTCGCGAATCTCGCCGACGAGTTCTTCCACGACATCCTCCACCGTGACCAGGCCGGCCGTGCCGCCGTACTCGTCGACGACGATGGCGGCCTGCAGGCGTTTCTGCTGGAATTCGCGGAGCACATCGGCCACGCGATTGGTCTCTGGCACAAACGCGGCGGCGCGCATGAAGTCTCGAACGGGCCGATCGCCCGACGGCTGCTCCGGCAGTTGAAACAGATCCTTCACAACGATGAAGCCGGCGATGTTGTCGATGTTCTCGGTGTACACCGGCAGCCGGGAATATTCCTGCTCCTGCACGAGTCGGCGCAACTCCACCAGGGTCGCATCCGCGCGAATCGCGACGATGTCGGGCCGCGGCGTCATCACTTCGCGCACCTGCGTCTCGCCGAAGTCGATCACCGACTTCAACAACCGCCGCGGCTCGGCGGGTGGCCCGAACCACGACACGATGAGCGATGTGATCGGCGCAAAGACATTCGCGATCACCGAAAACCCCGGCAACAACACTTGCAGCGCACGCTCGGGCGACGTGCGCACGAGCCAGGCCGGGAGCAATTGCCCAATCAGGATATTGATCGCGAGGCCCGCAATGAACAACAGCACGCCCGCCTCAAACCCGGTGCCGAATTCCTGCGCCAGCAGCACGACCACGGCGACGAGCAAGCCTCCGCGCACCACACGCGCGGGCACAAACAACTTGATCGGATCTTCAAGAAATGTGCGAAGACGATGATCCTCGTCGCGCTCGGCCTCGAGGCGATGAGGCAGACGCATGAGGACGCCGAAGGCGGTCTCGACCACCGCGGCGTAGAGCATGCCGGCCATCGCCAGAAACAGGACGAGCGGAATCATCGCGTGACGCGGTGTATCAGGCCCGCGGGTAGGCCGGCTTTCTTACGCAGCCGTTCCTCGACGCGGCGCATCTCGCCGTTGTCGGCGCGATCGTCGTGGTCGTAGCCCATCAAGTGCAGGAGGCCGTGGAGCGCGAGCACGCGCAGTTCAATCGCCTCACTGTGCCCCGCGGATTTGGCCTGCCGGCGGCACACGCCACTCGCGATCGCGATTTCGCCGAGCTCTCCCGGCGCGATGGACGGAAATGACAGCACGTCGGTCGCGTAGTCCTTCTTGCGAAACTGCGCGTTGAACTGGCGCATGCGGGCATCGGTCACGATGGCCACGACCACACGTCCGCGCGCGCGCGCCGGCGCATGTGCTTCCATCCAGCGTGCCAGCGTCTGCGAGCGCAGTCGGCGGCCTTGTGCGTCAGTGACTTCGACGTCGATCATGGCGACACCGGCCGCTGCTGTTTGGTGAACGCTTCATACGCGCGCACAATGGCCTGCACCAGTTGATGGCGCACAACGTCGCGATCATCGAAGTGAATGACTTCGATGCCCTCGATGCCCTGCACGACCTTGAGGGCTTCGACGAGGCCGGAGACCTTGCCCGTCGGCAGGTCGATTTGCGTCACGTCGCCGGTCACGACGGCCTTTGAGCCGAAGCCGAGGCGTGTCAGAAACATCTTCATCTGCTCCGACGTCGTGTTCTGCGCTTCGTCAAGAATCACGAACGCGTCGTTGAGCGTGCGGCCGCGCATGAACGCGATCGGCGCCACTTCAATCACGTTGCGCTCGAGCAGGCGCTCGACCCGTTCCGCGTCGATCATCTCGTAGAGCGCGTCATAGAGCGGCCGCAGGTACGGATTCACTTTCTCCTGCAGATCGCCCGGCAGAAACCCGAGCTTCTCGCCCGCCTCGACCGCGGGCCGCGCGAGGATGATGCGATTGACCTTCTTGGCCAGGAGGAACGAGACCGCCTGCGCCATCGCGAGATACGTCTTGCCCGTGCCGGCCGGGCCCACGCCAAACACAATGTCTTTGCGCTCGATGGCGTCGAGGTAGTTGCGCTGGGCGACACTCTTCGGAGCGACCTGCTTGCGTCCGGCGGCCTTCGTGCCCGCGCGCAGAAAGTATTCAGGCAACTCTACGTTCGGATTCTGCTGCACGAGCTGCGCGGCGGTCTTCACGTCGCCACGCTGAAAGCGATAGCCATCGCGCAACAGCCCCGCGAACTGGCCAAACACCCGCTCCGCGCGCGCCACGCCGTCTGCGCTGCCTTCGATCACCACGTCGTTGCCGCTCGTCCGCAACCGCACGGACAGCGCACTTTCCAACTGCTTCAGGTTCTCGTCGTAGGGGCCATACAGTGTCTCCACCCCTTCGTTTGGCATTGTCACGCGCGCAGCACTGGCCATGCAGTCAGGTCCTCTCCCACAGCCACGCGGCGCCCCGTACGCCGCTGGCATCGCCATGCACGGCTGGCACCAGCCGCGTCACGACTCGATCTGAAAAGATGTAACGGCCCCATCGAGCCGGCACGTTGGTGTAGATCCGCTCGATCTGCGACAACCCGCCACCCATCACTATCACGTCAGGATCAACAACGTTGATCACGGTCCCGAGACTCCGGGCCAACCGGTCTTCCCACACGTCGAGCGCGGCCAGCGCTGCCGGCTCGCCGGAGGCGGCGCGCGTCACCACGTGTTCTGAGGTCAGTTGCTCCCCACTGTGCGTACGCCGAGCATAGTCGGCGGCGAGGCCCGGGCCCGAAAGAAAAGTTTCGATGCATCCGAAGCGTCCGCAGTAGCACGCCGGGCCCGGACGCTCCTCGTCAGTCGCCTGGGGCAATGGGTTGTGGCCCCATTCCCCCCCGATCGAGTTGGCTCCCACAATGAGCTGACCATTCACGACGAGCCCGCCACCCGTACCGGTGCCGAGAATGACCGCAAAGGCGACGGCCGATCCGGCCGCCGCACCATCGGTAGCTTCAGAGACGGCGAGACAGTTGGCGTCGTTCGCGAGGCGCACCTCGCGTCCGAGCGCCCGCGAGAGCTCTGCCCGGAACGGTCGCCCGATGAGCCATGTCGAGTTGGCGTTCTTGATGAGTCCGGTCTCGGGTGTTTCCGCGCCGGGGATTCCGAGACCGACCGTGCAGCAGCACCCGAGCGCCGACTCGGCAGCGCGCACCAACTGCTCGATCGCCCCGATGGTGGCGTCGTAGTCGTCCCGCGGCGTGAGTACGCGTCGTTGAAAACGAACCGCTCCGGCGTCGTCGAGTGCGACGATCTCGATCTTGGTGCCGCCGAGGTCGATGCCGATGCGCATCAAACGTTGCGAATGTGCAGCTCTCGCAGTTGCTTGGCGTCAACGGTGGACGGTGCGCCCGACATCAAGTCGGCCGCCTGCGCGGTCTTCGGGAACGCCATCACGTCACGGATCGACGACTCGCCGGCCAGAATCGCAATGATGCGATCGAGACCGAACGCAATGCCGCCATGCGGCGGCGTGCCGTACTCAAGGGCTTCCAGGAAAAAGCCGAACCGCGCCTTCGCGTCTTCGTCCGAAATGCCGAGTAGCGAGAACACGCGCTTCTGCACCGCGGGCGAATGAATTCGGATGCTGCCGCCCGCAATCTCCGAGCCGTTCAGCGCGAGGTCATAGGCACGGGCGCGGGCCTTGCCGGGGTTGGTGTCGAGCAGCGGCTCATCTTCCGGGCGGCACGACGTGAACGGATGATGCATCGCATTCCAGCGCTTTTCGTCCGCGTCCCATTCGAAGAGCGGGAACTCGGTGACCCAGCTGAACTGAAAATCGGTCGGATTGAGCAGGTTCTCTTTCTTGGCGACATGGAGCCGCAGATTGCCGAGCAGCTTCGCCGTCGTTTCTTCTTCGCCGCAGGCGAGCAACACGAGGTCATCCGCCGCCGCACCGCATCCAGCGAAGACCTGCGCAATCGCGTCGCCTTCGATGGCCTTGGCTGAGGCTTTGTCGCTCTTGAGCCAGATCAGGCCGCTCGCGCCAAATTGCTTCGCGGCTTCAACGAGTTCGTCGACTTCGCGACGCGAGTATTTGCCGGCGCCCTTGACGGCAAATCCGCGCACCACGCCACCGCCCGCCACGGCGTCCTTGAACACACCAAACGGCGACTCGCGGAAAACGTCGCTGACATCGTGAATCAACATGCCCGGGCGCAGGTCCGGCTTGTCGGATCCGTATTTCGCCATGGCCTCGTCATAGCCCATGCGCGCGAACGGCGTCGCGACAGTGAAGCCGGCGGTCTCGAACATGACCTTGATCGCGCCCTCAACGACGCCGTAGACGAGTTCCTCGGAGGCGAAGGACATCTCCACGTCGATCTGCGTGAACTCCGGCTGACGATCGGCCCGCAGGTCTTCGTCGCGGAAGCAGCGGCAGATCTGCACATAGCGATCCATGCCGGCAATCATCAGGATCTGTTTGAAGATCTGCGGCGACTGCGGCAACGCGAAGTACTCGCTCGGATGCACGCGGCTCGGCACGAGGTAGTCGCGCGCGCCTTCAGGCGTCGACTTGGTCAGAATCGGCGTTTCAATCTCGAGAAAGCCTTCTTCGTCGAAGTATCGGCGTGCCGCGAGCGCGACCTTGTGGCGGAGGATCAGATTCTGCTGGAGCTTCGGTTTGCGCAGATCGAGGTAGCGATAGCGGAGGCGCGTGTCTTCCGACACCTGCACCTCTTCGTTGATCGGGAACGGCGGCGTCTTCGCGTCGTTCAACACGCTCACTCGACGCGCAACCACTTCAACCTCGCCGGTTTCAAGCTTCGCATTGATCGAGTCTTTCGCGCGCGAGTCCACCCGGCCATAGACGGCGACGACGAACTCGGGGCGCACGCGGGCCGCATCGCCACCTTCCTCTTCGCGCACGACGACTTGCGTGATCCCGTAGCGATCGCGCAGGTCGAAGAAGATCACGCCGCCCAGATCGCGAACGCGATGCACCCAGCCGAGTAGTACGACCTCTTTGCCAACGTCTGTCGTGCGCAACGCGCCGCAGGTGTGAGTCCGATATTCAAAAGTCGATGTCGTCACAACGATGTCCTGACTGCCTCTACCACGTGAGCGCGTGCCACCGCGCGTTGTTCGCTCTTGCGCATGTCGCGCAACGTCACTTCACCCCGCGCCAGTTCATCGTCGCCGACGATGATGGCCAGGGCAGCCTGCACACGATCGGCGCGCTTCAACTGCGCCTTCATGCTGCGGGCTTCAAATTCCATTTCCGCCGGAATACCGGCGACACGCAGTTCCCGGAGAATACGCAGCGCTTCGGTGCGCGGGGCCTCGCCGAGCGCCACCACAAAGGCGCGCGCCGGCGGCACGACCTTCACCGATTCCGGCAGAGCGAGCACCAGGCGTTCGATGCCGGCGGCAAAGCCGATGCCCACGCGATCAGGACCGCCGAGTTTTTTCACGAGGCCGTCGTACCGACCGCCGCCGAGAATCGCGTTCTGCGCGCCCAGCGTCTGTCCGAGTACTTCGAAGGTCGTGCGCGTGTAGTAATCGAGCCCACGCACCAGGCGGTGCGAGATCGTCCACGGAATGCCGAACGCATCGAGATGGCTGCGCACGCCTGTGAAATGCGTGGCGCACGGCTCACAGAGGTAATCGACCGCGTGGGGTAATTTGTCGATGATCGGCTGATCGGCCGGCACTTTGCAGTCGTAAATGCGCAACGGGTTGATCACGGCGCGACGCTGGCAATCGCCGCACAGCTTCGGCAGGTCGTCGCCGAGCGCAGCCAGGAGCGCCTCATGGAACTTCGGGCGACAGTCGGGACAGCCGACCGAGTTGATGACGAGCTCCGCCTGTGCGATCCCGAGTTCGGTGACGAGCGACCACGCGAGATCGATCACTTCCGCATCAATCGCCGGATCGCTGATGCCGAACACTTCCACGTCGAACTGATGAAACTGGCGCTGACGGCCCTTCTGCGGGCGCTCATACCGAAACATCGGTCCCATCGAGAACAGCTTCGCAAATGGCAGCGCGTGCTCGAGGCTGTGCTCCACATACGCGCGCACCATGCTCGGCGTCGCTTCCGGCCGCAACGTGATCCGCTCACCGCCCTTGTCGGTGAAGGCGTACATCTCTTTCTGCACGATGTCGGTCGATTCACCGCTGCCCTTGGCAAACAGCTCTTCTTTTTCAATCACCGGCGTGCGAATTTCGGCAAACCCATAGCGATCGCACAGCGACCGCGCAATCCGTTCCACGAACTGCCAGCGCTCAACCTCGCCCGGCAAGATGTCGTGTGTTCCTCGAATGGCCGAAATCATGGCTCCAGGTAGTCCCGTCTGTATCGCACGTAGTTATCTGCGTATTCCTTGATCATCGCCACACCGGCGTCGTCGAGCGCGCGCTTGACCTTGCCAGGACTGCCCATCACCAGCGATCGCGGCGGAATGGTGGTGCCTTCCGTGATCAGCGAGCCAGCAGCGATGATGCAATCCTCACCGATCGTCGCGCCGTTGAGCACGATGGCGCCCATGCCAATGAGCACACGATTCTGAATCGTGCAGCCGTGCAGAATCGCGCCATGGCCGACCGTGACATCGTCGCCGATCCGCGTCGGATGCGTGTCGTGCTGCACGTGGACCACGGTGCCGTCCTGAATACTTGTGCGGCAGCCGATGCGAATGAAGTTCACGTCGCCCCGGATCACCGCGGTCATCCACACGCTGCTCTCTTCGCCAATCTCGACGTCGCCGATGACCTGGGCGCTGTCATCAACAAACACCGACGGGTGCACCTTCGGCAGGATTCCTTTGTAGGGCCGCAGCATGGAGGAACATTGTACCCCGGGGACCTCACGGTCCCCGCGTCGACCGCCAGTTGTCGTAGCCGCGCATCTGTAATAATCCGAAGGACATGTCGAGTCCTTCCACCGCTAATCGGCCGTCCGCAGTGGGCGTCGGCCTGCTGGGCGCCTTCTTTTTGTCAGGGGCGGCCGCTCTCGTCTATCAGGTGCTGTGGACGCGGCGTCTGTCGCTCGCCTTTGGCGTCACGGTCTACGCGGCCAGCACGGTGCTGGCGGTCTTCATGGCGGGTCTGGCCATCGGCAGTTACATCGCCGGTCGCGTGGCTGATCGCGTGGAGCGCCCGGTGCGCGTGTTCGCGCTGGTCGAACTGTTGATCGCCGTCACCGCGCTGATCACGCCATATGCCCTCCACGGCGTCGAGTCGCTCTATGTGGGCCTCGCGCCCTCGTTGCACGACTCGCAACTCCTGAAGACGCTGGTGCGCGGTCTGCTCTCGGCACTCGCACTGATCGGCCCGGCGATTCTAATGGGCTCGACGTATCCGCTCCTCTTGCGCGCGGCCAGCCGAACGGCGACGGGCCTCTCGACCAGCGCCGCGCTGCTCTACGGCGTCAACACCGCCGGTGCGATTGCCGGCACGCTGGCGGGCAGCCTCTGGCTCGTGCCGGCACTCGGCATGCAGAAGGCCTTCATCGCGGCCGCAGGAATCAACGTGACCGTCGCCGCAGTCGCGTGGATCTTCGGCCGACATCTCGGCGCCGGAAGTGGCGAGGCGGCATCAGCGGCTGATTCGGTCGCGACCGTCGCACCGCCGTCGGATGGCGCTCGCCGGGCCGTATTGATCGTGATGATGCTGTCGGGCGCTGTCTCGCTCGCCCTCGAGATCATCTGGTTCCGCATCCTCGTGTTCTTTCTGCGGCCGACAACCTACGCGTTCGCGAGCATGCTCGCCGCGGTGCTCCTCGGCATGGCCGCCGGCAGCCTCATCATCACGCCCCTCCTGAAGCGCCGCGTCAACTGGGTCTTCGCGCTCGGCATCCTCGAGGCGCTGATCGCCATCATGGCGCTGACCTCCCTCTACGGCATCGTCCGCAGCTACGACTTGATGGAGCTGATGTGGAAGTGGACGTGGATGCCGGCGCCGTACGACTACGTGCTGCCGCTCCTCGGTTCGGCCGCGGTGGCGCTGTTGCCCACATCGCTCCTGCTCGGCGCGGCATTTCCGATTGGCGTCGTCCTCTGGTCGGCGGGTGATCAGACGCGGATGAGACGCCGCATCGGCACGCTCTATGCGACGAACGTTGCGGGCGCCATTGTCGGCTCACTCGCTGCCGGGTTCGTCCTCGTGCCGATGCTCGGCGCACGCGCGAGTCTAATTCTCATTGCCGCGCCGCCCATGCTCGGTGCCGTTGCGCTATTCCTCACCTCGGGCGCAAAGACCGCGCGCACCGCTGCGGTGGGCGCCGTCGTGCTCTTCGCCGCCACCGCCGTCACTGTGCCCGACGTCTTCCGCGACGTCGTCGCGCGCCGCTACGACAATCAGAAGATCCTGTGGCACTCGGAAGACGCACAGACCACTGTTGACGTGACGCAGGAAGGCGGCTCGCATCAACTGCTGATCGACGGCATGCATCACGCCACGGATCGCGACGGCGAAGTCACACTCCATCGCGCGATCGGTCTGCTCGGTCTCGCCGTGCAACCCAGCCCCGGCCGCATCCTCGTCGTCGGCATGGGCGGCGGTGCCACAGCCGGCGCGGCCAGCATCATGCCAGGCAGCGTGACGCAGGTCGTCGAGTTGTCACCGTCGGTCGTCGCGGCCGGCGCGTGGTTCAAGAACGCGAACCACAACGTGCTCGAGAACCCGTCGGTGAAGTTCCGCATCGACGACGGCCGCAACTTCCTGCTGACGACGAATCGGAAGTTCGACGTCATCACGGCCGATCTCATCCTGCCGCATCTGGCGGGCGCCGGAAATCTGTACTCGCGCGACTACTTTGAGTTGGCGCGACGATCGCTCACACCGACCGGCGTCATGGTGCAATGGATCGCGGCCGACACCGAGTATCAGTACAAGATGATGCTCCGCACGTTTGCGTCGGTGTTTCCGTACGTCACGCTCTGGGTCGATCACCAGCTCGCCGTCGGGTCGAATCAGCCGCTCGATTTGCGCGAGGAAGACTTCGACCGCAAGATGCTCTCGCCCGAGACGCACGGCGCGTTTGTGGCCAACGGCATCACCGATTTTAAGACGCTGCTGTCGGTCTACTCGGCCGGCACCAAAGAAGTGCGCGACTACGTCGGCGATGGCCCGATCCTCACTGACGACCTCCCGATCATCGAGTACTTCCTGTCGATGCCGAAGGGTGGCCCGGCGCCCGATCAGCGACAGATGAAGGGCAACGTCGCGGACGTCTACAAAGGGCCGATCAAGAAGGACCAGCCGTAGTGGCGGTACTCGACACCCTCGGCCGTCCGATCGGCAGCCTGCGGCTGTCGGTCACGGACCGCTGCAATTTGCGGTGTCACTACTGCATGCCCGAGGACGAATACCTCTGGCTCCCGCGCGAAGACCTGCTGACCTTTGAGGAGATCATCACGGTCAGCGACATCTTCGGCGAACTCGGTGTGGATCGCATCCGCCTCACCGGCGGTGAACCACTGCTCCGCCGCAATCTGCCTGTGCTGATCGAAGGTCTCGCGGCCAAGCCCTGGCTGCGCGATCTCGCGATGACGACCAATGGCGTGTTGCTCGCCGAAGCGGCTGCGGACCTCAAACGCGTTGGCCTGCATCGCCTGACGGTGAGTCTCGACACACTGCAGCCGGATCGCTTCCAGCGCCTCGCGCGCATCAACGCGCTGTCGGATGTGCTCGAAGGCATCGACGCGTCGCGGCGCGCCGGCTTCACCGGCCTCAAGCTCGATACCGTCGTCACTCGTGGCGACAACGACGATGAGCTGATTGACCTGATTGAGTTCGCGCGATCAGTGGATGCGGAAGTGCGCTTCATTGAATACATGGACGTCGGCGGCGCCACGTCGTGGAAGAAAGACGCCGTCGTGACGCGCAAGGACATGCTCGCTCGAATCGCGGATCACTACGGGCCAGTCACGTCGATTTCCGAGCCGGAGTCGTCCGCGCCGGCCGCCCAGTTCCGACTGCCGGACGGCGCGACGTTCGGGATCATCTCATCCACGTCACAGCCCTTCTGCCGCACGTGCGATCGCTCGCGTCTCACGGCCGACGGCGTGCTGCTGCTCTGCCTCTACGCGCAGCACGGCATCGACCTACGCCGCCCCATGCGCGCCGGCGCGTCACGCGAAACGCTCACCAATCTCATTCGCGCCGGCTGGGAAGGCCGCGCCGACCGTGGCGCCGAAGAACGCCTCATCGTCGGCGACCGCGGTACGTACATTCCGCTCAAGAAGCTCAAGAAGGAACCGCACCTCGAAATGCATACGCGCGGCGGGTAGCGTTATCGCCGCGTGAACCGTACCGTCCGTTCAGAGGCTCCCGCCTCTGTCCGCGCAGTCACGGTCAGCAGATAATCCCCCGCTGCAAGCGTCTCGATCGGCAGATCGATGCTGTAGTCGACGACACGCGACGCGCCTCCCGCCACGATGACCTTCTTCTCAGCGTGAACCACGCGATCCTTCGTATCGACCACGCGTACTTCCACGGTGACGGACCGCATCGGCACGCGACCACCCTGCACCGTCCGCGCGAGGACCGACACTTTGTCGGTGGCTGTGAAACTTCGATGCGATGTGGGGACGATGGGCAACAGCACTGAGAATGCATCGGACGGCGCGGATTTCGGTGCCGGTGAAGACGACAGCGTCAGGGGCGCGAGTGTCAGCGCGGCTTTGGTGAAATCCGGCACCTCTAAATCGGCAAAGACGCTGCCGCGCAGATTCAGTCGGGGGCCATGGGCGGCGATGCGCAGTTGATATCGCCCGGGCTTGAGCGCGAGCTTCGCGAAGAGCTCGTATTGCACCCGGCCGTCGGCGTCGGGCCTCATGGAGAGGTTCGCGTCGAGTTGCGTGCTCGCCGCAAACTTCCCATTCGTTTCGTACGCAAAGATCTGCGTCGTGAGTAGATCGGAGCCTTCCGCGTCGTCGGTGGGCTGGTTGATGCCGAGCACGACGGCGACGATCGCACCTTTCCCGTCTGGTGCTGGCGTTGACGTTGTCGCGACCCGCAGCGGCAGGCCGTCTTCCGGCAAGGTATTGCGACGCATCTCGGCCAGTGGCGACGCCGCCGCGGCCATCGTCGGCTTCGCAGGTGGCACGACCTCGAATGTCTTTCGCGTCTGGACCTTCGCGCCCGGCCGCGACGTGCGGATCTCAACGCGGTGGCGCCCCGGCGTGTCGGACGAGGACTGGAAACCGATGACATAGAACGTGCTGCTGTCGGCGAACATCTGCGTGACGCCGAGCTCCGGATCCGCCGCACCAACAACGGCGCGTCCGCCGGTCTCCGCCGCCATGTCGATCAGTGAGCCTTGGGCGAGTTGCGCGACCCTCGGCCCGGCATGACGCGCCAGACCGTCGAAACCTTCGGGGTCAAACGTGTAGACGCGCACATGCCCGCGCTCCGCCTGTTCGAACATCGCCGTCATCTCCAACAACCAATCCCGTTCAGCGTTGACATTTGGCACAGAGACTTCGCTCCCCGCCGTTCCGAACTTCGACATGGTCGGCGCGAACGTCGTCGGATCCATCGGCAACCCGGTGCTGATGAAGACGAGCGTCTTTCGCACCTGCGAGGCGCTCATCATGCTTTCGATCGATTGCCGCAGCGTTCGCGTGGCCCCCATCATGAAGAGCATCACGTCGCCGTTTCCGCTCCACGATTCCATCGACCCGGCTTCGGTCGCGCTGATGGCCGCCAACAGCTGGGCACGATCCGAGGTGAACGGCTGCGCCTTGCTGCTGTTTCGTGTGAAGACGACTGCCGAGCGATCGTGGTCACCAAGGCGCGACACGATGTCTGACGCGATGCGTTTGGCATTCGCGATGATCAGTGGATCGCGCGGCATCGTCGCATCATCGACCACGATGAGGAAGAGTCGTCGATCCTCAATGCGATTGGTGACGACGTCACGGGCGGCGGTCCGTACCCAGGAGGCTTCGCCGGGCGGCACGACGTCGGGCGGCATGTCGATCGCTTCGAACGCGACGATCGGCCGCGGCTGACCATCTTCGAGCACGGTGAAGTCGGCGGCGGTGAGACCACGCACGGGTGCGCCTTTGGCGTCAGCGACGGACGCGTCGACGCGAACGATGTTCACACCCGCGCGGAACGTGGGCGTCTGCGCGCGCGGTGAAGCGTCGGACGACGCGAGGCACAACGCCAGCAATGCGGCGAAGACACTACCGAATTTCATGGTTCGCGGAAATGATATCGCTAGCCGCCGATCTTCAGGTTTTGCACGAGCTGCTGCCCCTCGGTCAGTCGAATCGGAATCGCGCCGGCGGCGACTTGTTCGAGGAAGGCCGGATCGGCGAGTTGCTGTGGATCCGCATCAACGATCACGGCTAGCAGATAGTCGCCAGGTGGCAAGCCGGTCACCTGATACCGGCCATCAGACGCAATCTTCACGAGTCCGCTCGTACGCCGCGGTGCTGTGAGCCAGAGCGCGCGATCCGCCGGGATCACAAGTGCGGTGAATTCCGGCGATGGTCGGCCGGCGGAATCGGTGACGACGCCTGAGATCTCGGTCGCGCGGCCGCTGATCGTCGCCGCGACGCCGCCGATGTCTGAGCCGGCTCGCACTTCGAGCGGCGCGTCGAGGACATCGGCACCACTGAGCGTGGCGGATACCAGCGTCCACCCCCCGATCCCCGACAGACCGATGCGATAGCGTCCCGGCGGCACGCCGGTCACGACAAACGAGCCGTCGGCATTCACCGATGCGTCCGGGTTCCGCAACGTCGTGCCGGGAATCCGCCCCTCAGCGACCAGCGTGACTCGCGCATCGGTCAACGTCGGCAGCGTTGGCGCCGCGATTAGCTGACCAGACACGGTCTGCCCGCGTAGAAAATCGAGAGACACCGACATGTCTGCGCCATCGACTGTGACCTCAGCGCTGAGATATAACGGCACGGACGTGCCGTTCGGTCCGGGCTCAGATGCACTGCCATAGAAAAGGTAATGGCCAGGTGCCATGCCGGGCATCACAAAATGACTGTTGGCACCGGGGCGAACGATGCCGGGTCCGGTGAACACGCTTTGACGTGACACGCTGGCGATTCCGATGCTCGGGTTCTGCGGTGGTCCCGACGGCGCGGTCACGAGCAGGTCGAGTGCCGCTGCGAACACGAGAGCGTTCGTCAGGTCGATGCCGGTGCGCTCCTCATTGACTCCGAGAGAAATGACCTGGGCGGTACGTAGATCCGTCACGCCAGGCGCATAGACAATGCTGCGCGTGACAACACGAGGCGTCGTGGACTTGGCGCGAGGTCCGGCCGATGCTCCGGCACGCGCCGCAGCGTCAGCGGCCTTGATCTCCTCATCGGTCGCCACTTCAGCGCCGGTCAATGTGCCCCCGCCAACGGTCTGCACGACGTAGTCCCCGGGCGGCAGACCGTAGATGCGATAGCGGCCGCGATCGTCCGCCACCACGCGCGAGGTGCCGGCCAACGCACTAAAGCGAGGCTCACCGGCGACCATCAGGCGTTGCAGCACCGACACCTGCGCCGTCGCCAGTGGTCCGCCAAGTTCGTCGCGTACGGTCCCTTCGATGACCGAGCCACGAGGCACATCAACAGCCAGATCCATCACTCGTTGACCGGCCACGACGGCAATCGGCAGGCTCGGCGGACGACCAGGGCGACGGCTACCGACGAACGTCTTGAGGTAGCCGCCCTTCTCTACGGTCAACGTGAATCGCCCCGGCGGAAGTTCTTCAAACGCAAACCGCCCGAGCTCGTCGGTCGCGACCTGCCGCACGATGATGCCGGTCCCGGCGATCGACACGATCGCGCGACGCAGCGGCGTCCGGCTGGTGCCCTCGGTTGTCGTCACCACGCCGCCAATAATCGCGGAACCTGCCGATGGCGCGGCCGCTGGAAGATCGCGAGGTGTCTGCAGCAGCAGCGAGCACAACAGCATGCTGATCATCACTGCACCTTCTTCAGCGTCAGCGAAACCGAGGTGCGCTGGCCCGCTGTGACGCGCACTGCGGTCGCGAGCGGAGCCAGTTTGGTGAACAAGACTTCGCTGGGAAAATCCGCAAGCAGGCTTTCAGACACCGCCACCGCCAGATAGTCGCCTGGCAGCACGAATGGCAGCGTGCCCCCGCCAGCAGTTGGCAGCCTCACGCCTCGCAGCCTGGCGCTGGTCGGTGGCAGGTCGCTCCACGCGGCCCGATCGGCTGGGAACAACATGAACGTCGCGCCGTCATCAGCATCCGCGCCTGCGACATCGAATACGAGGCTCGCGGGTTGATCGGTGAAGGTGACCACCACGTTATTAAGATCTTCTGAAATTTCAACAGGCAGGTCCGCTACTTCGCGACCGCCGACCTGAACCGACTTCAATCGCCAGGGGCCGATGACCAATGTTGAGGGACGGATCGTGTATCGGGCGGGTGTCACACCGATCACCGCGAACTGCTGTGTCGGATCCAGCAGGCTCATCGCAGGCGCTCCAGCGATCGAACGGAACTGTGGGCGCGTTCGCGTGACGTCAATCCGAAGATTCTTCAGCGCGGCCTCATCGGGTCGCGGACTCGAGCCTTCGAAATCCATTCGGCCGCGAATCGAGAAACCCGGTCGCATCGCCAGTTGCAGATTCGCGACGCCCTCCGCGCCCACGCTGACGGGCGCGGCCCCCCATGCGCCCGGTCCACCGACGATCCCCACACTGTGCTCGACCGCGGACGGGTTCGGCGCGGGCGGCAACGCCGGGTCGTTGAACGCCACGACCGTGTAGCTACCAAGCGGCACAGCGGGAAACGTGAATCGACCATTCGCGTCTGTGCGAGCCTTCGCCGTCTCGAACAGTGCGGCGTCACGAGAACCGGCCGGCAACAGATGCACGAGCATGCCGTTTGAAGGCACGCCCGAAGCGGTCAGTGTTCCAGAGACGATCGCCGTCGGCACGGCACGGACGGTGAGATCGGCCGCCGTGCGATCCTCGCCCGCGGCAATCTCAACCGCGGCATTCACGTTCAGCGTGGTTGATCCAGGCAGAAACGTCGTCGGCAAGACATACGTGGCGCCGTTGACCGTACGAGGTGGCTGTGTCCCTGTGATCATGCCAGACGTCCCGGTTGAGACGAGCGAAGTCCCAATGCGAATGCCCGTCAGTTCCGGCACCACCGGCAACACACTCACGCCATTCTTGGCCGCCGCCTCCTGAAGGCGCGCGGTGACGACGTTGACCGAGTCCATGAGCATCACGGTCTGTGTTTGCGGAACGAATACGATGTAGCGGCCCGGCTCCAGCGAACTGAGTCGATACATACCGCGGTCGTCGGTCTTCGTCGTCGGCCCATTCGCCAATGTGCCGTCCGAGGTCACGCGCGCTGCACCGACGACGACGTCAACGAGCGGATCGCCGGTCTCGTCGGTGACCGTGCCATTCAGGCTCGCACTTCGCCACATGCGTATTTCTGCATCGCTCACGTTCTGGCCTTGGGCGAGCGTGAGCTGTCTCAGCGCACCATCGGGCCGGCGTTGTCCGAATCCACCAGGGAGGTATGCGCCAATGGGAAATCCAGAACTGTTTGAAATGAACCCATTGGGTCCAGGGAAATTGCCGCCGACGGTCGCCCGCACCGTCACGCGTCCCGCGGGCACATCGCGAAAGACGAAGCGACCCTGCGCATTGCTCAGCTGGCGTCTCGGTGGACCGACGGCAACCTGGCCCAACGTCGTCTCGATGCCGAGTTCCAACAGCACGCCGGCCAAGGGCTTGTCCGTTGACGCATCGACGACTCGACCGACGATCAATCCTGTCGGGTTGGTCGCCGCCTGCTGCTGTCCTTGCGCGATCGGAGCAGCCGCAAGCGCCAGCCACACCACTACCGCACCAGAGATTGCTGTCTTCATACGTCTCCCGCGCACAGACTGACCCGCGCCTCCGCACAAGTCAATACGCTCAGACGTGCCAGACGTAAAAAGGGCGGACCTGAAGGTCCGCCCCTCCATGCAGTCTTATCTTTACCCGCTCACCCGCTGCACCCGCGCACCTGAGCACCCGCTCACGAGCTCACCCGCGTACCCGCTTACCCGTCTACGTCACGTTCTTGTGCGTGACGAGCTCGTCCTTCTTCTTGCCGAGCCCCTGGATCTGCAGGCCCGTGGCGATCTCGGGTTTGGCTTCCTTGAGCACGACCTGTCGGTAGCGCTCAGCCATGCGCTCGTTCTCGATCTGCGCCTTGCGCGCGCGGAGCTTCTCTTCGCGCGCGGTCTTGGCGATGCCGAGTTGGTCGAGGTCGGTCTGTTTGCCTTTGTTCACCGCTTCGGGATCGAGATTCAGCGTATGCGCCGTGGTCGCGAGCGCGACGGGCTTGTTGCCTGCGAAGATTTCGTGACGACCGTGCTCCTCATACCACTTGGTGAGCGTGGCCGTCATGTGCATCTTCTCGATGATGTTCCGCCAGCCGACGCCCGTGTTGTAGGCGCAGAAACTGATCTCCCCTTCCTGGGTGGCATACGGGATGATGCAACGCTCCGTGCGGCGGAAGTCGTAGTTGAAGAGATCCTGGAACCACATGCCGGCGATGAAGAGGAAGTTCCAACGATCCTTGCGACGCTTCTCGATGTCTTCCATCGTGCGATCGCCGCTCACCTTGCCGTAATCTGTGCCGCTTGCGCCAAACGCCTTGTCGAACTTTTTCAAGAGGTCGGTCAGTTTGAAATGCGTCGGCGACTTGAACGGGTCATAGTTGCGCGCCAACGCCAGCGCCATCCCGATCATCGACATCGTCTTGCCCCGTGCCGCGTCGTTGACCTTCGCCACGTCACGCGAGATCTGCTCGGCTTTCAGAAACGCCGTGACCGGCACGGCTTCCTTTGTCTGTTTGTCGATCATGACGGCCATGCCGGTGCCGCAGTTCGGATGGCAGCCGCACGAGAGTGAGCCCCACGGATCCTCCGGCCCATGCACGAGATCAGCCCAGTCTCCGAATGTGCCGACGAACGAGATTGGGAACCAGTCGCGCACCGGCTCGCCGAGTCCGGTCTGATTCGTCACGTCGTGCGCGAGATGGGAGAGCGTGTAACGCTGCGCCTCGCGCCGCTCCGGTGTGATCTCCTCGTCACGGCCCGTGAACGACACGGGCTGGAACGACAGGAACGAGATCTTGCGCGGGTTGTCGAGCGCGAACTGAATGATGCGACCAACCTGCTCGTTGTTCACGCCATTGAGGATCGTGGTCACCGGCACCACTTCGACGCCGGCTTTCCAGAGGTTCTCGATCGCCTGCAGCTTCACGTCGAACAGGTTGCCGACGAGCCGATGCGAATTGGCCGCGTTGCCGATGCCGTCGAACTGCAGATACGCGAACCGGAGGCCGGCCTGCGCCGCTTTACGCGCGAACTCCGGATCTTTCGCGAACTCGATGCCGTTGGTGGCCGCTTGCACCGAGTTGTAGCCGACAGTGCGCGCGTAGCGCACGGCCTCGAGGAAATGCGGCGAGAGCGTCGGCTCACCGCCGGAGAACTGCACCGACATCTGCCGGCGCGGCTTGATGGAGATCGCGTTGTCGAGCAGGGTCTTGATCTCGGCCCACTCGAGCTCGTGCACAAAGCCGACCTGATTCGCGTCCATGAAGCATGGATCGCACATCATGTTGCAGCGATTCGTCAGATCGATTGTGAGCACCGCCCCGCGACCGTACTTGATCGTGGACGAGCCGTGGTTGTGAAGTGTCTCGTCATTGTGCGAGCGAATGTCGGACCCCGGGAATGTCTCTTCGAGGTGCTTGAAGAACGCCGTGTCCATCGCCATCACGTCTTCGAAGTGACCGTGCATCGGGCAATCCTTGACCATCAGAATCTTGCCGTCACGCTCGAGGATCGTGGCTTTGATCTCGCCGACCTTCCCGGTGAGCAGTTCCTTGTGGTCGCGCTTGCCGTCAACAATCTCCTGCCGGGCTTCACGCACGCACACCGGACAGAGTGAGTCGGTCTCGCGCGGCCAGCCGAGCGGCGGCTTTACTTTCTCGGAGCTCTTCAGCAGGGGGGTGTCGGACCACTTCGGCGTGAATGACGCCTTCGGCTTGATCCGGTTGACCGTGTCATACACCGCCCAGGCACCATTCGCGAGGACGGTCAAACCCTTCTCGACGTACTTGATTGGCTTATGCATGAGGCCTCCGACTAACTAAGCAATAGTTAGTGCAGACAATCTAGCTACCGCACACTTGTTTTGCAAGCGCACAGTGCAAATCGGATGGCCGCCCTCCGCGCTCGGGCTATGGGCGAATACGGGCGGGTACGACGCGACGCTTCTGAATGGCGAAGTACACGCGAATCACGAGGAACAACGTCAGCCACCCGGCCCACATCAGCGGCTCGGAGATATCTGACTTCTGAATCCAGATGAAGTGAATGACACCGGAAATGGCGGCGACGTACACCAGCCGATGCAGCGTCTGCCACTTCTTCTTGAGCCTGCGCACCCAGCCACTGGTGGACGTGATCGCGAGGACGGCCATGATCGTGAACGAGATCATGCCCATGAAGATGAACTTGCGCTTCAGGACGTCGTTGACGATCGACCGGAATTCACACGTCGCCACCGAGTAGCACAATTGATCAAGGCCGAGGTAGATGCCGACATGGACGAACGCGTAGAAGAACGCAAAGACGCCGACCATGCGGCGCACTTTCTGAATGCCGTTGACCTTGAAGATGCGGCGGATGGGCGTGATGGCCAGGCAGGCCAGCAACACGCCGAGCCCGTCTTCCCCGCTTTCGTGGAGCAGCGTCTTCAACGGGTCGACACCGAGACCACCGATCGTCGAGTCTACGAGCGGAATCCATGACGGGATCCATGCGCTGGCGATGACCTTGATGCTCAACAGCACGGCCGGCACCGCGCAACCGACAAACACGACCGGCTTGAAGTAGCGCCAGGTCGCGATCGCGTTGAGCAGCTTGCACAGCTGCTCGTAGCCGGTCTTCAACATCAGTAGAACAGGACCTTCTTGTCCATGCCTGCGTAGAGGCTCTGCACCTGATCCGCGTAGCCGTTGAACAGCAGCGTCGGCCGGCTGGTCGCAAACCCCGGCAGGCGCCGCTCGCGCGCTTGCGACCACCGCGGATGATCCACTTCCGGATTCACATTCGCCCAGAAACCGTACTCATTCCCATTCTGCACGGCCCATGTCGTCTTCGGCATCGTCTCCGTAAAACGGATGCGCACGATCGACTTGCCGCTCTTGAACCCGTACTTCCACGGAATGTGAATGCGCATCGGCGCGCCGTTCTGATTCGGCAACACCTTGCCGTAGAGGCCAACGACCATGAAGGCAAGCGGATGCATCGCTTCGTCCATGCGGAGGCCTTCCACATACGGCCACTGCAAAGAACCCGTCTTCTGTCCAAACATTTCGCTCGGGCGCAGCAGTGTGTGAAACTCCACGTACTTCGCCTTCGCCTGCGGCTCGCACTTGTCGATCACGTGCTTGATCGGCACGCCAACCCACGGAATCACCATCGACCAGCGCTCGACGCAGCGATGACGCACGACGCGCTCTTCCAACTGCGTGAAGTCGATCATCTTCTCGATGTCGTACTTGCCTGGCTTGTTGCAGGCGCCATCGACTTCCACCGTCCACGGCGATGTCGTCAGCTTGTTCGCGTACTGGACCGGATCGCCCTTGCCCGTGCCAAATTCGTAGAAGTTGTTGTAGCTATTGATCTCTTCCAGCTTGTTGAGCGGATCAACGGTCGGGTCGGCGACGAACTTCGGGTTCCGCGGAGCGGCGTAATTCTTGGCCTGCGCGAAGAGCGGTGTGTCGATCCCGCCAAGTGTCGCAGCGGCGGCCAGCCCTGCGGTGCCCATGGCCGCGGCCTTCATGATGTCGCGGCGCGAGTAATACGCCGACTCTGGCGTGATCTCAGAAGAAGGGACGTCGGCCGAAGTCTTGATCTTGAGAATCATGGTGCAATTAGAACACAGCCTGCACGATGGTCTCTACGGACGCCGCGAGCTGGTGGTTGTCATCGAGCCACGTAATGTCAACATTCGGCCGACCCTCAGCCCACGACGAGACACTGGCGGGTAGCACCGTGTCGTCCGCAGTGCCCTGGAAAATCCGGATCGGCAGAGTCAGCGTGAGCGCAAACGCGTCGTACCGGGCGACATCCTCGAAGACCCGGTCGTCGCCAAGATCAAATGCCGGCGCCAGAAGCACCAACTCCGCCACCCGCCCGGTCGTGTCCGCTGCGGCCGCATGCACGGCCACAAACCCGCCGAGGCTCGAGCCAACGAGCATGACCGGCCTCTCTCCCGCCGCCTCGATCGCCGCCCGCGCCTGGCCGATCATTCGCGCAATCGTGGGCGTCTCGGATAACGGCTGGTTGAAGTCGGGACACGAAAACGCGATCCCACGCGCAGCGCATTCCACCGCGAACCGCTGCGCCTTCGTCGACTTGGGCGACGACGGGAAGCCGTGGAGATAGACGACGTGCCCGGTCAAATCTTGTTCTTGCACCCGGGGCGGCACATGCACTGAATACCCGCTTCCCCACCGGTGTTGTAGTCGTAGGTGAGCTCTTCGCCCGTCTTGATGTTGCGCGCTGCGCGAATCCAGACGGTGTGCTTCACGATCTCGGAGTAGCAGTTCGGCTTGCACGAGTGGTTGATGAACCGCGCAATGTTGCCGCCGACGTTGCCGTCGCGCACCAGACGTCGAGAGACGGTGAAGGACCAGATCATGCCCTTGGCCTGATAGCGACGTTCGCGCCAATCAGACTTGGAGGCCGAGATGAGCTCGCCCTGATAGTCGACGATGCGCATGTTCTTGTTGAACGGCTGCGCCGCATAGACGCCGAACCCCGCGCCCTTGATCTTTGACTTGCGGCGCACCACACGCCGACCCGTCACCGTCACCTCTACCCGTCCCACAACACCTGATGGCATCTCACCAGTATAGCCAAAGGACCTATACAATCCGCGCATGACAACTCGCTTCCGTACCTCGGCGATGGCTTCGGTGCTGGCATTTCTGACCCTTGGGCTGGTGGCGCTCGGCGCGCAAGGCGCACGGGGACGCGGGCCGGCACCGATCACGATTCGGGCGGCGCACGTGTTCGACGGCACAGGCACGCTCATCGAAAACGGCGTCGTCGAAGTGACCGGCACCAAGATCACGGCCGTCGACAAACGCGAAGGCCCCGTCACGTATGACCTCGGCGACGCGACGCTCCTGCCCGGCATGATCGACGTGCACGTGCACCTCAACTGGTACTTCAGTGCGAATGGCAAATACGGCGGCGGCGGCGACACGGCCGACTACACCACACAGGCGATTCTCGACAACGCGCGCAAGACGTTGATGGCCGGCTTCACCACCGTGCAATCACTCGGCGCGGCCAGCGACAAACCGCTCCGCGACGCGATCGCCGCGGGCGTGATCGTCGGCCCTCGGCTCCTGACGTCCATCTCGCAGATTCAGGCCGGGACGATGACGGCTGAGCAGCTGCGCGATCGCGTGAAACAGGCGAAGGCGCAAGGGGCGGACGTGATCAAGTTCTTTGCCTCCGGCAGCATCCGCGACGGCGGCAAGATGAACGTGACGCAGCAACAGGTCGATGCGGTCTGCGCGGAAGCCAAAGCGCAGGGGCTGCGTTCGCTCGTGCACGCGCACGACTCAGCGTCGATCATCGCGTCGGTCAAGGCCGGCTGCAGCCAGATCGAGCACGGCTTGTTTGCTGACGATGCAGCGATCAAGGCGATGAAGGACGCGAACGTGTATTTCGATCCGAACATCGGCCTCGTGTTGCAGAACTACCTGTGGAACAAGGATCACTACATGGGCAGCGGCAACTTCAATGACGAGGGCTTTGCGTCGATGGAGAAAGCCCTCCCCAACCTGCCCATCATTTTCAAGAAGGCGCTCGCGGCGGGGCTCCGCATGCCGATGGGGACCGACGCCGTGGCCGGTGCGCATGGCGAGAACGCGCGCGAGATCGTGGCGCGAGTGCAGGCCGGGCAGACGACACGTGCGGCCCTGATTGGCGCGACGTCGCTGGCGGCAGAGTCCCTGGGGCTCGGCACGACCATCGGCACGCTGGCCACAGGATTCGAGGCCGACATCGTGGCGGTGCCAGGCGACGCCCTGACGGACATCAGCAACGTGCATCACACGAAGTTCGTGATGAAGGGCGGCAAGGTTTATAAGCGCTAAGGGAGTATGATCCGCCCACGGAGGACGCCCGGATGTGGAGTCGTCGGCAGTTTCTGAACCATGCGAGTGCGGGCACGGCGGCGATCGCGGCGGTCAATGCGAATGGCCTCGACCGCGTGTTTGCCGCGTCAGCTGACGTGGCCGAGCGCAACCCGCTTGATGTCGCGCAGGACGAGACCTACTGGCGCACGGTGCAGGAGGCGTTCTCGCTCGATCGCACGATGATCAACCTGAACAACGGCGGCTGCAGTCCGGCGCCGCGCGCCGTGCACGAAGCGTTCAAGCGGTATCTCGATCATTCCAATCAGGCACCGTCGTACTACATGTGGCGCGAAGTCGAACCCGGCGTCGAGAACGCGCGGCGTGGCCTCGCGATGGATACGGGCGTCGATCCCGAGACGATGGCGATTACGCGCAATGCGAGCGAGTCGCTGCAGATCGCGCAGCTCGGCCTCGACCTCAAGCCGGGCGATGAGATTCTGACGACCAATCAGGACTACGGCCGAATGCTCCAGACGTACGACCAGCGCGTGTTGCGTGATGGCGTCAAACTCACGAAGATCTCCATTCCCGTGCCGGCGACCAGCGCCGAGATCATCAAGCGCTTCGAGCAGGCCATCACGCCGCAGACCAGGCTCATGCACTTCTGCCACATCACCAACCTCACCGGTCAGATCTATCCGGTGAAGGAACTTGCGGCGATGGCGCGCGCCAAAGGCATCACGACGATCGTGGACGGCGCGCACGCGTATGCGCACTTCCCGTTCAAGCTCACTGACTTCGACTGCGACTTCTACGGCACGAGCCTCCACAAGGGACTGCTGACGCCGATTGGCGCCGGCTTCCTGTATGTGCGGCGAGACCGGATCGAGAAACACTGGGCGCTGCAGCCGGCCGGTGTCGGCCAGGCCAAGGACATTCGCAAATACGAAGAGATCGGCACGCACCCGGCCGCCAATCACAATGCCATTTCAGAAGCGCTGATCTTCCACCGCGGCATCGGCAGCGAACGCAAAGCCGCGCGCCTGCGCTATCTGCGCAACCGCTGGGCCGAGCGCCTCCTGAAGAACCCTCGCGTCGTCTTGCACACGCCGCTCGATCCCGCGCTCTCGTGCGCGATCGGCACGGTGCAGATCAAAGGCATCCCGACCGGCGATGTGGGATCGAAGATCTGGAATGAGCATCGCATCCTCGCGACGCCGATCGCGCATCCGGAGTTCGAAGGTCTGCGCGTCACGCCAAACGTCTACACGACGCTCGACGAGATCGACATCTTCGCGGATGCGATGGAGAAACTGGCGAAGAGCTAGCGGGCGCAGGTCCAGGTCGAGATGGCTCCGACGGAGACGGCCAGTGCCTCGGCGCCGTTGAGACGACCGGTGTAGAGCGCGTCCTTTGCGCCACCACTTCGCTCGAGATGGTGCTGATAGACGAGGCTGCCGTCAGGAGCAAACAGCAGCAGCATCGCTCGGTGAGATGTAGCACGGAGGCTGACGAGCACGGCGAGCAGTTGGCGGCCATCAGGCTGTGCGCAGACGGCGGCGGCGTGCAGTCCGTTGATGTAGTCGAACGCATGCAGATCCGCCGATGCGATGCGCTTGCCGGTCACGTCGCTGATCACGACCTGCTCGTCGAGGTTCTCCAGTTTGATGGCCGTGCCGTTCCAGTCGATCGGCTTTGCGTCCAATGTATTGGTAATGCCGCTCTGCATCTCGGGTGCGGTCACCCGCTCCTGCAGGTCGATCGTCGGTGGGTTCACGGCCGTGATGCGGCCCGCGTCGAGGATCACGCGTGGTTGCCGAGCCGCTTCCAGCGCGAGCACCGACGATCGTCCGATCATCAGAAACACCACTGACCCAGCCAGCACCACGAGCCACAAGGTGCGGGTCACCCACGATGGTGTGGGGACCGAGACCACACCGCGGCTGCGGAGCACGGTACGAATGACAAGCCCGACGACCCACGCCCCGGCGCCCACGATGAGCCCTGCAATCGGCGCCACGAAGAAGCCGAGACCTGCGGTGGAACTGGGCCGGCCCCACAGGGCTTCGGCGAGCGTCTGCGTAATGAAGAAGGCGGTCACGAGGGCGCCGATCGTGAGGCCGAGCCACTTCGGGAGTCGATCCGGGAAACTCGAGGCCGTCATGCCGAACATCGTAAGCCGTTCCCGCATGAGCCATCAGTGAAAATCATGTGATTCCACCTCCGGGCCGGCGTGCGGCAGCACATCGACGCGATCTACTTTCACCGACACGGCGCCGTCCTGGTTCTGCAAGATGCCCTCGACGATCAGATACGGCGAGTCCACAATCGTGCGCTTGTATTCGCCAAACACCTGCGGCGTGATGATCGCGTTGGCGATGCCGGTTTCATCTTCCAGCGACAGAAACACAAAACCTTTCGCCGTGCCGGGTCGCTGACGCGTGATCACGGCGCCGGCCACTCGCACACGACGCCCCGGACGAATGCGCTTGAGATCGCCGGCGCGCAAGACACCGCGAGTCGCGAGTGACGCGCGCGCGAGCGCCATCGGATGCGGACCGATGGTCAGGCCGGTGCCGGCATAGTCGGCGGCCACGCGCTCAAGGAGGGACATTTGCTGAAGTGGAGAGCGACCCCGAACCTGAAGGTCCGGGGCTCCATCTGAAATCAGCGCGATGTCTTTTGCGCGCTCGGCTTGCCACAGCGCGGTGCGGCGGTCGCCGCCGATGGCGGCGAGCGCGCCGATTTCAGCGAGCACGCGGAGTTCCTCACGTGACACCGATGCGCGCGTGGCCACATCATCGATCGAACGATACGGGCTCTTCCGCTGACCCGCCACAATTCTCTCGCCGGTTTCGTGGCGCAGGCCTCTGACGCAACACAACCCGAGTCGAACGGCACCATCCGGCTGCACCGTCGACTCCCATCCGGAAATCGTCACGTCGACGGACGCAAACCGCACGCCGCGACGCTGCGCGTCTTTCACCAGCGTGGCGGGATGATAGAAACCCATCGGCTGGTTGTTGAGAAGCGCAGCGTAGAACGCGGCCGGAAAATGGGCTTTCAAATACGCGCTCGCGTACACGATCAACGCAAAGCTGGCGGCATGCGACTCGGGAAACCCGTAGAGCGCGAATGATGAAATGGATTTCACAATGCGGTCGGCCGCCTCATCGGTGATGCCGTTTCTGGCCATCCCGGCGCGCAGGCGCGTTTCAATCGCCTCCATGCGCTTGACCGATCGCTTGAAGCCCATCGCGCGCCGAAGCTCCTCGGCTTCGCCGCCTGAGAACCCGCCGACGACCATCGCCATGCGCAACAACTGCTCCTGAAACAGCGGCACGCCGAGCGTGCGCTTCAACACGGGCTCGAGCAGCGGATGGTCATACGTCACCGGCTCTTCACCGCGCCGGCGTCGCAAATATGGATGCACCATGTTGCCGACGATCGGTCCCGGGCGAATGATCGCGACTTCCACGACGATGTCGTAGAAGTGTTCGGGTTTCATGCGGGGCAAGGTGGCCATCTGCGCGCGCGATTCCACCTGGAAGACACCGATCGTGTCGGCGCGCTGCAACATCGCATAGACGGCCGGGTCGCCTGGCGGCAAATGCGCAAGGTCCACGACGGGATCAGGGGTATTGATAATCGTCAGCGCGTCTTCGAGCGCGGCCATCATGCCGAGGCCCAGCAAATCCACTTTCACGATGCCGAGATCCGCGCAGTCGTCCTTGTCCCACTGCACGACGACACGGCCCGGCATCGATGCCGGCTCGAGCGGCACCACATCGTCGAGCCGCCCCTGACACATAACCATGCCGCCGGAATGCTGGCCGAGGTGGCGCGGCAGGTCCTGCATCTGCTTCCACAGTTCACCGAACTGCAGAAAACGCGCGTCGGTGGGATCGAGCCCGGCCTCGGTGAGGTTGCGCGTCAAGGAATCTGCCGGATCGACCCACTCGAACTGATGCATCATGCGCGCAAGTCGATCAATCTCGTTTTCGTCGAGTCGCAGCACCTTCCCCACTTCGCGCGCGGCACTGCGGCCGCGATAGGTGATCACATTCGCCGTCATCGCCGCCCCCATGCGGCCGTAGCGTTCGTACACGTATTGGATGACGCGTTCACGACGGTCGCCGCTCGGCAGATCCAGATCGATATCGGGCCACTCGCCGCGCTCTTCCGACAGGAATCGCTCAAACAGCAGCTCCATCCCTACGGGATCGACGGCCGTGATGCCGAGCGCGTAGCACACGGCGCTATTGGCGGCCGAGCCGCGGCCTTGCGTGAGGATGCGATTCTGCCGGCAGAAATTGACGATGTCCCAGACGATGAGGAAGTAGCCGGCCAGCTCGAGCTTCTCGATCAGATGCAGTTCCCGATCGATCTGCGCACGTGCCTTGTCGTGATACGGGCGATAACGATCACGCGCGCCGACCTGCGCCAAACGGCGCAGAAACGAAATCTGCGTCTCGCCGGCGGGCACGGGATATTCGGGAAATCGATAGCCCAGATTGGCGAGCGTAAAGTCGAGCCGTTCGGCCAGTGCCTCAGTGCCCATCAGCGCCTGCGGCAGATCGGAGAACAACCGCGTCATGACTTCTGGCGGCTTCAGATAGCGCTCAGCGTTCGTCGCCAGTCGTCTTCCCGCCTGTTCGAGCGTGACGCCGTGATGGATACAGGTGAGCACATCAAAGAGTGGCCGATCCGCGGGCGTGGCGAAGCGCACACCATTGGACGCCATGACCGGCACGCGAAACGCCGCGGCCAGATCGAGCAGCGCGCGATTGTCAGACTCCTCATCACGACCGAGATGCCGTTGCAGTTCGATGTAGACGCCATGCCGACCGAAGACGCCGACCAGTTGATCAATGAGCCCGCCCACGCCGTGCTGTTCGGCGTTCAACGCACTGGCGCCCGCCAACGCGATTAATCCACCGGCGCGACCATCAAAATCTCTCAACGTGTAGCGCGCCTCACCTTTGGCCGACCGCAGCTTGCCGTGCGTGATCGTGCGACAGAGATTGCGATAGCCCTCTGCGGACGCCGCCAGTACGGGCAACACCCACGCACGGTCGACTGATCCCATACTGAGCTCGGCGCCAACGATGGCTTTGAGCCCAGCCTTTTTTGCCGCGCGATAGAACTGCGGGGCGCCATAGACACCATCAGCATCGAGCAATGCCACCGCCGGATATCCCAGATCCGCGGCTCGCGTGATCAATGTGTCCGGCATCGAGGCGCCCCGCAGAAATGAAAATGCGGACGACATATGCAGTTCGATAAACATCGCGGAGTCGTCAGTCGAACGTGCCGTCGAGTTCCCAGTTGTTGGTCAGGCGATTGCGGCTCACGCGGATAAGGCGGCCGTCTTTGAGTTCCAGATCCCAGGCATCGCGATCCCAGGCCGCACCATCACGACGCCACCACCGCCCAGATGATCGCCAGGGCCCAGCCTTCGCGACGATCTCAAGCGACGCCATGCGAATCGCTGACGGCCGCCGCAACCGCCGCAGTATGCGAATTTCACGAACCTCTGGAACCTCCGAACCACCCTCACGCCCCCCACGAACCCCACGAACCTCGCGAACCACAAAGCGTTCCTGCCCAATCTCCCTTTCATCGCTCGTGTCCTTGATCTGCGGTGCCCCAACCTTCGTTTCTCCCATGAGCGCGCCGAGCCGGGCCACGAGCGTCGCCAGCGACTCGGGCGTCGGCAGCGTGCGCACAAACAGCGCGCCTTGCACGATGCGCCCCGGCGACACTTCAACTTCAAGCTCAACGGCATCAATGCCGGAACTTTCAATGGAGGTGTCACCGTTGCCTGATTGGACCGGATGTGATTCGAGGTCGAGCAAAATCAGCGTGCGCAGGACTTTCGGTTCCCGCATCGCGGCCGGCAGATGCAGCGTGCGTTCAAATCCCGCTTTCGACACCAGCGCCAATCGCGTGGTGATGGATACTGCGCCGCGGTCGGCCTGCTCGAGTTGCTTCGAGAGCGACTCACACAAGCGCGCGAGCACAAACGACAGCGGCTCAAGACCCGAGATCGGCCATTCGAGTGCCAACCGCTCGACAAATCGGCGCGGGGTTTCGCCGGGCACCATCGGCTCGCGGTCCTGCCCCAGTGCCACTTCGTGCATGCGCGTGCCGATGTCGCCAAACCGCGCGCGCAGTTCTGCACGTGGCAACGCCGCCACGGCGCCCAGTGTGCGAATCCCCCACCGTGACAGCGTTGTCAATATCTGCACGTGTGCTTTGGTGTAGCCCGTGTTGTGCTCTCGCAACGGGGATGGCGCCGCGCGAAAATTCTTTCCCCTCGCGACCCGCTGATGTCGCACGTCCTCCGCCATGGGCGCCAGATCGCGCACCGTCAGCAACGCCTCCACTGGCAAGTCGGCCACCGCGTCGGCGTCGTGCCCAGGTCGTGCCACGGTCACGGGGGCGAGACGATGTTTCGCGAGGAGCCAGGCGGTTGTGGTGGCCCCCGCCACGGCCACGCGCAACGCGAGCCGTCGCTCCGCCGCAATCCGCTGCACTTCATGCGCGATGTGATCCGCTGTCCCGAACATTCTCGCGAGCCCATCAGCGTCGAATATGACGCCGGAGTCCCCTCCGGCAATGATTCCTGCATCGCCGTATCGCTCCACACGCGGTGAACAGAGGCGTGCGATGTCTTCCAATGCGTCAATGGTCGCGGCCACTGTGCCGTTCACACCATCCGAGCTGACGAGCGCGCACTTCATAGCCGGATCTCCACATGGCCAATCTCACGCGCGGAGGTGATCGATGCGTGCACGAACAGCCCCTCAAACCGTCGTCGCTGTGCGCTGTCACCAGTCCAACGAGCGCGCGCGGTCAGCCGCACCGACCATCCACGTGGGCTCCGCGCCATCGGCGCATCGGCCATCAGTAAACACACCGTGTCGCGTCCTTCATTCGCATGCGCGAGCCGGAGCCATGACGATGCAGGGATGCGCTGGACGGCGGTGATGGGGACATCGGCGAGGTCGAGCGCGATCACGCCAAAACCACCGGCGCGCACGATGAGGTCGGCGGCGCGCAAGGATCGCCGGATGATGGCATCCGCAGAATCGCTCGCGCGTGTGGCGCGTGCATCCGGCGCCATCGCGACACTGGGGCCGCGCACCCACAGCACCCGTGTCACATCCACGCCGGCGGCCGCGGCCATCGCCGGATCAAATCGATCAATGCTGTCGATGAGCCCCACGACTTCGCCGCGGCTGGTGGCAGCGGCCAGGGTGGCCACCAGCACGCTGGTGCGCCCAGACGACGCCGGACCGGTGATTTCGGAGAGCTCGCCGCGCCGCCATCCCCCTCTGAGAGCCTCATCGAGCGCAGCAATCCCGGTGGACGCGGTGGCCGGGACCAGCTCTGGTCGGGCTAATGTGCCGTCAAGGTTGCGGGCGCGGAGCAGGCCCTCGATGTGTTGAATTGCTTGGGAAACCATCTCGTTTTCGCTTTACTTTCGCCTACTATAGCGCCGAGAAGCATCACCGACAACAGGTAAGATGATGCGTCGTGACGGAATCCTCGCCTCCAGCCGCCGATCCCCAATCTCCGTGGTGGCATCGGGTGGCGGTGGCCCTGACCCACCGGAACTTTCGCCTGCTCTGGTTTGCCGCCCTGGGCTCCACGATCGGCACGTGGATGCAGCAATACGCGCAGGGCTTGCTTGTCTTTGAGCTGACCAAATCCAGCTTCTACCTCGGTCTGGATGGCGCGCTCGCGCAGCTCCCCATCCTGATGTTCATGCTGATCGGCGGCGTGGTCGCTGATCGCTACGATCGGCGCAAGCTCCTCACCGGCTCCCAATACGTGCAGGCGTTCTCGGCCTTCACGCTGGCGCTACTCGTGATGACCGGCCACATCGCCATCTGGCATGTGCTCACGATGTCGTTCATCACTGGCTGTGGTCAGGCCTTCGGTGGCCCGGCGTATCAGTCGCTGATTCCGACGCTCGTGCCGCGCGAGCATCTGCCGAATGCGATTGCGCTCAACTCGACGCAGTTCAATCTCTCGCGCGTACTCGGCCCGCTCATGGGCACGGGCGTGCTGCTGAGCCTTGGCACGGCGGCCTGCTTCGGCATCAACGGCATCTCGTACTTCCTCGTCGTCTTTGCGCTGGCCTCGCTGCATGTGCCGCCGCATCCGCCGTCAACACCCGGTCAGCACAAGCCGATCCTCGAAGATCTCGGCACCGGCCTCAGACATGTGCGCGACAGCCGGGTCACGCTCACCCTCACGGTGCTGGCTGGCATCTCAACATTTCTGGCGATGCCGGTATTTACACTGCTCCCGGCATTTGCCAACAGCGTGTTTGCCGATGGCCCCGGCACGGCGGCGACGCGTTTGGCCACATTGCAGGCCTGTCAGGGTTTTGGTGCGATCGCCGGCGCGCTCACCGTGGGCACGGCCGGGCGATTCAAAGGCATGGGCCGCATGCTGCTGGCCGCTCAGGCCATGCTCGGTCTCGTGATCCTCTCGTTTTCGCTCACGCACTACTGGTGGCTCAACTGCGCGATGATCTTCATCACGGGTCTGCTGTCGATGACCGTGTTCTCCATCAGCTTCTCCATCGTGCAGCTTGCAGTCCCCGATATGCTGCGCGGACGCGTGATCAGCGTTTACATGGTGGCCGCGCGTGGCGGTGGTCCGCTCGGCGGTCTGGTGACCGGTGCGATGGCCGATGCGCTCACGGCACCGCGCGCGCTCGCCATCAATGGCGGTCTTCTGGTGTGCGTGGCCCTGGGCGTACTGCTCAGCGGACGTGGGCGCGCGGTCCGGGAACTCTAGCCGCATGGCCCGCATCCTCGTCGTCGAAGACCACGCCGATATCGCGGAACTGATCAGCCACTATCTGCTCAAGGCCGGGCATGTCCCGGAAATCATCACCAACGGCACGGCCGTCGTGCCGCGCCTCATTGAAGCCCCTGCGGATCTCGTGTTGTTGGATGTGATGCTGCCCGGCATGGACGGATTGCTCGTGTGCCAGGCGATTCGGCAGGAGCCCAGAACCGCCGCAACACCGATCGTGATGCTGACAGCAAAGGGCGAGGAAACCGATCGCGTGCGCGGACTCGAGCTCGGTGCCGACGACTACGTCACCAAACCGTTCAGCCCCAAAGAACTGGTCGCGCGCGTGGCCGCACATCTGCGACGTTCCGCGTTCGCCACGGCTTCTGCGGACAAGGCGGAACGATCGGGGGCACCTGAACAGGTCGGCCTCCGCACACACGCCGATGCGCGTATCACCGGCATCATCAGCTATGGCCCCATCACGATCGACGTCGAGCGGCACCGCATCAGCGACAACGGCGCGGACGTGCGGCTCACGGCGAAAGAGTTTCTGCTGCTGCGTTACCTGATCGAACATCGCGGCCGGGTGCTCTCGCGCGATCTGCTGCTCACCGACGTGTGGGGCTACAACTACACGGGCGGCACGCGCACCGTCGATGTGCACGTGCGACGGATTCGCGAAAAACTGCCGATCCTGACGCGCGCGATCACGACCATTAAACAGTTCGGCTACAGGCTCGAAGAATCGCTGTGACCTTCCGGACGCGCATCTTTCTCGCGGCGTTCATCACCACGGCCCTGTCACTCACGGTGTCGACCGTGCTCGTCTCGAGCGAATTGCGTCGCGGATTTCGCGCAGACATCGAGCACACGCTGATGCAGCACGCGCGGCTCGCGGCGGAGCTCCTGTCGGATCGCACCACGGTGACGGATCCTGAGTCCGAAGCGCAGCAACTCGGCCAACACATCGATGCCCGGGTGACCTTCATTGATGCGACCGGACAGGTGCTGGGCGACTCCGACGTCACACGCGACCGATTGCCGGGCGTCGAGAACCACAACGCGCGCCCCGAAGTGATCGACGCGCGTGCCGGCGGCAGCGGTACGGCGACACGACCCTCAAACACGACCGGCGTCGAAACGACGTACGCGGCCGTCGCCGTGCGCAACAGCCCGGTCTCGATCGTCCGCGTGGCGCTGCCCCTCACCGTCGTCGACGAACGCGTGCGCGGCATTCAGCAACTCGCGGCCGTCGGGCTCGGGATGGCACTCGTGATCGCCGCGGGTCTCGCGTGGGGCATCTCGATCCTGCTCAGCGGGCGTCTCCGCCGCATCGCCGACACCGCCGGCCGCTACGCGCGTGGTGATGTGTCACGACCCAGTTTTGAATACGGACAAGACGAAATCGGCACCGTGGCGCGGGTGCTCGACACCTCGGTGCGCGAACTCGGCAAACGCCTCGAAGAGATGACGAGCGAGCGCGCACAACTGGCCGGCATTCTCACCGGCATGTTCGAGGGCGTCGTCCTCGTCGATCAGGACCGCCGACTCGTGCTCACCAACGACGCGGCGCGACAGATGCTGCAACTGCCCGCGGACGCGATCGGACGCGCGTACAAAGACGTCATGGTGGATCCCGACGTCATGTCGATGCTGTCGTCGGCGCTCACAGGGCAACCGACGGCGCCTCGGGAAATCCGCCTCGAACATTCGCCGAACGGCGCGTTTATTGCCAACGTCGTGCGCGTCGAGCACACGCCATCGGGCGGCGCGGTGCTCGTGCTCCACGACATCACGGAACTCCGCAAACTTGATCGCATCCGGCGCGACTTCGTCGCGAACGTATCGCATGAACTGCGCACGCCACTCACGGCCGTGCGCGGTTACGTGGAAGCGCTCATGGAAGCGCCGCCTCCAGATGACGCAGACCGCCGCCGTTTTCTGGAAATCATTGCGCGCCACACACTGCGGATGGAACGGCTTGTGCGCGATCTGCTTCGCCTCGCACGCCTCGACGCCGGTCAGGAACTACTCGAACGGACGCCCGTCCCCATCGAACACGTCCTCAGCGATGTCGAAACCGAGATGTCCGACGCGCTCGATCATAAACGCCAGCGGATCGTGCACGCCATCACGGACGACGCGGAGGTGGTCAACGCCGACCCCGCAAAGCTGCACGACGTGTTGCGCAACCTGATCGAGAACGCCATTAACTATGGCCCGGAGGATTCGGAGATCGAGGTCTGCGCCTCGCGCGCGAATGGCGCCACCACGATCACCGTGGCCGACCGTGGACCTGGTATCCCGACGTCGGACCTGCCACGCGTGTTCGAGCGCTTCTATCGTGTCGATCGCTCACGCACGCGCGATCCCGGTGGCACGGGGCTTGGCCTCGCGATTGTTCGGCATCTGGTGGAATTACACGATGGCACGGTCTCGGCCGCACGCCGCGATGGCGGCGGGACGATCGTGACAATCACGCTGAGGTAATCGAGAAAGAGCCCGCAGACATCGGCCGGCCTGGCTCGTCAAGGCCGGCGCGCTTTCTAGATAAACAATCGAACGATATAGAAGCTGATCGCGCCGATAGTCGCCGCCGCGGGAATCGTCAGAACCCAGGCCCAGACGATCTGGCCGGCAATGCCCCAGCGCACGGCCGACAACCGGCGCGTCGCGCCAACGCCGACAATCGCGCCCGTGATCGTGTGCGTGGTGCTGATGCCCACACCGAGCGCCGTCGCGATGTAGATCGCGGCCGCCGCGCCTGTCTCCGCAGCGAATCCACTTTCCGGTCGCAGCCGCGTAATCTTCGAACCCATCGTCTTGATGATGCGCCAGCCGCCGCTGAGCGTGCCAAGGCCGATCGCGGTATACGACATGATCTCGACCCACGACGGCACTTCGAAAGTATGGAGGTAGCCGCCAGTCACGAGGGCGCCGGTGATGATGCCCATCGTCTTCTGCGCATCATTCGCGCCGTGCATCAGGCTGTAGGCGGCGGCGGACATCAGCTGCAGCCGCCGGAACCAGCGGTCGACGCGCATCGGTGTCGTATCGCGGCACAACCAGTAGATCGAGGTCATGACCAGCAGACCGACGAGCATGCCGATCATCGGCGCGATAACGATGAAGATCAACGTCTTGGTCCAGCCAGACGCGATGATCGCGACAAAGCCCGCCTTGGCGACCGCGGCGCCGCCGTAGCCGCCGAACAACGCGTGCGACGAACTGGTCGGCAGACCGAAGTACCACGTGATCAGGTTCCAGATGATCGCGCCAATCAGCCCGGCCAGGATCACGCTGAACGTGACGACCTGCAGGTCCACCATGCCCTTGCCGACCGTCTTCGCGACGCCGGTGCCGAAAATCGCGACGGCGGCGAAGTTGAAGAATGCCGCCCACAGCACGGCCTGCCCCGGCGTCAGCACCCGGGTCGTCACGACGGTGGCGATCGAATTGGCCGCGTCGTGAAATCCGTTGATGTAGTCGAAGATCAGCGCAACGACGATGATCACAACCATCGTCACAAAGCCGGGTTCGAAATGCATGGCTTAGCTGTACTTCACGACGATGCTCTCGATGACGTTGGCAACGTCTTCGCAGGCATCCGTGATCATCTCGAGCTGGTCGAGCAGTTCTTTCCACTTCATCAACTGGATGGCGTCGGTCACCGTCTCGAACAGGTGCTCGATCGCCTCCGCGTAGTACCGGTCCGCTTCGTTCTCGAGGCGGTTGATCTCGACAGCGTAGGGCTGCACCGGCTTCTCAGCGGCGAGCGCGTCGATCGCGCTGTACATCGAGGCGGCCGAGGCCGACACGGTGTGCGCGAGCTCGCGCGCACCCTTCGGCAATTCGCGGATCTTGTACATCCGAATGAGCGACGCCACATGGTCGATCGCGTCCATGACGTCGTCCATCTCGGTGGCGAGCGCGTAGAGGTCTTCGCGATCGAACGGCGTCACGAAGGTGCGATGGAGACGCTGAATCGTGTCGTGCGTAAAGGTGTCGCAGCGGTGTTCCGCGTCGCGAATGGCGTCGACCTTGGAGGTGTCGAGCGGTGTGGACGCCAGCATCGTCTCCAGATCTACCGCCGCCTTGCGGATCTCGGTAGCGGTGCTGCGAAACAGGTCGAAAAACTGCTCATCTCGGGGGATCAGTCGGAACTTGAAGGCCACAGGCGTCTCTCTCTTTCGCGCGTTCTACGGGGAGGAGTTTACACTGTCGTTACATGGTCTGACGCGGCCGGGCACGTATGTAACCGAGAATTAACGCGAGCGTTACCGGCGGGCAATCCCTGGGGCCTACCGTGCTTATGTGACCAGCGCATCTCGCATCCTTGTTGTTGAAGACGAAGCAGACATCGCCGGTCTCATCAAACATGCCCTTGAACGGGCCGGACACAGCGACGTCCAGGTGGTTGGTTCAGGCGACGCCGCGCTGAAGGCCGTCGCCGAGCAGCCGCCGGCGCTGGTGATCCTCGACCTGAACCTGCCGATCGTGAGCGGCACGGACGTGTGCCGGCTCCTCCGTGCCCAGTCTGAGACCGCCCGCCTCCCCATCATCATGTTGACGGCACGCACAGGCGAATCGGAGCGGATCGCCGGGCTCGATCTGGGCGCCGACGACTACATCACCAAGCCGTTCAGCTTGCGGGAGCTCGCAGCCCGCGTTCGCGCCGTCCTCCGGCGGGGTCCCCGTTCAGCGGAAGCGACACCCGTGGTCTATCGCGGCGCACACCTCACCGCAGATTTCGATGCCGTGTCGGTACAGGCCGAGGGGCGCGAGGTGCGGCTCACGCGGCGCGAATTCGAGCTGCTCAAGTGCCTGGTCGAGAACCGGAACCGCGTGCTCTCACGCGATCGCCTGCTCCAGCGTGTCTGGGGCTACGACCGCGAGATTGAAACGCGGTCGGTCGATGTGCACGTCGGCCGCCTCCGGTCGAAGCTCGGCGCCGCGGTCGGCGCGCAGATCGAAACGGTGGTCGGGCTCGGCTATCGTTTTGTCGAATAGCCCTTCCTGTCCGATGCGCTTTCGCGCATAGAATTGCCTCGATGAACGACGTCCTCACGATCATCCTTGGCGGCGGCCGCGGCACACGGCTCTTTCCGCTGACGCATCTGCGCTCGAAACCCGCAGTGCCGATTGGCGGCAAATACCGGTTGATCGACATCCCGATCAGCAACTGCCTGCACGCCGGATTCAAGCGCATCTACGTCCTGACGCAGTTCAACTCGGCGTCACTCAACCGCCACATTTCGCAAACCTATCGGCTCGATCTGTTCTCCGGCGGCTTCGTGGAAGTGATCGCCGCCGAGCAGACGCCCGACGGCGAGCAGTGGTTTCAGGGTACGGCCGACGCCGTGCGGCAGGCCGCGCGCCACTTCGGCAACGTCGATGCCGAGTACTACCTCATCCTGGCCGGCGACCACGTCTTCCGGATGGACTTTGCGGAACTCGTCGCCTCGCACATCGAACGCGGCGCCGACATCACCATTGCGGCGCAGCCCGTCACACCAGACGACGCCACACAGATGGGCATCTTCCGGTTTGATGGCGTGGGCCACATCTCGGGATTTGAAGAGAAGCCGTCGCCGCAGCGGTTGGCGGAGATGGGCACCAGCGTGCCGTCCGGTCAACTCGCCCGCCGCATGACGCCCGACAAACCGTTCATGGCGTCGATGGGCATCTACGTCTTTTCACGCGACGTCCTGCACGAAGTGCTGGCGCGTGATCGCGCCGTCGATTTCGGCCGCGAGATCATCCCGCACGCCCTTGGCAGCCACCGCGTGCACGCGCACTTCTACAACGGCTACTGGGCGGATGTCGGCACGGTGTCGTCGTTCTACGACGTCAACCTGATGCTCACGCAGCACGGCGCGCCGTTCAATTTCTTTCACCCGACACGGCCGATCTACACGCGTCCGCGGTTTCTGCCGGCAACGCAGATTCACAAGAGCGAGATCGATCAGGCGCTGGTGTCAGAAGGCTGCTACATCGACAACAACTGCCAGATCACGAACTCGGTCGTCGGCATTCGCACGGCCATTCAGCCCAACGCGCGCATCTCGCGGTCGGTGCTGCTCGGCGCCGACTTCTACGAGGAAAACTACGGCAACATCCCGATGGGTATCGGCAAAAACGCGATCCTCGACAAAGTGATCGTCGACAAGAACGCCCGGATCGGCGACGACGTGGTGCTGGTGAATGAACGCAACATCCAGCACGCCGACGGCGACGGCTATCGCATTCGCAGCGGCATCATCGTCGTGCCCAAGGGTGGCGTGGTGAAACCGGGGACGGTCGTCTAGGGCCGGAGCGCGCGCAGCATCTTGGGCGTGGCCAACCAGACAAGTTCGCCCGATCCCTGAAGCGGGATGGACGGCACATCGATGCGACCGACTCCACCCTTCTTGAATACGAGTGGATGTCGCGCGCCAATCAACCAGGCGGCCAGTTCGCCGAGGCCCGGCTCGTGGCCGACCAGGGCGATGCCATCGGCCTCGGTGTGCTGCGAGAGCACGTCGGCGATGGCGGACGGTGAGGCGCCGGGCGTCAGCGACGCGCTGACAACGAGCGCCGGTGGCTCAGCCGAGCCGGCGATGATCAAGTCGGCCGTCTGTTTGGCGCGGACCAGCGGGCTGGTCACGACCACATCGATCGTGACGCCCATTTCACTCAATCCATCAACCACCTCGCGCATCCGCGCCGCGCCCTTGTGTGTCAGCGGACGCTTGGTGTCATCCGGCCAGTCGGTGCCGCGATCAAACGCGATGGCGTGCCGGACCAGGTACAACGAACGCATGCCCATTCACTTCACTCCACGATGCCGTGCGGATCGGAGCTGCGGCAACACCGCAGCATGCAGTGCCCGACAATCGGCCTCCACATCATCTGTCATTCGGGCCAGATCGCGCGCAACGCGGCCCCGGCCCGGCACGAATCGGCTTTCCACGTCGCGGATCTGTCCCTGCAGCACCTGCAGGTCATGCAATCGGCCCAACTGTTCCTGAATGGCCGTGAGCGCCTCGATGCGCGCGATCGATCGCCGCGCGGAGAGCTCCGCAGTGACTTCGAGTACATAGCGCAGCTTCTTGACCTCAATGCGGACACGATGCAGCCGCTCGATTTCATACAACGCTCCGACGGCCTTCACAGCCCGCGCGAGCGAGGCCTCGCGGGTCAGCCGTCGTTCAGAGAGGCGCAGCGCAACGTCGCCGACCGTCAGGACCGCGGCCTCTGCGCCGACGCGTCGAATCGCGCGACCCAGCTTGCCTGGATCCACGCCATCTCGGCGAGCCCGCCATGTCGCGCGACGCGTCTTCGCCACGTCATCAAGATGACGTCGAATACGGCCCACGATTGATCCGGGCCAATCGTGGCGTGCGGCCTCTTCGGCAAGAAGGTCGATGGTGACGTCGATCTCGCGCTCGGCGCCGAGGACCCGCCGTACGTCACGGACCTGACGTGCGACCCGCTCACCGACCCGTCCGGCGAGCGGCAAGACCTCTGCGAGACGACGGGCGGCGACTCGGGCGCGATGGGTGTCTCTGGCGCGGCCGTCCAACGCGCGCGGCAGATGTTCCAGCAACGCTTCAGCGCGCGCCTCGATCGCGTGGACCAGGTCGCGTGGCATCGTCGTGCTAGCATGCCTTAATAACTGCCTCGGCCTGACGTAACAACCGTGTAAACCATGCAGATAGCCGCCATCGACATCGGGACCAACTCGGTGCACATGATCGTGGTGCGCCTTCGCCCGGATCTCTCGTTCGAAGTCATCGATCGCGAAAAAGACATGGTGCGGCTTGGTGCCGGCGGCCTTGAGGGCGGTGAGCTCACGGCTTCGGCCATGGCCACCGCGCTGCTGACCCTCGCAAAGTTCCGGCGTCTCGCGGAGTCGCATGGCGTCGACGAGATCATCGCGTCGGCCACGAGCGCGGTTCGAGAATCAGGAAACGGCGGCGACTTCATCGCCGAGGTCTATCGCACCACCGGCATCCGTGTGAATGTAATCTCCGGCACGGAAGAGGCCCGGCTCATTCATCTTGCCGCGGCGTACGCGACCGGCATTGGCGCCCGCACGGGCGTCGTCATTGACATTGGCGGCGGGAGCGTCGAGGTCACGTCGGGCACGGCCGCGCGCATGCACAGCGGGCGCAGCTTCAAGCTTGGGGTGATTCGTCTGACGGAGAAGTACGTCGCGAGCGACCCGCTGTCGCGCGGGGACGAGCGCCGCATGGTCAAGGCCATTCGCCGCGACACGCGCGCGTTTCTCACGCAACTGCGGCGGCGCGGCTTTGACCGCGTCATCGGCACGTCGGGCACGATCACGACGCTCGGCGAACTGGCCGCCGGCCATCGGCACACGGCCGGCGATGTGCGCAACCTGCGGATCACGTCGAAGGCCGTGCATCGACTGCGTCAGCAACTCACCGATCTGCCAATCGCCGACCGACTCAAGCTGCCCGGGCTCGACCCGAAGCGCGCGGACCTCTCGGTGGCCGGCAGCGTGCTGCTCGACACGCTGCTGGAGGAGCTCCGCGCGGACGACCTGACGCTGTGCGATTTCGCACTGCGCGAGGGTCTGGTGCTCGACTACATTAAACGCAACCGCGCGCACATCCAGCAGGTTGAGCGGTATCCGGACGTCCGCCGCCGCAGCGTGATGGAGCTTGGCGAACGGTGCAATTTTCTGGCCGATCATGCGCGGCAGGTCGCGCGGCTCGCGTTGCAGTTGTTCGATCAACTGAAAGCCAACCACGGTCTGGGATCTCAGGAACGCGAGTGGCTGGAATACGCGGCGCTGCTGCACGACGTGGGCACGCACATCAGCTACGAGCGGCACCACAAGCACTCGTACTACCTGATCAAGAACGGCGATCTGCGCGGATTTGAACCGGTCGAGATCGACATCATCGCGCTGGTGGCGCGGTATCACCGACAGGCGCCGCCGAGAAAGTCGCACGAAGGCTTCGGCACGTTGCCTGGCCGATCGCGTGACGTCGTGAAACTGCTCGGGGCCTTGCTGCGACTGGCCGAAGGCCTCGATCGGAGCCATGCGCAGGCGGTCTCGGCCCTGCGCGTGCGATCGACAGACGGCAAACGCGGCGCGTGGATGATTCGGCTGCGGACGGCCGGCGATGCCGAACTGGAACTCTGGGCCGCGCATCGTCACGTCGCGGTGCTGGCGGAGCTGCTGAAACGTCCGATTGAATTTGAACTGCACCGTGCGCCGTCAAAGGGTGGCGCCTCACATGCTCAACACGCTCATCACACCACACAGCTATCCCGGAAAACTGTTCGTCGTCGAGGGGATCGACGGGTCGGGCAAAACCACGCAGCTCGGCCTGCTGGCCAAGTGGCTCGCCGCCGCGGGCCATCGCGTGTTCGTGACTGAATGGAATTCGTCGGCGCTGGTCAAGGCCGCGACCAAGACAGGCAAGAAGAAGAATGCGCTGACGCCGATGACGTTCAGCCTGCTGCACGCTACCGACTTTGCCGACCGGCTACTGTACAAGATCATTCCGCCGCTCAAAGCCGGAATGATCGTGCTCGCCGACCGCTACACCTACACTGCATTCTCTCGTGACGTCTCGCGCGGCGTCGACAAGCAATGGGTGCGCGATCTCTACAGCTTCGCGGTGCAGCCGGATCTTGCGGTGTATTTCCGTGTGCCGATCGAGGTCTCGCTCGACCGCCTCATGGCGCGACGCGTGAAGCTGAAGTTTTACGAAGCGGGCATGGACATGGGCTGGAGCACCAATCCGGTCGAGAGCTTCCGGCTGTTTCAGTCCAAAGTGCTCGGGGAGTACGACGATCTGGTCAACGAATTCGGACTCAGCGTGATTGACGCGACCGGCAGCATCACGGACCAGCAGCGTGTGTTTCGCGACATGGTCTCGCGCGCCATCGAATCAACGGGCAAGGAGACGAAGTCATGAGCGACGATCGCGGCGCGCACGGCGGCGTGACGGCCGGCCACTACTACGGCCACGGACTGCCCTATCTCTCGATTGACAACTATCCCGGACGGATCATCGCGATCGAAGGCACCGACGGCATCGGCCGGTCGACGCAGATTCGTCTGCTCCGTGAGTGGCTCGAGGTCCGTGGGTATGGCGTGATCGAGACCGGCTGGACCCGGTCGCCACTCATGCAACCGACGATCGAGATCGCCAAGAGCAGCAACACGCTCAACAAGCTGACGTTCACTCTGCTCTATGCCTGCGACTTCGCGGACCGCCTCGAAAAAGAAATCATCCCGGCCCTGAAAGCCGGCTTCATCGTGCTCGCCGATCGCTACATCTTCACGGCGATTGCGCGCGCCGGTGTGCGCGGCATCGATCGCGAGTGGATCCGCCACCTGTACGGCTTCGCCATCGCACCGCATCTCACCTTCTACCTCAAGATCGATGCGGATGCCCTCGCGCGCCGCGTACTCGAACGCGGCGGCATGGATTACTGGGAGTCGGGCATGGACATGAAGGCCGGCGACGACATCTACGAGAACTTCCGCGCGTACCAGCGGCAACTGCTCAAGGAATACGCCTCGATGGCCGACGAATTCGCCTTCCGGATGCTCGATGCGAAGAAATCCGTCAATGCCATCCAGGACGAACTGCGCCGACAGATCGGCGAGTTTCTTGACAGCGACTCCCCCGGTAGAATGTGATCGTATGCCCCACGCACCACAACCGTGCGCCTACTGTCGGAAGCACGTCTCAATCGAGGCCGTCTTCCCCTTTTGCAGCGAGCGCTGCAAGATGGCCGATCTGGGCCAATGGCTGACCGGCGGCTACCGACTCTCGGGCGCACCACACGACCCGCTCGAGAGCCAGGACGACGAGTCCGATCCGGATTCGCAGGAGAGTTCGTCATGACACGCATCGCATCGATCGGCGCCATTGTTCTCGTCGCGGCCGCGTGCCTCGGCGCGCAGGCCGGAAAAGCTCCTGCGCCTCCGGCAAAATCGGCACCGGCCGCGGGCGCGTTCAACAGCACGCGGGCGTGGGATGACCTGAAGCAGATGGTGACGATCGGCCCACGACCGGCCGGCTCGGCCACACTCCGGCAGACCCGGGCTTACATCACCCGGCAGATGTCGGCCTTCAATCTCAAGGTCGAGGAACAGACGTTTACAGCCGACACGCCGATCGGCAAAGTCGACATGGTCAACCTGATCGTGCGGCTACCAGGGAAGCGCACGGATCGGATCCTCTTTACCGGCCACTACGACACGAAGCCGATCCGCACGTCGACGTTCGTCGGCGCCAGCGACGGCGCGTCGAGTGCGGCGATGCTCCTCGAACTCGTGCGCGCGCTGAAAGACAAGCCGCGCGAGTTCACGTACGAGTTCGTGTGGCTGGACGGCGAAGAAGCGTTTTGCGCAAGCTGGGACGAGTGCGGCCGACCGGGCTCACCCGACAATACGTACGGCAGCCGTTACTACGTGCAGGCCGCGAAGAAAGCCGGTACCACGGGATCGATCAAGGCGAATGTGCTCGTGGACATGGTCGGCGACAAAGACCTGCGCATCATGCGCGAGTCCAAGTCGACCAAGTGGCTGACGGATGTGGTCTGGGCCGCCGCCAAGCGCGCGGGGCATGGCGCGTACTTCCCCGACCGTGCCACCGAGATTGAAGACGACCACGTCCCGTTTCTTGAAGCCGGTATCGCCTCGGTCGACATCATCGACCTTGACTACGCCTACTGGCACAACATGACCTGCTGCGACGACCTGACGCGTGTCTCCGAAGCGAGCTTAAAAATTGTCGGCGAGGTCATCATGGCCGCCGTGCCAGACATCGAGAAGTACCTGCTTAAGTAAGCAAGCTGCGGATGTCCTGTTCGGTGAGGACGGTGGTCGCGCCTTTGGCTGTGGCAAAGATGCGATCCACCAGTGCCTCTGTCGCCGTGATGCCGCGCTTCTCCAGCCAATAGATCACGTTCGACTTGCCGGACATCGGCCCGACCTCGATGACCTGCTCGCGACCGACCATGCTGGCCGGAACACCGGCATACACCGCATCGGCCAACACCGTGTCGTTCTTTCGAAAGGCTTTGATCACGGCGGCGGCATGCACGCCGGTGGCGGTGCGATACGCGTCGCGACCAATGACCGGATAGTTAATGGGAATCGGGATGCCAGTGGCTTCGGCCGCCGTGCGGCAGTATTCATCCAGCGTGCCTAGCTTATCGTCGCGCACGCCCATCAACACGAGATTGACGAGCAGCAAGTCCATCGGCGTGTTGCCGACGCGTTCGCCCAGCCCAAGTGCCGCACCGTGCAGGCGGGTGGCGCCCGCATCCATGGCGGCAATTGAGTTCACCACCGCCAAGTCGCGATCGCGATGGCCGTGCCAGTCGATGCCGACCTCGCCCGTCGCGCCACATTCTTCGATCACCGACGCCACAAATCGCGTGACCGCCGCGGCGCCATGCGGCGTGGCGTGGCCGACGGTATCGGCAATACAGAGCCGCTTCGCGCCGGCGCGAATCGCCGTGGAGAAGAGTCGCCGCAGCGAGTCCGGATCCGCGCGCGTTGTGTCTTCAGTGACGTACATCACCGTCAGACCTTCCTTCACGGCAAACGTGATGGCGTCGTGCGTGAGCTGTTGCAGTCGGTCAAGCGTCCAGTCTTCGACAAATTGACGAATCGGGCTCGATCCGATGAACGCGCAGCATTCCATGGGCAGCCCGACGCGTTGCATCACGTCGACGATCGGTTGAATGTCTGCGATCACCGTCCGCGCCGCACAGTTCGCTTTGACCCGCAGCCTGGCCTGCACAATTTCTCTCGCCAGCCGTTCGACATCCGCGAGCACATGGGCACCGGCGCCCGGCAAACCGATGTCGGCCGTCTCAATGCCCAATGAGTCGATCAAATGCAGGAGGCGGAGCTTCTGCTCGATGGTGGGCGTCCGCACCGACGGCGACTGCAGGCCATCGCGCAACGTCTCGTCGTCGAGCATGACGCGCGGCCCCGTGCGCGGGGGCGTACCGACCGTATTCCAGTCGTAGATCAGCGGATGCACGTTACCTCGCGACTCCGCGATACCGGACCACCATGGCCGTGATGTCGTCGCTCTGCGCCGCGCCGGCCGTGAACACGCGCACCGCCGCGATCACGTCATCGACGAGCCGTGGCGCATCCACTTCCTCGTTGTCGGCATGCGCGGCGTGAATGGCGGCGAGCAGCCGTTCGTCGCCGAACTCGTCACCGGCGCCGTCCATCGCTTCCGACACGCCGTCGCTGAAGATGACGACGCGGTCACCCGGCTTCAACTGCACCGTGCCCTGCGCATACGGCACACCGGGCAGAAGCCCGACGACCGGGCCGCCGTCTTCCAGTCGAATGGCCGTATCCCCACTGATCACAAACGGCGGATTGTGTCCGGCGTTGCAATACATCAACGTGCCGTCGGTCGCGACGATGCCAAAGAAGAGCGTGGCGAAGCGCGACTCGATGCCGCGGCGAAAGAGCGCGGCATTGATCCGCGAGACCACGAGCGATGGCGCGTCGGCGCCCTGTCCTTCAATCGAGAACATGCCCTGCAGCAACGCGCTCAAGAGTGCGGCCGGCGGCCCTTTGCCCGCCACGTCGCCGAGGGTGAACGCAAAACCGCCGCTCGCGTGATCGGCGTAGTCGAAGAAGTCGCCGCCGATCGATCGACACGGAATCGTCGACGCGGCAGCGTCGACAAAACCCTTGGTGATCGACGTCTTCGGCAACAACGCCGACTGAATCTCTGCCGCAATGCGCATTTCCTGTTCGAGTCGCGCCTTCTCCGCCGCTTCCCGGTAGAGTCGCGCGTTCTCGATGGCGACGGCCGCTTCCGCCGCCAGCGTCTCGAGCGCCGCGCGCGTCGCGGACGCCATCAGGGTCCCCTTCTCGCGACTGTCGAGATAGAGCACGCCGATGCGCCGATCTTCCGACTTGGCGCTCGCATCGTCCACATATCGAACCAGATGCAGCGGCGCACAGAGCACATGGCGAATCCCGAGTGCGACCGTGCCGGCGTGGACATCGGCCATCGCGCCATCGAGCAGGTCGGCGACAATCTGAATCTCGCCGGTGGTGAACGCGGCCTCGGGAATCTTCCGGCTCGTCTGGAACGTCGCGTCGCCCAAGGTCTCGCGACCGCGCGCGCGCGCCAGTTTCATCTCCAGCGTGGCCCCGGTGGTTCCCGCGGCCAGCATGATGAAGCCGCGTTCGGCGCCCGAGATCTCGATCGCGGTATCCAGAACGAGTGCCAGAACGTCCTGCAACACGCGGCCTGAGCCGAGCGCGCGCAAACCTTCGAGCAACGCGGCCACCTGGCGCAAATCGCCCACGGCGTTCGTGCTGGATCGCACAGACGACGAGACCATGTCATCGGCGAGGGCAAACAGGAGATCGGCGCCGCCGCCACGGCCGAGGCGAATCTGATCGCCAGGATTGAGCGTGTGCACCGTCACTGGCACGCCGTTCACGAACGTGCCATAGCGCGATTCGCGATCACGCAGGACAAACTGGTCGCCCTCGCGCACGATCTCGGCATGCTCACGCGACACTTCGCCGCCCGTCAGGCGGAGTTGATTGGTTTCGCGCCGACCGATTGCAAACGGCAGCGGGTCGATGACCACGCGACGATCACCGCTTGCGTCTCTCACATCAAGATGCGCCACGAACTCTCCTCAGCGAAAACGCCACCACACCGCGGCGACCGCCGCGGCCGCCAGTACCAGCCACACCCACCGTGGTACCGCCGATCGCGCAGCCGAACTCCGCCGGGCTGCTGCCACGGCCCCCGGTATGTCGGTGGCCGTTCCACACTTGTAACAGATGATCGCCTTGGCCGCGATCTCGGTGCCACATTTCCGGCACACCATGCGTGCATCTCTCCGTTCGCTATACTGACGCGCAGGTCGCACCGCGCGTCTACTCAAGACTCAATGATCCCGATCCGCGACGTCATTCCGTCACGCACGACACCGTTCGTGACATTCTCCCTCATCAGCGCAAACGCGCTGGCGTTTCTTTGCCAGCGCTCGCTCGATGCCACGGGCCTCGCCCGCAGCATTGACCTCCTGGCGCTCGTGCCGGCGCACCTCTCCCTCGCCACCGCGCCGACGCTGATCACCGCCATCTTCCTCCATGCCAGCTGGCCGCATCTGCTGGGCAACCTGTTGTTTCTCTGGATTTTTGGCGACAACGTCGAAGATCGGTTCGGGCACGGACGATTCGCAGCGTTCTACCTCGTGGCGGGCGTGGCGGCCAATCTGGCGCAGGTCGCGGCCGATTCGGCGTCCATCGTGCCGATCGTTGGTGCCAGCGGGGCCATTGCGGCCGTGATGGGCGCCTATTTCGTGATGTTCCCGAAGTCGCGGGTCGTGATGTTGATCTGGCTGGTCTTCTACGTCGACTTCGTCGAGATCCCGGCGGTGCTGTTTCTCGGCTGCTGGTTCATTCTGCAGTTTCTTGGCGGGCTTGGCCAAACGGCGGTGGCCTCAACGGGCGGCGTGGCCTTCTTCGCGCACATCGGGGGATTCGCCCTCGGAGCACTGACCGGCCGTCTGCTCGCCCGCCCGGAGCGGACCGCGGTCGCGTGGTGGGACCAGACGACGGGTTAAGCCGGTCCCTTGAGCCGCGCGCGGACATCACGCGAAACAGTGGCGATCTCGATGATCAGCGCTTCCCAAGCCGGCTGGTACTCCTCAGGCTTCATCTTCGACTTCTGCTTCTTCAGCTCGTCGAGCTTGAGGAGCAACTGTTCCTGATGCTGAATCAACTGCTGCAACGCGGGGTCGGCCGGACGTGAGGCCACCATCGCATCCATGAACGTGAGACTCGCCAGCGTGCCGTCCTTGCCTTCGCCCGTCGCCTGACGCCCCGCGCCGTCGCCGTCGTCATCGAGGGCGGCATGTTCCGGCTGGAGCAAACCCTTTTGCTCGTAGGTCTGGCGCACAAGACGTGACGCGTACGCAAACGCTTCCCACATCGAGATGCGGTTGTCCTTGTCGAGGTCGGCGGCGGGTGCGCCGAGTGCCTGCACGAACGCGTCGGCAAACACCGTGTCGTACTTCTGGGCGGGCTGGTCGGTGGCCGTAATCGTGATGTGATTCGGCCCGGCCATCGCTTTCAGAAACGGGGAGCTCGACGGCGTGCTGTTGACGAAAACGACTTTCCCGGCCACCGGCTTGAGGAGCGCCGCCCATTCATTGGCCGTGAGATCGGGCCCGACGAGATTGAACTTCGCGTCAGTGCCGTCAAAACTTCCGTGTCCGATCAGCATCACAAACAGCACGTCGAGCGGCTTGACCTGCGGCACCAGCTTCGCGAGCGCCGACTTCACCTCGTCCGCCGTCGCCTTCCCTTCACCCGCCAAGGGCTGCGACGACAACACGATGAGATGGCGCGCGTCGAGCTTGTAGTCGACGCCGAATCGCGCACCGAGCGACGACAACAGCTTGCGCTGCAGTTCGGCGTGCGCCGGATCACCGGCGGCCCCTTCGACCAGCAGGGCAAAACGATCGCCAGATTGCGCACGAGCCGACGACGGCAGCACCAGCATGATCAGCGCGGCGACTGCGATCAACGATCGATATAGCGTGTCGCGCATTACTGCCCCGCCTTTCCGAGGGCCGCCAGCAGTAGATCCTGCGCACGCGCGAATGTCGGCGCCTGCTCCAGTGCCGTGAAGGCTTCCTTCTTCGCGTCGTCTTTGCGGCCGGCCTTCAGGTAGGCCTCACCCAGATCCGTGTGCGCTTCGGCTTGATTGGCGGGCCCGAGCGCCAACGCAGAGGCGAACTCGATAATCGCGCGTTCGGCATGCCCCTGCGCCAACTCGCGACGACCGAGTTGCGTGTGTGCGTCGCCATCGAACGGATCGAGGTCGGCGATGCGCGTCAATGCGAAATCGATGTCGGGCACCGCGCCGGCTTCCAGCGCGAGTGTCGCCAGCGTCCGAGCGGCCGCGATGTTGTCGTGGTTGTATTCGAGCACCTGGCGCAGTTGCTTGCGCGCCGTGTCCTTGTCGCCGGCTTGAATGGCGAGGCTCGCCAGCAGAGCGAACGGCCCCGTCTCTCCGCCGGCCGGTGGTGCCAGCGCCGCGGCCCGTTCGAGCGCCGGCTTGGCCTCAGCCGTCTGCTTCGCCTCGAGCGCGGCGATCGCAAACGCCATCTGGCTGGGATAGTTTCTGGGCTGTGCCTCGGCGCGCGCTTTCAACGCCGGCAGATCGTCCTCAGCCACCTTCGGTGCCGGATCCTTCAGCACATCGCGGAGCGCGCCGAAGCGCTGCTCCACAAATGCGCGAAACGACGCCTCGATCTCGGGCACATTCTTGCCGAAGGCTTTCGTCAGCGCGTCGGTGTCGTTGGCGCCATCGGCATAGGCAGTCAACACGGTGCGTAGCGCCGTCGTGCCGCCGAGCGCTTCAAGATGCTCGGCCAGGAGCGACGCCTCGAAATACGCCATCGCAATCCGATTGGTCTTGAAGCTTTCGCTCAACTGCTTGAGCGTGAACGTCTCCCCCTTCGCCATGAGCCCTGCATATTGCATCGTGAGCTCGCGGCCCCACGGCGCGTTCTTGCGATGCTCCTCATACTGCGACAACCCTTCGGTCAGCCAGCGAGGCACGCGGTACTTCGAGAGCTGCAGCGTGAACACGTGGGCCATCTCGTGCCACAACGTGGCCTGCCAGCTGAAGTCGATGCCGTTGGGATGCGCCTTGGGTGAGTCCATCGCGATCACGCGGCCGAAGCAGGCGCCGAGCGCACCAGTAATGCCGGGTAAACCAATCGTGCGCACTGCAAACGAGTCGTGCTGGTCGAACACCTCGATGTAGATCGGCCCCTGCGGCTTGAACCCGTAGCGGTCGCTGTATTCCTTGTAGGCCTGCTTGGCGAGCGGAATCGCGTACGGAATCAGGACCGGCGCGCTCTCTGGCGTAAACTTGAAAACAAGATCGTCCTCTTTGATGACAGTGAACTTCTCGAGCCCATCCAGCATCTGCAGCAGGTTGAACGTCACCGTGTCGTAGGGATCGATCTTGAAGGCCTTCTCGAGTTCGGTGCGTGCCTGCACCTCGTCGCCCGTGCGCAGCAGGTACGAACCCAGATCCGCGTGCGGACCGGCCGCCTCGTCATCAGCCGCCGATGCCTGCTTCGAAAACATCACGGCATCGTCGAATCGATAGAGCTGCGCGGCCTGCCCCGCCACCGCACGCAGCACTTCCGTGCTCATGGGGTTGATCGCGCGCGCCTGGGCAATGAGCGGCTCCACGTCTTTGGCGGTGCCGCGCGCATAAAGCACGGACGCGCGCAGCATGATCTCGTCGATCGAATTCGGACGCACGGCCGCCGCCTTGTCGATCGAGGCCTGCGCACCCACAAAATCCTGCACAACGATCTGGCGGCCCGCAGTCATCAACCAGACATCCGGCGACTTCGGCGCGACCTGTTGCGCTTTGGTCAGCAGCGCTTCGGCGGCTTTCGGGTCATCGTCGCTGAGCGCGCGCGCACCGCCAAGCAACGCAGGCACCCAGTTCGGATCGGCCTTCAACGCGTCCTGATAGCTGCGTGCTGCTTCGGCGTTACTGTGCGTCTGCATCCACAAATCGCCCCAGCCCGACTGCACGTCCGCACGATCAGCCTCTGACGGCCCGACGCGTTGGTAAATGCTGTTGGCCACGGTCACGTCCGCCATGGCGGCCGACGCGCGGGCCATCAGCAGGAAACCATCGGTATCCATGTCCTTCGATGACTGCACGACGCGATTCAGCAACGCCGTGCCGGCGTCCTTGCGCCCATGGCGCAGTTCAAGCAACCCGAGCTCGAGCACCGCGTCGTCATCCGCGCTGTCGCCAGCGGCGAGCGGACCGAGCGCGCGCTTCGCGTCGTCGTCTTTGCCTTCGTAGATGGCGATCAGGGCAGTGGCGATCGACTTCTTTCCGGCGGCCTCACGCGACTGCTGCACGACTCGTCGCGCCTCATCGAGGTTGCCGTGGCCGAGCGCCGATCGAACGAGTCGCGCTAGCGGCGCAGAAGGTGCAGCGGGCGCTGCACCTTGTCCTCGCCCGCCCTGCGCCGACACCTGCCCACTGCCTGCCGCGGCAAGCGCCGTGATTGTCAGCAATCCGCGCAGTGCCCAACCCGTCATCCGTGTCATCAGCCCGCCAATGCGCGCTCTTCAAACTGTGCGCGCCGCCACATTAACACGCCAAATACGACCGTCATCACCGGGCCGGACACGCCGGCCCCCATCATCATCGCCGTCGCGACGAGCTCACCAACCACCGCGACGTAGTTCGGGTGCGACACGTACTGGTAGGGCCCACTCGTGACGAGCGGCGCGCCTTTCAGCACACGCACGCGGAAGGTCCAGCGCTCACCCAAGGAGCCGATCGCCCAAAACTTCAGGGCTTTCGCACCGATGAACAACACGACGCCCGACAGAAACCAGTCCCCCGGCCCGAGCGCCCGCCACCAGGCCTCGGCGCCCATGAGCAGAAAGGACGCCGGATATGCGACGCTCATTAACGGATACTGCGGTTCGTGCGGGGTTGTTGCACCCAGCGCGTCGAGCGCCGCCTCATGACGTTGCGACACACGCAGTTCCGCAAGCATGAGGCCGAACACCACGGCCAGCGCCACCAGTTGCACGATCACGCTGCGTCACCCGCCTCAACGATGATCCGTCGCAGGATGGCGGGGGCCAGCCGCGCGCCCACGGCCGCCAGCCGCACGCCCGTGGGTGACGAGGTCAGCACGCGCATCGCACGATTGAATTTCAGTTTCGTCCCCAGTGCGGCCGCCCTTCGTTGATTGAGACGTGCGATAACCCCATTCCAGTCTCCGATTTGCAACACTTCGCTCGCAGATTCGGCGGCCAGCACCGCGCCCTGCATCGCGAGATTCAGGCCGTCGCCGGTGATCGGATCCACGAATCCGGCGGCATCTCCGGCCAGCAGCAACCCGGGCGAACCCGCCGTCGCGACGTCGAACGCCAGCGGGCCCAGCACACTCACCGGTGACACCCGCTCGGCGTGAGTAAATCGCGGAGCCAGTTCGGGGTCGCTGCGAAGGTACCGAAGGATGAGACCGGCCGGATCGTCCGCACCTTCCCGGCGATCCGTCACCACACAAACATTCACGCGCCCGTCGGCGAGCGGGTTGATTCCGCAGTACCAGCGTGGCCGCACATGCATTTCGCCGAGGCCGGCCAGGTTACCGGTAACGTCGGCGTAGTAGGCACCAAAGGCCCAGCGGCGCGGGGCCCGCGGGTGCGAGCCGAGGCCCACCGACCGCGCGACGGCCGAGCGTCGGCCATCAGCGCCGATCGTGACCAGTGCGGGCACGCGCGTGACGATGCCCGTCGCGTTGCGGAGGATGAGCCCCCGCACGCGCCGTTCTCCGCCGGCGTCCTCCGTCAACGCGCCCTGCACGGTCACATCGGGCTCGAACTTCACGCCGGCGGCGATGGCTTCGCCGAGCAGCCAGGCATCGAGGTCGCGCCGCGAGATCGAGACGCCAGGGGCACCGCCATACCGCGCCACCACGGACGCGCCGGGCCCGGTCACGCGCATCCCTTCGAGGGGCCGCGCCGCAGTCAGTGCGCCGCCGGCGAGCCCGAGCGTCGCGAGAAACTGCACTGCGCCAGGATTGACGGTATCGCCACACAACTTGTCACGCGGGAATGTCTCGCGATCGACGAGCAGGACCCGCGCACCGGCCCGCGCCAGCTCGCGCGCTGCGATCGTGCCGGCGGGACCGGCACCGGCGATCAGCACGTCCAGCATCGTTAGTCTGCGCGCCCGAGCACGAGTGCGCTGTTCTTGGAACCGAAGCCCAGGCAATTGCAGAGGGCGGCCTCGATGCGCGCCGGACGTGCGGTGTTCGCGAGGAAATCGATACCGGTGAGCGTCGGATCCGGATGCGCAAGATTGATCGTTGGCGGGAGCAAATCGTGTGTCATCGCGAGCGCCGTGGCGACAATGCCCGCGGCGCCGCTCGCGCCTTGCGGGTGACCGATCATCGACTTGGTCGACGAGCCGAGAATCACCGGCGCGTCGGCGAGCACCCGCGCGACGCAACGCGCTTCCACTGCATCGTTGAGCATCGTGGACGTGCCGTGAAAGTTCACGTAGCCGATGTCAGAGGCGGTTCGGCCCGCTTTCGCCATGGCCTCGGTCATCGCACGAACGATCTCGACGCCGTCGGGATCCATCTGCACCCGGTGATAGGCATCGCACGTGGACGCATAGCCATCGACGTAGGCGTAGATGCGCGCGCCCCGCGCCTTGGCATGCGTCTCGCTCTCGAGTGTCATCAACCACGCGCCTTCGCCGAGCACGAACCCATCGCGCGCGCTGTCGAATGGGCGCGACGCCTCAGCGGGTCGATCGTTGAAGTGGGTCGCCACGGCGCGCATCCGCGAGAAGCCCAGGATCATGCCGGGTGTCACGCACGCGTCGGCGCCCCCCGTGACCAGCACCTCGGCATCGCCATGACGAATCAAGTTGGCCGCATATCCAATCGCATCAGTGGAGCTCGTGCACCCGGTCGAGAGCACATGACTGATGCCGTTGAGCCCAAGCGCGATCGAGATCTCGCTTGAGACGATGCCGACGATGGAGACGGGAATGGCATACGGGGACACGCGGTGGTAGTTGCCCGCGTAGAACTCCTTGTATTGCCGCTCAGCGACATCGATGCCACCGGCACCACTGCCGACAATGACACCGATGCCGCGGCCGCCGCCGCTCAGGCCTGCGTCGGCGAGCGCTTCTCGCGCGGCCAACACGGCGATGCGTGAGACCTTCGCATAGCGCCGAGGATCCGCGCGCCCCACGCCCGCCTCCGCATCGTCGCCCAGGTCGGCACCCGCGGCATCAGCGGCGTCGAGCAACGCATCGGGTATCGCCGCGGCCACACGACACGCGCAGTGCTCGACGTCGAATTCAGTGATCGCGCGCGTGCCGCTCACACCGCGACTGATGTGATCCCAAAAGACGTCGCGGCCTACGCCAAATGCCGACACCACACCGATTCCTGTAATTGCAACCCGCGGCGATGACGACATGCTTCCTATAATAGAGGCGTGCGAACCTTTGCCTGGGCCGGCGCCACACTCTTTTTGTGTGCGCTATTGCACTTCGCCTGGCGCTTCTTTGGGCCGTACGGCGCGGTGGTCACCGGCTCCGACCTCGCGTGGCCCGTGAGCCTCGATCTCGCGCTGTTCACTGTCTTCGCCTTGCACCACTCGGTACTCGCGCGCACTGGCGCCAAGACACTCGTCATGCGTCTGATTCCGCCGGCTCTGGAGCGACCGGCGTTCGTCTGGATCGCCAGCCTGCTCTTCATCGCGATTTGCGCACTGTGGCAACCGGTGCCCGGCGTGTTCTGGCAGGCCGACGGGGCCACGGCGTGGCTGCTGAGGGGCCTGTCCCTTGTCGGTGCGTGGCTCACGCTGCAGTCGGCCCTCATGCTGGATGTCTTTGAACTCGCCGGCACGAGGGCCTTCATGGCGCCCAAGCCAATGGGGGAACTCAAATCACACGGGCCCTACGGTCTCGTGCGCCATCCGATCTATCTCGCGTGGCTCTTCCTCGTGTGGACGCCGACGACAATGAACGGCACGCGATTGGTGTTTGCCACGATCAGCACGGCGTATCTGGTGATCGCCATTCCACTCGAAGAGCGCTCGCTGCACCGATCGATCGGGCCGGCCTACGCGGACTACGCCACTCGCGTGCGCTGGCGCCTCGTGCCGGGCCTCTACTGAAGTCGACCGATCTCTACTCGTCGTAATCGTCTTTGGGTAGGCCGGCGAGCGGTTCGTACATCGCGAGGCTCTGATGGGACGGGATGTCGAAACGCCGTTGGCATTTGCCGCAGGTCGCGAAGTCTTCGGCGCGAACGAGATAGTCTTTCAGCTTCGCAAACATCGCGCGATCGCGCTCATCGGCTCCCGACGGGATGCGCTCCTTCTTCATGCGCAGAATCCACTTCAACTGATAGTCCTGCCGATGCGAACACTTGGGACACGTGAGCGCCATCGGTTTCATTTCAGTCTTTTCCGTGAAGAAGTCGCGCTCGTTGAGGGCCATGCGCCTGATCGTATCAAGTTAGGTACGTGTCGGTGCATTACACTGAATTCGTGGCTACTTCGATATCTGACAACGTGCCGCGCACGCCTGCACTGCCCGCTGAACTGCCGGTGATCCCGCTGCGCGGCAGCGTGGTGCTCCCCCTGGCCGTCGCGCCCCTCTCCGTCAGTCGCCCGCTGTCGATCGACGCTGTCAATCGCGCGCTCGCCGGCGATCGCATGGTCTTGTTTCTGAAACAGAAGACCGATGTCGATGATCCGTCGCCGGACGATCTGCACCACATCGGCACGGTGGCCATCATCCGACAGATGTCTGCGGGCCCGGCGGGGTTGCGGTTACTCGTCGAAGGCGTCGCGCGCGCCGAGGCCGACGTGATGACGCGCGATGGCGCGATGCTGAAGACCACGATCCACGCCAAGCCGGAACCCGCCGTGCGCACCGTCGAAGTCGAAGCCCACGTCCGTCACGTGCACGAGCTGGTGGAACGCGCACTGTCAGTCGCCACGGGCCTCTCGCCAGACATGAAGCAATTGGTCTCGGCGATCGACGATCCCCTCCGGTTGGCCTATGTCTTGGCTGGCCTGCTCGACCTGAAAGCGGACGACAAACAGATCCTGCTCGAAGAAGACTCGCTGTCGGTCAAACTCACGGCAATTGCGCAGGCGCTGCAGCACGAGATCGAAGTCCTCGAACTGAAAGGCAAGATCGAATCGCAGGCGCAACAGGAAATGACCGATGCGCAACGTCAGTACATGTTGCGACAGCAGCTGAAAGCAATTCAGGAAGAACTGGGCGAAGGACCGACCGAGATTCAGGAACTGCGTGCGCGGTTCACCAAGGCCGCGCTGCCCGCCAGCGTCAGCGACACGGTCAGCCGGGAAATCGACCGTCTCGAGCGCATGAACGCGTCATCCCCCGAATACCAGATGGTGCGCACCTACCTCGACTGGGTGTTTGAACTGCCGTGGTCGGTGACGACCGAGGATCGCCTCGACCCGATCGAAGCGCGGCGTGTCCTCGACGCCGACCACTACGGCCTTGAGAAGATCAAGGAACGCATCGTCGAGTACCTCGCCGTCCGCAAGCTCAAGGGCGACATGAAGGGCCCGATTCTCTGTTTTGTCGGCCCTCCCGGCGTCGGCAAGACGTCGCTCGGCCAGTCCATCGCACGCGCGATGAACCGCAAGTTCGTGCGCCTCTCGCTCGGCGGCGTGCGTGATGAAGCCGAAATTCGCGGCCATCGTCGGACCTACATCGGCGCGCTGCCCGGTCGTATCGTGCAGGCGATGAAGCAGGCGGGATCGATCAATCCCGTGTTTATGCTCGATGAGCTCGACAAACTGACGGCGGGCGGCTTCTCGGGCGATCCCGCCGCGGCGTTGCTCGAAGTACTCGACCCGGCCCAGAACAACTCATTCCGCGATCACTACCTCGAACTGCCGCTCGATCTGTCGAAGGTCCTGTTCATCGCGACGGCGAATCAACTCGGGCCCGTGCATCCCGCGCTGCTCGATCGCATGGAGATCATCGAACTCAGCGGCTACAGCGAGCAAGACAAACGGCACATCGCCCGCCAGTATCTGATTCCGCGGCAGGCGTCAGAGAACGGCTTGCCCGACGGCTATCTCGACATCACCGACCCGGCGCTCGCGCGCGTCATCTCGGAGTACACACGCGAAGCGGGCGTGCGCAGCCTCGAGCGCCGCATCGGCGCGATCGCGCGCAAGTCAGCCGCCGCATTGGCCATGGCGCAGGTCACGCCGGATGCGCCGATCGCGGCGTCCGCACACATCGACATCGACGACGTGCCGACGTTGCTCGGGCCTCCACGCTTCAAGCCGGACACCGCGTTTCGACTATCACGCCCCGGAGTTGCGACGGGTCTCGCGTGGACCGAAGCGGGCGGCGACGTGCTGTACATCGAAGCCGCGCTGATGCCGTCAGGCACAGGTCAGCTGATGCTGACCGGACAACTCGGCGCCGTCATGCAGGAATCCGCGCGAGCCGCACTCAGCCACATCCGACAGCAGGCGCAGACGCTCGGCGTCGATCCGCAGTTCCTGCAAGGTCACGACCTGCACGTTCACGTACCGGCCGGTGCCATTCCGAAAGACGGCCCATCAGCTGGCGTGACGATGGCGACGGCGATGGTGTCCGCACTTCGCAAACAGCCCGTCGCGCTTGATGTGGCCATGACCGGAGAAATCACACTGACAGGCATGGTCCTCCCCGTGGGCGGCGTCCGCGAAAAAGTGCTCGCGGCCAACCGGTTGGGTCTGAAGACGATCATCTTGCCGGAGCGCAACATGGACGACATTCTGGAATTGCCCGAGGAAGTGCGCTCGGCGATGCGCTTCGTGCCGGCACGCACGCTGGACGATGTGCTGGCGGTTGCCTTGCCGCCGCAATGACGACGGTCGTCTTCTTCGTCTCCGGGCACGGATTCGGTCACGCCTCGCGCGAGGTTGAGGTGATGAACGCACTCGGTGCCCGGCTCGGCATCGAATTGCGTTTGATCATTCGCTCAGCGGTCGGTCCGTCCTTGCTCGAGCGCACGCTCAAGGTGCCCTACGAACTGAGGCCTGGCATCTGTGACACGGGTGTCGTGCAGACCAACAGCGTGACGCATGATGACCGCGGCACCATCGCCGCCGCGGTGGAATTCTACGGCTCGTTCGACGCACGTGTCGCGGCGGAAGCGGCGGCACTCCGCGACGATGACGTCGCGCTCATCGTGGCCGACATCGCGCCGCTCGGGCTGGCGGTCGGCGCAGCGCTCGGCGTGCCGTCCATCTTCATCGCGAACTTTACGTGGGACTGGATCTACGAGGGGCACGCGGGATTTTCCGACGCGGCGCCGACGGTGATCGAGACGATTCGCCGCGCACACGCCCACGCCACGCTCACACTGAAACTTCCGTTGTCGCCGTCCTTCGCGGGCTCGGGCCTGGGCGATGTGCGCGACCTGCCGTTGATCGCGCGCCGTTCAACGCACACACAAGTAGAGACGCGCGCACACTTTGGATTGCCGCAGTCACGCAAGATCGCGCTGCTCTCGTTTGGTGGCTACGGACTGAGCGAGCTCAATCTGTCGGATGTCGATTGCGCAGATGACTGGGATCTGGTCGTCACGGATCGCAGCGTCAACGACTCACCCGCCACGCGGCTCCCCTACGTCCACGCCGTCTCAGAAGCGGGTCTGGCCGGCGCGTTTCGGTACGAGGATCTGGTCGCTGCGGCTGATGCGGTCATCACGAAACCCGGCTTCGGCATCATCGGCGAATGCGCGACCGCCGGCACACCGATGGTCTACACCTCGCGCGGCGACTTCCGCGAGTACGACGTGCTCGTCGAAGAGATGCCGCGCGTCTTGCGCTGCGCGTTTGTCAGTCAGGCTGATCTGTTCGGCGGACGATGGCGGGCGGCGCTCGCGTCAGCGCCGGCGCAGCCGGCTCCGCCGGTGCGTCTTGATCCGATCGGTGCCGAGGTCGCGGCAGAAACGATTGCCACGTTCGTGAAAGAACGCCGGCTCTAGCGGAACGCCGACCTTGAAAACCAGGGTCGGGCTACGTACTACGTACCTGTTGACGCCAGGACAACACGAACGCTGGCGGCACATTCGCAAACACTGCGCGTCGTGTGGCCACTGAACCAAAGCGCGTCGCCATGTCTCGCCGAAACGCGACGGCCGGCGGCGTGGGATACGCGTGGATGTACTGGAACGTTGTAAACGTGCCGCCGGGACCGAGCGTCGCCTGAATCGCCGCGAGGATGTCACGCGACAGCTGTGCCGGCAGGCTCGCGAACGGCAGACCGGAAATGATGTGGTCCACGTGCGACCAACCGCGAGATGACAGCATCGCTGACAACTCGGCCGCCGATCCGCACTCGCAATCAAGCGCCGGCCAACGAACGCGCAGTTCTCGACAGAAGTGCGCATTGATATCCACGGCCAGGAACTTCCCGCCCTCTGGCAGTCGGTCGATGACCTCTCGCGTGAAGACACCGGTCCCGGGACCCAGTTCGACCACGCGACTCTCGGACGTGAGTGTGAGGTGCGCCACCATCGCGCGCGCGAGGGTCCGCGAACTGGGCGCCAGTGCCCCGACTTGCCTGGGGTTGCGAAGAAACCGTCCCAGAAACACGAGGTGTTCCTGCAGCGCCGACCTCTGCCGGCGCTCGGTCATCCGTGCACCGTCTTCAGGAAGCGTTCCACGCTCTCGACCGATCCGTGCAGCGGCCGCACGGACACGCCCTGCACCAGGGGCTTGAGCGCGTTGAACACGGCAATCGTGATCGCCATGCCTTCAGTGATCGGATCCGTCGCCGCGCGCATCCGCGCCAGCAGCGCCTCGGGCACCGACACGTCTGTCACTTCGCTCGACATGAACTCGATCTGGCGCACGCTCTCAAGCGGCACCAACCCGGCGATCACCGGCAGCCCTGTGGCATGCAGTCGCGGCAGGATGGCGAGGAACGCATCCGCATCGACGACGGGCGGCGTCAGAATGAATTCGGCACCCGCCTCGACTTTGTAGTCGAGACGACGCCACTCGGCATCGAGACTGGGTGCTGATGGGTTGACCGCCACGCCGATATGAAACTGCGTCGCGCCGCCGAGCGATTGCCCGCCGATGTCGAGGCCATGATTCAGGCGCGCGACCATGTTCGTGAGACCGATCGAGTCGACTTCGTCGATCGCGGTGGCATCCGCGTACGTCCCCTGACTCGGTGGGTCACCTGTCACGAGCAGCACATTGCGCAGCCCCATCGCGTGCGCGCCAAGCAGATCCGACTGCATGCCTATCAACGACCGTTGACGCGCCGAGTAGTGCAACAGCGGCTCAACTCCACGCGCGGTCATGAGTTGCGACAGGGCCAGCGCGCTCACATGCGCGCTGCTGCGCGGATAGTCGGGCACGTTCACGGCCGTCACGCCCAGTGCCGCGCAGCGCTCCGCATGACGCACCGCCGACGAGACGTCCATGCCGCGTGGTGGCGCGATCTCAGCCAGCATCACGAATGTGCCGCTCGCGAGCGCGTGCGCCAATGCCGATTTCTCAGCGCGCGCAACGGGCGTCACGGGCTCGGCGGGAGCGCCGACGACCAGCGCCGATGTCGATCGCGTCACCGGACCCGCGGCGCGCACGGCGAGCGCAATCTGTCGAATGTGTTCGGGCGTCGTACCGCAGCAACCGCCGACGAGCCGCGCGCCCGCCGAGACAAACCGGCGCGCGTAGCTGGCCATGTAGTCGGGCGATCCCAGATACAGATTTCGTCCGTCCACATCGCGCGGCCGGCCGGCATTCGGCTGCGCCGACAGTCGTCGCGATGTCGCACGCGCCATCCGCTCAATCGTCTCGAGCATCGAGGCTGGCCCAACGCAACAGTTCACACCGATGACATCGGCACCCGCCTCTTGCAGTCTCGGCGCAAACGTCTCCGGCGGCGTGCCATCCAAACTATTGCCGTCGTCCTCGGTCGTCATCTGCGCGACGATCGGCAGCGCCGACACGCGGCGCACCGCGCGCACGGCCGCGACCAGTTCGTTCACATCGCGGAAGGTCTCGAGCATGAAAAGGTCGACGCCGCCTTCGACCAGCGCGAGCGCCTGCTCAGCAAATGCGGCTTCGGCGTCATCGACACCGGTCTTGCCCCACGGCTCGATGCGCACACCGAGCGGCCCCATGGAACCGGCGACCCACGCGCCATCACGTGCGGCGCGCTTGGCGATGCGCGCGCCCTGCACGTTGATCGAATGCAGCTGATCGACGAGTCCAAAGGTCGCGAGTTTGAAACGATTGGCGCCGAAGGTGTTGGTCTCGAGCACGTCAGCGCCGGCGCGCACGTATTCTTGATGCACGTCGAACACGAGCTCCTGTTGAGTCAGGTTCAACTCATCGAAGCATTTGTTGAGAAAGATGCCCTTGGCGTAGAGCATCGTGCCCATCGCCCCGTCACAGACGAGCGCGCGGGCGTCGAGTTCTTGCAGGAATGGCTTAATCGGCGTGCCTCACGCCACTCGAATCGGACCGGCGGGCTTGGCCGACTTGGCCGGCACGAGCATATCGGCCTTGTCCCAGATGAAGTCCTTCGAGCTGTAGACCGCGAGCTCGTAGTCCTTCCCCATGAACACGGCAGACACTGGGCAGGCTTCTTCGCAGTAGCCGCAGAAGATGCAGCGGGTCTTGTGAATCTGGTAGGTGCTCGCGTAACGCGGGCCAGCCATCACCGTGCCGTCATTTTCCGCCGGCTCGAGGTAAATGGCGTCGGCCGGGCATGCCACCGAGCAGAGGCCACAGGCGACGCACTTTTCGAGATCGTTCTCGTCGCGCATCAACACTTGCTTGCCGCGATACTTCGGGAAGACCGGAACTTTCTGATCCGGGTAGTTCACCGTGATCGGCTTGCGAAACATGTGCTTCAACGTGGTTGCGAAACCGACCAGAAACGGACGAATCATGGGTAGAATCATACCAAATGCTCCAGTCGTCCTTCTTTTGCTAATGTACGTGTACCGACGATGACAGAGGACTTGAATCCCGCCTTGGCCCCTTCGCCTGATCTGCCCAACGCAGATGGGCCCATTGAATCGTCGCAGCCAGTGCCTGAGGCTGACGTTCAGGCTGAGGCCACCCACACGCTATTTGCCGTGGCGGATGCGAACGACGGGCTGGAGGCGATCGACCCATCGGAGCCGGCGCCGAGTGAATTTGATCAACCTGGCCTGAACGGTCTCGAACCGGCTGTGGCCTTCGAGCCGATTGACCAGCCGGCGATTATTCCGTCCAACGATCTGCAATTCAGCCACATCGCCGATGAACTCTGGGCTTGGCTCAAGACGCTCATGTCGGCGGCTGTCTACGCCACTCTCATCGTGACGTTTGGCTTTCAGGTGGCGCGGGTCGAGGGCCAGAGCATGGCGCCGACGCTCGAGGATCAGGACCGCCTGATCGTCAACAAGCTCCACTATCGCCTGGACGCGCCCGTTGTGGGCGACATCGTGATGCTCTACTACCCTCGCGATCCCGACAAGTCGTTCGTCAAGCGCGTCATCGGCGAGCCGGGCGACACGATTCGCGTCGAGAACGGCCGCGTCTTCCGCAACGATGTGCCAATGCGCGATGACTTCATCGCCGACGAATATCGGTCACACGATGACTGGGGGCCCGAGGTCATTCCCGAGGGCTACTACTTCGTGATGGGTGATCATCGGAACAACAGCTCCGACAGCCGCGCGTGGGGATTTGTGCCGAAGAAATACATCATCGGCAAGGTCCAGCTGCGTTGGTGGCCGATCAAGCAAGCGCGAATGTTCTAAGGGCGCCTACGAATACAGCTTGGCGATCTGGGGCGCGTAGCGCGCTTCGATCACTCGTCGCTTCACCTTCAGCGTTGGCGTCAGTTCACCGCCGGCGATGCTGAAGTCTTCAATCACAATGGCAAATGCCTTGAGCCGCTCGAACTGCGCGAGCGGCTCGTTCACCGCATCAATCGCACTCTGAATCGCTGCGCGACTTTCTGGCCGTGCGGCCAACGCCGCGCGCGCGGATGCGTCGGATGGCGGTGGCTGCCCCACGGCCTCGGCTAACGCGCTCCAACGCGGCAGCACCAAGGCCGCGGGGAAACGCCGACCATCGCCCACCACGACAGCTTCGGCGATCACGTGCTGTCCGCGCAGTGCGGCTTCCAATGGCTGGGGCGCGATCTTCTTTCCCCCAGACGTGACCAGCAATTCTTTCTTGCGGTCCGTGATGCGCAGGCTGCCCTCGGCATCGATCACGCCAATGTCGCCGGTGTGGAACCAGCCATCGACGATGGCCTCGTTCGTGAGGTCAGGCCGGCCGAAGTACCCGGTCATGATGTTCGGGCCCTTCGCCAGAATCTCGCCGTCGCTGGCAATCCGAAGCTGCACACTTGGCAGCGGCGGGCCAACAGTGCCGAAACGCAGCGCATGGGGTCGGTTGACCGTGAGTACCGGCGCGGTCTCGGTGAGGCCGTAGCCTTCCGCGATTGGCAGACCGATCCCAAAGAAGAGGCGCCCAACTTCCTCTCGTAGCGGCGCGCTGCCCGAGACCGTGAAGCGCAGCCGGCCGCCAAGGCGCGACAGGATCGTGTTGAACACGAGGCGTCGAACCATGGGCAGCATCAGCCGCGCCCAGGCTGCCATCGGACGTCCGTCCGGCACTGTGCGACCGCGTTCATGCGCGACGGCCATTGCGAGATTGAAGACCAAGCGGCGAATGCCGATCTTCGCGCGCCCTCCCTCGAGGATTCGATCGAGCAGTTTTTCGTACACTCGCGGCACACCGCTCATGATCGTTGGCCGGACCAGAAGCAGATCGCGGGCCATGGTGTCGATCGATTCGGCAAACACCAGCGAGACCCCGTGCGTGAGATAGACGTAGGCGGTCGTGCGCTCGAACGCGTGACACAGCGGGAGGTACGACAAGGCGACGTCCGACTCCGCCAATGACAACACCAGCTGCACGTCACGCAGGTTGGCGATGATGTTGGCGTGCGTCAGCATCACGCCCTTCGGTTCTCCACTGCTGCCCGACGTGTAGATGATGGTGGCCAAATCGCTGGAGCTGACCGCGTGCGCATCATCGTGAAATCGCGCGACCACGCTCGCGTCAGCCGCCAGGCGCCGGCCGAGGTCGAGGAGCTCATCAAGCGTATGAACAGGTAGTGATCCAGTGGGCGCGACAGGCTGCAGGGAAACCGCCGCACGGAGACTTGGCAGTGTCGCGAGCCCGGAGGTCACCTTTGCGAGTTGCTCTGGGCTCGATGTCACCACGGCCATGGCACCAGAGTCAGCGAGCAGAGCCGTCACTTGCACGGCAGACAGCGTGGGATAGATCGGCACGGTCACGGCGCCGCAGGCGAGAATCGCCATGTCGGTGACGAGCCAGTCGGGCCGGCTCTCGGCCAGGATCGCCACTCGGGCGCCGCGCGAGACACCCAATGTCTGGAGACCGAGCGAGAGGCTTCGCACACGGTCAAGGAGCGTGGCCCCACTCGTGTATTCGATGTGGTCAGCGCGGCAGACGCCGAGCAACTGTGGGGAAGGAAATGATTCCGCGAGGAAGAACGGCAGCCGCGACAGGGTTTCAGGAATCTGCCGAGTGCCCGCCATCAGTCTCGACGCCGATAGTGTCCGCTGCGACCGCCGCGCTTTTCGACGACCCGGATTTTGCCGATGGTCATCCCGCGGTCCATCGCCTTGAGCATGTCGTAGATCGTGAGTGCCGCCACAGATACTGCGGCGAGCGCTTCCATTTCCACACCGGTGCGACCGCGCGTGCGAACCGTTGCGGTCAATCGATAGCCCCACGTGGCTGGCTCAATGTCGACGTTCACGTGCGACAACGCCAGCGGATGACACAGCGGGATCAAGTCGGATGTCCGTTTTGCGGCCATGATCCCGGCGAGCCGCGCGGTCTGAAGCGGATCGCCCTTCTTCACCGCACCGCTGCGCACGGCCCGCAGCGTCTCGCGATTCACGCGGATCTCCGCTGCGGCAATCGCTTCGCGATCGGTCTCGGGCTTGTCGCCAACGTCCACCATCTTCACGCGGCCACGCGTGTCCACATGCGACAACCGGGCCGTGCTTCGGGCAGTCTTACGCGCGGCCATCGGCGTCGCCTCGCGCGAGAAAGAACGAGAGGCTCTCCATCGATACCGTCAGATCCATGTTCTTCACTCGCACGCCCGCAGGCACTTTCAGCGTCCCGGGTGAGAAGTTCAACACCGCGCGCACGCCACAGCTGACGACCTCGTCAACCACGCTTTGCGCGGCGGCCGCCGGCACCGCCACCACGGCGATGTCGATCGGCTCCTTCTTCACCATCTTCTTGAAGTCAGCGACGTCGAAGATCCGTACGCCGCCTCGGGACTGCTGCCCGACCTTGGCTTTCGCCGCATCGAACAAGCCGACGATCACAAAACCTTCGCGGCGAAATCCGGGATAGTCCGCCAGGGCCATGCCGAGGTTACCCGCACCGAAGATCCCGACGCGGACCGTTCGATCGAGCCCGAGGATTTGACGTAGATGTCGCTTCAGCTCCTTGACGTAGTACCCGACCCCGCGGACGCCGAACTCGCCGAAATATGCGAGGTCCTTCCGGATCTGGGCGGCGTTCAAATGAAACTGCTCGGCCAGTGCCTTCGAGGACACCGTCTTGGTGCCCTCATCATCGAGCGCATTGAGGCAGCGCAGGTAGACCGACAGCCGTCCGGCCGTCAGTTCCGACACCTGGTCATTGCCAAACTTCCCCTTGTTCCGTCCGGGCACAAGCTCGGGATTCTAGCAGCAAATTCGTCGCCGTCCGGTCACCTGTCGCCAGCGAACAGGACGACGACGTACACTGTCGGCTCCATGCGACGCTGCTGCGGTGCAATCCTGATGGTCCTTCTCGCGCTCTCGGCGCTCGGTGGACAGACGCAGTCTCGCATCGCCACCACACGCGGGCTTCTCATGAAGAACGCGCTGTTCTTCCACAGCCGCACTGTGGCGCTGACCGACACCCCGACCCTTACGGGCGGCGTGTGGCGGCTGCCGGTCGAGGCCGGCAAGACCCTGGCCGTGGTGCTACACAGCGCGCCACCGACCAACGGACCGGTCGAAATCCGCGGCACGTTTGTCGATGTGGGCCGCTTTGCTCCCGACGACTCCCGCATCACGGCCTACAGCCTCCAACCGATCGTTGAAGCGATTGTCGGCGCCGGCAATCCATGGCCTGCGCGCGAGACCTTATTCGCGATCGTCAATGCATCGGCGGTGCCGGCTGAAGATGCCAACGTCCCGTCGATGCGGAACCTCGCCATGTTCCCGGAGAAGTTCGATGGCAAGCCCGTCACGTTGCGCGGGCGATTCCGGGGTCGCAATCTCATGGGCGACCTGCCGAGCTGGCCGCGCCAGACCGACAACGACTTCGTGCTGCAAGCCGCCGACGGCGCAGTGTGGGTCACCGGCATGAAACCCAAGGGCAAGGGCTTCGACCTCGACACCTCCGCACGCCGGGACTTGGGGCGATGGCTCGAGGTCAGCGGCACGATGGCCGTCGCAGGCGGACTGCCGCTCTTGCGCGCCAAGACCGTCGCCGCGTCAGCGCCCGAGGACGACATGCCGCGCGCCGATGACCGGCCGGTGGCCCCACCGCTACCGCCACCCGCCATCAATTTCAGTGTGCCGACCGATGGCGAAACCGATATTCCTCCGGCCACGACGGTCAGGGCGCAGTTCTCTCGCGACATGAAAGCCCAGACGTTTGAGGGGCATGTACGCGTGACCGCCTCGGTCAACGGGACGGCAGCCGCGGTGCCAGCGTTGACGACGACCTATCGTCCGGGCACCCTGTCTGTGGAGATCAAGTTTGCCGGGCCGCTGCCCCGCTTTGCGACAATTACCGTGGAGTTTCTGGATGGCATCACGACGTCGGATGGCGTCGCGCTCGCGCCAACCAAGCTGACCTTCTCAACCAGCGGCTAGCGTGGTTGAAATTGCCGAGCGCACCGCGTCAATCAGCCCGTCCCGATCGCTCAGCATCTTGCCGGCCGTTTCGACGGGCGCGCAAATGGTCACGTCGACGGTCACCGGATGGACCACTGAGCTGCCGAGCCGCATCGCGTCTCGCGTGCCCCGAATCACGCACGGCACGATCGGCACCTGCGCTTTGAGCGCCATCACGAAGCCGCCCTTCTTGAAGGGCAGCAGCTCGCCGGTGCGGCTGCGTGTGCCTTCCGGGAAAATCACGAACGATGCGCCCGAACGGAGCGCGTCCACAGCACTGTCAACGGCCGGCAGGCTCTGATCGCGGTTCTGACGATCGACCGGCACAAACCCGGCCGCATCAAACACCCACACCAGCACCGGCAGCTTCCGCAGTTCGGCCTTGTAGAGCACACGCAATTTGGGAAAAAGCCGGCTGAGCGCCAAAAAGGCCAGGGGCGGCTCGACATTGCTACTGTGATTGAACGCGTAGACTGCTGCACGATGCATCTGGATGTGCTCGATGCCGTGTACGCGCAGCCGGATGCCCACGATGGCGACGATAATCCGGATGATGAGTTTGGCCGCGCGATAGAGCGCGGCCGGATTGCGAGTGATGGCCGCCCAGATCAACAAGGGCGGCCCCACGACGAGAACGAATACGCTCAGCGCAAGAACGGCGGCGAGCGTTCTGATGAAATCCAGAGCCGACGGCTCCCGATACCGGCGAGCGCCTTACGAGGCGCGGGCCGCGCGACGCGCGGGAGCTGCGGCGGCCGGACGCGCTGGCGGCAGCGCCGTCTCAGCCGGAGCCTTCGCGGCACGGGTGGCTTTCGCGGCCTTGGCCCGGGCGGTCGACTTGGCCTTGGACGCGAAGCAACGCTCAAGGGCTTCCTCGACCTGCTTTTCGATGGCGGCGGCCTTCTGGCCCATGACTTCAGAGATCTCGGAGACCACGAGGAACTTCGCGCGATCCAGCATGCGCTTCTCGCGGAACGAGAGGCTCTTGGTCTTGCTGAGGAAGGTCAGGCTCTTGAGCACCTCGACCACGTCGTAGATCGACCCGGTCCGCATGCGGTCCGAGTTGTCCTTGAAGCGGCCCTTCCAGTTCTGATGGCTGTCGATTTTGCCGTCACCCAGGAGGGAGAACAGCTTGGCGATCTCTTCGTCTCTCACCGCCCGGCGCAGGCCAACGCCGTCGACGTTGTCGACTGGCACCAGCACCGTTGTTTCATTCGCCATGCGGAGCTGATAAAACCCGCAGGTCGTGCCCATAATCGTCTTGGTTTCAATCTGTTGAATGATGCCGAGACCGTGATTCGGGTAGATGACCTTGTCGCCGACCTGAAATGCCACGAAGCCCCCAGTTGGGATGACCGGACCTGCTAGAAGAGCGATCCGAGAGGTAGAACTTCTGATCATTCTACCTTATCTGACTGGGGTTTTGAGGCCTTTCGCCCTTATTTTGCCCTCGAAAACTGAAGCGGGAGCAGCAAATCTGTCACTGACCGACAGAATGCTACTCCCGCAGGGTATTCACTTACTTCCAACTTCTATCTTTGAACTTCCTACTTCTTAATGACTTCAGCCTTGGTGCCAAAGCCGACCCGTGGTCCCTTGTTATCGCGCTCGAGCACCTTGTCGGTCGCTGCGATCGCGAAACCAGACTCGTACATGAGCTGACCGATCCTGGCCATCTTGGGGAACAGGATCTTCTCCACCGAGTCGCTGACGCGGTGGTAGTCGGGATGCAGCCCTGTCGTAAAGAACGCCACCGGGACGCCCTTGGCGGCGTAGCTGAAGTGGTCGCTGCGCGTGTAGACGCCTTCCGGATCGTTCGGGTCGTTCATCTCGTAGTCGAGCGTCAGCGGCTTGATGGCCAGCTTGTTCTGTTCGACGATGATGTTGTGGAGGTCGGTGCTGATGCGGTCATCGCCGACGAGGAACACGGAGTTCGTGTAGTCGCCTTCGAGGTCGTCGCAGTCATCGCGGCCCACCATGTCCATGTTGAGCACAGCCTGAACCTTGTCGAGCGGCACCACCGGAAAGTCGGCGTTGTAGCGCGAGCCGAGGAGGCCCGCCTCTTCGCCGACGTGCCAGATGAACACGATCGAACGCTTCGGCTTCGGGCCCGTCGCATACGCCTTGGCCACACCCATCAACGTCGCCGAACCCGAGCCGTCATCGTCAGCACCATTGCTGATGAAGTCACCCTTGTCGAAACGCGTCGCGTCGGCCGGAGGCGCCGCCGCGCCACGACCACCGCCGGGCGCTGCTACCGCACCGGCGCCGCCAGCGCGCGGTGCTGCGGGTGCGCCCTTCACGGGCGTCTTGCCTGAGGCCTTGACGGCGTCGAGGGCCACCTGGCTGCGATTGCGACAGCCGCTCACGCTGCCGGGATTGCCGTTACCCGTCTGCGAGTAGCCGACGTGATCGAGGTGCGCACCATACATGACGTAGGTGTCTTTCAGCTTGGGATCGGTACCTTCGATCATGCCGACGACGTTGTGCGCGATCTGCTGGCTGACCACTTCGAAGTTGTTGTCGACGTTGACCGTGATCTTCGCGTTGACCGCAAACGGCGTCATCGCGCCACCGCTCGACGCCTTGGCCTTGAGATCAGCGAACTTCGTCGGCGAGCCGGACAGCAGGAATTCGAAAAACGCCTCATCGCCTGTGAAGTTCGGCGTCGTCGCGAGCATCACGTTCTGCACGCTCGTGATGTCCGCCGTCGGCAGTGCCGCGCCACGGCCACCGCCACCGCCGCCAGCTCCGCGTCCACCCGCAAAACCACCACCGCCGCCTCGTGCGGCAGCCTGGACTGCGGTCACCGCGGCCTGGGCCTGCGTCAGCGCTTCCTGCGCTTTGGTCAGCGCGTCATCGGTTGCCGATGGCGGGGCCGGGGCTGCCGCAAATCCAACAACGCCTGTAGCGCCTGCGCCGATCGCGCCGTTGATGCCGGCGTTCTGCGGAATACGACCACCGCGGCCTGCCCCACCCGGCGCCGTGGCGTTCATCCACACGGCCAACTTGCCCTTGAGATCGAGCCCGGCCACCGGAGCTGCGTTGGTGCCGATGAACTGCGCGCCGTTCAGTACGACCGTCTGCTTGCCGCCGCTGTTGGCGGAGAACGTGACGTGCTCGCCGTGCTTAAAGGTCTTCGACTGCCCGCCGACTTCGACGGTCACGGTGGAGTTGCGCGTCACCTTATAGCCGCGATTCTTCACGGCCTGCAGGTAGGTGCCATTCTCGCCGAGGGGCTTGAGGCCCCACTTGCGCAGGTTTTCCTGAATGTATCCCGCGGCCAGACCGTAGCCTTCGGTGTAGATCTGACGCCCGGTCAACTGGTCGGACGAGAGATAGGTCAAATACTCTTTCAGATCACCCGGATTCACCTGGGCGAACTTCACGCCCTTGACCGGCGCGGGCGCCTGCGCCTGCACCAATGTGCCGGCGAACGCCATGACGGCGGCCGCGAGGCTGCCCACGACCAACTGATGCGTCTTTCGTGAATGCACTCTCATCCTCAATCCTCCAACGCCCCGCGATGCAGGGTCGACACCACTAGGGGCTATACGACGCGGCGCAGTGCCCCATTGCAGCTGGGTACTCTACACCGCGACGTTGACGTTGTGTGTTGGTGCCGGAGGAGGGAATCGAACCCACAAGAAGCTAAGCTTCGGAGGATTTTGAGTCCTCTGCGTCTGCCAGTTCCGCCACTCCGGCTCTTGAAATGGTGTGCCGACGAACGGGACGAGTATAGCATTCGAGTCAGAAAGGTTTTCGATGTCCAGTCTGGTTCTCACATGGGTCGCTAACTCCGCGGCCATTTGGGTCGTGGCGTACCTCTTCAGCGGGATCTCGGTGGCGTCGTGGACCGACGCCTTCGTCGCCGGCCTCGTCCTGACGCTGATCAATGCGATTGTCCGGCCGATTCTGGTCGTTCTGACATTGCCGATCACGGTCGTGACGCTCGGCCTCTTCTACTTCGTGATCAGCGCGGCCTGCCTCGCCCTGACCGCGCGCCTGATTGACGGTTTCGCGGTGTCCGGCTGGTTCAACACGATCGTCGCGTCTGTCTTCATCAGCCTTGTGAGCACCATCATTCAGAGCGTGTTGAAGCCGCGGCCGTCGCATCGGGTGTGACCCGCTGCCTCGCCTTTCACGCCGAGTATCGCTGTCGCAACAGCGGCCACTGCTGCACGGCTGACTGGCCAATCCCTGACGACCAGGGTGGGCTCTTGCCGCGCACTGACCGCGGCTGCGCATTTCACAACGCCGAGTCACATCGGTGCGAGATCCACACGCTGCGCGGCCACGACGCGTTGCCTCTGGCCTGCCGGCAGTTTCCTCGCGTCTCCGTTGAGGATCCGCGCGGCGTTGCGATCGCGTTGAGCTGCTACTGCCCCACTGCGTTGTCGATGCTCGAGACTTTCTCGGGAATGATCGCGATCGTTGACGACGCACCGGCATTCCCACCCCACGGCGAGTACGTCGGTCTCGATGCGCGCACGAGCTTGCCGCCGGCGCTCTGCCCGAACGTACTGATGGATTGGGACAGCTGGTGGGAATGGGAACGACTGAGCGTCGACCTCTGCAATCTCGGCGAAACGCCGCGCCAGATTCTCGATCGTTTGTCACTCGCGATTGAGCACGTCAGGACGTGGCGACCCGGACAGGGCGAACTCATCGAGCGCGTGCACGAGGCGCAAGTCCGCGCGCGAACGGTGTCGGTCCCCGGACCTGAAGGTCCGGGGCTCCATCAGTTCATATCGCCGCTCGAGACAGGATGGAGGGCCGGACCTTCAGGTCCGGCCGACCGCAGGTTCCTCGTCTGCCACATATTCGCCAACTGGACCGCCTATTTAGGCCAGGGCCTGCGCACATGGCTCCGCAGTCTCGAAACGGTGGTCTTCCTACTTGAAGTCGGCTGGACGATACGCGAGATCGACCTGTGGCTACGACACTTCGCCGACCCGCGATTGTTGGCAAAGGCGTGGAGCGTTGCCGAACGCGACTGAAAAAGAAAAGGCGCGAACCCTACGGTCCGCGCCCAATCCGCCGGCCTAAACGCCGGCGGCTCCAAGTGCGTGGAGCTATTCCGCGTCCATGAACGGGTACTTGTAGTCACGCGGCGGCGTGAACGTTTCCTTGATCGTGCGCGTGCTCACCCACCGGATGAGGTTCAGCTTCGAACCCGCCTTATCGTTTGTGCCTGACGCGCGCGCGCCACCGAACGGCTGCTGACCAACGACAGCGCCCGTGGGCTTATCGTTGATGTAGAAGTTGCCCGCCGCGTTCCGCAAGGCGCTCGTCGCTTCCCGCACCGCTGCGCGATCGGTCGCGAAGATGGCGCCGGTTAGCGCGTACGGCGACGTGCGGTCCACCGTCTCGAGCGTCTCGGCCCACTTCGCGTCCGGATACACATATGTCGTGATCACCGGTCCGAAGATCTCTTCACACAGGAGCTTGTAGGCCGGGTCTTCGGTCTGGATGAGCGTCGGTTCGATGAAGTAGCCTTCGTCGCCCTTCGATCCGCCGCCGTAGATGATCTTCGCGTTCTTCTTCGCGTCGCCGAGGTAGTCATTGATCTTGTCGAACGCCTTCTTGTCGATGACCGCGCTCATGAAGTTGCGGAAGTCGCGCGGATCGCCCATCGCGATGTCTTTCATCATCGTCACGCAATGTTCTTTGACCTCCTCCCACATCGACTGCGGAATGTAGGCGCGGCTCGCGGCCGAGCACTTCTGGCCCTGATACTCGAAGGCACCGCGGACAATCGCGACGGCGACTTCACGCGCGTTCGACGACGGATGGGCGACGATGAAGTCCTTGCCGCCGGTCTCGCCCGTCAGTCGCGGATACGACTTGTAGTTCGACATGTTGGCGCCGACCGTCTTCCACATGCTGTTGAAGACTGCGGTGCTGCCCGTGAAGTGAATTCCCGCGAGCGACGGCGACGCGAGCACCGTGTCGGTGATTGGACCGGCGTTGCCGGGCACAAAATTGATGACGCCGGGCGGCATGCCGGCCGCTTCGAACAGGCGCATCACATAGTAGGCCGAGAGCATCGCGCTCGACGCCGGCTTCCAGACGACCGTGTTGCCCATCAGCGCCGGAGCACTCGAGAGGTTGCCGCCGATCGCGGTGAAGTTGAATGGCGACACCGCGTAGACGAAGCCTTCGAGCGCACGGTACTCGAGCTGATTCCACACGCCGGGGCCGCTAAACGGCTGCTCGCTGTAGAGATCCTGCGCGTACGCGACGTTGAAACGCAGGAAGTCGATCAGCTCGCACGCCGCGTCGATCTCGGTCTGAAACGCCGTCTTGGCCTGGCCGAGCATGGTCGACGCATTGAGCGTCTGGCGCCACGGACCGGCCAGGAGGTCGGCCGCCTTGAGCATCACGGCCGCGCGGTCTTCCCAGGGCCACGACGCCCACTCACGGCGCGCCGCGAGGGCGGCATCAATCGCCTGCTGCACATGCTGCGGCTCGGCCGAGTGCACCGTGGCCAGCACATGACTGTGCTTGAACGGCATGACCGCGTTGAAGGTCTTGCCCGTCCGGATCTCTTTGCCGCCGATGATGAGCGGAATCTCCACATGCTCGGTAGCCATCGAGGCCAACCGGGCCTTCAGCTCGGCCCGTTCCGGGCTGCCGGGCGCATAGGACTTGATCGGTTCATTAATCGGGAGCGGGACATTGCGGATGGCGTTCAGCGCAGCGATAGACATGCGGACGATTCTATCAAATCGTATAATCGTGTGGGACACGACATGGAGATTCGCGAGCGACAACAGGATGGCGTCACGGTGATCGAACTGGCCGGGCGTCTCACCGTCAACGATCGGCCCGGCATGCTGAAAGGCGCGGTCGGGGCCGCCGTCGAGCGCGGCGCGCGGCAGGTCGTGCTCGACCTCTCGTCAGTCATGTATATCGACAGCACGCGCCTCGGCGAACTGATCGCCGCACACGTCGCGCTCAGCCGACTCGGGGGCAAGCTCCAACTGGCCGGCACACCGCCACGGGTCACCGAACTCTTCGCAATGGCGGGGCTTGATGGCGTGTTCAGCCGCTTTGCGTCCGTCAGCGACGCGATTCAGACCGGGACGTAACGTCACACCAGACACGCTCCGATCTACCGGCCGCACGTCAGCTGCCGTATCATCCCCACATGTCTCGACGCACCCTCGCGATCCTGATCGCCCTCGCCATTTCCACGCCGTTGCTGTTGGCTCAGACGCCGACGCGGCCCGCGCCAACCACAACCGCCGGGGCGACCCTTCCCGCAACACCCGAGATTCTCTATCGGCGTGCGACGGAGGCCTGGGAGGCCGGCTCGTATCCCGACGCGCTGTCGAATCTCTTGGCGCTCATGAAGAGCGCCAGCGCTGCGGAGTACCGCGACCGTGTGGCGCTCCTGACCGGCGAGCTCTTCGTCACAACCGAACTCACCACCGATGGACGCAACCCGAAGATTTCGCCAAACGGCCAGTACGTGGCCTACGAAATGGGATCCGCGGCCGATCCGCTCACCCGGATCGTCAAGTTGGGCGCTGTCGCCCCGCAGACCGTGGTGGATCTCAAGGGCATCAGCGCCAGCTTCGACGGGGGATCGCGCGTTGCGTGGATACGCCCGCCACAGAATGCCGATTGGGCCGCCGCCGTCCGTGCGCTCGAGACCGCGCCGGCGGCGGGCGCGGAACGAATGGCCGCCACAGCGCAAGCCGCGTGGGTCATGGCTGAGGGTGGTCAGCTCGTGGTGCGCGATCTGGTCGCCGGCACCGAACGCGTCGTGCCAACCGCCGGTTTTCTCAAGAGCACACCGATCTGGGGCGCGAACGACACGCTCCTCTTCATTGGCTCTGATGCGGCGGATCTGGCGCGCTCGGATATTTACGCGGATCGCGGCACACCAACGAAACTCACATCAGAGGCGGGCTTCAAGACGAACGTGATGGTGGATCCCACCGGCAGTGCCCTGCTCTACGCCGTTTCAACCACGGCCCCATTCCGCAAGCCGGTGCCCGCGGATCCTGGCGCGGGCCGCGGTGGACGAGCTGGTGCCGGCGGGGGCGGTGGTCGCGCCGGTGGCCCGGCTGACCCGGCGGCGGCACCTCCGACGCCCAATCCGTGCGGTGGCGGTGGACGCGCCGGCGGCGCGGCGGCATTCGGCATCGTGAATCTCAAGACCAACGCTACGCGCGTGGTCAACGGTCTGCAGCCGGCGATGTCGGCCGACGGCAGCACGATCGCCTGGCTCCAGCGCGACGGCGACGTCTGCCGGCTGGAGCGCGCAAAGACGCTGGCCGGCACGAGCACCACGGCGCGCGCCGCCACTCGCATCAACGCGCCGGCGCTCTCGCCCGACGGTTCGCAGATCGCCTACGAGTGGACCGCCGTGAACGACTCGGAAATCTACATCACGGATCAGGCCGGTGCACACCGCCGCATCACGCGCGACATTCAGCACGACATCCTGCCTCGCTTCCTCACAAACACGACACTGCTCGGCATGATGGGTGAACCGCGCCATCGCCGCTCGCAGTTGTACGACCTGACGACGGGCACGCGCACGCGACTGTTTGCGAACAACACCATCCGCACCATCAGCCCGGAGTACATCTGGCAACCAAGTGCTGACGGACAACATCTGCTGATTCATGCCGAGCGCGACGGCGACACGGTGTCGCCTGAACGTGGCGTCTATGTGATCGACCTGACGAAGAAAGTGTCCACGGGCGACCTCGTCGCGCGTCTCGAGCGCCAGCAGGCCGCCGAGAACGACCTGCGATCGCGCATGACGAAGGCCTTCGCGCCGATCGCCGAACAGGTCAAGAAGATCACCGCCAAAGCCTCGATCTCGCGCATCTATGAATATGAAAAAACGCTCTTCGACTTCGACTCGAAGTACGTCTCTCAGCCCGGCAACAACAAAGCCATTGAGTATCTGACGAAGACCTATTCGTCGTTTGGCTACAAGCCAGAGCAACAGTGGTTCTCGCCGACGCAGGCGCAAGGCGGCAAGACGGCCAACGTCGTCAACATTCTCAAGGGCACGGAAAATCCCGACCTCATCTATGTGGTCAGCAGCCACTTCGACTCCGTGCAGGTCGGTCCGGGCGCCGACGACGACACGTCAGGCACGGCGGCGCTGCTCGAGACATCACGCCTCCTGGCTGAGACGCCGCTGCCCGCGACGATCGTGTTTGCGTCGTTTACCGGTGAAGAAGCGGGCCTCCTGGGTAGTCGGGAATTCGTGCGACTCGCGGCCGAGCACAAGTGGAACGTCGTCGGCGCGCTCAACAACGACATGATCGGCTGGGGCGCGGAAAGTGCGCGCATGGACAACACCATTCGCTATTCCAATGCCGGCATCCGCGATATTCAGCATGGCGCCGCGTTTCTCTTCACGAACCTGATCCTCTACGACGCCAAGTACTACAAGGGCACGGACGCGAATGCGTTCTACGACGGCTGGGGCGACATCGTCGGGGGCCTGGGGTCGTACCCGGTCCTGGCCAACCCGAACTATCACCAGCCGACGGATCTGATCGAGACAATGAACTTCCGCCAGATCACTGAAACAGCGAAGGTCACTGCCGCGACGCTGACGTATCTGGCGTCCAGCCCATCGCGACTCAAGGACCTGAAGGTCGACCGCAAGAACGGCACGATCGATCTCACATGGACGCCGAGTCCAGAGAAGGGCGTAAAGAGCTACATCGTGGCGTATGGTCCGGCGGCGGATCCTCTTCGAACACGGCTCACGGTCACCAGCGCGCGAGCCACGTTGCCCGCCGTGCCTGCCGGAACGCAGATTTCAGTCAAGGCCGTGAATGCCCGCGGACTCGAAGGTTGGGACTGGGCGCGCGGTGAGGTGAAGTAGCATCCAGACAGCGGTCCAACCATGGCTACCCCACGCCCCGAGAATCCCCGCGTCTGCCCCCAGTGCGGTTTTTCGCACCTGCGGGCGTCGCGTGCGCACACGTGGTGGGAACGCACGCAAACCTGGTGGACGCGTACCGAGTGGTTCCGGTGCGAGACCTGTCGGTGGCGCGGTCGCTTGCGCGATGTCTGGAAGCCCGATGAAGCGTTTCCTGATCTGCCGCCGCTGCGGCTGGGTCGCGATCTCGACATCGATCCCTTGCAGCAACGCGATGAAGACGCACTCGTCGATCTCGTCCTCGAGCGCGCCGATTCCCTGCAAGGCGCGATCAGCCTGTGGCTCGACGACAGTCGGCCGGCCCCGCAAGCGTGGCTCCGCGTCACGACGGTCCGCAACGCGCAACGTTTGCTCGACGCGCGCCTCGTGCGCGAACTCTCGCTCGACTATGACCTCGGCTGGTGTGCCACCTGTATTGCGCAAGGCGAGCACCTGAAGAACTCCGGGCGACGTCACTGCGAGCACACGCCGACCGGCTATGACCTCGTGCAATGGATGGCGGAGACCGAGCGCTGGCCGCTCGCGCCCCCCACCGTGCACAGCGGCAACGTCGAAGGCGGTGCGCGGATGCTCGGTATGATCGCGCGCTACTGGCACGAAGGCGGCACGCCGGGTGCGGTGACCGGCGACGCGGCGGTGCAACGCACGCTCGGTTTCACGCCGGCCGAAGCGACCGAACCCATCACGGCGCCGATCGCCATGGCGACCCCGGACGCGGCCGTCGCGACGCTGACCATGTGCCCACGCTGTCATGGGCCGCACCTGTATCGCACGCATCGACATTCGAGCCTGGAGCGTTTCCGATTGCTGGTCACGCGACGCTATCCCGTCCGCTGCAACAGCTGCGGCTGGACGGCGTGGGCCAAAGACCCGATTCTGGTGCGGCTGTCGCCGACACAAGAGGGCACGTCGGAACGCATCGACAACAGCCGTTTCGAACGCATGGACCCCGACTAGGAGCACACGCATGGCCTACGACGATCTGCCGCTTGGCACTCCCGATACGGCGCCTTCCCCGCCGCCCGATCGCCCAGCCTCGTCTGCGTCGCGCTGGGTCATCGCCGCGGCCGCGGTCATCGTCGTCGGTGGCGGTTTGTATTTCTGGTGGCTCACCCGGATGCCGGCGCAACCGGCCTCGCCTGCGCCCACGACGGCCACGGATGTGGCGGTGGGTTCGCGGCGCCCGTCGCCCCAGCCGCTCGAGTTACCGGCGTTGAACACGTCGGACACATTCGTGCGCGAGCTGATCGCGGGGTTATCGCGTCATCCCCAACTCGCCCGCTGGCTGGCCACGAAACAACTGGTCAGCGCCGCGGTGCTGACCGTGGAGCAGATCGGCGACGGCAAAACCCCGGCGGCGCCGCTGAAAGTGCTGCGACCAGACATGCGGTTGATGATCATGGGCGCCGACACGGGGCGCATCGATCCGGCGTCCTACGTGCGGTGGGAATCGAATGTGGCGGCGCTGACATCGGTCCGTCCGAGTGAAGCGGCGCAGGTGTACGTGAATCTCAAGCCGCTGTTTGATGAAGCGTATGTCGCGCTCGGCCACGCCGATGGCAACTTTGACACTTCACTCGTACGCGCCGTGCGCATGCTGAAAGAGACACCAGAGCCGAACGAGGAGCCGGTGCTGATGCGTCGGCCCGCGTACTTTGAACACACCGACGCGGCGCTGCGCTCGCTGCGACCGGTGCAGAAGCAATTTCTCCTGATTGGCGGCGAGCGCCGCGGCCGCGTGCGCGCCTGGCTGGCGGCGTTTGCCGACGCCCTCGAACTGAAGATCGGCTGACGTCTAAACCTTCTCCATCGCGTAGTGCGAGACGAGCCATTCCTCGCCCGCACGGTAGCCCCAGAGTTCGGCGCACGCCATGAAGAAGACGCGCCAGCGGTGCCACCATCGACGGGCCTCGCCCGCACCATAGGTCTCGACAAAGAGCGGCATAATCTCACGGGCATGCGCGTCCATGTTGGCGAGCCAGGCGTTGGCCGTGCGCTCGTAATGCGTCCCGTTCACGCGCCAGTGGTCCACCACCTGAAGATCGCCTTGAAACTCATAGAGCATCTCGTCGCTCGGCATGATGCCGCCCGAAAAGAAGTGTTCGGCCATCCAGTCCGACGAATCCTCAACGTCGTACGTGTAGGCGAACTGTCGGTGCGTGAAGATGTGCAGGAAGAAGCGTCCATCGACGCGCAGCACGGACGACACCTTGCCAAGCAGGGCGCGCCAGTTACGCATGTGCTCAAACATCTCGACCGACACGACGCGATCGAATGATCCCGGCGGCTCGAATGTGTTCATGTCTGCGGTGATCACGGTGAGGCGAGCGAGGCCCTCACGCGTAGCCTGAGCATCGATCCACGCCTTCTGCGTCCGTGAATTCGATACGGCGACGATCTCCGCATTCGGGTAGCGCCGGGCCATCCAGAGTGACAGCGAACCCCAGCCGCAGCCGAGCTCAAGGATGCGCTGACCGTCTTTGAGCGCGGCGCGTTCACACGTCCGCGCGAGCATCTCGGCTTCCGCATCGGCCAGGCTCTTCGTGTCCGGTCCCCACCATCCGCTCGAATACTTCAGGTGCGGACCCAACGCGTGACGATAGAACTCGGTCGGCACTTCGTAGTGTTGGGTGTTGGCTGCGCGCGTGTCGACCGCGATCGGTCCCTGACTACGTGCCACGACGAACGCGGCGTGGGCCTCGGGCGGCAGCGCGCGCTCGCGCGCCAGCCGCACGTCCAGATTGCGGCGAATGCCGGCGCGTACCACCGCATCGGGCACGAGGCCCCGGTCTACAAGGTTCAACGCAAGGTCAAATGGTAAGCTCATGAGTGATGTCTGAAGCTGTCGTGCGCGCCCCGCGGTACAACCGTGTCACCACGCTGCCCTTCGCAGCGATGCATCTGGCGGCGCTCGCCGTGTTCTTCTTTCCCTTTCATTGGTCCCTGGTCGCGTGGCTCGTGGGTTCGTACTACCTCCGCATGTTCGCGGTCACCGCCGGGTACCATCGCTTCTTCAGCCATCGTTCGTATCGCATGAATCGCTTCTGGCAATTCGCGATCGCGTTTCTCGCGCAGACCTCTGCCCAAAAGGGCATCCTGTGGTGGGCGTCTCACCATCGCCATCACCATCTGATGTCGGATCGAAAAGCCGACATCCATTCGGCAGTGCAGGAGGGCTTCTGGTGGTCGCACGTCGGCTGGATCCTTTCCGACCAGTATGACGACTACGATCCGGCGGCCGTCTCCGATTTCGGCAAATATCCGGAACTGCGTTGGCTCGACAAGTATCATCTCGTGCCTGCCATCGTCTATGCGGTCGGCATCTTCCTCCTCGGCGGCTGGGACGCGTTTGTCTGGGGCTTTGTGCTGGCGACCGTGGTGTTGTACCACGGCACCTTCTTCATCAACTCCCTGTCGCATGTCTGGGGATCGCGACGCTTTGCGACACCGGACGAGAGTCGCAACAACTTCGTGCTCGCCCTGCTGACGCTCGGTGAAGGCTGGCACAACAACCATCACTTCTATATGTCGAGTGTGCGTCAGGGCATTCGGTGGTGGGAAGTGGACGTGACCTTCTATGTCCTGAAAGTGATGTCCTGGGTGGGCATCACTCGCGACTTGCGTCCATTTCGGATGCCAGACGCGCACGACGAACCCATCGCGTGACCTCGCGGCGCATCGCCGTTGTCGGATCAGGGATCGCGGGGCTCGGCGCCGCCTGGCTACTCAGCCGTCGACACGACGTCACCCTCTTCGAGAAAGACTCGCGACTCGGCGGACACACACATACCCATGTGTGTGATCGTCCACACGGACGTGTCACGCTCGATACGGGTTTTCTCGTGCACAACGATCGCACCTATCCGCTGTTGCTCCGGATGTTCGCGGAACTCGGCGTCCAGACCATGGACTCGGACATGTCGTTTGGCGTGACGTGGCCTGACCAGGATTTCGAATACAGCACCAAAGACGTGAACGGATTCTTCGGCCACCGGCGACTGCTGCTCAGCCCGGCCCACTACGGATTGTTCTTCGAAATCCTGCGCTTCGGACGGATTGCACCAACCCTACTGGATAAACCGGGCGCAGAACGCATTCGACTAGGCGAGTTCCTCGACGCCAATGGGTTCGGCGGCTACTTCGTCGAGCGCTTCCTCTTTCCAATGGCGTCGTCAATCTGGTCGGCGGCCCTCGACACGATTCGCGACTTCCCTGCACTCACGCTGATTCGGTTCTTTCACAATCACGGCATGCTGTCCGTGCGAAATCATCCGACCTGGCGCGTGGTGGTCGGCGGCAGCGGCGCCTACATTCCCAAGCTCACCGCCCCGCTCGGCGATCGCATCCATCTCGGTCGCGGACCAACCGGCGTCCATCGCACGGCATCCGCCGCGGTCTTGACCTTCCCGGACGGCAGCACCGAGTCCTTCGACGATGTCGTGCTCGCCTGCCATGGCGACGATGCGTTGGCGTTGCTGCGGGATCCGGCGCCGATTGAACGTGAGGTCATGTCGGCATTCACCACCAGCGCCAATGACACGTGGCTGCACACCGACGCCAGCTTCCTGCCCCGGCGAGAACGGGCGCGGGCGGCGTGGAACTACCAGCTCGGGAGCACGGGTGGCGCGACGCTGACCTACGACCTGAACCGCCTGCAACGACTGACCGCACCAGAAACTTATTGCGTGACCCTGAACCCTCCCCGCCCTATTGAGGCGTCCAAGGTTCTGGCGCGCATGGCCTACACCCACCCGCTCTACACTCGCGAAGCAATTGCCGCCCAGTCACGCTGGGCGGAGGTGAGCGGACACGCCCGTGTGCACTTCTGCGGCGCCTACTGGTTCTACGGATTCCATGAAGATGGTTTTCGGTCAGCCGTGCGCGTCGCCGGGTCACTGGGCGTGGCATGGTAGGCGGCCCCGCCCTTTACACCGGCCAGTTGCGCCATCGGCGGTTCTTGCCAACGCCGCACGCATTTACTTACGACCTGTTCATGGCGCTGATCGATGTCGATCACATCCCTGAACAGATGGCTGTCTCGCCCTTCACGTCGTACAACCGATTCAACTGGGCCAGCTTCGATGAGCGCGACCATCTCGGGTCGCCCGAACAACCGCTGCGACAGCGCCTGGCCGAGAACGCCTCCGCGCACGGCCTGACGCTGCCGGACGGCCCCATCTACCTCCTGACGCATTTGCGCTATCTGGGCTACGCGTTCAATCCCATCTCGTTCTACTACTGCTACGACCGCACAGGCCGGCTCGGCGCGGTGCTCAATGAAGTCAACAGCACATTCGGCGAGCAGCGCTGCTACTGGATCGATGCGGCGACCGCGACACATGGTCCTAACGGCCTGAGCCATCGCACGCCCAAGACGATGCACGTGTCGCCCTTCATGACAATGGACGTCGACTACGAATTCGCACTGACCGAGCCGGCCGACTCGGTCGTCGCGCACATGAACACCTTTCAGCAACACGACGGCGCAGAGCGGCCCTACTTCGACGCCACACTCACACTCCACCGACGGCCGTGGTCGCCAGCCGAAGTGCATCGCGCGCTCCGGCGTCATCCGATGATGACGGCGAAAGTCATTGCGGCGATTCACTGGGAAGCGCTGCGACTGTGGCTCAAGGGTCTGCCTCACTACGATCCACCGGCGGTGATGGCACCTCCGGTCACCGATCGGCGCCGTCGTCAGACGAAGACGGAGGAACACGCATGAGTTGGTGGGATCGACGGGCCCGCGCCGTATTTCTGGCCGCGGGTGCACACGCCACGCACGGGCAGCTCGAGCTCGTCTGCCCGGATCGCAGCTTTCAGATCGGTCAGCCGGGCGGTCAGCCGTCCGCGATGATGGTCGTGCACGATGAGCGCGTCTTCCGCCGCATTCTGGCGGGAGGCGAAATGGGGCTCAGTGAGGCGTTTGTTGACGGGGATTGGAGTTCGCCGGAGTTGGTGGCGTTGATCCGCCTCGCACTCCGGAACAACTCGGCGATGCAGCGCCTCAACACCACGGCGTCGTGGCTCAGCCGACAGGCACAACGAGTCGCGCACGCGCTTCGCAGCAACACGCTGGAAGGCAGTCGCAAGAACATTGCCGCACACTACGATCTGGGCAACGACTTCTTCTCGCTCTTCCTGGATCACGAGCTGATGTACTCCGCCGCGTGGTTCGACGCGGAGCACGACACGCTTGAAACGGCGCAGTTCGAGAAGCTCGACCGGATCTGTCGCAAGCTGCAGCTCACGCGCGACGATCACGTCCTTGAAATCGGCACGGGCTGGGGCGGCTTCGCCGCACACGCGGCGACGCACTACGGATGCCGCGTGACCACGACCACCATCAGCCGCGAACAACACGCGTACGCGGCCGAGCGATTCTCGCGGCTCGGCGCAGCCGGCGATCGCATCACCCTGCTCTGCGACGACTATCGTCAGCTCACCGGACGCTTCGACAAGATCGTCAGCATCGAGATGTTCGAAGCCGTTGGGCTCGCGCACTACGACACGTTCTTCGCCACGTGCGACAGGCTCCTGTCATCCTCTGGTGCGGCCCTGCTCCAGCTCATCACGATGAACGAGCAGGACTTTCCGGTCTACCGCAAGACCACTGACTGGATGCAAACCTACGTGTTCCCGGGTTCCGAGCTTGCCTCCCTGTCCGAGATTCTTCGATCGCTCGGCCGCGTGACTTCGTTCCGGCCCTTCCATCTCGAAGACCTCGGTTCACACTACGCCCGCACGCTGCACGAGTGGCGAGCCCGATTTCTCGCCAATCTCGACGCCGTCAGAGCACTCGGCATGGACGAGCGTTTCATCCGGACCTGGGACCTCTATTTGGCCTTCTGCGAAGCGGCCTTCGCCGAGCGACACATCAGTGACGTGCAGCTCATCCTCGCGCGTGGGTATCACGACCAACGCTACTTTACCGACCCGCAGAACGACAGCCGTGCGCTCCAGACGAACACCGCGCGCGTTCGAATGACATAGAATCCGTCGGAGCGTGCCTTCGACCCCTTCAGACGCCAGAGACGCCTTCGAGCAGGAACTGCGTGAACGGCTGAGAAAGTTCTCCGCCCAACTGCCGGGCATGGTCTATCAGTTCAGGCTGCGCGCGGACGGTACTTCCTGCTTCCCCTACGCGAGCGACCGCATTCGCGACATCTATCGCGTGTCGCCCGACGAGGTCGTCGACGACGCATCGCCGGTGTTCGCGGTGCTGCATCCGGACGATCACGCCGCCGTCGTGGCCTCGATTCTCGCGTCCGCCGAGACTCTGAAAACGTGGCAGTTCGAATACCGCGTCCAGTTTCCCGGCGGCGACATCCGCTGGCTCTATGGTGACGCGGTGCCCGAACGACAGTCGGATGGCTCGATCCTGTGGCACGGCTTCATCAGCGACACGACCGAATTGCGCGCCACGAAGCAGGCGAAAGATGAACTCGAGCTGCAGCTCCGGCAGGCGCAAAAGGTCGAAAGCATTGGACGATTGGCCGGTGGCGTCGCGCACGACTTCAACAATTTGCTGACCTCCGTGTTGGGCTTCGCGAACATTGCCAAGGGGAAGCTTCCGCCGGGCTCACCGGCCGCTCGGGATCTGGATCGCGTCATTGAGTCGGCCGAGCGCGGCGCAGGCTTGACCCAGCAACTGCTTGCCTTTGCCCGGCGGCGCATCATCACCCCTGAAGTCGTGAACCTGCACAGCGTGCTCGGCCGAATCGCACCGATGATTCGACGACTGCTCGGTGAGCATCTCGAACTCGCCCTCGTGACCGACCACACGCTGGGGGCGGTCAAGATCGATGTCGGCGGTGTCGAGCAGCTCATCATGAACTTGTCGCTCAATGCGCGTGATGCGATGACGGAGGGCGGCACGCTGACGATCCGCGCGGAGAACGTGACACTGACAGAGGCGGAGGCACGGGCAACCGGAGAAATAGCCGCTGGGCCACACGTCCGTGTCACGGTCGACGACACGGGTAGCGGCATGCCGGCCGACGTCCTGGCGCGCGTCTTCGAGCCCTTCTTCACGACCAAGCCGACCGGGCAGGGTACCGGGCTCGGGCTATCGGTCTGCCACGGTATTGTTCGGCAGGCTGGCGGACACATTGGCGCCCACAGTGAACCGGGCAAAGGCACGCGATTCGAGATCCTGCTCCCCCGCGTTGACGAGCCGGCCCGCGCGCCAGCCCCCACACTCCCGGTGCCGACGGCACCGCGTGGATCTGAAACCCTGCTCGTCGTCGAAGATGACGCGACGATCCTGACGTTGATCAGTCTGTCGCTGTCGCGGTTGGGGTACCGGGTGCTGAGCGCGCCGGATGGCTTGGCCGCGCTCGACATGTACGGCGATTCGGAAGAAGCGATTGCGCTGTTGCTCACCGACGTCGTGATGCCGCGGATGGGCGGTCGTGAGCTCGCGACCCGGCTGACGGCCAAGCGCCCGGGGCTGAAGGTCCTCTACGCGTCCGGGTACACGGACGACGCGATCGTGCAACACGGGGTGCTTGATCCGAGCGTCCACTTCATCCAGAAGCCGTACACGCCAGCCTCACTCGCGGCGCGTGTGCGACAAGTACTCGACGAGACAACTGAGTGACGCCGGCCGTGGTACCATTTATCTCTGTGCAAAAGTGTCCTTCATGCGGCTCGTCGCGGGTCTATCCCTCGCGTGCGCGCAGCGTGGTCGAACGACTGCGACGGATCTTCAGTGAGAAGCAGCCGTATCGCTGCCACGCCTGCAACCAGCGCATGTGGTACGAGATCAGCCTGCCGATGACCGAAGGCCCGGATGCCGAACCCGAAGACCTGCGCAGCGGACTGTCTTCACGACCGATTACGGCCGATGAGTTGGATCGACTGGACCGGAACGAAGATCGATGAGTTGCCCGCGCAGCGTTGGCAACAGAATCAGCTGCAGCGCGCGACTGTAGCTCCGCACCCCATCCTCAACCGCATTCGCGCGCAGGTATCCGTCGTAGACCTTGAACGACGCGTCTCGTACCGATGGTTGAATCAACTTCCAGCGATTCGCCAGCGCTCGTAGATCTTCCCGCACACCGGGATCCAGCGTGACCAAAACCTCGCGCCACACGCGCGTCGGCAAGGCCGCGCTCGTCTCCACGAGCAAGTACATCGCGGCGCTGTACACAAGCGGATCGTCGCCTCGCATGCACGCGGACCAGCCGACCGCACTCGCCTCGGCTTCGTCGGCCTGACCGGCCAGGTGTGCCCACTCGTGGGCCAACACGAATGGACGTTCAAAGGGCAACAAGTCGGGATGCACCATCGACTCGAGCGCGAATGGATCCACCATGCCGGTCACACCGGCGCGCGTGAAGAACGGCGTGAACACCGTGTACTTGGGCCGCCCGGGCACGATCAGTCGCGGACGTCCGACATGAGCGAGGGCGCGATTAAAGGGTTCTGGCAGACGACGGGCAATGTCGTCGTAACTCAGCAGCTGTTTCTGCGCGGCGGTCCGTGTGCGCGCAGCGACGGCAGCAGCGTCAATGGCCAATTGGCGCAATTCGTCAACACTCGCGGTCACAGGTGGCGTCGCCGAGAGGACGCTGATGAGCGACGTTCGGCGATAGTTGAGTCCCCAGCACAACAGGAACGCGAGCGCGACGTAGCCGCTGCCACGCAGCGTTCGCCGCACGGCTTCCCCACCGATACCCCACCAGCCGCGCTGGCGCCGCTCGCGGATCAACACGACCAGTCGACGCACGCACAGCACGACAGCCACCAACACGAGGACATCGAACCAGGTCCACGGCGTGAGATTCGAGATTGTGGTCAGGATCGACTGGACGAGGCGGTACCACCCGCGCGAAAACGCGGTCTCGATGAGTGTGGCCGGCCACGGCGCGGCAAAGATCAGGACCGCCGCCACTGGCGGCCACCACCACCCAACCACCGGTTTCGCTGTCACCTACTCACTATCGATCGCCGAGTCGTTGGTAATCAACCGCACAGATCGTTGGTAGCTCACATACGAAAACGCCCACTGGGTCATGACCGAGAGACGATTTCGAAATCCAATGAGTTTATAGACGTGCAGAAACACCCACGCGAGCCAGGCGACGAAGCCCTTCAATCGAATCCGGCCCAAATCACACACCGCCGAGTTCCGGCCAATCGTCGCCATGTTGCCAAGATCGTCATACACGAATGTCGCCGTCGTTTCATTCTTGAGCACGTGCAGGATATTTTTCGCCGCGCACTCGGCTTGCTGGAGCGCCACCTGAATCACACCGGGTAACGGTCGTCCATTGGGACCGGTGACGGTCGCGAGATCGCCCACCACATAGACGTTGGGTGCACCGGGCACCGAGAGATCCGGATTGACGATCACGCGACCGGCCCGATCGATGGGTGCACCCAATGAGGCGCCGAGCGGTGAGGCCGCGATGCCGGCGGCCCAGAGAATCGTCCCGGCGTCGATCGTCTCGGCGCCGACTTGCAGTCGGCCTGGGCCGATACTGGTGACCGGACTGCCCGTCCACACGGACACGCCCAGCTGCTCAAGGGCGCGGCGCGCGAATGCCCGCAAATCATCGGGGTACGCGGAGAGCACCGACGAACCCGCTTCAATCAAAATGATGCGCGCGGTTTCCGGGGCAATCGCTCGAAAGTCACTCTGCAACGCGTGCCGGGAAATCTCGGCCAACGCACCCGCCAGTTCAACACCCGTTGGGCCCGCACCGACGACGACAAACGTCAGCAGCCGTCGCTGCGCAGCGGGGTCGGTCTCACGCTCGGCCCGCTCAAAGGCCAGCAAGACACGGCGACGGATGCGAAGCGCATCCTCCAGCGTCTTCAACCCCGGTGCGACATGCTCCCATTCATCGTGTCCAAAGTACGCATGGGTCGCGCCCGTCGCCACAATCAGGTGGTCGTACGGCACTTCAGCATCACCAGGCCCACTGGTCAGACGGACCACGCGGCGCCCCGCATCGATCCCCTGAACCTCCGCCAATTGCACAGCGACGTTGGCCTGTTTGCGCAGAATCCATCGGATCGGCGACGCGATGTCACCCGGCGAGAGCCCGGCTGTGGCGACCTGATACAGGAGCGGCGTAAACACGTGATGGTTGCGGCGGTCGAGCAGCGTGACCTGCACGGGCGCATGCGCCAGTGCCTTGGCGGCCTGTAAGCCGCCGAATCCGCCACCGATGATGACCACATGAGGAAGACGCACCGCGTCTTTCACGATAGCAGAAGCGCTGCGCTAAACTTGCGTATGGCTGAACCCGCGATCCAACCACCCCGCACCTGGGGACACACCGTCGTCCACACCGCGTGTCCGTTGGATTGTCCGGACAGCTGCAGCCTCGCGGTCACGATTGAACGCGGCAAGGTCATCAAGATCGACGGCAGCACCCTCGCACCGTCGACCGGCGGCTACATCTGCGGCAAAGTGCGACGCTTCGATCGCCGCATCTACAGCGACGAACGCATTCAGTATCCAGCGATTCGCAAAGGCCCCAAAGGCCGCGGCGACTTTCAGCGCATCACCTGGGACGAGGCGCTCGATCTGGTCGCGGAGAAAATGCGCGAGGCCACTGAGCGCTATGGCGCTGAGTCGGTTCTGCCCTTTTACTACGGCGGCTCGAACGGACTCCTGACCAACGAACTCGAAGACGCGCGCCTTTTTCGCGGCTTCGGCGCGTCCCGACTCGCGCGCACCGTGTGCGCCGCACCGACCTCCGCGGCCGCCATGGCCATCTACGGCAAGATGGCCGGCGTCGCCTACGAAGACTACGCACACGCCGCACTCATCATCGTGTGGGGCGCCAACCCCTCGGCCACGGGCATCCATCTCATTCCGCATATCAAGCAGGCGCAGCAGGCCGGCGCGAAGCTCGTCGTCATCGATCCGCGCCGCACACCACTCGCACGACAGGCCGATCTCTACCTCGGTGTGAAGCCGGGCACCGACCTGCCGGTCGCACTCTCACTGATTCGCGCGTTCTTCGAGACCGGCCGCGCCGACGACGCGTTCCTTCGCGACCACACCACTGGCGCAGACGAACTCCGACAACTGGCTGCGCCATGGACCTTTGAACGTGCAGCAGCCGAGGCGGGCGTGGCCGTTGGCGACATCGAGACGCTGTTCAGCTGGTACGCCGACGCTTCGCCGGCGGTGATCCGATCGGGTTGGGGCCAGGAACGCAACCGCAACGGCGGTGCTGCGACGATGGCGATTCTCGCCCTGCCCGCAGTTGCTGGCAAGTTTGGCGTGCGGGGCGGCGGATACACGATGAGCAACTCTGCGGCCTACGGCATCGCGCAGGACACCCTCGTGAACGCGCCATCGCCCAACACCCGCACGATCAACATGAATCGCCTGGGCCATGCGCTGACCGAGCTCAACGATCCACCCGTCACCGTCTTGTTCTCGTACAACTGCAATCCGCTCGCGACGATGCCCGATCAGAATACGGTTCGACGCGGCCTCGAGCGAGAGGACCTGTTCACGGTGGCCTTCGAGCAAGTCATGACCGACACAGCTCGCTACGCCGATCTCGTGCTGCCGGCCACGACGTTCTTCGAGCACTACGATGTGGCGAAGGGGTACGGCGCATACCACCTGCAGTTGGTGCGACCCGTCATCGACGCGGTCGGCGAAGCCCGGCCGAATCACGAAGTGTTTCGCGATCTCGGCGTGCGGCTTGGACTGGCGCATCCCGACACGGATCTTCTGGGCGAATCAGGCGCGCTGCTCGAGACCGCGTCACGCATGCCGGAGGCGGCGCGGACAGCATTGCTTGATGGCGCGCCAGTGCCGATTCCCGGTGCGGGGCGGCCGATCCAGTTTGTTGATGTGTTTCCGAAGACGAGCGATCAGCGGGCGCATCTATGTCCTGCGGATCTGGCGACGACCACCAGCGCGTATGCCTACCAAGAGGATCCAGCGACCGCCCTCTATCCGCTGGCGCTGATTTCACCGGCGAGCGAAAAAACGGTGTCCTCAACGCTGGCGGAACAACGCCCCGGTATCGCAACGGTCAAGATTCATCCGGAGGACGCCGGCAGCCGCGCCATTGCCGACGGCGATCCGGTGCGCATCTTCAACGCGCGTGGCGAGGTGCATTGCCACGCCGCGGTCACACCGGAAGTACGGCCCGGTGTGCTGTCGCTGCCAAAAGGACTGTGGATGCGCAGCACAATCAACGGACAGACGGCCAACGCGCTCGCGCCCGACACCTTCAGCGATATGGGCGCAGGCGCCTGCTTCAATGATGCGCGCGTGCAGGTGACGTTGCTCGGACGGAACTAGAACCCCTGCCGGATTCCGATCTGCCACCGCAGTGACGAGTCGGGGCGATCGAAGGGGTGCGCCGCCGAGAGCTCGACGGCGAAGATGCCAAAGACGTTCACGCGGAGCGCAGCCCCGGCGCTGCGCGACACCGTGCGACTGCCACCCACAAAGTCGGGGCGCGTGGATGTCGACCACGTCACACCAGCGTCAAAGAAGCCGACGAGCTCCACTGGCAGTCGACCGTAGTCGAGTTGTCCGCGAAAGAGACCGGGAATCGGCGCGCGCAACTCGATGTTGGCCACCGCCATGCGGCTCCCCACCAAATTATCAAGCGGGCCGCACAGCGTGCTCCGCGTCGACGTATCGTCGGGCCGACATTCGTTTGCGGAGAATGACCCAAAGCCGTAGCCGTGCACAATTTCGGGATAGCCGATGAAGATTGGCACCAGCAGACTGTTCTCAGCGTCGCGCCCATAGCGCCCGTAGTGCAATCCCCGTAGCGCGAGGGTGACGGGCCGCACAGGCATGAAGTACTGACGGGCGTCGGCCATGACCGAATTGAATCGCAGGGTGCCGAGGCTCTGCCCAACCTCAAGACGATAGCGCCGTCCAAAGATCGGCGACGTCGCGCCAAAGTACGAGGTGTCGTGCACGAGCGCGATGCGCCCTTCCGCCAGACTCAGCGGCTCGCCCACCGGCGTCTTCTCCTCCGACCGCTGCAACTGCGCCCCGGTCGTGAGGTTGTACGTCGTCACGCGATGTTCGCGACTGAACGACAGATGACGCGCACCGGCGGAGATCTCGATCCGCTTCGACTGGCTCAGCGGGTACTCAGCCAGCCCAAACACGCCGCGGCTCATCTGTCGCTGAATCACGCTGTCGGTGACAAGTTGGTTCTGCAACACATCACGTGTCGCGGTCAGGATTTCAGCGCGATACGGCGCCTGCTCAAGGCTGAGTCCCCAATTCCAGCGGTGCTTGCGGCTGATATACGTGAGCCATCCACCGAGATCGTCCAGCGTGCCGGCAATCTGTGCGCCGGTGCTGAGCAGCCGATCACCGAGCACGTCTTTGAACAGGGCCGAAATGCTGCCGCCGGCATACGCCCCCCAGCTGTTCACGCCGGCCGTGATCGATGGCTGACCGAGGGCATCCAGCTCGAGTTTGGACGGGTACGGCTCGGTCGTCGACGGCCGCATCGGTGTCGTCGTCGTACGACCGGTGCCGTTGAGGCTCTGTTGCATCGGCGTGTCGGGGCCGGTACGCGTCGGGAGCACCGCGCCCTGTACGGAAATCGGTGGCGGGACCAACTCCACCTGATCCGCTTCATCGAGCACGTAGACCGAGGCCCCGCCCTTTTCAAATACGCTGAACGCCAACCGACCGGTGTCAGCCGCGATCGACAGCGCGGGACTCGTGGACGTGATCCCCGCGATGCCCGTCACAAACGCTGTGACCTGCGAAATTGGCCCGCCGGCAATGGCCATGCGATACACGTTGGCGACGCCGTCCGGCTCGGCGACGAACGTCAACGTCTTGCCATCACGCGAGACCTGCGGACTGAGGTGTTTGCCGCGAAGGAAGCCGGCGATCGGCTCTTCCGTTCGCGTGGCCAAATCGAGACGCGCCAAGCGCAGCGGGCCCGGCACGAGCGTCACCAGATCCGTTGAGAAACGATCCGTGGAAAAGATCAGCGCGCGGCCATCCGGCGTGAAGGCCGGTTCGAGTTCAGCGTAGGCATCATGGGTGAGCGCCTCGACCGATCCAGTCGCAATCGTGACTTGATACAGATCGACCAGGCCCCCGTGATTGCCGCTGATGATGATCGTCCTACCGTCCGGTGACCAGACCGGCGACAACGCGTCGTCGATCCCTGGCAGAGCAATTTCACGAATCACGCGCGCCAGCGCGACGTCCAGCAAGACGAGCACCGGCTCGCCATTCCGCACGGCGGTCAGCGCAAGTGTGCGCCCGCCCCGGCTCCACGCGCCAGCCGAGTTGAGGAATTGCAAACTGTCGAAATGCGCGTCGCTGGCCGACTGCAACAGCTTTCGCTCAATGCGGCCCGTGTTCGCATCCGCCAGATAGAGCTCGACCGAAAAGAGATCGCGCTCCGAAAAGAACACGATCGCGCGACCGTCGCTGCTCAGTTTCGGACCCACGTTCAGCCGACCACCGCCGGAGTCTTTTGCGATGGCACGGCGCGCCGCACTTGAGATCGATGGCCGCTCGCGATCGACGCTGGCCGTGGCGTCTCGCATGGCCGTGTGCCAGTCCGCATTCAGGGCCACGGGCGTCGTCCCTAACTGTGCCGCGAAACCGGCGAGGTCAGATCGCGGATTGGCCGAGGACCGCAGCAGTGACGCCACCCAGCGATCACCAAAGCGCGCGCCGATGTACGCCCAGAAGGCATGGCCCCAGCGATACGGGAAGTACTCGGGCTTTTCCAGATCCTGAATGCGCGGCAGCTTGTCGCTGATGACGCCGTCGCGCATCCACATGGCCGTTTGCGCGTCGACCGCGCCGAGCGAGACGTACTCCGCCATGCCCTCGACGAACCAGAGTGGATACGCGAGGATCGCGGGGCCGCTGCCGTCAGACATGCGTTCGGTCGCGCCCGTCATGTCGAACTGATACGCGTGCACGAGCTCGTGTCCCAGCACGTGATCGGTATCAGCCAGTGTGCCGCCCATCGGCAGCACAATGCGCCGACGCAGCGCTTCGGTCACGCCACCGGTGCCTTCCCCGAGGATGCCTTCAATCGCGTTGGTCTGGCGAAAGTGTGCCGGCGCGGCATAGAGGATGACCGCTTGGCGTCCGCGCAGCTCATGCCCGAAGAACTGACCGAGCCGCGCGCGCCAGCGCTCCGCCAGGCCGCCTACGATGCGCGCCGCTTCCGCTTCATCGAGGTAGTAGTAGATGTCGAAGTGCTCGGTGTGCAAGACCTGGAAATCGAAGGTGCGGTACTGCACCTTGTTGCGGCCGAACTGCGCGCGCGCGTCACTGCCGAGGAGGAGCAGGCAGGCCACGAACAGCCCGACGAGCACGCGACAACGCATGTCGCATTGTTCCACGGCTCTACAGGGAGAAGTATTAGTAGTTGAAAAAGAACAGCAGGTCGAGACCGGCGCGCTCGACGCGCTGCAGCAACGATCGCTGCGCGCGCGAACCGGGACCTTGCGCCGTACTGCCCTGCAGTCTGAGAAACTTCGCCAACTTGTACTCGGCCGTGAGTTCGCTGAGGCTCTGTGCACCGAACTGCTGGCTCAGCTGCACAAACAGTCGGCTGGTCAGCTGCTGTCCGACACGCACACGCGGCGCCACGTTCTGGCCGAAGCTCACCGTTTCCACCTCGAGCAGGTCGAGATCGAGCGCGCGACTGAGCGACTGCGCCAGTGGCGACGTCACGTAACCGCCGGCCAGTGAGGCCGCCGCCCCCACGAGGTCCGCGCGCTGGGTGTCGCCCAACTGGTTGACGGGTCGATTGAAGATGATCATCGACAGCACGTCGGCCTCATCGAGCGGCACATTGCTGCCGAGGCGCAACTGCGGCTCAGACAATCGGCCTCGCACATCGACACGGGCTTCGACGCCTTGAATCGAGCGGACACCGCGAATATCGAACGTCGGATCGAGCGGCGACTCGCCCTGAAACCGGATCCGGCCGCCACGCTGAATCTCGAATCGGCGGCCCTCGAATGAATACACGCCGCGAATCGTGGTGACGTCGCCGTTGAGACGCGTCACGCCACCTGGATCGCGCGTGGCCTGCAGTTCGCCGCCCACGGTCACGTTCAGGTCGCCGAGCGACCAACTGTTCTTGCCGCCGGGCCGCAATTTCGATCCGCGCACGATGACGTTGTCTGGCGCGAAGATCTGCACGTCAACGGCCAGGCTCGAGAAGAACGTCTGCGAGTCGAAGATGCCCGATGACGCAGGTCGCGCGGCCTCCTCAGCGGCGGCGGCCGCTGCGGCCGCCCGTAGATCCACCGGGGTGATGCCCTCCGCCGGCAAATCCGTCTCCGCCACAAATGCCAACGCATCGCCTTGCAACGCGCGCAGCAGTCGATCCACCTCCACACGCCCCGACGCCACTTCGACGTTGCCCGACAGGCGCGGGTGCGTGAGGTCACCGTTCAGCTGCAAGAGGCTCGACAGTTCGATCGCACCGATCGCGTTGTCAACGACCGTGAATCGATCCGCCTCCACGTGCACGTCGACCCCTTTCACCTGTCGTTCGTTGATGGCCAGTTCGCCCGTGATCTTCAAGAGATGATCGCGCTTGTCTCGCGCAACGAATCGCCGCACCGTCACTTTGTCGAGACCGAAACCGATATCCGCGGTGACGTTCGAGAAGGCGGTGCCGGCCGACGGCAACTTGAATCGTCCGTCCGCGATCGCCACCGTCCCGGTCACCGTCGGGGTCGCCGACGCACCGACAATGTGCAGATCGACGATGGCCTGACCGCCAAGATCTGTCACGCTCGGCGAGACCGAACCCAGAATGCTGAGGTTGATCGGATCACTCAACGCGAGAAGATCCCATGACGGAGACGGCACGGCAGGATCGAGTGTGCCGGCGGGCAGCAACCACGACAACGGCGCGCGTCCGTTCACCGTCAACATCACGCCATCGGGTTGCTTCACCGTGAGTGCGGTGACCGCGGCACCGTCCGCGAGCTCAACCGACCCACCGGCTTCGCTGATCAGATAGCCGCTCACGGTGAGATCGCGACCGGTGATGGTGATCCGCCCGCGGGGATCTGACAGCCGACCGACAAACGTCGCGTCGCCGGACAGCTGACCGCGTGCCCCGGTCGTGAGCCCAAAGAACTCTTCGAACGCCGCAAGGTCGATGGACGTCGCGCGCATCGACAGCTGATCGGTCGCGTCTCCGCCCGTCTCCAATTCTGCGAGCGCCATACGGCCGTTGATCGACAGGCGACCGCCGGTGTCGCTGAGCAACTGAACGTTCCGCGCCGTCACATGCGTCGCGGTGACCTGCAGCAACGTGGACGTCGGCTCGAGCCGCCAGATCCTGGCGCCATGGCGGGCCTCGAGCGTCGCGAAATCCGCCGTGACTTCTTTCTCCCAGTCAGCACTGCTGAACGAGCCACGAATGACGCTGTCGCGAGCGGTGGCCTGAAACTGCGCCGCGGAGGCGTGCATGCGCGTTGCGAAATGGCCTTGCGCGGTGACGGCGGTGGCCCGCATGGTGACCTCGTCACCCCACGCGGCCGCTTGTATCTGCAGGTCGCCCGTCATGCGATCCAGATACCACTCGGGAAACACCACGTCGAGTGTTCCGGTCAGCGACTCGAACACACCGAGACTCGGATCCGACATCCGCGCGCCGTTGAACGACACGATGGCGTGCGGCGCGTCGAACGCGCCGAGCAACTGTCCTTGGCCTGTGGCGGCGCCGCGGGCTGCGCGGCCGCTCCATGGTTGCAGCACACCCAGGTCCGTCGCCGCGACATCAAACGTCGCCTGCGATTCGCCGCGCGTGACCGCGAGGCGTCCGCGCGCCCGGAGCGTGACGCCCGTATTGCGCAGCTCGATCGTCTCGGCCGTAAACGCGCCGTCGCGCCACTCGCCCGTGACGAGTCCGCCCGTGATCGGGAGCGCCGCAATCGTGGACGCGCCGGCGCGCAGCGTGCCGCGCGCCACCGTCGAACCCGCAATATCTGCGGCATCGTCGCGCCACTCAAATGTGATGTCGGCCTGCCCATTGATGTCGCTCGCAAGAGCGGCCGGCGCACCGAGCGCCTCCGGATGGAGTCCCGCCAGCCCGCCGACAATGTGCGCGGTATTGCCGCGCGACTTGCGCGCATACGTCACATGCGCTGACGCGATGCGCGCACCGGCGGCCGCGCGCGAGTTCAGGAGGTCAGCCTCGGCGGTCATATCGATGCTGCTCCAATCGCGGCCACGTCCGGACAACGTGATGTGCCCGTTGAGATCGGTGACAAAGGTCGGCGAGTCGAGCCCCGTCAGTCCAGTGGCGCGACCCAGGCGCCGCGCGTCCAACCCCGCGATGGTGCCCTCGGCCGCCACGCTCACCGCCCCCGGGTCGCTCGACAGCACCATCGTGCCGCCCGCCAGCGACATCCCTTCGATCGTTGACGCATTCAACATCGCATCAACGGTCCAGTGTCCTGTCGTCCAGTGCGCGACAAACGCGGACGCGTTGATGTCGGCGTCGAGGGGCGCAAACCCCCAGTTGGATGGCAGCTTCCTCGGATCGAGGTTCGTCAATCGCTGGCCGCGCACATCCACCGTCATGTCGTGCCCGACAACGATCGTGCCGCTCGCCTCGGTGGATGCGCCGTAGGCCGTGGCCGTCGTGTCAAACGTCACCGTGCCGGCCGCATAGCGCACGCGTCCATCGATGCGATCGGCGAATGCGCCAAACGCCTTCATCGGACCACCGTTCAGCGTCACATCCGCCGCCCACGCGGTCGGCGTGCCTGATGACGTCACGGTGTAGATGACATGTCCGGTCAGCGCACTCGCCCACTGCGGGTCTAATGTCATGTGCCGCGCGTCGACGTTGGTCAGTTGCGTGTCGCCAGTAATGCGCAGGTGCGACTGAATACTTTCCACCAGCGTGTGACCGCTGAGGTTGCCGGCTGACGTGGTGAGCTGAGACTGAATCGCCAGGCGATCGACGTTGCCGCCGAGCGTCGCGGTGCCGTTCGCGGTCAAATCAATCGTGTCGAGGAGCGACGTGAATGGCCGCCATCGCGCCGCATCGAAGCGCTCCAGCGTGAGGTTGAGGTTGATCGCGCGCGGTGCCGTGGGGCCGACCTGCCCATCGACGGTGAGCGCCCCGGTGTCTGACGCGAGACGCAGGTGTTCGATCTTCGTGCCATTCACGAACGTCAACGCACCAGCCGTCGACCGTGCGCGAAATGCCGTGGCGCCTGCGCCGGACACGAACGAGAGCTGCGAGATATCGACCCGCGTGCCACCGCCCACTCGCAGACCGATCGTGCCATTGAGTTCCCGAATCTCTGCGGGCAGTCGCCACACGCCCTCATTGGCGGATGTCACGAGTCGTCCGTTCACGATTTCGATGGCCGGGAGGCGCACGATCGTTGGCGGTCCGCCGGTATCGGGCCGTACACGGATCCAGTTGCCGGCGTCGAATTCGTTGTGACGCACGATCAGCTCGATCACGGGATCAATGACGCGGATCGATGAAATCTCACGGCTCCCGCGGAGCCACGCCCAGAGACTGAATTTGGCCTCGATCACCTTGGCCACAAAGACATCCCGGCCCGCGTGGTTGAAGGTCACTCCCGTCAGCGTCACACCGTTGAAGAGCGAACCCTCCACGCCACCGAGCCGCAACGTGCCATCGAGCGCATTCGCTGCCTGCGCTTCAATGGCCTGCCGAATCTCGCCACGTCCCCAGGCCGAGCGGCTCACGCCCCAGCCGGCCACCGCCAGCACGATCAGCAGGCCGATGAGCACGGCACCTGCCATCAGCAAGCGCCGACGCCAGCGTCCCCCCGTCATCAGAACGCCTGCCCGATGCTGAAGTGCAGGCGCCAGCGACGGTAGTCGCCCGCGGGTCGCCCCTGAATGACCAGGGCGTCGTTGGGTGTCAACTGATAGGCCAGATCAAATCGCAGCGGACCGACCGGTGTGCGATAGCGCGCGCCAATGCCGACGTCGGTGCGCATGTCATTGGGCAGGATGTGCCAGCTGCGATTCCACACGTTGCCCGAATCGACGAAGCCGACGAGGCCGAACGCGCTCGTGCCGCCGGGCGTGAGCCGCAGTTCCAGACTCGTGTCGAGCATGGAAAACCCGCCGATCGGCAAACCATCTGGCGTGAGCGGTGCCACTTCAAACCGCCCCCAACCACGCAGGCTCGTGGCGCCGCCGAGGAAATACCGCTTGAAGAACGGGACGGTCGTCTCCGGATCTCCCGCGCCACCGATCGAGCCCGCGCGGCCGTGCGCCGCGAGAATCAGTGACGAGTTGAGCGACACATACACACGCGCTTCACCCGACACTTCGCGATACGCGAAATTGCCGCCGAGCACACGGCCGGCCACTTCCGCGTGCGCGCTCATCAGCAAACCGCTGCGGGCATCGAGCAGATTCGCGACGGTGTTGCGCTGGACGTCTGCCGTCACGGCGGAGACGGTGCCGCGACCTTCACCCGTGGACGGGTTCAGCCCAAGCGAGATCAACGTGGGCCGGAATGTCGCGTCGGCCAGTGCCGCATCGGAGACACGGTACGACTCGTACTCGCGCGCCAGCGAAATCGAGACCGACTGTCGGCCGCGCGTGCTCGACGACAGGTCCCCGCCAGACAGCCCACGCAATAGCCCGATGCGACCGCCGTTCGTGCGCAGGGTGTAGGCCGGCGTGCTGGCGTACCAGCTCTGCCCGCTCGCCCCGAGTGAGATGCCATGCCCCAAGGCCGGATCGCTAAACGAAAGGCGCACCCCGCGATCGAGTGACGAGAACCGCCCCTCGACACCGGCTGTCCGCGCACCACCGAGGAAGTTCACATGTCGCCAGGTCGCATCCACGCGCGCGTGGTCTTCCGAACCGTATCCCACGCCAACGGTGACTTGACGATGCGGCGCCTCGATGACCGTGATGTTGATCGGCGCTTCGCCGGGCGTCTTCGTCGCGTCGCCGACCTCGACGTTGGCGAACTGAAACAGCTCGAGCCCGTAGAGCCGGCGCTGGCTGGTCTGCAACGCGCTCAGCGAAAACACATCGCCACGCTGGAACGCCATCTGTCGCAAGATGACGTCCTCGTGCACGGCGGCGTTGCCGTGGATGACGATCGGACCAAACTTCGCGAAGGTGCCGGGCTGGGCCGCCCAGGTCACCACCACACGGCGCGGCCCCAGACCGGGACGCTCCGCGATGGTCACCGTGGCCGATGGATACCCATGATCGCGCAACTCATCGAGCACCATCCCGCGCACGACTTCGACCCGCTCCTGATCGCGGGCCGCGCCGGCCGCGATGGGCATCTTGGCACGCACATCGTCCAGATGACCGGCCGGCAAGACCTCGAAGCCGTCAAACTCAAACGACTCGATGACGGTGGGCTCCCCCTCGTGAATCACCACGGTGAGGTCCATCTCTGTCTTCTGCGGGTTGTAGGCCGTGCGAAACGACGTCACACGCGCGTCGGCAAACCCACGGGAGGCATAAAACGACTCGAGTCGCTTCAGGTCTTCGGTGAAGTCCTGCTTGCTGTAAAACGTCTTGGTCACCCACGGCAGGCGACTGCTGCCGGTCGTCGTCACGGCGAGGCGCAATTCGGACTCGGGGACCTGCCGCACACCTTCGAACGCCACGTGACGCACGACGACGCCTTCGCCGTCCTTGCACGCAGACGACATCAGAAGGACAAGTACGGCAACGATGCCGCACGCGAGTTGGTGACCGATCGCCCCGCAGGGGCGTTGGGATTTCAAGGTAAGATTCCGCTCGTTCTACACGTTCATGGAGACTGGCATCGATTATGTCTGAAACCCCTACGCGCAAAGTGTTCTGCATGAGACTGCAGCGCGAACTGCCGGGCCTTGACGCGCCCCCCTGGCCGGGCCCGCTCGGCCAGCGCATCTTCGACCACATCTCTCAGGAGGCGTGGGATGAATGGGAAGAGCGCATGAAGATGATCCTGAACGAGTACAAGCTGCTGCCCTTCCAGAAAGAAGCGCAGGATCTGGTCGCGAAGCACATGGAAGAGTTCTTTTTCGGAAAAGATGCCGCCCTGCCGCCTGGCTTTGTCCCGCAACGTTAGTTAAAGGAGTGCCCCGTGGCTAGTGACGACCGCAAGTTCTTCGGACACCCGATCGGCCTTTCGACCCTGTTCTTCACGGAAATGTGGGAACGGTTTTCGTACTACGGGATGCGCGGGTTCCTCATCCTCTTTATGGGCGCCCCGCTCGCCGCCGGCGGTATGGGCCTCGACAACGTGACCGCCACCGCGATCTACGGCACCTACACCGCGATGGTCTACCTGATGAGCGTGCCCGGTGGCTGGCTGGCCGATCGCGTCTTCGGTCAGCGCAAGTCCGTGCTCTACGGCGGCATCCTCATCGCCCTCGGTCACTTCACGCTCGCGGTACCCGCCGCCGCATCGTTCTACTTCGGGTTGATCTTCATCGTCCTTGGCACGGGCCTGCTCAAACCCAACATCAGCGTCATCGTCGGCCAGCTCTACTCGGCCGAGGACGCGCGCCGCGATTCCGCGTTTTCGATCTTCTACATGGGAATCAATCTCGGCGGATTTCTCGGCCCCCTTGTGACCGGTTACCTCGCCCAGCAAGAGAGCTTCCGCAACCTGATCGTCGGCTGGGGCCTCGATCCGAACTCGACCTGGCATTTCGCATTCGGCGCGGCCGGTGTCGGCATGACGCTCGGCCTCATTCAATATGTGCTCGGCGCGAAGAAGCTCGGCACCGCGGGCATGGAAGCCGGCGGCGCGACAACGCCGGCGCTGGCCGCGAAGTACAAGAAGCAGGCAACCATCTGGCTCGGCGCAGCCCTGGCGGTCATCGTCATCCTGGCCGTGGCGGCCATGAGCGGTATGTTGACGATCACGCCAACCGGCGTGCGCGATTGGACCGGCTACTCGCTGCTGGTGATCACGGTGCTCTTCTTCGCCACGCTCTTCATGGACAAGAGCTGGACGACGGCGGAGCGCGCGCGCCTCGTCGTGATCTTCGTCTTCTTCGCGTGCGCGTCGGTCTTCTGGTCTGTCTTCGAGCAGGCGGGCTCCACGCTGAACCTGTTCGCCGATCGCAGCACGGCCAACACGTTGCTGGGCTTCAACTTCCCCAGCAGCTGGTTCCAGTCGCTCAACTCCCTCTTCATCGTGATCTTCGCGCCCGTCCTCGGCTGGGTCTGGCTGAAGTGGGGCAAGCGTCAGCCGTCGGCGCCGACCAAGTTCGGCGCAGGTCTTGTGGGCGTCGGCCTCGGCTTCATGCTGCTCGTGATTCCGGCGAAGGTCGCCGCAACGCCCGGCGTGCTCGTGAGCCCGATGTGGCTCACCGGCGTGTATCTGATTCACACGATCGCGGAGCTGCTCATCAGCCCGGTCGGCCTGAGCTCGATGACGCGTCTTGCGCCGCGCAAGATCGTCGGCGCGATGATGGGTATCTGGTTCCTGGGCGCGTCGGTCGGCAACTTCCTGGCGGGCCGCATGGCGGGCCTTTACGAATCGCTGCCGCTCGAGACCCTGTTCTGGCGGGTGAGCCTACTGCCGATCGCCGCGGGCGCGGTGATGTTCGTGTTCTCCAAGAGATTCACGAAGATGATGGGCGGCGCAAGCTAGCGTCGTGGCGCTCGACGAATACCGGCGCAAGCGCGACTTCAAGAAGTCGCCCGAGCCGACCGGAAAAGTTGCCAAGCGGCGTGCTCCTCAGAAAAAGAAGAAGAGCGCGCCGCTCTTCTTTTGTGTGCAGAAGCACATGGCCAGCCATCTGCACTACGACCTGCGGCTCGAGTGGAACGGCGTGCTGATGTCGTGGGCTATTCCGAAGGGGCCCTCCCTCGACCCGTCGATCAAGCGGCTGGCGATGCACGTTGAGGATCATCCAAAGGAATACGGCACGTTTGAAGGCGTGATCCCTGAGGGCTATGGCGCCGGCATCGTGATGCTGTGGGATCAGGGGACCTGGAAGCCCGAGGTCGAAGACGTCGAGGCCGCGCTGCGCAAGGGCGACCTGAAGTTTTCGGTTGATGGCTACAAGCTGAAAGGCTCGTGGGTCCTGGTTCGGACCCGTGGCTACGCGCGTCAGAACAAACCACGCGAACCTCACGAAGCCTTCGGTGCCACCGACGGGAAGAGCTGGCTGCTCATCAAGCATCGCGACTTCTGGTCGGGGGCCCTTGATATCGCCGAATTTGCCCCGTTGAGCGTCAAGAGCGGCGAGGATTTTCCCGCCATCCTGGCGGCCGATATGCCGGCGATCTGGCAGACCCACCGCCCCGTTGTCGGTGGCGAGACCGGTGCTATGCTTCAGTCAATCATTCAAGAAGCGGCGCAATTACACGCCGCTGCCGAGCGTGCGCCGACGCGCACCCGCAGGAGGAAATCATGAAGAAAACCGTACTCACGCTGTGCGCCGCGCTCATCTGCTCCGCCGCCCTTTCCGCCCAGACCCAGCAGGCTCCGCCGGCTGGTCCGTCAGCTCCGAAACCGACGGCTCCGGCTGCCGGTGCTGCAGCCATGACCATCGCGGGCAACTGGACCATCTCGCTCGACGCCGGTCAGGGCCCGATGGACATCGGTGCGTCCATCAAACTCGAAGGCAAGAAGATCACAGGCATGCTTTCCAGCCAGATGGGCGACACGGCCCTCGAAGGCGAGTTCGCTGAGGGCAAGGCGACGTTCGGCATCAACTTTGATGGCGGCGGCGGTGCGATGTCGATCACGTTCACCGGCACCATGAAAGATGCCGACAACATGACAGGCACGATGAGCGGCCCCATGGGCGAGATCCCCTGGGTTGGCAAGCGCGTGAAGGGCTAACGCGATGCGTCGCCGACTGGCACTCCTGCTGGCACTGCCGCTCCTCGTCGTCGGTCTCGCGACCGCGGCGGTGTCTGCGCAGACCCCCGCGGCCCCGGCCGCGAAGGTCCCTGACGTCGCAGGCAAATGGACGATGGCGCTCGAATTGAGCATCGGCACGTCGAACCCGACGCTGGTGCTCAAGCAGGAGGGCGACAAGCTGACCGGCACCTACACGGGCCGATACGGCGACGCCAAAGTCGCTGGCAAGATCACGGCCGACCGCCAACTGCAGTTCACGGTGTCACTCGATGCGGAGGGCCAGTCGCTGACGATGTACTTCCTGGGCGAAGTGGCAACGGACGGACAGACCATCACCAAGGGCACATGCAATGTCGAGGGCCTCGGCGAGGGCAGCTGGGTAGCCAAGAGAGCAAGTTAGAAGTTAGAAAGGCAAGAAGTTGAAAGTTCGGTGGCGGGCGACGGGGACATACTCCCCTCGCCCGCTTTTTATTTTGAGTATCGAACTCAACTTCCCACTTCTTGCCTTTTGACTTTCAACTTGCCTGTCTCTGCCGTAGCATTGCGACGATTTAGTTAAGCGGTTGAACTAAGTACCACGGAGCGATCCCCATGACGAAGTCACGCGTGCTCGGTTCAGCGGTCGCTGTTGCGGCTGTTGCCTTCATTGCTTCTGCCAGTTCCTTCACGCGCCTCGACGCGCAAAACCGGAAAGACTATTCGATTCTCGCGACCGACAGCGGCCACGCCGCGCTCGGTCTCGCGATCCGCAAGCTTGGCGTGGCCGGCACGTACATGCAGGCGCCCGCGCATCCGGATGACGAAACCAATGCGCTGTTTGCCCTCTACGGCTACGGCATGGGCATGCGCGTGATTGACGTGCAGAACAATCGCGGCGACGGCGGGCAGAACGAAATCGGCCCGGAACTCTTCCGCAACATCGGCGTGCTGCGCACGTCGGAGCTACTCGCCGCGCACCGGATCGACGGCGCAGAGCAGTACTTCACACGCGCTATTGACTACGGCTACTCGTTCTCGCCCGAGGAGGTCATCAAGAAATGGGGACGCGAGCGGATCGTCGGCGACTACGTGCGCTTCCTGCGTCAGTTCCGTCCTGATGTGCTGCTGACAATGAACATTCAGGGCGGCGGCGGTGACCGTGCCCATGAAGCCACCACAATCCTGGCGCGCGAAGGCTATATGGCCGCCGGCGATCCGACGAAGTATCCCGAGCAGATTCGCGAGGGACTGCGTCCATGGCAGCCGTACAAGTTGTACTTCGCCGGTGCCGGTGTTGGCGCCGGACGTCTCGGCGGCGCGCCGCAAACAGGACCGGTGACGCCCCCACCCGCGCATTTGTGCCGCGTGGACAGCTCCATCTTTGACTCACTGCTCTCCCGCACGTACGCCGACATCAGCGCCGATGCGCGCAGCAACCACAAGTGCCAGGGTATGGGCGGCGTTCCGGCAGTGCCGGGCTTTGCCGGTGGACGCGGCGGACGTGGCGGCGCGCCGGGCGGTGCGCCGGGCGGCGCAGGTGGTCGCGGTACGGCACCTGCGGCGGCGCCGGCAGGTGCCGCGCCCGCAGCGCCGGTGCCTCCGGGCGCGGCCTACACGCTGATGGCCACGACGCCGTCGATGGCCGCGCAGAAAGACAAGGACGAGACGTCATTCTTTGACGGCATTGACGTGAGCATCGCGGGCCTCGCGCGCTACGCCGGCGCGAATCCGCCGACGGCACTCAAGACCGGTCTCGCCGCGATTGCCGAGCAGGCTGATCTCGCGAAGAAGGCGTTCGAGTCGGGCAAAGACGACATGACGGCGGGTCCGGCTGAAGCCGGGCTCACGGCGATCCGCACGCTGCGCGGTCAACTCAGCGGCATGGGGCTCAGCGACGACGCGCGTTACGAGATCGACTTCCGCCTCAAGGTCAAGGAAGGCGACTACGAGAACGCGGTCATCCTCGCGCACGGCATCACGTTTGCCGCCGTTGCGAACGACGGTCTCGTCGTCGGCGGTCAGCCGATCTCGGTGCAGATCGCGGCACAGAACCGTGGCGCGAGCGACATCTCGGTGACGGACGTGAAGGTGTCGGGCATTGACGCGGCACGCGCCTGCGCGCCGGGCGCGGCCAGGAAAGATGCGGTCTACACGTGCACGTCCACCGGCACAATCCCGGCCAACGCGAAGGCCACTGAGCCGTACTTTACGGACAAGTACTGGAAGCATCCCGAAAATGACGCGGCGTACGACTTTGATCCGAGCGTGCCGTTCGGTGTGCCGTTCGCGCCGACACCGTTCCGTGTGGCGTTCAAGGTCAAGGCCGGCAGCGTGGAAGTCACTCGCGACCTCCCCATCGAGTATCGCTATGTGAAGGATGTGTACTTCGGCGACAAGCGCATGGAACTGAACGTCGTGCCCGCATTCTCGGTGGCGGTCACGCCAGAGTTGGCCATCATCCCGACGGGCGGTGTGGCTGGCAAGCCGGTTGAGCGCGAGATCTTCGTCACCGTCACGAACGGCGCGAAGACGGCGGCCGAAGCCAGCGTCTCATTGAAGCTGCCGGCTGGTTGGAAAGTGACACCGGCGACCACGCCGATCACGTTCGAGAAGGAAGACGAGTCGCTGTCCGCGCGCTTCGTGATCACAGCGCCGCTGGCGGTCAAGGCCGGCGACGTGGCGCTCAAGGCCATTGTCACGTCGAAGGCCACCGGCACGACGGAATTCAGCACGGGGTATCAGGAGATCGACTACCCGCACATTCAGCGTCGACAGGTGATGAACCCCGCCGAGACATCGCTGAAGGTGATGGAAGTGCACATGGCGGCAGGGATCAAAGTCGGCTACATCAACGGCGCGGGCGATCAAGTTCCGCCGGCGATCACGCAGCTCGGCGCGAAGCTCACATACATCGACGCGAGCGAAATGGCGTGGGGCGATCTGGCGAAGTACGACGTGATCATGACGGGCGTGCGCGCCTATGAACGGCGCAACGATCTGCGCGCCTACAATCGCCGACTCCTCGACTACGTGAAGAACGGCGGCACGGTGCTCGTGCAGTACAACAAGAACGAGTTCAACCAGGCGCAGTACGGACCGTATCCGGCGCAGATCGGCGGCTCGGGTGTGAGCGGGCGCGTGAACGACGAAAACGTGCCAGTCAAACTGCTGAACCCCGCGCATCAGGTCTTCAACTACCCGAATGAAATCGGTGCGATGCAGTGGCAGAACTGGACGCAGGAACGCGGCCAGTACTTCCTCGGCAAGAAGGACCCGCAGTATGTGGACCTGATCACGATGACCGACTCGTTCCCCGACAACCCGGGCGAACAGCTCGGCGGTCTGGTGGAAGCCAAATACGGCAAGGGCCGCTGGATGTATGTCGGCTTGGGTCTGTGGCGTCAGTTGCCGAGCGGCACACCGGGCGCGTATCAGATTCTGGCGAATCTGCTGAGTTTGCCGAAGGCGCCGGTCAAACCCGTCGTCAAGAAATAGATGGAGCGGCCGGGCTTTAGCCCGGCCCACGCTTGCCTAGAAGCACTTGCGGCTCAGG
>CANIII010000004.1 GCA_947467605.1 Acidobacteriota bacterium
CCGGCGTCGCGGGAGTCGCCGCGGGCGCGTCGGCGGCCGGCGCTGCGGCACCGCGTCCGCCACGGCCTCCGCGTCCACCGCCGGCCGGTTCAACCGAGTAGGCGATCCACTTTGCGTCCGACGAGAACGTGTTGACGGTCGCGTCGGCGATCGTCACGTCCTGACCGGAATCGACATTCTGAATGTGCAGCACCGGCTTGGTCTCGGTGGTCGCCGCATCATTAAAAAAAATGACGTAGGCGACCCATTTGCCGTCAGACGACATCTCTTGACCAGTGATGTTCTTCCACTTTGTGTAGTCGTCAATGGTCAGCGCCTTCTTCGCCCCGGCCATCGGCGCCTGCTGCGCCAGAGGCGTCGCATAGGCCACGAAGAACGTGAGAGCGAGAGCACAGACAATCGGGATCAGTCGGGTCACGCGGAAGGGGGCAGTCGGGTGGGGCACAGGTCGTCTCCTCAAGATGGGGATACTACCTTGTCTGTGGGGATGTTTCGCTATGTCGCGTGTAGACTCCCTCAATGTCGAACGCGGCTGAGTCGTCGCTTCCCTGGCATCCCGTCACACGCATCGCCTTCCGCTTCTTCGCGGTGTATTTCGCGCTCTACATCCACCTGGGTCAGTTGCTCGGCGCGCTGACGCCCCAATGGCTGCAGCGTTGGACCTATCCCGAACGCACCATCAATCGGGTCGTCCAGTGGACGGGAACCCACATTTTTCACGTCGCGGCGAAGCAGGTGCCGACCGGCAGCGGAGATACGGCCTTTCAGTGGGTACTTGGCTTTTGCATCCTCGTGATCGCGGTCGTGGTGGCCGTCGCTTGGTCCATCCTCGACCGTCGTCGTGAGCGATATGACCGCACGTATCGCTGGTTTCGCGTGATGCTGCGTTTCGCGCTCGGCGGCATGATGCTGATTTACGGATTCGACAAAGTCTTTCCCCTGCAGATGCCGGCACCACAACTCGCGCGTCTGCTCGAGCCGTACGGCAATTTTTCACCGATGGGCGTGCTCTGGTACTCGATCGGTGCGTCGTTTCCGTATGAGCGCTTCGTCGGTCTGGTTGAAGTGATGGGCGCGGTGCTCGTCTTGATGCCGCGCACGCAACTCGCCGGTGCGCTGGTCCTCGCCGGTGCCACATTCGAAGTGTTCATGCTCAACATGACGTACGACGTGCCGGTGAAACAGTTTTCGTTTCACCTCTTTGTGATGGCGCTGCTCTTGATTGCACCTCATGCGAAGCGCATCAGCGCCGCGGTGTTTTCCGTGAGCGCGAAATCGACGTGGGCGGCGATCGCGCAGACCGTCGTCGCGTTGTTCGTGATTGGCACCACCGGGTATGGCATCTGGCAAACGTGGAAGACCAGCGGACCACACGCGTCGAAGCCTCCGCTCTATGGCATTTGGACCGTGGAAAAGATGACGATCGACGGCGTCGAGCGCGCGCCACTCGTGACCGACTACGATCGCTGGCGCCGCGTGATCGTGCAGCGCGCCAATGCGATGATCTTCTGGCGCATGGACGACTCGAACTTCACGCTCACGACCGCGCTCGATCAGGCGGCGCAGTCACTGGCGTTGAAGCGCGGCGAGGCTGCCGCCGGCGCACTCGCCTTCCAGCAACCAGCTCCGGATCAGTTAATACTGGATGGCACCGTCGACGGTCACGCGCTCCACATGGAGACGCGGCTGTTCGATCACACACAGATGTTGCTCCTCACGCGCGGGTTCCACTGGGTTCAGGAATTCCCATTCAATAGATGATCGACGCCATTGTCATCGGCTCCGGGCCGAACGGCCTCGCGGCCGCCATCACGCTGGCACAGTCCGGCCGCTCAGTCCGTGTGTATGAGGCGCAGTCGCAGCCCGGCGGGGGGCTGCGCTCCGCCGAACTGACCGAGCCCGGCTATGTGCATGACGTGTGCGCGACCGTCGTGGCGATGGCGCTCGCATCCCCATTTCTCAAGACGCTACCGCTGGCTGCGCACGGCCTTGAACTCGTCCATCCTGACGCGCCATTCGCGCACCCCCTCGATGACGGCTCGGCGGTCATCGTCGAACGTTCGGTCGATGCGACCGCCGATGCACTGGGCGGCGACGATGGGAGAGCGTATCGGCGGGTGATGACGCCGCTTGTGCGAGACGCCGCCCCGTTGATGGAGGCGCTGCTCGCGCCGATCGGACTCCGTCAACCGCGGTTGATGGCGTCATTCGGCCTGAAGGCGATTCGATCCGCTGATGGATTTGCGCGCGCGCTGTTCCAGTCGGAGCGCGCACGCGCGATGTTTGCCGGTGCGGCGGCGCACAGCCTGGTGCCGCTCGAGTTCTACGCGACAGCCGGCTACGGTCTGGGCCTCGTGATCGCGGCGCACGCCGTGGGCTGGCCCGTGGTGCGCGGCGGATCGCAGCGCATGGCGGATGCGATGACGTCGTATCTCACATCGCTCGGCGGCGAAGTGGTCACGGGCGAGCGCATTGAGTCGTTCGCGCAGTTGCCGAAGACCCGCGCGATTCTCTGCGACCTCGCGCCACGTCAGTTTCTTCGAATCGCCGGCGATCGCGTGCCGTCCTCATATCGCAAGCAACTGGAGAAGTTTCGACACGGCCCCGGTGTCTTCAAGATGGACTGGGCGTTGTCTGCGCCAGTGCCGTGGCGTGACGTGCACTGTCACCGCGCGGGCACGTTGCATGTGGGCGGCACATTGGCCGAGATCGCCGACGGCGAGCGCGCGTCGTGGAACGGACGGATCAGTGAGAAACCCTACGTGCTGGTCGTGCAGCCCTCAATCTTCGACGCCTCGCGAGCGCCGGCCGGGTGCCACACGCTCTGGGCCTACTGCCATGTGCCGAACGGATCCACGCGCGACATGACTGATGTGATCGAAGCGCAGATCGAACGCTTTGCCCCAGGCTTCCGCGACACCATCGTTGCGCGTCACGCCATGGGACCTGCGGCGATGGAGGCACGCAATGCCAATCTCATCGGCGGCGACATCGCCGGCGGCGCCGCCGACCTCGCGCAGATCTTCACGCGGCCCGCGTCGGCATTCCGTCCCTACTCGACACCGATCGACGGTGTGTATCTGTGCTCCTCATCCACGCCACCCGGCGTCGGCGTGCACGGCATGTGCGGATATCACGCCGCGCAGGCCGTGTTGAAAAGCCACAAACCCTTTCAACATGGGGGGCCATAGGGGGCCGTGGGGAAAACCACGATCACTCAACGGCGCACCGAAGCGATGCTGGTGGCGGCCGCGGCGATCGGCACCACGATCCTGATCATCGCCCTCACAGGCCGATGGTCCGAACACCTCGCGGGGTTTGGCGACAACGATGTCTTTGTCGGCCAGGCTGAGGCGCTCAGCCGACGTCAGTGGAACGCGCTCTCACCCGAGGGGTTCCTCGGGCTGCCGTACGTGATCGCGCTCGTCTCGTCACTCACGTCGATCAGCGCACTGTACGTGCTCGTGCTCCTGTCGTGGACCGCGGCGCTGGCGACGATCTGGCTGGCGGCGGATCTCTGGGGCACGACCATCGCGGCATGGATGGGGATCATCAGTCTTCCCTGGTTACAGCGCGCGGCCCTCGGCGGCAGTGAGCCGCTGTTCATGTGTCTGCTGCTCGCAGCATTTGTCGCCGCTCGCCGGGACCGCTTCTTGCTGGCCATGTGCGCCGCTGCCGTCGCGACGACCGTACGGCCAGTCGGTGTCTTCGCGATCCTCGTCCTCTTGCTCACCCTCATCCGACGACGGGCGTGGACGACGGCTGTCGGTGGCGCCGCGATTGCGGTGGTCATCGCCGCTATCTACAGCGTGCCGCTGTGGCTCGCGTTCGGTGATCCGCTCGCCAATGTGCACTGGTACCGCTGGGCTGATTGGTCGGGGCAGGCACTGCCGGTCACGTGGCCAGTCGCGCCGATCGTGCGCGGGTGGTTCGCCGCGCGGCCGGCCCTGGCCAACTCGATCAAGACGATCGCCTGGATCACGATCATTTTCGCCGGCTACACGGGGCTCATGGTGCGTCGATCCTGTCGCGACTGGCGCAAGCGGTGGCCGGTCGAATCCGGATTCGCTGTGGCGGCATTCGCGTTTGTCGTCAGCTACAACGCGCCGTTGTGGGCCTGGGTGGAGTTCGCGCGGTTCGCGATACCTGTTGCGCCCTTTGCACTCCTCGGACTCGAGCCGTGGCTTCCGACGCATCGCGCGGTGCTCTGGACCGCGGCCGTGGCCTCTGGCGTGCTGGCCGCGGTGTCGCTGATCTGACAAAACCGCTCAACATGGCCCCCCCATATTGCTGGGTTTGATCTGCTACGATTTGCCCCGATACATTTTTGGGGGCCCTATGAAATCCGTCACACGCCGTGAAGCGCTGAAGTCTGCCGGTAAAGCGGCCGTTGTTACTGTTGCCGCCGGATCGTTTGTCGAGCTCGCCTTTGGCGAGAACGGTGTGCTCTCCGCACAGGCCGCACAGACGCCGGCATCGACCGCGCTCAACGCGATTGCTGGTGTCGATCGGGTGGTGATGAATCACGGCAAGACGTATCTGAGCGGATGGGTTGGTTACGGCAATCCACCGCGACCGGGACGACAAGGCGGACGAGGGCAAGCCGCCGCGCCACCTGCACCGACGGGGCCGGCTCCAACTGCGGCGTGGTCGAAGGTCTCAGGTCCCGGCACGGTGACGTTCGCGGATCCGAAAGCGGTCGTGACGACCGCGCAGTTCTCAACGCCGGGCGAATACGTCGTGCAGGTGATTGCCGACAACGGCACGGCGAAGGCCACGTCGACGCTCACGGTGAAGGTGGAACTGCCGCCGCCGGCGGAGCAGTTGCATCCGGTCGTGACGCGACTCCACACGGTCACGAGTCCGTTTTGGAAGATGCGCACGAAGGCGCTGATCACGACGTGGATTCCGCACTGCATCGCGCAGATCGAGCGCACGGACCTCGTGCAGGGCCCGAACTCCGGCTCCGGCGGTCTCGACAATTTCATCGAAGCGGCCAAAGCACTCAAGGGCGAGCCGCACGGCATGCACAAGGGCTACGTGTTCTCGAACGCGTGGGTGCATCAGACGGTGGAGTCGATCAGCCTCGCGATGATGGTGGATCCGGAAGGCGATCAGGAAATCATCGCGGCGCAGGCGAAATTGCGCGCGACGCTCGACAAGTGGATTCCGATCATCCTCTCGGCGCAACATCCCGACGGTTATTTGCAGACGGCTTACACGCTGAAAGACATGATGACGCCGGGCTCGGTGCCAGCAGCGGATCGCGCGGTGTGGACCGAACGGTGGCAGACGACCGCGCGCGGGAATCACGAGGGCTACGTCTCGGGCTACTTCATCGAGAGCGCCATCAATCACTTCATGATGACGGAAGGCAAAGACCGTCGTCTCTACAACGCGGCGAAGCGGCTGGCGGATTGCTGGGTGGCCAACCTGGGTCCGGCTCCGAAGAAGACGTGGTTCGACGGTCACCAGGAGATGGAGCAGGCGCTCGTGCGCTTCGGCCGATTTGTGAATGAGGTGGAAGGCACGCCGCAGACGCAGCCGGGAAATGCCTACATCGCATTGGCGAAGTTCCTGCTCGACAGTCGCCAGGGTGGCACGGAGTACGACCAGAGCCATCTGCCCGTGCAGCAGCAGTACGAAGCCGCCGGTCACGCCGTGCGCGCGGTCTACACGTACTCGGGCATGGCGGACGTCGCCGTCGAGACGCATGACGTCGACTACCAGAGCGTGGTGAAGTCGCTCTGGGACAACATCGTGCACAAGAAGTACTACCTCACGGGTGGCGTGGGCAGCGGCGAATCGTCGGAAGGGTTCGGCCCGAACTACTCGTTGCGCAATTCCTCCTACTGCGAAGCCTGCTCGAGCTGCGGCGAGATGTTCTTTCAGTGGAAGCTGCACCTCGCGTATCACGACGCCAAGTACGCGGACCTCTACGAACAGACGCTCTACAACGCGCTCTACGGTGCGATGGACCTCAAAGGCACGACGTTCTACTACACGAACCCGCTCGACGCGAATGCCCAGCGCAACACCTGGCACTCCTGCCCGTGCTGTGTCGGCAACATGGCGCGCACGATGTTGATGCTGCCGACGTGGACGTATTCAAAGTCGCCATCGGCGTTGCACGTGAATCTGTTTGCGGGTGGACGCGTGAATGTCGGCGAGATTGCGGGCACAGACGTTGAGGTGGAGCAGAAGACCAATTACCCGTGGGACGGCAAGGTCACGCTCACGGTGAATCCGAAGGCGTCGAAGACGTTTGCCATCAACGTGCGCGTGCCGAAGCGTGACGTGAGCAGTCTGTATCACGCGGTGCCCAACGCCGACGGCCTCACCGAGTTCAAGGTGAATGGTGCCATGGTCAAGATCGCACCGGCCAACGGCTACGTCTCGGTGAATCGCCAGTGGAAGAAGGGCGACACGATCGAGTTCACCTTGCCGATGCCGGTGCAACGTGTGTATGGCAGCGACAAGATCGTCGGCGGCGGCACGTTGCCACCGCCAGTGAAAGACAAGGTGGCGCTGCGCGTCGGACCGCTCGTGTACAACATCGAGCAGATCGATCAGGACATCACCAAGGCGCTGGCGCCGACCGCGCCGCTCAAGACGGAATGGCGCGGCAACTTCCTCAACGGCGTGAACGTGATCACGAGCACGTTCGCCGACGGCTCGCCGATGACCGCGATCCCGAACTTCGCGCGCTACAACCGCAACCCGCCGGCGCCGCCGACGCCGCCACCGGCACCACCGGCAGCTGCGGGCGCGCCTCCGGCACCGCGACCCGCGCCGCCGCCGGTAACATCGCAGGTCTGGATCACGGAACGCTGAAGTCGGTATAGTTCCCGGGTGCGGCATCCGCTAATCCGAGCAACGGTTCTGGCCGCGGCATTGGTGTGCCTTGCGGTCGCCAAACCGGCGGCGGATTCGGTGGTCGTGAAGGCGCTGCTCGATCGATACGCGGCCGGCGACTTCAGCGGCGTCTCGGCGACACTCGATCACACGAAAGACTTCGACGACATTCTCAAGCAACTGAAGCGCGATGGGCCGAAGTGGATGACCGCTGGCGGCCCGGATGATCGCGCGCGTCGTGAGTTGGCCGCAGCCACCTTTGCACTTGAGGCCGCCCGTGCCGGCGAGTTGGAAGACTGGAAGCTTGTTCAGAACTGGATGACGCTCGAGAACATCTATTGGCACGCGCCACCGCAGCTGATCGAGTGGGGATGCGCGCTCCTCCTCAAGACGCCCACACCGCAGCCGATCGAACGGGTCTGGCATCTTGCCGTGCTGGCCGTCGTCGATCGCGCGAATGACTACGAGTTTCTGATTGGGAGCCCGTGGGATGGCCGCGCGAATCCGAAAGATGAAATCAAGCAGCTGAATCACGCCATTGCGCGCTTCCCCACGGAGCGCCGCTTTGCCCTTGCGCAAGGCATCGCCGCCGAGTGGCGCCTGTTCCCAACGACGCGCACCGGCGCGAAAGAAGCGCAGCAGATCTTTGAGACGCTGAAGGACGATGCGCAGGTCGGCGGTGAGGCGGCGGTGCGCCTTGGCTTTATGCAACTCCGGAATCGACGCTTCCCAGAGGCGCTGGCGCTCTTTGATGCCGCCGAGGAGCGCTCACGCGAGCCGTTTGTCGTGTACCTCGCTCGATACTTCCGCGGGCAGACACTCGAGCGACAGAAGAATCCTGACGCTGCTGAGCGCGCCTATCGATCGGCGCTCCTCGTCGTGCCGCGCGCACAGTCGGCGTCGTTTGCGCTGTCGACTCTGCTCGCCGCGCGCGGGCACCGCGCTGAAGCGGCCAGTCTGGTTGATGCGGCGCTCGCCGCCAGGCCGCTGCCGATGGACCCGTGGCGCGCCTATGGCGAAGCCGACGCGCGCTTCTGGCCCGAGCTGATCGAGATGCTGCATGCGGAGATTCGTCGATGATGCGTCCGCGCGTGTTGCTGGTCGGCATCGTCGTTGCGGCTGGAGTCATGTCGGTTGTGGCCACGCCCGTGTCGGGCCGGCGCGCCGAATCTCAGACGCCACAGGCTGTGTTTCGCACCAACACGGATCTGGTCACGGTGCCCGTGTTCGTGAAGGGCAGTGACGGCCGGATCGGAAGTCTCAGCGCGCAGGACTTTGTGCTGACCGACAACGGCGTGCCGCAGCGCATCGAGATGGTGGACGGCGAGTCGATCCCGGCCGATGTCACCGTGTTGATGGAAACAGGCAGCGCGATCGAGGACTATCGCAAGGGCGTCAACGAACAAGTGCGACGCATCGCGGCGATGATGCGGCCGACCGATCGCATCGAGGTCCTCGGCATCGACGACTACGTGCACGTGCTCGTGCCGTTCGGCCCGCCGACCCGATCGCTGGCGGTGGGCACCTTCACGGGCGGCGGCATGATGTCGGTCAACGACGCACTCGTCGCGGCGCTGCTGCGCGAACCGAGCGCCGATCGGCGCCATCTCATCATCGCGCTCACCGACACGATCGACACGATGAGTACGGCGACCATGGCGACGGTGCGCGACGTCGCGCGACAATCGAGTTCAACACTGGTCGTGGCCTGGATCACCCTGTCGGAAGACGGCAATCCGGGAATCGGTCAGCCGGTACCACCCTGGGCCACTGCGAGCGAGCGTTTGGATCGGCACATTAAGGCGCCCGTCACGTTTGGCGCTCCAGGCCTGCTTGGCCATCCTGATCCCGCTCGTCCGACCGCGCGAACGGTGCCGGCGCGCCAGCAATGGACACCGCACTACGATCCGCCCAAGGGACGAACGTGGATGGCGTTTGACCCGCTGCGCGAAGCGGCGGCACTCACCGGCGGCAGCGTGCATCCGCCCGGCCTCTTTGTCGATCGCAATGCCTCAACGCTCTTCGACAAGATCTATGCGGAATTTCGACAGAACTTTATCCTGCGCTACTTGCCGACGGGCGTTGCGCGAGAGGGCTGGCACGACCTGGCCGTCACGATTCCGCGATCGCCAGACGCCGAGATTCGAGCGCGGCGCGGCTACCTCGTTGAAGCAACGGCACCCTCGGCCGCGCCAGTGCCCACAGCACCGGCAGTGACGACGACTGATGCGCTGATCGACGCCGCAGGCTCGATGGACTTGCCGGCGATGCGCAGGGCAATTGCGGCAGCGGAGACACCAGAAGGTCTTACCAAACTGATTGCCGATTTCCAGAAGGCCGGCAACGTCTGGCCCACCGCACCTCGACGCGAGTTCCTCGCGGCATTGCTGCTCGCCGATGCCGCCATCTCGACATCGTCAGAGCCGCTGCGCGCCGACGGCCTCAGCCTGCTGAGACGGTACCGGTCGCTCGTGCGATCGCCGCTCGGACCGGATGCGTTCGATGAGGAGTGGCTCTCGACCGCATCCACGCTGGCAGACCCACCGCTATCGTTTCTCGGGTCAGACCGACGCACCGACATCAACCGCCGCTTCACGCGCCTCGTCGAACTCGCCCGCCCGGCAAAATGATCCGGTAGGAACTACTCGATGAGCCTGCTCAGGGCTCGCCGGGTGCGGTTTTAGAGGCGAATCAGTTGGCACGGAAGTCGCAACCTCAAGTGGCAGGAGGTTCTCCATGACTTCAAGATTGTCGACTCGATTCGCCGTCGCGGCCTTGGTCTTGACCGGCGGCTTGGTGCTGGCCAACTGCAACAGACCCGCTCCTGAACCGCAACCCGCACCGGTCGCGATGCCCGTGGTGGTCGCCGAACCGGTCGCGCGGCCTGCACGACCTGTCGTTGCGCGAACCACCGCCGTGGTGCTTGTGACGCCCATGCTTGCCGACAAAGCGAAGGTCCTGCTGTCGCAGGGGACCGACGTGGACGCGGCGCTCAGAGGATTCAAGACGCCGCAGCAATTCCTCGCCGTGGCGTACGCATCGAAGAATCTGGCCGTGCCCTTCGTCCTGCTGAAGGACAAGGTGCTCACCAGGCAGATGACACTGGCCAGCGCGATCGAGGCCACCTCCAAGTACAACGTGAACGGCACGCTCGAAGCGCAGCGCGCAGAGTCTGAAGCGCGCGCGGATCTGGCTCGCAAGTCGGGCCCACAGTAACCGGCCGCACAGCACGACCACGCCGCGCGGACACGCGCCCTCAGCGTCCAGCGTCCAGAGTCTGCTCCCCTGACTCGGACGTTGGACGGGTGGTGGTGAGGTCGCTATAGTTCGTGCAGATGTTGAAACGCCTGCCCGCACTCTTCTTCGTCTTCAGCACGGTCATCGTCTCCGCGCAATCGGCCACACCGGTCGCGCTGCTCGAAGCGAAAGGCATCGGCAACGGCCTGATCCGCTTTCGCGTCAACGCGCCATCGGCTCGCCAGATCAGCGTGATGGTCGACACGATGACGGCCGCCAACGCGAAGCCGCTGACACGCGATGCGCAGGGCGTCTGGGCCGGTGATCTCGGTCCGCTCGAGTCCGACGTCTACGCCGCAGGCCTCCTCATCGACGGTTCTTTCCGCTCGGTGGGTTACGTCATCGCGTCGCAGCCCATGCCGGAAGCGTGGGAGCCCACGCGCGTGCCACACGGCGAGGTGCATCAGCACTGGTTCGACTCGAAGACGCTCGGCCTCTACCGCAGCGCCTGGGTCTACACGCCGCCCGACTACGCGAAGAGCACCGTGACGTATCCCATCCTGTATTTGCTCCATGGCAGCGGCGGCCTCGAGAGCTCGTGGATCACCGACGGATTCGCCAATGTGATCCTCGATAACCTCATCGCCAAAGGCACCGTGAAGCCGATGATCGTCGTCATGCCCTTCGGTCACACCGAGGCAAGCCAGGGTGCAGGCAGCGTGGCCACGTTTACCGGTCGTGACAACGCCGCGTTTCAGCGCGAACTGATCGACGAGCTCATGCCGATGCTTGAGCGTGAGTATCGCGTGGAGCGCCGACCCGATCGGCGCGCGATTGCCGGCTTCTCGATGGGCGGCAATCAGGCGCGGTTCATCGGTTTGACGATGCCCGAGACGTTCAGGTGGGTGGGCACATTCAGTGGGTCCATGCCGAACACCCGCGGCGGTTTTTCACTCGAAGTGGCCGAGTCGATGTTCGAAGGCGACTTTCTCACGGACCCCGCCAGCACGAATGCCAGCGTCAAATTGTTGTGGATGGCAGTGGGTGATCAGGAGACCGGCATGCTTGCGCAGCACAAAGTGATGACTGACGTGCTCCGCAATCACGGCATTCGATTCACGTTCGTGACGACGCCGGGTGGTCACACGTGGCATGTGTGGCGGCGCAACCTCAGAGACTTTCTGCCGTTGTTGTTTCAGAAGTAGACCGACGAGCGGCGGGTGACCCAAGGCCCGCGCTCGAAGGGTGCCAGCAATCCTGTTTCTTAGAAGCGTTGCGCGATGAACGCGCCCGCATACGTGCCGGCAATGATCAGCATGGCGCCGATGATGATGACCAGCGGAAAGATCGTGCCCGCTCCGCTCAGCATGAGCGCGACCACGAGCGCGAGGATTCCGCCACCGGCCACATTCGCCGCGCCGAGCATGCGCTCTCGGCGGTCCCGCGTTCGCAGGCCAGAGAGGAGGCCGGCGACGAACATGAATCCGACCGTGACGAGCACGGCGCGACCTGAGTTCGTGAACCACGCGACCATCGACTGATCAGCAAACCACTGGAGCCACATGAGCCGCTCCAGACCATGCGCGGCGAGAAACGCCACCGCGCCCATCAGCACAGACTGCCATCGCAGACTCGTCATTTACATGATCCTCGGGCCGTGACCCGTGCCTCCGCCCATGAAGCACCACACCGCGTCCATGTTGCAGTGGTCGCAGCTCCAGCTCTGCCACACTCTCCACCACGACGTCGCGTTGCAGCCGTTCTTCGCGTAGCAGAGGTCGTGGATGTCGCAACAGTAGCGGAAGGTCGTGCCGTCCAGCCAGTGCAGTCCGTCGCACCCTGGCTCATCGGCCTTGAGCGCCGGCACGAAGAAGTTGGCGACGCGGCTCACGAGGCTGGGCGCTCCGCCCTTTTCGCCGACGAAGCGCTTCTCATTGATCTCGTTCTTCCACTGGAAGAAGCCGAGCAACTGCAGATTCATCCACGCCATGTCGGGCCGGAACACCCAGCCGCCGTAGCGTGCCTGCAGGTGTTCGTTGGCCAGCATTCCCTCCGTCAGGCCATCGATCTTCCACGTGAAAATGCGCTCGAACGTCAGGTAGTTCGCGTTGCCAATGACGACGCCGTCGCGAAATAGTGTCGTGACGAGTACGTCGCCTCGGATCTGCTTCTTGTCGAACAGATCCCCTTGCTTCGACGGCACGCGCCGCGTCCTGGCCGACAGGCCGTTGGGCCACACCGTCTCAATCGACTTCGTCGAGACGAGCTCGTCTTCTTCCGAATCCGACCGATCCGGCCGAATGACGCCATTCTTCCACCGCAAGCCGGCGCCCGAGCGCACCTTGTCGCGATGGAGCAGGTGGCTCTGCCGGTTGGTCCACGCGAGCGTGGGGCGAACGTCAGCAGCGACGACCGCTTGCAGCGGATCTTCCGAAGGTCGGATCAATTGCACCACGTCGTTCGCGCCATCCTTGTGATCGACGCGGACTCGGTGGAGTTCGCTGCCGAACTGATCGCGCAATGTCGTGATCAGATCGCCGTCCGAGCCACGTTCCGCTGACGCCGTCGTGCCATCCGCGAACGCCGTGGTGACGCGTGTGGCGCGACCTTCGAGGGCGTAGTAGGTGGAGCCGTTCTGGCCCGGCGTGGAGCCCGCGCGCTGGCCGTTGGGCACGATGCGCACCTCGTCGCCCCGCTGTTGCGGCGAATGCGCCTTGACACGATCGAACGCCGACAGCGCCAGACACAGCGCTGCGGCCACAGTGATCCATTTCTTCATGAGTGACCTCCGTTAACTCACAGGACCGGGCGTCACGGGATGTGGCGCCGCAGCCTGTGCGGAGTCGTCTCAATGCAAGGAGAGGGCCCGAGCGGGCCATCGAAATCACGCGGAAATACTCAGCGGCCAGCCCGTCGTTGGGGTCCGTCGTGCCCATCGTCTCTGCGCGAGGGGTAGGGAAGACCCGCGCGGTCAGCGCGTGAAGTTCAGAGCGCTGGCGGTGAAGTCGGAGGGGCGCGTCGCAAATATTTCTTCGCGGATGTGCGTGTCGTCAGTCATCTGCACGAGCATCCAGAAAGTAGGGGCATTGACCTGCCGATTTGGTCCGCTCCGAGTGCCGTAGAGCGAGAACAGCACGCGTCCACTCGCCACGGTCACATCACGCGGAAGCGGGTCACCCGCCGCGAAGCCGAAGATGCCCTGCCAGGTCCCGACGCCGATCGAGATGAGCGGCACGGACGAGTCGTAGGTGTCGTAGGCGAACGACAGCGGGATGTTGCCGAACTGCGAATACCAGTTGCCGGCGAGCGTGCCGGCCTTGTCGAAGTTGATCGAGCCGTCGCGCTCCGATCCGAGGCGCTGCACGCGCGCGTAGAGCTGGCTGCGGACAGGCTCCGTGTAGTACTTCAACGGCGCGTCCGCGTGCAGCATCTCGCCGTCGGTGTAGCGAGATGGATTGACGAAGCCGAGCGTGAGGCCGTCGTTGATGACGCCGAGATCCACCGCGTACGCGTTGCCGCTCGTGCCGATCTGCTGGCCCGATGTCAGCACGGTGCCCACTGAGATCCCCGCGCCCAGAATGAGGTGATCGACGTAGTACGAAAACGTGGAGGTCTGCCGCACCATGATCTTCGACTCTTGACCGGTGCCGCCGAGCATCCATGTCACCGTGCCGTCGCCCGGCGCGTAGAACGGCACGTGCGCCACATTGAGCGGGAAGCCGGTCACCGGATCTGTGACGTAGAAATAGATGTGGTCGGTGGGCAGCGTGTGGTCGGGTGGATTGAGATTGCCAAGCGGCGTAATCCACGCGATCGCACTCTGGTCAATCAGCGAGTGCTTCAATACCAACGTGCCGGCCGGGAAATTCGCGCCGAAGATGTTGGAGCTATTGGTCGACGGCGACGTGATGCCCGATCCGCCGCACGCGAGCGCCAGCGCGGCCATCAGGGCGCAGGCGGCTCTCACTTCGCCACCTTCCTCGCCGCCGCCTGGGTCGCGGCGAACACCTTCTCGTATTCGATCGGCACGCGCGTGATCGCGGCCAGCATCGCCAGTGCTTCTGCGCCGCGCCGGCGTTCGATAAGCGTGCGCGCAATCTGAAGTCGCACCTCCACGTCCGCAGGCGCGAGCGCCAGCGCGGTCTGATGGAGCGCGTCGATCTCGCTCTCGACGCGGTCTGCTTCGTCGAGCGACGTGAGTCGGATGTCGGCGAAATGCGCATAGATCCGCGCGTTGGTGGATTTGAGCGCAATCGCGCGCGCGAGGTGCGGTCGCGCCGTGTCAAATTGACCGGTCCGCACGAGGAACGTGGCCATGGCCTCATTCAGAAAGAGGTCGTTGGGGTTCTCCAGCTGGAGGGCCGAAAACGCTGCGCGAGCCGCGGGTTGATGCTCGGGATTGGAGGCCAGCAACGAGGCGAGCGCCACGCCGGCTTCAAAGTCTGTCGCGGCTCGCGTGATCGCATTCGATGTGGGCGTCGGCAGCGCCACGTCCACGGTTGATGTCTTGTAATACCCGCGCAGCGTGTACTTCGACAGGTCTTTCGCGATGTCATCGACGGTCTTGCGGTAGATCGTGGTCAGGGCCAGTGCTGACGGCTCGCCGTTCGCCAGGCGCGTGAGCACGTCCGCACTTCGGTCGCGATAGCGCTCGTCGGTCAGCAGCATGTGCGTGAGTGACCAGCTCTCGGCATAGAACAGGGCTGCGCGCGACGGCGCGGTGTAGTCGGCCGAGTCGCGTGTGATGGTGAACAGCCGCTCGAGCGGCATGAGCTTCACGCCGAATCCGAGCGCCTTGGCGCGCTCCGGCGGCGCGGCGCCGATCTGGAGCTTGGCCATCATGGGCGTCACTGTCGAGAAGTACTCGGCGAGGCCGTCATCAAACCACAGCGGATAGTGGCTGCCCGTGCGGCGTGCCACCAGGTGCGCGTACTCGTGTGTCACGACCGGCAGGACGTCACCTTTGAGCGATGGCAACACAATGAAGTCGCCGTCGACGTTCGATTGGTAGAACGCTTTCACGGACGAGTTGGCCGCGTAGGGCGCGAACTCCTCGCGGCTGCTGAACACGATCAGGCGGGTGCGTGGCCCGGTGATGGGCGGCGTCTTCATGGCCTGCTCGAAGTACATGTGCACGCGGTCGAAGTCCTGGAGCGCGCGGCGCGCCACGGCGTCGCCGCCAGTCGTGTAGATCTCGAAGTGGTCGCCGGCGGCGTAGGTCCAGTGGTTCTGGGCGCGGACGGGTAGTGCGCACAGCGCGACGAGCGCGAGGGCGGTTCGACCGAGGCCGCGTAGCCAGACTCCCATGCAAGGGAGTCTAACCGGAAGCGGTGCTTACTCCACCCAGATCAGGTAGATGACGTAGGTGAGCAGTGACCCGGCCGCCAGTGACAAGAAACCCGCGAGCCGATGCTTGTGAATGAACCAGAGCAGGATGAGGCCGGTCAGCGACACGAACACCAACAGGGCGGCGGAAATGTCGATCAGCCACTTCCATCGGTCGCCGGTGTCACGACCCTTGTGGAGGTCGTTGATGAGCGCGCCGAACCCCATGCGATTGACCGTAAGTTCATACGTTCCGGCAGACCGGTCAATGAACGCGTCGGCAGAGTAGCCCGGGCCTTTGAACGAGACGCCGCACTCGCGTTCATCGAGCCGGAAATCGGCGAGCGCGCCGTGGATGCCGTGCGTATTGCGCAGGTACTCCACGATCTCGAGCCTCTTCACCTCGGCGTCCGTCGATGTCTTTGTCCAGGCGCTGTTGATCGTGCCCTTGATGGTCTCGGACCGCTGTTGCTTGACGAACCACTGCGGATGGTTGAGCGTGATGCCGGTGACGGCGAAGAAAAACACCACGCCGAAGCTGCACATCGATCCGTAGATGTGCAGCCAGCGCGAGTACTTCGCCGTCAGGCGACGGAGGTGAGTGTTCTTACTTACCGACACGGTGGTAATCGAGCGACGCGCCGGCCATCTCGACATTGCCCGGCAGATCGACCTTCTTCGCCGTGCCGGAGAAATCCATGTCCTGTTTCAGGATCTGGTACGTGCCGTGCTCGCGCGCGATTTCGAGATACACCGTGTACGTGCCGGCCTTGACCGGCTTGCCCGCGTTATCTTTGCCGTCCCACGTCAGCGTGTATTTGCCCGGCCCGCGCGTTGCGCTCGAGATCGAGCCGAGGATCTCGCTACCTTCGGCCAGATTGCGAAGACGATCGCCGCGGTACCACGCCTTCAGGTCGGCCAGATATTTTGATTCGCGCGCCATGTACCACACCGCGATCGTCCGGACCGGGAAGCGGTCTTTGTCTTCGACCCAGACCGCGAGATACGGCTTGTTGGCGCGACCGGCCTGCGTGGCGATTTCGAGAGAGATCGTCAGCTCCATGTCGCTCTTCCACGCGCCCTGTTCGGCGGCATAGAGCGTCGCGACCGGACTTGGCATCAGGGATCGGGCGGGCGTCTTCACGAGCGCGCGCCAGTTGTGGCTTTCGATGCGGCTGCCGTCGGCGAGCACGAGCATGAACTCGGCGCCGGGGACCGTGGCCGCGAGGGCCTCGCTCTGTTCGGGCGTCATTACGCAGAATGCTGTCGCCAGCGCACCGGCATCGGCGGCGTCGGGGGCCGTCACCGTCGCGCTGAGGACGTGCCCGGTCGGCCGACCCGTGCGCGGATCCACGATGTGCGAGTAGTGCGTGCCGTTGATGTCGAAGCCGCGGCGATAGACGCCGCTCGTGGCCACCGCGCGGTTCGCCACGTTGATGCTGGTCAGCGGTCGCGCGTTGTCGGCGTTTGCGAGCGGGTCAGTGATCGCCACCGTCTCGGTCCACTGGCCGCGCGTGACGAGGTCGCCGCCGATGTTCACGATGATGCCGCGCACACCCGGGATCGCCATGCCGGCGCTCGCTGCGCGATCGACGATGTAGCTTTTGGTGAAGGAGTTGAGCACGAGCGGCGCGGACGACAGGTGCGTGGCCGTGTGCGACGCGTAGTCGAGCTGCCAGTGCTGTTCGCGCACGAGCGACACGGCGCCTGCGATTTCCGCGTCCGTCGGGAGGCGCTTGGCGGTGGCCGCCGTCTTCCAGACTCGCGAGACGGATTCAGCCGACGCATCGAGCGCGCCGTTGGTGCGCGTGCGCCAGAGGTCAAAGCGGTTGAGGACGTCGAACAGTTTCGGCGAGACAGTGCGCGCTTCGTTGCGCGTGCGGAACCACTGGCTGAACTCACTCTGTGGATCGTACCCGCTGAGAATCTTGGCGTCGCGATCGATTTCGGCCAGCACAGCCGCTTCGGCGCGCTTCGAGACCGCGTCGGACGAGGCGAGCACTTTCAGCTCCATCGACGTGCCGAGCACGTTCTCGTAGCCGCGCACATACACCTGATTGCGCTGCCACACGACGGCCGCTGCTGCACTGACTGCGAGAACGGCCACGGCCACGATCCACAACGACTTGCGATTCATCTAGCAGTTCCTTTCAACGGAAGGGTCTTCGGTTTCACGAGTGCCACGACCGGGGCCACCGGGCCCGGCCTGACGGTATTCGTCTGGGGTGAGCTGACCGTCTTTGTTCGCGTCGAGCGTGCGCAGCGACACCGGCGCGTTGGCCAGTTCGTCGGCAGAGAGGACGCCGTCCTTGTTCGTGTCGAGCGCCGTGAGGAGTTTGTCGGTCAACCCGCCAGGGCTGCCAGGGCCACGGCCACCTTCGCGGCCCTCGCGCCCGCCGCGGTTCGGCTGGGGGGCGGCCGCGGCCGATTTCTTGATCTCGTCGGCCGTGAGCTTGCCGTTCTTGTCGCCGTCGGCGCGATCGAAGATGCCCTGGATCCGTTCCGGCACTTCGCTGCGCTCGAGCTGGCCATCCTTGTTCTTGTCGAAGGTCATCAACATCGCGACGAGTTCTTCGGGGGTGGTGGCCGGTGTCTCGCCGATTTCGCCGCCGCGACCGCCGGGCATGCCCATGCGGCCTTCGCCGCCACCTTCGCGGCCACGTCCCTCACCGCCGCGGCCTTCACCGCCTCGGCCCATCGCGGGCATGAGCTCGTCGCCGGCCAGTCGGCCGTCATTGTTGCGATCGAGCGTCTTGAGCGCCGCCGGGGCGCCGTCGATCTCCGTCGCTGAAATAGTGTTGTCGTGGTTCACATCAATCGCGGTGGCTAGCGGGGAGGCCATCTGCGGAAACCCGCCGCGCCCACCCTGGCGGCCACCGGGATCCTGCGGGGCAGCGACGACGGCGGCGGTGAACAGCAATGAGAAGGCAGCGAGGTATCTCATAGGTCTCTTGAACGTTAGACCGCACAGGAGTGGAGTTTCTTCCGGCCGACAGATTCCACATTGTACGGTGCTACCCTGAGCGGGCCAGCCTGTCAGAAGAGGGACTTATGACCCTGTGGGTCCGGTCGGGCATTCTCGTTGCGTTCGCGGTCATCGGGTTCGGTCTGGGTGTGTGCACTCACGCGCAAACACCGCAGCCACCACAGATCCCGCAGACGTCGTTTCGGACGAACGTCAACGCCGTCACGCTCGATGTCACCGTGGTCGACAAAAAGGGCCTCGCCGTTACCGATCTGACCGCCGCGGATTTCGAAGTCACCGAGCGCGGCACCGCGCAGACCCTGCAGCAGTTTGAACTTGTCGACATGGCAGCACGGCCGCCCATGTCATCCAACCTCTATCACGAGGTGCGGACGATGGAGTCGATGGCGCAGGAAGTGGCGCGGCGGGACTCACGACTCATCGTGGTGTTTCTCGACGACTACCATGTGTTGAGCCCGTTCAAAGATCCGATGTACCAGGCGGAGCGGCAGGTGCGATTGCAGGTGGCGGACGTGGTGCGCGATCTGGATCCGCGCGATCTGGTGGCGATCATGTATCCGCTCACGCTCACGACGTCCCTGTCGTTTTCGCGGGATCACATCGCACAGGCGAAAGAGATCGAGAAGTTTGAAGGCCGGCAGGGCGACTACTTTCAGCCGAAGAACAGGATCGAGGAGAACATGCTGCGCGACGGCCAGCCCGAGAAGCATCGCCGCGAAGCGGTGTGGACGGCGTTGCGCGGGCTGTGCACCTTTCTCGGCACGCTGCGTGAAAGCCGGAAGAGCGTGTTGTATGTCAGCACGTGGGCGCCTGGCGGCCTCGGCGGTTTTGCATTTGACGAGTATCGGCAGATTCAACAAGCGGCCGCCAAGAGCAACACGGCGTTCTACCCGTTTGATCCGCGCGGATTGCTGTTGGGCCCGAGCCTGACGGCCCACGACTGGATGCGTGTGCTGGCCGACACGACCGGTGGTCGCGCGATCGTGAATACGAACGACGGACGGCAGGCGATGACCTCGATGGTCAGCGACTCGTCGGCGTATTACCTGATCGGCTACAGCTCGACGGAGGATCCGCGTGACGGCAAGTTCCATCCGGTGAAAGTAAAAGTGAAGCGGCCGGGTGTGGAGGTGCTGGCGCGTGAAGGCTACTGGGCGTTTGATGCGGATGCGCTGGCGCGAGCCGCCGCGCCGTTGCCGCCGCCGGTGGACCCGGAAGTGAATGCCGCGCTCGAGGCCGCCGAGGCGCCAGAGTCGGGACATGCGTTTCGTGCCTGGGCGGGCGCTGATCGCGACGCCAGTGGCCGCGCGACCGTGACGGTGGTGTGGGAAGCCATTGGTGCGGAGGCGATCGACAGCGCGGACGTGACAGCGTTGTCCTCGGTGACCTCGTTTCGTGGCCGTGCGCCGCGTGACGCCGACTCGTCGCCGGCGGCAGGCGCGGTCTCGTTTCCGTTGCCGCCCGGTGCGGTCGAATTGCGTGTGGGCGCGCGATCGGCCGATGCGCGGACGATTGACGCGGTGGCGCTGAAGGTGACCGTGCCGAATGCGGACGCGCTCGGCATGAGCACGGTGCGGTTCATCAGAGGCCGCATCAGTCGCGATGTGCTGCGACCCGACGCGCGCCCGACCGCCACACGAGAGTTCCGGCGCGATGAGCAAGTGCTGATTCGCGTGCACGCATGGGTGGCGGCCGGCGCCGCACCGCACCTCGCGGCGCAACTGCTCAGCGATCACGGCGAGCTGCTCATTGAGATTCCCGCCAATGCGGTCGAGGGCGCAGACGGCGTGTTCAACATCACACTGCCGATCAGTTCGCTCGGCCTCGGCCGTTACGTCGCCGAGATCACCGCGACCGACAGTGCAGGCGCGACGACAAGGACGCTGGCGGCCTTTCGGGTGCGGTAGCCTAAATAAAGTCGGGAGTTAATTGGGTAATTTTCCCCAATTAACTCCCGGCTTTATTTGCCTTCACTTTGAACACCGGATAGACGACACCCGATTTGTTGCCGGCGCCGAGCTGTTTCAGGTGCTCGTCGAACACCCACCAGCCGACGAAGCCGTCGCGCGCCTGCGGCTCGAGGTAGTAGAACGTGGCATTGGCCATCGGTTGCGCCATGTCGACGTAGAACGAGCCGGCCGGGAACTCTTTCGTCGCCACCTTTCTGAACGCGCCATCGAGCGTGGTCATGTCGTAGCCGGCGCTGCGCACCTTGCGGAGCGTGTCGATCACGAACTCTTCGCCTTCGACGCGCATGGCCTTGTCGGTGACCGTGACCTTGATGTTGTGTGCGCGGAGTTTCTCGGCGATGTCGGCCATGTCGGCGGTCAGCAGATAGGCGCGCGGCACCCAGGCCGTGCGGGTGCCGACGGGCTTCGTGAGGTCGTCAACGTTGTGTACCGTCTCCGGTACGCCTGATGCCGTGCCCGCCTTCGTGCTCATCAGACTCGTGCCGGGCTTGTAGGCCGGTTCATTCGTGCGATACGCGAGCACGTCGATCTTGCCGGCCGATTGGTATTCGCCATCGAGGAAGTTCCTCAGTGTGCCGGCCTCGGCGCCCGCGAGCACATCCGCCACGGTCTTGTCGTCGGCGGCCTTCACGATCGCCTGCATGTCCTTCGCATGTGCGGCGACGTACTCGAGCAGCGCCGTGACGTAGGCGTACTGCGCGTAGATGCGGCGCTCGAATGTCGGCTGTCCCGGTGTCTCCGTGATGATCGCGAAGCGGTTGCGCAATCCGTAGTCGTTGACGACGAACTTGGCTTCCACCGTCCAGGCCGCCCGATCGTGACTCCATGCCTGCGGTGGAAACGTATTCGGCGTCGCGAGCGCGTGGGAGAACACTTCGAGCCCAAACTGTTTGCGTGTCATCTCGCGCACAGCCGGGAAGAGGACGTCATGCATGTAGTCGCGAGGCCCGGGCGCCGCGGCCGGCACGGTGGTCGTGCCATAGGTGTTGGCGTAGCCGTGGTTGACGCGGCTCATGAGATGGCCGTCGAGAAAGAGCAACGGGTCCCAGGTATTGAGCGTCCGCGCAAGGCCGTTGCCTTCCACGGTCGCGAGCTTCACCGCGTCGCGATTGAGGTCGAGGCCTTGCGAGTTTTCCCGAATGCCTTGAATGTGCGGCGTCTCGCTGCCGAGTGAGCCGTCCTGCGTCACAAACGTGTCGGTCCCGTCCACGTTGTACACCGGCGCGATCATCACGATGAGATTGTCGAGTACGGCCTTGTGCTTGCCGGTGGCCAGATCGCGCGCGACCATCATTAGCGCCTCGGCGGCTTCCGATTCGGGCGGATGAATGTTGCCGAGGAGAAACACGACGGGCTTACCCGACTGGCGCGCCTGCTGCGGCGAGGTGATGCGCGGGCTGCCGATCACGATTGCCGGCGCGACCTTGCGCATCGGGCTCGTGAACATGTTCACGACATGCACCTTGTCGCTCTTCAGCTTCAATGCCGCGATCCATTCGTGCAGCTGAATGGTCGACACCGTGCGCGTGTAGTGCGTGCGTTCGGCGACCGTCAGCAGATCCGGTGCCCAGACACCGGCCCACCCTGTCGGCACTTCGTCTGCCCAGTAGATCCGGGTCTGATGCGCACTGGTCGCCGCCGCCAGCGACGCGAGCAGAACGAGGAGGGATGCCGTGCGCCGAATTCGCATGCGCGAATGCTATCCTGTCGCCGGAGTTCCGCAAGAGGTGCTGCGGGTACGGTCGCGAGCGGCTTACTTGCCGCCGAGCGCTTTGTAGAACGACAGGGCGTCCGGCGTTCTTTCAAACTTGGGCGCCAGCGACGAGTGACAAGCTTTGCAGGACATCGCGGGCTTGCCCTTTTCCGGCTTCGGCGCCTGCTTCAGGATGAACGCCGACATCTGTTTGCGCGCCTCGTCCTGGCCGCCTTTCTCGCAGGCGGCCTTCACCATCTCGGTCTCAAAGCTCCGAGCCACACAGGGCGTGGGGCCGGCGCTTCGGCCGACGGTCGGCACAGCAATCAGAGCCAAAGTGGTGGCGAGCGCAAGACGGATCATGAGGAATCATTATGATCGCCGCGCGATTCAGACCGCCGTCGCGTAACCGTTACTCGCCTGCGCCCTTATGAAATTGTGCATTCGATTTCTAGCCAGGGCCGGCTCGAGCTCCGCACCGAGGTCATCCTGCGCGCGTTGCAGACGCCCACGCAATTCGGCCAGCAACGATTGTGACGTTGCGCCGTCCGCCAACGCCGATCGGATATCCATCGGCTCGGCGACCCGCACGTGCGCGACGCGCCGGCCCACGGCCCGTGGAATGAAGTTGTGCAGCCTGTTGCCGAGACCGCGTGTGACCACTGCGGCGCGCGTGGCCTTGAGAATCTCGGCGACCTGTTCCTGGCTGAGTGTGTCTCGACCGTAGATCGTCGCGTCGATGCGTGAGAGCCGATGCAGTTCCGTCATCAACGCGCGATCGTGTGACGTGCGCTCGGGCGCCTGACCCTCACGGCGTCGCAGTCCGCGCTGCACCGTGCGCAGAGCATGCATCGGGTCTTCGCTGAGCGTGCCGTAGGACTGCGACAGCCGCGCACGAATCTCGGCGACGATCACGCTCTGCGCTGCGAAATACCCGCGGCCCGGTTGGCGGGTGTTGAGCGACGGACGACTGAGCCCGAGCGCCTCTGCCCGCTGGGCGAGCAACGCGCCGAGCAGGCCCGCGAGTCGCTCGGCCGGATCGGTGGTCGACGGCACCGACAGCGCGCACTGTTCTTCAATGTGCCGCATCTCTCGCAACAGGGCGCCGTGCACGTTGTCCGTAAATCGCAGACGCCACACCATCGGCACTACAAAAACCGGTCGCGGGTTGTCCTCGGCCGCCAATTGCTGCGCGAGGGCAATGGCCATGTCGATCGCACCCGGATGCAGCGGCCAGATCTTCTCCGCCTGCCAATTCACGGCGCCCTCGGGATGGAGCAGCACACCGCGCCCCGAGCGTGCGTGGCGTAGGGAGTAGGCTTTGCCGCCGGCGCCTGGTGTGTTGGCAATGAGGCCGTTCGCGAGCCAAAAGCGTTGCGCGAGCGCGGAACTGTTCACGATGTCGTTCGCCGCCCAACTGGCCATCCGCGGCGCGCATCGGCGCGACAATTCCTTGTCGATCATCCAGTCGGTCAGAAACTCCGGATGACTCGGCGCGACAAACGCCGCTGTCGAAGGATTCACTGCGGCCCGGAGGCGATCAAGATCCGCAACGGGCAGGTCGAATCCCGACAGGCGAACGAGGCGCGGCAGGATGAACAGACGATTGAGGTGCCCCATCAACTGCATGAGGCGCGGGGAGGGATTCGGGTCGCGATACGGCAGCAAGCTCATGACCCAGCGTGCCTGCCCAGGGCCCGCCGGGTCGTGAACAAGGCCTGAAGAATTGCTTAACGTCCGGCCGTCAGCGCCGTGACCGGGTCAATCCTGGCCGCCCGACGCGCCGGCACGAGGCACGCGAGCGCGGCGATGATGCCGAAGAACACCGCCACGGAGGCATACACGAGCGGGTCGAGCGGCCGCACATTTGAGAGCTGGGTCGAGATGAGCTTGGCGGTGCCGGCGGCGCCGGCCAGACCGATGCCCACGCCGATCGCGACCAGTTTGAGCCCGCCCGCCATCACCAGGCTCAGCACTTGTCCAGGCCGCGCGCCGAGTGCCATCCGAATGCCGATCTCGTTGGTGCGCTGCGTCACGACGTACGCCACAACGGCATACAGGCCGATGGCGGCCAAGACGAGCGCGATCACCGCAAAGCACGCCGTCAGGCCGGCGACGACGCGCTGCACGCCGAGGCTCTGCGACAGCGCGGCGTCAATCGTTGTGAAGAACGACGTCGGCTGGTCCTTATCGACTTGGGCCACGGCGGCGCGAATGATGTTCTGCAGCGTCGCGGGATCACCGGCCACGCGCGCGGTCACCGACATCGACGGTTTGCCAAGTTGGCGCATCGGGTAGTAGACCTCATCGGGCACCGGCGCACTGAGGCCGTTGCTCTTGACATCCGCGATGACGCCGACCACGGTGTGTCGAATGTCGGCGTCACGTCCGCGCATTAACACTTTGCCGAGCGCCGATTCACCCGGGAACAACCGATTGGCCAACTGCTGGTTGATGATGCACACACCCGGCGCGCCGTCGCGATCGGTGGACGTGAACGCCCGTCCTTCAACCAGCGGTGTACGCATCGTCGTAAAGTAGTCTTCGCTCACGGCGTTGAGCCCGGCGAGTGGTCGCTTAGGCAGCGGCAGAATCTCGCGACCGGCGATGCTGTATGGCGCCCGTGCACCGAGACCGTTGATTGGCAGCGCGAGGCTGGCAGATGCGCTGAGGACTTGCGGATTCGTGCGGAGTTGCTCGACGACGCGGGCGAAAAAGTCCGCCTGCACCGACGCGGTCGGATAGCGGCTCGTCGGCACGCCGACAAACGCCGTCGCCACACCAGACGGATCGAAGCCCGGCGGCGTGCGTTGCAGCGACAGAAAGCTCAGCAGCAACAAGCTTGATCCCACCAGCAACACCACCGACAGCGCCACTTCGCCAACGATGAGGATGTTGCGCATCCGGCGCCCGCCGGCAGTCGATGACCCGCGAGAGCCGTCTTTGAGCGTGCCGACCAGATCCGGCCTCGAGGCATGCAGCGCCGGGACGACGCCGACGAGGACGGCACTGATGACGGCAGCGAGTTCGATGAATCCCCACGCGCGCCAGTCGAGTGTGAACACCGTGTTTGGCGGCACTTGAGCGCCGAGCACAGACTGCAGTCCAGAGAGCGCCAGCCGCGTCAGCGCGGCGCCGATGAGACCGGCGATCGCGGAGAAGATCAGGCTCTCGGTGAGAAACTGGCCGACGATGTTCGCGCGTGACGCACCAAGAGACTGTCGCACCGCGATTTTCTGCTGTCGCTTGCTGAGGCGGCCGACAAAGAGGCTCGCCACGTTGGCACACGCGATCAGCAGCACAAACCCGACGGCGCCCAGCAAGGTGTAGAACGTTGGCTTGAGGTTGCCGACGATCGAGTCGGCGTAGTCGCGAACGACGGCGAGGTTGGCGGCGTCGAGTCGTGTGCCGAACTGTTGACCGTACGCCGCGCTGAGCGTGGTCATCTCCTCTTGGGCGTGACCGAGCGTGACGCCCTTGCGCAGTCGTGCGATCGCTTGTGCGTATCCGGCGCCGGCCTCGACCTGTGCCGCGCTCAGGTTACTGATCTCGAACACGCGCGGTGCAAAGACTTGCACGGCTTGAAACGGCGCCGTCAGCGCCGGCGGCATAATGCCGATGACCTGCCAGGGTTGGCCGTTGAGCTGAATCACTTCGTTGACGAGCGACGCGCGCTGCCCGAATCGTGTCGTCCACAATTCATGGCTGATCACACACACGTTGGCGCCGTTGGTCACATCCTCGCTCAGCGCAAAGTCGCGGCCGAGCGCCGGGCGAATGCCGAGGGTGGTGAAGAAGCCCGCGCTGACGCGAAGCCCGTTGAGCTGATCGGGCTGTTCACCGTTGCCGGTGAGTGTGAAGTTGTCGAAGGCGCTGATGCCCATGGACGAGAAGGACGTGGCATTGCGAGCGAGTTCGGCGAACTTGGGCCACGAAACGGCCGGCGCGTTGAAGTTGGCGGTCGTGTTGCGTGACCAGATGGCCACGAGCGATGAGGGATTCGGCACCGCCACGGGTCGCAGGACGAGTTTGTCGTAGACGGAAAAGAGCGCAGCGTTGGCGGCGATGCCGACGGCGAGGGTCAGGATCGCAACGAGCGAGAACGCAGGAGTGTTCAGGAGCGAACGGATGCCGGCCTTGAGGTTCGTCATACGTGCCACGGGGATTGCACGTCGCGTGCCCTTTACAAATCACGGGTTGGCCCGGGCGATCCTTTTACAAGTGACACGGCAGCCCCAGAGTTGGCACTGCCACGTCTCAGAAGCGGGACGCTGCGCCTCGCTATACTCATGGCTCATGCGCCTGTCGATCGCGACCAGCACGGCCCTGATCTGTTTGTTCCTCTCTCCTGCCAACGCACTGGCATCTCAGAATCCTCTGGCGCTGCCTGGCACCTTGAAGGTGAGCGTGTCGAGCGACACCGGCCCGGTCTCGGCGGCGTCCGTCAAGGTGGGTCCACAAACGGTCCTCACGGGAGCGGAAGGAATCGCCGTGCTCGTGTTGCCGCCCGGCGAAGTGATGGTGTCGATCGAGGCCACCGGCTTTCTGACGCAGACGGCCTCCGCGGTGATGACTTCACGCGTGGAGACACGGCTTGATGTCCGGCTGGCCGCGCAGCCCGCGGTGACCGAGGAGGTCATCGTCTCGGCGACACGATCCGAAAAGCGGCTCGTAGACGAGCCGCTCCGCGTTGAAGTGCTGGACCGCGACGAGATCGAAGAGAAGTTGCTCATGACCCCCGGCGACATCGCGATGATGTTGAATGAAACCGCCGGACTGCGCGTGCAGGTGACCTCGCCCGCACTTGGTGCTGCGAGTCTCCGCATTCAGGGTTTGAGAGGCCGATACACCCAGCTCCTGTCGGACGGCTTGCCGCTCTACGGCGGGCAGTCGGGATCGATCGGCCTCCTCCAGATTCCGCCGATGGATCTCGGTCGCGTCGAAATCATCAAAGGTGTTGCATCGTCGTTGTTTGGTGCGTCGGCGCTCGGCGGCGTCATCAATCTGATTTCTCGCCAGCCGGGCGAAACCTCCGATCGCGAAGTGCTGGTCAATCAGACGACGCTCGGCGGCACGGATGCGATGCTGTGGATGTCGGGTCCGATCAGGCCGCACTGGCGTTACACGGTGCTCGCGGGAGTGGATCATCAGAATGCGCGGGATGTGGATGCCGATGGATGGGCTGACGTGTCGGGGTTTTCCCGGCTCAATGTGCGGCCACGCGTATTCTGGAATAACGGCGATGGTCGTTCCGTGTTCTTCACGGCTGGTGTGATGTCCGAAAACCGAGCCGGCGGCACGCTGGACGGGCGCCGACTGCCGGATGGTTCGTCGTTCATCGAGTCCATCGACTCGCGACGTATCGACACCGGCGTCGTTGCTCGTCTGTTGGTCGGCAGTCGCGTGCTGGGGCTGCGCGGGTCGGCGACGTTGCAGACGCACGCCCATCTGTTTGGTGACGCGAAGGAAGATGATCGTCATGCGACGGCTTTTGGCGAAGTCTCGCTGACGGGTGCCTCCGGACCGCATACATGGGTGATCGGCGGCGCGGTGCAGTCAGACGGTTATCGCGCGCACGATGTGCCGCGCTTTAACTACACCGACTGGGTGCCGTCGGTCTTCGCGCAGGACGACTACACCCTGTCGCCGCACGTGGCGTTCTCGGTGAGCGCGCGGCTCGACCAGCACAGTCGGCTCGGCACGTTTGTCAGCCCACGCGCCTCGGCGTTGGTGCGTGGCGGGCCGTGGACGCTCCGCATGTCTGCCGGTAGCGGCTACTTTGCGCCGACGCCCCTCACGGATGAAACCGAAGCGGCAGGGCTGACGCGGTTGACCTCGGTGCGGTTGGACCGCGCGGAGACAGCGCAGACGTACTCTGCGGATCTCAGCCGATCATTTGGCTCGATGGAACTGAACGCCACCGTGTTTGGGTCGCGTGTGAGTGATCCGCTCGCGCCGCGTCCGGTCGTCGGCACGTCGAATCGTTATGAACTTGTGCCGTTGGCCGGCGCCACTCGCACGGTTGGCGTTGAGGGGCTCGCGAAGGTGAGCGCGGGACCGTTCGCCATGGTCGCGACCTATACCTATGTGCACGCCACCGAACCCGATGCGGTGACTGGCACGCGCCTGGATGTTGCGCTTACGCCGCATCATGCGATGGGCCTCGTGACGATGTGGGAACGGGAAGGCGTGGGCCGCGCGGGCGTGGAGTTCTACTACACGGGCCGACAGAGACTCGACAACAACCCGTATCGCGCCGAGAGCGCGGCGTATCCGTACATCGGCTTCATGGCGGAGAAACGGATCGGCGGTCGTCTGCGACTGTTCATCAATGCCGAGAACCTGACCGACCGACGACAGACGCGTTTCGATTCACTCGTGCGTCCGTCGCGTAACTACGATGGCCGCTGGACTGTTGACGCCTGGGCGCCGCTCGATGGCCGCACGGCCAACGCGGGTTTTCGCTGGACGTTCTAGCGTTCGCGCACGCGAATGCTGAGGCCCACCGCCACAAACCACTGCGCCGGCGAATCACCACGCACGCCCTTGCCGCCGCTCAGATCGAGTTGCACGTTGGGTGCCGGCACATAGGCCAACCCGCCATCGACGATGATCGCGGATCCGGCGCCGGGACCTTCCGCCGCCTGGATGCTGATGTCGACGAAGGGGTTGAGCGTCTTCGCCGCGTTGAATGTGCTGAGGGTCAACGCGAAGAGGGCGGTCGTGAACGTCTCGCCGTTGTCACCTTCGTAACGTCCAATGCCGACGTTGGGATTGATTGAGAGCATTGGCGTGACGTCCCAGTCGGCTGCAAAACGCACATCGCCGGTCGTCTTCGTCGTCTTCACACCGGAGGTGCCGGACGCCGGAAAGACGCGGCCGATCACACCGAGCGACGGCTGCGCTGGACCGTCGGATTCCTGAAACTGCAGTTTGGCGCCGATCGAGATCGGGGCAAAGTCTGACGAGCTCGCCGACAACGAGCCGGGACCGGTGACCGTGACGTGCGTGAACGTATTGCTCTCGACGCGCAGTTCGAAGCGGTTCGTCACGCCGATACGGAAGAGGCTGGGGATCGTGGTTGCGCGCTCTTTGATGCCGGCGTCGCTACGACGCTCCTGCTGCACTCCGGCTTCGAGCTGGAACCAGCCGCGGCCGATGACGGCGCTGCCGTCTGCGATGCCGGGTCGATCAGGGTTGATCGCATCCCCGGAGGCCTGCGCCTGCGAGCCCGGCGGTGTCGCGGGCGCTGAGGTGGTCTGCGCAGATGCAGGCGTGGCGGCAACAGTCAGGGCGAGCACGATCGAAGCGGTGAAGAGTCTCATGAGCTCGCCCATCGTACACCGCCAGCCGGACCGCTCGGTTTCGGGATTACGATAGGCGGTCCCCGGAGGACCTTCATGAAATTCACCGACGTTCGTGTCATCGCCAGCACCTCGTTTGTCGTCACGATTGCCGCGGGTGCCGCGACCTTCCTCTCTGCACAGTCTGCCGCTCCCGCCAAACCCGTCTTCACGAATGGCCAAGCCCAGATCGTGCCGGCGTTCGAAGATCCGTCACAGTGGATCAAGCAGACGCTGTGGGTGGAGACGTCGTTTGACTCGGATCAGGACGGCAAGAAGGATCGTGTGTTCGTGGACGTCACGCGTCCGAAGCAGACCGACACGGAGGGCCTGAAGGTGCCGATCGTGTATGAGTCGTCGCCGTATTTTGCCGGCACGTCCGGTCCACGCGAGAACTTGTGGGACGTGCAGCAGGAAGTCGGTGCCGAGCCGACGCCGCGCGTGCATCAGCCGGCGATTGCGTTTCAGCCCGTGCGTCCGAACGTGTCGACGTCGCAGGCCAACACGTGGGTGCCGCGCGGGTTTGCCGTGGTGCATTCCGAAGCGCCGGGGACCGGCCTCTCGCAGGGATGCGTCACCGTCGGCGGCGCGCCCGAAGAGCTCGCACCGAAGGCCGTCATCGACTGGCTCAACGGCCGCGCGAAGGGCTACAAGACGATCGACGGCACTGAAGAAGTCAGCGCGACGTCTTGGTCCACCGGCAAAGTTGGCATGACGGGGACGTCCTACAACGGCACGATCCCCGTGGCAGCGGCGACCACGGGTGTTCAAGGCTTGGAAGCGATCATTCCCGTCGCGCCGAATACGTCCTACTACCACTACTACCGCTCCAACGGTCTCGTGCGCCATCCGGGCGGGTGGCTCGGCGAAGACATCGACTTCCTTTACGACTACATCAACAGCGGCGACCCGGCGCGTCGCGACAAGTGCAACGCGATCGTCCGCGACGGCCTGTTCGCGAAGGGCCGCGATCGCGCACACGGCGACTACAACGATTTCTGGGCGGATCGCGACCTGCTCACGAAAGTGAAGGGCATCAAGGCCGCTGTGCTGATGTCGCACGCATTCAACGACTGGAACGTCGTGCCCGAGCACAGCGTGCGCATTGCGATGGCGATCAAAGGACAAGTGCCGCTGCAGTTCTACTTCCACCAAGGCGGACACGGCGGCAATCCGCCGCTCGAGATGATGAACAAGTGGTTCACGCGCTATCTCTATGGCGTCGAGAACGGCGTCGAGAAGGATCCGAAGTCGTGGATCGTGCGGGAGGCGGATCCGAAGGCCGTCGCCTCAGCACCGGCTCCGGGCGCGCGCGGTGGTCGCGGCGGCACGCCGACACCAGCGCCGACACCATACGCGGACTACCCGAATCCGGCAGCATCACCGGTGACGCTCTATCCCGCCGCCGGTGGTTCGAGCGCGGGGCTCCTCGCCACGACGGCGTCAAAGTCGATGATTGAGAAACTCGTGGACGATGTGCAGTTCACGGGCGCGGCGTTGGCGACGGCGGCGCAGTCGCCGAATCGATTGATCTACGCGACACCCGAGCTGACCGAGCCCGTGCACGTGTCGGGCTTCTCGCGCGTGACGATCACGCTCGCATCGAACAAGTCGGCCGCGAATCTCTCGGTGTGGCTCGTGCAGTTGCCGTGGACAGACGGCCCGATCGGCACCGCGAACCTCATCACACGCGGTTGGGCCGATCCGCAGAATGCCGCATCGCTGACCACGGGCGGCGACTATCACTCGAAGGCCGCCGGCACGCCGCTCACGCCTGGCAAAGCGGTGAAGATGACCTTTGACCTCGAACCCGACGACCAGATCATTCCCGCCGGCAAACGCATTGGTCTCATGATCATGTCGAGCGATCGCGACTTCACACTGTGGCCCAAGCCCGGCACCGAGCTGTCAGTCGATCTCGCCGGTACATCGATTCAGTTGCCTGTTGTTGGCGGTGTGGCTGCGTTGAAGAAGGCAACAGGTATCAGGTAGGCCTCACGCCAGCGCGGAGATCTTCAACGTCGATCCGTTCCAGCCTTTGATCGACTCGGCGCCGTGAACGACGCTGGTGATGGCGCCGTTGCGGCAGGTGTACGTGCCTGTCTCCGCATTGAACGCGACGGTCCACTTTGTCTTGAGCTTCGTCAAACACACCGTGTCGGTGCCGGCACCGGCCTCGACCGTGGAATTCGCTTTGCCGAGATAGATCGTGTCGTTGCCTTCGCCGCTATTGATCGTGTTCGTCGCGTCGTCGTTGCCGACGATCGTGTCGGCACCGTGGCCGCCTTTGGCGCGGTCGATGTGGCTGCCGTTGGCGATCGCAAGGTTATTGGCGCCGGTGTAGGTCGGCTTCACGTTGCTGTGCACGGCATTCGCCCACTTGGCGGCGGTGTTCACGCTGGTTGGCAGCGCCGCGTAGGGGTCTCTGAGGCCGATCGAACTGAAGTGTCCCGACCTGAGGTCGATGACGTTTGCGCGCGTCTGACCCGACGCGTCGATCTCTGACTCCGCATTCGAGTTGGAGATGGTCTTGAGGAACTCGCCGTTGTCGGCGTCGTCGCTCGAGAAGGCGTACGACTGCGCCTCGGTTTCTGACGAGCTCTGGCTCTTGCCGTACATGTACTGGAGGGCTTCGAGGTCTACCATCTGATAGCCTCTCGCCTGCACGCTGTGGGACGAGAGACTGGTGCGGCCGCCGCCAATGTCTGCGCCCACGGCTACGCGGCTGTCTGACGGATCGTTGTACGACATCACCGAGTAGCGCGTCGTATCCTCCGTCTTCGGCAGATACGGGCCCGGCGTCGTGCCGCCACCGGCGTTGTAGGCGCCGGGATGTTTCAACCCGAGTGCATGGCCAATCTCGTGCACGAGGGCGGCCCATCCCTGTGTGCCGGGCGACCAATCCGTCGTCGCTTGGTTGTACGCGTCGTTGGCCATGTAGACCGATGCCACGTCCGCATCCCGCGTGTTGGGCACATACGCGTAACCGCCGCTCTTGCCTTGCTGGTTGTTGGTGCCGAACTGAATGTTGCCGCCGCTGTCGACTTCGTGGAATGTGAGATTGGCGGTCGTGGCGGCGTACGCGAGTGCATCGCGCACCGCCTGCTTTGATGCGGCATTCATCGCTTGAAAGCCGCGATTGTCGCTGACAGCGGAACTATTGGCCACGGCCATGAAACTGAACGTCAGTTCGTGGCGTGCGTTCGACATGCCGGTCGCGCCGGCGGTGCCGACGACGTTGTTGCTGTCGTGCCACCATTGCGTCGCGCCGTGCACGACCGCGTCGATCTCCGTGTTCCCGGACTTCGTCGGCAGCGCGTTGACGCGCGGTGCAGCGGCGCCGTAGGGATGCGGAACACGCGCGGAGCTGACGCCAGAGACTGACACTGGTAAGAGATCGGCACTGGTGGCCCCGGCTTGAGCCGGCACCGTTTGCGGTAACATCCGCCCCATGCAGCCAAAGGAACTGACGATTCGTGGCCTGGTGCTCGGCGCGTTGATCACGACGGTCTTCACCGCCGCCAACGTCTATCTCGGTCTGAAAGTGGGGTTGACGTTCGCCTCCTCGATTCCCGCGGCCGTGATCTCGATGGCCATCCTCAGCGCCGTCAAGGACTCGTCGATTCTTGAAAACAACATTGTGCAGACGGTGGCGTCGGCCGCCGGCACGTTGTCGGCCATCATCTTTGTGCTGCCGGGGCTCGTGATCGTCGGTTGGTGGACCGGGTTTCCGTTCTGGCAATCGTTCTTGATCTGCGTGAGCGGCGGTGTGCTGGGTGTGCTGTTCACGATTCCTCTGCGTCGTGCGCTCGTCACGAATTCGGATCTGCCGTATCCCGAAGGCGTCGCAGCCGCTGAAGTGCTGAAGGTGGGCTCGGGCGCGCGCGGTGAGGCCAATACCGATAGCGGCGAAGCGCGCGAGGGTCTCACCGCCGTCGTGATGGGATCGGTCGCCTCGGCCGGTCTCGCGATCGTGGCCGCGACGCGTGTCGTCGCCGCCGAAGTGAGCGGCGTGTTTCACCTGACAGCGACGGCCGCGAGCGGCTACAACATCGCGTGGTCTCTCGCGTTGTTTGGGGCGGGTCATCTGGTGGGGCTTGAGGTCGGGATGGCGATGCTGGCCGGGTTGCTCATCGCCTGGGCTGGTGCGGTGCCGATCCTCACGCATCTGCAGCCGGCGACGGACGCCGCAACCTTCGTCTCGCACACGATGACGATCTGGCGCACACAGGTCCGCTTCATTGGCGCGGGCACCATCGCCGTGTCCGCGATCTGGACGCTCGCAAAACTCGCCGGGCCGGTGGTCGGTGGCCTCGTCAGTTCACTGCGCGTTTCTCAATCCGCCGTCACTGGCGATGAGCGCGATCGTGACCTCGCGCCGTCGTGGATCGTGGCGTTAGCCGTGATCTGCATGGCGATCACCGGCTGGCTCGCGTACTCCTTCGCGAGTGCGACGACGCTGGCGCCGTATGCCGTGCGCCTCACACTGATTGCCATTCCGTTCGTGTTTGTCGTCGGCTTCATGATCGCCGGTGTCGCCGGATACATGGCCGGTTTGATCGGTGCATCGAACAGCCCGATCTCGGGCATCGGCATTCTGGGCATCGTGACGTGCGCGTCGCTCGTCGCGATGGCCGTCACGCCCACGCCTGAGAATCGACCGGTGCTCGTGGCGTTCGCGTTGTTCATCACCGCGATTGTGTTTGCCTGCGCGACGATTTCGAATGACAACCTGCAGGATTTGAAGACCGGGCAACTCGTTGGCGCCTCGCCAATGAAGCAGCAGATCGCGCTCATCGTCGGCGTCGCGGCCGGTGCGGCGGTGATCCCGTCGGTGTTGAACCTGCTCGCGAAAGCGTATGGGTTTGCCGGCGCGGCGAACATTGGCGTCGTAGCGCAGAATCCGTTGCCCGCGCCGCAGGCGACGTTGATCTCGGCACTCGCACAAGGCGTGATCGGCGGCAGTCTTGATTGGAAGATGATCGGCATCGGCGCGGCGGTGGGTGTGTCGCTGATCGTGATCGATGCGGTGCTGCGCGCGACGAAGAAGGGGAGCCTGCCGCCACTCGCCGTCGGCATCGGCATCTATCTGCCGATGTCCGCGACATTTGCCGTCGTCGTCGGCGCCGTCGTGGGGCATTGGTACAACAAGAAGGCGGCCGCCTCGCGCGCGCCCGAACGAGCCGAGCGGCTCGGCACGCTCATCGCCTCCGGCATGATCGTCGGCGAATCACTCTTTGGCGTGCTCAACGCCGGCTTGATCGTGGCGTTCGCGACCGACGCGCCGATCGCGCTTGTGCCCGAGACGTTCGCGGCAGCGAACATTCTCGGGCTGGTGAGTTTCATTGGTCTCGTGTGGTGGCTCTACGGCTGGATGCTGAAGCGAGCCAATTGAACGAGGGGCAGGTCTAGCAGCCTTTCGATACGGTCCAGTCGCCTTTTTCGCCGAGCGTGTTCGACCAGGTGCCTCTGGCGAAGGTCTGGAGGATGTTGTCGGTCAAGGCGCCCTCCGCCGTGACCGTGCCATCTTTACCGTTGGGCCCGATCGGTCCTGAGACTCGGATGATTGTTGTCGATTTGCTGAACGTGCCCCTGACTGACGTGCCGTCGTTGGCGCCGTTATCCCACGCGGTGCCAATGACACTGTCTCCGGTGATGGTCATCGTAAGGCGTCCGCCGGCGCCGCCCGAGAATGTTCCGCACATGTGGATCGGAGCGACGGCTACGTCTTTGGGAGGCGCGGCCGCGACGCCACTCTGCTGCGTGCCGTTCGGCTGAGAGACCTTGGTGGTCCCGGTCACGGACGCATCAGTCTGAATCGTCGCCGCAATCGTCATTGTGGAGTTGGCGCAGCTGAACGTCTTGGTGGCGCTGTCGTACGTCCCGGTCACCGTGTTTGTGACCGTCGTGCCACTGAAGTGATAGGTGCAGGTCGCGGTCGACGTCGCCGACGGCGCGGCCGAGCGCGTTGATGCCGCGACTGAGACGGGTATGTCGCCGGCGATGGTGAAGCTCCCGACGTAGCTTGCACCGGAGAAGGTGCCTTCGTAGGCGACGCTCTTTGTAGGGACCGGCGTCGGTGTGGGCGTCGGTGTCGGTGTCGTGTTCGTCGTGGTGCTGGTGGTTGGGGACGTGGGACTGCTGCTGCCCCCGCCTCCGCAGGCGATGGCGGCCAGAGTCAAAGACACCACAAGTGCTGTAGACAGACGTTGAATCGGGCTCATAGTGTTACCTCTCAAATCCATAGACGGACCCATCGCGACATTTCCGCCGTCCGCGACCGCACGCGGCCGGTCGTTCGTTCGTCATGGAATCTGTCGTAAGATGCCTCGTCGCGCAGGCGGCAGACTTCATGAAAACCTGAGGATTTGTTGATTCTTCACGAGGCGACGTGAGATTCAGTTTCGGCGACTTCATCGTGGACGACGGGCCGCGACAGCTTCTTCGTGGCGGCGTGGCCGTGCCCATTGCGCCGAAGGCTTTCGACCTGTTGATCATTCTGATCAGCGAACGGCCTCGCGTGGTCCCCAAGGAAGACATACACGCGCGGCTGTGACCGTCCACCTTCGTTTCCGATGCGAGTCTGGCGACGGTGGTGGGTGAATTGCGTGCGGCGCTTGGCGAAACCGCACAGTCCGCGCGGTTCATTCGCACCGCGCATCGGCATGGCTACGCATTTCAAGGTGACGCGCAGGAACTGCCGGCGGTGTTCCTGGTGGGCGCGGCCGCCGTGGACTACTGGCTCGTCGCGGCTCAGCGCGACATTCCGTTGCTTCGCGGAGACAACATCGTTGGCCGCGATCCGCGCGCGCGTGTGTGGCTCGATGCGCCGAGCGTCTCAAGACAGCACGCGCGGATTCAGATCGAAGAACATGCTGCGACACTCGTCGATCTGGGTAGTAAGAACGGCACGCACGTTGGCGATGCGCGCGTGACGACGGCGACGCCGTTGGCGGATGGCGATGTGGTGCGGTTTGGTTCCATCGCGGTGACGTTCAGAGCCTGGACGTCCACGCCCACACGCACCGAGGGTGGCGAGTCCTGAAGACCGGCACTCGATTTGGTCCGTACGAGATTCTTGGTGTCATCGGCGCTGGCGCGATGGGCGAGGTCTACCGCGCGCTCGACGTGAATCTGCATCGCCAGGTTGCTGTGAAGGTCTTGCCGGCCACCATGGCTGACAGCGCGTCGCGTCTCGCGCGTTTTGAACGTGAAGCGCGCACACTGGCTGCGCTCAATCATCCCAATATTGCGACCGTGTACGGCATCGAGACGACGCTCGGTGCCGGCCATGGCCGCGCCATCGTCATGGAACTGGTGGAGGGTGACGATCTATCGGTCCGGCTGCGACGCGGCTCGATGCCGATGGCCGATGCGCTCGCGATTGCGCGACAGGTCGCTGATGCACTGGCGGCTGCGCACGACGCGGGCATCGTGCATCGCGATCTCAAACCGGCCAATATCAAAATTCGCGAAGACGGCACCGTGAAGGTCCTCGATTTTGGACTGGCGACGTCCTGGCGGATCGAGTCTGACGTGGCCGATGACGTGAGTTCGGCGTCCGGCGCCGCCATCTCGCACTCCGCGTCCGGCTCCGAGGAGTTGGCGCCCACGCTGACGATGGGCGCGAACCTGACGCAGGATGGTGCGGTGGTCGGCACGGCCGCCTACATGGCGCCGGAACAGGCGAAGGGCAAGGTCGTCGACAAGCGCGCAGACATTTGGGCGTTCGGCGTCGTGCTGTTCGAGATGCTGACGGGACACCGGCCATTTGCCGGCGGCGATGCCGCCGAGACGATGGCGCAGGTGTTGGCGATTGAACCTGACTGGCAGCGACTGCCGATCGCGACGCCCGCGACGCTGCGTCGGTTGCTCGCGCGGTGTCTGGCGAAAGATCGCAAGAAACGGCTGCACGATATCGCGGACGCGCGGCTGGACATTGATGAGCTGCTCGCCGGTGGCGCAGACGAGGACGACCGTGCCGCGGCGAGACCACCCGTCCGACGGCTGCGTCAGTTCGTGATGGCCGCCGCGTGTGTCGTCGCGGGCGGCGCCGCGAGTCTGGCGCTATGGCGTCCGCAGGCGAGTGCGCCGCTCGTGGCGTCCGCAACCATCGATGTCACGCCCGCAGCTGAAATCACTTCCGGCGGCATCCATCCATCCGTCGTGCTGCCCCCAGGCGGCGCTCGCACCGCGCTGGCCTGGTCGCCGAGCGGCCGGTCGCTCGCGTTCATCGGAATCAACCAGGGTGTGCGACAGATCTTCGTGCGCGACCTCGAGCGGGCCGAAGCGCGTGCACTGTCGGGAACCGAAGGCGCGCGGGCACTGACGTTCTCACCGGATGGCGAGGACATCGCGTATTGGGTGGACGACTCGCTGCGCAAGATCAATGTGCGCGGCGGTCCGTCGGTGTGGATCTGCAACGCGCGGGACGTCAACGGCATTGCCTGGGGGCCGACGCAGTTGGTCTTCAGCCAGTCTCGCCTGTTCGTCGTTGATCCGTCTGAGCCATTGGGCTTTCGGTCGCTCACGACGCCATCGGGTCTGGTGCGCGATGCATCGCCGTTTCTGCTGCCGGGCGAGCAGGCCGTGCTGTATACGCAGTACGGGAAACAATGGACGTCTGGCGATGAGCGCGTGATGGCGGTGTCGCTCACGCCAGGGGCCGTGCCCAAAGTCATCCTGCGACAAGCCGCCGACGCGCACTATCTGTCGACCGGCCACCTGGTGTTTCTGAGAGAGGGCGGTCTCTTCATTGTGCCGTTCGACGCGGCCACGCTGGAGGTTGGCGGCGAGCCTGTGGCGCTGCTGAAGAACGTGTCGCAATCGGTCGCGGCCTGGGACAGTGTGGACCTGACGCTGGCTGGACAGTTCGCCATCTCGCCCACAGGCATGCTCGCATACCTGTCGGTGCCGATCGCCGAACATCTGCGGCATGAGTTGGTGTCCGTCGATCGGACCGGTCGTGTGTCAACGCTTGGCGCGCCGGTGGCCGGCTATCGCGGTCATCCGCAGCTTTCGCCGGATGGCCGCAAGATCGCCGTGTCGATTCAGACGGCCGCAGGTGTCAGTGCTTTCTCCTACGACCTGGCACGCCGGGAGTTGACGCGCGTGGCAGACTCTTTGCGCGGCGAAGTCCTGGTGACCGCGTGGTCGGGCGATGACCAGATCGCCGTCCAGGTCCTCGACGCCGGCGCGATTTCGACCGTCCTGGTGCGCGCCGCATCCGCGTCGCCCGTGACACCCGTGACGGTGCCGCCCGGCTTCTGGGCAAGTTCGCTGGCAGCAGACGGCAGGCTTGTGGGCATGAAGGAAAACGACCTCTGGGTTGTCGCGACTCGCGCATCGAATGCCCTGCCCACTCCGCTGCCGCAGACCGACGCGCTCGAAACGCAGCCGATGTGGTCACCCGACGGCCAGTGGCTGGCCTACACCGCCACGACAACGGGCAAGCCCGAAGTGTTTGTTCGACGGATGGACGGCGCTGGCGATCCCGTAAAGATGTCGTCGAATGGCGGCAGCAGCCCGGCGTGGAATCCCAACGGACACGAGCTGTTCTACATCGAACCGGGCGCGGACAACGATCGCATGATGGCGGTGCCGTTCAATAGTGGCAACGCACCTCGGAAGGCCATCGGCCTGTTCCCTGTGCCGAGCGGCCTGTTCATCGGCACATCGATCGTCACGCCGTACACCGTCGCGCCGGATGGCCAGCGCTTCATCGGGGTCCGACGAGACCCGCGGACCGCGACGCCGGTCCGCGCGATCACTGTCGTACTCAATTGGTTCGAGGTCATCAAAAGCGTCATCCCAGTCGGCCGCTGAGGTATTCTTCCGGCCATGCGCAGATCACTGATCGGCCTTGCCGTTGTTGTCACCGTTCTCGTGTCTGTCGCCACTCCGCGAATGGCGGCGCAGTCTCCGAGGGCCGCTGCGGTGGCTCCGTGCACGACGGCGACACCACAGTGCACCGAGTGGATCACGATCAAAGGCGGACCCGCGCGATCGATGGTCTATACGACCTATCCGTTAACGAAGGCCAACGCTGCGATCACGCGTGCATTGATCATGGTGCACGGCACCAATCGCAACGCCGATCACTACTTTGATACGGCGAAGGCGGCGGCCTTTCTGGCGGGGGCCATCAACGACACCGTGGTGATCTCGCCGCGGATCGCCTCGGCCGACGGCTCGTGCAAAGACACGCTGGCGGCCAACGAAGTGAGTTACACGTGCGGCGGCGACAGTTGGAAGTCGGGCGGCAACGCGGTGTCAAACAAGGACATCTCGTCATTCGACTTCATGGACCAGATCCTGCGCACATTGGCCGACAAGAAGACGTTTCCGAACATGACATCGATCGTCGTGGCCGGTCATTCGGCCGGCGGCCAGTTCGCCAATCGCTACTCGATGGCGAACAAGGTACACGGCACGCTCGGCGTCAACATCACCTACGTCGTCCAGCTACGCGTGGCCGGATGCCGCGCGGGCGATGCCGGTCGACGATGCGTTGCCGGAGAATGCCGTGGGGGCGTGGAAGACCGAGGATGTGCACAAGGCGTTCACGTTTGGTCCCGCGGACGTCGCGAAATGCGCGAACTACAACCGGTGGCCCGCCGGCTTTGAGAACCGCACCGCCGTGAACGGGTACACGGCCGCGATCACCGATGCGCAGTTGACGAAACAGCTCGTGGAGCGCCCCGTCACCTACTTACTCGGGCAGGTCGATACGTTGCCGCTCGGCGGTTTCGATTCATCGTGCCCGGCAATGGCGCAAGGCGCCACGCGCCGGGCCCGGGGTGAAGCGTTCGCCGCGTTTGTCACCACGAAGCTCGGTGCGAAACATCAGATTCAGATTGTGCCGGAGTGCGGGCACAACGATCGCTGCATGTATACGACCGACAGTGTGTTTCCGGTGATCTTCCCGACCTCAGCCAAGAAGTAAGGGACGATCGGTTACAGCACCTCAAGCCGTACGAGACTGAGCGGATACGGCTTGTTGCGCTTCGGCGTGTCCGAGTCATACAGCACCAGGATGCCGCTGCCGATCGCCGGCGGCCTGCTCGACGTACCGCATTTGCCCGCGATCCGACTCCCGCTCAAGGTGGGGAAGTCGTACTTCAGCGATCGATGCGTGCCGTGCTGCGAGCGGCTGACGACATGCTCGCGCACGGTGGCGGTTGCGACGCGCCCGTCTTCGAGGAGGCGACGATCGGCTCTGAGCGCGGCGAAACATCCACCGCCTGCCGCGAGCATGATGCCGGCCAGCAGATACGGCAGCCACAGTGGGAGCACCCGCGGAGTGAGTCCGTCGGGAATGTTCTCGTCGGGATTCTCCACCACATAGCGCACTGGTAGTGCGGAGCCCACACGAAGCTCGCGCCATTGCCGCATCGGCACCTTTTCGCGCGCGTTGTACGTGCGGCCGGCGACGGAAAACTCATAGCGCACCGCGCCATTCGACTCCTTCGAGTCGTGCGTCAATTTCGTCACCGTCGCTGTCGTCACGGCGCCCTCTGTCTCGAGCTGACGCGCGACCTCGCGCTGATGGATGGCGGCTCGATGCATCAGGACGGCCGCAGTGGGAGCGCCGACCACAAGCAGTGTGATCACCAGCGCGAGTGCTCTTCCAGAGCCGGAGAGGCGCACGCGGCGCGGCCGCGACTGCTGCAGGTCGGCGGGGACTTCGAGGGGCAAGGCGTGTGGTTCCATGGGTTATGCCTTCGGCTTCGGCAGGCGGCCGTTATCAGCGAGCGCCTGGCGCAGCAGGAACTCGATCTGTGCATTCAAGCTGCGCAGATCGGCGTCGGCCCACCGCTGCAGCGCTTCATGCAGCGACGGGTCGAGCCGTACGAGAAAGGTCTTACGCTCCGCCATCGTGGGCCTCCGTGATGGCGCTTACTGATACAGCGTGCCGGTGTTCACAACGGGCTGGGCATCCTTGTCGCCGCAGAGCACGACCAGCAGGTTGCTGACCATCGTGGCTTTGCGCTCCTCGTCAAGCGTCACGACGTTTTTCTTGTTCAAGAGGTCGAGCGCCATCTCAACCATGCCGACCGCGCCCTCCACGATCTTCTGCCGCGCCGCGATCACGGCCGTCGCCTGCTGGCGGCGCAGCATCGCGCTCGCGATTTCCGGCGCGTACGCCAGATGGCTGATGCGCGCCTCGATCACCTCCACGCCGGCTTTCGCCAGGCGCTCCTGGACTTCGTGGCCGAGCCGTTGCGACACTTCCGTGCCAGAACCTTGCAGCGAGATGCCGCCCTCTTCATGCGCGTCGTACGGGAATGACGTCGCGAGAATGCGCACCGCCGACTCGGTCTGCATATGGACGAAATGTTCATAGTCATCCACCAGGAACAGCGCTTCGGCCGTATCGACGACGCGCCAGACGACGATGGCGCCGATTTCGATCGGGTTGCCGATCGAATCGTTGACCTTGAGTTTGCCGCTTTCGAAGTTGCGAACCTTGAGGGAAATGGTGCGTCGCACCGTGAGCGGGTTCACCCACCAGAAGCCCGGCTCCTTGATGGTGCCGCGATAGTCGCCGAACAGGAGCATGGCTTTTGCCGTGTTGGGGTTGATAACGATGAGCCCGAACCAGCACGCGAGGTCGAGTGCCAGCAGGAGCAGCAGCGAGACGCCGGCGATCGCCGGTGGTTTGTCGCCCTCTGCGGTCACGGCTCTGAGCGCGACGACGCCTGCAATTGGGGCGGCGATGAGCACGAAGACCATCAGCCACCCGGAAACACCCTTGCGAATCTTCTCTTGAAACATGACCAGCCTCCTGCCCCGCGACCATCAATGCGACATCAAAGTGATATCACTATGATTCCAAGACGTCAAGGGTGGCTGAGAAGTTCAGCGGGTCTTGATCTCGACTTTGGCCCCCGCCGGGCTCATAGGCAGTTCTGCCCTCCAGGGATAGTCAGGATTGCCGGTCGCCACGAGTGGCACGGCTTTGCCGTCCACGGTCAGCGCGTAGTTGCTGTTCACAGGCAGACTCAGGCGCAGTCCCGTTGAGTGCGCGCCGCCCGTACGATTCTCCAGCGTGAACACAATCGTCTTGAGCGCCTTGTCGACGACGATGTCACTCTTCGCGTCGAAGCCATCACGTTCGAGTTCGAGCTTGAGACGCGCGAGGCTGTCGGCGAAGGGCAGCGCGCGATCCTGAATGACGACGTCGAGGCGCCGACGCAGACCGTCGCGGGGGTTGATAGAGAGTGTGGTGGTGTTGTCCTTCATCGCGCCGCCGTACGCGATCCATCCAAATGTCGGATCCTTCGTCACGATCGTCGCGGCCATGCGCAACGCGCCGCCGTAACCGAGATCGATCTCGCCGTCGTAGTGCCAAGGACCGCGCGGCTCAGTGACGCCACCGGGGAAGCTGCCGCCCATCCACGAGGTCGCGGCTTTGGCGCTCGTGAATTGCCAGCCCGACGCGCCGTCGTTCTCCTTGCCCGGAAACCAGAAGCCGTAGTTGGTCGCCGATGTGCCCGTGTTCATCAAGCTCCACGAGCTGAGATACGACGCGTAGCCGAGCTGCAGCCAGTCGTACGGACTCGGCGCGAAGTTGAGACCGTAATCGAGCACACTCCATCCGCCCATCGCGGCCATGTAGCTGACGCCAGGATCCGCGCCGAGGGTGTAGTACGCCGGATTGACCCAGCCGCGCACGACGAGGCCTGACGCCAGCTGACGATCCATGAACGCGCGCGAGTCTTCGCGCTTCACCGATGGATGCGACCACCACTTCTTCAACTTGAGATCGAACCACAGATTCTGATCGGGCGGCATGTCATGCGTGGCGCCGTACTTGGCCAGCGCATACGTCGACTCAAATGCGGTGCGATCAAACGCGTACTCCGACCGGAACGGATACGCATCGTCATACACAAAGTATTTGGTCTTCTTTTCCCATTCGGTGGTCAGGTACTTCGCCTGCTCAGGATGGCCTTCGGTCTTCAGCGCATCAATGAGCTCGAGCACGATCAGCTCGTTGTAGAGTCCCCACTTGTACGTGTCGTAGTACTCGGGGTAGATCTCGTAGGGATAGGTGTAAAACGCCTTCGCGGTCTCCATCGCGCGCGTGAGATAGCCCTTGGCGTCGAGATACGTCGACATCTCGGGGTACATCTTCGCGATCTGATACATGTGGAAATACAACATGATCACGTGCGGATAGTCGTAGTTGCGCCACACGTGTTCTTTGACGAGATCTTTCTTGGCCGTCGAACCGTTCGTCAGTTTATTGGCGTAGTCGAGGCGCCGCTGCGGATCGCGATTCACGAACCAGTTGGGCGTCCCATACACGCCATACGGATACGGCAGCTCATCGTCCTTGCGCTGCAGGCCGCCCCAGACAAAGTTCTTGATGTAGTACTCGAGCGATTCGATTTCCTTCTTGTCGGGGAAGCTGACGTTCTTCGCCGCGATGTAAGGCGCTTTCGATAGACCAGGGTCATCGCACGTGAGTGCGTAGACCATGCGGTCGAGAAAGATATCGGGTTCGTCGGGCGTCGGCACCTTGCCGGTCTTCATGTTGTAGATCCCGTAGACGCCGTTCCACCACTTGGTCGGATCTTTGATCTGTTGTGTGTTGACGATGAAGGCCGCGCGCTTCTTGATCAGGGTCTCCATCGGTTCCGTGACGAAGAACTCGAGGTAGGTCTTCTGGCCGCCGTCGTGCGTGATGGTCAGCATGTTCTCGCCCAGCTTGCGGAATGTCGCCTCGTAGAGACGGGTGGCTCCGTTGGCGTTGAGTGTGGCGACCGTGGTCTCAGTCGGAAACTCCGCCGTGACCGACTCGATCTTGGCTTTCGTGTGCAGCGAGAACTTGGCGGTGAGATCCGAAGGCACCGTCATGCCGGGTACGACGCGGACATCGATCAACCCGTTGTCGTAGAGCGTATTGCGCAGCTCGTCGTAGCTGTTCACCCACTGCATCCGGAAGCCGTAGCTGGCTTTGCCGCCAGACTTCATCTCGAGAGAGGTGTGGGCCTGGCGCCATGTGCCGCGTGTCTCGGCGCCGCCGGATTTCGCGGAGTGCACGAACATCGTGCCGCCCGCGCGACCGCCGGCCGTGAAGTGCTCAAGCTTGGTGCCGGGCTTGGTGGTGACGAGTAAGAACGGCGGCGCCCCAGATGCGCGGACATAGAAGAAGAAGGAGCCGGCGCCCGACACGAACTGATGCTTCAGAAAGCCGCGCTCGAAGATTTGCGCCGGGTTTTCACCGGTCGGGCCCTGCACGGGAATGCTGATGCCGAGGTCGCCAATCGTCACCGCCGCGTTGGCTGCGAGGTCGACGTCCCACGTGAGCGAAGCGCCATCGGTCTGAAACGTCTCAGCCACCGAGAGCGCCGGCGGCCGCTCGTCCATGCTGTTGAAATAGGTCACGCGGCCGCTCGCGGGTTGCGGAAGATAGCCGGCGTGCGAGGCATTCTGCCACGCGCCGGCGGCGCCGACGCGATAGCTCAGCGCGAGCGACAACGGAGCAGCTTTCGGCGCGGCCGCTGCGGCACCCGCGGCTCGGCCGCCACGGCCGGGCGAGGGGGGCGGCGTTGTGACGATCGCGCCGAACGGATCATGCGGATTGCGCAGGAGCGAGATGCCGTCACCGTCATACGCGAATGCGAAGTCGCCGCGCGACACGTCTCCGGCGGCAGGCACATCCTGCCCTCTGAGGATCATTTGTACTGGCGCCTGAGGCGATGCTTGCTGATGCGCGGCGGGAACAGTGGCGACAACGACGAGGAACGCGCCGATCAGGGCTATGGCACGGAGCATCCGTGAACGATAGACTCCCGGCATGTCCATGTCCAGATTGCTTCGCGCCACGCCGATGACCGGCGCGGTGTTGTTGGTCGCGTCAACATTGATGACGACATTAGCGTCGGCGCAGTCGCAGACCGATGAGTACGTGCGCTACGACTTGTCAGCGCCTGCGACCTCAACGTTTCGAGTGACGTACGAAGTGAGCGTGACGGCCGCTGGGGCGACCTCATACAGCGATCCGATCAAGGCTGGGACGACGGTCTCGCAGGTGGTCGCGACTGACCTCATGACCGGAGCGCCATTAAAGGTGACCCAGCCGACCAACGCCACGGGCACTGCAACGGCGTTGACGATCGCGCTCGCGCGGCCGGTGCCGAAGAATGGACAGGGGCGCATTCGCATCGAGAAGACAGTGAAAGACGGCAAGAGCTTCGCGCTCGTGGCCGGGACGGGTGTGTTCACCCAGGTGCTCAACAGTCGACGAGGCCGCCTGGTGTTGCCGCCGGGCTTCACCCTGGTCGCCTGCAACATGCCATCGCAGGTGTTGTCTGAAGACGATGGCCGCGTCGGGATCGCGTTCATGAATCAGGCGCCGGGCACGGCGACATTGGTGGTGCACGTGCGCGCCGGCGCCCAAACGGGCCCCGCGGCGGCCCCGAAGGCCCTGACCAACGCGCGGAGCTGGGAGCCGCCGCCGGCGCAAGGCCCGACCGAGCGCACGCGACTCACTGAGCGCGCGCATCAGGATCGCGACATCACGTATTTTCTGCAGGAGCCTTCGACGAATTCTTTCAGTCTCTTTCACGACTACACGGAGACGCGCCCGGGCACGAGCACCTACGTCAATGTCGTCCGCACTGGCAGTCGCGTGTCGAATCCCTCGGCCTACATCCTCGACACGGGCGAAGTGCTTCGGCATGAAACGTTGAAGGGGCAAGCGATCATCGACGCGAAGATCGATATCGGGAGCCCCGTGCTGCCAGAGACCGAGATCGTCGTGAGCTACTTTCCGCCGGTGCAGGCCGGAAAGTCTGTGCGGCTGCGGATCTCGGAGACCTACACGGCGCCGCAGAGCTATCGTCTTGAGGGCGATGACCTGGTGTTTGATCGCAGCCTCGGCCGTCCGCGCAATTCTGTGGTGCTGCCCGCGGGTTGGTACCTCACGGCGTTGTCCATTCCCGGCGTGATCTCTGAAACCGCCGACGGCATGATTCGCGTCGACTTCTACAATGGCCGCAACGACAGCCTCGATGTGTTGATCAAGGCCCGAAAGACCACGAGTTCGGCGCGGAAGTAGATCACGCGGGCCTGCTATCCTTGCGGGATGAGCCGCTCCGAGAAGATCAAGGACTTCGATCCCAACAGCCCCGGCGACCCGGGCTGCAGCCTGTTTGGTTTGCCGTTCGACACGAGTGAGGCCGAGGTCGTGATTGTGCCGGTCCCGTGGGACGTGACCGTGTCGTACAAGGACGGCGCGTCACGCGGGCCTGCAGCGATTCTTGCCGCGTCGGTGCAGGTGGATCTCTACGATCCGTCGGTGCCGGATGCCTGGAAGATCGGGCTCGCGATGGACGACATCTCTGAGGAGGTGCGTGACGCCGCGTCGCGTCTTCGCGAAGACGCGAAGACGTATATCAGCTCGATCACGACCGGTGTGGATCCATTGAGCGTCGCGGCCACCGAGCACATTCGCCTCGAAGTGAATGAAGGCTCGGAATGGCTCAACGCATGGGTCGAGGCGCGCTGCCGGCACTGGCTGCAGCAGGGCAAGCTCGTCGCGCTGCTGGGCGGCGATCACAGCACGCCCTACGGAATGTTGAAGGCATTGGCCTCCTCGGGCGAACCATTTGGAATTCTGCAGATTGACGCGCACGCCGATCTCCGAGACGCCTATGAGGGCTTCGCGTTCTCGCACGCATCGATCATGCGCAACGCCCTTCGCATTCCCGAAGTCAGCCAGCTCGTGCAGGTGGGCATCCGCGACTACTGTCAGGAAGAAGCGGACGTCATCGCCAGCGACGCCAAGGTCACAACGTTCTTCGATCGCGATCTGAAGCACGCGCAATACAACGGCGCCACGTGGGCGCAGCAGGTGCAGAACATCGTGGAACGGCTGCCGAAGCGCGTCTACATCAGCTTTGACATTGACGGTCTGGATCCGAAGCTGTGCCCGAACACGGGGACACCAGTAGCCGGCGGCCTCGAATTCGAGCAGGCCGTGTACTTGATCGAGCATGTGGCGCGATCGGGTCGCACGATCATTGGCTGCGACCTCAATGAAGTCGCGCCCGGACCGGACGGCAACGAGTGGGACGCGAACGTCGGCGCGCGGATGCTCTTCCGGATGTGCAACCTGATGGCGGTGTCGAATGGGCGCGTGTAGGAAACTCCTGATGACCATTACCGGCCTGATGTTCGCCGGAGTCTTGCTGGCTGCTCAGCCAGCCGACGTGTTCAGACCGGCGTATATCAAGGAGGCGATGCTCAAAGCGGCCGCCTGGCAGATCGCGCATCCCAACCATGCCGCGAACGACTGGACCAACGGCGCGTTCTACGCGGGTGTCTTTGCGGCGTGGGAGACCACGAAAGATCCGTCGCTGATGGACGCGATGACGAAGATGGGGGCGGGCATCGAGTGGAAGCCCGGCAAGCGCATCGATCACGCCGATGACATCGCGATCAGCCAGACGTACGTCGATCTGTACCGGATCACGAAGGACCGCGCGCTCATCCAGCCGACCATTGATCAGGTCGACGCGATGCGCAAGGCGCAGCCCGGCCATGAGGCCGAGTTGCATGGCATCACGTGGTGGTGGTGCGATGCCTTGTTCATGGGCCCGCCGACGCTGGCGAAGTTGTCGGTCACGCTGAACGATCCGTCGTATCTCGCGATCAACGACACGTTGTTTCAGCAGACGTACGATCGCCTGTTCAATCACGACGAGCATCTCTTCGCACGCGACGACAGCTACCTGATCAACGCCGCGGGAGAAGGCAAGCGCGAGGCCAACGGCAAAAAGGTGTTCTGGAGCCGCGGCAATGGTTGGGTCGCCGGTGGCTTGGTGCGCCTGCTGAAGGAACTGCCGGCGAACTATCCGAAGCGCGCGTTCTATGTCTCGCTCTACAGGGAGATGATGGCGCGCGTCATTCAGTTGCAGCAGGCAGACGGCCTCTGGCGGTCGAGCCTGCTCGATCCTGACGCGTACCCGGGCGGTGAAGCCAGTGGCTCCGGTTTTTACATCTATGCGCTCGCGTGGGGCATCAACAACGGCATTCTCGACAAGGCGACCTACGAACCCGCCACGCGCAAGGCCTGGGTCGGCATCAACACTTTGCTCCTGCCCGATGGACATGTCGGCTGGGTGCAGCCGATCGGCGCCGATCCGCGACGCGACTTCACGGCGGAGAGTTGGGAAGTGTATGGCACGGGTGCGTATCTGCTCGCAGGCTCAGAAATCATCAAACTGAAGTGAGGCGATCATGAAGCGACGAGCATTTCTCAAGACGACGGCGTCGATCGGTGTGGCGTCGAGCGTCGCCGCAGCGGCGTCGACAGCCTCCGCATTTGCCTCGGTCGAGGCGCCGCCGCAGAGTCCTGCCGCTGACCGAATGCTGTGGACCAGCACGTTGTCGCGCATCGCGCGGCCGGTGCTCACCAATCTCGCTGCCGGCACGCTGCAAAAGAACTGGCCGATGGAATACAGCCCTGCGTGGGACGGCCGCAACAAGAAGTGCGCGTTCCTTGAGGCGTTCGGTCGTCTCTCGATGGGGCTCGCATCCTGGCTAGCGCTGAAAGCAGACGACTCGCCGGAAGGGCGTGAACGCACGGAACTGGCGACGCTGCTGCGTGCTGGCGTCGTGCAGGCCGTTGACCCGTCCGGACCGGACTACATGCTGTGGAACGAAACCGGCCAAACGCTCGTGGACGCGGCGTATCTGGCGCAGGCGTTTCTGCGCGCACCGGCCGTGCTCTGGGAACCGCTCGACGCACGCACGAAGCAGCGCGTCATCGCGGAGTTCCGGGGGCTCCGCCGTGTCGTGCCGCCGAATAACAACTGGGTGCTGTTCATGGCCATGGTCGAAGTCTTCCTGCACTCGCTCGATGAAGGCCCCGATCAATACCGCATCAGCACAGCACTGAACACGATCGAGTCGTGGTACGTCGGAGACGGGTGGTACTCCGATGGTCCGCTGTTCCACATGGACTTCTACAACTCGTACGTGATTCACCCGATGCTCATCGACGTGCTCGCCACACAAAAGGCGGTCGCCGAGCGCAAGAAGCAGTCGACGACGGCCATTCAGACGCGATACGACCGCGCGCTCAAACGGATGCAGCGCCAGGCCGAGTTCCTCGAACGGATGATCTCGCCCGAAGGGACGTACCCCGCATTCGGACGCAGCATCACGTACCGCACAGGCATCTTTCAGGCACTCGGCCACGCGGCGCTGCTGCATCAACTGCCCGACGGCCTCACGCCGGGGCAGGTGCGCGCGGGCATCAGCGCGGTCGCGCGACGCATGTTCGCGGCGCCCGGTGTCTTCGACAAGGATGGCTGGCTGACGCTCGGGTTCGCGGGGCATCAGCCGAACATCGCTGACTATTACTCCAACGCTGGCAGCATGTACATCTGCACGCTGGGCTTCGTGCCGCTGGGGCTGCCTGCGACCGATCCCTTCTGGACCGCTCCATCTGAAGACTGGACGGCGAAGAAGGCCTGGGCCGGTCAACCCTTCAAGAAGGACTATGCGGTTGATTACTGATCGCCTGCGCGACCTCGAAGCCATCGCGCGTCGACTTGAGCCGTCCGAGGCCGAACGCGCGCCGCTCATCCAGGCCGTCCTCAACTACACGAACGAGTTTCTCAATTCGATCGACACGCGGTTGACCTACATCGAGACCGCCGACAAGGGCAGTGGCATCTACGATTCACCCATCGGCGACACGCCGGTCGGCATCGACGAGCTGCTGACGATGGTCGCGACGCACGTCGATCGGCCCGGGATTAATTGCGCCTCGGGTGGTCACCTCGGATACATTCCCGGCGGCGGCATCTTCCCGTCCGCGCTCGGCGACTATCTCGCAGACGTCACCAATCGTTACGCCGGCGTCTTCTTCGCCAACCCTGGTGCCGTGCGCATGGAGCACATGCTCACGCGCTGGATGGCGTCGATCGTGGGATTCCCTGACACGGCGGCCGGTAACCTCACATCCGGTGGCAGCATCGCCAACCTCGTCGGCATCGTCACCGCTCGCGATGCGCGCGAGATCACGTCACGCGAGATACCGCGCTCGGTGATCTATCTCACTGCGCATGCACACCATTCGGTCGACAAGGCGATCCGGATTGCCGGCCTCCGTGAATGTGTGACCCGGCACGTGCCCATGGATGCCGGGCACCGCATGGACGCGTCCGCGCTCGAACGACTGGTGACGGCTGACATCGCCGCCGGTCTGCGGCCGTTTCTGGTGGTGGCGTCCGCGGGCACGACCGATGTGGGCGCAGTCGATCCGATGTCGGCCATCGGTGACATCAGCGAGCGACACGGTCTGTGGATGCATGTCGACGGAGCGTACGGTGCCTTCTTCGCGCTCTGTGACGAGGGCCGCAAGGTGCTCGGTGGCATGGATCGCGCCGACTCCATCGTGATGGACCCGCACAAAGGTCTGTTTCTCCCGTACGGCAGTGGCGCGGTGCTCGTGAAAGACACGCGCGCGATGCAGCACGCGCACTTCTATGTGGCGAACTACATGCAGGACACCGCCGGGTCGCGCGATGAGGTGTCGCCGGCCGACATCTCCCCGGAACTGACGAAGCCCTTTCGAGGCATGCGCCTCTGGCTGCCGTTGAAACTGCTCGGTGTGGCGCCATTCCGCGCGGCGCTCGAAGAGAAGATGTGGCTCGCGCGCTACTTCCGTGAGCGGCTCCTCGAGATCCCGGGATTCGAAGTGGGGCCGATGCCGGACTTGTCGGTGGTGACGTTCCGATACCTGCCGTCGCGTGGCGACGTCACAGAGTTCAATCAGCGACTTGTGCAGGCGATTCATGCTGATGGTCGGGTATTCCTGTCGTCATCAGTGATCGACGATCAGTTCATCATTCGCCTGGCCGTGCTCGCCTTCCGCACACATCGCCAGACAATTGATCTGACGCTCGACATCCTGAAAGAGAAGATCGCCAGCCTGACGTAGCCCGCGCTATTTGATCAGCGACGAGAAGTCGAGCATGCGCACACGACCCTGTGTGCCTGTTGGCGCGTTCGCGCGGGCGTAGCCAACCCTGAGCGGGCGATCCTGTGGTCCACACGCGAGTTCGGCGGAGCCACCACCCGGGACCACAATTCGGCTCGGTGCATCGACGATCAGCTTCAGCACGCCTGCGTTGGTGTGCACCTCGAGAACAGGCTGGGTACTCTCGCAGTTCATGTTGCGCAATCGCCCAGACACGACATCCGTCATATCTGGCGGACCACTGACCTGGCGCATCATCGCGTCTGCAAAGCTGCGCTCAGAGGGCGTGTGGGCGAACTCCGCAACGCGCGCGGCGGCGGCGCGGGCGTCGGTGAACTGGCCCAGCAGCGCATAGGCGTTCGCCAGCACTTGCTGGTAGAGAAACTGCTGTTCGGTCGGTACGCGTGGAATCCGTCCGAGCGTGGCCAACGCATCGTCCGCACGATGCCGGGTCACGAGATTGCTGGCGATGCGAATGCGGATCAGGATGTCGTCGGGCGCCAAGGTCGCCGCCATGTCGAGCAGCGCTGATGCTTTCGAGACGTCGTCAGGCTCGACCAGGCGCGCCAGTTCGGCGTAGGCCATGGGTTCCCGACTGCCGCCGGTGACGGCACGCTCAAGCCACACGCGCGCCTGATCGGGGTGTCCTGTTTGCAGTTCAAACAATCCGCGGGTGGCAGCCATCGTCGGATCACTCGGCCGATCGACCGCGAGTGCGTCAAAGGCCGTGCGCGCGAGCGCCTCGCGCCCGCGCCCGGCACCGAGCAGATCCGCCAGCGCGAGGTTGGCGTCGAACGCATCGATCGGTGAGACCGTGGCGCTGATTGTCGAGGACGTCGCGGCATACGGCACGGTGAGCTGCCGGAAGAATCCGCGCGTCAGATACTGCCGCAAGTCGGTGTCGACCTCGGCCACGGTCTTCCGAAACACGCGTGTCAGCGCATCCGCGACGGGCGTGCCGCGCGCGACGAGCGCCAGAAACTGGTCAACCTTCGGCTGATACCGTTCGCCGGCGACGAGCATATGCGTCAGCGCCCAGCTCTCGGCGTAGAACGTGCCCGCATGGTCCGAGGTGTACTCAGGCGAGTCGCGACTGACGCCGAGCAGCCGAGAGACCGATAGCATCGCCTCCGACTGAATCGTTCGCAGCCGACCTTCCGGCGCCCGCCCGAGTACCACGCGATCTCTTGATGGCACCATCGTGGAAAAGAACTCGGCCAGCCCCTCGGACAACCAGGCCGGGTACGATGCGCCGCCGCTCCGTTCGAGCGCCAGATGCGCGTACTCGTGCACGATGATCGGCTCGGAGTCGCCGTTCAAGTCGTACATCACGATGTAGTCGCGATCGCGCCCAGGCTGTTCGTACGCGGCCGCGGCGGCCGAAATGCGATAGGGCGCGTACTCCGACGCGCTCGAAAAGAGGATGACGCGCGTGGGTCGGCGCGTCGATGGCGGGAGCGACAGGAACGTCTCAAAGAATCCGCGGACCTCTTCGAAGTAGGCCAGCGCTTCTCGAGCGCGTCGCTCACCACCGGTGGTGTAGATCTCGAAGTGTGCGCTGGTGGCGCGCGTCCAGCTGGGCGCGCGCGCGTCGATGCGGGGCTCGGCCCAGAGGAGCAGCCAGAGCGCGGCCGTGACCGCGGCCGTCGCCCTGATGCCGGCGTGTGCTATCTGCCGATGCCGCATGCGCTGAGCGTGCCGCTTTGCATGCCTCGGCGAAACGCCGCGGTGCGATCGGCCGACGATCCGTGCGTGAATGACTCGGGTCTGACGCGGTCGCCCGACATTTTCTGGATGTTGTCATCACCAATAGACGCCGCGGCGTTGAGCGCCTCATCGACGTCGCCCGCCTCGAGCAGTTTCCGTTCCTGCGTGGAATGGCCCCACACGCCCGCCAGACAATCGGCCTGCAACTCTACCTGCACGGACAGCGCATTCGCGGAACGTGAGCGCCCTTTCATGGCGCTGCGCAATTCATCCTCCGCGCCGACGAGATTCTGCACGTGGTGGCCGATCTCGTGCGCGATCACATAGGCCTGCGCAAAATCTCCGGCCGCACCGAAGTCCTTCTTCAGTTCGTCATAGAAGGCGAGGTCGATGTAGACCTTCTGATCGCCCGGACAATAGAAGGGGCCCTCGGCCGAGGTGGCTTTTCCACACGCCGATTCGACGCGGCCTCGAAAGAGCACCAACTTGGCGCGCTCGTACGGCACGCTCGCCGACGCCGGGAGAATCTTCGTCCAGGCGTCCTGCGCGTCATTCACCACAAACTTGATGAACTCATAGCGCTGTTTCTCTTCAGGCGATTCCGTGGAGGGCGGCGCGGACATCGCCGAGTTCGGACCGCTATCGCTGGCGCCGTTCGAGTCGAGTAGTGAGAAGAAGTCCTGCTTGAAGACGAGACTCAGGAGGCCGACGACGATCAGGCCACCGATGCCGAGGCCGCGACCTCCACCGGGGACTCGTCCCATGCCTCCGCCGGACGCGCCGCGGCGGTCCTCAATATCGCTATCGCTCGTGCCCGACTGCCATCGCATGGAGAAACTGTGCCACAGATCGTGGCGTGCGCGTGTGGATCAGCGAATCCCGGCCATCGGTGTGACCAGTTCGAAGAGTGACGTCTCGGCGTCGTTCAGCATCGGTCGCAGCGTCGCCGGGAGTTCTGCGAGGCCCTGACGGATGCGCTGGCGTTCTTCGTCGTTGTACATCCGCCAGTTGACCAGCACGTAGCGCGTCTGTCGTTCTCGCAGTACACGCATCGAGTCGGCTGATGGAAAACCGGCGAGAGGACGGAGGTCGTCCGACACGTCTTCCGGCACAAAGTCGCTGTAGCCGTTCAGCATCGGCTGCCAGTGCCAGGCCGACTGCAACATGTAGCCGGTTTCCTGCGACATGTTTTTCGAATCGAAGAATGGGAAGGCTGCCACCGCACCACGCGGCAGGCGGCCGAGCCACGTGATGGCGCGCGGCGTTGGCGGCGCCTCCATCCAATCGAGCGGACCCACGGTGGAACGCGCGAGTGTGGCGACCACGAGTGCCGCGAGCCACACGCGACGTCGTGGACCCGTCCAGCTACGTTCCAGCAGCGAGACGCCGATACCCGCCAGCACAGAAGACGAGAGTGTGACGAGCAGGCCGAGTCGCGCCGGCGCACGCAGCAGCGACATGAACGGCACGACCGAGTACATGACTCGGTACAAACCGGCGTCAGGGCCGAGCGATCCCCAGGCTGCGAGGACCGCCAGCACGACATAGAAACCCACGACGCGCACGCGGCTGATGCGCCGCATCAGTTCTGGATGCCGTGCCGCACGCGTGAGTGCGATGGCCGCAAGCCCGATGGAGAGGAAACCAGGGAACAGCACTTCGCGCCAGTGTCCGATCAGCGGAAGGATCCACTGATACGCCAATAGCGCAGACGCGAGGTACGAGCGCCATCCCGCCTGATACAGCCGCGCGTCGTCGAGCGAGCGCGCGAACCCGGCTTCTTGCAGTTTGATGTAGGGCAGCGCAAATGGCGCCACGATCACCGCACCAATCAGGGCGGCCATGGCGGTCAGCATCCAGAAACGCATCGAACGGAACTGACCGGACCATGCCGAGAACCACAAGATGCCGACGGCGACGGCCACGCCGCCAAAGATGCCGTAGTAGCCGCAGGCCAGCCCCTGCACCGCGAGCGACACGCCGAGCCACAGCGCATTTCGCGGCGACGGCGCATCGACGAACATGTGCATGCGCAGCAGCGCCAGCGGCGGGCCGAACGTCATCAACAGTTGAATGTGGGCCAGGTGCGCGAACGAGTAGCTGCAGAACGCGTAGATGATGCCGGCGATGGCCGCGCCCCACAGGTTGTGTGTGAGCCGGCGCACGAGCGCAAACATCGCGACGGCGGCGAGCACAAACGCGCACAGGATCGTCCAGTTGCTCGTCGCGTATGGATTGTGTGTGGCCAGCCACATCGGCGTGGCGATCAGTCCCGCAACAAGGTTCGGTTCAGAGAACGCGAGCGTGCCCGTATGCGGATAGAAGATGTTCGCGTTCCACAGCTCGTTGGGATCGGTGGTCAGTGCGTGCGCGACCCACGAGATATTCCAGATGCTGTAGCGCCCGTCACCGGTGTCGAGTCGCCCAGCCGTACTGAATCGACTGGCCAGGGGCCACGTGAAAATGACGGTGAGTGCGAACGCGATAACCGTAGCAAACAGCAGTTCTCGCGCGCGGCTTCGGCCTGGGGGGGCAACCACGGCCCGGCCATCATATCGGTACCGTGACGGCGTGACGTTACTTTATCGGCATGATCGCGGTCTAAGGACACCCCGTGGAGGTGGAAAATTCGCTAAGTCAGTGGACCATGAGACTTTGGCGGCACGACCTGCACCTGCACGGTCGTGATCACTTGCTTCGGCGGCAAACAGAATCGGTCGTTGCACGTCTGAAATGAGACGGCTACGCGCGCCGGCAGCGCACCGACACCTGAGGTGGCCGAAACTTTCAGCGGAATGCCGAACGTGACCTTGCCCTCGTGATAATCGAGGACCGTATTGAAGTTCGCATCAAATGCTGAGGTCGGCGTCGGCTCGGAGATTTCACCTGACAGACTGAACGCCTGCCCGGTCGGCACGCTGATTGCCGTGGGGATTGGCCCGCCTGGCGCCAGCGACACGGCATACAGATGCCACCCCTCGTCGACGGTGGCATTCAACGACAACGTGATCGTGCCGCCCGGAGTCGTTGTGTTGGGTGGCGACGGCAGTGCCAGCGACCATTTGATCGGCTCATCAGGAATCTGCGCGGAGCTGCTCGCGAAACAGAGCAGCACACCAACCGCCGTGAGCGAGGCCAGCTGTCTCTTCATTTCTTTTTCCATGCGACCGCATCCAGCGGCTGCTGCACGGCTTGCAGCACATGCTTGTCCGCGTCTTGCAGGAAGGCGACGACGATCAGCTTGGACTGATCGACCTTGGTGTACGGTTTCCCCTCGGCCCTGTAGATCGCCGGCGTACCGCCCGCTGTTTCATTCTTACGCCGCTTCTCAATCTCGGCCGCGAGGCCCGAGGTGATGTCGGTGGGGATGGTCGCGAGGTCGAATCCCGCGTCGATCATCGCTCGCCCGGTGTCGTCGACCGTCACGGGCAGGCCCGGTTTGTCGCCGCCGATCATCGCGCGCACCACCAGCGGATGCATGCGCATGCCGTTCTCGCCGCTAAAGGTCAGTTCTTTTTCGGCCAATGCGACTTGCAACGTCAGCGCCTGGCCCTTGTAGGCGGCGGCCAGTCCGGAGATGGACGTGGCCACCCACAGCTTGCCGTCCCGCATGGACGTCTTCAGCGACAATGTTGCTTCTGGCGCAGTGTTCATCGCCGCGTCGATCACCGACGCGTAGTTGCCGTAGGTCGGTCCCGTGTTGTCGCGCCCGCCGCCGCCGAGGCGCGCGAGGCCGCCATCAACAATGAAGGTCGGAACGCCAAGGACGTAGTCCTTGTAGTAGTCCTTCCGCGCGGCGCTCGCCGCTGTGGTCATCGGATCCGGACCGGGAATGTGTACGTGGTAGACGAGTGTGGCCAGATCGACTGACGGATAGCGTTCCATCACCGCGTCGAGCGCGTAGTCGGCGGCGACACAGGGCGGGCACGCCGATCCCGTGAAGAGTTCTGCGAGGACAATGCGCGTTGTGCGCGCGGGTGAGGGACGCCACGTCGCGGGTTCGACGGGATTACCGAAGGCGATGCGGAAGGTGCGATCCATGTCGGCTTCGATGTTCTTGTCACTGCCGTTCACCTTCTTGTAGAGCGCCCGGAACGCGGAGTCGTCGTCGGCCTTCAGCGCACCGGCTGCGGCCGCGCGGAGGTAGTGATTGAGCGCGATCTTGTCGTCGCCCCGCGCCGCTGCGATCTTGGCCAGACCGATCGCCGCCGCCTTCGATGTGGGATCAAGGGCGAGTACTGCGGTGAACTCTCGCTGGGCCGTGGCGGTGTCACCCTTTACCTGATGCAGGCGAGCGAGTAGTTCTGTGCCCTGCGCGCGCGTGGCGGCCGTGCTGGTCTTCGGGAGTCCGTCGATGGCCGCCACGACAGCGGCTTCGGCGCCATCCAGGACCACGCCGGCATCGAGCGCGCGACCAACCGGCGAGACGAGGAGCAGCAGCTTCGTCTCGGGCGGAAACGTTCCGCTGTTGTTGTCGGCGACGACCTTGGCGAATGCGGCGCCATATTCTGCCTTGCGATCCGGCAGGCCCAGCAGCAGGTTGAGCACCGTGCTGTTCACCTGACGCATGAACGCCGTGCCCGGGAAGTCCGCCTGGACCTTCTTCAGCGCGACGAGACGCTCACTCACGTCCTTGATCTTGTTCGCCTCGTCATACGCTTTCTGCTCGGGCGTCACCACGCGCGCAGCGGGCGCCGGCGGCGGTGCCGGCAGTTCACCCGTTTTGTCAGACTTCGCGACGTTGACGTAGTAGAAGTCAGTCGCGACGTCGAACGTGTCTTTCGTCAACTTCGTGTCCATCGTCTGCCACTCGACAGTGGGCGTGATGGTCTGCCACGCGGCTTTGGAACCGACGCGAATCGGCATTGCAAATTTCGCTTCATCGACTTTCCACCGGTACGACACCTTGCCGGCCGTCGCGTCGAAGACGAGTTCGAGTGACGGGATCGCTGTGCGGCGCAGGTACTGGTTGAAGATCGGCGTCATGTCAAAGCCAAACCGCTTGGTGAACAGCGTCACCATCTCTTCGGTGAGGATGTTCTTGTACTTGAAGGTGTTGTACGTCTCTTTCACGAGCGCCCACCACTTGGCGTCGTCGTTCATGACGCCGCGCATCGTATGGAGCATCAAGCCGCCCTTGAAGTACATGTCCTGCGGCGGCGTGGCGTGACGGCCGCGCGCCGTGATGATCGGCGTCCGGTTCTGCACCTTGGACTTGTAGCTGTTCGCGTATTTGATGCCGTCGTCATGGCCGAAGACGTGCTCGACGTACAGCGACTCGAGGTAGTTAGTCCAGCCTTCCTGGACCCACATGTCTGAGACATCGGCGGCCGAGACAGCGTTGCCGAACCACTCGTGGCCGCTCTCGTGAATGATGATGAAGTCGAACTTCATGCTGATGCCGACGCCCGTGTAGTCGCGGCCGCCCGGATAACCGTTCTTGAAGCCGTTGCCGTAGGTGACCGCGCTCTGATGTTCCATGCCGGTGTAGGGCGCCTGAATCAACTTGTAGCCGTCGCGGTCGAACGGGTATTCGCCGAAGTAGTGCTTGTAGGCTTCGATCATCGGCTTGGCTTGCACGAACTGCGCTTTCGCTTTGTCGAGATCTTCCGGCAGTGCGTAGAAGTCGAGTGTCGTCGTGCCGGTCTTGTCGCTGAAGTGTTCGTACTTGCCGATGTTGAGTGAGACGTCGTACGAGTTGATCGGGTAGTTCACGTGGTAGTTCCACTGGGTGAATCCGCCGCCGACATCTTTCTTGTTCATGAAGCGGCCATTTGACACATCAGTCAGCGCGCTCGGCGCGGTGATGCTGATGTCCATCGTCTCCACTTCGTCTTTCCACTGATCTTTGCTGGGCCACCAGATCGACGAGCCTTCGCCTTCGCACGCCGTGAAGATCCACGGCCGTCCGGCCGGGTCCTTGCTGAACGTGAAGCCGCCGAAGCGGCCGGTCTGCGTGGGTGTGCCCGAGTAGTAGAAGTCGATCGACACTTCGCGGCCGGGTTTGATCGGCGCTGGGAAGTCGATGAAGACGGCGTTGAGCTCGCGCTCGTACTTCAGCGCGGTCGAGCCCATCATGATCTTGTCGACCTTGAGGTTGGCGTAGAGGTCGATCTGTATGCGCGAGTCTTCGCTGAGCATCCGGAACTTGATGGTGTTCTTGCCCGCGATGGTCTTCGCGTCCGGGTCAACTTTGATGTCGAGGTGGTAGTAGAGCAGGTCGTTGTTGGAGCGCAGCTTGCCGTATTCGCCCCGGAGCGTTTCGGCCCGGGTGGGCGGCGCGGGCGCGGCGGGAACCGCTGGAGCGGCCGGCGTCTGGGGAGCGGCCTGTAGCGGAGCCGTCGGCGTCGCCAGGGCCAGAAACACAGAAAGCAGCAGGCTGAATGTCATGGCGAATGCTACCACCCTGAAAACCGGAATTAGCCGTGAAGGGCGTGAAGAACGTGGAGACACGAGGGTTCTCTTCACGTTCTTAACGTCCTTCACGGTTGATGCTCTTGCCCGTATACTGCGCCGCATGCGCATCGCTACCGCTGGTCTCCTCCTGGTTATGGGCTCCGTGCTGGTCGCACAGCAGGCCGCAGCGCCGGCGGTGGCGCCGACCAATTCCGCGCCCAATCCGTACCAAACGGTCGAGGGCTGGGCAAAGATGCCCGAGGGCCGCGCGTGGGGATCGACGAGCGCCGTCGATATTGATCGCGACGGAACATCGATCTGGGTCGCCGAACGCTGCGGCGCCAACTCGTGTTGGGATCAGGCGGCCGGCAAGGCGTCGCCGCTCGACACCGTGCTGCACTTTGACGCCACCGGGAAGCTGATCAAGAGTTTCGGCGCTGGCCTGATGGTGTTTCCGCACGGCATCTACGTCGACGGCGACAACAACATCTGGGTGACCGACGGGCAAGACAACATGCCGCGCCGCGCGCGTGGTGCGGCGCCGACCGATCCGCTGCCGGAAATGAAAGTGCCGGTGATCGGCCATCAGATTTTCAAGTTCAACAAAGACGGCAAGCTGCTGCTCACGCTCGGCAAGGCCGGCGGCAATCAGCCGAATCAGCCGATCGATCCCGGCTCGTTCTATCAGCCGAACGACGTCATCACGAACAGCAAGGGCGAGATCTATGTGTGTGAAGGCCACTCGGACACTGCGCCGGCACGTCTGATCAAGTTCGACAAGTCCGGCAAGTTCATCAAGGAAGTCGGCAAGCGCGGCACGGGCCCGGGCGAATTCATCCAGCCGCACGCGTTCGCGTGGGATTCCAAGGGCCGCCTGTTCGTGGCGGATCGCTCGAACAATCGCATTCAGATCTTCGATCAAGATCTGAATCTGCTCGAAACTGGATGGCAGCAGTACAGCCGCATCAGCGGTCTCTGGATCGACAAGGACGACATGCTGTACGCCGCGGATTCTGAGTCCGGATCGGTGGCACCCGCGCGCAAAGACTGGACGCGCGGCATCCGCATCGGCAGCATCAAGGACGGCGCCAACGGCGCAATTCGTGCGTTCATCCCCGATCCCGCGACTGCGCCGCCGAGCACGAGTGCCGCCGAAGGCGTCGCGGTCGACAAGAACGGTGTCATCTACGGCGCCGAGGTCGGGCCAAAAGCCCTGAAGCGATACGTCCGCAAATAAAGGCGCAGATGGGCTTACTATGACCCTCTCCGGAGGGGGACTATGAGCGTGTCACGCCGTGGTTTGTTTGAGGTGTTGTCCCGTGCGGGCACGCAAAGCGCCACAGCACGCGCGCCGTTGCCGAGCGCGCCGCCTGGGGTGACCGAGATTCGAATCAGCAGCAACGAAAATCCCTTGGGGCCCGGCAAGACCGTTGTCGATGCGATGATGACGCGCTTCGGCGAGGTCGGCCGCTATCCGTTCAACAACCTCACCGCGAATGAGGCCAACCTCACCGCGGCGATTGCCGCCAAGCAGCAGGTCAAGCCCGAGAACGTCGTGCTCGCGGTGGGTTCGCAGGAGCTCTTGCGCAATGCCGTGCGTGCCTTCACGTCGCCGTATCGCCATCTCGTGACAGCGGCGCCGACGTTTGAAAACTGCACGAAGGTCGCGAGTGCGCTGAAGCATCCGGTCGTTGAGGCCAAAGTCGACAGCGCGTTCAAGCTCGACCTCGAGAGCATGCTCGCCACGGTGCGCGGTGCTGGCCTGGTGTTCGTCAACAACCCGAACAATCCGACAGCGACAGTGCACGGCATCAAGACCATCACGGACTTCGTCGAGCGTGTGCACCGCGTGTCGCCCGACACGGTGATCTTCATCGACGAGGCGTATCACGACTACGTCACGGACCCGAACTACCAGACAGCGATTCCGCTTGCCATGGCGATGCCGAACGTCTTCGTCGCTCGTACGTTCTCGAAGGCGTACGGGATGGCGGGCATGCGTATCGGATATGCCATTGGTCAGCCAGACACCATCAAGCCGCTCGAACGGCTGCGCATGCCGATGACGCTGAGCGTCTTCACCGTGGGTGCCGCGCTCGTGGCTCTCGCTGATCAGAAGCACATTGACGACGAGCGTGCACGCAATACGGCGGTGCGCGACTTCACGATGAAGGCCTTCGTCGACATGGGGTGCAAGCCGACCGCATCGCAGGCCAACTTCCTCTTTGTGGACATCGGTCGTCCGGCGCAAGGCTTCCGCGATGCCTGCGCGCAGAAGGGCGTCATCATCGGCCGGGATTTTCCACCATTCGAAAACTCACACGCGAGAATCTCCATCGGCACGATGGCAGAGATGACCAAGGCCGTTGACGTGTTTCGCGACATTCTGCGGCCGCTCTCGCCGTCGAATGCGGGAAAGGGAGGGAACTAGCCATGGCGATCAATAGACGTCGGTTCGTACAGACGATGGGCGCTGGTGCGGCGGGCGCGTGGATCGCGGGACGCGGGCTTGAAGGCGGATTGTGGCCCGAGTTGGCGGCGATGCAGGGGACGTCCGGCGCGGCGGCCGTGTCTCCGATCATTCTTTCGAGCAATGAGAACCCGGTTGGGCCTGGCAAGGTCGTGCTCGATGCCGTGAGAGCCGCACTCGGCGCGAGCGGCGGACCAGCGGGCCGCTATTCGAACGCGGCGGGTGCGCTGACCGAAGCGATCGCGAAGAAATTCGGCGTGAAGCCGGAGAACGTCGCGCTCGGTTGCGGATCCACGCAGCTGCTGCGGTCGTCCACGCATCTGTTCACCGGGCCGACCAAGGCGCTTGTCGCCACGATCCCTGCGTACGAAGAGTGCGCCGGATACGCCGACATGATGGGCCATCCCGTGCGTGCCGTGCCGCTCGGTCCCGATCTCAAGATGGACCTCGACAAACTCGCGGACGCCTCGCGTGGCGCGGGGCTCGTGTTCTACTGCAATCCCAATAACCCCGTGTCGACCTACGTTGGTGCGCGGCCCACGCGCGACTACATCTCGCGCGTGAATCGCATCTCGCCCGATACGACGATTCTCATCGACGAGGCGTACTTCGACTACGTCACCGATCCGGACCACGCGACGCACGTGCCGCTGGCCGTTGAAGATCCGCGCGTCCTCGTCGCTCGCACGTTCTCCAAGGCGTACGGGATGGCCGGGCTGCGCCTCGGCTACGCGATCGGGCACGCCGACACGATCAAGAAGATGCAGGACCTCGACGCGGCGACGGGGAACAGCTCGCTCAATGTGCTGGCCATGCAGGCTGGGATTGCCGCCATCGCGCAAGACCCGGGCTTTATCGCCGCCGAGCGCGCGCGCAATACGTCCTCGCGTGACTTCACGATGAAATGGTTCATGGATCACGGCATGAAGCCCGCCGACTCGCAGGCGAACTTCATGTTCGTGAACCTCGGCCGGCCCGCAAAAGACTTCCGCGACGCCTGTGCCGCCAAAGGTGTGAAAGTCGGCCGCGATTTCCCGCCGTACGAAAAGACCCACTGTCGCATCTCCTTCGGCACGATGGACGAAATGCAGAAAGCCGTCGTCGTGTTCGGAGAAGTGCTGGCGAAGAGGGCAGAGACAGCGGCGTAAGGCGTGATTTGTCGTAGGGCGGCCTGGTCTTGAAGGCCGCCGCCCTTCGCGTTACCGATGGAGGCCGGACCTTCAGGTCCGGCCGTGTCGCGCGGGTCCTGCCGACGAACAGCCCCAGTTTGGTGCTCGCTAATGCGCTTGCAACGGGAGTCCGCTGCGCGCCAAACCAGGGCGCCCCGTTCGTCGTCACTCGACTTACTGAGTCATGGCACAAGAAACGATTAACTTCGAGCCGACCAGTTCCTGGTGTTACCGTCCTTAGCGTTACCGCGCGATTCCGGAAATCATTGCCATGCCCGAGGTGGCTAGCGGACAGGCGGTGCGGCTCGTCGAATTGTCGCGGCGGGTGGTTGATGCGCATTTGACGACCGAGTAGCAAGCGCAAAGGTATCCACGCGCGAAATCGAACGGCGACCTTGCAGCGGCCGATGAGATGCGGGCCGAAGCCCTCCCCCGCGCGTCGCAAGGAAAGAGCCGCGGCCTTCAAGACCAGGTCGCCCTACGACAGATCAAGAACACTTGCCCGACGGGCTGAAGCCCGTCGGCTACGTCTGTCGCGTCATTTCTTCACCGGCCAGGGCACGCCCTGCCAGCGCGGCACCATCTGCTCGCCCTTGTAGACGAACTTCTGTAGCCGTCGTCCTTCGTACGTTTCGACGGTGTAGAGGTTGCCCTTGGAGTCGATCGCGATGGAGTGTGCGCCGAACCATTGGCCGGGTTGGCGGCCGCCGTCGCCAAAGCTCGAGACCATCTCCATCTTCTTGCGGTCCACGATGTAGACGCGCTCGTTCTTGCCGTCAGCGATGAACATCCACTTCTGCGCCGGGTCTTTCGAGAAGGCGATGTCCCAGATGGATCCGTCGCCGCCCGTTTTGGGCGCGATGATCATCTCGCTCACGAACTTGCCTTCGCGCGTAAAGACCTGCACGCGATTGCTCTGACGATCGCACACGTAGACCAGGTCGTCGGCCGAGAGCATCGCGCAATGCACCGGGCCGCGGAACTGCTGCGTGGGTTTTTCGCCCGGCACATACCGCCCGAGGCTCGCATCGTCAGGCACATTGCCGTACGCACCCCACGTCCGCTTGCGTGCACCAGTCTCGGTGTCGATCACGACGACGCGCTTGTTGCGGTAGCCGTCAGCGATGTAGGCCTCGTTCCGCGTGTCGTCGACCATGATCTTGGCGGGCGATCCGAAGTTGACGGGATCGTTGCTGTTGGTCGGCGCCCCGGCCTTGCCGAATTGCGCGATGAACTTGCCGTCCTTCGTGAACTTCAGGATGTGCGAATCGCTGTTGTGATTCGCGCCGATCCAGACGATGCCCTTCTTGTCGATCCAGAGGCCGTGATTCGACAGCGGCCACTCGTAAGGCGCACCAGCAACCTGGCCGCCCCAGTGGCGCAACAGCTTGCCGGTCTGATCAAACTCCATCACGGGTGGCGCTGAGGTGCAGCATTCGCCGGTTGGCGGGTCCTGATCGGCGCCGCGCTCGTTCGTCGAGATGGTTGGCGGACGGTGCACCATCCACACGTGATCTTGCTCGTCGACAGCGACGCCCACCGACATGCCGGTGACCCAATGCTTGGGGAGCTCCAACGGGAAGTTCGGATCGACCTCGAATTTGGGCGCCATGACCAGGTCGCTCTGTGCGCCACTGGTCGGCACGGTGAGCCCAACAAAGGCGGTGGCGAAGATCGCGAGTGAGAGTTTTTTCAGCATGATGTCCTCGACCTACTTCTTCACAAACTTCTGGACGCGCTTGCCTTCGTAGCCTTCGCCCGTAAACAGATTGCCTTTCGAATCCATCGCGAGGTTGTTGACCGCGTAGAAGCGGCCGGGCCACCGGCCACCGTCACCGATCGTGCCGGCTGGCGCGAGCGTGTCGCGATTAAAGACGCGCACGGTGGAGTTCTGGCCATCGGCGACAAAGAGCCACGTCTGCTTCGCATCGTTCGAGAGACTCACGTCCCACACGGAGCCATTCGTCAACGTGCCCTTCGCGACCTCGAGGTCTTTTACAAACGCGCCGTCCTTCTTGAACACCTGCACCTTGTTGCCCTTGCGGTCACCGACGTAGACCTGTCCGTCCTTCGAGACCGTGATCGAGCTGATGCGCAGAAAGTCGCCGCCGTGTCCTGTCCACTGACGCTTGAACGCGCCCGTGGTGGCATCGAAGACAACCACGCGTTGATTGGCGCCGCCATCAGCGACATACAGTTCGTTCGCTGCGTTGTCGATGAACACATCTGCCGGCTTGTCGAGTGTGGTCTTGCTGTCGCGCGGACCCGTCGCACCCGCCTTGCCGATCTGCATCAGAAACTTGCCGTCGCGCGTGAACTTAAGAATGTGCGCGTCTGCGGGAGCCGGCGGCCCCGCGTTGCCGCGTCCGCTTGCGGGCGCCACTGGCGCGCCTTCCGCGCCGGGGATCACTGTGGCTTCGCCGCGTCCTCGGCCTGCGTTCGCGGGTGGAGTCGCTGCCGCTGCAGCCGGGGCCGCGGGCGCACCTGCCGCGGGAGCCGCAGCACCACCTGCGCGCGCCGCGCCAGGCACGACGCCCGTCGCACCCGCGGCGACTGCGGCCGGCTCCGGCACGCCCGCAGCTGTGATCCAGATGTTGCCCTTGTCATCCACGGCGATGCCGCCCGTCGAGACCGGCCAGTCGTATTCCTTCTCCTTGTTCGGCCCTTCTTTCGCCGGCCCGCCCCAACTGGCGATCAACTTCCCGGCCGCGTCGAACTCGAGCATCGGCGGTGCAGCCAGACAGCAATACTCCGCGGTGACGGGATTCGACATCAGGCCGGCCTCGTTGCCGGCCGCGACCGACGCGGGTCGCGTCGCCACAAACACATGATCTCGGCTGTCGATCGCCAGACCCGTGATCGAGCCATACACCCAGTGATTGGGCAGCGGCATCGGCCAAAGCTTGTCCACGACGAACGCGGGCGGCTTGGCTGCCGCAGCCGCGGGTGCTTGCTTCGACGGCGGCGCGCCCTTGGGCGCCTGACGAGCGGCAATCGGTGTCGCGGCAATGGCCATCGAAGACAGAACGAGAACAAATCGGAATCGCATGTGCGGCAGCCTCGTGTGTGGCCGTCAGTCTCGACGACGACCGCGGCGCGGTCAAGCGGAATCCCTCGGCCGCGCGCTTTGCTACAATCCGCGCGTGTCGAAGAGACTGTCTCTGCCGGCCGCTGCGCGGTGGCTGCTGCCTGTCGCCTGGGCAGCGGCGCTCGCGGCATCGGCGGGTGCGCAACAGCCAGTCGCTGGACCCGCGCCGAAGCCGGCGTCAGCCGGCGTCTACACGGCTGAGCAAGCCGGACGAGGCCAGGACGTATTCGGCAGCCTCTGCACGGGCTGTCACAACATCGGCTCGCAATCCGGAGCGACGTTTGCGAAGAAGTGGAACGGCGTGCTGTTGTCGGAACTGTACATCGTGATGAGCGAGCAGATGCCGAAGGACGATCCCGGCGCGCTCACGCCGAAAGAGCGCATCGACGTGATCGCGTATTTGTTGAAGCTGAATGACGTGCCCGCAGGCAAGGATGCGTTGCCGGCGGATCCGGAATTGCTGAAGAAGATCGTGATCGACCTCAAGGGAGCGGGAGCGTAACCATGGCGCGGAAGTTCATATATGCGGCGGTGATCATCGCGGCGTTTTCTGTCAGCGTGTTTCAGTTGAGCGCGCGGCAGACGTCGAATCTCGTGCGCGGCAACGTGCCCGGCGAGTGGCGCTATTGGGGTGCCGATGCGTGGAGCACGCGGTATTCGCCGCTCGATCAGATCAACGCGTCCAACTTCAACTCGTTGAAAGTCGCGTGGCAATGGAACGCCGGCGCGTTCGGCGAAGACGAGTACTACCGCACGACGCCGCTCTACGCGAGTGGCCGTCTGTTCACCGTCGCCACCACGCGACGTGTGACCACAGCGATCGACCCGGCCAACGGTGAGACGCTGTGGATGTATCGCCTCGAAGAGGGCATCCGCTGGCAGAAAGCGCCACGCCAGTTTGCCGGTCGCGGTCTCGCGTATTGGAATGATGGTCGCGCCTCAGAGCGCGTCGTCACCATTACGCCGGGCTATCACCTCGTGTCACTCGACGCGAAGACCGGTCGCCCGGATGCCACATTCGGCAAGGGCGGCGTCGTCGATCTGATGGAAGGTCTCGGCTTGCCGATCGTGCCGCTCGCCGTCGATGACAACGGGCCGCTGATCATCAGCGACAACGCGCCGTATCGCAAGGCGAAGCCGGGCGAGAAGTGGGACGCTGCGACGAAGACTGGCGCCGACGGCACAATGGGCATTGACCCGGAGTACGGTCAGATCGCGGCGAGTTCACCGGCCATCATCGTCAACGACGTCATCATCGTCGGCAACTCATCCATCCACGGGTATTACCCGAACAAGCTGCACAATATTCCTGGTTACATCCGCGGTTTCGACGTGCGCACCGGCAAGCAGTTGTGGAAGTTCAATCTGATTCCGCAGCCGGGCGAATTCGGCGCGAACACCTGGACGAATGGATCGAAGGTCAACGGTGAGGGCGTCGGCAAGAATGACGCGTGGGCGCCGTACTCGGCGGATCCGGAACTCGGTCTGGTCTACATTCCCGTGGGTATGCCTCTCATGGATGAGTACGGCGGTCATCGTCCTGGCGACAACCTGTTTGGCACGAGCCTCGTCGCGATTGATGTGAAGACGGGCCTGCGCAAGTGGCATTTCCAGATGGTGCATCACGACATCTGGGACTACGACAATCCCATGTCACCGAATCTCATGGACATCACCGTGAATGGTCGCGTGCGCAAGGTTGTAGCGCAGACCACCAAGCAAGGTTGGGTCTACACGTTTGATCGCGCGACGGGCGAACCCATCTGGCCGATGCCGGAGACACCGGTGTTGCAGAGTGACGTGAAGGGTGAGCACACAGCCGCCACGCAGCCCATCCCGAGCAAGCCAGCGCCGTACTCCCAGCAGGGCCTCGTCGAGTCAGATCTGATCGACTACACGCCGGAGATCAAGGCCGCGGCGCTCGCCGCCGCGAAGGCGTGCCGCATGGGGCCGTACTTCATTCCGGGGTCGGCGAACGATGGACCGGCCGGTTCACTCAAATGCTCGTGGTATGCGCCGGGCGCGAGTGGCGGTGTCAACATCGACAGCGGTGCGGCGGTGGATCCGGAAACGGGCTTCCTGTATGTGGGTTCGCAGTCGGGCATGAGCTCCATCACCCTCACGAAGGATCCCTGTTCAGAGTTCAACTACAGCTCAACGCACAACAGCTGCGGATTGCTGGGCGCCATGCCGCCACCGCCGGGATACGTGGCGCCAGAGCCAGCACGCACGGGCGGTCCGGGACGAGGCGGCGGAGGTGGGCGACTCGGCAATTCGCAGATTGGCGGCGTGTCGATTGTGAAGCCGAAGGAGATGGGTGGTGTCACGGCGTACAACATGAACACCGGTGACAAGGCATGGTGGGTGTCGAACGGCGGGTTCAATCCGGTGACGAGCACGGATCCGATGTTCAAGGACGTCAAGCTTCCCCCGGTGGGCGCCGCCGGCCAGCCGCAGGTCATCACGACAAAAACGTTGGTGGTCTTCGGCACGGGACGCGCGGGTGGTGCGCGCGGTGATGCGCCGCAGCTGTTCGCGAACGACAAGGCCACGGGCAAGCAGGTGGGCGCGGTGAAGATCCCGTCAAAGACGAGCGCGGTGCCGATGACATTTATGCATCAAGGCAAGCAGTACATCGTGTTCGCCACTGGATCCGGGCCGTCAACGTCGCTGGTCGCGCTGGCGCTGCCCGACGTCAAGAAATAGTCACCGGACACCTGTTCGGCTGCGCTACACTCGATTTCAGGCCCAGATCGATCGTGATCGATCTGGGCATTTCAACGCCGATCTCCGAATCTGCGGGGCGTGCGTGTCAGTGGAGTCTCCTCAGCTGTGAAGTTCATCAAGTCATTCATCCTCATCGCCGGCATTGCCGTCGCCGCTTTCTCCTCAGCCCCGGTCAACGCGGCGCAGGACAAGAACCTCGATTTCAAGCTCATCAACTCGACGGGCCTCGGCATCGACAAGGTGTTCCTCTCGCCGACCAGCAGCGCCAACTGGGGCGAGGATGTCATGGGTCGCGACGTTCTGAAGAACGGCGAGAATGTTGACATCAAGTTCCATTCGAGCGAGACGGCTTGCAAGTGGGACCTGAAGGTCGTTGACGAAGAAAAGGACTCGATTACCTGGACGGGTCTGGACCTGTGCAGCACCGAATCGATCGAGCTGATCTACAAGGATCACAAGCCGACCGCGATCATCAAGTAGTGGGTTGAGACCGCCCTGCGCGGTCTGCCAGAAACACCAACGGCCCGTCGTCAGGTCATCCTGACGACGGGCCGTTGTATTTGGCGGGAATGCCGCTGTGCGTTAGCGACGGACGAACGTCAGGTACTCGCTGAGCGCGTCCATGATGTCTTCCGCCGTGATGTTGCGCGGCACGGACCGGTCCCAGCGCAGGTTGAAGCGCGAGCCGCCGTTCAGCCGCTGTTCCATCACGCGCTCGCGCTTGCGCTCTTCAATGCGCGCGCGCTCGGCCGTGATGCGCCGGTTCTCACGTTCGCGGCGGTCGCGCAGATCGTCGAGCTCTTCCTGAAGTTTGCGGCGGCGCGCGCGGTCGTTCTCGTCCTTGACCAGCTTCTCGAGATCCTTTTCACGATTGCTCTTCTGCACGAATGGGAGATTGGCCGAGGTGTCGGTGTTGTCGCCGAGCGTGCCGAACCCACCACCATCGAGCTGAAACTCGATCATGTCCTTCTTCACTTTGACCAGGGTGATCGTCGCGGTGTCGCCCTTGCGCAGCGCCACGCCGAAGCGCTTCAGCCGATCGCCGTACTCGGGGTAGTTCATCGGCCGACGTGCATCGACCTGCAGGTCCACGCCTTCCTGTGAGCCCGGCATGTCGATCTTCAGCCGCACGCGCCGGCCTTCTAGATCTTCACGCAGGGCAGCTTCGTTTTGGGCAAATGCCGGCGCGGCGCACAAGAGCATTGCGGCAGCCGCAACCATGAGGACGGAGGCGGACAAGTAGCGCATAGATCAAAGAGTGTAGCTGGTTTTATTCGGTCAGGGCAGGGGGCGACGGTCGGCGCGAGCGAATCGGCGATTCAGGTACCAACCGAGCCCGGACCTGATGGCGGCCAGCTTCAGCTGCTGCCACGGATATTGCCGTGCCGACAGCCCGGCGCACTCCTCGGGCAGCAGCACAAGCGATACGTGAATATTCGGCGCGCATCCAATGGGCAGGCCGCGCTCCATGCACGCCTCATACAAGCGCGCGAAGACCGGCACCAGAGGCTCGGGGGCGGGCGGCGGCATCGCGGCATAGTCGGTCCCGGCGAGCGGTCGAAAGACGCAGACCGTGGGAATGGCGCCGACCGACGTGACCCAGTCAATCGCGCGCATGGAAGACTCTGGTGATTCCAGCCCCGCGATGATCTCGCCGTTGGTGACCCACGGCTCGTGCGCCGGGCCGCGATCGGCGAGCGACGCGCAGTACCGGATGGCATCGAGATAGCGATCCTGGCCGTAGTGGGTGTGCTTGCCCGGGCACACTTCGCGAAACCGCTCGCGGTCGTAAATCTCGAAACAGAAAGAGACGCGGTTCACCCCCATCTCGCGGAGCCGGTCGTAGCGCGAGAGATCGGGATGCGGCGGCGTCTGAACGCCGATCAGCAGGCCCGTCTCGTTTTTGATCCTGGTGATGTAGGGCTCGAGGATGTCGAGGTACGTGTCGCCGTGGTAGTGGCCGGTATTGAAGTCGACATACGTAATGTGCGACTCGGCGCGCGCCGCATGCACCACCTCCATCACGTCGTCGACCGACTTGACCGCGTCGTCATCGACGCCAAGGTTCAGGCCGACTGAGCAGAACTTGCAGTTCACCTTGTCGGGCGTCTCGATCCAGTAGTCGCAGACTTTCGCGGGGTAGATCGCCAGATACGTGCCTTGCAGTGTGCCGACGCGCGTCATCGGCTTACCGTGGCTCGTCGTCGCGTCGTACCACGCCGGTCGCGGCGACAGCTCCACGGTCGTCACGAACTCGTCATCCCGCATGAGGCGGTACGCGCCCTGTTGTCGACGCAGCGCGTACGGCGAGGCCTTCGCAAACGCCTCGGTGACGGGCACGTTCGTCCACAGCCCGCCGGGCAGAATGATCTCGAGCCCGCTGCCGAGTCCGGCGCGTGTCCGCAGGATTCGTCGGCCGCCGTCGTCTGCAATCAGGCACGATTCATCAATCCGCATTCCGCGGCAATACAGATCCAACTTGAGCAGGGCAGGCGTCGTCTGCAGGTCGACCAGTGGGAACATGGACGTCTCTATTGCAGGGCTCGTGCCGCTGCGCAGAGCGAAGTGCGCCTGGAGGGCCAAGGGCAAACAGTGGTATTTTCAGCGTCGGCAGCGGGAAATCTCGCCGCCTCTTGGGGGAGTGACATGAAGAAGTTGATGTTGGGAGTGATGGGTGTGGCGGCGATGGCGTTGGTGTTGGCGCCGGTCGTGCACGCGAAGCCGGTCATTGTGAAGGGCGAATTGATCGACACTGCGTGCGGCAAGAACACCGAGACGGGCGCGACGCTTGAGTCGTGTGCGAAGCGGTGCGCGGGACGCGGCGAGCCGGTGGCGGTCTACACCGCAGACGGCGGCGTGTACCTCGTGACGGGGGCCTATATCGCGGACAAGAACGCGAAGCTGATGGACTTCATGGGCAAGACCGTCGAAGTGACGGGCGAAGTCACGAAGGACAAAGACGGCAAGATGTCGATCGCGGCCGAGAAAGTTACGATCGCGAAGTAGTCGGGAACATCACGGTCAGCGCCGAGCCTTGGCCTTCGGCGCTGGCCGCGCTAATCGTGGCGCCGTGCTTGTCCGCGATCCACTTGGCCAGTGTCAACCCCAGCCCCACCCCTTCGGTCTGCGGTGAGCGTGCGCGATCCGCGCGATAGAACCGTTCGAACACATGCGGCAGGTCCGCACTCGGAATGCCGATGCCCGTGTCGCGTACCGTCAGCGACGCACTCGGCCCGGTGTGGGCTACCGACACCACGACGTGGCCGTCTTGCGGCGTGAACTTGATCGCGTTGTCGACCAGATTCAGGATGAGCCGCTCGAGCCAGCCCGCGTCACCTGTGACCATCACACCGGGCTCGGCGTCGCAGGCGAGCGTCACGCCCTTGGCTTCGGCTACGGCATCGAGCTGCGAGACGAGCGAGGCGGCCATGGCGCTCAGGTCGACCGGGTCGTTCGCGAGTCGGATCTCGCCGGCCTCCGCGCGCGCGAGTGTGAGCAAGTGGGTGACGAGTCGCCCGAGTCGATCGAGCTCCTCGAGCTGGCTCGCCAGACTGCGTTGATACTCCTCGGTGGAGCGTGCGCGTAGCAGCGTCATCTCGATCTCGCCGCGTAGCGCAGCGAGCGGCGTGCGCAGCTCGTGCGCCAGAGCGGCGCTGAATTGCCGCATCTCGCCCACCGACTGCTCGAGTCGACTCAGCGTGTCGTTGAACGCCACGGCCAACTGATCGAGCTCATCATTTGCGCCACGAACCGGCAGTCGCTGATGCAACTCGGTGACGTCGATCGCGCGTGCTGCGGTGGCGAGCCGCCCCAGCGGCGCCAGCGAGCGGCCTGCGAGCCATCGTCCCAGCACGGCGACGAAGAAGACGCACACCGGAATGCTCCAGAGCAGCAGACGCTGCAGCCGGTCGAGTGAGCGGTCCGCATCGGCGAGCATGACGCCGACTTGCAGGAGGTACACGCTGCCGGAGGCCGGGCGCATGACGGTGTTCGAGAAGCGCAGTCGACCGAGATCGGTCTGAATGTCACGCGTCGCCGTCTGTTCTCCGTAGGTCTGTACTTCGGCCGCCGTGAACTGCAGGCCGAGCGGCTCGATGGCGGTCGACTGCACGAGGAGGGCGCCCGAGAGCGCGTCGTACACCTGGTAATAGCGCGTGGCGCGCGCGATGAACGCAGCCTCTTGCGGATCGTTGTGATCGTAGACGAGCGCCGGCACGCCGTTGTCGAGCCGGAGATAGCCATGCAGGCCGTCCGTCAGTTCACGGACTTCCGCGTCTGCCGCATCATCCAGTTGGTCGGCGAGCAGATGGTAGGCACCGAAGCCGAAGCCGGCCAGGAGCACCGCGAGCACGCCGGCATAGACGAGCGCCAGCTTCGCGCGGAGCGCCATGGGTTTCACTCGCGCTTCTCACCCAACATGTAGCCCACGCCACGAATCGTGTGAATCAATGGCGCCTGGCCGCGGTCAATCTTGTTGCGCAACGCATTGATGTGGACTTCGACGACGTTGCTGACACTGTCGAAGTGAATGTCCCACACATGTTCGATGATGAGTGATCGCGTCACCGGCCGGTCCGCGTGGCGCATCAGGAACTCCAGCAGCGCATACTCCTTCGGCTTGAGGTCGAGCGTGCGGCCGCCGCGCGTCACCAGGCGCCGCACCGTGTCGATCTCGAGATCGGACACCCGCAGCGAGGTGATGCGCGCGCCACCGCGGCGCAGCAGCGCGCGGAGGCGCGCCGAGAGCTCCGCGAGGGCGAACGGTTTGGCCATGTAGTCATCGGCGCCCGCGTCGAGCCCCGCGATGCGGTCTTCTACCGAATCCCGCGCGGTCAGGATCAGCACCGGCAGGCCGGCTTTGCGCGCGCGAATCTCGCGCAACACCTGAAAGCCGGAACGCTTGGGCAGCATGAGGTCGAGCACCATCGCGTCGTAATCAAAAATCGACGCCTGATCGCTGGCCTCGGCGCCGTCATAGAGCACGTCGACCGCATAGCCGTCTTCGTTCAGGCCGCGCTGAATAAACGAGGCGACCTTGATGTCATCTTCCACGACGAGGATGCGCATGCCCGCCTCTATCTTACGGGGAAGTTCTTGCCCTTGGTCTTTCCCGACGCCGTGACGGCGGTGGCCAGGTTCTGACCGCCTTCGGTGGTATAGCGCACCGAGACTTTCGCGCCGACCGCCACGTCGCCCTTTTTGACGGTGGTTGAGCTCAGCACGAATGTGTCGGTCTTGGTCGCCTTGTCGTTCTTCGCGATCACGAGCGTGCCCGCGTCGACCGACCGGACAATGCCGCTTGTGGAGTGCGTGGCAGCCTTGGCCGCGGCCTTCGCGGTGGCTTTGGGCTTCTGGGTCTGGGGAGCGGAGGCCATCGCCAACATCGGAACGAGCAGGACGATGCCGGCACACAGTAGGAGGTGTCGATAAATACGCATATGCGTATTGGACGTCGCCCGTGCTTCGGGCGACATTAACGGGAGATTAACTGACGTTAATATCTGCGCCGACTACGTGAGCTCGCCGTTGGGGCCCGGGTGCGCCGCGTTGTAACCGTGCCACTGCCAGCCCCAGTCCTGCGCGCGATTGTTCCAGTCAGAGTCGCGGTTCAGCGGGCGCGCGCCGATGTAGCCGTCTGCCGTGCCGGTCAGCATGAGGTTGTCCTGCGAGTCGAGTTCGTACTGGCCGGGATGCATAGCGCTCAGCTGCGCGAACGCCTGTTTCATCGCCGCCGGGTCTCGCGGGTCGTAGTTTTTCAGCACGTTGTAGGCGTCGTATTTGAGCGAGCCGGCCGATGTCGCGCCTGCGGTCAGGATGGCGCGGGACGGATCAAAGCCCAGGAATGTCGCGTTCACGCTTCCGCCGGCCGCGTTCGCGGTCCTTGGTGCGCTGGTCATCGCGCTACGGAATGCCGTGGTGCTCGACTGTGCTGAAGTTTTGCCCTCAAGGACGTTGAGAATGAAGTTGCCGAACTCCGAGGTGGAGATCTGGCCGTCCTTGTTGGCGTCGATCTCCGCCGACAGCTGGCGGGCGATGTCCTGAGACTTGCTGGCAGAGTTCACGGAGGTCACTGACATGCCGTCTCAATTTGCAAGCCGGATGCCAGCGCCACGTGCGGCTGCGGGCCCTGAAAACCCCTGAAAACGGGCCTGATGTGTCGGACGTTCGACGTTTTCGAGGCCCAGGTGTCGGAGGTTCGTTCTATGATCAGCGTCGCCCTGGAGGGTCTATGCGCGTTCGAATCACGGTGGTGGTAGCTGGTGCGTTGTTAGTGGCTGGTCTTGCGGCAGTTGAGGCCGCGAATGCGCGAATCAATCCAATGGTGACGCTGCTCGAGAGCAAGCAGGCCGTCTTCGGTCTGTATGTGCCCAGCGCGCGCGCGGGCGGTGCAGGACGTCAAGGCCCTCCCGGCGGAGCCAACGGCGCACCCGCGGCACCCGCCACGCCACCGCCGGCACCGAAGACCCCGGCCGAGCGCGCGAAAGAGACGCTCGCACAGGCCAGCTCTGATTTCATCTTCGACGGCAGCATGGAGGGCGGTGTCGACAAAGGGCTGCCCGGCTACACCGAGATCCTGACGGCGCTTCTCGACGGCGGCCTGCTCGTGAAGACACCGACGCCGCACCTCTCGCACTCACTCGTGGTGAAGATGCAGGAGATCGGCACCGACTTCCCGAAAGCCACCGAGGCCATTGGCAAGCAGCTGAACGCCGGCGTGACGACGATTATGTTTGTCGGCACGGAGAGCGCCGCCGAAGTGGAAGCCGGACTGAAGGCGATGCGCTTCAAGTCCAAAGGGGGCACGCGCGACGAGTCCTCTGTTGGCAATGCACCGAAGGTGTGGGGGCTCACAGATGCCGACTACAAGAAGAAGGCCGACTTGTGGCCGCTCAACAAAGACGGCGAGCTCGTGAACTGGTCCATCGTTGAAAGCAAAGAAGGCCTGAAGCACGTGCGCGAGATCGCGGCCGTGAAAGGCATCGGTGTGTTGTGGCCGGGCGCCGGCACACTGCGAGGCGTGATGTCGGATCCGAAACTCGGTGCCGACGGTAAGCCGGAGATTGGTGCGAACGGCCGTCCGGTGATGGTCCCGAACCCGGTCGCATGGGAAGCGGCGATTCAGCAGGTGCTGTCAGCGTGCAAGGAGTTCAACGTGCCGTGCGGATTTCCGTCGAACACACCGGAAGACATGGAGATGCGCTACAAGCAGGGCTTCCGCGTGTTCGTGGCCAGCTGGGGTGACAGCGGTTTCAAGATGGTGGATCACGGAATGGAAGTGAGCGGTCGCAAGAAATAGTCAAGGTCGCGACGACTCGCGGTTCAGGTGTCGTCGCGATATCCAATTGACCGCCGTGCGCTTCGGCGATCCAACGGCCGATGCTCAACCCGAGTCCGCAGCCATCGATCGCGTGGCTGTGACTGGCATCGCCGCGGAAGAACGGATCGAAGATGCGTGGCAGATCTTGCGTTGAGATTCCGGCGCTCGTGTTCGATATCGACAGCGCCGCGTCCGCGCCATTGGCACACAACTCGATCGTGACGTCGCCGCCGTCAACGTTGTACTTGACGGCATTGTCGACCAGGATCAGCAGGAGTTGTCGGAGCCGATGTCGATCGCCCAGGACGATCAGCTCATCGATGCGCCCAATCTCTACCCGCACGCGCGTTGCGTACGACAAGCTTCGCGCGTCGTCAGCCGCATCGCGGACCAGTTCGTCGAGGCGGACGGGCTCACGTTCAAGCTGCATCTGGCCGGCATCGGCGCGTGTGAGCAGCGCGAGCCCATCAACAATGTGTGTCAGCCGCTGTACTTCATCGAGTTGACTGACGACGCGCTCACGATGCTCCACCGACACGGTGGGATCACCGAGCGCCGTCTCCAGCTCCGCGTGGATCACCGTCAGCGGCGTCTTGAGTTCGTGCGACGCATGGAGCGTAAACAGGCGCGTGCGTTGAAAGGCGTCGCCGAGCCGCACGGTCATCGCGTTGAAGACCTCCGTCAGTCGATCCACTTCGTCGCCATTGCCAGTGCGCGGCAGCGGTTCGCCCATGTGACGTTCGTTGATGCGGGACGCCGCGACGGTGAGCGCCGCGACCGGCGCGAGCGCGGTACGCGTAAGCCACCAGCCTCCACCGAGCCCGAGCAGCCCCGCGGGCGCAAAGCACCACAGAGCCAAGGTGACCACGTCACTCCATCCTTCATCGTCGGGGAGTTCCTTTGTCAGTGGTTCGGTCGGTCGTTGCCGAGGCTCCACGACGAAGTCGTAGTAGGCAAATCCGCTCATCGATACGAGGGACACGAACAACACTGCGGCGAACCATAGCGACAAGCGGGTGCGAATCGTCATTCGATGATCGTGATCGCGTAGCCTAGACCGCGGACGGTCTGGACGAGCTTGGGCTGGAAGCCGGCATCGATTTTTTCGCGGAGCCGTTTGATTGTGACGTCCACGACGTTGGTGCCTGGGTCAAAGTGGCAGTCCCATACGGCTTCGAGTAGCGCCATGCGACTGCAGACACGGCCAGGCGAACGCATCAAATATTCCAGCAAGCGGAACTCCCGCGTCGTCAGTTCCACTGCGGTGCCACTGCGCGAGGCCTGACGGCGGATCGTGTCGAGCGACAAATCGGCGACGGTGAGCATCGTCGTCTTCGTGTCGCCGGCGCGCCGGACGAGGGCTCGGACGCGCGCGGACAGCTCGGCGATGACAAACGGTTTGCCCAGATAGTCGTCCGCACCGGCGTCGAGGCCGGCCACTCGTTCGTTGACGTCACCGCGTGCCGACAGGAGCAGCACCGGTGTCACGCGACCGGCCGATCGCCACGCCCGAAGCACGCCGAGCCCATCGAGTCCTGGCAACATGATGTCGAGCACTACGGCGTCGAACGATGCGGCGCTCGCGGCCGACAAGGCGGCGTCGCCACTGTGGCACACGTCCACGAGGAATCCTTCGTCTTGCAGAGCCCTGCGGATGAACGCCGCCGTCTTCTTCTCGTCCTCAACGACCAGCACGCGCACAACCGTTGCTACGATTCGCTGCCGCCGACTTTGCCATCGAGGCCGACAACGATTTCTGTCTGCTTCCCTTGCTTCTCGATGACGGCCTCGTATGTCGTCTTGCCGCCGGCCACGACCTTTTCAACAGACACCAGCCGTCCGCCGACCGACTTGTCGACGATGGTCTTCTTGACCGCGGCCGGCAGGTCGGCCAGTTCGACGATTTCTTCAGTGCCGAGCAGCTTTCCGTCTGGGGTGATCGCGACTTCAAGTTTGTGGCCTGCGCGCTCAACGACGAATTCATAGGCCAATGTGCCGTCGACGTCGCCTTTTTCGACTTTCTTGACCTCGGCCTCGGTGGCGAACGGTTGGAGCGTCGCCTTGACGACAGCGGGGACCTGGGCGATGTTCACCACTTCGTCCTTCTCGTCCTTCTCATCTTTCTGGCCCGCGGCTTTCTTCTCGTCGGCTTCCGGTGTCTCTTTGGCAGCCGACTCACTCTTCGTAGGCGGCTCTGCGAGGCCTGTGATGGCATCAATCGCTATTTCACGCGCGGATTTCGAAGCAGGGTCGGTCACATCGAACGACCAGAGGAGCTTGCCGTTTTCTTCTTCGATGCCCCCGCCGGTGACTGTTCCGCCTGGCACCTGAGCGAGCGCCGTCTTCTCAGCGGCGGCGCGCGACACTTTGGCGCGGGCCTCGAGACTCGCCGTCGCAGATCTATCAACACCACATGCGGCTGCGAGACTCGCCGCGAGTATCAGGACGAACGAGCCGGACGGTTTTGACGCTGTGATCATGGGCGCAGTAAACCACGAAACGCCCGCGCCAGCGACGCTTTGGCGCATGACACTCTTGTCATCATTCCTTCAGGCGCTCTTCAGGAATGACGTATACGCTCGAGGGCATGAAGCTGTTTTCCGTGGCTCTGTTCTGCGCGGTATCTGCGTGGACGCTGGAGCCTCAGTTGGCTCTGCCGTCGGATGCGTCGGTCGTTCTCGCTCGCACACGCGCGGCGCTCGGCGGTGAGAAGGCGCTCGGTGCGGTCAATAACTTCGTCGTGACCGGTCGTACGCAGCAGCTCCGCGGTATCAACCTCGTGCCGATCGAGTTCGAGATTGCGTGCGAGCTACCCGGCAAGTACGTGCGCCGCGACGAGATCCCGGCGCAAGAGAGTGAACCCACGCGCGTGGGCTTTAATGGCGAGGCCGGAATTTTGCAGCCGCCGCCTTCGAATGTGGCGACGCAGCCCGCACGTCTGGCGGCTGCACGGCAGGACTTCGCACGCCTCACGTTGGGGATGTTTGCCGGTTCGTTCAGCGCATTGCCTCTCACGTTCACGCTGGCCGGCCAGGCCCAGGCCCCAGAGGGGAAGGCGGATGTCGTGGATGTCCGCAGCGCCGCCGGCGCACTCGGTCGGCTGTTCATCGACAGCGCGACGCACCTCCCGATCATGTTCAGCTGGCCGACCACAGCCCAAGGCAAGACCACAGAAACCCGCCTCTACTACGGTGACTATCGTGAGACGAGCGGCGTGACCTGGCCGTTCCGTCTCAAGCGCGCGGTTGGTGGCGACACTGTGGAAGAGACCACGTTCGACAAATTCAAGATCAACACGAAGATCGATCCGAAAAAATTTGAGGTGTCCAAGTGAACAAGTCACTGTGTCGTCTGGTCGTCCTGTGTGGTGTTGCGTTGGGTGCCGTTGCGCCATCCCCGACGTTTGCGCAGACAGTGCGCGACGGCAAACTGCTGATCACCGTCGTCGATCCGAGCGGTGGCGTGATTCCCGGTGCGACGATCACCGTCGTCGGCTCTGACGACGCGACAAAGGTGGCAACGCTCAAACCGCTGACGACGTCCGCGCAGGGGTTGGCCACGTTTGAGACGCTCGCCTTGGGCCGGTACACCATTGAGGCCGAGTTCGCGGCATTTGATAAGGGCGTGCTGAAAGATGTGCGCGTCCGCAGCGGCGACAACAAACACGTCATCGTGCTGCAGCTGAAGAAGGTCGCGGATGAGGCGAGCGTGACGCAGGACCGGCAGGCCGCGGCCGCGAGTCGGAGCGGCAGTGCGTTCGGCACCACATTGACCCGCGAAGAGATCCTGGCACTCTCGGATGACCCGGCGGAGATGGCGCAGCAGCTGATCGACATGGCCGGCGGCAATGCCGTGATTCGCGTCGACAGCTTTACCGGAGGGCCACTGCCCTCAAAAGCGCAGATCAAGTCGATCCACATCACGCGCGACGCGTTTGCCGCGGAGAATCATTCTGCCGAGATCGAGGGCATCGACATCATCACGCAGCCTGGTATCGGGCCGCTGCACGGCGGATTTGGGTCGCGCTTTCGCGATGGGTCGATGAGTGGGCGCAGCCCGTTCACACCGGTGAAGGGCCCGGAGTTCTCCCAGAACTACGACGCGAATATTGGCGGCACCGTCGTGAAAGAGAAGAGCTCGTTCTCCGTGTCGGCGCGTCGCCAGCAGGCGTACGACACGCCCATTGCGTATGCGAAGCTCCCCGATGGTTCGGTCCTCTCCGAAATTCTGCCGCTGCGCCGCCCGAACGACACGTGGTCCGTGTATGGGCTCTTCGACTACGCGCTGACGAAAGATCAGACGCTGCGGATGTCGTACAGCCAGTCGTCACAGATACGCAAAAACCTCGGTGTCGGTGCGTACGATCTGTCGGATCGCGCGTATGCCACAACGAGCGGCGATCGTGAGTTTCGAGCGCAGATCGCCGGCCCGCTCGGCCGTCGGGCTTTTGCGAACACCCGATTCCAGGCCCAGTGGCAGAACTCCTCGTCGTCGTCGTCGGTCGAGGCGCCCACGATTCGCGTGCAGGACGAGTTTACGAACGGCGGCGCGCAGGTAAGAGGTGGGCGACACGTCCGCGACTTCGAGATTGCGTCCGATATCGACTACATTCGCGGCATTCACTCCTGGCGCGGCGGTGTGCTGTTCGAAGGCGGCACGTATCGTTCGGATGACTCGACCAATTATCTGGGCACGTACACCTTTGCCAGCATGGCGGCGTATCAGGCCGGCAAGCCGACCAGCTATACGCGACGCGTCGGCGATCCGCTCGTCGAGTATTCCAATTGGGAAGTTGGCGCCTATATTCAGGACGACATTCGCGTCAGTAAGGCGCTGACCCTGAGCCCGGGCATCCGCTACGAAGTGCAGACGCATGTGCGCGACTACGCCAAGATCGGTCCGCGCTTCGGCCTGACGTGGGCGCCGTTCGTGAGCGGCCGTACGACCCTGCGCGGCAGCTGGGGCATCTTCTCGAACTGGGTCACCGCGAACAACTACGAACAGACACTGCGTGTGGACGGTTTTCGCCAGCAGGATCTCAGCATCGCCAATCCGCGATACCCAAATCCGGGCAACGTCGGCCTGCTCTCAGCCACGAACAAGTACCTGCTCGACAGCGATGTGTCGATGATTCGTACGGTGCGCGTGAGTCTGGGGATTGATCAGACACTCACGCCGCGCGTGCGCGTGAGCGCGACCTACAGTGCGGTCGATGGCACGCACGCCTTGCGTGGGCTCAATCTCAACGCGCCGGTTAATGGCGTGCGGCCCGATCGGACCTTTGCCAACGTGATCGAAGCTGTGTCGGATGCCGGCACACGCAGTCATCAGCTTCAGACGAATCTGACTCTCAACTTTGCCCCGACGGGCCGCGCACCGGCCGGAGAACGTTTCAACGCGCGGCGACTGAATCTGCGGATTGGCTACACGCTCTCCAAGGGGGAGAACAACACGGACGGTGCGTTTCAGGTGCCGGCAAGTGGCACGCCGTCAACGGAATGGAGCGCATCGTCGGGCGATCGCCGCCATCGGGTGAGCGTGTCGCTGAATAGCCAGCAGGTGAAGAACCTCAACGCGACGCTCTCGCTCGCGGCCAACACCGGCACGCCGTATTCCATGTTGACCGGGCTCGACAACAACGGCGACTTGATCTTCAACGATCGACCGACCGGCGTGGCCCGCAATACGATCCGAACCCCGGCGCAGATCACGCTCAACGCGAACTTCGCCTACGCCATCAACATGACAGGTGCCGCGAGTGCCGGCGGTCGTGACGGAGGCAAGGACGACGCGAGAAATGGTGCTGGACGACGCCTGGCTGTGACGTTGTCGATCACGAACCTGACGAATCGGTCGAACTACAGCGGCTTTAGCGGTGTCGTCACGTCGTCCAACTTCATGACAGCGACCGCGGTCAGCAATCCGCGCCGGATTGATTTCGGTCTGACGTTCGGCTTCTAGAGGCGGGGCGGAACTTCCGTCGCACATGGGGAGTATGCTCCTAAGCGGAGGCTCTTCCCCATGATCACGTTGGCATTTCTCGCACTACTCGGCGCTGTGGCTCTGCGCCTGATCGCGCATTCGATTCGTAAAGACCCACGCTATTTCGAAGTGCACCCCCGTATGAACAGCCTGTCGTCGATTCTGCTGGCCGCTGGCCTGGTGCTGATCGCCATCTCGTCGTTCACGATCATTCCCGCCGGCCATGTTGGCGTGCAGGTGCTGTTTGGCAAGGTCAAGCCGGAGCCGCTCACCGAAGGCATCCAGATGATCAATCCCTTTGTGGACATCCAACAGATGTCGGTGCGAACGGAGACCTACACGATGTCGGCCACATCAAACGAGGGGCAGGTCCGCGGCGACGATTCGATTCAGGCGTTGTCGGCCGACGGCCTCTCGATGCCGCTCGACATCACCGTCGTGTTCCGGCTGGTCGGCAGCGATGCGCCCCGCGTGTATCGTGACATCGGCGCGGATTTCGTCGAGAAGATCATTCGACCGTCGTCGCGCACGGCCGTCCGTGAAGCCATTGCCGGGTTCACCGCGCAGGAAGCCTATTCGACCAAGCGCGAGGAACTCCCCGCCAAGATGCAGGACCTGCTCACGCAGCGTGTGAAGGCGTTGCTCGAACAGCGCGATACGTTCAAGGGCGCGACTGGCGTGGTCGTGGAACAGGTGATGCTGCGCAAGATTCAGCTGCCCGACAAGGTGAAGAACGCGATCGAAGCGAAGCTCGAAGCGGCGCAGCAGTCGGAACAGATGCAGTTCGTGCTCGAGAAGGAACGCCAGGAAGCGGACCGGAAGCGCATTGAAGCCAAAGGTGTCAGCGACTTTCAGACCATCGTGTCCCAGAGCATCAACGCGAACCTGCTGCAGTGGAAGGGCATCGAGGCCACTGAGACCCTTGCCAAGAGCCCGAACGCCAAGATCGTGGTCATCGGCGCCGGCAAGAACGGCCTGCCGGTGATTCTGAACCCCGAGAAAAACTGACCTTCGACGCCGGCGGCCAGAGATGGCCGCCGGCGCCGTCGGACTATTTCTTGACGTGTTTCAGCTCGGCCTCGATCGCCAGGCGAACTTCATCCGGCGAGAACAGCGTGCGGCCGTTGTCGTTACGCGCCAGGACACCGTTGATGAAGCACGTCGGCGTGCCGCCGACTTCAAGACGACGACCCTCGTCGACATCCCGCGCGACGTCCTTGAGCACCGTGGTGTAGCGCGCATCGAAGTCCGAAATCTTGCCGATCTCGGCTGCCGCCTTGCGCACAGATGCCGGCGTGAGCGTCTCTTGATTCGCGAACAGGAAGTTGATCAGGGCTGGCGCCGTGCCATGCTCGCGCGACAGACGAACCGCGACCGCCGCCTCGCACGCCGCGGGATGCATCTCGACGGGGACGTTGGGATTGCATCGCATGTTCAGCGGGAAGTCCTTCAACTGCACGACGACGGCGCCCGGCATGCGCTTCTCAAAGTCCGCAAACACGACGCTGTAGGCGGTTTCCGCCATACGGCACGCAGGGCACTGCCAATCGAGAAACATCACGACAGTGACCTTGGCGCCCGGTGCGGGCTTGACGGGCAGTCGTCGCCGCAGCCCCCAGTCGTCCTCAAAACCGGGGATCTGCACTGCAGCGCCGGGCTTCGCCTGATCAGCCGCGACTTCAGGTGCGTGGCTGGGCAGAAATGCGAGGTGCATGGTGCGGAGGTCGCAGGCCGGGGCCGGTGAGCACTCGACCCGTACGGTGGCCAGCACGCCGACGAACACCGCGGCGGCAGCCGCCCACACCAACATCCGTCGCGGTTGTGTCACTCGAGAGAGACGGCGCATGGCGCTCGGCGCCGCCTCGATGGTCCAGGATTGCATCGAGGTGCTGAGGGTCGCGAAGGCTGCGACCTTGTCGCGGCACTCCGCACAGGTCTCCGCATGGTGCGCGAGCTCGGCCGCCCGATCCCCAACCACTTCACCGTCACGCCAGGCCATCAGTTCTTCAGGATCCGGATGCAGACTCATTGCAGTTTCTCCTTCAGCGCCATGCGGGCGCGAAACAAACGTGAACGAACGGTGTTGAGCGGGATCCCCAGTGCGTCGGCGATCTCCGCGTACGCGAGTGATTCGAATTCCCGGAGGAGCAGCACGTCTCGATCGATGGCGTCGAGTTCGGCGATGGCCCGGCGCACCGTGAGGACCTCGGCGAGGTCGGCCGTCTGTGCCGGCACACTCGCGATCAGCCCATCGTCACCCGGCGCGTGTCGCGCGGTGCGCCGGTGTTCCGAGAGGACGTTGTAGGCGATGCCGAACAAGAAGCTACGAAATGCATCGCGAGCATCGTACCGGCCGGTGCTCTTCAGCAGGGCGACGAACGTGTCCTGCATCAGGTCCTCGGCCCGTGCGCGATCTGTGATCCGGCGGCGGAAGAATCCCCAAACGGCCGATCGGTGCCGGTCGAAGATCTCCCCAAAGGCGTCGGCTGAGCCGGTGCGACAGGCTTGCATGAGTTGGTCGTCAGTCACGCTGCATAGACTGTAATGGCAGCGTGGGCGGAAAAGTTCCGCCGAGCGTTGGGCAACGGGGCGTCAATACCACTTGGCCCGTTGCAGGGCCTTGAGCGCGTTGAACTGGACCAGAAACTCGAGACGCGATCGATTCGTCAGTGGCGCGTCGTTGTTGAAGGCGTGCTGGTAGAACGTGAGCGCGGCGAGTTCAGGCAGGATCTGCACACTGCCGTTCAGAAACCAGCGCTGGCCTTTGCCGAAGCGGTCCGCGTTGAGGCTGCCGTTGTTCAGGTCGACGTTGGCGACGCCAAGGCCACCTGTGACACGACTGCCCAGCTTCTTCTCGACGAATGCCGAGTAACCGCTCGCCGGATGATCGACGCGTCGATACGCTTCGAGGCGCACGAGATCGAGCCCCGTGGACTTCGGTGCGCGCACGGCCACCGCGGACCGCCACGTGCTGACATCGCTCACGCGCGTGAGGTCGGCTGATACGTTGACGGCGTTGCCCAGTCGTTTGGTCGCCAGCACGTGGGCGTAGTTGGTGTCTGACAGCCGGGAGAGTCGCCGCAGGACATTCGGTGTTGAGGTGTCGCCGAGATATCCCACCGTCGCCGAGAGTTCATCCAGGCGAAGCACGTCGGGCCGCTTGATCGTGAGCCGTTCGCCGGTGATGAACGCGTCGTTGTCGTAGCTGGTGATCTCGGTGCTCTCGCCGCGCAGCACGTACAGGCCGCCGAACTGTGCCTCGACGCCGCGGGTTGGGGCCGCAGAGACGTAGAGCTGCTTGAGGAACGTGCGCAGCATCAGGTCACTGGGTGTGCCGATACCGCTGTTGTTCCAGCCGCCGATGAACGTGGCACCGGTTGCCGCGCCGGCCACCACCGCGAATCGACCCTGCGCATCAAACGTGAACCGCGCTTTGAGGACCGCGCTGTGCTGCAGTTGATTCGACGTGACGACGCCCGTGGAGGTCTCGATGTGTCGATAGCGGGCGGAGGCGAGGAGTGTTTGCACGTCCAGCCAGCGATGGAGACCCGCGGCCGGTGCGGGCAGTGGGGTTGGCGTTTGCGCGGATGCGACGGTTGCCCAGACACACGTGAGACCAACGACGACCGAAACCCGCACACGCCCCATTGAGCCGCCCTCGCTAGCTACGCACCTTTTCGCGCTTTCATCAAGCTGCGTAAATATAGCTGCTCGCGGCGCACAACGCGATTTTTGCCCTGGCGCTTGGCGTCATACAGCGCCTCGTCTGCACGTTGCACCACGCTGCGTGCGGTGTCGCCGGCCGAGAACTCCGCCAGGCCGACCGACAGCGTAAAGGGAATGATCTCGCCGGCTTCCGAGTACGGCCGGCTCGCGATCATGCTGTCGAGTGCGCCGCAAATGCGGGTTTCGGCATGGAACAGCGTCATGTCCTTGATCAGCACCGCAAACTCGTCGCCGCCGTGACGCGAGACCACGTCCTCGTTGCGAAACGCCGACCGAAGACACGTCGCGACGATGTTCAGCACCTCATCGCCCATGAGGTGGCCGTGCGTGTCGTTGACGGACTTGAAGTTGTCCACGTCAATCAGCGCCAGCGCGAAGTGCGAGCCGAGCTTGGTCGACAGCTCTTTCAATGTGCGGTCGAAGACCGCGCGGTTGGCGAGGCCCGTCAACGGATCTGATGTCGCCTGCTGCTCGCTGACCGCCAGCTGCACTTCGAGCTCACTGATGCGCGTGGAGAATCCCGACAACGTCGCGGTCCAGGATTTCTGACGGTCTTCGGTCAAGCGCTTGATTTCGCCCACCTCGCGCGTGAGCAGAATCTTGATCTGCGTCAGGCTTTCGAGTTTGAGCATCGCATCGAAGCGCTCCGCAGATGCCACCAAGCTCGTATCGAAGGCGGTCGTGTCACCGACAAGGGTCGCCATCGCTTCGCGGACCAACTCGACCAGCTCGACCATTTGCCGGCGACGCGCGGATTCCGTTGCATCGTGCCGGGCGAGGAATTGGCGGCAGGCTTCCATGCCGGTGATGCAGAGTTCGGCGAGGCTCGCCGGTGAGCCGGCGTTGGAGAGCGCCACACGGCAATCCTGAATCATGCCGATCGGACCATCGGCATCGCCGCACGCGGCCACACAGTCGGCGATGAGCGAGAACGCCTGATCGAGCACGGGCCGCAGTGCGTCAGCCTGCTGTGCCGGCGCATCGTCACGGCGCGGCATCTCGCGCAGGTTCAGTTCAATAGCCTCGCGGCCCCCAAGCCCTGATTGTGTCGCCATAGATGCAGATCCTCTCGGCAGTTAATCGGCCGGGAAGCTGTGGTCTTGAGCCGCCGTGGCTTCAGAGACGGAGTCGGCCGTGCATGGACGGCCGCGTGAATTGGGGTACGTTGGCGCGTGACACGATGCGATTGCGGCCGGTGCGCTTGGCTTCGACCAGGGCCTCTTCCGCGCGTTTGGCGACCGATTGCACGGTGTCGCCGGCCGACAACTCCGCGATGCCCCCCGAGATCGTGAACTGCACCGCGCGTCCGTCGTCAGCCGTGATGCGGCCCATGGTGACCGTGGAGATGGCGTTGTGCACTCGTGATTCGCACTGGCGGAGCGTGCAGTCGCGCATAAGGACGGCAAACTCGTCGCCGCGATATCGGGCGATCAAATCGGTTTCCCGGACCGCCGTCTTCAGCACCTGGGCGATCGCGAGCAGCGCGCGGTCGCCGGCCAGATGGCCGTGGTTGTCATTGACCCGTTTCAAACCGTCTACGTCGATCAATGCCAGCGAAAACTGCGCGCCCGGCATGTCGGCCAGGCCCTGCACTGTTCGATCGAAGGCCCCGCGGTTGATGAGGCCCGTGAGCGCATCCATGGTGGCTTCGCGCTCGTTGCGGATGATGCCGGATTCGAGTTGCACGATCTGCTCCTTGTAACCGGCGATCGTGTTGTTGAACTCTTCCTCGTGAGCGGCAGCGGCGCGTCTCAACTCGGCCACTTCGGCGGCGAGCCCAGCTTTCACTTCGGCGAGGGTCGTCATCTTCAATACCGCATCGAATCGGCTCGCGATGCTCGAGAGGTCGGCGCCCGCAAGACTGGGATTGCCGGAAATGTCCGCCATCGCGGATTGCGCGAGGCCCATGAGGTCGGCGAAATACTGTTGGCGTTCCGTTTCACCGGCGGTGGAGTTGGCCAGAAATTCCCGGCAGGTGTCGAGGCACGTGAGGCACACGGCCTCAACTTCGGCCGGCGCGGCGCCGACGGCGAGAGTCGTCTGGCATTCCTGCACCTCGGCCATCACGATGTCGGCATCGCCGCAGGCGGAGACACAATCCGCGATCAGCCCAAAGGACCGGTCGAGCAGCGCGCGCACGACGGCTGAGGGGTCATCTCGCAACCCCAGCTCGATCGGTCGGCTTCCGGCTTTGGTATGCCCGTTCACAGGTCCTCCGAATGGAAAATCGGAACAATCGGTCGGAACTTGAATCAGGGTCGCGAGATAAGATGCCGGGGCGGTCCGCCCCATCCTTATATACAGGCAATGAACATCCTCCTTGTGAACCCGCCGTTGACCCAGCCGACCGGACCCTATCCGGCGATTGGCTACCTCGGCGGGTTCCTGCGCACGATCGATCGCTCGGCAACCCTGGCCGACGCCAGCTTGACGGTGTTGCTTCGCCTGTTGAGCGCGGACGGTGTTCGAGACGTGGTGGCTGAGATCGCGTCGGTGGGCGCCAGTACGGACCCCCTCGTTCAGCGATTCCTTGCGGACGCCGAGCAGTATGCGGCCACGGTCAATACCGCCGTGGCGTGTGTGCAGGGACGCGACCACGGCGCCGCCGTACGCGCGATGCGGCCCGGCTTCTTTCCTGCACCGCTGGAACGCCAGGGGGCCTGGGCCACACAGGCGTACTACAACCTGCAAAGTGTTGAGGTGCAGCTCGGAGGTCTCACGACGACGCAGCGTGAGCGTCTGCTCGCATCGACGACGCCGCTCCGAGTCGCCTTCGGCACTTCATCGGAGATCGACGAAGCGCGCTATCGGTCCAGCGTCGTCCTGTCGGATCTGGCGACCGTGGTGCGACTGACGATCGATCCGGAGTTCGAACTCGAAACCTACGCGGAACGATTGAGCGACGACTGCGCGTCGTTCGACGCGTTGCGCGATCGGCTGGAAGGAGCGACGGGCCTGTTAGATCGGTACATTGATGACACGGCGGGTGCACTAGTCGGTGCGCATCGGCCCGGCGTTGTCGGCTTCTCAGTGCCGTTCCCCGGCAGCGTGTATGGCGCGCTGCGGATGGCACGCCGCATGAAGACGATCGATGCGTCGATCCGTGTCGTGTTCGGCGGTGGCTGGATCAACACGCAGTTGCGCGAGCTCAGCGACCCACGACTGTTCGACTACGTCGACTTCGTGACGCTCGACGACGGCGAGCGTCCCTTGCAGTGCGTGCTGGAGTTGATCGAGGGCCACCGTGCGCCAGAGCAGCTGTGTCGCACGTTTGTACGGCGCGACGGCCGGGTGGTGTACGTGCATGACCCGCGCGAACGCGATGTGCCGTGGTCGAAGACCGGCACGCCGACGTCCGTCGGGCTCCCGCTCGATCGCTATCTCGCATTGCGCCCCACGGTGCAGGCGTTCCAGTCGCTGTGGGGGTCGCGATGGAACAAGCTGACCCTGGCACACGGGTGCTACTGGAACAAATGCTCGTTCTGCGACACCGGTCTCGACTACATCAATCGGTATGAACAGGTGCCCGTCGGTGTGTTGATCGATCGCATCAAGCGCATGATCGACGAGACGGGCGAGACCGGGTTTCACTTCGTGGACGAGGCGATGCCGCCCGCGCTGATGCGCGCCCTGGCCGAGCGGCTGATCGCGGAGCGCGTGTCGATCGCGTGGTGGGGCAACGCGCGGTTTGATCGCGCGCTCGAAGACATGGGGCCGGTGCTGGCCGCGTCCGGTTGTGTGGCCATCACGGGCGGACTCGAAACGGCGTCCGAGCGCACGCTGGCGCTCATGGAGAAGGGCGTGCCGCTCGCGCAGGGGGCGCGCGTGTGTCACGGCCTCGCGCACGCGGGCATCTTCGTACACGCGTATCTGATCTACGGATTCCCAACCGAAACGGCGCAAGAGACGGTCGATGCGCTCGAGTTCGTGCGCCAGTTATTTGCCGCCGGCGCGTTGCACTCGGCGATGTGGCACTACTTCGGCCTCACGGCGTACAGCCCGATGGCGCGAGACCCGCAAAAATACGGCATCACGCTCGCGCCAAGGGTGACGCATCCGTTCAGCAACTACCTGTTGGATTTTGATGAGCCGGGCCGCATTGACCACGCGTCGTTTGGTGAGGGGCTGCGGCGTGCGGTCACGCAGTTTCGATTGGGGATCGGTCTCGACCGCCCGGCACAAACATGGTTTGCGGGCATCTCGATCGAGATGCCCGCCACCACGTTGCGGCCGGATTTCGTGACGTCCATCATTTGATGAACGTGCCCTGGCGAAGCTCGTTCATGGCCACTTGAAGTTCGGCCTGTGTATTCATCACGATCGGTCCGTACCACGCCACCGGTTCTTCGATGGGCTTGCCCGACACGAGCAGGAAGCGAATGCCTTCCTCGCCGGCCTGCACGACGACTTCGTCGCCTCGGTCAACCAGCACCAGCGACCGATTGCCGGTGGTCGTCAGGACCGGAGTCTCGTCGAGTTCGCCGGTCATATCCGTGAGCACCGCGCGCGGCGCCGATGCGTCACGGAAGGACCCAGATCCGGCGAAGACATAGGCGAACGCATGTCGTTCCATTGAGACAGGCAGGACTTTGCGTTTGCCCGGCGGAACCGAGATGTCGAGGTACGTCGGATCGGCCGCGATGCCATCGACCGGGCCGCGCGCGCCCCAGAATTCACCGCACACCACGCGCACCTTCGTGCCGTCGTCATCGGTGATTTCGGCGATATCTTTGGCTTTCACGTCCTGATAGCGCGGCGATGTCATCTTCAGTGACCTCGGCAGGTTGGCCCAGAGCTGAAAGCCATGCATGCGGCCGTCGGCATCGCCGGTCGGCATTTCCTGATGCAGGATGCCGCTGCCCGCGGTCATCCACTGCACGTCGCCGGCATTCATGGCGCCGCGATTGCCGAGGCTGTCGCCGTGTTCGACGGTGCCGGCGAGCACGTACGTGATGGTCTCGATGCCGCGGTGTGGATGCCACGGAAACCCGGCGAGATAGTCGGCGGGGCGTTCGTTGCGGAAGTCATCGAACAGGAGAAACGGATCGAATTCGCTCGTCTTGCCGAATCCGAATCCACGATGGAGGTGCACGCCGGCGCCTTCCAGGGTCGGCGTCGCCTGAGAGATTTGTTTCACCGCACGAATGGACATGGGAACCTCAAGTATAGTGCGCAGGTCATGAGTCCTCTCTACGCCGAAGTCCTCGCCTTTTGCCGCGCGCAACTCGCGCGACAGTCCGCTCGTCCTCTGGTGATCGGTATTCAGGGCCCACAGGGTGCCGGCAAGAGCACGTTGACACGCGCGTTGCTCAACGCGCTGCCCGAGCACGGTCTGACCGGCACGACGGTTTCAGTGGATGACTTCTATATGACGCGCGCTGGGCAGCTTGAGGTTGCCGCCGCGCATCCGGGCAACCCGTACCTCGAGCATCGTGGCTATCCCGGAACGCACGATGTAGCACTCGGCGAGGCGACGCTCGAGACGCTGAAGGCTGGCGTCGGCAATGTGATCGTGCCGGTCTACGACAAATCGGCGCACGTCGGCCGCGGAGACCGCGCGCCGGTGGAGCAGTGGCGACACGTGTCGATGCCGATCAACATCGTGTTTGTGGAAGGGTGGATGTTCGGCTTCACACCGGTGTCGGAGTCGTCACTCGCCGATCCGTTTCTGATCGAACCGAATCGCGCACTTGCGGAGTACGATCGCTGGTATCACCACATCGACGCGTGGATCGTGCTGCGCGCGCTTGACCCCAACTACGTGCTGACCTGGCGCGTGGAAGCCGAGGAGCGGATGAAAGCCAGCGGCAAACCCGGCCTGAGCCGCGCCGACATCGAAGACTACATCCGTCGATTCATTCCCGCCTACCAGACGTGGGGCGGGGCGCCGGCGACGGTGCCGCCCGACAGGCAAATGGAGATCATGGTCACTCTCGGCCGAGAGATGGCGTAGTCGCAGGCGGCGGGCTGGAGCCCGCCGCGAGTCCGCCGGGCTGAAGCCCGGCGGCTATGTCTTTCGCGTTCCTACGGCTTGTACGCGATGCAGTCGATCTCGACTCTGAGTCCCTTGCCCGGAAGTCCTGCGGCCTGAATCGTCGTGCGCGCCGGGCGATGTTCGCCGAACATGCGCGAGTAGACGGCGTTCATCTCGGCGAATTCGTTGATGTCGATGAGGAACACGCCGCAGCGGAGCACGTGCTGGAGGTCGCTCCCGGCGGCCTGCAGGATCGCCTGCACGTTCTTCAAACACTGTTCGGTCTGTGCGGTCGCATCGGGGCCCGCGAGTTGGCCGGTGGCCGGATCGGTCGCGCCCTGTCCCGACACGAAGATCAGGCGCTCGAAGCCCATGCCGGGTGAGTAGGGCCCCGCAGGCTTGGGAAGATTGGCGGCGTGCACTGGCGTGTGGCTCATGGCGCGCGATTGTATAAGATCGCTGCTCTATGCGCACTCGTTCGGTGGTGGGCGCCGCGGTCTTCTACGTGGCACTCACCCTGGTGCTGACCTATCCGTTCAGCACGCACCTGGCCACTCATGTCCTGTCGCTCGGCACCGACATGGATCTGGCCATCTGGACGATTGGCTGGGATGTGCAGGCGCTCACGCATCATCCATGGGCGATCTTCGACGCCAACATCTTCTTTCCTTTTCACAACACGCTGGCCTATTCCGAGAATCTGATTGGCAGCGCGCTCCTGGCTGCGCCCATCATCTGGTTGACCGGCAACACCATCCTCGCCATGAACGTCGTGGTGCTATTTTCGGTCGCGGCGAGCGCGTTCGGTGCGTTTCTGCTGGCGCGATACCTGCGGCTGTCGACAGGGGCCGCACTGATCGCCGGCACGATTGCCGGGTTCGCACCGCCGCGATTCTTTCGCATGGATCAACTGCCGATCTCAACCGTGGAGTGGATTCCCTTCACGTTGCTCGCGCTCCACATGTACTTCGATACCGGACGTGCGCGGTATCTGCGCATCGCGATCGCGCTTTACTCGTTGCAGGCGATCACGAGCGGACACGCGGCCGCGATGCTGACGCTCGCTATCGCGATGTTACTCGTCTGGAAATGCCTGACCGGCGAACCGATCGCCGTTGTGCGTCGTCTGCGTGATGCGGGCTGGGTCGGGGCAGTGGCCATGGTGCCAACGCTGCTCATCTACATTCCGTACAAGTTGGCACAGTCCGAGGTCGGGCTGAAACGCATCTACGAAGAATGGTGGATGGCGACCTCCAGCTACTTCACCTCACCAACGATCGTCCATCAATGGCTGCTCGCGCAGATGCCCGATTGGCACTGGCTCAAGGGCGAACCCGACGCGTGGCTATTTCCGGGCGTGCTGCCGCTGGTGCTGGGTGCGCTCGCGTTGTGGCTCCACGCCACCGCGGCGGCACCCGCTGACGCCCATCGTCGGTGGCGTCGCATCGCCGTCGGGCTTGAGGTGTGCTCCGTGGCGTTGCTGGCGCTGTCGATCCGCGTCGCGCTCACCGGTGGTGTGCGATGGCGAGCGGGCAACACGGTGTTGTTCACGTCGCATGGCGCAACGCCGTGGTTGCAGCTCGTGGTGATGGTGGCGTTGCGATTCCTGCTGCGCGCGCGCGCGCCGCTCGCGTGGGCACCGCGAGCGCAGCGTATCGCCGCTTGGTTCGCGGTATGGCGCCGCTCGTTCAACACCCTGGACCATCTCTGGCTCTACGCGTCGATCTTCCTGATGTGTGTGTGGCTGTCGTTGGGGCCGCCCTTCGATATCTGGCGTTTCATATATTGGATACCGGGCCTGAACTTCGTCCGCATGCCGTCACGCTTCACCGTGCTGGGGATGCTGGCATTGGGCCTGATGGCCGCGTCGGGGTTTGACCGACTGATGTCCGCGCGGCGCGCCAGCCTGAGCCTCGGCGTCGCGACTCTGTGCATCGCGGGCCTGGTCGCCGAGTTCGCGATGCTGCCGATGACGTCCGAGCCGTACGACGTGACGCCGCCGGCCATCGATCAGTGGGTGGGCACGCAGCCGCAGCCGATGGCACTCCTCGAGATGCCGTTGTCGGATTCACTGGGCACACCGAGCCGCGAGCGATGGACCACGCGTTTCATGGTGCATTCGATGGCGCACTGGAAGCCGCTGTTCGTCGGATTCAGCGGCATCCAACCGCCTGGCTACCAGGACAATTATTGGACGATGGTGAAGTTTCCGGATGCCGAGAGCCTCGCGCTGGCCCGGAGGCTCGGCATCACCCACGTCATCCTGCACACGTCGCTCGTGGACCCTGGTCAGCGCGCATTCGTGGAAGGCCAGTACGCGCAGTTCGCCAATGACGTGCAACTCGTGCACACTGAAGGTGAAGGTCGCCTCTACGCCATCAAGCCGTAGCGGGTGTCTAACAGGGCAGGAGCCAGAGGAGATGACCATGCGGAGCGCGCTGACGAGACACGTGAACGATCTGCTGATCACAGCGGTCGCCCTGGTGGCGCTCGCGTCGGTCGTGGGCGCACAGGCGCCCGCGTCTGCGGCGAAACCCAACTTCGGCGGCGCGTGGGTATTTGATGCCGATGCGACGAAGGTCAATGCCGACGCCGCGAAGATGAACGGCCTGGCGCTGTTCACCGAGACGTTCACGGCTGAGCAGGATGCGAAGGCATTCACGATGCACGTGGATCTTGGCCCTATGGTGGTCACCGCGGTCTATAAACTCGATGGCTCCGTTAGTAAGAACACGTCGCCGCCGAGCGTGCCGAATGCCCCGCCGATCGAGGTGACCTCCTACGCGACGTGGGAAGGCAAGACGCTGGTCATCACGTCCACGAGCGCATCGCCAAGCGCCAACGGACCGGTCGAAGTGAAATCCACGCGCAAGCTCTGGCTCGACGCCAAGGGACGCGTCGTGATCGAACGCACGGGCACACCGCGCAACATGGTGCCCCCAAGCCGTAGCGTGTACTCCAGAAAGCCCTGACCTATTCGGCCCGCAGCGCCGCGAGCGGGTCGATCCCCGCGGCGCGCCGTGCGGGGATGTAGGTCGCCAGTACCGCGACCAGCACCAACAGCCCGCTCGTGGCGCCGAACGCGACCGGATCAAGTCGGCCCACGCCGAAGAGCAGCCCGGCACTCGCGAGTCCGGCTGCGGCGGCGCCCGCGAGCGCCAGTCCAATAACCCCGCCAACGAGCGTCAGCCGCAGCCCCTGGCCGAGCACCAGGCGAATCACCTCCCGCCGATCGGCGCCGAGCGCCATGCGCACGCCAATCTCGCGCGTGCGCCGCGTCACGGCGTAGGCCATTACGCCATAGAGACCGATCGCCGCCAGCAACAGCGCCAGCGCGCCGAGCGAGCCGGCGACGGAGGCCGCGATCAACTGTGGCAGCATGCCGAGCGACGCGACCTCACTCATCCGTTGTAAGTCGACGAGCGGAAGGTCCGGATCAATCGCGCGAAGGGTCTGACGCACCGACGCGGTGAGATCCGCGGTCGTCGTGTTGCGGCGGTCTCGCGCGATGAAGAACTGCGCGCGCTGCCACGGTTCCTGGCTGAGCGGCACGTAGATGAAGTTGCGCTGCGCCTCGCCGATCCATCGGTACTTTGCGTTCCGCGCGATACCGACCACAGTGATGGTCTTGATCTCGTCGTGTCGGCCCGGTCGAAAATCGCCGCACTCGAGCTGTTTGCCGAGCGGGTCCTCGCCGGGCCACAACTCCGCGGCAAACTGCTCGTTGAGAATGGCCACGCGCGAGCCGCCCGTGCGGTCGTCCACCGTGAAGTTACGACCGCTCATGATCGGCAACTCCATCGTCGGTAGAAACTCCGGCGAGATGATGTTCCAGTCGGCGTTGATCTCGCGCCCGGCGCCGGTATCGCCCTTGCGACGCAGATTGCCGAGCCCAAGTCCGCCGCCATCGAGCGGCACCATGGCGGCCACGGCCACGCGCGAGACGCCCGGAATCGCTTCGAGTCCGTGGCGCACCTGTTCAGTGATCGCGGGACTCTGCGCGTCGGTGTAGTGACCCAGGCTGATGTCGATATGCGCGACGTCGATGCCGGTGACGCGAAATCCGGGATTGACCGTCGCGGCTGAACTCAAGGACCGCAGCAGGAGCGCCGCGACGACAAGGAGGAGGAGACAGAGACCCATCTGTGCCGACACGAGCACATGGCGAAGCCGCTGACGTCCCGGTGCAGACTGGTCGGCTTTCAGACTCACGGTCAAATGTGGCTGGCTGCTTTGCCAGGCCGGCACGAGGCCCGTCACCAGGCCCGCGACCAGCGCCAGGCCAAACGTGAACACCAGCACCCGCCAGTCCATCGTCAACGCGATGTTGACGGGAAATGGCAGCGTGGGCAGCAATGCCCAGAGCGTCTGGGTCATCCACAAGGCGAGGAGTGTCGCCGCGAGGCCCCCGGCGACAAACAGCAACAGGCATTCGGCCAGCAGTTGCTGCATCAGATCCCATCGGCTGGCGCCCAGCGCGACACGTACCGACATCTCGCGACCTCGTGCGGCCGCACGAGCGAGGAGCAGGCCAGCGAGATTCGTACACGCGAGCAACAGCACGAGACCGACGATCGTCATGAGCACGGCGACGAGGGGGCCGATGTAGTCGCCGGCTTCGCCAGGCACTCGGCTCGACGGCATCACGGCGGCGCCGTTGGATCCCATCGCCTCCGGAAACTGCTTGCCGAGATCCGCCGTGATGGCCTTGAGATCCTGTCGCACGTCGGCGATCGTGACGCCGGGTTTCAGGCGTCCGCCCGCGACGAGCCACGTGTTTTCGCGCTTTGTGAAGAGGTTGTCGGCCGGCAGCGCGCGCGTGTATGTGGTGAGTGGTACCCAGACATCAGGCGACAGGATCGTGGTGCCTTGAAATCCTGGCGGCGTGACGGCGGCGACGGTGAAGTGATCGCCGTTGATCACCACGTCGCGGCCCGCAATCGTGGGATCGGCCGCGAAAGCGCGACGCCAGAATCGATCGCTGAGCACCACCTGTCGGAGCGGTGTGCCCACCACTTCCTGATTCGCGTGGTAGAAGGCACCGAGTGCCGGCGTGACGCCAAGCACATCGAAGAACCCCGCGCTGCACAACTGACCGTAGATCCGCTCGGCGCCGTCCGCGCGGCCGAGGCTCAACGGCTTCGGTTCGATACCGCAGGCGTACATGCCCGTGAGCGTCCGGTTGCGATCTCGCAGGTCTGCAAAATTCAGATACGACATCGTGTCGAACTGGCTGTTCGGCCGAGTGAGGCCAATGTCGACGAGCTGCCGGGGCGACGCGATCCCAGCCGTCGGCGCCAGTAGGATGGCATTGGCGGCCGAAAAGATCGTGGCGTTGGCGCCGATGCCGATCGCCAGGGAAGCGACCGCTGTGAACGTGAACAGTGGCTGCCGGGCAAACAGGCGCAGCGCGTGTGTGAGGTGTCGCGTCATGCCGGTTATTACGCAGAATCGCGACCAAGGTGAACCCCGTTCTTCCGGTAGGCTAGGACGGTGGCGATAGATCCGATCTGCGGGATGGCCGTTGATCCGGCGAAGACCAAGTGGACGCACGCGCACGACGGCGTCGACTACTTCTTCTGCTCGGAAGGCTGCAAGATCAAGTTCGTCGAAGCGATGAAAGTGCCCGGCGCCCCGATCCCCACGCCGCCGAACCGGACCCCCAGGCTCAAATCGAACCCTCACGCTCTTCCGAACCCCAAGGTTCAGTCGAACCCCTTCTTCGTCTGTCCCATGCATCCCGAGATCCGTCAGCCGAACCCAGGTGACTGTTCGATCTGCGGTATGCCGCTCGAGCCCGAGGTGCCGTCCGCAGCCGGAGACGACGCGACCCGACACGAGTTGAGGGACCTGCACCGGCGTCTCTGGACCAGCGTCGTGCTGGCGGCGCCGTTGCTTGTGCTCGCGATGGGCGGGTTCGCGTATCCCCTCGCGGAGTTACTGCTCGCGGCTCCGGTGGTGCTCTGGGCGGCGTGGCCCTTTCATGTGCGCGCGTTCAACTCGATGCGCACTGGCAACCTGAATATGTTCACGCTGATCGGCATGGGCGTCAGCGCGGCATTCATCTACAGCGTGATCGCCGTCATCGCGCCCGATCAATTTCCAGCGTCGGCGCGTGACCACCACGGCGACGTGGCGCGCTACTTCGAGGCCGCAGCCGTGATTGTGGCGCTCGTGCTCGTGGGCCAGGTGCTCGAGCTGCGCGCGCGCGTCGAGACAGGTGCGGCCGTCAAAGCGCTGATGGGGCTGTTTGCGCCCGTCGCTCGACGCGTGAACGACAGCGGCCACGACGAAGAGATCCCCCTCGAGCATGTGCATGTCGGCGACCGGCTCCGCGTGCGGCCAGGCGAGAAAGTGCCCGTCGATGGCATCGTGCTCGACGGTGGGTCATCGATCGACGAGTCGATGGTCTCAGGTGAACCGTTGCCTGTGGAGAAGCGCGCAGGCGATCGCGTCGTGGGCGCCACCATGAATGGCACGGGCACGTTTGTCATGCGCGCAGATAAGGTCGGTGCCGACACACTCCTGGCACGCATCATTGCGATGGTCGCTGAAGCCCAGCGCTCCCGCGCTCCGATTCAACGACTCGCCGATCGCGTCTCCGCCTACTTCGTGGTCACGGTGATGGTGGTGGCCATCGCGACATTCGCGGTGTGGGCGTGGCTCGGCCCCGAGCCGCGACTCGCGCATGGGCTCGTCAATGCGGTCGCTGTGCTGATCATCGCGTGCCCGTGTGCGTTGGGCCTCGCCACGCCGATGTCGATCATGGTGGCTGCTGGCAGAGGCGCATCGATGGGCGTGCTGTTCCGCAACGCCGAAGCGATTGAAGTGATGCAGTCGGTCGACACGATCGCCGTGGACAAGACCGGCACGCTGACCGAGGGACGTCCCAGTCTCGCGGTCGTTGAGCCGGCACCCGGCATGGAGGCGGATCGACTGATTCGTCTCGTCGCGACGCTCGAGCGTGCGAGCGAGCACCCGCTTGCATCGGCCTTCGCCACCGGAGCGGCGGCGCGCGGCGTCACGCTCGGTGAGGCTGGCGCATTCAGTGCCATCGCCGGACGCGGCATTCGCGGCGAGGTGGATGGCCACGTCGTGTCGGTCGGCACCGAAGACCTCATGTCGTTGATCGGCATCGATACCGGCCCGATCGTCGGGCGCGCAGCTGCGCTCCGCGCCGAAGGGCATACCGTGATGCTGGCCGGTGTCGATGGCGCGTTGGCCGGACTGATGTCAGTCGTCGATCCCATCAAGTCCACGACGCCGTCGGCGATCGCCGCTTTGCAGGCGGATGGCGTGCGTGTGGTAATGCTGACTGGCGATCACGAGACCACGGCCCGGGCCGTGGCGGCATCGCTCAAGCTGGATGACGTGTTTGCCGGTGTGTTGCCGGACGGAAAAGCCGCGGTGATCGCCGCGCTCGTCGCCGAGGGGCGCATCGTTGCCATGGCCGGAGATGGCATCAACGACGCGCCGGCCCTGGCCCGCGCGCACGTGGGCATCGCGATGGGCACGGGCACGGACGTGGCGATGGCCAGCGCGAGCGTCACCCTGGTGCGCGGTGACCTGGCCGGCATCGTCCGCGCACGCGCGCTGTCGCGTCTCACCATGCGAAACATCCGACAAAATCTCTGGTTTGCCTTCCTCTACAACTCTCTCGGAGTACCACTGGCCGCGGGTGTGTTGTATCCATTCTTCGGTTTCTTGCTCAGTCCGATGTTCGCCGCGGCAGCAATGAGCCTCAGCTCGGTGTCGGTGATCTCGAATGCGCTGCGGCTGCGGAGCGCCAAGCTGTGAAGCGCGCGTGCCTGGTGCTGATCCTGGCGGGGATTGCTGCGCGCCCGTCGGTGGAAGCCGCAGGCACCGTCTTCACACGTGGACCGGCGAGCTGTCACGCGATCGCCTTCACGTTCGACCTGTGCCCCGTCAGCGAGGGGACGGGATTTGATGCGCCGCTGGTGTCCTATCTCATCGAGCATCACGTGCCGGCAACGTTCTTCGCGTCCGGTCGCTGGATCGAGACGCACGATGCGGAGTTCCGGCGTCTGATCGCGCAGCCGTTCTTCGAAGTCGGCACGCATGGCGAGGCGCACGCGCACATGCCACGACTCTCGGCCACAGCGCAGGCCGCCGAGGTGGCCGGACCCATTCGCACACTGCTGGAGCGCTATCGCCTGAGCGCGACGTTGTTTCGCCCGCCGTACGGCGAATACAACGACACGACGGTGCACGTGGCCGAGGCGGCGGGACAAACCACCGTGATGTGGTCGATCGTCTCCGGTGACCCGTACAAGAAGCTCACGACCGCTGCCATCGTCAACGACGTGGTGGGCCGCGCGAAGAACGGGAGCGTCATCATCTTTCACGCGAACGGGCGCGGCTGGCGCACAAAGGACATCTTGCCGCTGGTCTACGCACAGCTGGTGACGACGAAGGGGTTCGCGCCCAAGACCATCTCTGGTCTGCGAGCGGGTTGCGCCAATGCCACCGCTCCGCTGCGGTAGGATGCGCGTGATGGCGACCCGACGAGTCGATCGCTGGACGAAACAGTCTGCCGCCCGTGCACTGGCGGACATTGGTCGGCGCTTCTACACGCGCGGATGGGTGATGGGCACGAGCGGCAACTTCAGCGTCGTGCGCTCGACTCGTCCCATGCGACTGGTGATCTCGGCCAGCTCCGTCCCAAAGGGCACGATGAGGGTCAAAGACTTTCTTGAAGTGAATGACCGCGGTGCGGCTGTTGAGCGTCGTGCGCCGCGACCGTCGGCCGAGACCCTGTTGCATGTGGAGATCGCGCGTCTGCGTGGCGCCGGCGCGGTGTTGCACACGCACTCGATCTGGTCCACCTTGCTGTCGCAGCACTTCGTGGCTGGTGGAGGACTTGCGATCGAGGGCCTGGAGATGCTCAAGGGACTCAGCGGTGTCACGACCCACGAGCATCGTGAGTGGATCCCGATCCTGCCGAACGATCAGGACATGACGCGATTATCGGAGCGATTGGTCGCGGTGCTCGCGGCACACCCGCAGTGCCACGCGGTGCTCCTGAGTGGACATGGCATGTACACGTGGGGCGATCGACTCGCGGATGCCGAGCGGCATGTTGAGATCCTGGAGTTCCTGCTCGAAGTCACCGGCCGTAGAATGGGCCCATGGCACTGATTCGAATTCCGGCGGAGCAGCGCACGATTGAAGGCCACGCGGCTATCGCGGCATTTCTGTCTGGTCACGGCATCGACTACGAACGCGTCGAGCCTCGTCCGGGTGCGTTGTCGGACGCCACCGCTGAGGTCATCCTCGCGACCTACGCCGACAAAGTTGACGCGCTGAAGGCGCGTGGCGGCTACGTGACGGCCGATGTGATCGATGTGAAGCCAAACACGCCGAATCTCGACGCGATGCTGAAGAAGTTCAGCGCCGAGCACTGGCACGACGAAGACGAGGTGCGCTACATCGTCGAAGGCCGCGGCGTGTTTCACATTCACCCGGTCGGTGGCGTCGTGTTCGCGATCGAAGTGGGGCAGGGCGATTTGATTCGCGTGCCCCGCGGCACGCATCATTGGTTTGATCTCTGCGAGGATCGACGGATTCGGGCGATTCGGTTGTTTCAGGACGTCTCGGGTTGGACGCCGCACTACACGCAGAGTGGCGCTGACACGCAGTTCCAACCGCTGTGTTTCGGCCCGGCCTATTTGCCACCACGCCTCACGCCGCCATCGCTGTGACCGAAGGTGTAGAGGTCGTCCTCCTCGACATCGAGGGCACGACGACGCCGATCGCGTTTGTGCATGAGGTGCTGTTTCCGTACGCGCGCACTGCGCTCGGCGGCTTCCTCGACGAGTGTTGGTCCGCGCGCGATGTGCAATCGGCGGTCACGTTGCTTGCCGCGGAGTACGCCGCGGACTCGGACGTTGGGGCGACGCCGCCGGCGTGGTCAGTGCCGCCCGACATCCCGTCCGTCGACGCGTACGCCCTGTGGTTGATGGATCGCGATCGCAAGTCACCAGGGCTCAAGGAACTGCAGGGTCTGATCTGGAAGCGAGGCTATCGCGCGGGAGATCTTCGCGGCGAGTTGTTTCCCGACGTACCGCCGGCTTTCACGCGGTGGCGTGCCCGCGGCCTGCGCATCGCCATCTACTCGTCTGGCAGTGTGCTCGCGCAGCGGTTGTTGTTCAGCACGACGCCGTTCGGTGATCTCACGTCGGCCATCGACGCGTTCTTCGATACCGGAGTCGGCGCCAAAGTGCAGCGCGAGAGTTACACGCGCATCGCCGCGGCGCTCGGTGCTCGACCGGATGCGATCCTGTTTGTCTCGGACGTGTTGGCCGAACTGTACGCCGCGCGTGACGCCGGGCTTCGACCGGCCCTGTCAGTGCGGCCCGGAAATACGCCGACCGCAGATGTGGGCGCGATTCCGGTGGTGAGATCGTTCGAAGAGCTCACCTGATTTCGTCGTATCCTCAGCACCACGATGCCCCCGCAGCGACGCCACAAGGAAAGTGCCGGATTGCTGCTCTACCGGCGGACGACGCGTGGTCTTGAGGTGTTGCTGGCGCATCCCGGCGGTCCGTACTGGACGGGCCGAAACGAAGCCGCCTGGACCATTCCCAAGGGTGGTATGCATCCGGGTGAAGGTCCACTCGACACAGCGATCCGGGAGTTTCGAGAAGAGACCGGCTTTGAGCCATTGCCGCCGTATTTGCCTCTCGGCCACATCGTGCAGCGGAGCGGCAAGCTGGTGCACGCCTTTGCCTTCGAAGGTGATGCCGACACGTCGCTGTTGAAGAGTGAGATGACCACGACCGAGTGGCCGCCGAAGTCCGGCAAGTGGATCCAGGTGCCGGAGATCGATCGCGCGGCGTTCTATTCGATCGACGACGCCCGGCCGCTGATCAACGCGGCGCAGGCGGAACTGCTCGATCGCCTGCTGAACAAGCTGATGAACGAGCGAGTCGATCGCTAGCCAACGTGAATGCGCGGACGGCGCTCGGGCACATGCTCGGCCTGGCGCAGCACTTCGCGGCAGACCGGCGCCGTATCACCTTCACCAAATGCGAGGAACTTCAGCAGGTAGGCGATCGGATTGCCCTCGGTCCAGCCGAAGTAGGCGTGCGGCAGGCAGTCAGTCCGGTCGCGCAGGTTGAGGAGCAGGCCGGCGATTGCATTGGGGATCGCCGGGCTTGAGCATCGCAGCACGCGATGGCCGTCGATGTCGACGCCGTGCACGTCGAGCCGGTTGGCGAAGTCGGAGACGTCGCTCGGTCGAATCTCCAGGAACAGCACCGGATCCGCTTCAGGCAGATGATGTTCGCGGCGCGCCTCGGCGAGCTTGCGATCGTATTCTTCGCGGTGACCCGTGTCGGGTCGGTTGGCGATGATGCGCAGTGCCGGGAATTGGCTGCTGCTCGCGCGCCCGGCTGTCGCGGCGTCCTTGATGAAGCGTTCCGCCTGATCGTCGTAGTCGACGCCTTCGATGCGGATCTCGGTGGAGCGGAGGACGCGCGAAATCAGCGACGTGCCGATGATGGTGAAGATGAACCAGCTGGCGATCTTCAAGCCTTCAGGCCGCTCAAACATGTTGAGGATCGTCGTGTAGACGAAGATCAGCGCGATCGGCAGGAAGCGTTTGCGGCTAAGCGGCAGCGCGACCATGACCGCCACGCAGGCCGACGTCATCAGCACCAGGACGCCGGTGGCGTACGCGCCGCCCTGTTTGTCGACGTCGGCGTCAAACATGATCGTGACGAAGAACGCGATCAGCATGATCAGCGAGACCAGCGGCCGTGTCGCGCGCGCCCAGTCGGGCGCCATGCCGTAGCGCGGCAGGTACTTGGGCACGAGATTGAGCAGGCCGGCCATGGCTGATGCGCCGGCGAACCACAGGATCGCGATCGTCGAGACGTCGTAGAGCGTGCCGAACACTTCGCCGAAGTCACGGTGCGCCAGATACGCGAGCGCGCGGCCGTTGGCCGGGCCACCGGTCTGCAGCGCCTCGGCCGGGATCATCATGGCCGTGATGATCGAGCTGCCGATCAGGAGCACGCTCATGATGATGGCGGCCGTCTTGAGCAGCTTGCGCGTGTTGTCGATGCGCGCGCGCAGTTCAATCGCCGGATCCACGGGCTTGCCGTCGACGCCCCGCACGAGCGGCATCACCGCGACACCGGTCTCGAAACCTGACAGGCCCAGCGCGAGTTTCGGGAACACGATGAACGCGAAGGCGACCATCATGATCGGACTGCCGCGCTGGCCGTACAGTTCCTGCGCGAACAGATTGTGCCGCCACGTCTGCAGCCACTCGGGGTGGTGGGCCAGCGTCCACAGTTCGCTGCCGATGATCAGCCCGTTCAACATGAGATACGCCGCGACCAAACCAACGGCCAGCCAGATCGCTTCCTTGAATCCTTTGAGAAAGATCGCTCCGAGCGCCGCCAGCAGGACCAACGTGATCAACACGCGGTGATCCATCCAGTGGGGCACAAACGGATTCTCGACAATGTGCGCGGTGGCGTCAGCGGCCGACAGCGTGATCGTGATGACGAAGTCGGTCGCGGCAAACCCCAACAAACACAACACGAACGCCTTGCCGCGCCAGCGCGGCAGCCGTTCCTCAAGAATCGACAGGCTGCCCTGGCCGTGCGGGCTTAGCGCGGCGATGCGGTTGTAGACCGGCAACGCACCGAACAACGTGAGGATGACGACGACGATGGTGGCGAAGGGGGAGAGGAACTGCGCGGCGACAAACGCGATGGACGGCTGGTAGCCGAGGGTCGAGAAGTAATCGACGCCCGTGAGACACATGACCTGCCACCAACTCGCCTTGTGCGGGGCGTCTACGTGCGCGGCGGCGGGGGCTTGCAGTCCTTCAAGGAACCAATGCCGGAATGTCACAAGCTGGTCATTGTACTCCCCGCCAGACCCGGCGTCCGCGCGGCCGTGTTCACACAAACCGAGCGTCGGCGCACTAGACTGGAAACGGGATGTGGTTTCGCGATCGACTCTTCGTGCTGGCGGTGCTCCTCGCGTGCACGGTAACCGGCGTGACGTGGCACTTTGGTGCGCGGGCGGTCGGCGGAGCCGATAGCTACGGTTACGCCAGCCAGGCGGACGCGTGGCTCTCGGGCCATCTCATTATCGAGCAGCCATGGGTGCACACCGATGTGCCGCCCTTCTCCGAGCGCGCGTTCGCGCCGCTCGGCTGGCGACTCAAAACAGAAACCAGCATGGTGCCGATCTATTCAACGGGCTATCCCATGATGATGGCGACGGCCAAGCGTCTCGGCGGACACGGCGCGATCTTCGTCGTCGCTCCGCTCTGCGCCGGCCTGCTGGTGTTCGCGACGTTCCTGATTGGCGCGCGTGTCGCGAGCCGGCGCGTCGGGCTACTGGCCGCAGCGCTGGTGGCCACCAGCGCCACGGTCTTGCATATGTCGATGGTGCCGATGAGCGACGTCCCGTCGGCGGCGGTGTGGACGCTGGCATTGGCGCTGACGCTGATGCACACGCGACGCGGGGCCATCATCGGATGGCTCGTGGCGGCCCTGGCGATTCTTGTGCGGCCCAACCTCGTGGTGCTCGCCGCGCTCATGACGCTCTGGCTCTTGGTGCAGGACTGGTCGCGCCATCGAGGGCGCTGGTCCCAGTGGTGCGCGCCATGGTTTGCCGTCTTTGCCGGCGCCGGCGTCGTCACAAACGCATCGCTCAACACCGCGTTCTACGGTTCGGCGACGCTCTCGGGCTACGGCGACCTCGGCAATTTCTACGCCTGGGCGCACATGTGGCCGAACGTGCGCCTCTACCTGCAGTGGATCGCCTCAGCCGAGTCGCCCCTGGCGGTGCTCGCGCTCGCGGCCACGATCTGTCCTGTGGTCCTCTGGGGCGCGGGTGATCGCGCGCGGCCGGCCGCCTGGTTGATCGCGCTCTCCACGGCGTACGTCTTCGCGCTCTACTGCGGCTACCTTGTGTTCGAGAGCTGGTGGTACCTCAGGTTCATGTTGCCGATGTGGCCCGCGCTGGCGGTGACGACCGCGATCGGCCTCGTCTGGTTGTGGGAACACCCGCAACGCTGGGCTCGCGCTTCCGCGGTGGCTGTGGCTCTCGCAGTGATGACGCATGGTGTTGTTTTCGCCGTGCAGCACGATTCGTTCACGATCGGCCTCACCGAGTCGCGATATCCGGCGGTGGCCCGCGTGGTCTCGGGCGTGACCGATCCCGATGCGGCGATCATCACGCTGCAGCACAGCGGCACGGTGCGTTACTACGGCGGGCGCATTACGCTCCGATGGGACTTCATCGAGCCGGAGCAACTCGATCCCGCGTTGCGCTGGCTGTCTGCACACGGCCATCGGCCCTACCTGCTGCTCGACAAGTTTGAACTCGAGAAATTCCGGGATCGCTTCGCCGGGTACAGCGAAATCGCCGACGTGCGCTGGACGCCGTCGGTGACGCTGTTTCGCGGAGAGACCATGCTGTTTGATGTGGCCGATCGCACTCGCGACGTGGTCACCACGAACACCGGCGCGTACACACGCCACGCCGTGCCGCCCGTCGCGCGACCACACTGGTAGCCGCTATCCGCGCGTGATGACGATCAGCGTGGCGTCGTCCTGCACGGCACCGCCGGTCCATCGCGCGACCGCCGTGGTGACCGCGTCCACAATGGTCGCGGCGGGCGCGGCTGGACCGCAGCCGCGCACGGTGTCGATGAGGCGGTCTTCGCCGAATTCCTTGCCGAGTGCGTCGGACGCTTCCGTGATGCCGTCGGTGTAGAAGATGAGGCGGTCGCCGGCGCCGAAGGCCATCGTGCGGCTCTCGTAGCATCCGTCCGGGAACACGCCGAGCACGACGCCGGTGGCCGCGAGCGCATCGACCTCGCCATTCGCGCGGAGCAGGAGCGGTGGGTTGTGTCCCGCATTCGCGAAGTCGATCGTGCCGGCAGCCGCATCGATGACCGCGTAGCAGAACGTCACAAATTTACCCGCAGAGATATTTCGCGAGAGCAGGCGATTCACCTTCGTCACGACGTCGCGCGTGGGCGCGCCATCGGTCGCAAACGCGCGCACGGCCGCTTGCAGATTCGACATCAGCAGCGCGGCCGGCAGACCCTTGCCGACGACGTCGGCGATGGTGACGCCCATGCGCGTGTCGCTGAAGCGCAGCATGTCGTAGCAATCGCCGCCGATGCCCGATGCGGGTTGCCAGCGCGCGCCGATGTCGCATCCGGCGAGGTGCGGCATCGTGGATGGAATCAGCGCACGCTGGATCAGGCGCGCATCTTCCTGTTCACGGGCGTGTCGCGCATCGCGCTGCCGGAGCGCAGTGCCGTCGGCCAATTCGCGTTCGACGATCTCGACGAGGACCGAGTCTTCCCATGGCTTTTGCACGAAGCTCTTCGCGCCGCGACGCATCGCCTCCACCGCCGTGTCGATGCTGCCCCAGCCGGTCATCACGACAATCGGCAGGGCCGGGTCGTGTGTGTGCGCCCGGTCGAGGAGGGCCAGGCCCTCACGCCCAGACGTCGTGTCGCGTGTGTAGTTCAGGTCCATCAGCAGCAGGTCGTACGTCTCGCGCGTCAGGTGCGCCATGACGTCATCGACCGAGCTCACGAGGTCGATGTCGCATCGGAGTTCGGTCAGAAGAAACCGCAACGCCTGCAGGATGTCGGGCTGGTCGTCAGCGACGAGAACACGGGGCACAGCCGTATGCCCTTCAAGTCCAATGCCACGTTTTCGTTGGCACGACTCTTCCTATTGCTTAGCGCAGATGCGTGAAACCGGGCAAAATGACCACATGAATCCCACTTTCGGGACTGATCAAACCCGATGACTGGACGCATCCTTGTGGCCGACGATCAGTCGGACATCCTCGACGCTCTCAAGTTCCTTCTGGGTGGCGAAGGCTTCGACGTCACGACGGCGGCTTCGCCGGGCGAATTGGTGGCCGCGCTCGAGCGTTCGGATTTTGACGTCGCGCTGATCGACCTCAACTACACGCGCGACACGACCTCGGGCCAGGAGGGTTTCGAGCTGCTCGAACGCATCAAAGCGATTGATCCGACGCTGCCGGTCCTCGTGATGACCGGGTGGAGCAGTGTGCAGGGCGCGGTGGAAGCGATGCGCCGCGGCGCGCGCGATTACATCGAGAAGCCGTGGGACGACGACAAGGTGTTGGCGGCGGTGCAGACGCAGCTGGAATTGCGACGTGCGCTGCGTCGGAGCCGGCGATTGCAGGAAGAGAACGCGCGGTTGCAGCGGCGCGACCTGCCGACGTTCATCGCCGAAGCGCCGGCCATGCGTGCCGTGCGGGAGACGATCGAGCGCGTGGCGGCGTCGGACGCGAGCGTGCTGATCACCGGCGAACACGGCACGGGTAAGGAAGTGGTCGCGAGCCTGCTGCATCGCTTGTCGAATCGGTCATCGAAGCCGCTCGTCACGATGAATGCCGGCGGGCTGTCGGAGGGCGTGGCGGAAAGCGAGCTCTTCGGACACGTGAAGGGCGCGTTCACCGACGCGCGCACCGATCGCATCGGCTGTTTTGAGCTCGCGGACGAAGGGACGCTGTTCCTCGATGAAATCGCGAACATGCCGTCGAAACTGCAGCCGAAGCTGCTGCGGGTGTTGCAGACCGGCGAGGTGCAGAAGGTCGGGTCGTCGCGCGTGATCTTCGTGAACGTGCGCGTGATCTCGGCGACCAATGCGGATCTTGGGTCCGAAATCAGCGCGGGGCGATTCCGCGAGGATTTGTTTTATCGCCTGAATACAGTGGTGATTCATCTGCCGCCCCTGCGGGACCGGCGCGAGGATGTGATGCCGCTCGCGTCGCACTATCTCGCGCGCTACGCCGAGCGCTACAAGCGCACGTTTGAAGGCTTCGATCGCACGGGGCGCCAGGCCATCGACGCGCATCCGTGGCCGGGCAACGTGCGCGAACTCGCCCACGCGATCGAACGTGGTGTGTTGATGTGTCGCGGGTCGCAGATCACGGCCGTCGACCTCGGGCTGCAGGTGGCGGTGCCCACCGGGCCGGCCGAGGAGCTGACGCTCGAGCAGTCGGAGAAGATCTTCATTCAGAAGGTGCTCGCCCGGCATGCGGGCGATGTGCGCAAGGCCGCCGATCAGCTCGGCATGAGTCGCAGTGCGCTCTATCGGCGCCTGCAGCAGTTCGGCCTCTGACGATGCGGACCCGGTAATGGCCAGCCGCCCGCGCGCCCGCAATCTCGAACTGTCGCTGACGTGGCTGGTGCTCGGCGGCGGTGCGCCGGCCGTGGTGCTGTCGCTACTGTTGCTCTGGTGGCGCCACGACGTGACCACGGATTCGTGGTGGATGCAGCCGGAGCTGCGGTGGACCTTGACGGTGATCGTGCTTCTCACGTGGCTCACCTCCGCGTCGGTCGCGCGACAGCTCACGACGCGGTCGCTGCAGCTCTTGACGAACCTGCTCGGCGCGCTGCGCGAGGGCGACTACTCGATTCGCGGTCTGAGCGCGAAGTCCGGCAGCGCGATGGCCGGTGTCATGCGCGAGGTCAACGACCTCGGCAGCACGCTGCAGCGCCAGCGCACCGAAGCCGTCGAGTCCACCGCGCTCCTCACACACGTGATGGAGGAAATCGCGGTGGCGGTGTTCGCGTTCGATCCGAGCGAGCACGTGTTGCTCGTGAACAAAGCCGGCGAGCGCCTCCTCGGCAAGCGCGAAGCCGACATGATCGGCCAACCGGCCAGTGCATTCGCGTTTGATGAATACCTCACGGGTGAGTCGCGACGACTGGTCGAGCGTACGATCGGCGGCCGGCGTGGGCGCTTCGAAGTGCGTCGTGCGTCCTTCTACCGCGACGGCCGTCCGCATCATCTGGTCGTCATGGCCGACCTCAGCCAGGCTCTGCGTGAAGAAGAGCAGGCCGCGTGGCAGCGCATCGTGCGCGTGTTGTCGCACGAGATCAACAACTCGCTGACGCCGATCAAGTCGATTGCACATTCGGTGAAGAAGATCATCGAGCGTGCCGCCGGCTTTGAGCGACAGCCCGAAGTCCTGCAGGGGCTGTCGCTGATCGAGGAGCGGTCCGGGGCGCTCGGACGTTTTCTGCGCGCGTATGCGCAGCTCGCCCGACTCCCCAAGCCGCAGCCGAAGCTGGTGCCTGTCGCTCCGCTCATCGGGCGCATTGTGGAACTGGAGAAGCGCCTGACGGTGCGCTCGCTCGGCGGCCCTGACGTCACGATCGTCGCCGATTCCGACCAACTCGAGCAGTTGCTGATCAACATCGTGCGCAACGCGGTGGATGCGTCGCTGGAAACAAAAGGCGACGTCACGATCGGTTGGCGTGTCGCGGCCGATTGGCTGGAGGTCGTCATCGATGACGATGGCAAGGGCCTGCCCGATACATCGAACCTGTTCGTCCCCTTCTTTACGACCAAGCCCAACGGCTCCGGCATCGGGCTCGCGCTGAGCCGACAGATCGCCGAGGCCCACGGCGGCACACTCGCGCTGGAGAACCGCATCGCGCATGTGGGCTGTCGCGCCGCGCTCCGCATTCCGGTCCGCGACCCTCGATAGCGGAAGGCAGATAGGTAGAATGTGCGGGCATGCTCAAGTCGCCCGCCCTCCCCATCGGACTCTCGGCCGTCGCACTCTTTGCGCTTGAGCCGTTTGTCGGAAAAGTCCTGCTCCCGCGCATGGGCGGTACGCCGATGGTGTGGAACACCTGCGTCATGGTGTTCCAGCTATTGCTCCTTCTGGGCTACTGGTACAGCGTCCAACTGAGCCGCATGCACGACACGGCCGCCGCCACTCGACGGCACGCCGTCGTCGTGGCCATCGCCGCGCTGTCGTGGCCGCTGACCGTGCGCGCGCTGTGGATGTCGCCTTGGCCGGGTGTGTCGCCGGTTACGTGGATCGTCGGTGTCTGTGTGGTGGCAGTGGGTTTGCCGTTCGTCGTGTTGTCTGCGACATCGCCGCTCGTACAGGTCTGGCTCGCGCGCCACGCAGACACATCCACGCCAGTGCATCGTCTCTATGCCGTCAGCAACATCGCCAGCGTCGGCGGGCTGCTGCTGTACGTCGGTGTCATCGAGCCCCTGGCCGGCGTGCGCGCCCAGAGTTGGATCATCTGGGCCATCGCCACCGCCGGCGCCGCGCTCGCCGTCCGCGTCGCGACGCCCATGACAACTCCAGGCAATGAGACCGGGACTCGTTTCCCGGAGTTGACGCCGGCGTCCCCGCTGGATGTCGCGCTGCCTGCGCCGGTGGTGGGCCAACCCGCTCGCCCCGTGTTGTGGTTCTTCCTGTCGTTCGCCGCATCCTTGTGTCTGTTTTCGGTGAACACGTATCTGGCCACCGACGTCGCCTCGTTCCCGTTGCTGTTTGCCGTGCCGCTGGCGATCTTCCTGCTGGCGTTCGCGGCGGGGTTCTCGGCGTGGGCGGAGCGCATCGGGTTGTGGTTGCATTTCGCGGCGATGGCGGCGGCGGGCACCGCGCTGTGGTATTTGCTTCGCGTCGCGACGCCGGCGACCAGCGTGCTCGACTTGCCGATGCCGCTGTTGGCACTCGCGGGTCTGGTCACCGCACTCGCCGCACGCCTGGCGCATACGCGGCCGCACGACGCGGCGTTGCCGAGCTTTTACACGATCATCAGCGCGGGAGGTGTGGCGGCCGGCATGGTGTCTGTGTTGCTGCTGCCCTGGGGATGGTCGCGCCTGACGGCGCCGATGCACGACTGGACGCTCATGCTGGTGAACTCGGCGGTGCCCGAGTACCCCGTCGCGCTGGTGCTCGGCCTGTGGCTCGTTGCACGCGGATGGCCGATGCGCTTTGTGGCGGCCGTCGGGACCATCTTTGTCTGCGCCGCGACCGAGCCGACCTACGGCATGGAGCGCCTGTTCGAGGCGCGCAATTTCTACGGTACGTTGCGCGTGCAGCGCGATCCGTCCACACTGACCTCGCGCCTGAAGAACGGCACCACGCTGCACGGGTTTGAGGTCACTGATGGATCGGGACAGGCGACCAGCTACTACCATCGCGCCAGCCCGATCGGCCAGGTGATCACGCGACTGGTGCCGCATCACGTCATGGCGATGGGCCTCGGCGTCGGCACACTGGCGGCGTACGCGGGTCGTGGTGATCAATACACCTTTCTGGAGATCAACCCGCTGGTGGAAGAAGTCGCGAGCCGGTCAGGGTACTTTTCATTCCTGCGACGCGCGCGCCAACGCGGCGCGAGTGTCGACGTGCGACTCGGCGATGGCCGCCTGCTCGCAGCCGCTCTGCCCGATGGGCAGTGGGATTTGATCGTGCTCGATGCGTTCTCGTCCGATTCGATTCCGGTGCATCTGCTCACCGAGGAGGCGATGCGCGAGTACACGCACAAGGTCTCGCCGCGGGGCGTCATTGCGGTGCACGTGTCGAATCGCTTCTTCGATTTGGGGCCCATGGTCGCGACGATCGCGGAGTCGCTGGGCTGGCGCTGGGCGATTCAGTCGCGCTCCGAAGAAGAAGCCGATGAGACCGCCTCCACGTGGATGATGCTCGTGCGCGACGAGTCCGTGGCGGCCGGCCTCGGTTTGACCGAGTCACCTTGGGAACGACCGGCCATTCCGAAGGGCGTCGAGTCCTGGACCGATGATTGGGCCAACCTGCTCGGGCGCCTCAAGATCGTGACTGAGCGCTTCAACACGCGTTTCGAACAGCAGTAGGACTTAGGACGACAGAAGCGACGCTTTCCGCTACACTGAAGGAGTCGGGTCGCTCCCAAGCCGATAAGGAGTTTCTATGCGTTCGTTCCTCCGTGCTGCCCTCGTGGCGGTCGCCGTGATGACAGTGGTTCCCGTGATGCCGGTCCTGGCCCAAGCGCCGACGGCCGCCACGTGGGTCGTGATACCGATTCAGCAGTTGCCGGCCAATGTGCGCGCGGTGCAGGCCAAGGCGTACCCCACAGCCAAGGTCACCAAGGTCGAGCGTCTGGGCACGGGCAAGGCGGCCGTGTATCACCTGACGATGACTGGCAAGAAGACCGACGTGAAGATCAACGCGGCCGGCAAGATCGTCAAGTAAGACTCGCGGAAGCTGTTCGGACTATTTCTGGATCGACACGGACGCACCGTCCGTGATCGGTTCGGGGCCGGGCAGGATCACACGGTCGCCCACGGTCAGTCCCGACAGGATCTGCGTGCGCTCCTGCGCCACGAGGCCGATCTGCACGGGTTTGCGGTGGGCTTTTCCATCGGCGCCCGCCACCATCACATAGGCGTCCACATTCCCCGGGCCGTCGCGCAAGACGACCGACGTCGGCACGACCATCACATTCGATCGTTCATCGCTCAGGATCTCGAGCTGCACCGGCGTGCCCGCAGGCAAGGTGACCGTCTTCGGCAACGACACGCGGACGTCGCTCGTGGGCGTGGGTGGATCGGCGACGAGCGGCATGGTGAGCACCGTGCCGTCGATGAGCGAGCCATCGGTGGGATTGAAGATCCGCGCGGCGCGTCCTGGCGTGACGAGTGGCAGCGATGCGGCCGGCACGGGTGCCACGACCTCGAGCCGTGTCGGATCAATGATGCGCAGCACCGGGTCGGTCGTCGTCGGCTCGACGTCATCACCCACGTTGTGCCATCGCTGTGCGATCACACCCCCGAATCGCGCCTTCACGACCAGGTGCGCGGCCAGCAGATCCGTGGCCTCCTTGTTGTTCTGTGCTTGTCGCACGGCGGCTTCCGCGTCCCGTAGCTCGCGCGTCGCTTCCTCGTTGTCGCGCTGCGAGGCGATGCCCCGCGCGAACAAACCCGCGAGGCGCGTGGCGGTGCCCTTCGCCGCTTGGTATCGCACGTTCGCCTGCGATGTTTCCGTCTGGCGCATCGCGAGTTCCGTGACGAGCGACGGCACTTCGAAGCGCACGAGCACGTCGCCTTCCTTGACGACGTCCCCTTCCAGCTTGGTGATCTCGGCGATCCGTCCGCGCTCGGGTGCCGTGATCGTCCAGTCGGCCCCTGGCGACGGCATGACGGTGCCGGTCACGATGACTGAGGCGCGGACGGTATCGAGCCGCACCGGTTCGGCGCGCACGAAGAGGGGACCGCTGGTGTCGACGGTTTCCGACGAAGCCGTCTTGCTGCAGCCCGCGACAGACAGGCTGGCGGCAGCCAGAAGCGCAGCGAGGACACGTGAACGAGGCATCGGCGTGCCTCTATTGTAGAGCTGGCCGATGGTCTACTTCTTCACCGGCTTCGGGTTGATCCACGTGCCGTCTGGCGCCAGCTCCGCTTCCTTGACGGCCGCGCCGGTCAGGATCATTTCGTACGACGTCGCCGTACCCTTGGTCAGCTTCTCGTATTTCGTGATGGTGGCCTTCGGATAGCGCGCCTTCAGGGCTGTCAGCACGACCGCCGGCACCGCAGACGCCTCAATCTGTTCTTCGGCCACGAGGAGCGTGCCGTTCGCCAGATAGACGACGTCGCGATTGGTCTTGCCGTCGACGCTCTCGATCTCGTACTGCAGCTTGCCGTCTTCGGTTTCAGACGACACATTCTTGATCGTGGCGGCCGGATACGCCTTCTTGAACGCGGCCTCAACGGCGGCCGGGAGTTTGGTCGCGGCCGGTGCGGGGGCCTTGGCGGGCGTGGCGGTCTTCGGTGTTTGTGCCTGTACGCCGGCGATCGAGGCGGCCAGGGCGAACGTGACGAGTGTGAGACGAGCATATGACATGCAAAATCCTCCGCGGCCATTTGACCAAGCCGATCTGAAGATCGGCTGAAATCCGCCCGGGCGGCCGAATCAGCGACAATGGACGCGTGCGGATCCTGTATGTCGAAGACGACGCGCGCATGCGGGCGCTCGTGCGTCGCGGACTCATCGAAGAAGGACACAGCGTATTGGCGGTGGCCGATGCGGAAGCCGCGCTCGATCAGGTCATGGCCGCGCCATTCGATGTGGTCGTGCTCGACGTGATGCTGCCGGACCGTTCCGGCGTGGAGGTCGTGCGTGACATGCGCGCGCGCGGCCGCACGGCGCCCGTGTTGATGCTCACGGCGCGCGACACGCAGACCGATGTCGTGGCCGGGCTGGACGCCGGCGCTGACGACTACCTGACCAAGCCGTTTGCGTTTGACGTGCTGCTGGCGCGGCTGCGCGCGCTCTCGCGCCGCGCGCCATTGCAGCACGGCAACACGTTGGTCCTTGGCGATCTCTCGCTCGACCCGGCCGCGCATACGGTGCGGCGCGGTGCGGTACCGGTCGCCCTGACGCCGACCGAGTTTCGATTGCTCGAATGCTTGATGCGCCGCGTCGGACGCGTGGTGACGCGACAGGCGCTGATTGAAAGTCTCTGGGGATTTGAACGCGATGTTGAGGCCAACACGCTTGATGCGTTCATTCGACTACTGCGACAGAAGATTGACCGGCCGGGACACGAGCCGCTCATCCATACCGTGCGGGGCGTGGGCTATCGCCTCGGCAGCGAGGCGGCACCATGATGACGCGTCATTCGATTCGCGTGCGACTCACCGCGTGGTACGCCGGGCTCACCTTGGTCGCGCTGATCGTGATGGCGTCGTCCGTGATTCTGCTGGTGCGCCACAGCGTGACGCGCGCCGTCGAAGAGCGGTTGAGCGCGCACCACGACGGTCTGGAGCGATTTGCCAACGCGCTCGAAGTGAGCCTGCCGGCCGATGAAGTGCGCGATGAGTTGCGCGAGTATGCGGCCGGCGCCGTGGGTGGGGCGTTCTTCGAGCTGGCGACGTCGGAGGGCGCGAACCTCGCACACCCCGATGTGTCCGGATGGGACGCGGCGATCGCCTCTCTCCGGCCGACATCGCCATCACCGCGTGCGACCGCCATTGATTTCCTGATCGGCGACGCACCGTATCGCGCCTCTACGCGCGCACTGACGATTCACGGCGCATCGGCGCAGTCGATCGTCGCGGTGGCGTTGGGGCCGACCGACGCGGCGCTGGCCAGCGTCCAACGGATGCTGTTCTGGCTCCTGCCGCTGATGAGCCTCATCGCGGCCGCCTGCGGCTACGTCGTCTCTGGCCGTGCACTGCGTCCGGTCGATCGACTGACGCAGGCCGCGCAGACCATCAATGTCGAGAACCTGCATCAGCGCCTGGATGTGCCACCCGCACCCGACGAACTGCAGCGGCTGGCCGTCACATTCAACGGCATGCTCGATCGGCTGCAGGAGGGCGTCGGCAACATCGCGCGGTTTACCTCCGAGGCGTCTCATGAGCTACGCACGCCGGTGGCGCTCGTCCGCACGACCGCAGAACTCGCGCTGCGACGTGATCGCTCGCCGGAGGAATATCAGGACGCGCTCACCGACATCCACACCCAGTCGCGTGAGATGAGCGATCTGGTCGATGACCTGCTGACCATGGCGCGTGCCGATGCCGGGGTTGAGCCACCGCCGGAGACCGTCGTCGATCTTGGCGCCGTGGCCGCGGCGTTTGCGGCGTCCTGGCGAGCGACGTCTCGCTTCAATCTGGTGCGCGATGACGACCCGATCATGATCCGCGCGGAGGCGCGGCAGGTCCAGCGCCTGCTGTCGATCGTGTGTGAAAACGCGACGAAGTACGGGCCCGAGGACGGCGAAGTGTGCGTGCGGCTGCGCGCCGAGAACGGCCGCGCTGTGATTGATGTTGAGGATGATGGCATCGGCGTCGCGGCCGGCGATCTGCCGCGCGTGTTCGAGCGGTTCTATCGCGGGGCACGTGCGCGGGCGGGTGAGGCCACTGGCAGCGGTCTGGGTTTGTCGATCGCCAAGGTGATCGCCGAGCGGCACGGCGGTCAGATCATGTTGTCGTCGCCGATCCGTGCCCTCGATGGTCGCGCGACCTCCGCACGCGGCACGCGCGTCACCATCACGTTCCCGCTCGCGACGCCCGATGTCACCACCGCACCACACACGCGTCCGGCCCAATGAGCGCGCGTCCACACATTCTGGTGGCCGGCGCGGGCCTCGCCGGTCTGGCCGCCGCGCGCGCGCTGACAGTGGAGGGGGCGCGGGTCACGGTGATCGATGCACGAGAGCGCGTCGGCGGACGGGTGTGGACGATTCGCGAGGGGTTCACCGGTGGGCAGCACGCCGAAGGTGGCGCCGACCTGATCGAGAGCGAGCAGGCGGCAGTCATGTCGCTGGCGCGCGAGTTGAAGCTGACGCTGGTGCCCATCTTGAAAGACGGCTTTGGTTTCTACGGCATGGGTGCCAAGGGCCGGCGATCGGTCGAGACGGGATCGCGGCAGTTGGGTCGGCTCTTTGCGCCGTTCTGGCGTGAGGTCGAGCAGTATCGCCGGCTCGAGGGGCGATGGCACAGCCCGATCGCACAGGCGTTCGCGCGCGAGTCGGTTGCCGAATATCTCACCCGCACCGGTGCCAGTGCCGCCGTCGTTGCGCGGTTTCGCAGCTTGCGCGGGTTCTTTCTGGCCGACCCCGAAGATCTGTCCATGATCGCGTTGCTCGATTTTCTGGCGACCGATGGCTTTGGTGGCGATGGGAGGACGTTTCGTATCCGCGGCGGCAATGACCAGCTGGCCACGCGCATGGCTGACGCGTTGCCGACGCGCGTGCGCCTGAGGACGGTGCTGCGTCGCGTCGAGCACCGCGATGATGGCGTGATCGCGACGGTGGAGGATCGCTCGGGTCATCACGCCGTGAGCGCCGATGCGTTGATCGTGGCGATGCCGGCGACGGCCGTCCGCGATGTGGTGTTTGCCCCGGGGCTCCCTGATCCGCAGCGTGACGCGATCGCGACGCTGAAGTATGGCGGTGCCACGCGCGTGCTGCTGCAGTTTCAGTCGAGGTTCTGGGTGCGGCGCGGACGTCCGCGCGCGTTCGGTTCGGATCTGTCGACCGGGGCCGTGTGGGATGGCAATGAACAGCAGCGCGGCCGAGGAGGGATTCTGAGTCTGTTGGCCGGCGGCCGAGCATCCGATGAACTGGTCATGATCCTCAACATGGAGGGCGCCGCGGGGGTTGCCGAACGGTTGCGTTGGATGGGGCCACTGTCCGCACTGGTCGCCTCCCATGTCGTGCGATGGAACGACGACCCGTGGGTCGGCGGCGGCTATGCGTACTTCGATCCGGAGTTTGATCCGCGCGGCCGCGACCTGCTGGCGCGGCCCTTCGGCCGCATCTGTTTTGCCGGTGAACACACCAGCGTGCGCTGGCAGGGGTACATGAATGGTGCCATCGAGAGCGGCCGACGCGCCGCGGCGGAAGCGCGGCTCCTCACGGCCATGGTCTAATTATCTGCGCCATGCCAAAACGCCGAGGTCGCCCACCCAAGTACGGCTCGCCGAGCAAGATCGTCGCAGTCACGTTGCCAGAAGAAGTGGTGTCGGAACTCGAGAGCATTCACGAAGACATCGGCTGGGCCATTGTGCGGCTGACCGAGCAACGACGCCGCGGGCCGAAGGCGACCGCATCCGCGGGGGCCACCACGGGTGGCAGGCAGCGACGCATCGCCGCCGCGAAGTCTGTGGCGCCTGCGGAACTCGTGTCGGTCGGTCCGGGGCAGTCGCTCATCGTCGTCAATTCCGCGACGGTGCGTCCGATCCCTGGCGTGCAGATGATCCCGCTGTCTGAGACCGAAGCGTTTCTCGCACTGGAGCCCGGGAAGGGGATGTCGGATCTGGAGCTTGCCGTGCTCGATCACATCGAGAAGCTGCGCGCCGGGTCGCGCGACAAAGCGGCGGCGACGCAGTTGTTGACGAAATTGCGCCGATGGCGGCGCGATGAGACGCTCGCATTTAACGCGCGGGCGATCATTCTGGTCTCAGGTACCTGAATCGCCCGTTGGAATTAATTTTAATTAATAAGAATTGTTCGCAAAGAATTATTATTTGCAAACAATTCGGAGGCTTGGTACGATGCACACAATGTCCATGAGATTTCGTTTGCTCTCTGCTGTCGCGCTGGTGACGACGGTCGCGGCCTGCGCGAACTCGCCCGTCTCGCCGACGGGTGCGGTCACGCTCACCACCGCGTCGCTCACCTCGCCGGCCAATGGATCGTCCATCGCGAACCTGAGCCAGCCGGTCACCTTGACGGTCACCAACGGCAAGGTCGCCTCATCTGACGCGGTCACTTACACCTTTGAAGTGGCGACCGATACCGGGTTTGCGACCAAGGTGGTCTCGCAGGACGTCGCCCAGGGCGCCGGCACCACGTCGCTCAAGCTCGGCACCTTGCCGGCCGGCACCACCTATTACTGGCGTACCAAGACCACCGCGGGCGGGTCAAGCAGCCCGTATTCGTCGTCGTTGGCGTTCTCGATCGGCACGGCCATTGTGGTGCAGGCGCCGGCACCGGTCTCCCCCCTGACCGGCGCGACGGGCCTGAGCCAGCGGCCGACTTTCACCGTGACCAACGCGGTGCGCACCGGGCCGGTGACATCGGTCTCGTATCGCTTCGACGTGTCGACCAGTAGCACATTTGCGACCGTCACCGCCAGCGCGACGGTGGCAGAAGGCACGACCCGCACCTCCTGGACGCCGACATCAGACCTGGCCGGCGGCACGACGTACTTCTGGCGCGCGCAGGCGATTGATGCGGGCAGCGGCATCACGAGCAGCTTCTCGACGGCACAGTCGGCGACCACCCTGGTCGTGATCGATCTCAGCCGAGTGAACTACCAGCGCTTCGTGAATATCAAGGACTGGCCCATCACCGACACGATCCGCGCGGTTTCGCAGGATGGCAGCCCCTTCGCCAACCCGGAAGGGACCATGTGCATCGATCACACCAAGCGCGGCATCTGGCCGACGTCGCCCTTCTTTGGCGATCCTGACGTGCCGGTCGAGAGCAACCAGTGGTACTTCGCGTTCATCAACGGCACGTGGTACGGCGGTTCAGGCGAGAACATGCGTCCCAACCAGATCTGCAAGCAGGGGCAGATGTCCGAGAACATCGGACCCGATGGCACCTGGGGCGGCCCGATGGACACGTGGCGGCCGAGACCGGGTGAACTCGTCGGCTACATGATGACCACGCCCGCGCGTTTCTGGCCGTCCATGAAGACCGTTGATGAACGCTCCGACATGGTGATTCAGCCTTGGGTCGACACGCGCCCCACCTCGTCAGCGATTAAGAAGTAGGAGCCCGATTTCATGCGAGCATCACGAGTGATTACGATGGGTGTGTTTCTGCTGGCGGCGGCCCTCCCGGCCGCTGCGCAGACGGCCACACCTGCAACGACGACGACCAAACCAGCGAGCGCGTCACCGCAGCTCACCGGGGTTGAGGTCGGCGTCATCGGGGGCCTGAGCGCCGTGCAGAACGTCGGCGGCCTTCTCGGCGGCCGGATCGGCTACGCGATCAACGACAAGATCCAGATCGAGGCGGAAGGCATGTGGATGCAGGACGTGGCGACGCGCGCCAGGCTCGAAGCGATTTCGAGCTTTGGCACGTACCTCACGTCGGTGCAAGGCAAACCGTCCACGGCCACATTGACGGCGCCGGCCAACTATTTTGGCGGCGGCTTCAAGTTCCTGATTCCCATGGACGGCGCTCTGCATCCGTATGTGGCGATTGGCGGCGGCATGGCCAAGGTGGCGCTCAAGCCGGTGTTTACGATTTCCGGCACGGACGTCACGACTCAGCTGTCGACCTACGGTGTGACGCTCGGTAGCGACTTCACCGGCGACGTCACCAAGGCCGCGATCACGGGCGGCCTCGGCGTGCTCATCAACAACAACCGGCTCTCGTTCGACGTCGGCCTGCGGTTGACCAGCATCCAGACGGATGGCCAGAAGACCAACGTGCTTCGCGGTCAGCTCGGCATCGCCTACAAGTTCTAGAACACTTACATCGGAGGGCGACTGCCCTTACGATGGTGCATGCTCCCAGCGTTCCTGCGGCCCGCATTCCCGGATGCGGGCCGTCTTGTTGTACAGACCCCTGCGCTCACCGCCATGGCGGCGGGTCAGCCGTTCGCCGGCCGCGTCCTCAACGCCGGATGCGGCGAGGGCAGCTACTGCCCATGGATTGAAGCGCAGCTCGGCGTCACCCGCATCGACAACATCGACATCTCCGTGCCGGCCGATTTTCAACGGTGGCACCCCGATCCGCGCCATCACGTCGAGATCGGCTCATTGACCGCACTCCCGTACGCGGACGCGACATTTGATGCGGCGCTCTGCACGGAAGTCATTGAACACATTCTGGATCACGAATCAGCCGCGCGTGAACTGGCCCGCGTGCTCAAGCCGGGCGGCGTCTTGATCGCGTCCGTGCCGTTCCGGCCCGCACCGTACGACCCGAATCACTCCCGTGCGGACTACTCGCTTGAGGAGTTTACGACGCTGCTCGGTGATGCCGGCCTCGTCGTTGAAGACCACCGCGTGTGTTGTCACGCGCTGCTGCGCGCCGTGATGCTCTACTGGCGCACGCCGCTCCTGCGCGTCGGCGCCAATCGCACACCGTACATTCCACAGCTCGCCATGACCGCAATTGCGCGCGCCGATCGCACATTTCGTATCGGCGCGCCCTGGGATTTGGTGGTCAGAGCCGCAAAGTCTATTTCTCCGGCAGCTCTCCGTAGAACTTCCAGTTGATGTCCATGTCTTTCGTCAGTTTCTGCTTCGTGAGGTTCAGTCGCACGAGCGCCATCGGCATGTTGCCCTGACGCAGGATCTCGTCGTGGAACGCTTTGTTCGTCATGAGCTTGCCGTCCACGATCTCCTTGCGGAGACCGCGCAGCTGGAGACCACCGAGCAGGTAGGCCGCCTGATAGAGCGGCTGGTTCTGATACTGCGCCGATTCAAAGGAGCGGCGGACTTCGGCGGCGGCGTTGTCGCGCTCGTGGCCGACTTTGTCGACGAGGAAGTCGACCGCCTGGCCGGGCGTCCACAAACCCATGTGGAAGGAAAACGAGAAGATGATGCGCGCGCAGCGGTGCATGCGCCAGAACAGCGCGCCGATCTTTTGTTCGGGGGTCTTGTCGAAACCCAGTTCATACATCGTCAGTTCCCAGTAGAGCGGGTAGCCCTCGCCGTAGAACGGGCCGCCACCGGTGGTGCGCGCGCGGTAGTCGGCGTAGCGCGAGTTCATGTAGCCGACGAGGTTGTGACCCGGGATCATTTCGTGGAACGCGGTCGCGTGCGAGAAGCCGGGGTTGTTGCCGCGCATGCTCTGCACGCGCGCGTCGTAGTCCATCGTGTCGGTCGGATACGAGACGAGAATGTGATCGCCGCCGAGGAAGAACGGCGACGTCAACTGCGCCTCGGGCGACATCATCGTCATGTGCAATGACTCGGCGCCGACACCGGGGACCGTGACAAGGTCATTCGCGCGCAGGAAGGTGATCGCTTCGTCGAGCAAGCCCATGATCATCTTCGGCTGTCCGCCCGGCGGCACCTTCGTTTCCTTGACGTGCTCGAGCGCTTTCTTCCAGTCGTCGCCGTAGCCGAGTTGGCGCGACGCCTTCTTCATCTCGTTCTCACACCACTCGAATTCCTTGTTTGCGAGTGTCATGAGCTGCTCGGGCGTGTACGGAATCATGTTGTCGCGCAGGTCGCGAATCAAGCCGTCGCGACCGCGCGGCTTGCCGAGGATCTTTGACGCGTCGGGACGGAATGCCGGGCCCGGCGCGATGATCTGACCGGCGACGGCGAGGTCCGTCTCCGCGCGCCACTTGATGTAGAGGTAATCGACCTGCGCGTTGCGCGTCAGTGTGTCGAAGTCGAGCGATGCGAGCGCGGCGAGCCACGCCTTGTTATCGCGAGTGGACGATCCGGCCGTCTCCACGGCGGGTGGCCCGGCCGGGGCCGCGGCCGCGGCCGCCGGCGGAGCCGCTCCGCGACCGCCGCCTCTGCCGCCACCGCCACCCTGCTGGTTGAAGCGGGCGACGATGTCGCGCATTTCATCTTGCGGCAATGCCAAGATCTCATTCAGATCGGGGACCGACGCGATTTTCGGCGCGGCTGACGGCACGATCGGCGCGACCGAGGTCGGTTTGACCGCGATCGAGGCGTCGGCGACTTTCTCGCGCAGGAACTTCGCATAGTCGGTGAGGGCCTGATCGACCTGCTTGATGGGCATCCGCATCCACCACGAGTACATCGGGTCGTAGCCGTCATAGAAGCTGTGCATTTCGCCGAATGCCGCGCGAATCGTTTCGGTCGCTTCGGCGGCGCGGTTCGCGCTCGTCGCGTTCATCTTTTCGGGCGGACCTGCGATCGTGGTGTTGATCCAGTTCTTCACCTCCGTCGCGATGCGCGCGGTGTCTTCGCCCTTCGGATCTTCCACGCGGATGCGCGATTCGATCAGGGCGACGAGCTTCGGCTCAAACGGCGTCGCGGGCGAGATCTGCGCGAGTTCGAGATTCTCGGCTTCGAGCTGCTTGATGTTCGTGTCGATCGCGGCCTTGAGTGCGCTGAGGTCCGTGGTCGCCGCTGGTGACAGCTTCGCGGTAGCGATCTTACCGAGTGCGGCTTGCCAATCGAGGTCGTAGCGCTTGAGACGCGCCAGGCGTGCTGCCGAAATCGGCGCCGCGTAGGCAGGTGCCGGGCTCGTCGACGCCGCGGGCGAAGGCGGCGCGGCCTGACCACCACCACCGCGTCCGCCGCCACCACCGCCACGTCCACCGCCTGGAAAGTTGAACCCGCCACGGCCCGCGTAGTCGCGGTTCAGCTCCTGCCGATCCGCGTTGTAGCGGGTCACGACCAGCCGCATCTCACTGGCGGGTTTGGCGAGGAGGGGCTTCAAGTCGGAGGGAACCGTTGAATCCTGCGCCTGCAGTGCGGGAATGGCGAGGGCGCAGAGCGTGGCAATGGCAATGGTCAGTCGTCGTGCAGTCATTCCAGGAAATCTCCTTGGGTTGAGGAGATTACCGTGTTTGGGGCCCTGGCGTTTCACCTACGGGGGCGGTCGTAGTCGATAGGGTCATAACAACAGGTGTCTGTCCCGAACGACAGTTCTGTGTGTGATAGTTTCTCGCCATGAAACTGGTCACCGCCATGGCTGGGGCGCTCCTCGTTGCCATCGTCATCGTGCGCGTCAGCGCGCAAGCACCGCCTGCGTGGGCGTGTGATGTCTCAGCGTACAAGGCGCAGAACGGCCTCACGATCGATCGTCTCGCCGGTGGTGTGACGGTCACGTGGGCCGGTGACAACGGGTCGACCGTGCGAGCCGGGCTCGGGTATGTTGCCGGACAGCCCGTCGTAAGAGAAATCGCCGTCAAAGCGGCTGGCGTCGCGACATGGTCGATCGTGGTGACCAACGCACGGCCAGAGTTCACGGTCGTGTCGGGCCTGCGCCGCATGACCAATCAGCAACTCGATCCGTTGGCCGGGCTCGGCATTCCGATCACCAAAGAAGTGTTTGAGCGCGAGAAGTGGGAAGCGTTCTGGGATGCGCCGCTCTACGTGCCCGGGCCGGAAGCCGCGCACAACAACACGACGCCGCCTCAGAAAGGTGTGCTCGATCAGCCCGGCCTGCCGCGCGCAGCCTCCGAGATCAATCGCGCCTCGGTGAAATACCACGGCACGTCATGCCTCGTGAAGACAGATGGCGCGCGCATCGAGGTGTCATTTCCGGGTGCATCGCTGGGCGTGTTCGAAGGGAGTCTGCAGTTCACGTTCTATCGAGGCACGAATCTGATCAAGCAGGAACTGGTCGCGCAGACGAAATCAACGGCGGTGGCCTACAAGTACGACGCGGGTCTCGGCGGACTCAACGGAGGCAAGGACGCCAGCCTCGCGTGGATTGATGTCGATCGCAATGCGCAAACCCATCCATTGGGCGGCGCCGTCGACACGGCCTTTGTCATCGTGCGCTCCGGCGACCGCATTGTGACGGCAGATGTCGGCCGTGGATCGATCGCGGCGCTGCCGCCACCCCACAACTTCTTCTGGGCGCGAGAGACGTCCTACAACCTCGGCTACAACTGGTATCGTCAGGACACCGGCGGCACGGTCGCGATCGGTGTGCGTCAAGCCGAAACGGAAGAGCCGGCAGAGGTAGAGAATCGCGGCACGGAAGATCGTCATCAGAACTTCGCGCTGAAGAGCGCGCGTCCGGGCACGTGGCAGCGAATGCCCGTCTTTTTCTATGTCAGCGCGGGGAACGCGGAATCGGCGCACGCCGGTGCCGCCGCGTTCACGCGCAATGATCGCTTCAAAGCGATGCCGGGCTATCAGGTGATGGCGTCGCACTTTCACATGGGCCTCGTTGCGCGCGCGCGAGCGGCCGGCGGCATCGATGCGAAGGTGCCAGATCTCGAAGTGCTCAAACAGGCGGGCATCAACATCGCGGCGCCAATCGACGGTGGCGGCGGATTTGTCGCCGCGCTCGCCAAGGGCGGCGATCCGCTCTACAACGGCGACGATCCGAAGTGGCTGCAGTGGAGCCGAGGCCTCGGCGCTGTCGCGGATGACCCCACACGAGGTGGCCTCGCGCCACCGGCCGCGGGCCGCGCGGGTGGCCGCGGCGGCGCGGCGCCCGACATCTTCAAAACACAATTCGATTACTACGAAACGGCCAAAGCGCAATCGAGCTCGACGTTTGTGGTGATGCCGAACACCGAGATGATCCGCGGCGACGTGACGCGCGAACTTGGCGGCCACACGGACCTGCTCACCTCGAAGCCGCTCTACTGGCACCAGGGCCGCGCGCCGGGGCAGCCGTTCACCGAGAAGGATCCGACCTACGGCACGGTGTACCACGTGGAGACGGCCGCGGAACTGATGGAGATGGCGCGTCGCGAAAATCTCCTGCTATTCATGCCGCATCCGCGCACGAAGGGTTCAGCGGGCTATCCCGATGCAATCAAAGACACCGCGCCCTTTCTCGACGCCAACTATCGCGGTGTGGGCTTCCGCTGGGGCATGGGACTTGACGGTTCAGAGACGCGCCTCTGCGAGTATCGCTGCCTCGCACTCTTCGACGACATGAACAACTGGGTCGCAAGCAAGCCGACCCCGCCGAAGTACATGCAGGCCATCTCCGAATTCTATCAGGAAGGCTACGGCGACGACATCTACGCCAACAACCCGGTGAACTACATCAAGATTCCCGCGCTGCCGGCACCAGGCGACTGGACCCCGATCGTCAACGCGATGAAGAACGGCGACTACTTCGTAACGTCGGGTGAAGTGCTGATCTCGAAGGTCACGATGCCGCCGGCGGGCAAAGCGGGATTCATTCAAATCGCGGTGGAGTGGACGTTCCCGCTCGACTTCGTTGAAGTGGTCTGGGGCGACGGCGTCAAGACTGAACGTCAGATCATTTCGGCGAGAAGCCTGCCCGCGTTCGGTTCGCAGACGTTCGGTGTGCCGTTCGACCCGGCCGGGAAGAAGTGGGTGCGTGTGGCCGCGTGGGATTCCGCAGGGAACGGCGCATTCAATCAGCCGGTGAAGCTGACGAGCAAGTAGGGCTATTCGTGGCGCAGCGCTTCGACCGGATCGAGATACGCTGCGCGATAGGCCGGGAGATAGCCGGCCACGACGCCAACAAGAATTGATGCGCCAAGCCCGCTCACGATGGCCCAAAGTGGTGCCACCGCCGAAAAGCCGGTGAGCACGAGCGTCAGCAACAGGCCGATGGCCATGGCCGTGCTGACGCCGGCCACACCGCCGATGCCCGAGAGAAACACGGCCTCAAGAAGAAACTGCAGCAACACTTCGCGCCGACGTGCACCCACCGCGAGGCGCAGCCCGATCTCCCGCGTGCGCTCCGTGACGCTGATGAACATCACGTTGGCGATCCCGATCGCGCCAATCAACAGACTCACGCCGGCGAGCCCGAAGGTCGCGAGGCCAATCTGCGCGCTGATGCCGTCGAATGTCGCGATGATCTGATCGGCGGTCGACAGATTGAAGTCGTTGTCATCCTGCGACGACAGCTGTCGCAACTGGCGCATGACCGATTCGGTCTGCCGCATGCAGGCGTCGCGTTCGCCAGGCTTGGCTTGCACATAGATCACGACGCGTTCCGGTACGCCGAATCGCTTGCGCACCGTGCCGGCCGGCAGCGTGACGACGTTGTCTTGCCGGTTTTCGCCAAAGAAGCCACCGCGTCGCTTCTCCAGTTCGCCGACCACCGTGTAGGTGTCGCCCCCGAGCGTGAGGGTGCGACCCAGTGGTGACTCGTTGCCGAAGAGTGCCAGCGACAGGCTCGCGCCCACCACGGCCACATTGGCCCCAGCGCGATCCTCCAGGGCGGTGAACGGCCGGCCCCGTGAGAATTCCGCCCCGATGATGTCGAACAGCGTCGGCGTCGCGCCTTCAACCAGGACGGTATCTGACTCGTTGCCACCCGCTCGCGCGACCAACACCCCGTTGGCCGTGGCCGTCGGCACGATGACCTGCGCACCGACGTCCTTCGCGGCCGTCGTAACCCGACGAATGTCGCTGACCCACTCGAGCTTCAGTGGTTGCCGGCGGGCTTCCTTTTCGTTGGCCGTCACGTACGGATCGCCGGTCAGATGAAACGCAAAGATGTTGTCCGTGCCGAGGTCGCGGAAGAGCATGGCCACCTGGTTGCGCACATTCGCCAGCACCGAGGCGATCAGCACCACCGTGACGATGCCGATGACAATCCCGCCGATCGCGAGCATCGACCGTGCTCGATGCGTGCGCAGCGAATCGACGGCGAGCGCCGCCGATTCCTCGACCGAATCACGCCACGAGTACCGCGCCATCAATCGGACCTCAGTGCGACATTGACGTCAACGCTTACGGCGCGCCTCGCGGGATACCAACCCGCGGCCACCCCGCTGAACCCTGCGGCTGCCAGACTACCGATCGCCGTTGGCCAGTCGATGCTGAGTGGGAGCCCGACCGGTCCCGACACCGCGCGCAGCAGGCCGGACGCGACGAGCAATCCGGCACCGCCGCCCACGATCGCGATGAGGCTGGCCTCTGCGAGTGTTTCCACGATGATGTGTCGGCGACGCGCGCCCAGTGCGCGACGTACCCCGATCTCGCGCGTCCGTTGAGTCACAGACACCAGCGTGGTGTTGGTGACGACGACGATCGCGGCGATGAGGGCCATCAGCGAAATGGGCGGACCGGCGGCGCCGATACGTTCGGTGATGCGCGCCACAAAACTGCGCGAGGCCTCGGGGGTGACGATATCGAATGTGTCTGCCGCGCCCGGACCGAGATGCCGACGGGCGCGCATCGAGATGCGCGCGATGTCTTCGGCGGCGAGGGTTGTGGTGCCCGGAGCGGCTTTGGCAAAGATCTGCACACTGTCGGGTGCACCGAACGCGCGTTCGTAGGTGCTGAGCGGCATCCACACGTAGCGATCGAGCGACACGCTCGAGCCCGTGCCCTGGGGCGTCTGGATGCCAATGATCGTGAAGGCTCGACCGCCAATGCGGACGCGCTCGCCGAGGCCGGCAGTGGCGGGGAACAGCGCATCGGCGATCGCCCGACCAATAACGACGACCTCTGCGCTGCCGGTGTCTTCATCCGGCGTGATGAATCGACCGGTATCGATGCCGATGTCGCGGATCTCGGCGAGCGACGCCTGTGTGCCGTTGATGACGGCTCCGTCGAATTTGCGCCCACCGGCGACCACATCGGCCGATCGTTGCGATGTAGCGGCGTAGCGCACACGGCCGCTCGCCATCGACTCGAGAAAACGCCCGTCTCCGCGAGTGATGTTGGGATTGCGCTCGAGTCGATCGGCAATCTCACGCCGGCTGAGCGTGCCGGTGGCGATGCGCGTCATGACGAACGAGTCGCTGCCGAATGCGCGCGCACTTGCTTGTCGCGCGGATTCAGCCAGGCCATCCAGCCCGGTCTGCACCACTGCCGTCGTCGCCACCGCGACCGCCATGGCCAGGGCCGCGAGCGATGCGCGGAGCGGATTGCCCACGATCGTGCCGATCGCTTCGGCCACGCCTGCGCGCAGCACGACTACTTGCCCTTCGCGGCTCTGACAAGCGCGCCGTCGTTCAACGTGCGGAGCACTTGGTACGGTCCGGTGATCACGGTGGCACCGCGCGCGATGCCACTGATCTCGATGTCGAGACCGCCAATCACACCCGTCGTCACGGGCGTGAACACGGCGGTGCCGCTCGTGAAGAGAAACACGCCGGCGTGATCGCCGCCGCTCGGCGCGGGCCTCAGCACGACGCTTTGGAGCGGCACCGTCAACACATTCGTGCGTTCGCTCGTGATGATTTCGGCATCGCAGGTCAACCCGGGTCGGAGGCCCGCATCCGGCTGGTCGATTCGCACGACGACCTTGAATTCCCGCGCCGCGGCACCGGTACCGGTCACCGGAAGCGCGCTGGCCCCGATCTCCACGACCTTCCCGCTGAATATGCGACTCGGCAGCGCCGAGATGGTGACAGCACTTGCTTGACCGAGCCCCAGTCGAAGCACGTCGGCTTCAGCGACTTTCACTTCGGCATCGATCTGACCCAGATCCGAGATCGTCATCAGCGTGGTGCCAGGCTGATTTTGCAGACCAATCACGACCATCTCGCCCTCACGAACGCGCAGGCGTGTGACCACGCCATCGATGGGGGATGCGATCGAGGTCTTGGTGAGCGCGTCGTTGGCTCGACGGGCCTGAGCGCGCGCCTGCGCGATGCGCCCGGTCGCCGCCGCCTGGGTTTGTGTCGCGCGGTCGATGGCGGCACGTGCGGACGCGACTTGCGCGGTGGCGGCATCCGCAGCGGCTTTGGCGGCGTCGAGTTCTGCCGCTGGAATCAAGCCCTGCTGTGTCAGCGCGGTGGCGCGCGTCAGCTGCTGCTTCACGTCGCGTTCACGCGCGGTGGCGGCGGCCAGATCCGATTGCGCCGCCTTGATCTGCTCGGCGGCCGCGCGTGCTTCGGATTGCAGGGCGTTGACTTGCTCGGCGGCGCTGTCGGCGTCGCTCTGCGCCGGCACCGCGTCGATACGCGCGAGCACCTGGCCGGCTTTCACGCGATCGCCTTCGCGCACCGGCAGCGCGATGATCTTGCCCATCACGCTCGAGCCGATGTCCGCGTAGCGCGTCGCGACGATCTCGCCGGAGGCTGTCACGGTGGAACGGAATGTGGCTTTCTCGGCGACGACCCCGAGATCAACGTCCGCGCCGCCGGGGCCACGGCGAGCAACAAGAAGAGCCGCAGCGCCGACTGTGACGACCGCGATGGCAGCGAGAGTGATTTGTGTGCGCGTCATAGGTGCCGATGGGCCGACCGAAGGCCAGGACGCCGCGAGTAAGAGGCGAGCGCCTCTCAGCACTCTACTTCACTTGACCGAGCCGCCCGCGATCTCGGCCGGCCACTGCAGCGAGATCCGCCACGTCAGCGTCAGCCGTTGAGACGCGCGCGTGGCGGACGACGTCCCCGCAGCGGGTCCGGTCGCGCGCGACGGCGGCGTGCCGGTCTTTGGAAATTCCTGGTCGAGTCGACGCAAGATGCGCTCGGCCGCAGATTCGGCGCTCGTGACTCTAGAGATTGCCGCTTTTTCGGCACTTGGCTTGGTCGCGGCCTTGGTCTCCGCGGCTGTGCCCTCCGGAGGGCGCGTCGTCGCCGGCTTCGTGTCAGCCGGTTTCGGCGACACGACGGCAATGGTTGCAGGCTTGTGCTCTTGCGGCTTGTGCTCCTGCGCACCGACCGGCGAAGCCAGTAGCGTCATCGACCAGATCAGCACGGAGGTCTTCATTTGTGCGCCCCTGCCGGCGTCTTGATGACCGCGTCCGAGAAGTGCACCCGGCCTGACCCGAGTTCGTAGTACGCGCCCACGACGCCGATCTCGCCGTCGTTCAACATCTTCTTGAGCAGGGGGCTGCCCTCGACGACGTCGTTGAGGCTGTCTTCGACGTTTTTCAGGATCGCGACGCGCAACCGGCTGGATTCTGGCTCCGCGGCGGACGCGGTGACGGCGGGTCGGATCGACTTCAGCAAGTAGTCGAGGTTCACGCCGAGCGACTTGGTGGCCGGCGTGTCCATCGCAGCCTTCACGGCACCGCACGACTCGTGGCCCATGATCACGATGATGGGGGAGTGGAGATGTTCGGCGGCGTATTCGAGGCTGGCCAGCACGGATCGGTCGGTGACCTGGCCGGCGGCACGCACCACGAAGAGATCGCCAAGACCTGTGTGAAAGACCACCTCGGGCGGCACGCGTGAATCCGCGCAGGAGAGCACCGAGGCAAAGGGGGTCTGTCCCTTCGCCAGTTCCATGCGCCGCTCGCTCGTAATCGGCAGGGCGGCCTCGGGATGTGCGACAAACGTCGCGTTGCCGTCCTTGAGCCGTCCGATCGACGACATCGGCGTCATCGCACCGTCCTCCGACGCGGCTGGCGTCTCGACCGCAGGGGACGACAGCGTGGCAGCAGCGGTAACGATGACCAGGGCGAGTCGTCTCATGACGCCCACACAATCGGCCGCCGCGTCCGGATGATGAGCCTTGGCATAAATTGAGGCTACATGTGGCTATAATGAACCATGGCCTCGACCGGAATCCGCGAGCTCAAGAACAACCTGAGTCAGTTCGTCCGCCGCGTCGAGAAAGGCGAGCGCATTGCGGTGACCGCACACGGGCGCGTGGTCGCGATGCTCGTGCCGCCCGGACCAGCGACGATGAGCAAACGCGATCAGTTGATTGCGGAAGGGAAGTTGATCCCGGCGCAAGATACGAGCCGGACGCCGATTGAGTGGCCTACATTCAAGTTGCCGCCTGGCACCGTGCAGGAGTTGATCGATTTTGAGCGCGGCGACTAGGTTACTGGAGCGCCCAACGGCGCTGCGCTATGTCGAGACGAGCGCACTCTTGGCCGCGTTGATGGAAGGCGACGTGGGTGCCGCCGCTTCCATCAATGCCGACGGCCTGTGTGTAGCGTCGTCGCTGACCTTTGCCGAAGGCCATCGCGCGATCATTCGCGCACGCGCGATGGGCCGGTTCCATGCCGACCACGAGCGGCACCTGCTCGCGGCGCTGGGAAAAGTCGAAGCACGCTGCGATGTCATTCGAATGAGCGATGCCATTCTCGCTGCCGTTCGGTCACCGCTCCCAATTGAGCCCGTCCGGACCTTGGATGCGATTCATCTGCGGTCTCTTGAAACGCTCGACGAAGATCCGAAACACATCGTCGTCGTCACGCGCGACAAACGTATCGAGGCCAACGCGCGCGCGATGGGCTACGGGATCGAGTAAGGCGCCGGCTATTTGCCCGGCAGTCCGTCAGTCACCCGCCCGCTCAGCGCCTTCATGAAGGCGACGAGTTGCGCCTTCTCGTCTGCGCTGAGTTGCAGTGGCCGCATGCGGCGATCCAGATTCGGATTGCGATCGCCACCCTTGTTGTAGAAGTCGACGACGTCTTCAAGCGTCTTGAGGCTGCCGTCGTGCATGTAGGGAGCGGTGAGCGTGACCTCGCGCAGCGTCGGCGTCTTGAACGCGCCGTGATCGCGCTCGTCGTGCGAGACGGCGTAGCGGCCCTGATCCGTGGCGGCGCCTGCGTGCTGTCCCACGCCCGTATTGTGAAAGCGGTCGTCGGTGAAGTTGGGGCCGCCATGGCAGGTGGCACATTGTGCCCGGCCGCGGAACAGGTCGAAGCCGGCGCGCTCGTCGGCCGTGAGCATTTCGGTTTGGCCCGCGCGATAGTAGTCGACGCGTGATTCACGCGAGCGAATCGTGCGCACGTAGCTGGCGAGTGCGCCGGCGACGTCGGTGGCTTTCATGCCTGTGCGGGATTCGATGTCGGCGTCGGTGAGGCCCATTTCCTTTGGATTAGTCATCGGCTGCAGGACCTGCGCTTCGAGCGAGTCGGCGCGGCCGTCCCAGAAAAACGATCGGCCGCTGCCGGCGTTGACGAGCGACGGCGTGTTGCGCGAGCCCTGTGCGTTGTGGACGCCTTTCGCGATCGCGCGGCCGTCGGTGAACGCGCGCGCCGGATCGTGGCAGGTGCCGCATGACATCGTGCGATCGGCCGAGAGATTGGTGTCGAAGAAGAGTTTCCGGCCCTCGGCAATCTTCTCGGGCGTGAGCGGATTGGTCGCCGGCGTGTTGAGATCGCCAAGACCATCCGGCCCGCCGCCGCGGCCACCGCGACCTGGACCTTGCGGCGCGCCATTCGGTGGTGGCGGTGGTGGTTGCCCGCCTTGCCCACGCTGACCACGTTGCGCGCTCACGGCAATGCCGGTCATGCCCATCAGGACGACTGCTGCGACGAATGTGCGATTCATAGCCATGTCATATGAGACCGGACCCACCTTGCGCAGATCTTAAGGCATCGCCTTGCCGGTAATCCGGCATACGGGCCGCGTGCTCTTTTGAACAGCGTCGGGCGTGCGGCATGGCGTTTGCTCTACTGCGGGTTAGCGTGCTGCACGCGACGTCTTCGCAGCGTCGCCGAGGAGGGTACCGTGACGATTGGCAGGGGTCGGGGAAGTCGAATGGGGCCAACAGTTTGGCTCGTGTTCAGCGTATTGGTATGGGGCGTCACATTTGTCCGGGCCGGCGCGAGTTGGCCGGCGGCGGCTATCACCGCTGCTGCGGAAAAACCCCCAGTGGTGAAGGCCGAGGCGCCGAAAGTCGCGCAGGCCCAAATGCCGGCTGACCCGGCGTCAACGGCCGGTGCCACGTATGTCGGCGAGGACACGTGCGTGACGTGCCACGCGCCACAGCAGGCCGGCTACGACAAGAGCCTGCACCATCAGAAGGTCGATCCGCGCACGCCAGAAGCGCTCAAGAGCTGCGAGACCTGTCACGGTCCGGGCAGCAAGCACGCGGCGGACCCGGAGAAGAGCAAGCTCAGAAAGTTCAGCACGCTGAAAGCCGACGAAGCGAATGCGGTCTGCACCACATGCCACGCGTCCGGCGACCACGCGTTGTGGGCTGGCAGCAAGCACGAAGCCCGCGGCGTGACCTGCATCTCCTGCCACAGCGTGCACAACGCGAAGGGTGAGAAACAGTTGAAGGAAGAGACGCAGCCGAAAGTCTGCGCCACCTGCCATCAGCAGATCGTGAACAAGCTCAATCGGTTCAATCACATGCCGGTGCGCGAAGACAAAATGCAGTGCTCGTCGTGCCACAACACGCACGGATCGGCCAACGTCAAGATGCTGCGAGCCGGAACGACGGTTGACGGCGCCTGCACGAGCTGCCACGCGGAGAAGCGCGGACCGTTCCTTTGGGAACATGCCCCGGTCGTCAACGCGTGCGTGACCTGCCATGACCCGCACGGTTCGAGCAACGATCGCATGCTCGTCTCGAAAGTGCCGTTCCTGTGCCAGCGCTGTCACGTGACCTCGCGGCATCCCCCGACCGTTTACGACAGCTTCATCATGAAGAACTCGTCGAACGGCAACAAGCTCACCGGACGCGGTTGCGTGATCTGCCACTCGCAGATTCACGGCTCCAACTCGCCCAACGGCAAAGCGTTTCTGCGCTAGGTGGAGGAGACAATCATGCGCAACCGACTCATGCTCATTACCGCGGTGTTCGTGTTCGCCTTCACTGGCGCAGCACACGCACAGCAGACCTCCGCAGCTACGGCTGCGGCTCCGGCGCTCACGGGAACCGTCGATCTGGGTTTCCGCGGATCGTCCGTGGATGGCGACAAAGCGCGCTGGGAACGTTTCCGCGACCTGCGCGACGGCGTGACGACCAAGGCCGATCTCAGCAAAGAGACCGACACCTATGTCATCCGCTTCCGCGTTGCCAATGCCGGCTATCGCGACCAGAAGTACGTGGCCGACTACAACATGTACGGCAAGCTGAAGTTCACGGCGTCATGGGACTCGATTCCGTTGAACTACAGCTATGACTCCAAGACGCCGTGGCAGACCACCGGCAACAACGTGTGGACGCTCGATGCGGCCACGCGTCTGTCCGTGCAGAACAAGACGATCGCCGCTCCCTACATCGGCATCGGATCCACGGCCGCGGACTTCACGAAGTCTTCGATCTACAACACGATCGCTCAGCCCTTCTCGATGCAGGCGCGTCGTGATGTGCTCAGCTTCGGGCTGAAGTACCGGATGACCAACGAACTCGGCCTGAACCTGGCGTTCACGTCGACGAAGAAGAGCGGCAACCAGCCGTACGGTGCCTCGTTTGCGTTCAACAACGCCAACGAGTTGCCGATGACGCTCGATAATCGCACCAACGACGTGACGGCGGCGCTCGAATGGAGCCGCGCGACTGATGGCATGTTCCGAGTGGCCTACGACGGGTCGTGGTTCAACAATGCGTTTGCCTCGCTCACGTGGGACAACCCGTTGCGTGCCACCGACTACACCAACGGCAAGCCGGCACTGTCGCAGACCAACGGTCCATGGGACAACAGCGGCTACTCGAACGGCAACGGTGCGGCGACGGGTCGCCTGGCCCTGCCGCCGAGCAACACGCTCAGCACGTTCAGCCTGCTCGGGCTGTACAAGCTGCCGGCGCACAGCACGATCAACGGTCAGTTGGCGATCACGTCCATGAAGCAGGACGATGCGATCCTGCCGTACACGACCAACTCGGTGATCAACGCCGCGTCCACGCTGGCGCTGTTCCCGGGGCTCAAGCAACTGCCGCGCGCGTCGGCACAGGCAGAGGTGAAGGCGGTCAACGCCATGATCAACTACTCGACGCGGCCGAACCGGTACTTCGGGTTCGACATGCGGTATCGCTTCAACGATCACAAGGACCTGACGCCGCCGTGGGACTACAGCTACAACGTGCGGTTCGATTCGGTGCCGGAATACCTGCCCGGCGCGTCGAACGAGGAGCTCAACGTCCGCACCAACACCATGGAGGTCTCGGCGACGTTCAGCCTCATTCCGAATGCATCGGTGAAGGCGTCGTACATCTTCGATGACGTGAAGCGCACGGGTCGCGCGTTCAGCAACATGACCGATTACACCTACCGGTTGTCGATCGACACCTACGGCAATCAGTACATCATGCTGCGCGGCATCTTCGAGAGCACCAAGCGCATCGGCGACGGGTTCTCCGAAGCGTCGATCGAAGACGGCGGCGCTCAGCCGGGCCTGCGGTTCTACGACGAGTCCGACATGGACCGTATCAAGTCTGTCGGCGTGCTGACGATCACGCCCACCGACAAGCTGCAGCTGAACCTCTCGTATGCGCTCGGCAATGACAAGTACAAGGGCGAAGGGCACGACTTCGGTCTGCTGAGCAACAAGAACACGACACTCAGCGCCGGGCTCGATCTCTACCCGAGAGACGGCGTGGCGCTCGGCGGTCTGTATTCCTACGAGCAGTTCAAGGCCAACTCGAAGTCGCGCAACGCCAACCCGATCTCCGGCGTGGTCGGCGCCTACGAGAGCTTCAACGACCCGAATCGTGACTGGTCACTCGACAACAACGAGAACGTGAAGAACATCAACGCCTACGTTGATCTGCTGAAGGCGATTCAGAACACGGATATCCGGTTCAGCTACGACTACAGCAATTCCGACAACGCGTTCATCCACAGCGGACCGCGCATCACGGAACTCTCCACCAACACGTTCCTCACGGCCGGCGATGCCAAGCCGTGTGCGGCCGGGTTGACGTCGTGCTTTGAAGCGCTGCCGAACGTGACCAATACCTGGCAGCAACTGAAGGTCGATGCGAAGCACATGTTCACGGCGAAGGTCGGCGTGGGCGTGGGGTACTGGTTCGAGAAGCTGGAGATCAGCGACTACGCGACGTTGAACAACGCGGATGGCTCACCGCGCATCGATCCGCTTGGTGCGATCCAGACCGGCTACGGCAACCGGCCGTACAAAGGCCAGACGGGCATGGCCCGTTTGATCTTTATCTTCTAACGAACCCGAACGAACAAACGGCGGGGGTGCGCAATGCGTGCCTCCGCCGCGTCGCGTACGGATAAGATAAGGATTCGGTCGGGGCGTAGCGTAGCCTGGTAACGCACCTGCTTTGGGAGCAGGGGATCGCTGGTTCGAATCCAGTCGCCCCGACCAGTTGAGTTCAGAGTCCAAGGTCCGCACCCAGGCTGGCAACGTTTATGCAGCAGGGCAGGTCATGTTCGGCAGACCCTGGGTTCTCGTCCTCGCAGCCGGCTCCGGCCGGCGACTGTCCAAAGTGACAGGTGCCATCCCGAAGCAGTTCTTCCGCCCCGCGGACGGACCATCGCTCCTTGAGAACACGCTGGATCGGCTCGGTGATATTGCCGAACCACGTCGCACAGTCACCGTGGTCGACCGTTCGCACCGCGCGTATGTCGCGGGCCTCGGCCTGGAGCGGCGGCTGGGCGAGGTGCTGTATCAGGAGGAAGACAAGGGCACGGCCGTGGGCGTGCTGCTTGGGCTGTCCACGATCATCGAACAGATGCCGCACGCGTTTGTCATTCTGACGCCATCGGATCATGCCGTTTCGCAGGGCCGGCAGTTTCGCGCGGGCCTGACGATGGCGATGGGTGAGGTGGCGAGCGGCCGCACCGACACGGTGTTATTTGGTGCCGAACCGACCAACGCGAGCCCGGACTATGGCTGGATCACCGCGTCGGGCGATGGGCTGACCGTGCGGTCCATCGACACGTTCGTCGAAAAGCCGACACGTGAGGATGCCTCCGCGCTGCTTCGCTCAGGCGCCGTCTGGAACACGATGGTGATGCTGACGCGGGCATCGGCGCTGGAACGCCTGTTCATCACGCATCTTCCAGAACATGCGGCTGTCTTTGCCGAGGCGCGAACTTTGAAGGGCGGCGCGCGACTCGAGTTTCTCCATGAGGCGTATGCACGTCTGACGGCCGCGGACTTCTCGCGTGACGTGCTGACGCCGGCCACGGGGCTTTCGCTTTACACTTGGCCCGCTGCCATGGGCTGGTGTGATCTGGGTACGCCAGAACGCTTCAACACGTGGAATCGGTCCCTGGGACGTTGGGCCATGATTGGAACCGACCACTATGCCGCTTCGCCCATTCGTCACTGAACCGCTCGGCCGGGATCGTTCTGCTCTCGGCGCGTCGCTCGCCCAACAGCTCGTGTACTCGATGGGGAAGGACCCCATCACCGCCACGCCGCGCGACTGGTTCAACACCACCGCGTTCACCGTGCGCGAACGTCTCATCGAGCAATGGATGGAGACGATGCGCAGTTACTACCGCGCCGATGCGAAACGGGTCTACTACTTCTCACTCGAGTTTCTGACTGGACGCCTGCTGTCCAACAGCCTGATCAACCTCGGCTGCAAAGACGCGTGTCGCGAGGCGCTTGGCGACATTGATTTGCGGCTGGCGGACATCGAAGAGATCGAACAGGACGCGGCGCTCGGTAACGGCGGCCTCGGCCGACTGGCGGCCTGCTACCTCGACGCGATGGCGACGCTGTCGCTGCCCGGCTACGGCTACGGCATTCGCTACGAGTACGGCATGTTTCAGCAGCGCGTGGAGCACGGCGCGCAGGTGGAACTGCCCGACAACTGGCTGCGCGAAGGCAATCCGTGGGAGTTCGCGCGGCCGGAAGTGCTTTTTCCCGTCAAGTTTGGTGGGCGCGTGGTGCAGTTCACTGACGAGCACGGCAATTCGCGTTTTCATTGGGTCGACACAGACGATGTGATGGCGCAGGCGTTTGACACGCCGGTGCCAGGCTACGACACGTCGACCGTCAACAACATGCGGCTGTGGTCGGCGCGGGCTTCACAGGACTTCAACCTCAAGCAGTTCAACGCCGGCAACTACCTGAAGGCCGTCGAAGAGAAGAACGCCTCCGAGAATCTCTCGAAAGTGCTGTATCCCGACGACACGACGACGCAAGGGCGTGCGCTCCGCCTCAAGCAACAGTACTTCTTCGTGTGCGCGTCGATTCAGGACATCCTGCGGCGGTTCCTGAGCACGCACCAGAGCCTCGACGAGCTGCCGGACAAGGTGGCGATTCAGCTCAACGATACGCATCCGTCGATCGCCATCCCGGAACTCATGCGCGTGCTGATGGACGTGCACGGCCTCGAGTGGAGCCGCGCCTGGCACATCACGCGATTGGTGTTCTCGTACACGAATCACACGCTGATGCCGGAAGCCCTCGAAACCTGGCCGGTGAGCCTCTTCGAGCAACTGCTGCCACGGCACCTGCAGATCATCTACGAAATCAATCAGCGCTTTCTCGAGGAAGTGCGCCATCGCGATCCCGGTAACGTCGACAAGCTGCGGCGGTTGTCGATTGTCGACGAAGATCACGGTCGCCGATTGCGGATGGCGCATCTGGCGATCGTCGGCAGTCATCATGTGAACGGCGTATCCGAGATTCACACGGAACTGATGAAGGCCACGATCTTTGCGGAGTTCCAGCAGTTGTGGCCGGAGCGCATTATCAACATCACGAACGGCATCACGCCGCGGCGCTGGTTGCGGCATGCGAATCCGCGGCTGGCCGAGCTGGTCACCGAGCGCATTGGCGCTGGCTGGGTGCGCGACCTCGGGCAGTTATCGCTGTTGCGAGCGGCCGCCGACGATGCCGACTTCCGCGCGCGGTTCCGCGACGTGAAGCTCGGCGAAAAGGTGCGGCTGTCGCAGCGCATCCATGAACTGGTCGGCGTGCGCGTGGATCCGGCGTCGCTGTTTGACGTGCAGATCAAACGCATCCACGAGTACAAACGGCAGCTGCTCAATGTGCTGCACGTGATCACGCGTTACAACCGGCTGCGCGCCGGCCACGGGTCTGCGATGCCACGCACAGTGATCATCGCGGGCAAGGCCGCGCCGGGCTATGTGATGGCGAAGCTGATCATTCGGCTGATCCACGCGGTGGCCGACGTCGTGAACTTTGATCCGGTGATCAACGACCGACTCAAACTCGTGTTTCTCCCGGACTACAACGTGTCAAACGCCGAGAAGATCATTCCCGCGGCGGATCTGTCCGAGCAGATCTCCACGGCGGGCACCGAGGCGTCGGGGACCGGCAACATGAAGCTGGCACTCAATGGCGCGCTGACGATCGGGACCCAGGACGGCGCCAACATTGAAATTGCTCGTGAGGTCGGTGCCGAGAACATCTTCACGTTCGGCCTCACGGCCAGCGACGTCGCGTCCTGGCGCGCGGCCGGCTACGATCCGGTCGCGATCTATCAGGCCAACGCTGAACTGCGGCTCGCACTCGACATGCTGCGCGACGGGTATTTCTCGATGGACGAACCCGGACGCTTCCGGCCGATCATCGACGCCTTGCTCGCGCACGGGGACCACTACATGCTGCTCGCCGACTACGCCGACTATGTCGGCTGTCAGGATCAGGTGGACGCGGTCTATCAGCAACCCGACGAGTGGTCGCGCCGTGCGATTCTGAACGTTGCGGCGATGGGACACTTCTCGGCAGACCGCGCGATTGCCGAGTACGCCGAACGCGTCTGGCATGTGAGGGCGGTCAAGTAAGTCTGGTACGATCAGTGCAATGCCCGCTGCGTCTGCACTGTTGCTGTGGCTGTTCCTGCGTTCCGTCCTTCTGCCCCACGAACCGGCGAGCCTGGTCGCGAGTGCCGGCGATTTGCCGTCATCGCGTTCGGCCTATGGCTGGCTCGAGACGACGGCGCCGCAGATCATCAGTGATCGATTTGACAGCGGCGGTTTGACCATCGGCGCCACCCCGCGCCTCGGTGTGCACGGCACGTCAGCGGCCGATACGACGTTTCGCATCAATGGACTCGACGCCACGAGCACGCTGCGACCGGGCACGCCGATGGTGCTGCCCGATGTGGTCGGTGCCGCATCGATTGGCGTCACGCGTCTTGCCAGCAACGTCGCGATGAGCGCGCCGGGCCCGGTGATCGACTGGCAGCCGATGCCCGGGACCACGCGCGCCATCATCGCCGAGGGCTATTTCATGTCGCCGCGGTGGGCGATCACGCCGAGCTCGGCGAGCGCGTTGCCCACCGAGCAGCTCAAGGGCATGTCGGACGGCTCCTTGCTCGTCAGCGGCGAACTGGCGCCTGGCAAATCGAACGCGATGCTGGCGGCGCACTGGGCACGAGCGAATCGTCTGGACGGCACGAATACCGCCACACTGACCGCGTCCCAGTTGTCACTGGTGGGCCACCTCACCTTCATGCCGACGAGCCGCGATGAGGTGCAGGCCACAGCGATCGTGCAGCGCGTCGGTCAATCGACGGCGGTCGGCCAAGCGGACCGCACTGACGTGTACGGCACGGCGCAACTCTCGTGGCACCGCACCGAGAAGGACCGCGCGTCGTACCGAGTGACGGGCGGCTACCAGTGGACGAACATGACGCCGCAGGTGCAGACCTCGACGTCGATCGACTCCGCGTTTGACGGCGCCGTGTTCCCCGCGATTTTTCGGCCCGCCGGCTCCGAGAACGTCCTTCGGCTCGCCGCCGACGTGAGCCTCACACCGCGCGGTGCTCTCGGGATGACGCATCGGCTGCAGGCGTGGGGCTCGTTCGATCATTCGTCGATGACGCCCTCGCTGACGTCGACCGTGACGATGGCCGAGTCAGTCAATGGCGTTGCGGCACGCGTCTGGCGCGTGGACGTGCCATCGACTCCGTCGTCGTGGTCGATGTCGACCGGTGGGCTCTTTGCCAACGATCGTATCGGCAGCGAACACGCGTGGGTGGAAGTGGGCCTGCGCGCCGAATCGATGCAGGCCGGTAACGGCGGTGCCACATCGATCTCGTGGTCAAACGTGTATCCCCATGCCGCATTTGACGTGTTCAACACGGCGACGGGCCTCGGTATCTACGGCACCTACACCCGCGCCGGCGCGCGGTTGCCTGCGATGGCACTCGCCTACGGTGACGTCAACGCGCCAACGGCGCGCGTGTATCGCTGGATCGATACCAACGGCAATGGCATCGTTGATGGCACGGAAGGCAGCGCGGCGTCGAGCCTGATTGCACGCGTCGGCCCGGGCGGGGCCGGTGGCCTGACGGCCGTGGATGGCGCGCTCAAGCGGCCGTCCATTGATCTCTTCATGGGTGGCGTTCGGTTCGATACGGAGCACTTCGCGTTCTCGGCCACGGCCATTGCTCGCAAAGAGAAAGACGTCGTTCGCGCGGTCGCTGATGGTGGTGCGGCCTACACCGTCGTCACCCAGACGGATCCCGGTGCGGACTTCACGCATCCGAGCGACGATCAGCCCCTTGCCGCGTTCAGCCGCACGACGGCGAGCTTCGGGCTGGATCACTACACGTTGACCAACCCCGGCAACATGGGTGAGGGCTCGACGTACACGCTGGATCTGATCGCGCAGTATCGCGGCAGCCGCGCTCGCCTCGCCTTCTCCGCAGCGGCGATCAAGGCGATGGGCACGGCGGCGAATCGCGGCTTTCGCGCGGATGAGAATGATCCGGGACTGATCGGCGAAGTGCCGTCTGATCCGAATGCCACATCGTTTGCGGCTTCTGCGCGCAGCTTCTTCGACCGCGGCTATGTGGGCAAGATTGTCGGCGTCTTCACACTGCCGGCCGACGCGACGCTGGGCATCGTCACGCGCTATCAGGACGGCCAGCCGTTCTCGCGGCTCGCCGTGTTCACGAACCTGAATCAGGGACCGGAAGTCGTGGCCGCGTACGCCAACGGGCGGCCCACGCGTTTCACGTACATCTCGACGACCGACGTGCGACTGCAGAAGTCGTTCGCGGCGGGCACGGGACACGTCACGCTGATCGTTGATGCCTTCAACGTATTCAACATCGGCCGCGAAGTCGAAGAGTACGTGCTGACCAACGCCAACTTCCGCACTGTCACCGCCATCGAACCCCCGCGAACGCTGCGCATCGGCGTGCGATTCACTTTCTAGGGAAGATCAACATCCCTCAACGTGGGGGGCCATGGGGGACCATGGGGAAAACCAACATCGACCCCAACACCAACAGATTTTCGAAGAGCTCTTTGAAAGCCTGTCGGCTTTGATCTTCCCTATGGCCCTCCATGGCTCCCCATGTTGAGGAGGTTGGCCTTTCCGATATAGTTCGCCCCGGAGGAAGGGTCTATGAAGTGGTTGGTCCGTCTTGTCTGTGTGATGGCGTTTGTGGCGGCGGCAGCGCCGCTTGGTGCGCAGCGGCCGGCGACGGCCGCGGAACGTGTGGCGCCGAAGCCGAACTACGACCTTGCGTCGCAGTGGGCATCGGCCAAGATCGGCAAGCTGATCTTTGATACGGCGGTGACGCCGCATTGGCTCGAGTTCAGCGATCGGTTCTGGTACACGTTCGAAACCCCAGCGGGCCGTAAGTGGTGGTTCGTGGACCCGGTGAAGAAGGCCCGGACGCCGCTCTGGGACAACGCGAAGATGGCGGCGCAGTTGACGCAGATCCTTCGCACGCCGTACGACGCGCAGCACCTGCCGATCAACCAGATCAAGTTCATCAACAACGACACGAAGGTCCGCTTCAGCGTGGACCTGCCCAACGAATCCAAGGTGCTCTCGACCACGGGCGAAGAGCTGGTCGGCGAGTCGCAGCAGCAGGGGCGCGGCGGTGCGGGTCGCGCGGGGCAGCAGCAACAGCAGCAGGATGACACGCAGGTCGTGGGCGGACGTGGTCGCGGCGGTGCGGCCGGCGGACCGCCCGCGGGGCAGAAGCGGTGGTGGCTCGAGTATGAGTTCGCCGCGGACAAGCTCACGCTGAACGACAAGTACGAGGCCGACAAGCCGACGCCCGCGTGGGCGGCGGTGTCGCCCGACAAACAGACGATCATCTTCGCCCGCGGACAGAATCTGTTCACGATGGACGCGGCCAACTATGCGAAGGCGCTCGTCAAGGCCGACGATCCGACGATCGCCGAAACACAGCTGACGACCGAAGGCGAGAAGGACTACAGCTTCGCGCGCGATACGCAGGGGCAGGGCGGTCAGGACGATCAGCAAGACACGCAGGGCGGTGGCGGTCAGGGGACGGGGGCCGCGGCGCGCACCGTGCCGACCGAACAGGACAAGAAGTTCGGTCCGCGCACGGCGGCAGTTGGCATTTCGTGGTCGCAGGACAACAAGAAGTTTGCGCTGGTCCGCAACGACTCCCGTAAGGTGGCCGACCTCTGGGTGATCAACGCGCTGGCCAATCCGCGTCCGCGGCTCGAGACCTACAAGTACGGCATGCCGGGTGAAGCGAATCAGCCGCAGGCCGAGGCGTGGGTATTCGACATCGCGGCGAAGAAGGGCGCGAAGGTCAAGACGGATGCGTTCAAGGACCAGCAGATGTCGCTGAACACAGCGCCCATCACGAACATCCAGCGAGAGAAGCAGGAGACGGCCTCGCGCTGGCTGGCGATGGACGGCAACAAGCTCTACTTCAACCGCACGTCACGCGATCTCAAACGCATCGACATCGTGGAACTCGACACGGTGACGAGCGAACCGAAGGTCGTCGCCGCCGAGCGTTCGAACACGTACATCGAGATTCAGCCGATTCGTCCGATCAAGACGGCCGCCGGGCAGACGCAGTTCATCCAATGGTCCGAGCGCGATGGCTGGGGACACTACTACCTGTATGACAGCAACGGCAAAGTGCTGAAGCAGATCACCACGGGCGAGTTCCAGGCGACGGGCATCGAAGAAGTCGACGAGAAGTCGCGGACGCTCTACTTCAATGCCGCTGGTCGCGAGCCGGGCGAGGACCCGTACTACACCCACCTCTACAGCGTGGGCATCGACACGGGCGTGATCAAGCTCCTCACGCCGGGCAACTTCACGCACACCGCGTCGATGAATGACAAGGCGACGTTCTTTGTCGACACGTGGTCGCGCGTGAACACGGTTCCGGAGTCGGCACTCTTCGATGCGCTCGGCAACAAGGTGATGGATCTTGAGAAGACCGACCTGACGGCTGCGCTGGCGCAGGGCTTCAAGTTCCCGGAGCCGTTCATGGTGAAGGCCGACGACGGCATCACGGATTTGTACGGCGTGATGTTCAAGCCGTTCGACTTCGATGAGTCGAAGAAGTATCCGATCATCGAATACGTGTATCCCGGTCCGCAGACCGAGAGCGTGGACAAGGCATTCTCTCCGCGCGACTGGCAGCAGACGCTGTCGAACGTCGGCTTCATCGTGATTGAAGTCGGCAACCGGGGCGGCAACCCGAGCCGATCGAAGTGGTACCACAACTTCGGCTACGGCAATCTGCGCGACTATGGGGTGCCGGACAAGAAGGCCGCCGTCGAGCAGCTCGCGCGGCGCCATTCGTGGATCGACATCAACAAGGTCGGCATGTGGGGCCACTCGGGTGGCGGGTTCATGACGGCCGCTGCCATGTTCAGCTTCCCCGATTTCTACAAGGTCGGCGTGTCGGAGAGCGGCAATCACGACAACAGCATCTACAACCGCTGGTGGAGTGAAAAGCACGATGGTGTGAAGGAAGTGACCGACAAGGACGGCAAGACGACGTTCGACTACGACATCGAGAAGAATCAGGATATCGCCAAGAACCTCAAGGGCCATCTGCTGCTGATCACCGGCGATATCGACAACAATGTGCACCCGGCGAACACGTACCGGGTGATCGATGCGCTCATTAAGGCGAACAAGCGATTCGACTTCATCCTGCTCCCCGGCCAGCGGCATGGCTACGCGGCAGCCGGCGATTACGCTGCCTGGCGCCGGATTGACTACTTCGCGCAGTGGCTGCTCGGGGCGTCGCCGGATGACATCGACATGCTGGAACTGCAGCGAGAACGTCAGATCAAGAAATAGTCCGGATCCACGTGACGGTATGACGTCACGAATGTCGACGGGGCCGACGCTTCTCGGGAGGCGTCGGCCCGTTTTGGTAGATTGTCGCTATGTGCCGCAGCCGACCGCACGCGGCATCCCTCTTGCAGTGAGTGCACTCTGCCTCAGCCAGAGCCTGTGATGTCCGACACCCGCCGACCATTTCTCGACATCGCCGTCCGCTACTTCCTGGGCATGCTGGCCATTGTCCTGTCTGTGCAAGTGATCATCTGGCAGACGCTCGCACGCGCCGTGCCGAACGCGTCGAGCTTGCAGATCTGGGTGACCTACACCGCCGGCTTTCTGCTCGTCGAAGCGCCGCTCGTCTGGTGGCTCGTCGTGCGGCCGCTCCGGATGCGGCTCGGCCGTGCCGGACAGCGATACCGCCTGCTGTTCGAACGCAGCCTCGCTGGCATCTTCCGGACCTCGATCGACGGTCGGTTTCTGAAGGTCAACGTGGCCGGCGCCCGGATCCTGGGCTACGAGTCACCCGAACAACTGCTGCTCAGCAACGCCGTTGAGTTCTCGAGCCCGCGCGAGCGGGCGGCCTTTGTTGCCTCGGTGCGCGAGCAGCGGGGCGTGGTGAATCGCGAGAGTTGCCTCGTTCGCAAGGACGGCACCGAGGTGTGGGTGCTGGAGAGCGCGACGCTGATCGAGTACACCGATGGCCGACCGGCCGAGATCGAGAGCACCCTGATCGACGTGACCGACCGCCGGCGCGCGCAGGAGGAAATGCGCAAGGCGATCATCGCAGCCGAAGAGGCCAGCCGTGCGAAGAGTGAGTTTCTCGCGAACATGAGCCACGAGATTCGCACGCCGATGAACGGCATCATCGGCATGACCGAACTGGTCCTCGACACCGAGCTCAGCCGCGACCAGCGCGAGAGTCTTGAAACGGTTCGCATGTCGGCCGAATCGCTGCTCGCGATCCTCAACGACATCCTCGACTTCTCGAAGGTGGAAGCCGGCAAGCTGGAACTGGAAGCGGTGGAGATGTCGGTGCGTGATGTGGTTGAGCAGGCGCTCAAGCCGTTGGTGCCGCTCGCCGAGCACAAGGGTCTTGAGCTGATCACCGACGTGGCGACCGATGTGCCCGCCCGTGTCTCGGGCGACCCCACGCGATTGCGTCAGATTCTCTCAAACCTGGTTGCCAACGCGATCAAGTTCACCGAGACCGGGCACGTGCTCGTCGAGGTACATGTGGATGCGCCGGGCGCCGAGCGTGTCGGATTGCGATTCGCGGTCACCGACACCGGGATCGGCATCGCGGAAGACAAGCGCCAGTCAATCTTTGACGCGTTCGTGCAGGCCGACGGCTCGACGACGCGCCGGTTTGGCGGAACGGGGCTCGGGCTGTCGATCTCGGCGAAGATCGTGGACCTCATGCGCGGCCGCATCTGGGTCGACAGCACGCTTGGCAGCGGCAGCACGTTTCAGATGGCCGCGACGTTCCCGGTCTGCGAAGCCACGTCGCCCGTCGATATGCCCGTGCCCGCATTGGCCGGCTGTCGCGCGCTCATCGTGGACGACAACCCGGTGAATCGACGCATCTTCGTCGAGCAACTGTCGCGGTGGGACATGAGGCCCGTCGCCGTCGAGAGTGGCCTCGCCGCGCTGGAGACACTGACCGACGCGATCGAGCAGAGCCAGCCCTTCGCCGTGGTGCTGCTCGACGCCAACATGCCCGACCTCGATGGCTTCGGCGTGGCTGAGCAGGTGCAGCGGCGTACGGATTTGACCGGCACGCACCTCATCATGCTCACGTCCTCGGGCCGCAGTGGCGACGCGGCACGCTGCCGCGCCCTCGGCATTCGCAGCTATCTCACAAAGCCCGTGCGCCAGCTCGATCTGTTTGAAGCGATCTGCGCCGTGATGCAGCCGCCGGCCGCCGCCGAGCCGAGCACCACGGTGGTGCGCACGGCGGTCACGGCGATCGATGTGCTGATCGCGGAAGACAACCCGGTCAATCAGCGCGTCGTTGAGCGTCTGCTCTCGAGCCGAGGCCATCGTGTGGTCGTGGCCAACAACGGTCGCGAAGCGGTGTCACAGTTCACGCGGGCGCGCTTCGACGTCGTGCTGATGGACGTGCAAATGCCGGAAATGGGTGGGTTCGAGGCCACGGCGGTGATCCGCAAGATCGAGGCGGCGCGTGGCGGGCACGTGCCGATCATCGCGTTGACCGCGCACGCCATGACGGGCGATCGCGATCGTTGCCTGGCGGCCGGCATGGACGGCTATCTATCGAAACCGATCGATCGCCTGAAGCTGTTTGACGCCGTCGAGTCGCTGGTGCCGCCGACGCCGGCGACGGCCGACCGCGACGACGGGCGTGCGCCGATCGATCGCGCGGCGTTCCTCTCGCGCGTGGGTGGCGATGACGCGCTGGTCGCGGAAGTGATCGCGCTGTTTCGCGATGATTGCCCACGCGCGCTCGACGCGATCCGTACGGCGACCACCGCCGGCGATGCGCCCGCCGTGCAGAGGGCCGCGCACGCTCTGAAGGGCGCGGCCGGCAGTCTCTCGGCCGGTCCGGTCACCGAGGTGGCGCGGCAGCTCGAAGCGGTCGCACAATCAGGCGATCTCAGCCGAGCGTCGTCGCTGTGTGATCAATTGGACAGGGAAGCGGCACGACTGCTCTCGGCACTGGAGGCGTCATGACGGAATCGCGCACCACCGCCCGCATACGTGTACTGGTCGCAGACGATGACCGCATTGCGGCGCGCATTCTGACGTCGGTGCTGGCGCCGGAGCGATTTGATGTGCACGTGGTGCACGACGGTGAAGCCGCCTGGGCGCACCTCGTGGCCGAGCGGCCGCCGCTCGCGATTCTTGACTGGGAGATGCCGGGCCTCGATGGGCCCGAGCTCTGCCGGCGTGTGCGAGCGACGCCGGAGTGCATGGGCATCTACGTGATTCTGCTCACCGGTCGCGAAGGCCGCGCGAATCTGATCGAAGGTCTGAGCGCCGGCGCGGACGACTACGTCACCAAACCCTTCGATCGCGAAGAGATTCAGGTGCGCGCTCAGGTCGGCGCGCGGGTCGCGGTCTTGCAACAAGGCCTGGCCGATCGTGTCGAAGAGCTGCAGCAAGCGCTCGCGAAGGTGCGCCAGCTCGAAGGGTTTATCGCCATCTGCAGCTATTGCAAACGCATTCGCTCCGACGCGCAGCAGTGGGAGCAGATGGAGCACTACATCAGCGACCATTCACACGCCCGGTTCAGCCATGGCGTCTGTCCAGAGTGTTTCGAGACGATGCGGAACGAATTTGAAGGGGTGTGATCGGGTCAACGGGTTCCCGACCTACTTCCCGATCGAGCGAGACAGGCTACTACCGCTGGTAGTGGCTCTGCGCAGTGTGCGTGTTACCCCCATCCGTTCATGGCCACGTGCCCCAAGTGTCTTGGTCCGCTCTCCGAAGGTCACCACTGCCGTCCAATCTGGATCAAGCGGTTGCGTCGACAAGTGATCGCCAGCATTCTTGGCGGTGTGTTCGGTAGCTTTGTCCAAATCCTGCTGGAGCCAAGAAACCTTCCCGTGCTGGGCTTCGTGATCGGTGGGCTGCTGTTCTTCGGCCTGTCCGAAGCCATGCGCGAATGAACTGAACCGGCACTAGTTCACCTGCAAGAAATCCTTCAGCTGGCGAAACGCTCGCCCGCGATGCGCGACCACTGACTTCCGCTCGTCGTCCACTTCACCAAACGTCGCGCCGTATTCTGGAAAGTAGAAGATCGGATCGTAGCCAAAGCCGTGCGTCCCGCGCGGCTCCGGCCATATTTCGCCTTCGACGATGCCCTCACACTCAAAGACCGGCGGTTGGGCTCCCGGACTCTGGACGACAAGCGCACAGACATATCTTGCGGCCCACGGCCGTGGGTATGCGCTGAGCTCGCGGTACAGGTTGGCGAACTTGTCGGGATATGTCTCGCCCGGGTATCGCGCGGAGTAGATGCCGGGCCGGCCGTCGAGCGCGTCAATGGCGAGGCCCGAGTCTTCTGCGACCGTGAGCATGCCGGAGGCGAGGGCGTAGTAGGTCGCTTTCAGCGCCGCATTATCGCGAAACGTCCGCCCGGTCTCGTCCGGTTCCAGAATCGGCCGCCCCAGATCGGCGAGCGTCAGCAGCCGATAGGCTGTCCCGGCCAGGATCGGGATGATTTCACGAATTTTCCCTGGATTCGTCGTCGCGATCAGCAAGTCGGGCATTGACTGATATCCTACCGTTCGAAATGGCTGAAGGCCTCCTTACAGCGGTTGCACACGCCGAGTCGTTGCGGCGTCAGCGGCTGCGCACGCGCGCGCTCTTGCGTGTGGTGCCTGCGGTGGCCGGCGCGTTGCTGGTGACTGCGGCGCTTGTGCGACTACTGCACCTGTCGCGCACGACGTTCTGGCTGGCGCTCGGGCTAGCCGTCGTCGGCATTGGGATCTTCGCCTGGCTCAAAGGCCGCGTGCCGATCGTGACCGATGCCGCCGCCGCGCAGTTGGACGACGATGCCGCGCTCGGTGGTGAGCTACGAAGTGCGCATTGGTTTGCCTCGAATCCCGAGTCGAATGCGTGGACGACGTTTCACCTGAAGGGTGCGACCGAACGCGTTGAACGGATCATGTGGCCGAACGTGTATCCGCCAGTGCCGACGTCGCGGGCATGGGCGGGGTCCGCGGCGATGGCCGTGGCGGCGATCGCGTTGGTGCTGACCTCGGCGTGGCCGCGCGCACTGGGCAACGGGCCGTCGGGATCATTGGCCCAGAGCTCAGGACGACCGGTCGGTGCGCCGAAGGCCGTCTCCGACGAGCTGCAGAAACAAATTGATGATTTGCTGAAGGCCGTGCAGAGCGGTGCGATTCCGATGGATGCTGCGCGCGCCAAGCTCTCCGACATGCGCAACGCGCTCGCGGATCTGGATCCGAAGCTGAAGGACGCCATGGCCAATGCCATGAAGGGCCAACAGCCGAGCGATTGGAACGCAGACGATCCGGATCCAAAGGTTAACGAGCTCGCTGAAAAAGCGGAAAAGGCGGCCGGCGCCGCGCTGCCACAAGACATGAAGTGGTCGCTGCAGGACTTGGCCGAGAAACTTCAGCAGGCCAACAAACCTGGCCAGAAGGCCGACAGCCAATCTGCGCAGTCGAAGGAGGGCGCCGCGAGCCCGTCGAAAGATGGGGCCGGCGACAAGAAGGCGCAGGAAGCCGGCGTGCAGATGACACGCAACACCGGTGCGGACTCCCAGTCGAATCAGATGATGTCGTCATCCAACCCGATGGACGGGCTGATGAAGGTGGACCCGAAGGGCAATGACGGCGGCGGGCCGAAGAACGGTGCGTTCAAACCGCTCGATCTCGCGGCGCTCAAGAAGGAAACCGTTCAGGCCGACGCCGACAGCCAGGGCGCCAACGTGCTGTCCGAGTTGCGCCGCAAGAGTGAAAAGGCGCGTTCGACGATTGCGTTCACGCGCGTGGCGCCGCTCACCACGTACGACAAGAGCCACGCCACCGCACCGCCTCCGCCGCCCGACTCCCTGCGGTCGCTGGTCAAGCAGTACTTCATCCGCCGCTGAGCAGGATCGCCCGGACGTCGTCGCGCGTGACCGTGCGCGGGTTGGGATATGGCGTTGCCGTCACCTCATCCGCGACCTGATCGATGTCCGCTTGCCGCAGGCCGAGTTCGCGGAGTGTCATGCGGATTCCCAACAGTTGATTCAGTGTCGCGAGCCCGGCAGCAGCCTCCGGCTGGCCAATCGCGCGGCTGAGCCTCGCCATGGCGTCTGGCGCGGCTGTCGTGTTGAACGCGACCACACGGGGCAGCACGACGGCATGCGTGCGCGCGTGCGGCATCCGGAATGTGCCGCCGAGTACGTGACAGATGCGGTGATGGAGGCCCATGGCCGAGGCATCAAGCGCGCGGCCGGCCAGGTGCGCGCCGCGAAGCGCAGTGGTGCGCGCGTCGATGTTTGACGGCGAGGCCACGACGGCCGGCAGGCTCTGCGCCAGTAACGCGGCCGCCTCGTCCGCAATCGTGCGAGTCTCGTCGGTGGCATTGGCTGCGTATAACGCTTCCACCGCATGAGCCATCGCGTTCATGCCGCTCGCCGCACTCTCGGCGACCGGCAATCCAAGTGTCAGCGTGACGTCGTAGACCACGAGCCTCGGCTTGGCCAACGGGTCGCGCCCCGTTTGTTTTCCGGCGTCGTCGGTTTCACCCCAGATCGACGTCATCTCTGATCCCGAGTACGTCGTCGGCACGGCTACGAGTGGCACGCCGACGCGCCTGGCGATCGCTTTGCCGAGGCCGATGGCCGAGCCGCCCCCGATGGCGATGCACACATCGGCATTCGATGCCGTGAAGCGCTCGAGTGCGGCGGCCACCGTGGCCGAGGGCACATGTTCGCGCGCTCCGCTGAACATGTCGGCACAGGCGTCGCCGAGGAGTGCCCGCGGATCAATCTGCGCCGCCGAGCGTCCGCCGGTGGTGACGACAAATGCGCGATGGAGACCGAGTGTGTGGATCTCGGCGCGGAGTTCGAGTGCGGCGCCCGGCCCGAACGACACGAGCGTGTGCTCGCTCATCGTGCTGGACGTGCGGGCGATGATGCGAGGACTTCGTCCAGCACGGCTTGCACTTCCACGATCTCGTCGTCGTTCACGAGATGGCCCATGCCCGGGTAGAGCGTGCGGGTGACGCGCGCGCCGAGTCGCGTGAACACCGCGTCACTTTCGATGACGCGCTCTTTCGGGATGTGGCCGTCGACGTCGCTGCAGCCGAGGAATACGGGCGTGCCGGCCAAGGAAGTGGTCACGTCTTTCCACGTGGTGCCCGGCGCGCTAATGAGGCCGCCGCTCAAGACGAGGATGCCGCCGTAGCGCCGCGGATGTCGAATCGCAAACTCCGCGGACAGGCACGCGCCCTGCGAAAATCCGAGCAGCACGATCTTGTGTGTGGGGAACCCGCGCGCGATGAGGTCGGTTACGAGTGACTCGATGACCGACAGCGCCGAACTGAGGCCGGGCTCGTTGGATTCTCGGGGCGAGATGAAGCTGTTCGGATACCACGTGCCGCCATGCGCCGCCGGTGCGAGGCAGGCGACGCCTGGGCGATGAATGAGGTCGATGAGCCCGAGGATGTTGTGCGGGCTCGCGTTGCGGCCGTGCACCATGATCATCGCGGCACCGGCGCTCTTGAGCGGGGCGCCGGCGCCGACGATGGGTTGCTGCGCGTGTGGTCCGGTGGCGATCGCCATTCTCAGTACCTGACCGACGGCAGCGCGGCTTCAATCTCCGCGCGCTTCGACTCTTCCCACGGTGGGAGCTTCAATCCGCGCCCGAGTTGATCGAGCGGCTCGTCGGTCGCGAAGCCCGGGAGCATCGTGGCGACCTCGAACAGCACGCCGCCCGGTTCGCGGAAGTAGATCGACGTGAAGTAGGAGCGGTCCATTACTGGCGTCACGCCGATGCCTTTCTTGATGAGGGCTTCACGCATGTCCAGCTGCTGCTGCGCGGTGGCGATTGCGAGGGCAACGTGGTGCACGGTGCCGACGCCGTTCTTCGCGCGCACGCCGCCGGGCGTCGCGAGAATGTCGATCGACTTGCCGGGGCCGACACCATTCACCGCCACGCGTTGCCGCCCGTCCATCTCCTCGATTCGCTCGAAGCCGAACCACTCATGCATGAACGCGAAGGTCGGCGCCGGGTCATCAACGGTCATTGTCACGCTGTGGATGCCGCGCACGGCCGAGGCCGCGTCGATGTCGTGCGACAGCCACGGTGTTCGCGCGTCGGCGTGTGTGGCGACCAGCTCGATCAGCAGGCCGGACGGATCCGTGACAATGACAGACTCTTCGCCAAAGCGCGGTGGCGCGTCAGACACCGTGAAGCCGCGCGCCCGGAGGCGTGTCTTCCAGACGTCGAGTGAACCGGCGGGCACAGAAAACGAGGTGACGGTCACCTGTCCGGCCCCCTTGATCCCAGCCGACACCCCGCGCAGCCGATAGGGGAAGGTCGTCCAGAGCGTCCCCGGGGTTCCGCGCTCGTCGCCATAGTAGAAGTGATAGACGCCCCGGTTGTCGAAGTTGACGGTTTTCTTGACCAGCCGGAGCCCGAGCGCGTCCAAGCCGAAATCGAGATCCGCCTGCGCATCGTCGGTCGTCGCGGTGACGTGATGGAGACCAAGAACGGGAAAGCTCATTGCGTCTCTGAGGATAAATAAAGCCGGGAGTTAATTGGCAATTAACTCCCGGCTTTTTTGGAGGCCGCCCGACTGGCAGTCCGTTTGCTTTCGTTTCCGCATGCCTCGTCGCGTACAAGCCGGTTCCGGAGGACTGACGTTCCATGTGATGAACCGCGGCGTTCGCCGCATGGGTCTGTTTGAGGACCGCCAGGACTACCTGACATTTACTGAATGCATGGCTGAAGCCCTCGATCTGGTCCCCCTTGACCTTTTCGCGTTTTGCATCATGCCCAATCATTTTCACCTGATCATCCGGCCAGCCAAGGACCCGGATCTCACTCATTTTATGAGCCTTATGACGATGAGGCACAGCAAGCGGTGGCATCGTCGCCGTCAGTCGACTGGCGGTGGCGCGGTCTATCAAGGCCGTTTCCGCGCCTTCCCGATTCAGACGGAGGGCTACTTCTATGCGGCATGTCGGTACGTCGAGGGAAACGCGCTGAGAGCGAAACTCGTTTCGCGAGCCGAGGACTGGCCGTGGTCGAGCCTTCATCAACGTGTCAAGAATTGCCACATTCTGCCGGTCGAAACATGGCCAATTCCTATAACCGAGGATTGGACTGAGCTCGTGAATGCGGCCCAGAAGTCCCGCGAGATTGGCCAGTTGCGGCGATCAGCGCGCTCGAATATGCCATTCGGAAACCCGGACTGGGTTAGTAGGACGGCGTCGATACTGGGCGTTGAGGCAACCTTGCGGCGCCCGGGCCCACGGAAATAAAGCCGGGAGTTAATTGGCAATTAACTCCCGGCTTTATCTCGCCCGGAACCGGGATGTTACCCCCCCTGCAGTGCCCACGCATTTCATCTGTGGTGCTCGCATTTATTCGGCGGTTTGACTGATATCCTTAGGCCCTCCATGGCTTCCACTACTGCCGATACGACCGTCGCCCAGCACATCGACCAGTTCCGCGAGCGTTTTACGCGCATCACCCAGGAAGTCGGCCGCCGCATCGTCGGCGCCGAAGATATCGTCGCCATGACGGTGACGAGCATGCTCGCCGGCGGCCACGTGCTGCTGGAGGGGATCCCTGGCGTGGGCAAGACCAGCCTCGTGCACACCCTGGCTGATGTGCTGCATCTCACGTTCTCGCGCATCCAGTTCACGCCCGACCTCATGCCAGCCGACATCGTCGGCACGACGATCGTGCAGCAGAACCAGAGCGGCGGCACCTTCTTCGAATTCCAGCCAGGCCCGATCTTCGCCAACGTCGTGCTCGCCGATGAAATCAATCGTGCGACGCCCAAGACGCAGTCGGCGTTGCTCGAGGCCATGCAGGAGCAGACGGTGTCGGTGGGCAAGACCACCTACAAGTTGGAGCAGCCGTTCCTGGTGCTCGCCACGCAGAATCCGTTGGAGATGGAGGGCACGTATCCTCTACCCGAAGCGCAACTCGACCGCTTCTTCTTCAAGTTGAAGATCACGTACCCGACCGAAGCGGCGATGCACGAAATCCTCAACCGCACTACGCAGCAGACGCAGACGACGGTGAATCGCGTGGTGGACGGCGCGGATATTCTCGCGATGCGCAACATTGCGCGCGGCGTGCCGATCGCCCAGCCAGTACAGGGCTACGCGATTCGCCTCACGCTCGGCACGCACCCGACGTCGCCGTACGCGACGCCGCTCATCAAGAAGTACGTGCGCTACGGCGCCAGCCCGCGTGCGAGCCAGGCGCTCGTGCTCGCGGCCAAGATCCACGCGCTCACGCGCGGCAATGCGTTCGTCAGCCCGGATGACATTCGCGCCGTGGCACTGCCGGTGCTCCGACACCGCGTGCTCATGAACTTCGAAGGCGAAGCCGACGAGGTCAACACCGACACGCTCGTGAACGAGCTGATCACCTCCGTCAAGACGGAATAGGGCAGTTCCGGCCGTGGCTCTGCGTTTCGAGGACGACTTCCTCAAGAAGCTCGAATACCTGCACGTCGTGTCCAAGCGCGCGTTTGCGGGGCAGAGTCGCGCGGACCGGCTGGCGCCGAAGCGTGGCGCGGGGATGGAGTTTGCCGATCATCGCGGCTACTCGCGCGGTGACGACTTCCGCCACATTGATTGGAAAGCCTACAAGCGCCTGAACCGGCTCCTGCTCCGGTTGTTCGACGAGGAGCAGGATCTGCCGATCTACATTCTGCTCGACACGAGCAAGTCGATGGCGCAGCCGGAGAAATTCGATCAGGCACTCCGCATCACTGCGGCGCTCTGCTACATCGGCCTCTCGCATCTCGATCGCGTCACGATGGTGCCCTTTACGGCCAAGCTCGGCGAAGAGACCTCCCCGGGCACGGGCAAGGGGCGGATCTTTCGCGTGTTCGAGATGCTCGAGAAGCTGCAAGCGAGCGGCACGACGAATCTGCGCGCGTCAGTCAACGAGTTTGCCTCGCGCGGTCATCGGCGTGGCCTGGTCGCCGTCATTTCTGATTTCCTCGATGAGGAAGGCTGCGAAAAGGGCCTGAAGGTGCTGCGCACGCTCGGACATGATGTCTTCGCCGTCCACCTGGTGGCCGAGGCTGATCGCGACACGTCGTCGTACGGCGATGTGCGGTTCGTGGATGCGGAGACCGGCGAGCAGCGCGACATCGAAGTGACGCCGCAGCTGGCCGCCGCGTATCACGAGGCGTGGCAGGCGCACACGCACGGGATCGAACAGTTCTGCGGCCGCTATGACATCGGCTACGTGCGCGCGGATGCGGAGCGGCCGTTCGAAGAGATCATCCTGCAGGCGTTTCGTCAGGGGCGGTTCCTCGCATGAGTTTCGCCGGCATGGCCACGTGGCTGGCGCTCGTCGTGATCGCTGCGGTCATCGCCGCGGCGGTGGGCCTGTTCCTGCTCAAGCTCAAACCTCCGCGCATCTCCGTGCCGTCGCTGGGGTTGTGGCGCGTCGTGCTCGACAGCAAACGCGAGAAGACATTGTGGGAACGCATTCGCTGGGCCGTGTCGCTGGCGACCGTCGTGCTCATCACGCTCGCGCTCGCGCTCGCCGTGCTCCGACCGCAGGCCTCCGTCAGGGCAGATGCCCGCGGCACAGCATCGCAGCCCGGACTGTCCGGCCAGGGCAGCCGCGTCTCCATCGTCATCGACTCGTCCTGGTCCATGCTGGCGGCGACATCGAGCGGACAGACGCGTTGGGATCTGGCCGTGGCGCGCGCGCGCGCACTGGCCGCCAGTGCCGCCGGCGACGACGTCGTGTTGTCCACGACGGCAGACGGCGTGGTGGAAGGCCCGACGCCGGATGTCGCGCTGATTGAAGCGGCGCTCGATCGCGTGTCGCCGACGGGTGGCGCGGCCGCGGCGTTCCCGCGCGTCGAGTCTGCGCGCGTGACCTACTTCCTCACCGACGGCGCGGTGGCCCGCCCGCTCGATGCCGATGTCGTCGTCGAGTCGGTGTTCGAGTCGGCGGCCAACGTGGCCATCACTGCGTTGGATGTGCGCCCTGGCGTCACGCTCGAGCAGGCAGGTCAGGCGTTTCTTGAGGTGGCCAACTATTCAACATCGGCGCAGGATGTTCGCATCACGATGACGCGCGGTGCTGTGTCTGTGCTCGACGTCACGGCCAGCCTCGCCGCCGGCACGGCCGTGCAGCGCGTGGTGCCGCTCGATCGCGGCGGCGACGCGAGACTGCGCGCGCGCATTTCGGCCAAGGCCAATGCGTTGGTCGTGGATGACGATGCGGTGGCGATGATTCCGGGGGCCCAACCGCTCGCGGTGACGGTGGTCAGCGATCAAGCGGCATCGTTTGGTCCGCTGTTGAGCAAAGACCCATCGGTGAAACCGACGTTTGTGTCGACGGCTGGCTACACGCCTGGCCGCGAAGACCTCGTGATCTTCGATCGCGTCCGTCCGGCCAAGGCGCCGACGGTGCCCGCGCTCTACATTGCGCCGCCAGGGGACGACCCTGCCGCTCAGCCGGAAGTGACGCCGCAATGGGCCGGCGGCGGCGCGCATCCGATTCTGCAGGGCGTCGACACGCAAACCATGGCGCTCGACCGTGCGCGACGATATACGGGCGGGGGACTGTTGCCCATCGCCCGTTCAACAACGGGCACGCCGCTTATCTATGTGCGCGATACCGCGGAACAGCGGTTCGCGATCTTCACGTTCAGCGTGACCGAGTCGAAACTGATGTTCGCTCCGGGATTTCCTGCGCTGCTCGGCAACACGATTGACTGGCTCGCGCACCCCACGGCCAGCGTCACGCGACGACCCGGCCCGATGACGTTTCCCGGCAGCTTCTTCTCACTCAACGGACCGAACGGCAAACCGGTGCCCGTCACACAGGTTGGCGATGTGTCAGTGGCCACGCTCGCGCGTGTGGGCTTCTACGAAGCGAAAGCCGGTGGCGCCACCAGCACGATCGCCGTCAACACGAGCGATCCGGACATCTCTGATCTGCAGCGCACGCGACTGGCGATGAAGACGCGCGCCGACGCATCCGCCCCTTCGCGCGGGCGGCCGTGGTGGCTGTTTGCCGCGGTGCTCGCCATCGTGCTCGTCGCCGCCGAGTGGTTCACGTGGCAGCGCAGGATTACGGTCTGACATGAGCGTCTCATTTACGACTCCCGCGGCGCTCTGGCTGTTGGCTCTGGTGCCGGTGGTGTGGCTGATCCTGCGGTTCGCGCGAACGAATTTCAATCTGCGCCAGCGTGGCCTGCAGGCCATGGTGCGGTCTCTGCTGCTGGGGCTGCTCGTTCTCGCGCTGGCACGTCCGGTGATGTCCGCCGGCTCCTCTCAGTTGTCGATCGTCTACGTCGTCGATATCTCGCACAGCGTCGCGCCGGCGCAAATTGTGGCCACGGCCAACACGATTGATGAGTTGACGACGTCCGTGAAGCCCGCGCACTCGCGCATCGTGGTCTTCGGTGCCGATGCATCGACCGTCGACACGACCGCGGCGCTGCGGCAACTCGCGGTAGACGAGAAGGACCCGAAAGACCAGAAGGCCACCACAACAGCCGTGACGGTGAATCGTCTCGGCACAGACATCGAAGCCGCGCTGTCGTTTGCGCGCGCCTCACTCGCGCCGGGCATGCTCCCGCGCATCGTCCTCTTCTCCGACGGCCGTCCGACCGCCGGCGATACGAACGATGCGGTGGCTCGACTGCATGCTGACGGCGTGCCGGTCTCGGTGATTCCGCTGACGCCGGCGAATCTCGGTGACACATGGGTGGATGCGATCGAGGTGCCCGAGCGGATCTCCGGCGGCTCGACGTTCGCCACGACCGTGCAGGTGCAGAGCCAGAAGGCCGGATCCGCCACGGTGGAGGTGCGCGCACTCGGCAAGGTGCTCGCGACCAAGGTGGTGACACTTGTCGTTGGCGCCACGCCGGTCACGCTCGATGTCGCGCTCGATTCGCTGGGCGCGCAGTCACTCGAAGCGGTGGTGACGATGGCCGGCGATCCCGTCGCGGTGAATAACCGGCTGGATCGCGCGGTGTGGGTGGCCGAGCGATCGAAGGTGCTGTACATCGAAGGGACGGCGCCCAGCTCGCGCTACCTCACCGGTGCACTCACGGCCGCGGGTGTGGATGTGGCGGTGCGTCCGCCATCGGAGCTGCAAGGCGGTGCCCAAGCCCTGAGCCCGTACGATGTCGTAATCCTGAGCGATGTGCCGCGATCGGCGATGCCGGATAGCGCGATGAAGTCGGTGGGCGATTGGGTCGAGACCACCGGTGGTGGCCTGCTGATCGCCGGCGGTGACTCGGTGTTCGGCGAGGGGCCGGAAGGGTATCGCAAGACTGAGCTCGAGCGCGTGTCGCCCGTGACGTTTGAACGACGTGACGAGCCCGAGGTGGCGCTTGTCATCGTGCTCGATCGCTCGTTCAGCATGAACGGCCCGGTGATGGAGCTCTGCAAGGCTGCGGCGCAGGCCGCGATCGATGCGCTGACGGATCGTCAGTCGGTCGGCGTCATCACGTTCAACGATGGCTTCAACTGGGACGTGCCGGTACAGAACGTCGGTCAGGGCCGTGAGCGGATTCGCAAAGCGGTGTCGGCGATTCAGGCGAACGGGCAGACGTTGATCTTCCCGGCTGTGGAGCAGGCGTTCAACGCGCTGACCAAAGTGAAGGCGCGCGCCAAGCACGTGGTGCTCTTGTCAGACGGCCGATCGTATCCGGATGACTACGAAGCGCTCGTCAAGAAGATGGTGGCGGCGAAGATCACCGTGTCGTCGATTGCGGTGGGTCCGGACGCCGACGGTGAACTGCTCGGCAACATCGCGAAGTGGGGCAAGGGTCGTAGCTACAAGGTGCTCGACGCGCGCGAGGTGCCGCAGATCTTTGTCAAGGAAGCGAAGGAGATTCCGAATATTTCCTTCGACGAGAAGCCGCTCGCGCCGGTCATCAAGCATCGCGGCTTCCTTGAGGGGATCGACTTTACGAAGGCGCCAGCGCTGCGCGGTCGCACGGCGACGGTGGTGAAAGACTCTGCACTCGAGATGCTGTCGACGAAGGACGGCGATCCGCTCTTGGCGTTCTGGCCGATCGGCCTCGGTCGCGCGGCCGTATTTGCATCGGATGTGAAGGATCGCTGGGCCAGCGACTGGATCACGTGGCGCGGCTACGGCCCGTTCTTCGCCGCCATCGTGCGTGCGCTCGAACGCCAGCGTCCGCAGCCGATCTCGCTCTCGGTCGAGCCGGGCGCGATTCACGGCAGCACGCGATCGATTGCGCTGTCACTGGAAGCTCGCGATGCCGACGGCAAGCCGCGCGACTTCCTCACACCACGCGTGCGCGTGCAGTCGGGCACCAAGCCGCCGGTCGAAATTCCCGCGCGGCAAACCGCCCCCGGCCACTACGAAGCGCGCGCCATTGTCGACGCGGCCGAGACCTTCGCGGCTGCCGTCGTGGGCGCCGACACCGGCATCACCTCAGGCCTCGTCGTGCCAGACACGAATGAGGAATACCGCTTCCGCGCGCCAGATGAAGCGCGCCTTCGAACGATCGCTGATGCGACCGGCGGCCACTGGCAGCCCACTGCCGCCACACTTGCGAGCACGCCCGGCGAACATCGCGCGACACGCAAACCACTGTGGCCACAATTGCTGTGGACGGCGCTGGGACTGTGGCTGGTGGACCTTCTGCTGCGACGCGTGCGCGTGCTCGAACGCGTGTGATCGTCCGCTACTACGCCATCACTGCATCCGGCCGGGTCGGCCATGGCGCCATTTCCCCTGAGGCCCGCTACTGCGCCATTCTCTGGCAGGGCGAGCACCGAATCGAACGTCGACATTTGACCGGCGGCGCATGGAAGAAACTCGACGTCGAGGTCAGTTCGGCGTCGTCGAGCGTCGAGCGGGATTCTGAGGTGTGGCATTCGCTCGCGCCAAATGATGCGGGCGCCGAGATCCTGGCCACGAGCATGGTCGATGTGAGCGCGGCGCCGCTGCGGGTGGCTGCGGCGATTGACGCGCAACTACGTGAGCAGGGGCGCTGAGAGCACTCTGCGCGCGGTCAGTACTAGATGTCGACGATCTTGCCCGGGTTCATGCGATTGTTAGGATCAAGCGCGCGCTTGATCGAGCGCATCACTTCAACGCCGGCGCCATGTTCCTTCTTAAGCGACGCCATCTTGCCGTAACCGATGCCGTGTTCGCCCGTGCACGTGCCAGCCATCGCGAGCGCGCGCTCGACGAGGCGATCGTTGAGCCGAGACGCGATAGCAAGTTCCTCGGCGCTGTTCGGATCAAGCACGTAGAGCAGGTGAAAGTTGCCGTCGCCGGCGTGGCCGACGAGACAGATGGGAAATGGCGCGCCCTGATTGTCGGCGTCGGTCTCTGCAATACATTCCGCCAGGCGCGAGATCGGCACGCACACGTCCGTCGTCCACACTCGCGCGCCAGGGCGCAGCGCCTGTGCGGCATAGAGCGCGTGATGACGCGCCTGCCATAGCCGTTCGCGATCTTCGAGCTTCGTCGCGAAGCTGAATCCGTGGCCACCATGCTCGCCGGCGATGCCTTGAAGCGTCTCGGCCTGCTCGGTGACGTCGCGATCGTGATCGCCGTGAAACTCAAAGAACAGCGTGGGCGCGAGCGGGTAGTCGGTCTTCGAATGCCTGTTGATGGCGTCGATCTGTTTCGCGTCGAGCAACTCGATGCGGGCCACACGAAGTCCCAGCTGAATCGTGGCGATCACCGTGTTGACGGCGCCTCCGAGTGTGTCGAATGCACACACGGCCGCCGACACGGCTTCGGGCACAGGGTGCAGCTTCAGTGTGACTTCCGTGATCACGCCGAGTGTGCCTTCGGATCCCACGAAGAGTCGCGTGAGGTCGTAGCCCGATGATGACTTGCGCGCGCGTGTGCCGGTGTGGGTGATCGTGCCATCGGGCATGACGACGCGAAGGGCGAGGACATTCTCGCGCATCGTGCCGTAGCGCACGGCCATCGTGCCGGAGGCGCGCGTCGCCGTCATGCCGCCGATCGTCGCGTCCGCGCCGGGATCGATCGGAAACATCAGCCCCGTCGAGCGCAGCGCCTTGCCGAGTTGCAGGCGCGTGACACCGGCTTCGACCGTCACGTCCATGTCTTCCTGGCCGATGCGCAGGATGTGATTCATCTCGCGCAGGTCAATGGTGATGCCGCCACGCAGGGCGTGCACGTGCCCTTCAAGCGATGTGCCCGCACCAAACGGAATGACGGGTACGCCGAACGTCGCGCTGGCTCGCACGATCTCGGCAACGTCTTCGGTGGTGCGTGGAAGACAGACGACGTCGGGTGCAGCGGGTGGGTGATGGCCCTCGCCGTGGCTGTGATGTTCGCGGACACTGGCCGTGTCGTTGACGATGGGACCGAGCCGTGACTTGAGATGCGCGATAGCAGCGGCGGTGCCTGCAGAGGACGCCTTCATGACGACGGCGAAACGACCTCGGGAGTCGTTTCGCCCTCCGAAGGGAGACTCGAGTTTCCGTGTTCACCGCTGTTGCCATTTCGAGGCGAAACGACTCCCGAGGTCGTTTCGACCGTTGCTCGATAGACCTCGCCCAGGCCGCCTGAGTCGATGGGCGCGATGATTTCGTAGGGTCCGAGGCGGGTACCGGGGGCGAGGCTCACGCGCGAGTGGTGATTATAGGGCAGGGGCACGATCGAGTTTGGCGATATCACTAATCTTGTGATGGTGATATCATTCGCGGCAATGGGCACCTCATTGACGCCGTCGGCGCGCCGTGTGGCTCGTGTGCTGCTCAGGCTGCCCACCGATCTGCATCGATCGTTGGCCAAGGCTGCGCTCGACGCCGGCTTGTCCTTCAACGAGTTGTGCGTGCGCCGATTGCGCGCGCCATCCGACGCGCAGGGGCTGTCTGTCGTGCGGTCGCACGTCGTCTCACGGGCACGCGCGGCATTCGGCGAACATCTCGAGGGCGTGCTCGTGCTCGGTTCGTGGGCGCGCGGCGAGGCCGCCGCGACGTCCGACATTGATGTTCTGATCGTGATCGACAGCACGATGGCGCTGACGCGCGATCTCTATCGCGCCTGGGACGTTGAACCGCTCACCTATGAGGGGCGCTTGATTGACGCGCATTTCGCCCACCCGTCCACCGCCGGCGCGTCGCCAACCGCCGTCTGGTGTGAAGCGGCGATCGACGGCATCATCTGGCACGACCGTGATGGTGCCATCGCCATTCGCCTTGGTGAAGTGCGCCGCGCGATTGCCGAAGGTCGTGTCGTGCGCGCCTTCGTGCACGGACAGCCCTACTGGAAGGGAGCCGCGTGATGCGCAATCGTGATCTGGCTGCCGATCATCTGCGTCGTGCCGCAGCGCGCCTGCGTGCGCTGGACGTGCTCTTCGACAGCGCCAGCTGGGCCGACGTCGTGCGCGAGTCGCAGGAGGTGGTGGAACTCACGCTGAAGGGCCTCTTGCGTGCGTGCGGCGTTGAACCACCGCGGATTCATGATGTGGCGGACGTGCTGCTGGCAGAACGCGACCGGTTGCCGAAGGATCTGGCGCCGCACATCGAGCGGCTCGCAGGGATTTCACGCGCGTTGCGCCGAGATCGTGAGCTCGCGTTCTATGGCGCTGAGGATCTGACGCCGTCCACGTTCTATCGCGAGGCTGACGCGGTCCTTGCGCGCGACAGCGCCCGCGACGTCGTGGCAGCAGTCCGCCCCCACGTCGTTGACGCCTAGCCAAGGTCCGCTACCGAATCATCTCCGGCTCCATCGTCTTCTCAGACACCTTGCCGCCGACAACGCTCACGTAATAGACCTTCGCCCCTGCGCGAGCCGAGACGACACGCTTGACGACGTTGTCTCCGAAGTAGATGCCAGCGTCGTTGTCACACGCGTAGCCCGGCTTCATTTCTCCTGAGCCAATCAGCTTTTGATAGAGCGGGCGACGCCCGGACTCGGCATCGTAGTGCGGCGAATGGCTGCCTTTGATGAAGCCGAGACCGTGCACGATCGAGAGCGCCTGCGGACGAGAGTCCGTCGTGCCTTCGTCAAACCAGCACAGTGATCCCGCACTTGCGCCGCCAAGCACGATGCCGCGATCCCAGGCTTTGCGGAGGACGACGTCGATCCCTTGCGCTTTCCAAATCGCCTGTTGATTGAGCGTGTTGCCGCCCGAGACGACGATGCCGTCTACCGAGAGAAAGACGTCTTCCCAACTGCGCGTTTGGGTGAGGCTTTCGATGAAGCTCTCTTGAACGGACGGCTCCACGTTGAGCGGCGCACATGCCTGGAAGAACTTGATGATCGCGTCCTTGTCGTCGGCGGAGGCGGTTGGCAGATAGCAGATCTTCGGCCGTGGCTTGCCGGTGAGTGCCGCCATGTAGCGAATGAACGGCGTGACGAAGTTGCCGCCCGCGATCAGGATCTTGCGAACAGCAGCGGAGGTCTGGTCGGTCGGTGTGGTTGTCGGCATGGTGTCGAGAAGTGCAGCGGATGTGGCGTGGCTCACCGCAAGACCCGCGGCGCCCGTCAGTGACGTGTTGATGAACGTGCGTCGCTTCACGCGGCTCATTGTAGACTCACGCCTCACATGAAGGAAGGCACACGCGTCCTCGTTGCACTTGCCGCTGCGATCGTTGTCGGGGCGCTTATTGCTGCCAGTGGGAACCTTGCGGCCCTTCGCCTCGCCGATAGCGTGGCCCCGATCGGGTCACTGTGGATCAGCGCGATTCGCATGACGGTCTTGCCCCTCATCGCGTCGCTCATCGTCACGGGCATTGCGTCGGCGGCCGACGGCAAGTCGCTCGGGCGGCTGGGGGCGCGGACGATCACCACGTTTGTCCTGATGCTGGTTGGGATGGCGGCCGTCATCGTGCCGTTGGCTCGATTCGCGTTCACGTTCTTCCCAGATGGGGCCCGCCCGTTGCTGCCGGCCGGCGCCGCCGAGACGGCGCACGACGTTGCCGGAGCCGGGCAGGTCCACTCGCTGTCGGCGTGGCTGTCGTCGCTGCTGCCGTCCAATCCCGTTGCCGCTGCGGCCAATGGCGACATGGTGCCGTTCGTGTTGTTCGTGTTGCTGTTTGCGATCGCGATTGCGAAGAGTCCCGGGGCGTCGCGCGAAACGCTCGTCGGATTCTTCCGCGCGCTCGGTGACGCGATGATGACGCTCGTCCGCGGCGTCATTCTGCTGGCGCCGATTGGCGTGCCGGCACTCGTTCTGCCCGTGGCCGCGCATGCCGGCGCGGCGCTTGTCGGCACCATTGGTCTCTACATCGTCACCTATTCGATCGCGTCGCTCGTGTGTGTCGCGCTCTTGTATCCGGTGGTGGCGATTGTGGGAAAGATCCCGATGGCACGATTTGCCAAAGCCGCGTGGCCGGGACAGACGATTGCGTTCAGTTCGAGCTCGTCGGTCGCGTCGCTCCCGGCACTGGTGCGCGCGGCTGAGGTGGACCTTGCGCTGCCGCTAGACGTCACTGGATTTACGCTGCCGCTCGCCGCGGCGATGTTCAAGATTGCGGGACCCGTCACATGGACCGTTGGCGCGCTGTTCGTCAGCTGGTTCTACAACGTCCCGCTCGGCGTGACGCAGTTGGCGACGATTGCGTTTGCGTCCGTGTTTCTGGCGTTCGCCGCGCCAGGAATTCCGCGCGGCGGCTTCATCATGTTGACGCCGCTGCTGGTCGCTGTCGGTCTGCCGGCTGAAGGCGTGGGCCTGCTCATTGCCGTCGATGCGATTCCTGATGTGTTTGCGACCGTTCTTAATGCGACGGGCTACCTCGCGGCGACGGCCGTCGTGGCGCGCGGCAGGGTGCAGCGAGCCTGACCGTGAAGGACGTGGTGTTCTTCACGTCCTTCACGGTTAGCAATTGGTCTTATCGAATGCCCCCGCGCCCACCACGCCCCGCACCGGCCGCGCCCGCCGCGGGCCTCGGCACGAGCGGATCGAGCATCGCGGCAATTTCATCACGGCAGTCCTGGATGTGACGACGCGTGAATTCATCGGTGGCACCCGGCAACGCGGCCGCCAGCTGGCGATCGAGCGCCTTCACTTCGCCACGCGCGAGCGAACGCACTTCTTCGCTGCCCGCCGCCGCGTTGATGCGGCTGTCCATGTTCTCAAGATACGAACGCTGGAGGTTGCGGCGATAGATGTTGATCGCCGTGCCTGGCTTCGCGAGTTCAGACCAGACGCCGACTCGCAGGTCCGTCAGGAACTGCAGTGGTGAGTAGGCGAGTGCACCGTCAAGCGCCGCCTGCTCGGCCATGTGGTCGAGCTTGGCGGCCTGCAGGAGCTGCGTCATCAGTCCCGCCTGCATGCCCTGCACGCGCGTGATGATGCCCGTGGGCTGAATGCGCCGCAGAATCTCTGGACGAATCATGAACGTCGGCGTCGTGAACGCGTTGTTGAGGAGAAACTGCAACGCTTCGGCCTGCTTGTTCTTCGCCACCGTCTGGAAGCGCACGCCCTGCTGGCCGATGTGCTTCTGCTGCGAATCAACGCCGCCAATCACGCGCACCACGTGACCCATCTCGGTCGTCCACTGGCTGACCATGCGGCCGTAGACTTCTTCGAGTTCATCCCACGGTTCGCCTGTCTTGTAGTTGGTCGCCTTCATCAGCACTTCCGACACACGCGCCAAGTTCTTGATGCCGAGCGCCGTGGCCTTGGTCGCATCGGCGTCGCCGACCGCTTCAGACTCGTCGCCTGGATCGGTGCCGTTCGCGCCTTCGGTGGAGAAGCGCAGATACGGTTTGGTGTCCTGCTCGCGCGCCCACGCATCGAGCGTCGGCTTTTCCTCTTCCGGCGTCTTCGCGCCGGGAATGGGCTTGTAGCCCCACATCGTCGCCCACTTGTCGTACGGGCCGATCTTGGGGATCAGGTCCGCGACCGCGATCTTGTCTTCGGGCTGCGCCACGTAGTTGAAGCGCGAGTAGTCCATGAGCGTCGGCGTGTGGCCGTTCTCTGCCACCCACTTCGGATCACGCACCTGCTCGAGCGTGTAGGTCGAGCTCGCCTTCATGTTGTGCTGGAAGCCGAGCGTGTGGCCCACCTCGTGCGCCACGACGTAGCGGATGAGTGCGCCCATCAGATCATCGGGCAGCGGCAGCTGCTGCGCGCGCGGATCATTCGGGCTGGCCTGGACGAAATACCAGTTCTTCGCGAGGTTCATGACGTTGTGGTAATACTGCACATCCGCCTCGAGGATCTCGCCACTGCGCGGGTCATGCACGTGCGGGCCCACCGCGTTCTCCGTCGTCGACGGCAGATACCGAATGACGGAGTAGCGCACATCTTCGCCGCTCCAGTTCGGATCGCCCGAGTCTTTCGCTTCCTTGGCGATGATGCCGTTCTTGAAGCCGGCCATTTCAAACGCCGGCTGCCAGGATTCGATCGCCTGCTTGATGTACGGCACCCACTTCTTCGGCGTCGCGGGATCCACCCAATAGATGATCGGCTTGACGGGCTCGGAGAGCGCCGCGTTCGGATCCTTCTTCTCGAGGCGGTACCGCGTGATGAAGCGTTTAGCCATCTGCTGCTGTTCGCCAGTGCCGTAGTCGGTCAGGCCCTGCGTGAAGTAGCCGACGCGCTCGTCGAAGAGACGCGGCATCATTGGCTTTTCGGGCAGCTTGATCATGCTGTGGAACACGAGCACGGTGGCGCTCGGCTTGGGGCCCACCGCACCGCGACCTCGACCGGCCGCCGGATCCACCACGGGCGTGCCCGTGTCTGGCGGCGGCGTGTAGGTCACCGTCACTTCGACGTTGACGTTCTGCGGATACGCCGTGGCCTTCTCGAGGAACGTGCGATCCGCCGCCATGCCGCGGCCACCGACGCGTCCGCGCGCCGAGAACTCCGAGACATCCGACGTGTAGAGATCGGTGACGTTGATCACCGGGTCGCCGCCGGCGCTGTACGCCGCCACCGGAAATGCACGGATGATCGCCGGCAGGTTCGCGTCGTCTCTGAGCGGATTGGACGGATCAGCGACCACCGAGTAGTCGATGTTCTCAAGCAACACGCGATCGCCCTTCAACACCCAGCGGACCACGCGATTGCCGATCGCCTGACCACCGTAGCCCACGCCGATCGTCGTCTTCTTGATCTGCGTGTCCCAGAGGTAGTCCTTGTCGAGTTCCTTCTTCGGGATCTCGTAGAAGAGGTTGTCGTTGTTGCCTTCCGTGATGCGATGCACCTTGAAGATGCCGTCATCGGTCTTGGCGGCTGCGGTGATCACTTCGCCGTACGGACGAGGTCCGGTGGCATTGCCGCGGCCGCCGCCGGCCTGACCGCCTGGTGCTGCACCACCACCGCGCTGCGCCGAGGCGCCGACAGCGGCAGCGGCGACGCACGCGAGTGCGAGTGCCCAGGTGATGACGCGATGACGTGAGATATAGGTGCGCATGGTTACCTCACGCCTCCGCGACCGCGTCCACCAGCAGCGGCTGCCGCTGCCGGATCGGTGATGGTATGCGACACCCTCGGATCGAGGATGGCCGCGATTTCTTCACGTGAATCACTGAGATGCCGCCGCGTGTTCTCTTCGAGACCCGCTGCGCCGACCGCGCTCTGCAACTGCCGATCGAGCGCGCGCAACTCGCCTTTGGCCAGCATGCGAATTTCTGAGCTGGAGCCAGGTCCGTTGAGCTTCTGATTCATGATGTCGAGATACGCGCGCTGCAGGTTGCGGCGATAGATGTTGATCGCCGTGCCCGGCTTGCCGATCTCGGACCACACGCCCGCGCGCACATCGGCGAGGAACTGCAGCGGCGAATACGCGATCGCCGCCCCGTCAATCGTCAGCTGTTCGGTCATCCGATCAATGCGCGCGCTCTGCAACAGGCTCGTGAGCACGCCGACCTGCGCCGCGCGCACGCGGGCCACGGCACCGCCCGATTCGATGCGACGCAACACTTCCTTGTCGATCATGAACGCCGGCACTTCGAACGCGTTCTTCAGCACGTACTGCAGCGCTTCCATCTGACGCAGCTTCGGCACCGTCTTGAATCGCACGCCGCCAGCCTGCCCGATGTGCAGCTGCTGCGAGTCGAGACCGCCGATGATCTTGACGACGTGCCCCATCTCGGTGCCCCACTGGCTGACCATGCGGCCGTAGACCGCCTCGAGGTCGTCCCACGGATCACCGACCTTGGTGCTCGTCGCCTTGAACATGATCGCCGCTACACGGCTGAGGTTCTTCATGCCGAGCGTCGTCGCCTGCACCGCGTCGCTGTCGCCGACCGCTTCGGCGTTGTCGCCCGGATCGCTGGCGGCCGCGCCCTCAGTGGAGAAGCGCAGATACGTTTTCGTTTCCTGCTCCTTCACGATCTGATCGAGCGCCGGCTTCTCCTGATCCGGCGTCTTCGCCGCGGGCACGGGCTTGTAGCCCCAGGTCACGGCGAACTTGTCGTACGGACCGACCTTGGGGATGAGATCCGCCGCATCGATGCCGTCTTCCGGCTGCGACACGTAGTTGAAACGCGCATCGTCCATGATCGATGGCACAAAGCCCATCTCCTTCACGAACTTGGGATCGCGGATCTGCGTGATCGTGTACTCGGAGCTGGCCTTCAGGTTGTGCGGGAAGCCGAGCGCGTGGCCAACGCCGTGCGCCACCTGGAAGCGGAGCAGTTCGCCGCTGAGATCATCGGGTAGCGGCAGCTGTGTCGCGCGTTTGTCGAGCGGGCCGGCCTGCACGAAGTAGTAGGTGGCACCAAAGGTCGCCACATTCGGATAGACATCCACGCTCGCCGAGAGAATCTCGCCACTGCGCGGATCGCGAATCAATGACTGCGCTTCGGTCGGCGTCGGCACCCAGCGCACGATGGAGTAACGCGCGTCTTCGGCGCTCCAGTTCGGGTCATTGGTCGGCGCATCCTTCGCGACGATCGCGTTCTTGAAACCGGCCGCTTCGAATGCCGGCTGCCACGACTCGATCCCGCGCTTCACGAACGGCACCCACTTGGCCGGCGTCGCCGGATCCACGTAGAAGACGATCGGTTTGACGGGCTCAGAGACGGCGGCGTTTGCGTCTTTCTTGTCGAGGCGGAAGCGCGTGATGATCTGCTCGTTCACCGAGCGGTGTTCGTCGGTGCCGAAATCCGTAAGGGCCTCGGTGTTGAAGCCCACGCGCTGATCGAAGTTGCGCGACATCATCGGCTTCTCCGGTAGCTTCATCAGGCTGTGATGCACGAGCACCGTGCCGCTCGCACCACGCATCCCGGCCGCACCGGCACCGCGTCCGCCACCACCGCCGCCGCCCGCGTTGTCGGCGCCGGTGAACGTGAGGGTGGACTCGACGTTGATGTTGTCGGGGAAGGAGACCGCTTTCTCGAGGAATGAGCGGTCAGCGGCGAGGCCGCGACCACCAACGGCGCCGCGCGCCTGAAACTCCGTGACGCCTTCCATGAAGAAGGCCGTCGCGTTGATCACCGCGTCGCCATTCGGTGCATATGCGTCAACCGGCATCGTGCGGATGATCGACGGGTAGTTCGCGTCCGCCACGGCCTGCGCGACTTCCTTGTCGTCACCGGCGCGTGTGCTGTAGTCGATGCCCAGGAGCAGGATGCGATCGCCGCGCTTCACCCAGCGCACGACCCGGCTGCTCACTGCCTGACCACCGAAGCCAACGCCCAGCGTCGTCTTCTTGATCGAGACGTTCCACACAAAATCTTTGTCGAGCTCGTTCTTGGGAATCTCGAACAGCACCGTGTCGGTGCCGTTCACGAGACCGCGATGCACTTTGAAGATGCCCTCAGAGGTCTTGAACGCGGCGGTGACGACCTGCGCGTAAGGCCTCGGCGCCTGAGCTGCGCCGCCTCGACCACCGCGACCCGCCGCTGGGTCGGCGACCGGATCCTGCGCCGCCGCGGGTGGCGGATCCTGAGCAATAGGCTGGGCAGAGGCGACGACAACAAGCGTCGCTGCACACGCCAGAGACACAGACCATACACGTAACTTCGAACGCACCATGGAAGAACCCCCTCCGGAGAGGGGGACATTATGTACCCGACGCGTCCCGGGTCGATGACCTCGGGAGTCGTTTCGCCGCCGATCCGGTAACTCCGGTTGTCATCGCGCCTCGGCCAACGCCTCGCAACGATGGCCCGAGATCGAGTTGGCTCGCCATCTCCTCACGCCACGCTTCCGGCCCGTACGGCGCGCTTCGACTGATCGCGTCCCGCAGATCCCCGGTCTCATGTTCGGCCTCGATCTGCACGAGCGCCATCCAGTCTTCAGGCCGTGCGACTGGCCAGTCGTCGAGCCGGATCGTGGACCGCTGGCGAAGCCGCTGCCGGAGGCTACACCACGGCCAGAGCTCAGGCCGATTCACGAGCTTGGCTCGAACGGCGTTGCGCTCGACGTACTGACAAACGCTCAGAAAGTGTGAGTCGCTAGAGACGGGGATCGCCTTGAATCGTCCTTGGTAGACATGGCCGGTGCCAACGGTTCGCCGCCACGCGTGCCAGCGTTTGCTGTGGGTAGCTGTTACCCACGCCATGAAAGACGAGAGTTCGGTGTCCGTCCTTGGCCACAGCACGAGATGGAAGTGGTTTGGCATGACGCAGTACGCCAAACATCGGATCGGAATCCGCTCCTGCCCCTCACGGAGCACCTTGAGGAACGCCCGGTAGTCGCCTGGGCGATCAAAGAGCTGAAGCCTGCGCACGCCTCGATTCAGAACATGAAACACCGTGCCGGCCATCCCGGCTCGTCGTCGATAGGGCATACCCTCTCGGCGTATTCAAAATTCTCGCCAACGTGAACGCAAGCGTTCGAGGGAAACCGGAGTTTCCGGTTTCAAGGCGAAACGACTCCCGAGGTCGTCTCAGAACTTCAAAATCGGTCCGCAGATCTCGCGCTGCTTCTCGATCAGCATGCCGATGCCGCGTTCGCCGAGGCCCAGGAGTGCGTCGAGGATTACGCGCGAGAAGGGTTCCTGTTCCGCTGTGCCCTGGAGTTCGATGAAGCGGCCGTCGGATGTCTTGATGATGTTCATGTCCACTTCGGCGCGCGAGTCTTCGTCGTAGGCGAGGTCGAGCAGTGGGGTCGCGTCGACGACGCCGACGCTGATGGCGGCGACGTAGTCGGTGATCGGGATCTTCGGCATCGACCGCTGTTCCTTGAGCTTCTCGAGTGCAAGCACGAGAGCGACGAAGCCACCCGTGATTGACGCGCATCGGGTGCCGCCATCGGCCTGGATGACGTCGCAGTCGATCCAGATCGTGCGCTCGCCGAGCGTCTTCATGTCGACGACCGAACGCAGCGAACGACCGATCAGTCGCTGAATCTCCTGCGACCGCCCGCTGACTTTGCCCGACGACGCCTCGCGCTGCGTGCGGGTGTTGGTGGCGCGCGGGAGCATGCCGTATTCCGCCGTGACCCAGCCCTTGCCCGTGCCGCGCAGGAACGGCGGCACCTTCTCTTCGATCGAGGCGGTGCAGATCACTTTGGTCTTGCCGACTTCAATCAGCACCGAACCTTCAGGGTGCAACAGATAGCCGGGGGTCATGCGGGTGGGGCGAAGTGCATCCACCGCGCGAGCGTCGAGACGAGTCATGTGGGAACTACGGTCCTTTCTGAACCCACCGCGGAGCTGCGGTGAGCGGTTGCCTGAGGTCGATGTGACCGGCGAGCGTGTCGATCTGCTTGCCATCCACGAGAATCTGCACGCCGGTGATCTCTTTGATGTTTTGCGTCAACGCGTTCACGAGCGTATACACGGTCAACGCTTCATTCAGTGAACCGCCGGGATGCCCCGTGATGATCTCACGGCTGAGGTCGACGTACGCGTCACCGCGCGGTGTGAGAAACACGCTGCGCAGCGACACGCCCATCGGAATCGCCGATACCGCATTGTCCGTCGCCGGCTGCAACTGCGCGGTGATGATGCTGCGCGCCTGCTCCGCTGGCGTGCCGCCGAACGCGACCTCGCGCGCCACACCCACGAGCGACGCGCCATCGTCCGCAACGTAGTAGAGGGTCGCCGCGAGTCGCCGCACATCGCCCGTCACAGGTGTCGATGTTGCGGATGCGGTCGTCGTCAGCGGGTCCGGCGTCGTGAGCCAGCGCGGCAATATGAAGTAGACGATCGCCAGACCGATGAGCAGGCCCGTGACGATGACGCCGCCGACGAAGTAGGGATTGGTGTCCTGCTTCGCCGGTCGTGATGGCTGCTGGGGTGGTGTCGGCGGCGATGGCGGTGCACCGCGTCGTCTCGGCGTGATCGAGTCCATTACCGCCCGCCTCCGCGCGACATCGTCGTGCGCAGATTTGTGAGCGCGGCGACGAGCGCATCGACGATCGCCGACCCGCGGTCATTGCCCGCGAGCGCCGCGGCGTCATCGCCGTTCGAGAGGAAGCCGACTTCGAGAAGGATGGCCGGCATGTTCGCGCCGGCGAGTAGACGCAAGGGCAGCGCATCCTGCGGGCGCGCGTGCATCGGTACGCGCAGTTCGCGCAGATGCTGTTCCACTGAGGTCGCGAATGCGGTGGACGCGGTGATGTTCGGCAGTTGCGCCAGTTCCCACGGCACGACGTCGATCGTGCGTGTACCGCCGCCGGCGACCGGCACGGTGACCGCTGGTGTGGTGGTTGGCGGCAGGCGACGCTGATAGTCGTCGGGCGAGAGCGTGAGGATCTGTGCGCCGGCAACCGTTGGCCGGAACGCGGCGTCGGCGTGCAGGCTGATCAGCACGTCGGCTTGATTGTTATTGACGATCGCGGTGCGCCGATCGAGCGGCAGCGTGTCGTCGCCATCGCGTGTCATCACCACGCGCAGGCCGAGTTTCGATTCGATGGCCGCCTTCAATCGACGGGCGAGAGCGAGCGTGACGTCTTTCTCCGCTGCGCCGTCGGCACTCTTCGCACCGGTCTCCTCGCCGCCGTGGCCCGCGTCGATGGCGACGATCTTGAGTCCGTTCCCGCCGAGATCTGCGGGCGGCGCTTCCTGTCCGGCGCGCGGCGTCGGCGCGACGTCCACGGTGAAGTGACCCGCCGCCGCGTCTTCCGTGGGGCGCACGATCGAGGCCGCGGGGCCGAGGTCGATGACGACCGTCACGCCGTCGGCACGAACGGACGCGACCAGATCGGCCGCGGCCGCACCGCCGAGCGTGAGGTCGATCGCCGTGGCGTCAAACTTCGCGAGCACTTTGGTGCCATCGCGCGACAAACGAAACGGCGTCGCCGGCTGAATATCTGCGGCAACGCGGACGCCCGCGCCCTGACGTTCGAGCCGCACGGAGACTTGCGGCCACTTGATCTCGCCGAGCAGGACCGATCGCGAAACGGCTCGGATCTCGATCTTCTGTCCGGTCGCCGGTGCGAGCACGCGCGGCAAAAAGTCGAGCGGCACGAACCACGCGCGCCCATCGCGCTGCACGTTGCTCGATAGCGACAGCACCCGGCCGCCGACCGATGCGGCCGCCTGGCCCGGCGTGAGGACGATGGTCTGCTTGCTGGTCGTGATGCTCATCGCGCCGGCGAGCGTGTCTTCGCGGAGCGCGAGGCCAAAGATCGGCGCCAGTTGATCCAGCGCGACCATCTCCACGCCATTCATCATGCGGACGGGCAAAGACTTGCGGCTGTCAGGGGTGACGACCGTGTAGGGCGATTGACGCGCGAGGAGCGGCATCGCATGCGACGCCATCGTCACGAGGGCCACAAGGATCAGGCCACGAATCGCGCGCGACGCCGTCAACACAGGGATGCGATCATATCAGCGGCATGCAGGACCGCTTCCGCGATCGTCGCATCTGGATCACCGGGGCATCGTCAGGCATTGGCCGCGCGATGGCGCTCGCGTTCGTGGCTGGCGGTGCGCGGGTGGTGCTGTCAGCGCGTCGCCGGGAGGTGCTTGAACAGGTCCGCGCGGAATCGGCTCGACCGGCCGCGGTGCAGATCATCACGCTGGATCAAGCTGACCTCGGAGGCGCGGCGACGGCCGCGACGCTGGCGCTCGTGCCCTACGGTGGTCTCGATGTGGTCGTGCTCAACGGCGGGATCAGTCAGCGCTCGCTCGCGATGGAGACGACGATCGAGGTGGATCAGCAGCTGATGCTGGTGAACTACCTGTCGAATGTGGCGATGATCAAAGCCATCCTGCCGGCGCTCGTCGCGCAACCGGCGGCGCAGATTGCAGTGATCAGCAGTCTCGTCGGGGTGATCGGCTCGCCGTACCGATCCGGCTATGCCGCATCGAAGCATGCGCTCCACGGATTCTTCGATTCGTTGCGCGCTGAATTGCCCGAGCACGTGGGCGTCACCATGATCTGTCCCGGTTTCGTGCAGACCGATGTCTCGGTGAATGCGCTGACTGGCGACGGCTCGGCGCTGGGCACCATGGACGACGCGCAGGCGCGCGGCTTATCGGCTGATCGATTTGCTGAACGGGCACTGGCCGCGATCGCGGCGCGGCGCCGCGAGGTGTACATTGCTGGTCCGGAGCGCCGCGCGATCTGGCTGCAGCGATTCTTTCCGGGCGTGCTCGCGCGCATGCTGCGCCGCGCGAAGGTGCGATAGCCCGCGCGAAGGCGCGATGAATCACGATGGCAGACGCCGGTTATTCGGGAACGCCGCTTGTGAAGAAACTTGGCATCAAGAGCGGGATGTCAGTGGCGCTTGTTGGGGCGCCGGATGATTTTGAGAAGTTGCTGAACGGAATGCCCAAGGACGTGACGCCGGTGCGCGGCGGCACGGCCACAGCGGATCTCATCATTTGGTGGCCCGCGTCGGCGAAAGATCTGTCATCGCGCGTGAAGAAGGTCGAGCAGCGGATCGCGGATGGCGGTGGCGTGTGGATCGTTTGGGCGAAGAAGGCCTCTGGCGTGAAGACGGATCTGCACGATGGCATCGTTCGCGCAACAGGTCTCGCAATCGGGTTGGTTGACTACAAGGTGTGCGCGATCAGCGACGTCTGGTCGGGGCTGAAGTTCGCCAGGAGAAAAGCATGATTACCGTGAAGAACGTGAAGAAGACCTCACTCATTTTGGTTTTGAGCTCAACGGCATTGCTGGCTCAGACCCAGGTCAAGGTCAGCGACTACGCGATCACGGCTGTACCTGTGTCAGCGGTGCGAGTCACGGGTGGTTTCTGGGGACCGAAGCTCGAGACGAATCGCGCGGTCACGATTCCGCACATCTTTGATCAGAACGAGAAGACGGGGCGCACCGACAACCTGCGCAAGGGAGCGGGGCTGATCCCTGGCGATTATCAGGGGCGGCGATTTAACGACACGGATGTCTACAAGATCATCGAGGCCGCGTCGTTCTCGCTGATCAATCATCCGGATCCGGCGCTCTCGAAGAAAGTAGACGATCTCATCGCGATCCTCGCGAAGGCGCAGCAGCCCGACGGCTATCTGATGCCGGCGCGCACGATCAATCCGCAGAAGCCGGCCGCCGGGCTCGGCACCGAGCGGTGGGAATACGAGAACACGGGGAGTCATGAGACGTACAACTCGGGCCACCTGATTGACGCCGCCGTTACGCATTTCATCGCGACCGGCCAGAAGACCTTGCTCGACATCGCCACGAAGAACGCGAATCTGCTGCGGAGTGTGTTCGGGCCGACGGCGCGGGTGGATGCGCCGGGCCACGAGATTGTGGAAATGGCGCTCGTGCGTCTGTACAAGGTGACGAACGATCGACGCTACTTTGATCTTGCAAAGTTCTTCCTCGACACACGCGGCACCAATCACACGGCCTCAAAGGACTACACGGAAGACAGCTGGAAGCTGTACAACGACCGGCCGTATCGGCAGGATGACAAGCCGCTCACCCAGCAGACGATTGGCGAAGGCCACGCGGTGCGCGGCGTCTATGTCTACAGCGCGATGGCCGATATGGCGGGCATGGCGAATGACGCCGCCTACAGCCGCGCGGTCGACACGATCTGGCAGGATGTGTATTCGAAGCGGGCGTATCTGACCGGCGGCCTTGGATCGGTCGGCGGCACAGAAGCGTTTGGCGACGCGTATCAACTGCCGAACCGCACGGCCTACACGGAGACCTGCGCATCGGTCGGTGCCATCATGTGGAATCACCGCATGTTTCTGAAGAGCGGCGATGCGAAGTATCTCGATGCGTTCGAGCAGACGCTCTACAACGGCTTGCTATCGGGCGTGTCGCTCAAGGGCGACACGTTCTTCTATCAGAACCCGCTCGAAGCGAACAACACCGTCGGCCGTGGCGGAAGCACCGTGGCGGCCTCAGCAAACGGCGATCGCCGCACGCCGTACTTCGACGTGGCGTGCTGCCCGGCCAATCTCGCGCGCCTGATCGCGCAGTTGCCGGGATTGATCTACTCGACGAAAGGCAATGAGATCTTCGTGAACCTCTTCGTCGATAGCGAAGCCGATGTCACGATCAACGGCGCAAACGTCCACATCAAGCAGACGACAAACTATCCGTGGGACGGGAAGGTGAACATCCAGATCACCTCGAATCGCGCGGTGCCCGTCACGCTCAAGACGCGCGTGCCCGGATGGACCGGACAGGCACCATTCGCAACGGATCTGTATCAGTTCGCAGGCGGCACGGCGAAGGCTGCCGGCTGGACCGAGCGAAAGATTGCTTCGTCAGCCAAGGCGACTGACACCGCAATGGATTTCGCCATGCCGGTTCGTCGTGTCATCGCGAACGCCAATCTGAAGGAAGACGCAGGCAAGACCGCGATCATGCGCGGCCCGATCGTCTACGCACTCGAGGGCGTCGACAACGACGGCAAGGTGCTCGACATCGCGCTGCCCGCCACGTCGCAGTTCACCGCGGTGCCGCAGAAGGAACTCCTCGGCGGCGTGACGACACTGACGACAAAGATCGGCGACCGCACCATCACCGCGGTGCCGTACTTCGCGTGGGCCAATCGCGGACGAGGCGAGATGGTGGTGTGGATCAAGCAGTGACCGGACTGTTCGAATCCGGCACACCTAGCCAAGCTACCTATCGATAGGTAGCATGGCTAGGCATGGCACCCACGCCGAAGTCCGACCTGCTGCAGGGCACACTCGACCTGCTGATCCTGAAGACTCTCTCCCTGGACGCGCTGCATGGCTACGCCATCGCCCAGCGCATCGCCGCGTCGTCGCGCGCGCTGTTGCAGGTGCCGCAGGGGTCGCTGTATCCCGCGCTGCATCGGCTCGAGAATAAAGGGTGGCTGGCGGCCGAGTGGGATCAGACCGAGACCGGACGTGAGGCGAAGTTCTACACGCTGACGCGCAAAGGCAGACTGCAGCTCGAGCTTGAAGTCGCCGACTGGAAGCGTTTGAGCGAAGGCATCGGGTTGATTCTGGCTGGGGCGGAAGAATAGTCATGGGCTGGCTGTCACGACTCTTCGGACGCGAGAGACTCGAGCGCGAGCTCGACAAGGAGGTCCAGTTCCACATCGACGCGCGCGTGGCGGCGCTCGTGGAGAGCGGCATCGAACCCAGGGAAGCCCGTCGGCGCGCGCTCGCGGAGTTCGGCGGCGTCGAGCCCATCAAAGAAGATGTGCGTGACGCGCGCGGCACACGCTGGGTGGCCGATCTTGCTCAGGACATTCGCTACGCGTTGCGGATGCTGCGCGTGAACAAAGGGTTCACGATCGCGGCCGTGATGTCATTGGCGCTCGGCATTGGCGCGAACGCGGCGGTGTTCCGTGTGATCGATGGGCTGATCCTGCGGCCGCTCGATGTCCCGAAGCCGCAGCAGCTCTTCATTCTCGAAAGCAGCAGCGCCGAGGAATCGCGCTTCTCACATCCGACGTATCTGCAGTTCGTGGCGGCCGCACCCGGGGCCACACTCGCGGTGATGACCCGGCCGACGAATATGCAACTCACCGTCGCCGGCAGTGCCGAGCTGACGACGACGCAGCTCGTCTCGAGCTCGTGGTTTTCGCTACTCGGCGTGTCACCGCAGGCCGGCCGTTTCTACTCGCCGCACGACGAGACATCGGCCGCGCCCGTGGTCGTGATCAGCGATCGCTACTGGACGCGCCGATTCGGATGCAACCCGGCCGCGATTGGCAGCACCGTGCTCGTCAACAACGTTGCGCGCACCGTCATCGGCGTCACGCCCGTCGGTTTCGGCGGCTTCAATGTCGGTATCGCCAACGACGTGTGGCTGCCGGTGACGGCGCAGCACGACGTGCACTACCGTAGCAACGCGAGCAACGACAACGGCGACGATGAGAAGCCGTGGGTGCCGCAGGCGGAGATCTCGTGGCTGGCCATGATCGGGCGCGCGCCGGCGGAGGGCAATGCCGGTGTGTTTGCCGCGTTGAGCGGCAGATATCAGCAACTCGTGGCTGGCCGCGCGAAGGGCATCGAGGATCCGGCTCGTCGCGAACGTGCGTTGCGCGACCACCTGCTGACCGTGGCGGGTGCGCGTGGGATGTCGGACGCGCGCGAAGAAGCGACGCCGGCGCTCACGATTCTCATGGCCATGGTCGCGCTGGTCCTTGTGGTGGCGTGCGCGAATCTGGCGAATCTCCTGCTCGCGCGCGGTGCGGCGCGCAGTCGAGAGTTCGCCTTGCGCTTGTCGATTGGCGCGCGGCGCGGTCGGCTGATCCGCCAGCTGCTGACCGAGAGTCTCACGTTGTCAACGCTCGGTGCTGTCATCGGTCTGGCGTTCGCGTGGTGGGGCGGCGTCGCACTACTCGCGTTCATGTCGGGAGGTCGCACGGCGCCGACCGTCGACATGCCGCTCGACTGGCGCGTGCTCTCTTTTGGTTTGGCACTGACGCTTCTGACCGGTCTCGGCTTCGGCCTGCTGCCGGCGTTGCGACTCTCTCGGCCCGCACTGCACGACGCGATGAAGTCTGGTGGGCGTGTCGTCAGCACGGGCCGTCGCGGCCGATTCCCGCTCGTGAAAGTCCTTGTCGGTGTGCAGGTCGCAATCTCGCTGCTGCTGCTTGCCGGCGCGATGTTGTTCTTCCAGACCTTCCGCAACTACAGCCGCATGGATCCCGGTTTTGACAGGGAGTCTGTCGTGACGGCGCGATTCGACACGCGGCTGGCCGGCTATCGGCCGGATGAGTTGCCAGGTGTCTACGGACGACTGCTCGCGGAAGCCGGGCGCATTCCCGGCGTGCACTCCGCGACGCTCGGCAAAGTGGGGCCGGCCACCGGGTCAGCGACGTCGAGCAGTGTCGTGATCGAAGGCTACACACCGGCACCCGCAGAAGATGTCGTGATCAACGAAGAGTTGGTCGGGATGGCGTATGTCTCGACGCTCGGCATGCGGCTCATCGCGGGACGCGATTTTACGGCCAGCGACGACACACGTAGCCGCGGCGTCGCCATCATCAATGAAACGATGGCGAAGCGCTTCTTCGGCAACGCGAATCCGGTTGGGAAGGGCTTCGGCTACGGAAAGACCAGCGAATTCCAGATCATCGGCGTCGTCGCGGACGCTCGCGCCAACGGTCTGCGCCGATCGGTGCCGCCGATGGCCTACTACGCGCTGGCGCAGCATCCAGATCAGTACGTGCGCAATCTGTACGTGCGCGCCGATGGATCGATCGAGACCGTGCGTGCCGCGCTGCGCGAGGCCGTGCGTACCGCCGCACCAGGTCTCGCGATTCGTGAAGTCGTCACGCTCGGTGAACTGACCGAACGCAGTGTCTCGGCCGAACGCGTCGTATCGAATCTCACTGCGCTGTTTGGACTGCTCGGCGTCGCCGTCGCGTGTCTCGGCCTCTACGGCACGATTGCATTCTCTGTCGCGCGACGAACGAACGAGATTGGCGTGCGGCTGGCACTCGGCGCATCGCCGAGCGGTGTGCGATCGATGGTGCTGAAGGAAACCCTGTCGCTCGTCTGCTACGGCGTCATCGCTGGCGTGCTGCTGATGCTGCCGCTCAGTCGGGCGCTGTCGAGCGCGCTCTTCGGCCTCAGCGGTCGTGATCCGATGACGCTCGCGGTCGCGTCGGTGGTCGTCGTGTTGGTCGGCATGCTCGCCGGTGCGCTTCCCGCTTGGCGCGCCTCCAAGGTGAATCCGACGGCAGCACTACGGGCCGACTAACGTCTGTTCTTCCACACGCGCTCTTCCCAATCCGCCCGGTTGAACGCCCGCGCGATGTCGGTGATGAGCTGTGCTTTCCAGACGTAGCCGAGTTGTAGCGAATCACCGGGGCTGGGCGTGCCGCCATCAATCGGTTGGCCGTAGCCATCGCCGGCGCGCGGCTTGACCATGCGCATGGCCGAGAAGATGCCGAGCAGGCGACGTGGCATGCCCGTCATCATGTCGCCGGCTTCGCTTTCGTAGACGCCGTTGCTGATGCCCACGACGGGTGAGCCGGACATTCCGGGAAATGCCGATACGTCCACAAGAAACACCGGCTGTCCTTGAAAGTCGACCGTGGGTTCCGTGGCGAGATGGCCGGTCTTCCACACAGGCAGAAAGTTGCGCGTGTCGAAGAAGCCGTACGGATAGCCGAGCAACACGGCCTGTGATGACGGCCGCATCTTCATGTCGATCGTGGTGTGCGATTCGGAAAACACGAACAGCTGCCCGCGCCCGTCATAGAGCGTGGAGATGATCGGCACGAGCACGACGTCCGCCTCTGGAAACTGCTGGCTCTGGATCCAGATCGGTTCGCCGGTCTTCGTGTAGAGCGGGATGTTGACGGGGAAGTAGTTGGCCGGATCGGTCTGCGACGCGTGGAGATAGAACTGCAGGCGATCGCCCTGCGCCTTGGCCGCCGACAGCGGTTCGTTGCCGGTGACTACGTGATAGTTGGTGACGAGGAAGACCATGTCGATGCCTGTGCCGCCTGGCTTGGTCGTGGCGTACAGGAACCCGGTGCCCTGCGAGATCTGGCGCGTTCCCGCGACAAGCAGTGCCGGCGTCGTCATCAACGACATCGGCTCGAGGGTCATCCCCGTCTGGCGCGCGGACGGCGTGGCGGTCGTGCCAAGGATGGCCAGTGCCGTGGCAACGGTCAAGGCAAGCAGGCGCGTCATACAGGGACAATAAAACATCGGGAGTTAATTCGATGAATTAACTCCCGATGTTTTGCGCTTTTGCGGGCCCGCCGGGGTCGCGGCGGTAGGCGCCGGGGGCGAGGCCCATCCAGCGTTTGAAGGCCTTGCTGAACGCCGCTTCGGCGTCGTAACCCACCTTGCCGGCCACCGTCGCGATGGTGTCGTCGCCCGATCGGAGGAGCTTCGTGGCGCGCTGCATGCGCCAGCGGGTGAGGTAGGTGAGCGGCGGTTCTTCGACGAGTTCGCCGAAGCGCGCCGAGAAGGATGAGCGCGACATCGCGACTGCCGACGCGAGCGATTCGACGCTCCATGGCGCGTGCGGCTGTTCGTGAATGAGCGCGAGCGCTTTCCCGATCTGCGGATCCGACAGTGCGCTGAGCCAGCCTTTCGCATTGGCGCCGTTGCTGACGACATGCGCGCGGATGGCCTGGACGAACAGGATGTCGGCCAACCGGCTCACGATCGTCGACGCGCCGGGCTGACCCGATGACATCTCCATGGCAATGAACTGCAGGCAGGTGTCGAGCCACGGCATCGGCGTGCCGTTGTCGCCGCGCACATGAATCATCGGAGGCAGCGACCGCAGCAGCGGGTTGGTGCCGGCATCTTCAAATTCAATCTTGCCGCCCACAAGCGTCGTGGCCGCGCCGCCGCCGCCGTAGGCAAAGACGCCGCCCGGTTGGCAGTTCTTTCGCTGCGGACAGGCCTCGAACACCTGCTCGGCCGGCACGAGTGGCGTTGTCAGTGAATCGCGCAGGCTGTGGGCGTGTCCATGCGGCAGCAGCACCAGATCACCGCCGGAGACTTGGAGTGGCGCATCAACGCCATCCATCTCGAACCAGCATGTGCCGCGCGTCACCACGAAGAAGCCGGGCGACTTCGGTGCCTTACGGATGCCCCAGGGCGCGGTGAGCTCGAGGCGGCCCGACAGCAAGCTGGTGACGTGAATCGCTTCGAGCGCGTCGGTGAGTACGTCCATGCCCTAATAATGTCAATACGTCCCACTAATGGTCAATGACTCAGACGAACAGACATTAAGTTGCGACAATTCATCATCGATACGCCTGATTAAAGCATCGTATCTTCAGAAAGCGGACGGTCAATCGGGACCGGACGCACTGAAGGAGCAACAACGTAATGACTCGCACATTGGCAATTACTCTGTCAGCACTGGCGGTTGTCGCCATGGCCGTTCCGGCCCAGGCACAGGCCACATCTTCGAGCACGGCGGGTGCCGTGATCTCGGTGCAGGGCGGTGGCTTCACCAGCGCGGTGAACCTAAATGACGCCAAGACAGCCGACTTCAAGACCGGTTTCAACGCCGGTGGGGCGATCGGCTACCAGCTCAACGACATCGTCGGGCTGCGCGGCACGTTCACCTTCGCGCGCACCGAGAGCGAAGGCGCGGGCCTCCCGACGCTGCTGAAGGCCGGCACCAAGGCCAACCGCTTCTTTTATGGCGGCGAGGTCGTCTTGAAGGCACCGCTGACCGGCGGAATTTCGCCCTACGTGCTCGTCGGTGGCGGCGCGATGACCTTCAAGCCCGACACGACCCCATCGCAGGACAGCTTCACGAAGCCGGCCGGCAAGGTGGGCGTGGGCGTGAACATCGACATCCCGAAGTCGAACGTCTCGGTCTTCGCGGAAGGCGGCGGCTGGTTCTACCAGTTCGACCAGTTCGGATTCGACAAAACGCAGTTTGATCTGACCTGGAGCGCCGGGTTGTCCTACCGATTCGGCCGATAGTCACGACCGTCCTGGCGCCCGGCCCACAGACCCCACACGCGGGGCCGGGGCCGGGCCCGGACGGTTTTTTTACCCCTTACACGGGTGTTGCCTTTAGCCCTGTGTCGTCAGGTATCGTAGAAGGCTACGCCAACCGCAATGTTCAACTCCTCCTCGAAGGGTGTGCTGTCTGTGTCTTCAACTTTTTCCGTGTCTCGCTTGATGGTTCGCACGATTTCGGTGGCTGTGCTCGTCGCGTCGGCGGCATGTGGTGGCAGTCAGCCGCCGGCCGCGGGTGGCCCTCCGGGTGGTGGCATGCCTCCAACGCCGGTCGAGCTCTTGACGCTCGCCGCGCATCCTGTGGAACAGGCGAGTGAATTTGTCGGCACGGTGAAGTCGCGGCAGTCCACGACCATTCAGCCTCAGGCCGAAGGATTTCTGACGAAGATCAGCGTGAAGTCGGGCGATCGCGTCACCGCCGGCACGGTGCTCTTTGAAATCGACTCCGCCTCGCAGCAGGCACTCGTCGCCAACCTCGAATCGGTGCGCGTCGCGCGCGAAGCCGACGTCACGCTGGCCAAGCAGCGCGCGGATCGCGCGAAGGCGCTCCTCGCTGCCGGTGCGGGCACGCAGCAGGATCTGGAATCTGCCGTCTCGGCCCAGCAAACGGCCGAAGCGCAGCTCAAGGCGTTTCAGGAACAGATCAAGCAGCAGAAGAACGAACTCAACTACTACCGCGTCGTCGCTCCAGCGGCCGGCGTGGTCGGCGACATTCCCGTGCACACGGGCGATCGCGTGACTCGCGCGACCAAGCTCACCGACATCGACTCGAATGCCGGCCTCGAGATCTACCTCAGCGTGCCGGTGCAGCAGGCACCGAACCTGAAGATCGGGCTGCCTGTGCAGCTGATGGGCGATGCTGGCGTGAGCACAACGACCGAGAAGGTTACGTTCATCGATCCCACGGTCGACGACACGACGCAGACCGTGCTCGTGAAGGCCGCTGTTACGGCGACCAAGGGTCTGCGCACGGATCAGTTCGTCCGCACGCGCGTCCTCTGGTCGAACAACCCGACGATCACGGTGCCGATCACGGCGACGTTGCGTATCAATGGTCAGTATTTTGTCTATGTCGCGACGCCTGAGCGCGGTGGCCTCGTTGCCAAGCAGCGCCAGGTCGCGCTCGGCACGATCATCGGCAACGACTACGTGCTGGTGTCTGGTCTCGCGGCTGGCGATCGCATTGTCGTCAGTGGCATTCAGAAGATCGGCGACGGCGCGCCAATTCAGCCGGTCGCACCGGGTGCGCCGCCCGCTGCAGGAGGCAAGTAAGTGTTTTCAGACATCTTTATTCGCCGTCCGATTCTCGCGACGGTCTGCTCGCTCGTCATCATCCTCGCGGGCGCGATTTCGATTCCGACGCTGCCCATCGCGCGGTATCCCGATCTGGCGCCGCCGTCGGTCTCGGTGACGTCGTTCTTCACCGGCGCCAACGCTCAGTCGGTCGAGAGCGCCGTCACGACGCCGCTCGAACAGGTTATTAACGGCGTCGAGAACATGCTCTACATCACGTCGTCATCGACCAACAGCGGTCAGTCGACGATCACGGTGACGTTCGCCGTCGGCACGGATGCCGATCTGGCGGCGGTGAACGTGCAGAACCGTGTGAACCAGGCCCTCGGTCGCCTGCCCACAGACGTCCGCACGAATGGTGTCACGGTCACGAAGAACACCGTTGGTTTTCTCGGTGCGCTCGGCTTCTACTCGGATGAGAACCGCTACGACTCGCTGTTCATCAGCAACTACGTCGATCGGTACATCCGCGACGCGCTGAAGCGCGTGCCCGGTGTCGGCGGCGTCGTGATCTTCGGCGAACGCAAGTACGCCATGCGCCTCTGGCTCGACCCGGTGAAGATGGCCGGCGTCTCGCTCACGGCGGGTGATGTGACCAGCGCGCTGCGTGAGCAGAACGTGCAGGTGGCCGCCGGCAGCATCGGCGACTCCCCGGCGTCACCCGACCAACTGTTTCAGCTGAGCGTGCGCGCGGCCGGACGACTGAACGACGTCGCGCAGTTCGAAGACATCGTCGTCAAGTCGGGCAAGAACGGCGCGCTGGTTCGCGTGAAGGACGTCGGCCGTGTGGAACTCGGCGCCGAGAACTACTCGTCGCGTTTGCGGTTCGGCGGTTTCGAAGCGTCGGGCGTCGGCGTGCAGTTGCTGCCGACCGCCAACGCGATTCAGGTGTTCCAGGGCGTCAAGGACGAGATGGCGAAGCTCGAGAAGAGCTTCCCGCCCGGCCTGCACTGGCAGCTCGCATTCGACAACGTCACCGTCGTGCGCGAGTCGATCGTGGAAGTGCTGTGGACGCTCCTCGAAGCGATCGGTCTGGTCGTGCTCGTGATGTTCCTGTTCCTGCAGAACTGGCGCAGCACGATCATTCCGGCGATCACGATCCCGGTCTCGCTCATCGGCACGTTCGCATTCGTCAAACTGTTCGGCTTCTCGATCAACACCCTCACACTCTTCGGCATTGTGCTCGCCACGGGCATCGTCGTTGACGATGCGATCGTCGTGATTGAGAACATCGAACGTCACATGCGCGAGGAGGGGAAGAACGCGGCGCATGCGGCGATCGACGCCATGCGCGAAGTGTTCTCGGCGGTGGTCGTCATCGGTATCGTGTTGGTCGCCGTGTTTGTGCCGGTGGCCTTCTTCCCTGGCACCACCGGTCGCCTCTATCAGCAGTTTTCGCTGACGATCGCGTTCTCGGTCGTGTTGTCGGTGTTCAACGCCGTCACGTTCACGCCGGCCCTGTCGGCGGTGTTGCTCGATCATGAGCCGCACACGCCCGGCGGGTTGTTCGCGATTATCAACCGCGTCATCGAGGCCGGCACCAATTTCTACGTGACGGTGGTGCGCTGGTCGCTCCGCTGGCGCGCGGTGATGCTGCTGTTGTTCGCGGGCGCCATGTTTGGCACGTGGATGGTCTACAAGGCCGTGCCGCCGGCGTTCGTGCCGGAAGAAGACGAAGGCTACTTCATCGCGATCGTGCAGGCGCCCGGCGGGGCCTCGCTCGAATACACGACGAACATCATGAAGAAGGCCGAGACGATCATCAAAGCACAGCCGGAAGTGGCCGCGATGTTTGCGGTGTCGGGTTTCAGCTTCAGTGGATCGGCGCCCAATCAGGGCCTGATGTTCGTGCGACTGAAGGGTTTTGAAGAGCGCAGGCTTAAGTCGCAGTCGTTGCAGGCCGTGCTCGGTCAACTGTTTCCGCAGTTGATGGGCATCTCCGGCGCGTTTGTCATCCCCGTCGCACCGCCGTCGATTCAGGGTTTGTCGACGTTCGGCGGCTTCCAGTTCGAAGTGCTCGATCAGTCGGGCGGCGAGATCTCCGTGCTGGCGAATGCTACGCGGCAGCTCGTTGGTGCCGGCAATCGGTCGGGCGTGGTGACGCGACTCAACTCGACGTTCACGGCCGACGACCCGCAGTTGGTCGTCGACATCGATCGCGATCGCGCGCGCAGCCTTGGTCTGCCGATGGGGCAGGTCACCGACGCGATGTCGGCGTTCCTCGGCTCGCAGTACGTGAACGACTTCGACTTCGGCAACCGCGCGTATCGCGTGTATGTGCAGGCGGATCAGCAATTCCGCGCACAGCCGCAGAACTTGAAGCAGTTCTATGCACGATCGCAGAGTGGGCAGATGGTGCCGCTCGACGCGGTGGTCCGCATGCGCGAGACCACCGCGCCGGCCGTCATCAGCCACTTCAATCTGTATCGTTCTGCAGAAATCACCGGGTCATCGGCACCGGGCGTGAGCTCCGGCCAGGGCCTGGTGGCGATGCAGGAACTGGCCAGGAAGAACTTGCCGGGCGGGTTCGACTTCTCCTGGGCGGGTCAGTCGCTCGAGGAGATCAAGGCCGGATCGCAGGCCGTGTACATCTTCGCGCTCAGCATCCTGCTCGTGTATCTCGTGCTCGCGGCGCAGTATGAGAGCTGGGTGTTGCCGTTGATCATTCTGCTCGGCGTGCCGCTTGCGGTCGCCGGTGCGCTGACGGCGCAGATGCTGCGCGGTTATGCGAACGACATCTTCTGTCAGGTGGGTCTGGTCATGCTCATTGGTCTGGCGGCGAAGAACTCGATCCTGATTGTGGAGTTCGCCGAGCAACTCCGTGAGCAAGGCCACTCCATCATCGACGCCGCGGTGGGCGCGGCGCGTATTCGTCTGCGGCCGATTCTCATGACGTCCTTCGCCTTCATCCTCGGTGTCTTGCCGCTTGCGCTCGCGACCGGCGCCGGCGCCGGCGCACGTAACTCGGTCGGCACGACGGTGGCCGGCGGCATGCTCGCGTCGACGTTGCTGTCGATCATCTTCATTCCCGTGCTCTACGTGACGATCCGGTCGTTGTCGCCGGGCAAGGGGTCGCGTAGTCACATGGACAAGACAGCGATGTTCTTCATCGGCATCTCGCTGCTTGGTGCCACGACCGCGTTTGCACAGACGCCGCAGAGCGCCCCGATGGCAATCACCAAGGTGGAGTTCAACGACGCGGTCGATCGCGCCGTGGCCAAGAACCCCACGGTGGCGCAGGCTGCGACAGCGATCGCACGCGCAGAGTCCCTCTTGCAACTCTCGCGCGCGGCGACGCTGCCGACCGCGAGCGTCTCGTTCTCGAACGTCACGCTCGATCACGAGCGCGCGTTTGGCGCCAGTGTCTCGACACCGCAGAATCAGACGACGCTGGCGGGCAATGTCAGCGTGCCGATTCTGCAGGCGACGCGCTGGGCAGCGGTCAATCAGGCCAAAGACCAGATCACGGTGGCCAATGCGGCGACCGCGGATGTGCGGCGGCAGATTGCCGTCGCCGCGGCGCAGGCCTATCTCTCGGTGATCGCACAGCGTCGTCAGGTGGACGTCGCTGATCGTGCGCTCGTGAATGCGAAGGCGCATCTCGACTACGCGCAGAAGCGTTTGCAGAGTGGCGCGGGCACGCGGCTCAACGAACTGCGTGCGCAGCAGGAAGTGACATCGAACCTGGCGCGCCTCGAGTCGGCGCAGTTGGGATTGCGGCGAGCGCAGGAAGCGCTCGGCGCCATTCTCGTCGCCGACGGTCCAGTCGATGTCGGTGCCGAGCCGGCGTTCGAGACACCGGCGGCGGCCGACATCACCGGCCGGACGGATGTGCTGCTACAGCAGGCGAACATCAAGGCGGCGGAGCGCGTCATCGGCGACAGTCGTCGTGACTGGTGGCCCACGGGAACGCTGTCGTTTGATCCGTCCTACGTCACACCGAGCGGGCTGTTCGCGCCGTCGAAAACCTGGCGTGCGACATTCTCGTTCGTGCAGCCGCTGTACGAGGGCGGGCAGCGCAAAGCGCTCGTGGCCCAGCGACAGGTCGCGCTCAATGCCGCGAAGTTGTCGCTCGCTGTTGTCGAGAACCAGGCGAATGCCGATGTGCGCCTCGCGCGCGTCTCGATCGAGAGCTACAACAAGATCGCCGCCAATTCGCGCCTCTCGGCGGATCAGGCCAGCGAAGTGTTGAAGATCACGAACTCTGCCTTCGAGCTCGGCGCGACCACGAACCTTGAAGTCATCGACGCGCAGCGGTCGTTGCGCGACGCCGAGAACGCGGCGGTCGTCGCCGATGACGCAGTCCGACAGGCGAAGCTGCTGCTGCTCGTCGCGTTGGGGCGGTTTCCGAAGTAGGGCATCATGAGGGCCATGAGGAATCTCTTCGTTGGCGTCGCTGCGGTGGCGCTGCTCTCGGTTGCTCCGCTCATGGCCCAAACGACGCCTCACAAATTGGTCGGTCAGAAGCTGCCGGCGTTGTCGCTTAACGACTTCGCCGGCAAGTCGTCCACGCTCGCGAGCCACCTTGGCAAGCCCACCTTCATCAGTTTCTGGGCGTCGTGGTGCGGACCGTGTTTGAAGGAAATGCCGGAACTCGACGGGTTGCTCGCGAAGCACGCGGGTGAGTTTCAGGTCGTGGCGATCGCGATGGGCGACACCGTTGCCGCGGCCACGGCGGCGAAGAACGCGCGGGCCGCGTTCAAGTTCCAGTGGTTCCTGGATCCAGAGGCGAAGGGCGCCATGAGCCTCAGCACAACGCTCGGCAAGGCCTTCAGCGTCATCGCACTCCCGACCGCGGCCTGGATTGCGGCTGATGGCACGGTGGTCGACTACTGGAACGGCCTCCCTCCGGGCGAGGGTGAATTGACCCGAAAGGTCGAGGCACTGCTGAAAAAGCGGTAAGAACGACCAGAATTGTTCTTGTCGGAGGTGCGCGGACGATTTTTGGCCCGGGGCCTAACGTGGAACGGTTCGTGCACCGACAAGACGTAGTGATGAAGCCACGTTTCCTCCCACTGGTCCTGATTGGCCTCTCGGTCTCCGTTTCCGCGTGCAGCGTGGAAAAGAGTGTGAATCCGACGTCGCCGACCACGTCAACCAGCACCACGACGACCAACACGACGACGACCCGGACCACTGTGGCCACGTGGGCGTCATCGACCGCAGATCTGCCCAAGGGAGCGGGCTGCAGCAACTTCAAATGGAATCTGACGGGTGAGACCTCGACGTCGCTGTCGGGCGACTTCTCGTTGCTGTGCCTTGGCGCTGTGGCGGTGACGGGAACCGCGACGGGGACGGTGTCTGGCGCGACCGTGACGATTGCCGGCCTCGGCACCGCAGCGGGTCAGGGCGTGCCGACTGGGTGCACGTTCACGATCACCGCGACGGGCACCATCGAAGGCACCAACGCATTGCCGCTGACCTACAACGCCGAGACGTGTCTCGGCACGATCAAAGGACGCGAGACACTGCGCCGCAGCACGCCAGCCCAACCCGCGCCAATTCCCGAGCCCGTGCCTGAGCCACCCGCACCGCCGACGCCGCCCACACCACCGGCGCCGCCCCCGACACCGCAGTCAAACGACGCGATCGACCTCAACAACGTCACGATCGTGCTGGGACCGACCAATGTGGGCAGCTGGCCGCAGACGTCAACCGTGACCGGCACGAAGGCCATGGACCACTACCTCTGCATCTATCACACGCAGCTCGGTCAGTGGCCGTCCACGCTCTTCTTTGACGACCCGAATACGCTGCTCGAGGGCAACCAGTGGGTCATCGCCAACATCGGCGGTCGCTGGTACGGCGGTGCTGCGGATTGGTATCGCCCCGGCCAGGCGTGCAAGGACGTCACGCCGGATTCGATTGCGCGCGACGCGTTCTACAACCCGTCGATGGAGCCGCTTCGTTCATGGGTGCCCGCCGTCGGTGAACAGTTCGGGGTATTTTCGACGACGCCGGCGCGCATGTGGCCCAACATGCGGACGCTCGACCAGCGGACCAACGTTGTCCTCGTGCGCTGGGGGCAATAACGCATGGTGGCCGGACCTTCAGGTCCGGAGGTTACGTCGACCAGCAGCCTTTTTTCGTGTGACACCAGCAGTCTGTCGTTGGCTCATGCGCATCCAGCCGGTATCGCTTGATCGCCGGGAACTGTGACTTCGACATCGCGCGTCCGAGTTCGGTGTTGATCGTGCTGTCGCGCAGACCGAGCGCCGAGTAGATCGCGACGAATGTGACGATGCGCGCGTCGAACCGCTCCTGGTTGTCTGCGCGCGTCAGGATGATCATGAAGCCTTTGCCGATGTTGGCCATCGCGCCCCCGGCGGGGTGCTCAATGGGCGGCAGATCCATCGTGACCGTCAGCGACATGTTGATGCGGCCGCCCGGTGTAAGTGACGACAGCCACTGTGGTTCAGGATGCGTGACGCCGGCATTGACGAGGATCGCATCGAACATCCCGTCCAGCGGCGCGCTGCCGTCGCCCTGGCGCATATCGACCCATGCATCGTCGCGAGATTCGCAGCCGCGGTCTTCGCCAGATTCGAGTCCACCTCAATCCCGCACACGTGCCCCATGTGGCCCACGGTCTGCGCCATCACCGCGGTGTAATACCCGGCGCCGGTGCCGATGTGCAGGACGCGTTTGCCGACATCCAGGCCCAGCGCGTCGATGCCCGTCGAGAGCAACCCTGGCGCGCCGTTGAACAGCATGCGCTCGGGATCAATGCCGATCGCGACGTTGTGGTACACGTGCCGCGGGTCGTCGCTCGGTGTTCTGCGCAACGGCGCCATGAAGTCGGCATCGCCGCGTACGACCCATGGACCCGGCGGGAGAAACCGCTCGCGCGGCACAGTGGCGAGCGCATCCACCAACCCCGGCGTGCGCAGATTGCTCACCATCTGGATTTCTTCGGCGAAGAACCGTCGATAGGCGTTCAGATCCACAGATGTCGACATCACACGTCCTTCGGTGTCTAGCGCTTGCTTTTGATCGCGGCCAGATCGCGCTCAAATGTCGGACGCAGCGTCGCCCCCTCGTGGATCGCCGCGATCTTGCCGTCCGGGCCAATCACGACGGATCGCGGCAGGCCATCGATCGGCCCAAACCCGTCATCCAGATCTGCACGCTCGTTGCCGTCGAGGAGCGGGTACGTGATGCCGAATTCCACCGCGAACGCGGGCACCTTGGCCGGGTTGTCGGTGATCAGAATGCCGAGGACCTGCAAATCGTCTCTGTGGGCCGCCTGCAGCAACACGAGGTCTGGCGTCTCGACGCGACATGGTCCGCACCACGTGGCGTAGAAGTTCAGGATCAGCGTCTTGCCCGCAAATGATGCGAAGCTGACCGATTCACCGGCCGGGTTCTTCAGCGTGAAGTTGAGGTTGGCGGCCTGGCCGACCTCGGCGATCGGCGTCTTCTTATGCTGACGGAATCGATCCTCAAGACCCGGGTACCACGTGGCCGACAGCATCACCACCGCCACGCCGAGCGCGATCCACGTGGAGCGGGGAGTGTTGAGCCAGGCCATCGTCAGCGACGCTTCGATCTTACCTTGCGTCCGATCAATGTTTCCTTCTCGGCACGCGGTAGTTGCTTGATGGCGTATTCGCGTTTGAGGGCGGCGCCGACGCTCATGAACCACCGCGAGTAGACCAGCGTGACGGGTCGCCGGCTGGCCGTGTATTTGGCACCGCGCGCGCGATTGTGTGCGGCCACGCGAGCCGTCACGTCCTTGGCGTAGCCCGTGTAGAGCGAGCCGTCGGCGCAGTGGACGATGTAGACGAAGTGACGCACGAGAGGCATGGTATCGGCCCAGGTCAGGGATGTGCAATTCAGCACAGCTATTTCGGAGCCAACCCTACACACTGCGTTCACCCCGTGACAGATCGCGCCCACCACGACCGCCTGATCCTGCAGATTGAACGTTCGTCGCACGCGCTGGCGAGCCTCAAGCAATTGGTCCAGTCCTCAGCTGCGGTATTGGCTGGCCATCGACACGATCTGCGTGTTGTGAAAGCCCGCATCAAACGACAGCGCCCGAAAGCATCCACGACATGAGACGAACGAAACCCGTACGGCCGCCAGTCGCCCAGATCTTGCAGAAGGTGATGACCGGCATCCAGGGCCTCGACGAGATTACGGGCGGCGGACTTCCGCAGGGTCGTCCCACGCTAATCAGTGGCGGTGCGGGCGCCGGCAAGACGATGTTTGCGCTCGAGTTTCTGGTGCGTGGCGCGACCGAGTTCGGCGAGTCCGGCGTGTTCATCTCATTTGAAGAGACGATCGCCGACCTCACGAAGAACGCGTCGTCGCTGGGGTTCAACCTCGAACGGCTGGTCGCGAAGAAGAAGCTCTTCATCGATCACATTCAGATCTCACGCAGTGAGATCGCCGAGACCGGTGAGTACGACCTGGACGGCCTGTTCATCCGGATTGCGGACGCCGTGAAACGTGTCGGCGCCAAGCGCGTCGTCCTCGACACGATTGAGGCACTCTTTGGCGAGTTGCCCAATCCGAGCATTCTGCGCGCCGAGATCCGCCGTTTGTTTGGCTGGCTGAAGGATCAGGGCCTGACGACGGTGATCACCGCCGAACGGGATCGTCCGGAAAAACTGACACGACACGGCATCGAGGAATTCGTGTCGGACTGCGTCATCGTGCTCGACCATCGCATTCGCGAAGAGATTTCGACGCGGCGCCTGCGCGTCGTCAAGTATCGCGGTTCCACGCACGGCACCAATGAGTATCCGTTTCTGATCGATGAGCATGGCATCTCCGTGTTGCCGATTTCGTCGCTAGGGCTGGATCACACTGCCCCGACGTCGCGCATCTCGACCGGCATTGATCGGCTGGATGGGATGATGGGCGGCAAGGGTTTTTTCCGCGGCAGCAGCATCCTGATGTCGGGCACCTCCGGCACGGGTAAGACGAGTGTCGCGGCGCATTTTGTGGACGCGGCGTGCCGCAGCGGCGAGCGCTGCCTGTATTTTGCGTTCGAAGAGTCACCGCGGCAGATCATTCGCAACATGCGGTCGATCGGCATCGATCTCGAGCCGTGGTTGCGAAGCGGGTTGCTGCAATTCCATGCCGCGCGCCCGACGTACGCGGGCATCGAAGAAGTATTGCTCGTCACGCACAAGCACATTGACAGCTTCAAGCCAGGCGTGGTGATCGTTGACCCGATCACCAACCTACTCTCGATCAGCTCGTTGAACGAAGTGCGCTCCATGCTGACGCGGCTCGTCGATTTCCTGAAGACGAAGGAGATCACGGCGCTCTTTGCCAGCTTGACGGCGGCCGATGGATTTCTGGAAGTGAACGAAGCCGATATTTCATCGCTCATGGACACCTGGCTGCTCCTCAAGGCGATCGAGGTGGGCGGCGAGCGCAACCGCGCGATGTACGTGCTCAAGTCGCGCGGCATGAATCATTCGAACCAGATTCGCGAGTTTGTGCTGACCGATCACGGACTGCAGTTGCTGGATGTCTATCTCGGACCGGATGGCGTGTTGACCGGTTCCGCGCGCGTGTCGCAGGAAGGCCGCGAGAAGGCGGCGGGCACGTCGCGCCGGCAGGGGCTTGAAGGCCGCGGCCGTGAGCTCGATCGCAAGCGCGAGATCTTCGAAGCGCGCATGACGATGCTGCGCGCCGAGTTCCAGGTAGAGGAGGAGCTGATTCAGCAGAGCATCTCTGAATCAAAACTCCTCGACATGGAGCTGTTGCAGGATCGCGGGCAGATGGTGCGCAGCCGAGACGCCGACAAGTCCGCATTCAAGAAGCGGGCGCAGATATCCAAGGCGAAGGCTCGCTGATGGCGGCCAAGAAGACAGCCGCCACCAAGGCGGTGAAGAAGACCGTGAAGAAGGCAGCTCGCAAACCCGCACAGACGGCGGTTGAGGCGTTCGAGACGCCGACGGTGTGGAATTTGAAGCTGTACGTCGCCGGCCAGTCGCCCAAGTCGATCCGCGCATTTGCCAACCTGAAAGTACTGTGCGAAGAGCATCTCAAGGGGCGGTATCAGATTGAGGTGATTGATCTTCTGGAGCATCCGCACCTGGCTCGCGGTGCACAGATCATCGCGACTCCCACGCTCGTGGTGAAACTCCCGAATGCGGTGCAGAAGATCATCGGTGATTTGTCCGAGACCGACCGCGTGCTGATCGGGCTGGCGCTCCAGCCCGTGGGCTGACGCCATGAGAACCCCAGTGAAATTGCCCAGCTATGTCTTGCGCCTCTACGTCAATCTCGCCAATCAGAACCTCACACTCCATGTGTATGGCGACGCGGCGCAAATTCGCAAGGCGATGCATCCGCTCGACGACTACACATACTCGGGCGAGACGACGACGCACTGGGCGCTGACCGTGAGCGACAAGGCCAACCTGTGGGACGTGACGCGCGGCGGGAAGATCCGCCTGAGGACGCAGAACACGGGCTATCGCTTCCTCCATGTCGTGATCAAGACGGCCGACGGCAAGTACTTCGCGAGCGAAGAAGGCGTCGGCGAGTCGAGCGTGTTCATCGACACGGAATACGCCTTTCAGGATCTGCACTGGCGCAATCTGCTCATGACCGACACGCCGAGCAACGCGTCCAACCGTCGTCAGCCGGATCCCAAGCGGATTCCGATCGTGCCGACGACGAAGGGGACGCCGGATCTCGCCCAGATTGAGGAAGTGGGTTTCAGTGACCTGATGGAAGGTGGCTGGATTCCGGCGACGTCGCGCGTCGCGGCGTTCGATCTTTTCGGCAAAGTTGTGCCGCGTGTGAAGAAGTAGGAGGATTGCCTTATGCGTCTCTTTACAGGTAGTGCGTGTGCAGTGGTGTTCGTCGTTTCGGTTGGGGCAGGTCCGTTTGCCCAAGGGGCCGGGCAGGGCCAGGCGCAGGGAGCGCCACCGCAGGGCGCTGGTCGCGCCGGTGGTCGTCAAGCGGCGGGCGGTCCTGATCCCGCGCGCATCGTGCCTGGCGGCGGCATCTTTGTCGCTGGCTGGGTCGGCAAGATCGATGCAGCAGAGGCCGCGAACGGCCAGGTGTTGACCAACTCAAAACTGTCGCAGGACGGCGCGGCGCTGCACGTCGAAACCGGTCCGGCGACGACGTACTGGAATCCCGCGAACAAGGCATCAGGTAACTACACCGTCAAGGCCACCTTTCACGAGCCGAAGTATCAGGCGTTCAACAGCCATCCGCATCCGTACGGGATCATGATCGGCGGCAACGACCTCGGCACGCCGCAGCAGAGCTACATGTATTGCGGCGCTTACGGCAACGGCACGTTCATCGTTCGCGGCTTTGGCGCGTCGGAGGACGCGACCAAAGACACGGTGTATTCGATCAGCCCCGGCCGCGCCGGCGCGAACGACGCGATTCACAAGGCCGCAGGGACGGGGCAGCCGGTGACGCAGGACATCGCGGTGACGGTGAAGGCCGACAGCGTCGAGTGCTCGATCAACGGCACGGTCGTCGGCACGTATCCGAAGGCGGAAGTGGTGACGGCTGGTCGCCTGAAGTCCACCGACGGCATTTACGGCATCCGTTTTGCGCACAACACGGACGCGACGGTAACGGGGCTGACGCTCGTCAAGTAGCCGCCGAGCTTCAGCTCGGCGGTCCCATTACGCGCAATCAAAACGGGCGCCTCGCGTGAGTGGGGCGCCCGTGACAATTTGCATGCAATGTGCGAGCGTCATCCCATGGGCACTGCCAAATCCGGTCGGAAGTGGTCTTCCGAACAGCTGCATAAGGCGCTCTTCCCGACGCCTCCCAAGACCCAACCTCTTGCCGTCTTGAAGGCGAGTATTCGTCGACACGTCAAAGCGCGGCATGCGCGTCCGAATGCGCGCTAGAATAGAACCAGCGATCTGAACACCTTTGTGGGGGCGATCTGGCTTCGACGGGGGCAAGGGATCGTTGAACGCGTGCCGAGCACTATCGACTCGAAAATCCGATGGAAAAAAACCTAACTGCGAACCAGCAGCTAGCACTCGCAGCCTAATAGGCATGCGACGTTCGTCCTGATCAGCCTGCGGGTTGGGAACGAATGTCATTTCAGCAGGCTGGTTCCCCAGTAAGCCCGGTGCTGGGGGACGAGACACTACGGGCTAGCCCCTGTCGCTTTCGCGGCGCTTGGCAGATGGGGGCGAAGTCTCAAGCGCAGCTACGCACGTAGTGTTCAACGGTGACAGGCCTTTCGGACGCGGGTTCGACTCCCGCCGCCTCCACCATTTTTTTGACACAAGTCGTTTAGATGCAACGTTTAGCGTTTTGCAAGGCTTGGCGCTCCCTCATTTACTCCCACAAACACGCCGCAGGGAGTCCCCCGGCGTGACTGCGTGGCTGTTCCGGTTGCACCGGCTAGAAACCGGGCAACATGCGGCGTGGGCTGTCCTGTGCGTCGAGGCCCGCTACTGCTCGTTGGCTGTGCCGGGCGCTTCAGCCCTGATCCGGCGAATGCTCGCGGCAGCCGATTGGAAGGCCGTCCAAGCCGAGATTGCCCTTGGGTTGAATCCCGGCCCTCTGCCGGCCGATGGTGCGATAGGCCGCGCTCTATCCGGCGACGCGTCGCGGGGCGTGATCGCGCAATACGTGACTACTGTTGAGATTGATGCGACACCATCCGTCGTCGTTAGTGCCCTCGATGGGCTTCTACGGTCCCAGCCGCAAACAACTTAGCCGAAAGTGTGGGTTCTCCGTGACCGTCCGCTAGTAGCGGAACGTCCAGGTTCGTCCCCTGGAATCCGTGGCTGATCCGCCAATGAACGCGTCGGAGAACTGTAAGTATCCACCATTGGAAAAGTCGATACGGTTGACTCGCTTTCGTTCTGAGTCACCCGGACCGAACAGATGCGTGATGCTGGCGACCAACGGATAGCACCCGCTGTCAGAGCATGCGGTGATGGTCGTCGATTCCGTGTAGTCCTGGCGCTTCTGCCTTTGGTCCTTGTAGATGTCATCCGTTGCGCTGCCGGACGGAGGAGGAGCACAACCGCTGACAGAGGCAATGACCAAGGCAAGGCTTACGATCCAAAGTTTCTGTCTCATGTCCAGTCTCTGATTCAGCCCATTTGTGTCTACACGACCTAAATACGTGGCGCTACTTCAGCACCTTGAGGAGTAGGTCTTGTACCCCTTCGAGAGGGGTATCGGTCGGGTGCGAGTAGCAGTAGGTCTTTAGGTGCGCGCGAACGACCTCGACACTAAGGCCAAAGTCGGCAGCCTTCTTTTCGGCTTTGTCGCCGCCAATCATGTAGACCGCCCCCTCCACGAATCCACGTCCCCACCAACCGAGTGCATATCCGATTGGTTGCTGTAGTAAGTCAGACGATGCTCTTTGTTCAGATTCCAGCAGTGCTGTGGAGTTCCCAGGGTTTAGTGGACACTCTTTCGCCGCGGTTTGTGCGCAGCTTCGAACTGCTCGGGACTGACGCCGCCCAGATGGCTGTGTCGGCGCGTCCGATTGTAGAACGTCTCGATGTAGTCGGCGATGTCGTTCACGGCCAAC
>CANIII010000005.1 GCA_947467605.1 Acidobacteriota bacterium
CCGACAGATCAGGAGCCTTGCCCATCGACGCGGGGTCGGTCCCGGAGCCTCCGGGAAATACGGATTCATCGACAAGACGAGCGCGATGGCCATCACGCCTCAGTTCGGTTCAGCGAAATCGCGATGGTCTAGCAGCCGTTCGCGTCGGCGATGGGAAGACCGGGAAATACGGATTCGTGTGGCCACGTGGCAGCGTAGGTCTTCGCGAATCTCCACGGCGTGGAGTCAACGAAGCTAGGAACGTGGTCAGGAAGTCGTGCAGGCATGAGATCGGTTCCTCCGCACATTACGGAGTGTCGGCGAGTGCCGTGACAGAGCGGGGCCTACGCTTCCTGTTCGCTCATGGCAGGGCGAGGGCACTCAGCATCGTCAGCTTCTACTGTGCGAATGTGTGCGAATAGATCTGTTCCTAGCGCCTAAGGGGGTCCATTCCTGCTCACCTTCAGTTACACCTGCCCCCTGTAGCTCACTGCAGCATAAGTACTTACCAAGCTTGAGGGGCTGGCGGCCGCAAGGTCGTGGAGGTTCGAGTCCTCTTTTCCGCACCAAATACTCAAGAGGCCCGGATTTCCGGGCCTTTTCGCGTTTCAGGAGCTAAACAGCTAACCGAACGCTAACCAGTCGTTCGGAATTGTCCGGCTCACGACGTTGAGTCAGGCGACTGCGGACTAGATAATCAGCGCCATGCCACGCTATGACCTCTTGCACTGGTCACAACGCGTCCGCGATCAGCAGGCACAGAACGCAGGTGCGGCGCCACAGGTGTCAGATCCACCAGTCCGTCAGACGGCGAAACAGCGCACCGTTCGCCCAAAGCCGCCGAGGGATGAGGATGCCGAACACCTCTTGCGTCTCTGCCGCGACGGGCGATTGTTTGAGATTCAGGCCTGGGTCGCCGCTGGCAGGCCGTTGACCGTCCCGTCTCATTACCGACAGACACCGCTGCGTGTCGCGGTCGATACCGGATTCCACAGCTTGGTCGAGTATTTGTTGCAGCACGAAACGACTCAGGCCGCGAAGGACGGCGTCGTGGAGCAGGCCTGGTGCAAGGGGCAGTACGACGTGATGCGGCTCGCCGTGCAGCACGGTGCGACCGTGAGTGCGGTTTCGTTCCAGGATGTGGTTGAGACGTGGGACCGAAGCCTCGCGGAGTTTTTTCTTGAACAGGGCGCAGATCCGATCACGAACAGCCCTTTCGCTCGTGCGTTCAAGCAGCGCATCAAGGGCGTCCTCGGAATCTTCCTCGACTGCAAGCGCGCGCGACCGGATCTCACCGATGGCCTGCAGGAGCAGGCGGACATGGCGCTACGACAGGCCTGCACAGAGGATGATCTGAAGTGGGTGAGCTTACTCATGTGGCTCGGGGCGGACCCGCGCACCAAGGGCCTGGCGACTGACGACCTTGACACTCCAGATGCGCAAAGCAACCCGGAGTATCAGCAATCAGGGCTGCAGATCGCGTGCGGGAGCAGAAATCCTGAAATTCTCAAGCGACTGAAACCAGATCCTCACGTCGACGACCTGCGAGAACTCATGGCCGCCGTCAGATCGTTGGTCACGCCCCCCGAAACACTCGCGTATCTCGTGGCTCTCGGCGCCGAAGTCAACGACAAGGCGGACGGCGGTTCCACCGTTCTGGACACCTGCCTGCGCAACTTTGCGTGGGCAGAGAGCATCTTGGACGAGCCGTACCCCGCCTATCGTCACGCCCCGGTTTCAGTGTCTCGCCTCGGGAAGTCGCTCGACGGTCTGCGTTTCTTGCTTGGGAAGGGCGCGCGCTGGACGCCGGATGAGCGGACGATCGCCGATGCGAGGCGCGCACTATACCGTGTCGACGGTGAGGGGATCGCCACGGTCATGAACCTGCTCCGCACGCATGGCGCGTGCGATGAAGCGGTCCTCAAGGCTCTCGCGGGGACAGCAAAGATGCGTAGTCTCCTGGCAGCGGCGGACCGGTCTCGCGATGGTGCTCAGCGCCCCAAGAAGCCGTCGCGAACGCGCTGACTGGGCTACTCAAAGCTGGGGACGTCGCAGTCACCTTTCACTCAGTCGCAGCCGGTTTGCTTCCTCACGCTTCTAGTAACGCATTCATGACACCTGAACAACTACGATGCGACCTGATTAGGCAGAGCCTCTGGACACAGCTTCCACGAATGATCTAATCAAGGAAACGTCTTTCTGCCGTCCGCCTCCCGGCAGTTCGACGCCCGACTGGACATCCACCCCCCAGGGCCTGAACTCGCGCACTACAGATTCAACATTCTCAGGATTCAGCCCACCCGCGATGATGAAAGGGCGGTCGCCGGCCCCGGACAGGGCTTCACGAAGCTCGGCCGAATCAGCCCTCGCGCCCGTACCCCCGCGAATCGAACTATCAAAGAGCAGTAGGTCAACAGCCTCCCTCAGCTCAGCCGCGCGTTCCTTGCCAGCGGCCGAAGCCTCGACAACGCCTATGAGGCCGGGATTGCGGCCCAGCCCGTTCAGTTCGCGCCTTAGCGCGATGACTTCTTTCGAAGTCCACAAGGCATGAAGTTGGAGATAGTCCCAGGCCACGAAACCCGACATGGCGACAACGATACTGATGTCCGTCTGCCGGGTTACGAGCACTGACTTACATCCACCCCGAACGGCGTCAAGCACTTCAGCAATCTGCTGACGCTTGGGGCCGTCAGGCGGCTGCCAAATGCAGTGAAGGCCAATCAATGCAACGCCATATCCGGCGCAGGATGCAGCTATCGATCTGTCTCGGACATCACAGATCTTCGTTGCTGTCATAGCGGACGCCCAGTCTCGACAAGCTTAAAGCCCGCGATCCCAGCCAAGCCGAGCGAGTAGAGAGAGAGATACTGAAATCCGCTAACGTGGGCTATCTCAATCTCGCACTCAGGGTGGGCTTGCTGTAGCCCCTTGAGCATGAAATACGACGCAGCCGTAAACACTTTGGGCCCAAAGGGTGCAGCCAACAAGAACCGCTTCGTCACAGGGCGAGCCTTCGCGGCCGTATCGAGCCGAGTCATCTCCGCGTGCACCCAACTCGCCAGTCTTTCGAGCCCGTCAATAAACGAGAAGTAATAGAGAACTTCGATGCTCCTTTGCTCAAGCAGAAACTGATTCGCCCGCATGATCGCCAGCGCCGTGTGGTAGTCGTGTCCGCCAACCGCAACAAAAGCCGTCACTGAGCTTCTTACCCTTGACTGGAGTTCGTCATAGAGCAGCTTGCCCTCGTAGCCCTGAAGGCCTGGAAATACGAGAGCTGCAACATTGTCAGACTTCTTCCAATCGTGGACGGGCTTCCCAGAAAAGTAGCCCTCGACCGCACCCACATTCTGCGCATAGCGAAGCGCGGCGTATCGCTCAGGAGAAGAGTAGATAAAGTAGACGGACAGCTGATCCGCCCCAATAGCCACCATCGCCCTCGCCACTGCGTCACACACAGACACCAGCACACGCTTCGGCATGCAAGAGATGTCGACCACAAGATTCAGCGGTTCTCCGCGGAAGGACTCGACGGACTCCATAAGAGCATCCGTGACTTTACGCTCGTTGAAGTCCATCGGGTAAGAGAACACACATCGCTCTGACGGGAACACAGCGAGCAGTGCTTCAATGCGCTCCAGATGTGAGGCCTTCAGCTCCTCAAGCAAGTCCACTCGACCAGTGACACCCTGCGGCCACAACAAGCACGTCCGGACCCGAGTGGTCTCCACGGACTCTGCAACGCACTTCCCCAAGAATCTCTCCAGAAAACCGATCGACCGTTCCTCATAGTTGGGAGTGGCCACTACGACTGTGGCCGGGGCTCCCGCACTGGGCACGAGATCCATCGGCTCGACTTCGACGAAATGGACAGCCACTACTTCCCTCCCTGGAGCTTCTCAAGCACTTGAGGCGCCAAGTCAATAGCGGTCTTAGCCAGGCTCTCCCCCCCGCCCTTTGCTTGAGTGGTTCTGGACATGATTCTCGGGAAAGGTCCTTCGTAAAATCCAGGCATGTCGTACCAGAGGATCGGCAATGAGTTGGTTGGGCAATTGGGAGTGACAATCGTCCAGCCGCCATTCTTAAATCCACAGGCCATGTTGTCGCCGCTCTTCTCAATCGTTGCTTTGAGGCGGACATCCTCGGCGAACCAGGTCTGGTCAGCGAGCCAATTCGATACGCGGACAACGCCGGCGAGCGTCGCCTGGCTATTGAACAACCCGCACGTCGCGTTGCCCTCGACGACTCGGGACCGTCCATCAAAACGCAATGCAAAGTAGTTGAGCGATTCCGGCGAGAGAGCTTCCTCGGCAGTCGAGGTAAGAACCTGCGTCACGGGAACCAAGCGAGGCTCCCCTAGTGACCGGTAGGCAGATATCAAGCGCTGACACCGACTGAGATCAGACCGAACAGAAGTCCCACTCAAAACGTTGTCGGACAGCAGCAGCCAGTAGCGCTTGCTAAAAGCCAATCGAATCGCCCTGACGATCTCCTCCTCTGGCTCATTGGAACCAGCCACCAACCTCAGGTTGGTGGCAAGGTCCGTCACAGAGTTGAGTCGGGAGAAGCGATCAGTGTCTAGCCTTCCCTGAACACTGTTCTCATGCAGGAATGCAGGGATATTTCCTCCAGAGTCAACCTCCAGCAAATGAGACTGGTCGAAGAGCTCTGCCGTGGAAATTCGGAGTCCTCGCGCAACATACCTCGCCAGATATCCCCATGACTCCCTGAGCAATGAGTCCGGAAGGTACATCACGTTGGCAAAGGCGACTAGAGCATACCGCTGTAGTTCTTCTGGTACGAATGAGAGACTTCTCCGTACACGATCCGCCAGTAAGACGCCCTTTGCAGGCGCGTACGGCCAGCGCTCCTCCATCTGCTCAAGGAAGTGCAGTTTGGCTACAATGTCCTCTTCGTCAATGAACTTGGAATCAACGTCCACACCGCCATAACGCATTGCGCACTCCTAGTCGAAGAGCCGCGGCTTCTGGTTTCCAATCAACCCAATCAACTCTCCGAAGTCGTCGATGACATAAGTTGGTGGTGACATCGATGCCTCCGCGTTTCGATCGGCGAGTCGCTCTTTTGCGGTCCATGGGGTAATGCGACGCAACGTATCGACATTGCCTTCAGATGGTCGAGTGCCGTACCGCGCCCACACGTCTTTGACCCCCGCAGATTTCGCCGCCACAACATCCTTCGCGAGGCTATCCCCGACCATGAACGTGTGGTGCTTGTTGAGGCTGAAATCAGACACCGCCCTCTCCACAACTTCTTTGTTTGGCTTGAGCTCGCTGCTTGAAAGTTGAACTCGAGCCTTAATGGAGGTCTTGACAGGGGGTCTGCCGACAAACCAGGGATCTTCATGCCACGTGTACAGCCCGTGAAAATACCGGGCAATACCGAGGCTTCTCAAGCGGTACAGGACCCAGCGTTCAAGGGCGTCGGAAAGGCCAATGACTACGATCTTCTCTTCTTTGGCCCATTCCAGAACCTCCAGCACGTGAGGGAAGAGGCGAAGATGCCGCTTGTAGTTAATGGAGAAGACTTTTTCGGCCAGCGAAGAAATGCGAATACGCTCCGCGTCTGTCACGTCGAGGTCTTTCCATAAAGCAAGCTCTTCAACAGCTCGTGGGTACTCAACTGTCCCATGGAGTCTATAGATGTCGCGAAAATCATCGAGGACCTTGTCTTCGCTGACAGACAGATTTCTCTCAAGGACATGCGTCATCGCTCGAAAACTCGGGAGGAAGGCATCCACCCAGCTATAGAGCGTGTTGTCCAGATCGAGAATCAGCCCACGGCGAAGCATCAACTGCCCCTTACGGTCTCAGCCACACGACGTAGGGCTCGACCAATCTCGCCTTGAGCGCCAGCCTGGCTCGCGTCCCATCGACAGCGTGATTCGCGCGACGAACGAATGCCTTATTGACCCTGCTTCGAAGATGCTGACTGAGTGGGCGGCCATCATTTGCCCCGCCTACGACCACGAGGTCGTCGAGAAATAGATCCTGATCAACCAGTGTCAAATCCCGAGCCACGAACGCGAACTGAGCACCTTGGAGCTGAACCGGTCCGGCAAAAGGCTCGTAGGTCTTCCCGTCTCGAGAGAACTCAGACACATGTCCGATACTCGAGCCATAGTCACTCTTCGTCTCAAGGAGCAACAAGTCAACCAGTTGCCCCAAGGCAACAGCATAAGCCATGAAGTCGATGACCCTTGGAGGTTGGCATAACGTTCCTGAGTATCCCCAATAGTGCACCCCGAGGCGAGATTCCTCCTCAGTCTTTGAGGCAACAATCTGCTCTAGAGACATACCGGAATGCGGCCCGACCTTCATCACGATTCCGAGTTGTGGCAAATCAGTCGTCTTCATCGCGTCCCCGTTGTTGGCCACAAGCCTAGCTCCACTCCGGCCCTTTCGGGGGAGCAAAAAAGACGCATATCCCGCCGCCAACCTGGTCGCTGCCCATGAAACGAACAGACAGGGCCCAGGTTATTCGTTCAACGCCTTCAGCAGCGCGTCCCGAGGATCCGAATAGAAGATCGTCGTCACCCGAGTGGCTACCTCGTCAGGCAAATCGGCCAGCAGTTTTCGAGCTCCCACGGGCATCAGCATCAGCTTCGCGCCCTTGTCGGCTGCCGCCTCGACCAGGTTCACGGCGTTGTGCACCGGGTCGATCGAGCCGCCGAGGTTCAGACCGCCGACGACCACTAGGCCGCCCTTGAGGCTCTTGCCGAGCAACGCCGATCCGAGAGCAAGTAGTACCGCGACGCCAATTGAGGTCCCGCCCTTGGCTGGATCAAACGCCCGGAGCTGAATCGAGAACTCGTGCTCTCGCGGATCTCGATCGCCGACAAGTTCCTTAGCACGTCCGTAGAGGTTCTGTTCCGCGCACCGAACGCTCTCTTTGAAGGCCGGAGGGGCTGGCTGATTCAGAATCCGCACGCCACTCCCAGGCCCTTCGGTGATGTCGATCCGAAACAGACCGGGACTCTCCTCGAGGCTGCCCGGCGACATCGCCCACGCTTGCCCCGGCGGCAGCGGATCGTCACCGATGCTGTCCTCGCTCTGAAGCTCCGGCGTCACGACGAACTTCTCGACGCCGTCCGCGCCAATCTGGTAGCTGAACTGCGTGTTCCTGAACTCGGCTGAACCGATGCGCTTCTGTTGCTCTTTCACGCGGCGGCGGCACTCAAGCCCGAGCCGAGCCGCCCATTCGATCGCGTCATCTGGGATCAGGTCGTCGGGATTCGGATACATCAACTTCAAGAGCCCGCTCATCGTCTTCTGGACCGCGTTCGTGTCGCGACCGCTGAGCGCACCACCGAACTGGAGCCGGCCCTGCAGCTTCTGAACGCGCGACTGCACGCGAAGGTGATTCCAACACGAAGAGAGGAAGTCACTGACCAGACCGAAATGGTCAGTCAGCTGTTCACGACTAACCTTGGGCACGTCCCAGCCGGGCACGTATGAGTGGACGCGATCCATGAAAGCGGTGTCGTCGCGCATTTCCTTCGGCAGCGGCCCAAGCAAGTGACCAACCCGCTGCTGATGAATGACGTCAACATCGAAATTTCCAACCATCACGACACTGCCGAAGCCGCGGATACTCTCTTTGCCTCGGCTGAACTCGCCGGACTCCATATAGCCCTTCAGAATGTTGACGCCATCCTTTTGGTCGAACGAAATGCCGGAGACTTCATCAAAGCACACCACGTCGTACTGGCACACCAACCCGCGCTGGCCGTTGGCGTTGTTCACGAACATCCGTGCGACGGTTGCCTTGCCGCCAGACACGAGGTGCGCGTACGGCGAAATCTGTTGAAAGAGATGGCTCTTGCCCGTGCCCCTCGGTCCCAACTCAACGACGTTGTAGTTGTTCTCGACGAACGGCACCATGCGGAGCAACATGACGTCTCGGGTTCGCGGGGACAGCGCAGAAGGTTCAAGGCCAACGCTTCGCAGCAAGAAGTCGCGCCATTCGTCAAAGGTGAAGAGCGCGCGGCCAGCTGAGAGCGTTTCTAGGACGTCACGCTTGGAAAGCTGAATCTCCCTCAATGACGCGATCCCAAAGGGACGGCCATCCTCTTCGGATGCGATGCTCGGATCGTAGTTGACCTCGATCTCGGCATAGAATCCGCCCGTGAGCATCCGCTCATGGTTTCGGACAAGCTCAGAACTGATTCGGACGTCATTGACGCGCAGGCTCGGCAACTCCGCCAGAAAACAATCGTTCTTCACATCGAGCCTGGCTCGGATGAGATCGATGAGCTTGACCTTGCCGTGTTCCTTCGCCCGAGCCTTGAAGAGTTCTTCCTCGCCGGCTCTGACGGTCCTACTCTCAAGTTGCTTCTGGACGATCTCGAGCCCTTCCTGAATCTCTGAGTCGTCAGTACTCGCGCAGTAGCGCCCTAGCAGAAACTCAGCGACATAGGTCGGCACGGGATACTGGCCCTTAAACCTACGAACCAGATCCTTGCGCACCACGAAGCCTTCAAAGGCCTTCGCTCCGATCTGGTCTAACGCATCAAGCGCCATTGCTAGTCCTCCCCGATCGTGACGGCCTGCTTGGCAACAACCTGCTGCCCGACGAGCACCACCAAGACCGCTGCCTGGCCTAGCCTATCGTCGTCCTCCACGGTGAGCGAAGCCTTTCCGGCGGCATCCGCCACCTTCAATCGCTGTGCCTGTGAAAGGATCGACGAGTCGGCTGCCGCCGGCCGCGTCCGAATGTCGAGCTGAGCGGCCGTGCCTGCGGGTGTCAGCTGCACTTGCAGCCGAAGACCGACCCACTTGATCGACTCGATCCGCACAGGCGCTGAAGCGGTCGCGCCGTCTTTCGTGATCGTGATCGTGGGAATGACGCATTCCTGCAGGGTCATCCCTCCGTGTGCATACTCAATCCCGCCGCGGAAGACCGAGATCCCAGGTGCAAGCACGATCGTGTGCTCGCCTCCCCAGAACCACGGCACCTGCGGGAAGTTGTGCTGCGCACCGGCCAGAGGCACCGCGCATCTCCCCCACTTCGAAACGGTGAGGTGGCTGGGCAAATCAACTTTCGGGAGTCCGCCCGGCAAATACAACCAACCGTGGTCCGTCGTCAAAATCACGGTCTTCCAACCCGCCTCGAACAGCTCGCGCGTTCGAGCGCACACGGTCTCAAGCTCCTGCGCCAGATGCCACGGGAGCCGTGTCGAATCGTCGTGCCCATAGCGATCCACTGAGCCGGCCTCGGTCCAGCCGATTCCTGTCGGATCCCCAACCGAAGAAGGCTCGACGCACTGCCAACCAAGCTCCTCCAGCACTCCGCGAAACTCAGGAGCTTTCACGGCTCGGCCGCCATCACGCAGTTGTGGTTCAAACGTCGCGCTGACCTCCACGCCATGGGCGTGCTCCGTGAACGGTCTCCACGCCGGCTTGGCCGTGGCGGTCACCGTCGGCATAGGGCTCCAACTCGGCTCACACTTCGCGTCCAAGCCGTTTGACTTGAGCTGCCCCAGGAGTTCCTGAGCGAGGTCCCACCGCAAGCCATCGACGAAGACGATGATCGAGCCGCGGCCGGGCGAAAGGGCCCGTGTAGAAGCGATTGACTTGTTGGGATATGAAGAGGCGAGCGGCCTAACCTTCTCAGCGAGACTCTCCAGCCATGGCAGGTAGACCGCACGTAGTGCAGCCGCAACGGCCTTGATGTCTCCGTTGTCGCGAACTGCGGCAAACGCTCTCCAGGCCGCAGCGTCGGCTCGCCAACCAGTCTTGGTGAAGTACTCGGAAAGATCAGCCCAGTCTCCCCCGGGTTGGCCGGCGCGAACGGCGACAGTTAGCTCGGCCAGGTGCTTGGCTGCCAGCGCCAGCGGTGCTTCGCCAAGGACCGCCCACACTGAGCCCGCTCTCTTCACGTGCTCCTGGCTCAGCGTGGCAACCTTCGCCAGCGCGGCTGAGCGATCTAGTGACGCAGTCGCCAGCAGTCCCTCTCGGAGGAGACGTTCCTGTTCCTGATTCGTCGCTGGCAGTCTGTCATTGCCTTTGTCGAGCAAGCTCTTCAGCTCGACCCGCGCAAGCACGTCTCGGACACCGGGGTAAGCGGTCGGCGCTTCGACAAATCGCGCCCACGCTTCTTCCCACTTTCCTTTTCCAGACGCGAGACGCTCAGCCGCCTCAAGATTCCCATCCTTCTCGGGATCGAGACCGAATTGTTGTTTGCAGACGGTAACGAACCCGCTCCACTGCGCCAGAGTCCACGCACTCTTGACGCCAGGCGGATCTGCGAGCCACTGCAACAGCATTCGGTGCGGATCGCGCGCCACCAATCCGTGGAGAAGCGCCGCGTCAATGGTCTTGCCTTCGAATTGAGACGACGGTGTCTGCAGGACATGGACGAGCTGATCGCGGAGGGCCTGCAGTGTGGCCTTGTCAGCGGAGACAGTAAACCCTAGACCGCCATTCTCCGAGGATAGAAACGCCGATGGTGTCCAGTCCTTGCCACTCGTCTGCGCCCAGAATTGCCCTTGGAACTGCAGTGCAAATAGGTGCGTCGCGCGTTCAGGAAAACCTGTCGCGCTTCGAAAACTCGACCTCGAAATTCCCGGCACGTAGACGATTGACGTATTCGGCGTCTTTGACCTGGATAGGCGATACCGAAGCCAGGTGCTGGGGCCGCGGTTAGGTTCGACCACTTCTTCGTCGAGAATCAGAAACTCTGGGAGACTTGCAGCGACGAGCTTCGCCGCTGGTTCCCACAGACGCTCAGCATCAGTCCAGAGAATCACTGAAGGGCTAGCCTGATCGTGCCTGTTGTACGTGGCGGCCTGTCTAAGGGCGCGAGTCAGCTGTTCGAGAATGGTCACAGCACCTAACCTACTTCTTCCTCGCCGCGCGCTTTGCGTCAAGGCTCAGATGCACGTCGTTCCACCGATTGCCACCGAACGTTCGGCCGGGCTTCGGATCTGTGTCCGGCTCTTCTTCACACCAGAACCAAGGGAACTCTGCCTTGTCACGAAGGGGTTCGGTCCCACGGTCCTTTTCCCATTTGATCTTCGGTTTCGAACGAAGCAGGCCGGCGCCCTTCTTTCCGACATCATTTGCTCTCAGAAACGGACGAATGTTGACTCGCACACCGTCATTCAAACTCGGCTGCCACCCAATGGCCTGTTTCGACAGGGGCTTCCAGCGGACGAAGATGTCGTAGGGCGCTTCACCTTCTAGGATCCTGGCCAATTCCTCTTGCAGTGATTGTGCTGCACCAAGACGTTCCGCGGCGCCTACTTTGTCAGCCTTGGCATCTTCGCCCTGCTGCCTAATCCAATCTCCGAGATAACTGTAGGCAAGCTTCTGAAGGGCAGCGTGGTCAAACCTGTGGCAATTGACGAGAGCGTGAAATCCGTCCTTTCGGCCGTCCCAGACATGCCACACGAACGGTCGCTGATGAAACAGGTCGCAGTGTTGGTCGAAGAACTCATCCCGGAGCCACGTTTCGAGCGTGGACGAACTACTTCCTCTTAGACCGGCACCATCCAGCAGTGCTCGTTCATCGAATGCCCCTAGAGCGCGCGCCAAGAGTGTCCGCAGCCGACTGGCCGCAGGCGGCTCGCGCGAGATCGGCTGGAGACAGACGATGCCATCGTCGTCGGCCAACCCCACCAAATTATCGGCGCCAAGAGCTGGGCAGTCACGGAAAGCGGAACCAGTTTGGCGCGGCCACAAATAGCCAAGTAGTCGCGCGACAGCTACATGGAGGGGTTGATCTGATCCTCTGGGGTGTCCACAGTGCAGCCACTGCGTTGGATCTTTAGACGACGGGTGAGGCAGGCCCTTCGGATACTTCTTAGCCGCCAATCCCCGCCAGCGCGCGAGATCGAACGGGACCTCAACGAGTGGCCCGCGGACCTTAAGCGACTGGTCAATCTGCCTGACGGCGGACGGATACTCAGACGACGAACAAAATTCCCAGATCGCGGGAAGGTTCTTCTTATCAAGAGGAACAATGGCCACGGTGTTGTCGTCGAAGAGATCCCCAAGGTAGCGCGAGACCTGCAGGCTTCCCATGGCACTGACGAGGACGCCTTCCTTCGTCCAGGCTCCCTTGCCTCGGATCCAAGCTCCCGGACTGTCAGTGGCCAGGCGCTCACATGCAAAACGATAGAAGTCGCCGGATCCGTTCTGCCACCAGAACAGGTTGTGCATGCCCCCAAACTCGCTGGTCTCAGCGGTTGTTGTCTGTTGGAACGCCCACCCCTCGGAGACTTCATCCAATTCCCAAAACCCACGGGTAAATCTGCGGAGATCACCACTGCAGATCCCGTTGTGAAAGCCAGCGACCTCATTCAGTAGCGGCAGGCGCACGAGCTCAGTCACGAGGACTCGCGAACGAGGGTTGTTGATCTGCTCCCTTTGACCAAGCGAAACAAGATCCATGGAAACAAGGGCACGTCCCTTGGCCTCGGCGCCCGACACACTCGACAAGTCCCCAGCCAGGAAGGACTGGGATACCCCGGGCATCGAACGAGAGGCAACGACCAGAGCGGGCTTCACAACTTCGCCAGAAATCGCATCAAAGGCGCCTGCGCCTAACTGGATGTTTGCCTGCAGGCTCACGGTCTCAAGGATCCACGAGCGAAAAGCCTCGTAGTGATCCTGGAAGTTCCAGTTCTGCGGCGTAACCAAGGCAACAGAGCCCCCGGGCTTCGCAAATCTAATGCAGCGCGATACAAACACCGTCGCAAGATCAGTACGAGCCTCCTCGCAGTGGGTGTCTGAATACTCACAAAGCTCACGCGGGTGTCTTGTCCGGGCTAGGTAAGGGACATTTGTTGCGACTAACGTGAACTGCCCCGATAGAATCTCAGCAGCCTTGGCCAGACCGCGCGCATTCACGGCGAGTTCATACTCTCCAGGGTTCTTGCTTTCACGGCTAAGTGCCTTATCAAGAAGGGGCTGGAGTTCAGCAAATTGAGCTTCGATCAGGTTTCCGCCAACGGCTCTCGGATCGATCAGGCTTCCTAAGATTGGGGCGTCTTGGAACATCGCATATAGACGCCCGATCCCCTTCCGTAGCCGATCGTCTCCGGAACCAGCCAACGCAATCCAGTCCTTCTCTGTTGCTCTTGGTGCCCCACCTGAGCATGCGAGATGCAGAGTCGGCAGACTCTGGTGGCCGGCCAGCTTCCAAGCAGTAAGGGCAAGGTTGAAGGCGGCGATCTGGGCACACCTCTCATCCAGTTCAAGGCCAAAGAGATTCTCGCTCAGAGTGGCTGTGATGGCCTGAGCAGCGCTCAGCTCCTCTTCTTCCATTCGCATCCGAGCAAGCACGGGCAAGGCGCATATTAGGAAGTGACCGCTACCCATGCACGGGTCAAGAAATGAAATCAGCCTTGATTTGGCCGGCCAACCATGAAAAACGCCGAGTGCGGGCGACCAAGTCTTCGTTTCTGAGTCCTGGTGCAGGCGCAAGTAAGTCCACTGCACCGAGAGGCCCTCTTTCAAAGTGAGAGCCACTTGCGCTCTCGCCTCGCCTTCGGTGGCCGCTCGGATCGGCGCAACTCTAGCGGCCCACCAAGCGCCGAGCGTGTTGTGGAGCAGGAACTCCACCATATAGTCCTCGGTGAAGAGCTGCGTAACGGCCGGAAGTTCGTCGGCGCCGACCTTGTCTCCAGACGCGTTGACCTCGTCTTTTCGCTGAGCCTGCCAGAACTGGTAGGTCCATCCCAGGCCATCGTCGGAATGAAAGACCTCAACTGGCAACGAGCTCAACAGCGCTCGCAATGCCGTTTCGTCATTCGGAGCGAGGCGGAGTTCCAACACTGGGTCGTCCTGACGAAACACGCCCGGCAATGTCCGGGATGCAAACCGGCAAGCCAGGTCGAACCCATCCCGTGCTCCGGCGTCAGCCGCGAGCTCATCGCAGTCCTTGAGAGTGACAGGGACATTACCGAACGCCGCATCGCTGTAAAGCAAACCGCTCTCAACGAGGAACCTGGTGAAGAGGATGCGATGCCAGTGCTCGTAGGCGGCGTGCTCAGCGAGATGATCAATCCGTTGAGTCCCTGAACGCTCGTCACGCGGGTCGCCAAGCGCCCGCCCCCTCGCCCGAAGCCGATTACGCAGCTCGCGGTCGGCCACGGCCATATGCGGCCGGTAGTCCTTCTCGTGAACCGCGAGGTTCTCTAGCGCTGCGCGCACGGCTTTGTCAGCGCACTCGCGCGCTGCCAAGGTCACCTTCGCCAGTTGATTTCGAAGATTCTTGCTCAGAGAGTTGGACATGTCGGCTCGCCCTACAAAATGACCGGACCATCCTTGAGTGCGGCCTCGATCTCAGCCCTGGCTCGCTTCAACCAAGGGTCAATATCCTCTTTGACCCGAATCGTCGCCGGGGGAAGGGACAGGTGCTTCGCCTTCGGCTCAGCCTCCCTGATTGCAGCAGACAACGCGGCCGCAAAACGCGTGGGGAGCGCATCTGCTTGTGTGGCCAAGGCCCCAAGATCGGTGGCGTCGAGACTCGCCAGGAGATCCTGTGGCGTCGATACGGCCGGCCTGGCCAGCGCAGCCACGCCAGCTACGCGCAACAACTCATCTCGCTTCGGCTGCGGGAGCTTCTGCCACAAGTCATGGCCGTCCAGCTTCGTCTGTTCACTGAGGCGCAGCCGCTCGTAGTCTTCATGCGCCTTCTGCAACGCAGCGCGGAGCACCGCTGCAACCGGCGTGAGAATCGCTGCGACCGGATCTGGTTCATCCAGCAGGCTCCGGTTCTTTTGCACCTCATCCAATTCGGCCCCGTGAACATTCACATCGGCGAGGTTTCTTCCGTGCATCGCCAATCGCATTGCTGTTTGATAATTCGGAAGACGACGCGCGATCTCGTCCGCCGTGTTTTTCCAGGCCAGCACACGATTGTCGAGATCGTCAGCTTTCTCGAACAACGCGAAGAGGAGATCATTGCCACTGAGATTCTCGAGGTCGATCAAATCCGGCGGACTTGGCGGCATCGGCAGAGGAGCGTCCCCACCAGCCTTGCGCGCCAGTTGCTTCAAAAGCTGCACGTAGCCTGTCGCCGCCGAGGCTTCGTCGCCAGGCTGGAATGGGTGTCCCGCCCCCTGAAACAACTTACGAAGTCTGAGCTTCTGCTGCGCAGTCAACACCGGCCGTTCGACGCGGAAATCCGCTAACCGCATCTTGCGGTGGTCCAGCTCAGTGAGGCGGGTGGGCTGCCCCTGCAATCGCACAGACAAATGTCCGCTGACGACCAACGCCGCCAGACACCCGTGGATCGCGTCGTCGGGCCACCCGTAAGGCACGCCGCTGAACTGAGCCTCGATCTCACTGCCTTTTCTGCCGGCGGCAATGAACGAGAGCAACTGCACGCACACAGGATGTTGATCCGGGTCGCCCTGATGCCCGACGACCGACAACGCAGCCGCGTTGCCTTCCTTTGCGCGATTCCAGACCGCCGGCCAGTTTGGTGAATCAACCGCGGCAAACCGAGGGTAGAGCCGTCCAAGCACCTGATCTGCCGCTAATTCCACTGCAGCGCGAGGCGTCACTCCGGGCAGTTCCTGTCCGCCAGACAGAAACACTTTCACGTCGCTCATCACTTCACCGACGATGGCGTCGAGTCGCGTCTCTTCCTTGGTCTGGCGCGTGACCATGGCCGCCTTAGCTTCGCGGCCCTCATTGCTGGTTGGGTTGCCCTTCGCATACAGCGTCGACTTGGCCGCCTCAACTGACGCCATTGCCTGCTTGATCTCGTCGGCCTTCACCTTCGGGATCAACACGTGAATCGTCGCGTCATCCACGCTGCGACGCTGGATGTCCTGGAGAATGACCGTCTGCGACTCCTGGAATCCGTCACGAACCCAGACAATGATTCCGTCACCGGTCGGGCCCTCAAGTCCATGGTGAATGGATACCTTCCGCTTCACCCGAGGCTGTCCATGCAGGACAGACACGCCGGCCAGTTCCTCTTCGACTGCCTTTGTCAGAAGCTGGCCCCGCTGTGCAGCGATCTGGGGGTCGTTGTTGATCGCGGCGGCTCGGGCGCGCTTGTACTCCGTCTCCCAAGCGGCTCCTTCCGTCGTCTGTAGGCGATACTCATCGTCGATCGCCATGAGGACACTTTCGTCCACGAGGGCTTTCACGAGTCCAGGGATCTTCTCTCGCAGCGCCGATGCAGAAGGGCCCAGGTCATCCGTCAGCAGATCTGCAAGGTGCTCTGGCGTAGCTCGCACACCAACGTCGCCACTACCTTCGTCTGGCAGTTTGCTGATCAAGAAGACCAAGGCACAAATGCGGCTTCGGAGTTCGCCTTCTGGCTTTGTCTTCTGCGATTCAATGATCTCTTGGAACCGGCGCTGCATTCCGCCAGAGACAACCAAAATATTGGCAAGCTGCCCGTAGAGAAAATCTCCAGGCACAACGGCGCCAACAGGTCTGTTCGCAACTGCCTGGCACGCCTCGTGCGCAACGCGGAGCTGGGTGCGCATCTGCGCTTGGGTCCCGGTGGCATCGACGTTGTGGAGCACGTGCTCCCAGAATCGAAGGCGGACTGGCAGCAAGGGATAGTCGGGGACATACGCTTGGCTGTCATCGGAGCGGGCTGCGATCTTCGTTCCCTTTAGCTGCCGCTCGATCTCTCCAGACTGACGATCGGTTTCCTTGCGAATCTCCCCCTTGCGATCTTCCTTCTTTCGAAGGACAACGGTGCGCACGACCTTCTCGACGTCGTTGTCTTTCAGGTGCACGCGAACGGTGAAACGACCGAGGAGTCGTTGGAGCGCAGGCGTGTCACTCAGCGCACTCTGCCCGGTTCCAATGAATAGCACCAGACCATCAAGCATCTTGCTGCACGCTTCCACGACCTCCTGCACCTCAAGGGCGGTGTCGGCGTTGTTGTTGATGAACTGCTGGATTTCGTCAAGCACGACGAGGGTGCAAGGCAGCTTCCCGTTCTTCGCTAGGGCACGGCGAACGAGCTTGACAGTGTCCTCGATCGACACGTCCTCGACCTTCGTCGGGTACTGCGCACGCATTGCCTCACTGACGTTCTTGGCCGATTCGAGATGTGGGAACGCGTCCAGATACGCCTGCTGAAGGGCCTTTGACGTGTAGAGCTTGTCGAACTCCTCGTCTGGGTCCTTTCCCGCTGCAGTGATGGCTTTGCGAACGGCGTCAAGCTTGCCTTCATCACGCAGGTCCATCTGCAAACGCGCGACTGACAGCTTCCCTGCGAGGCCAGCCGATTGAAGGATGATGGCGAGCAGCCGCAGCCGAACACTGCCCACTCCGGCCTTCAGGGTCCCGCCCGCGCTATGGAGGCCTGCGCCCTGCTTGCCCCGAGTGCTCAACTCCTTCAGTAGGTGCTGAATCTCTTCTGGTAAGACGCCGATGTTCCTCGCGTGCTGGCCATCGGGGAACTGGAAGTCGGTCCACAAGTAGCGCAGCACCTTGACCAAGTGGGACTTGCCGCTCCCGTAGAAACCACTTACCCACGCGGCCTTTTGCTCTTGGCCGAAACAATCTAAGTAACCCCGGAGGATCCGCTCCATTCCGCTGCGATACTCGCCGTCGCAGACGAACGTCTCGAGTTCGTATCGCAATGTCGCCAGGTCGCCAGGGTTGTTGCTTGAGACGCCGTCGTTGAGGATTCGCCAATCGAGCGGGTTCTTGACGAACAGTTCCTTAATGAGTGTTGGCATGTCAGCTCTCAGGCAGGATAGGAACGGCTAGGTAATCCCAGCCATCGCGCGCGTTCAGAAATCGGTAGGTGTTCTCTTCACGTTCGCCGGGGAAGAAGACGAGCAGAATCCCAGGGAAATCCAACGGTAAGGCGCCCACCACAGTCGACACGTGGACAAAGTCATACAGTTCCATCGCTCCAGTGAGCGCGAACATGGTCGACTCGCGAAGATGCTCTGGAACCAGTTTGACGTGGGCGGCAACCTTGTCCTTCAAGAACGCGAGGAACTGCGTCTCGGCATACTCCTTGACGATGTCTGGGTCCGCGAGCGCCAACTCGCGCTCGTCTGGATCGAAGGTGTCCATCCAGTCGGCGAAAGATCCCGTCAGATCAATTCGATGCCAGTGACGCCCGGCGTCTTTGGCCGCAATCTCAAACTCATCGATGCGAACCAACATCCGTCGTTCTTCTTCCGGCGGATAGACAACGAACCACACTCGCTGGCTCAGTGGGAGATTCGCTTTCGGCGGCAGACCGACGTAGCGGCGATAGCTGGAAAGAAGCTGGTCGATCCTAGCCATACAACTCCATTTGCTTCTGCTCCGCGCGCTCGGCCTCGGTCAACAACGGCGAGCAGTCGATCTCGACCACGCCGCCGGCCTGCCGGAAACGCACCCAGCCTCGACCTGTGGCCATCGCGAGATGCGATGCGACGAATGAGGGATCTGGTGCGACCAATCGACTGAAGACAGATGACAGGAGCGACTGTCCGCGAAGGCCAAGCAAATACCCTAAGGTCATCGCGTAGACAGAAGCCGCCACTCTCGCCTCGGGCACAGCTCGGATCTTCTTGGAGCGCCCACTGAGATGGCCGGATTCGGTCCACGTCGTGTTGACGTTCTGCGCCAGCGACTTCTTCATCGCCGGACTGAACCGACCCGGGAACGACTTCTCCAGATGCTCTTCCATCTGTTCACGGGTGAGCACTTCCCCACGGTCGCGCTTTTCGATCATTGAGAAGCTGGCACGAAGCTGGGCGTCTCGACAGAAGGCACATGTCGCCGCCATGAGCGGCAGGCTCGCGGGTTCGTCACTCGCGAGCTTCCGCAGAATCCGAAACAGGGCCAACGTGGGTTCTAGACTGTAGAGCTGGATCAGGTGACGGTAGCTCTTCTCGCGGCTCGCGAACGTCGGCTTACCGAGCACGTTGTCGTCGACGATCGCGATCTTGTAACGGTCCTTAGTCGTCTCGGGCGGCAGGGCGCGGAAAAGCTGGGTGATCTCGGGCAGCATCATCGACCGGGCCATATGCCCACCGGTCTTGGCTGTTGAGAAGCCGTAGGCTTCGGCAAACTTGGGGATTTCGTGGGTCACGATGTCCACTGCCGCTCCTGGCAAGATCTGAGAGTGTAACCCGCCAACAACAGCCGCACACTCGCCGCCGCAGCCAGAAGCGTCAGAAGGAAGCGGCCGAGCGTCCATACTCTAGGTCCGCGTGACTTTGGGGCTGCGCTCGTCTCAGAAGCGCGGGACCGACGGCCGCCACCTAGGCGGCCGTTGCCTGACCGCGCCAGCGCGGGACATGTCGCTGCGAAACGATCGTTCCATCGGGGTCTGAGTTCAGCCGATGGATTACGAAAGCGTCCTCCAAACTCCCGCCGGCGACCTCTGGGCTGGGAGCGATGTTGAGATGTGCGAGTTTGTGAGCCGCCATCACGGCAAAATCCTCGCTCCATGTCGTCAGCACAAACTGCAGATCCTGCCAGGGCGAGAATGCTGATGACAATAGGGCTTCAAGCCCGTCGATAAGAGCCGATTGCGTTAGCGGGTCCATCTCGAGGATGGGATCGTCCAGGACGACGGTGCGCAAACGCGTCCACCGTTGTTGACTTGCGAGTGCGAGTCGAAGAGCAATCGCGGCGACGTTGACATACGCGGAGTTGAGGACCGAAGTCGCAGCAAGGTCGCGCGATGAGCCATCCGTTAAGACGGCATGGACCTCACCGTCCTCGAGCTTGAACTCAATGTCCCACGGACAGCCCGCCGTCATTGCCTGGAACAGGATTGCCACCGGCTGTCGAACGTTCTCCAAGACAACTTCTGCTGTGGAGTTTTGTAGACCCTCCAACTGTGCATGAAGGTTCTGGAACTCCTCACTGCGCTGATGTAAGCGGCGCTGTCGATCCTGTAAGGCCTTCAGCGTCTGTTCTGCTGCTCCGAGATGCACGCGCGCCTCCGTCACCGCCCGACCCTCGTCGAGAGATCGGAGCTGATGCTTGACGTCTGTCGCCTTGGCCTTAAGGAGCAGCAGAGCGTCGAGACTCTCTCTCGCATTTTGCTCGAGCGCTACGACGGTACTTAAGTCTCTAGATGCGCCAACTCTTGTCAGTTCGGCGTCCAATGAGGCCAGGAACGCTTCAACTACGCCCCGCCTTCGGCTAGCACCGGCGATTTCCGATCTCTTCTCGCCGAGCGCACGGTCGAGTTCCAGCAGGTTGGCTCTTGCTTGGCCTTCCTCATGTTCAAGCCTAACGACCCGGGGATCGATCTCCGCCAGCTCCGCCTTGTTCTTGGCGATCTGTTCTGCTGGAGTGCCGGCGCCGAGACTGCCGCGGGCGCGATCTATCTGATCCACCAGTTCCGTAGTCAGTCTCTCCAACTGCTCCAGTTCGGACGATTTTGCAGCGATCGCGCGCTCAAGAGCAGATCGAGTACCTTCGTCCTCGCGCTCCGCGACTGTTGCATCGCGCAAGTCCTGTTCTATCCCGGCCAGATGAACCTCTACATCTGCTCGAAGGCGTTTCAAGGCATCTATCGCTGGAGCAATCGCGATGCCGGCCAGATTTAGGTTCTGATCGATCTCAGCCATCGCGACTGCCCTAGCGCTGGCTTGCTTGTCAATCGTCGCGGCGATGTGCGCTATCTCGGCCCGGGTTTGCGCAACGATGGCCGAGAGCTGTGCCTCTCTAGTTTCCAATATCTGGCGTCCAGCCGCGGCTTGTTCAAACTGGCTCCGCAGGGCATCCGTCCCAGTAAGTAGCGCTGCCGTCATCTGCTCAATAGCTCGCCGCAGGACTTCAATCGAACCGTGATCGTGTCCACACATTGGGCAGCGGCCATCGTCTGCCAACGCGCGCAGTTCCGTGATCGCCGTGAGCGCCCGCTCGCTCGATCGCGAGTCCTCACCAACTCTCGAAGCGACGGCTGCCTCATTACGCCGCGCGACTTCGAGCTCGCGCGACGACAGTTGGAGGGACTCTTGGAGGTGCGGAACACTATCTCGAAGGGCTTCCAACCGCGCCAGAAGATCAGTATCCTCGGGCGCAAGCGCTGCGATGTCGAGAAGGGATTTGTCGATGGTCCTTCTTCTCATCTCTGCCGTTTGACGAGCCTGCTTCAACTGACCGAGCTTAGCCGAATGCCCCACCAAGCCGACTCGGGCAAGGTCGAGGTCGGCCTTGAGAATGACAAGGTCTTGTTTCACGCGCTCCTGCGCCGAAGCAGCCTCACGAACCCTGTCATCAAGGCCCGCAATGACTGAAACGGCTTGAAGGTGTCGCTCATGAGCGGCGACCGCATCTATTAGCAGTCCACGCTTGGTCGTCAGCGCTTTCAGCTGATCCGCTGCCTGCATCGATGCAGCGATTGCATCAGTTCGGCGCTCACGGAGAGCGCCCTCGATCGCCGCTGCCTGGTCCATCTGTTCGCGAAGACCGTCCAGCTCGGCCTCGTGCTGGCCGAGTTCGCGCGTTCTGGAGAGAAGTCCCTGAAGGGTCTGCAGCCGGCGCCGCAAATCATCAATCTGGGTTTCAGCGCGGGCTAGCGCAGTGTCAATGGGAGTTGGCTCAGGCAACGACAGCTGTTGGTTCACTTCGTTCAGTCGCGTCTCAACCAACGTGGCCGAAAGATCGGCGATTGGGCCCGCTGCGGCCAACGAGTCATACAGCAATTTCGCCGTGTCGTACGCGGCGCGGGCGTCCCTGATCTCCCCCTGGATGTTCCGACCGGCGGAGGCTTGCCGACTGTGGGTCGCCAGCTGATCTGCCCGCGAGACTAAGCGGCGCAGGTGCGCGCCGGCACACAAACCCGAAAGATCGTTTCGAGTTACGGCATTGTCGGTGCCGAGCACTCGCGCCAGCATTCCCTGAGTCGTGATGTGGGTGGTCGTGATCGGAAGCGGTTGTCGATCCGGCCAGTCGACGGCGGCTGCTTCTCGAAAAGCTCTTTCAATTTCTGCTCGCGGCCTCTCGGTCACTGCCGTCAAGACTGTGCCGTCATCGAGCGTCAGATTCACGCGGCCGTGTCCGCTGGCACGAGTATTTGCAAGGTACTGAGCTGGAATCAGACCATCCTCCTGATCCCGAACTTGCCCAGTAAGACCGAATTCGATCGCTTGAGCGACGGACGATTTTCCGGTTGCGTTCCCTCCGTAAATAATCGTCAGCCTTCTGCCCAAACTCAGGGTCAGCGTTCGTTCAATTCCTCTGAACGCGAGGAGGTCGACGCTCGACAAATGCAGGGGACTGCTGCTCATGGTTTGTATTCCTTCACCAAGTCCTGCAGTTTCGTATTCGTTAGGTCCTCGTCCAAGAACGCATCGGCCAAGGCTGTTGGCAAGGCTTCGCGAACAACGCGATCGACGTCATGAGTGGGCGCCTCGGAGCCGAAGGCAAGACTCGGCAGTCCGACAAACGGTATTGTTACCGAATTATCGCTCGCGCGATCAACGAAGAGCACAATACGTCGGCACTTGGAAACGTCTTGAGCGAACGATGCCGCAGCCAAAGCGAGGCCAGGCGTCTTCTTGGCGTCGATGAGCAAGAGCACAGAGCGGGCCCAGCTCGGCGAGAGGCGCATAGGTTCCTTTCGGAGAAGTTCTTCCGCCCTTTCTCGCCATGTCGCGACTTCCGGCCTGCACACAGCAAGCGCCACCACTCTTGGGCTGGTCGCTGATGTGAAGCAACCGGCTTCCACCTCACGAAACCCGGCCTGAATCAACCGATCAGCGGCAGAAGCGTAGGGATCCCTCATGCGAACACCCCGGGTAGCCACGCAGCAGCAAGGTTGCGCGCCGCAATCTCTGTCGCCTCTTGCAGACACGGCCTGAGGTCCTTCGGTTCGCAGAAGTGAATGTCACCCAGGCGGATTGTCACTGCATTGTCAGCAATGCGGGTTGGCCCGTCGCTGAGCTGTTCACTCTGAGAACTGACACGGTCTGCACGGAGGACGTCGCCGACCGTTCGAGCACGAGGACTGCTAGACGAGGCCTCGACTTGAAGCAGGACGATGCCGCCTGGAAGTTCTTCTCCTGAAAGAAGGACTGAAGTCGGAAATCGAGCGACGAGAGCAGCATCGACCGCGGGGGCGAACAAGACGGCCACTGGGCGACCCGACACCGAGCAATTGCCGCCGGAGAACGACCCAAGCTGAACATGGTCACCTCCACAAGCGAGGAGGCCTGCCGTCTCTACGAGGTCGTTGACGATAGACTCCACATTTGCCCAAGTTGGTCGATCGTCGCAGATTAGGTGAAAGAAACTTTCGTTAGCGCTCGCACGAGACACGCCACCAAGAACAAATGTTGGCTCAGACGGGCCGAGGGAGCGACTGTACGCGAGCCGTGGCTTCGTTGTCTGCGGTGAGACTGGGTCACAAGCTAAGGAATGACTGGCTGCGGCGTCCCTCATGAGGCCCGCGGGCAACCCAGTAAGGTCGATGTTGTCTGGTTGAAGGACAGCTACAACCCTGCCCGAACATATTGGTGGCCTGGTAGCGTTCATCGGCCCGCTACGATGGACGACTTCTGCTGACCAGAAGCAGCCTAGTCTTTCTGGAACTCGAAATCCTTTGTATGTACAGCTGTCCGGCAGCCACAGTTCGTTCCGGCCGAGGTCGAACCCTGGCGACGGGGATGTCGGCGGCACGACCACGTAACACGCGCCGTCGGTGTGGGCGGGCCTGCCCTGATTCACGAAGACGAATCGCATTTGACCGTTGTTCTGGTAGGCAGAGTGAATTGCGGGGCCCAGGTAACGGCGTTCGGGATCGTCATTTCGCTGCAGTACTGGTACAAGGTCGATTTGAAGCCCCCCAACTTCGCTTTCGAGTCTAGCTCGCAGGGCCGGCCACACGAATTCGGAACAGAGTAGGGGCACAACGACGAACGGAGCGGATCCCAACCGTAATACGAGGAATGGTCCATCCCCAACAACCATCTGTGGGCCGCCAGCGTTCTCAGGTCCGCTCGCAAACCGTTTGGCGCGGAAGGTAACCCGAACGCCGCTTGCCGTTCTCGACATGACGACCATTGCATTGACGTAGGTTCCTGCCGCCGTCGAAGGCAGGTCGATTGGACTGCCGTGCCGAGTTGCCAAACTCCGATATTCGTCTTGCGAAAGTCCCTCAACCCCACCAATTAGAACCATTTGGTGCAGGCTCGATGCGAGCTCGCTGATCAAGTCGTCAAGCGCGACCTTGGGAATAACGAGCTCAGGGATGAGTGCCAAGTGCGAGTGCTCCGACTGAGCCTGCCTCACCAGCGCGAGACACGCCTCACGGGCTCTATCCGGTTGTTCAGTGAGATAGACGCCGCCAAAAGGCGTCATGTGGTTTCGCAGCCCGCAGTCACCCTGCAGCGCAGCAAGTCTGATTTCATGGCCGAGCGGAAAGTCTGGTTCGTCGATCAACCACATTGGGAGGTGCCGGCTTCACCCCACTGGCCGGAAACCAGCCTCGGGGTTGGAGACGCGACTTGGCCAGAATCATAGTCGATCCCTCTGGACATCCGGAGCGGAACTTCGCAGCACGACCCTGCCAGTCGAGCGGGCCCGGAATGGTAGCGCCAGGGTTGCCACCTCCGGAGATCGTCCGCGGAATCTGATGCGGAAGAACATGTGTCCAGAGTAGAACAACGGTGTGACAGCTCAGGTCCCACTATTCAAAGCGCTCCCAGACTGCCACTGCCACCGCAGCGAGCGCCCGGGCGTCTTCTTCGGCCGCAAAGGGAGCGCTCCGAAGCTGTTGCCAATGAGTCGTAACATGGGCGCCATGTCGTCGATCCCCAAGGCTCGACTGAAGCTGCCGCCCTCAACCTCGACCCAGGCCGACAAGGATCGTCAGCCGACCGAGGCCGAGCGAGCGTATGTCCGTGCACGCGCGCGACAGGCGGCGCGGGCGATGTTCGAGGCAGAACAGCGAGGCGAGAACACGACGACGCCAGCCCTGGTGCCACCGCCAGGCGAGTCACTGCGGAGTGACGGGGCGAAGGGACGCACCTCGAGGGCAGCGATTGCAAAGGCCAAACAAGAACCGCAGCAGGTGCTAATGCTCGACGACGACGCACTGGCACGGCTTGACGCGGACGAGCTGGCCCGGTTGGCGCGTCACTGTTGGAATGCGCGGCAAGACGACGAGCAACTGATTCAGGCGGCGCTCGACTGCGCCGTGCGATCCGATCGCCAGCATTGGGGGGCACGGTGGCTGTTCAAGACCTTCGTGCGCAAAGGCGGGCGTCTGCGTCTGACAAAGGGAAACGCGCTGACCAACAAGCTGCACAATGCGATCTGGTTGATGTCGCAGCAGCTGTTCGATCTCAGCGTGTATGCCCCGGCCTTGCGGTGTCTGAAGAAGTGCGACGCGCCGTCCAACTGGCACTGTCCGTCGCGGCTCGACGCCACGCGTGCGCAGTGCGCACGAAGTCTCGTGTTCCCGTATCGCCATCAGAGTCGAGCCTGCGATATCAACAAAGCGGCGAGGGCAATTATCATCGGCTTCACGAAGGCCGACATTCATGTACTGACGACCGACGCCGTGCGGAAGGCCATCGAGCGTTTTCCGGACAAACACTGAGCGCACGCTCACTTAGGCGCGAACTGGACAGGTTCGCCTGAATTTGTCCAGCTGATTGCGCGTGTTTCCCCTCGCATCCAATCTGCGCATCGTTTCATGCTGCATGAGTCATGAACATGCAGTCGAGATTCGTTCTCACATCTGAAGCGGCGCGGATCTTGGGCGTCTCGGCTCAGTCCGTTCGACAGTGGGAACGTCTCGGCCGGCTGCACGCAACGAAGACTGCCGGCGGCGTGCGCCTGTTCGCCCGTTCCGACGTCGAAGCGATGCGGCGGGTAATCGCCCAACACCGCCACGTTGAACCGACGCCCGGCGGCGGAGGGACGACGTAATGAAGCCCACCGCAAAGGCGCGCTCGCATGCGAAGTCGACCACCGCTGACACGTTGAGAACAACGGCGAAACAACGCGGCGGTGTGACCGGCAAGGGGTTCATGCCTGGCATCTCGGGTAACCCCGGCGGACGGCCACGAAGCGAGCGCGCGCTACTCCAGACGTTGCACGGCGAGGACGGTGCGGCGGTCTATCAGCGCTTGGAGGAACTGCGTAAGCAGGCCGGGACGCCAGCGAAGCTGAAAGCTCAAATCGACTTCTTCATCATCGAGCGGCTGCATGGTCGCGCGCAGCAGCGCGTTGAAGTTGAAGGTGGGGCATCGCTCGTAGAACTGTTGGCCGCGGCGGCCGCGAGGATCGGGGAATAGCCATGCGTGAGACTCAAGACGGCGCGGTCGATACGCTCGCTCGTTGGCTCAAGGATCCGATCGCCTTCGTGCGCGAGTGCTGCGGCGCCGAGCCTGATGGTTGGCAGAAGGACGCGCTCATCGGCGTGCGGCAGCATCCGCGGCAGGCCACATCAGGCTCAAAGGGCTGCGGCAAGACGACGGTGCAGGCGTGGGCGATCTTGTGGTTCCTCTGCACGCGACCGCACGCCAACATCGCTGTCACGTCGACTTCTGGCGATAACCTTCGCGACGGACTCTGGAAGGAACTGGCGCTCTGGATTCACCGCTCGCCGGTCCTGTCGGCGACGTTCGAGTGGCAGCAGACGCGCATCGTGTCGCGAGCGTTTCCGGCCACTTGGTGGGTCAGCGCGCGCCAGTGGTCGAAGAGCGCCAACGCCCAACAACAGTCGGACACGCTCGCTGGGCTGCATGCGGACTACATGATGTTCGCGATCGACGAAGCCGGCTCCATTCCGCAAGCGGTTGCCGTCACCGCCGAGGCTGCGCTGGCCAGCGGAAAGGAATGCAAGCTCGTCATCGCCGGCAACCCGACGAGCCTCGACGGCCCGCTCTACACGGCGGTCGTCACGCATCGCCACGACTGGCACGTCACCGTCGTGACTGGGGATCCGGATGATCCGAAGCGGGCGCCGCGCGTGTCGCTGGAATGGGCGCGTCAACAGATCGCGACCTACGGCCGGGAGAACCCGTGGGTCATGGTCAACGTCCTCGGGCAGTTTCCGCCGGCGTCGCTGAACTCGCTGATCGGAGTCGACGAGGTCACCGCCGCGATGGACCGTGAGCTCCGTCCCGACGCCTACACCTGGGCGCAGAAGCGCCTGGGCATCGACGTCGCGCGCTACGGCGACGATCGGACGGTCATCTTCCCCCGGCAGGGACTCGCGGCGTTCAAACCCGTCGTCATGCGCCACGCGCGCGGCGCCGCGGTGTCGGTCGACATTGCGAATCGGGTGCTCGCGGCCAAGGCGAAATGGGACAGCGAGATCGAGCTGTTCGACGCGACCGGAGGATGGGCGGCCGGCGCCGTCGACGTCATGCGCTCCAACGGATACGCGCCGATCGATGTTCAGTTCGCGGCGCCGGCGTTCGATCCGAGATACCGCAATCGTCGGGCGGAAATCTGGTTCGCGATGTGCGAGTGGATCAAGCGTGGTGGCGCGCTTCCGAACCTGCCGGAACTGGTGGGCGAACTGATCACGCCGACCTACACGTTCGTGAGCGGCAAGTTCCTGCTCGAAGACAAGGATCAAATCAAACAACGGCTCGGCCGCTCACCAGACCTGGCCGACGCGCTCGCATTGACGTTCGGTCTGCCGGACATGCCGGCGGCGCTGGCAGATGGACTGGGCCGGCAATCGGTGGGCAAGGCCCTGATCGACTTTGATCCGTTCGACGAGCGCGATCTGGAGCGACGATGACGACCGCGGCCCCGATTACCCGCCTCACTCCGCTCGGCGACTTGCCCGAGCTGCTCTCCGTTCCGGAAGCGGCGACGTGGCTGCACATCGGCACCGGCCTCGCGTATGAGATGGTCCGCCGCGGGGACTTGCCGAGCGTCCGACTCGGCCGGCTGGTGCGCGTGCCGCGTGCTGGACTCACCGCAATGATTGGCGCGGACGGCCGTGAATAGCATCGTCACCACCATCGCCGACGTCCGACGCGACGGCAAGAGCCGCACGGCGCGCTGTCCGGCTCACGATGACGCCCACGCTTCGCTGTCCATCGGCATGGGCCAGGACGGCCGCGTGCTATTGAACTGCCACGCGGGCTGCGAAACGCCAGATGTTCTCGCAGCGGCCAACTTGACGATGGCCGACCTCGCGCCAGATGCGCAGCACACTGGACGCGCTAAGCGCGAGATCGTCGCGACCTACGACTACACCGACGAGCAGGGTGCACTGCTCTATCAGGTCGTCCGCTACGCGCCCAAGGACTTCCAGCAGCGTCGGCCCGATGGCGAAGGCGGCTGGGTCTGGAAGACGATCGGCGTTCGGCGAGTTCTGTTCGGGCTACCGGAGCTATCCGGCGAGAAGACCGTTTACATCGCCGAGGGCGAGAAGGACGTGCTCACGCTGCGCTCGCTCGGCTTGATCGCCGCAACGAACTGCGGCGGTGCGACCAAATGGCGCGACGACTACACCCAGCAGCTCCGAGCGGCCGGCGTGGAGGCGGTGATCATCATCCCCGACCAGGATGACGCCGGACGGAAGCACGCAAAGATCGTGGAGCGTTCATGTCGGGCCGGCGGGCTCAGCGCAACAGTCGTCAAGCTGCCGGACCTGGACGAACATGGTGATGTCACCGACTGGATTGCCGGGGGGCATACGCGCGAGGACATCGAGAACCTGGTTGAACGCGCGGCCATGCGAGAAGATGCGAACGCGTCCGATCTCCAGGCCGCCGGCGGTCAAATCGACCAGATCAACCAGCGACTTAGCAACGGCCCGACCGAGCCAGATGATCCGCCGACTCTGGACCCGGCAGACCCCATGTCGAGCGCCCGCACCTTCCTCGAGCGGACCTACACCGCGGAAGGCATCATCACCCTGCGGCATCAGGCCGGCGTGTTCTGCGGATACGACCCAGAGCTGAACAGCTACGTGGATGTCGAGGACGCAGTGATTCGCGCGAGGATCTACGCTTTCCTTGACAAGGCGTTGCGGTGGGATCCTGAGCTGAACCAGCTTGTCCCGTTCAAACCCACCAAGGCCAAGGTCGAGAATTTCCTCGACTCCCTCCGGGCACTCTGTGTGCTACCTGCCTCTTCGGCGGCACCGTGCTGGCTCGACACCGAAACCGTTCTCGATCCGCTGGACATCGTGCCCTGCCGGAATGGTCTGCTGCACGTACCAACGCGCGAGCTGCTGCCACCAACACCACACTTCTTTACGCGCAACGGACTCGACTTCGCATTTGATGCCGATGCCCCGACCCCGGTGCACTTCCTCCGCTTTCTTGATGATCTCTGGCCTGATGACCGCGAATCACAGGAATGCCTGCAGGAATGCATGGGCTACCTGCTCACGCCGCGAACGCACCAACAGAAGATCTTTATGGTGGTCGGGCCAAAACGGTCCGGCAAGGGCACGATTGGCCGGGTCATGCGGCGCCTATTCGGCGAGCGGAACGTGTGCGGCCCGACACTCGCCAGCATGGGCGAACAGTTCGGCCTCTGGACGCTCATCGGAAAGACCGTGGCCATCATTTCCGATGCTCGCGTCGGCGGACGCACAGACACCGCCGTCGTCGCCGAACGTCTGTTGTCCATCAGCGGCGAGGATGCTCTCAGCGTGCCGCGAAAGTTCCTCCCCGATTGGACCGGCCGCCTCTCAGCACGGTTCGTCCTGATGACCAACGAATTGCCCCGCGTCGAGGATGCCTCAGGCGCGCTCTCCTCTCGGTTTGTAATCCTTGCGCTACAGAAGAGTTTCTACGGCCATGAGGACCTTGAGTTGTTCGACCGCTTGGTCCCTGAACTACCAGCGATTCTGAACTGGGTGCTTCTCGGTCACGACCGGCTTCGTGCGCGCGGCCACTTCTCCCAGCCGACCGCGGCCGCGGACCTTATTCGGATCCTCGAGGATCTCGGGAGCCCTACCAAAGCGTTCGTCGGCGACTGCTGCGAGATCGGGCGTGGCTATGAAGTGAGGCTTCAGACTCTATTCGACGCCTGGCGTAGTTGGTGCCTCGAGAACGGCCGGGACCACCCAGGGAACGTGCAGATGTTCGGCCGTAACTTGAAGGCAGTCGTCGCTGGCCTCGGAGAAAGCTCCAAACGGTTCTTCGAAAAGCGCATCCGCTACTACGAAGGCATCCGCCTACGGGAAGGAGACGAGGAGTGAGTCCGGCACGCGATGGCACGCGAGCCACCCTATTGGGTTCCAACATACGCACGCGGCCGATCAAGCCTGAAGAAGTTGCACAGCAATACAACGGTTCGCGTTCCAGTGCGTACCGCAGCCGCGCGGCCTCGCCGTCTTACATCTTTGTCAGTCGCTCGGTGTTAGCGAACGGTTAGCCCAAGCGCGCAGCTCGTTTGTTCGCTGGAGGTTGCAGCGCGATGCCTAACCTCACCTTAGACACCACGGCGGCCAGCGACAAAGGATCTACTGGTATATACGTGTATACTCCTGATGTGGCACCCAAGAAGCCCTACAACGTGAAGCTCGACGTGGAGTTGCTTCACGCGCTGCGGGCAGTCAAAGCCCGTGACGGGATTTCAGAGTCGGAGCAGATCCGACGTGGAATTCGGTTGTGGCTGGATTCGAAGGACGTCACAAAGGCGGACCGCAAGCGCGCTAGCACGCGCAAGCGGTCCTAACACGTAAGCACGATCTCACCGTGCCGACGAGCTGCCATCCAGTGTAGCCCGCCGGCCGTTTCCCAGTGGAGCGACCATGCGCGGAAGTCTTGTTCAACGTTACAAGGGCACCTGGAGTCTCATCCTCGATCTCGGCCGGGAGCACGACCCGGTGACCGGCAAGACGAAGCGGCGACAGAAGTGGATCAGCTTCCGCGGCACACGCAAGCAGGCCGAGACGAAGCTGACGGAGCTCGTGCGCTCGGCGGATCGCAGCGAGTTCGTTGAGCCGAGCAAGGTCACGCTGATCGCATGGCTGCGCGACTGGGTCGACAAGGCCATCAAACCGCCGATGAGGCGCGCGACGACCTACGCGAGCTACACCAGCATCATCGAGAAACACATCGCGCCATCTCCCCTGGCGCACATGACGCTGCAGCATCTTCGAGCGTCGGACCTCGAGCGGTATTACGCGGACCTCAAGCTCTCGCCCAAGACGGTCACCGTGCATCATTCGGTGATGCACTCGGCGCTGAAGAAGGCGCTGCGAGACCAGTTCGTCTCGCGCAACGTCGCGGCCGATGCGATGCGCCCCAAGACCAAACACGATCACGGCGACGCGCGCACGCACTGCTGGACCGCCGCCGAAGCGCGCCAGTTTCTGGACACGGCGAAGGCGGATGGTGCGCAGCCTGCGGCCTTCTACACGCTCGCGCTCGACACCGGTGCCCGCAAGGGCGAGCTGGGCGGGTTGCGTTGGAGTGATGTCGACCTCGATGCCGCGACGATCACGATCGCGCAGCAGTTGACCTCAACCGGCGCGGAGCCGACATTTGGCCCGACGAAGACCGGAACCACGAGGACCGTCTCGCTCGGCCCGGAGACAGTCGTGCTGTTGCGCGAGCACAAGAAGGTCCAGGCCGAGATCAAAATGAAGAATCGGAAGACCTACTGCGACTTCGGGCTGGTCTTTGCCAAGCAGGCCGGCGACCTGCAGACGCCGCGCGCCACGCTCGGCCAACCGCTCCAGATGAACAACATCGGGCAGCGCGAATATGCCCGGCTCATCAAGGCGTCAGGCGTTCGGCGCATCAAGTTCCACGGGTTGCGCCACACGTCAGCGACGCTCTCGTTGCAGGCCGGCACGCCAGTGCATGTCGTGGCGGCACGCCTTGGCCATTCGAAGGTCGAGATGACGTTGAACGTGTATGCGCACGCGCTGCCGAATCAGCAGCAGGCCGCGGCTGAACGGCTCGGAGTAATGCTGCATGGGTAGCCGCTTGGAGCGGAGAAGGAGACGACAGTGAGCGTAGAGGAACGGTGGCGAACGGCGATACACGAGGCGGGGCACGCGGTTGCCGCTGCGGTGCAGGGGTTGGCAACGCACGCCGTGACCGTCGTGCCCAGTGAGGACAGCTTCGGCGCTCGAACGGCGCCAAATCCCACCTACGGGTACCACCACGAGGGCCGAACTTCGCAGCACCGCACCGTTCGTGCAGAGGTCGTCGCTACGTATGCCGGCCTTGCCGCCGAACACGTCATTCTCGGCCGGCCCTTCCCGCCCGATGAGAATCAGCCACCGTGTGGCGCTGAAGATGACTTCGCAGAGGCGTGGGCGCTTCTGTTGACCGTGCCCGTGCGGGGTTCGTCTTGGGTGGGCGACGACGCGTACGATCGGGCCGACGATCGCCTGCGCCGGCAGGCGCTAAAGTTAATGGCCCAACATCGAATGACGGTACAGCGACTGGCGGAAGCGTTGCTCAAGGCTGGCACATTGACCGGCCAGGACGTAGAAGCGATCGTTTTGGGGCCCCGGTGAGTGTGGGCTACTTCACCGAGCTTTCTTGGTTTGCTTGCTGGCCGATGACACCTGATTGTCTAGAGGCTGCGAGAGACTCGTCCAACTCAACGCGCAGGTTCTCGGAAAACTGATCGCCACTCGTCGGTCCGTCAGGACAGTAGTTCCTCGAGGTCTTCCAGCGAGCATAGGGCTGGAGCCGCCCGACCTATGGCCGTAGCTGTGGCGCGGAAGCTCGTGTCGTCCGTCACAAGGTAGTCGCAATAGGCCGCGCATGCAAAATGCTCCGCGTCGAAATAGTCGCCAGCGTCGACTCTGCGGCCTTCCCCGACGTTCATCATGATTCTCCCCAGCTTGTAGGCAAAGAAGCCGCGCAATGCGCGCAAATCACTTGGCGGTGGCCACTCGGACCGGTCGGGCGGCAAGTGGTTAGACCATGCAGCAGCGAGATGCGTGGCTGTCCACTCATCGATGTGCGACGCTGAGTCCGTCCACCAGCGGCGGAGTCCATGAACTCGATCGTCGCCCAGTTCACGAACCGCCTGATCACGTCTTGCGGCCTCTTCCGCAGAAAAAGCTGCCACCCGCTCAGCGACCACGCCGGCTCCGTCACCTACCTCCCGTTGATTGCGCATCAGCGCCCATAGAGAACGGCGCTCTTGGGAGCCCAAGAAAGGCTCCCTCCCGACGAGTCGCCCGCGGCCAAGAACTTCAAGGGTCGACAGATCGCTCAAGCTGCGCAGTACTCGATTCCTTACCAGAGACTTCGCATTGTGAATTACTAAGCCAAACAGGACCCTATTGCCCCGATGAAGGCGCGCGAGTTCGTCAAAGCAACTGGCGCCAATAGTCAAGCCAAACGTGCCCCGGGTTTCGGCTGCCGCTAGGCGTTCCCGGAGAGTGGCCAACCTGGCAGTGGTCCATCTCTCCGTCGGCTCGACGAGCCGGACCCAATTCATGGTGTCCAAATAGACTAGCCGCACCTGTGCACACCTCAGTCAAAGAGCGCGTGAGCTGGCCCGATCGGGTGGACAACCAGCACAACCGACGCTATGCAGCTTCTCGGTCGCGGAAGTTCCTGTCCAGACCGCAGTTTCAGTCAGAAATCTAGCATCTGTCTTTGAGGCTGAATCTGGCCACAGTCTCGGACAGAATGCGACTACCGCTTATGCCAACGGGTTCAATGAGACCTGATGAGTTCGCCGATTCGCTTTACCGCGAGTCTCCACCGCCAACCCTCTATCACTACACTAGTCTGCCGGGTTTGCTGGGGATCCTAAGGTCCGGAACGATTTGGGCTTCGGAGGCTCGCTACCTCAATGACTCAGCGGAACTTATTCACGCGTTCAACCTGATGACCCATGAAGTTCGGAGGCGCCTGGCTGCGGCTCCCGGCGCTGACGAACAGGAGGTGCTGAGGCAGTTCGGCGAGTGGATTGAGATCCGTTCCGCTCGAGGCCCCATGGTGTTTGTTGCTGCATTCACCCAACACGGCAATCTCCTCAGCCAGTGGAGGGGCTACTGCCCGCCGACTGGCGGGGTCAGCTTCGGGTTGGCGTCCGCTCATTTGGCCGCTGCGTGTGCCTCAACCAACTTCGCGCTCGGCCGATGCCGCTACGTTCCCGCGGAACAAGTGCCTCTCATAACTAACCTGGTCGAGGTCGTCACCGCCTTCGCCACCCGTACGGGGCCAGCGGACAAGGCCCACCCAAACCAGTCATACCACCCGAGTTTCGCTCTGAGTGAGGAGGCGATTCTTCGGGTTGCGGTCCTGATGAAGAACGTTCGCTTTCAGGAAGAAGCGGAGTGGCGGATTGTCTCTCGAGCGGTTTCGGACTATGTAGGGACCAAGATCTCGTACCGGACCGGCGCTTCAATGCTCGTCCCTTATCTGGAATTCTCAGTGACCAACATGGACCGTGTCATTCCGATAGACGACGTCATTGTTGGCCCCACACCTCATCCCGAGGCGGCTACCGAATCGGTCCAGCGGTGCGTTGCTCAGCACATGCAACGCAAGCACGGCCCATTGACGAGTCAGTACTGTTCGATTCCGTATCGCTCGTGGTGAAGTCCCACAGCCGTAGACACGGACGCGCCCAGAATAGGTAGTATTGCAGCCATGAGGAGCGAGACCCTATCGGGCTTGGGCACGCTGTGGGACGGAGATCAGGCTGTCCTTCGCGATGTTCCGTACACCGTGACGATCACCGTTAGAGATTCTGGAATGGGGCATATCGATGGAAGCATCACAGGCGACTTCAACACGCTGACGACGCTGGTCATGAAGGATCCCGTCCCCAGCCTGGTACTTCAGCTGAAGGACGGACGGCGCTGGGAGTGCTACCTAACCAACAACTCTGGCAGGTTGGTCAATCGTGGAGAACTAAAGTAGGAAGGCTGAGCAACAGCATTGCATCCGCCGTGAGGTTCTCCTCATCGAGACCGGCTGTTCGTGGCGATTCATGCAAGTGGATCCACTTGCGTAAGAATCTGAGCGAACGCATCCGTTCCCCTCGGCTACCTCTGACGATGGCCACGATTAATCTGCTTGAACTCCTTGGCATGGCGAATCCTGCGCCCCGCAGCGCGAGGTTCGGATTCGGCGTTCTCCGTGGAGCGATCCTAACGCGGTAAGCCGCGCAGCGAAACCGTCCACTGAAACGGGTCAAGCTCAATGGCCACCGCCGCGCCGTGAGTGGTCCGTCGGTTTGGAAAGAGAGGACTAGCTCATGCGAAGTTTCTTGAAGGGGGCTGTGCTAGGACTCTTCATTGGCATGCCACTCTGGTTCGCATTGCGATTTGCCGCGTATTGGATGCTCGGTCTGCCAATGACATTCTTTGGAGCCCCTACCCTTCTGACGTGGATTGTCGACTTGTCTACGTTGGCCATCTCGATCGAGATAGGCATCGCAGTAGTGCGCCGTCTGTCTAAACCAAATTGGCCCGCCGCCTCGAAGTGATTCCCCACCCCGCGCGTCCCACCAAGAAGTAGTTCTGGACCGAGCCCGATTCCCGCCGGGCTCGTGCTCTCTTCAGAACGGTGACAGATCGATCTTGTGGGTCATCGTGTAAAAGAACCCGACGAACGACTTCCTGAAGCCCCCGACGATGATCTTGTAGATGGCAGTGCTGACCTGCCGGGACACGCCCTTCTGCGAGAGGCTCCACTTGAAGTGATCGAGCCGGCCGTCCTCGTCCCGGAACACGACGACCACCACGTCGGGCTGCCACTGTTCCTTCGATGCGTGGTTCATGGCACCCACGAGTCTGGCCCTCGGAATACGGAACTCGTCGCTTAGACCCTCCCCGGATCTAAACACGACCCCGTCCCGATCGACCACTACCTCGCTCTCCGTATCCGCCAAGCGATAGAGAGGTTCCCCCACGTCACATAAGTTACACGACTAGCCGGGCCGAGGCGCAGCCGAAACCGGGCGTGTATTGGCCCCTTCCCTAGTGAGAATCATCGCGCCAAACGGGCGTAGGATAGCCAAGCGAATCGCCCGGCTGAACGATCATCAGCCGGCGTGGGTTAGTCCGAGACCTCGAGCGCGCCATAGTGGAGAACAGCGAACCAATCTCAACGGTCCTGTCGTGCCCGGCGTGCCGGAGGCCCTTGAGGGCCGCGGCAGCTCCAGGGGCCGTGTTGAGACTTCGGTGTCCGCGCTGCGGATATTTCTTCGATTGGCGTAATCGCCGAGTCGTTGAGGGAGGATCGTGGTCGAGTCTGGACAGGGGCGGCAAGATCGTCCTGTTGGTTGTCTCAGCCGCGGCAATCGTAGTCCTTGGTTTCACAGGCTTCCTTGCCTTGCGAAGGCCGTTGCCTTCACGCGACTTTGCTGGGGCCCTTACAACTCCAGAGAGCAGATCGCTATCCGGTTCAGTTCACACCGCACCGCCTCGTAGTCGAGATCGTTCACCGTACGATCAGCTTGAGGAAGAGATCATCAAAGGCCAGGAAGGAGCTTCGGGTGATCCGGACCTGAACCGCCAATTTGCGGAGGTCAACGCGCGGTACTTCTCCGGTGCGCTGAAGACTGTGCCAGTCATCTGGGAGCCCCGTCTCCAAGAAGTCGGGCGGCTCTTAGGAGGCGAGTATGTGTTGGAAGGACTGACCAACGGACGCCTAGTGTTGCTCAATTCTCGGCTCAAGAGTGAGTCCAAGGATCGCACTGCGGCGCTGTGTCACGAAATGGTACATGTCTACTTGGACGGCGTGGGCGAGCGGGGAGATCAGAAGCACGGCCCTCGGTTCCGAGAGACGCTCCGTCGTCTTCTTGACGAAGGCGCTTTTGAGGGGATTGCGGCGACGGAGGAGGAGCGTGCGGCCTTGCGTTCCTCGGTGGACCTGACGTCAGAGCGGATAGACCAGGAGTCGGCGGCAATCAGTCGCGAGCTGCGAGAGATCGATCACCTCGAAACGGAAACCAATAGCCGTGTCAGCGAATTCAACGATCGTATGGAGAGAGCGAACCAACTACAGGCTGGCTGGCCTTCTGGTGAAGAGAAAGAGCAGCTCAAGGAAGATCGCGAAGCCTTAAACGAGCGCATGACTGCGTTCAACGTGCGGGTGAAGTCATTCAACTCGGCGGTCCGAGCGCTGAACCGCGATATCGATCGCTACAACTTGATGATGTCCTACCCCGACGGGCTTGATCCCGACACCTTGGTATCGCGGCGCCAGAGTATCTCAGCGGCAAAGAAGTAACCGGCCGCCGTTTGCCTCCGCCCCGTAACGAGCCTTGGTCGGACCAACCCATGGATCGCACGATGATCGTTCGTCCGGACTAAATATCGGAAGGAAAGCTTCCCTGGTTGAGTGCCACGGTTAGGTAGACTGCTCCAGTCGAAGCTAACAGACAGCTAACGAACTCCGCGAAACGAGCCAGCACGAGACGTGATTACGGAAGGGCGCGACGATCGAACGCCTAGACAAGACAGCGCGAAACCGCACGAACGGGGCCCGGCGAAGACGACTCCCGCCCAATCCTCTTTTCCGCACCACTTTTCAACCATGCCACACTGTCGGTCATGAAGCGCCCGTCTGACGAAGACGAGTTCGCCCGCGCGATGGCCGATCTCCAACTGAAGAAGGTCGACGCCGATCCGCGTGGACGTGTTCACGCCGTGCGGCCAGAGACGACAGTGCACGTGCCAGTGCCACGACCTGTGGCGCCGAAACCGGCGACGACAGCGGTCGTTCCGGTGCCAGACATTCCCGATGATCCCGAGACGAGCTACGTCGCGGCGGGCGTGGATCGCCGTGAACTGCGCAAGCTGCGTCGCGGCGAGCACGCACCGGTACAGCGCTTGGATCTGCACGGTCTGAAGAGCGCCGAGGCTGTCGCAAAAGTGAAGCGCTTCATTGACGCCGCACGCACTACTTGCCGCTGCGTGGCGATCGTCCACGGACGCGGCCTGAATTCCGCGAACAACGTGGCCATCCTGAAGCCCCGCGTCCGCGAGGTGCTGCGGCAGCATACGGGCGTGCTTGGATTCACGGATGCGCCCCCATCAGACGGCGGGCCAGGTGCGGTGTACGTGCTACTGAAGAAGGCCTGAATCCACCCATCCCTGTTGTATCCTGCTCCCGTCCACGATGCGCCGATCCCTGCTCTGCTCCGCTTTCGTCCTGTCCGCTGCCGTCGCCTGCAGCAAGCCGGCTCCCGCAACGGAGACGACTCCCGCAGCATCCGCCCCGTCTGTTCAGGTCGGCGCGCCGGGTGCGCCGAGCAAGGACGTCGCGGCCACGCCGGTGACGGCGGCACCCGTCCACGCCGCGGACGTGAAGTTCATGCAGGGCATGATCCTGCATCACGCGCAAGCCATTGAGATGGTGAACCTGCTCAAGACGCGCACGAAGCGCGACGACATGAAGTTGTTCGCGCAACGGGTCGAGATCTCGCAGAACGACGAGATGAAGATGATGCGAACGTGGCTCATCGACCGCCATCAGCCCGCGCCGGTGGCGTCGCAAGGCCACGGGCAACTGATGGAGATCGGTGGCCAGGCGATGGCGCCAATGCCCGGCATGCTCAGCGAAGCGCAGATGAAGGCGCTCGGTGCCGCCTCAGGTCCGGCGTTCGACACACTCTTTCTCGCGGGTATGATCCAGCACCACGGTGGCGCACTGAAGATGGTCGAGGACCTCTTCGGCACCCAGGGCGCTGCGCAAGACAGCATCGTGTTTGATTTCGCCTCACACGTCGAATCCGATCAGCGCATGGAAATCTCGCGCATGCAAAAGATGTTGAAGTAACCGCACAGAGGACACTCATGAGACTTACTGCTGTTCGTCGTCTGCTCTCGATCACTGCGCTCTCCGCTCTACTGGCCGCGGGTCTTCACGCTCAAGGCGGCGGCCAGGCACCCGCGCCGCAGACGCCGCCTGATCCACGCGTCGGCCTGAAGGCCGGCATCCGTGACGCCGGCATTGCCGCCAAAGGCATGGAACTCGTCACGTCGCTGCCCAAGCCGGCAGGGTTCGATGATCCGACCGGCACAGGCGGCCTCGCCTTCGCCAATTCAGACATCGCGTTTCAGAAGAACCTCCTCATCCTCGGCAACTTCAACGGCATCAACTTCTTCGACATCGAAGATCCGAAGCGCGCGAAGCATCAACTCGCGATGCCGTGCCCGGGCGGGCAGGGTGACGTCTCGGTCTACGGCAAGTTGATGTTCATGTCGGTCGAGCAGACCAACGGCCGCGTCGATTGCGGCATCGCGCCGCCTCCGCCGCCACCAGCGGCGGCTCCCGCCGGCGCCGCAGGTGCACCACCAGCGGCCGGTCGCGCAGGACGCGGCGCACCGCTCGCGCCAGACCCGATGCGGTTCCGCGGCGTTCGCATCTTCGACATCAGCGACCCGAGAACGCCGAAGCAGATCGCCGCCGTTCAGACGTGCCGCGGATCGCACACGCACACGCTCGTCACTGATCCGAAAGACAAAGCGAACATCTACATCTACGGCTCGGGCACCGGCGGCGTCCGCTCGGGTGAAGAACTCAAAGACTGCGTCGCCGACACGAGTGATCCCAACACGTCACTCTTCAGCATCGACGTCATCAAAGTGCCGCTCGCGTCACCGGAGAAGGCCATGGTCGTGAATCGTCCGCGCATCTTCGCGGATACGACAACTGGCGCGGTCTCGGGTCTCTGGCAGGGCGGCAATCACGGCGCCGGCACGCAGTCGTCGAGCATGACCAACCAGTGCCACGACATCACGGCCTACCCCGCACTCGGTCTCGCCGCGGGCGCCTGCTCGGGCAACGGCATCCTGCTCGACATCAGCGATCCGGTGCACCCGAAGCGTCTCGATGACGTGGCGGATCCGAGCTTTGCGTACTGGCATTCGGCCTCGTTCAACAACGACGGCACCAAGGTGCTCTTCACCGACGAGTGGGGCGGCGGCACGAGCCCGCGCTGCCGCGCGAGCGACCCGCTCAACTGGGGTGCCGACGCGATCTTCAACATCGTCGACAAGCATCTGAAGTTCGCGGGCTACTACAAGATGCCGGCGGCGCAGACCGATCAGGAAAACTGCGTCGCGCACAACGGCTCGCTCATTCCCGTGCCCGGCCGCGACATCAAGGTGCAGGCCTGGTATCAGGGCGGCGCGTCGGTCCTCGATTTCACCGACGGCGCGCATCCGGTCGAGATCGCGTACTTCGATCGCGGCCCGCTCTTCGCTGACAAACTCGTGACGGGCGGCTACTGGTCCACGTACTGGTTCAACGGACAAATCTACGGATCAGAGATCTTCCGCGGTCTCGACATCCTGAAGCTCGTGCCGACCGACATGCTCACGCAGAATGAAATCGACGCGGCGAATCTCATCAAGTTTGACGAGCTCAACGTGCAGAGCCAGCCGAAGTTCGTCTGGCCCGCCAGCTTCACTGTGGCGCGCGCCTACCTCGACCAGCTCGCGCGCACCAAGGCACTCACACCCGAGCGCATTGCGGCGACGATGAAAGCAATGAGCGATCTCGACGCGATGCCCGCCGGCGCGGCGAAGACGAAAGCGGTCGCCGATCTCAACGCGATGGCAACGGCGTTCGCCACCGACGCCGCCAAGGCCAAGCCCATCGACGCGGCCCGGCTGACGGCGCTGTCGAAGGTCATCATCGCGAAGAACGCGGCGAAGTAGCGTTGGAGGGCCGGACCTGAAGGTCCGGCCCTCCAGACGCAACACGGTTGCCGTGTCAGTTGGAGCCCCGGACCCTCAGGTCCGGGGTTTTCTGTTTTCGGGCACATGTCAGCACTATGTTGGACTTCGATATACTCGGCTCCATGCCTGAGCGCAACCGTCGTCTCGGATTTGGCACCGTTGCCATCCTGCAGGCCCTCGAAGCTGGCAAAGCGTTTGGTTTCGAGATCATGGACGTGACCGGGCTCACGTCCGGTACGGTGTATCCCGCACTCGATCGTCTCGAGGACCTGGGCTTTGCACGCTCGCGCTGGGAAGCAGAGGCCGTGGCACATCGAGAGGCTCGCCCGCCGCGTCGCTACTTCGAGATCACGGCCTCCGGTCGCCGCGCGCTCGAAGACGCCTCCGCACGCTACCCGGCGCTTCGCGCAGCGCGCCTCGGTGGTGGCTGACGTGATCGACGACGTCTCGAGGTGGGCGAGGCGCGTGGTGGCTCTCTGCGCTCACATGGTGCCGATCGATCGTCGGCGTGACTGGCGGCGCCAGTGGGACGCAGACATCGCGTGGCAGGCCGCCTGGCTCAGTGACCACGGCAGGAGCGCGGCCGCCACGCGTCGGGATCTCCTGCGCCGCAGTACCGGTGCCGTTCGTCACGCGCTCTGGCTCAGATTCCGACAGTGGAGACAACAAATGATCATGCAGGACATCAAGTTCGCGTGGCGCAGCATTCGCCACCGCCCCGCATTCACGCTCGCCATCGTCCTCACACTGGGGCTTGGTGTGGGAGCGAACGCGACGATCTTCAGCTGGCTCGATGCGCTCGTGCTGTCGCCGCTGCCGTCCGTGCCCCGGCCCTCCGATCTTGTGCTGCTCCAATTCGCGAGCCCGACCAGAACCGGTCTCTCGTTCTCGTATCTCAACTATCGCGACGTACGCGACCGCACACCCGAGGGGCTCAACGGGCTGGCCGCGTTCAACATGCTGCCACTCGGAATGCGCACGAGCGGCGAACCCGAGCGCGTGTGGGCGGAGGTCGTCTCGGGAAACTTCTTCGACGTGCTCGACGTGAAGGCTCCGACCAGCGTCGATCATGCGCACGGAGCTCGGCGTAGGTGTCGCGGAGATCGTCCACGATCCACGCGGTGAGCTCGAGCAGTGACACGCTCGGCAACTGCTGCAACGTGACGAGGATCTGCTCCACGTCCCAGCGATCCGAGCTCTCGCGCACGCGCACGAGCAACTTGCCGTCGGGCCCCTGCCCCGCGAGCCGGCCCGCGCGGCAACTGGCCGCGAGCGCCTCGCCCAACCGATGCGCGAGGTAGTGCTCGGGCGGCAGCCACGCCACCTTCGCGTCACAGCCGGCCCAGCCGATCGAGATGCACTGATCGTTGACGCTGTCGGTCCACGTGCGCGGATCCTCGCGCCGCTGACAGACGGTGTCGCGCACGTCATATCGCGCCGCATCGAGCGCATTGGTCGCAACGTAGCCGATGTCCTTCCCCACCGCGCGCACGATGTCGGCCAGCGACCGCCGCAGCGGTTCGCGCGTCACGATGCCGCCCGTGAGAAAGACCTGATCACACCACGTGCTCATCTCTACCTGGCAGTAGGCGCGCGAATCGGCCACGTAACACTCGACGACGATCGCATCCGCGACCTGATCGCAGAACTTGTCGGGATGGCCAGGAAGAACCACTTCGCTCAGACGAATCATGACGGCACCTTCGAGAGTTGCGTGTAGGCCAGCCCCACGCGCGTGAGTTCCGCAGGATTGCCGTCGCGCGTGACGATGACGTGGAGACGCGTGGCCGAGGCAGCGGCGACCTGCTGTTTGGTGAGCGTTTCGATGTAGCCGTCGGTGACGACCACGGCCGCGGCCGGGCGCGTTTTTGCGAGATGCTCGAGCACGCAGCCCATGCTGGTGCCGCCGGTCGTGTCGCTGATCAGCACGCCGCCTTCGATGCGCGCGGGCGCCACGATGTTGCTGAACGCCCAAAACGGACGCCGGATGTGACGCGTGAGCTGGCCGAGCAGCGCCACGATCAATGGCATTTCAGCGTCCATGGACCCGCTGACGTCGAGATAGACCTGCAGCGGAGCCCGCGCGCGTGTAGGTCGTCAACTCCCACTGCGCCTCCGGCAGAAACGGACTCCAGATCGCCCGCAACGCCGCGCGGCGGTCACCTGAAGACAACACGGGCAGCGTGAACGACCGCCGATCCGATTTCCGCGCGACCGAACGGGGATCCGGCTCGAGGTACCGCTTGAGCACGGCGTAGGTCTCGCGCCGCCAGCGCGTGAGGCCGGCATTTGTCGCACGCACCTGACACTTATACGCGGGCGCGCCCACACCCGGCCGCGGACTGCGAAAGATGCCGTCGCCGTTCATGGCTTTGAGCGACCCTTCGATGGCTTCCCTCAAGACCGACGAACGCGCCGGATCGCGAACGGCGCCGCCATCGTCGGCCTCGTGATTACCGATCAGCTTCTCCTTCCGGAGACGCCGCTGCCCCATGTGATCGCGGGCCAGATCGCGAATGTCGTCGGCCACCAACCGGCCCGCATAGAGCCCGACCCACGTGACGACGATCCCCGACGTCCGCTGCGCTTCGCGCTCAGTCGGCGGCCGCAGCAACCGAGCGACGCCGGCCGCCTCGGCGTAGTAGCGGCTCATCATCCGGCTATATTCCGGACCGAGCGTACGGTGGATGATCGCGTTGATCACCGCGTCGAGCGCAAGATGCTCGGCCATCGTCAGCGTGGTGAACCGTTCGGTGTGCCGCAAGAGCACGTGCAGGAACTCGTGACAGATGACGGCTTTAACTTCCGCGTCGCCGAGGCAGTGCGCCGCCACGAAGCCGAGGTTGACGAGGAGGCGCGGCTGCGGTTCGCACGTCACGGCCAGCGTGGCCACGGTGTCGGTGAAGTCAATCGTCAGCACCTTCAGGACCGCGCGGATCGCGAGCGGGTTCTCGTCGATCAACTCGCGATAGATGTTCTGAAACTCGATGGGCGTCATGCGTAGAACCCCTGCCCTTCGAAGAGCGAGAGATGCCGGCGCAGGCTCGTGCGCGTCCAGAGCAGCGGGCGGCGCGGGTCGTATTGCCACGGCGTGCAGAGCCCAAGCACCAGCGCCTGAAACAACGCGGTGTCCGGCGGCAGCGACGCCACCCTCGGCGGCCCCACAACCGTGACCGGCCGGCAAATGCACGCCGCCACCGGCAGAGCCACGGCCCGCCTCGCCTCCACTTCATCGTCATACCCGCAGCTCCGCACGAGATCGCGGACGACGACGAGTGGATCGTCGAGCCCGAACTCGAGCCCGACCTCCAGCAACCGCGGGCAATGGATCGGACCGTTCTCTGCGCCGAGCAGCGTCGAGCTGATGTGCTCCACCCGACTCCGGCTGCGGGGACCGCCGCTATTGGCGTCATAGCCGAGCGCCAGCCCGCCGGTCATGCGGCACCGCCTTCGCCGAACACCGTCACGCAGCGGTTGAACTCCTCCTCGAACTCGCCCGGCCGCGCGATCGTGAGGTTATTGACGATGCAGAAGTTGAAGAGTTGCTCGGCGCGAGCGCGACGGGCGGGTTCGAGCGCGGCCAGCACGGGCGCGAACGCCGCGAGTTCGGGATGCGTCGATCCGGTGACGTCATGCCGTTCCTGCCAGCGAATGTCGCCGTCAACTGTGAGCAGCGACTGTGCGATGCGGCCGAGGTCGTTCACGCCTTCTGCGCCGATCGGCACACGGCCGGCCACAGCGGCCGGATACGCCGCGAGCGCAAACGCGGCGGCGCGCTCCTTCGGTTCCTGCGCCAGCAACTGCTCCACCGCCAGCGTGCCGGTGTCGCGATTCGGGCAGCCGTGAAACAGCAGCTTCGCCTTGCGATCGAGCCGGCGCTCGAGATGAAAGTGGTGGAGCCACTTCTCCACGCCATGCGCCATCGTGGCATTCCAGGCGAGGCGATGGGCCGCAGCGAGTTTGTTCGTGTCCGGCGGCGTGCCGCCGGCGCGCTGCGGCAGGCTGGCGTCGAGCACCCTCTTGAAGAGCACCTCGCAGTCGCGGCCGGTCGGCGCATCAGGGTTGAAGCCCTTCACCACCATCGCGGCGAGGAGCGTGCGCGTGATAAGCCGTGTGCGCCGCGGCGAGATGCGAATGCCGCCTTCGATGAGCGCGCTCGTCACCGCGCAGACGTAGTCCACGATGCGGACCGGGCAGGAGCCGAGGTGCTCAAGAAACGCGCGGCGCCAGATCGCGAGAACCGTCTTCAGTCGGCCGTGGTCGTTCGCGATCGCGCCCTCCCCGGCGGGCGCCGCAACGAGTCGGCGGTCATCATCGCTGAGGTCGCTCCAGTCGCCGACTTCCAGAATGATCGAGAAGCGATCTGCAAGCGCCGCGTCGAGCGGCTCGGTGCCGAGGTAGCTCTCGTCGACCGATTGATCGGTGCTGCACGGATTCATCGCGGCCCAGCGATAGCGCAGCGCGGTGAGCGGCTGGCCCTGGATCTTTCTCTCGTGCACGAGCGAGAACAGGCGGTTCTGATGCTCGGGCTTGCAGCGGTTGATCTCGTCGATGAGCACGGATTCCGCGCCCCACACTGTTGCCGGCGTTTCGAGAAATCGCACCGAAGACTTCGCCTCGTCGGGATACGGAAACCCGACGAGGTCATCGAACGAGATGAGGCTCGCGTTGTAGTGACGATGCTCGAGGCCGAGGGCTTCGGAGAGCGAGTTGAGCAAGTAGGTCTTGCCCGTGCCCGACGGGCCGATCAGGAGCAGCGGGTCTTCAGTGACGAGAGCGGCGAGGATGAGCGGTTCGACGACGTCGAATCCATAGACACCCAGTTCGGGCAGGTACGTTTCCATTTCTTATCTCCCCCGATTCTCATCGGGCAGGATGTAGCACCGTGGCGGTTGCCGCTCGGTTGCTGTGACGTCGTCGGGCCTGTGCCCTCGGTCACTCTGGATAAGCCCACGCGAGGTGGGATGCAGAGACTCTATGTGACTAAATCACTGTATGTCAATACATAGGAAGCAATTGGTCGTGCCGGTCATGAACACTCCCCGGAAGGCCGCTCAGCCACAGACACGGCCTTGACGAACGCACACAAATCTCTGAACGCCGCCCAGCGCGAGAGGCCCTCGGTGCGCCGAACCGTCGTCACATACTCGCCGAGCGACACGCCCGCTCGCAGCCCGCACGCCTCAAGATTTCGAGCCACCACAATCTGCCGCCACTGGTCCACCTGTTCGGCTCCGCGCTGAATAACGGTCGCGGCACGATACATCGCGACGGCCAAGGAATCGCCGGACGATGCATCACGCTCGGCTCCAGCGCGACGAGGAGCCGGCGCGAGATAGGCATTCATCAACGAATGACGACCGATCGGAAAGACGACGTCGCCGTGCCAGATCGAGACGCCCATCGCCAGAAGCTGGCACTCGCGACAAAAGAACGGCGACCATCTGCTGCCACTCCGCACCGCCTCCGCCCCACAACACCGGCACAATTCGGCCCGGGTGTTGAAATCGAATCGCGGCCACCGCTCCGCCGCTGCAGGCCGGCACGCGCAACGCTGGTCCAATCCGTCTGGCCGCCCCACTTCATACAAGCCGAAACACGTGCCGCAAATGTGCTGATACCGAAACTCGTCCGCTGAATACGCCGACATACCTTATCTCCCCCGGCGCGACGCCGGGCAGGATTAAGCACCGCGGCGACCACCGCCCGGTTGCTGTGACGTCATCGGGCCTGTGCCCTCGGTCACTCTGGATAAGTGCAGAAAGCAGTGTGCGCGGGCGGTGTGACAGGACAGTTCCTTCGCGGAGGCTTCGCCTGGCGCTGTCCGGCTGCATGAAAACAATTGCCGCATTCTTCAAGTGCAGATGTCGCAGAAATTGCGACATGCGGCGCAGGATCGGGTCCTTCCCTTCCGAGACCACTCTGGCATCGACATTGCGATAGAAGCGCGCCGGTAGACGATGTATCGTCGTCGTCCTTCAGTGGCTGGATGCCACGGGAGCGGAGAATGGCTGTGAGCGACATCACTCTTGAGAATCTGGACGCAAAGATCGACGCGCTAGGCACGCGACTCGACAAGACGATCGACGACGGGTTCGCCAACGCGTTTGAACAGACGCAGGGCGGGTTCGAGGAATTCGGCCGATTCGCCATGTTCCTCGATGAACGGCTTCGAAAGGAAATGAGTCAGCGATTCAACCAAGTCGATCGTCGATTCGACGGCATGGAAGAACGGTTTGACCGGCTGGAGAAGCGCTTCGATCGACTCGAGACGCTGATCAAAGGACGGCCCGTCCCACGTAAACCGCGGAGGCCACAACCATGATTCGCGGTGGCGACGATCACACTCGATCAGCTCCGGCCGGTGTCGGAGCAAGACCTCAGCCACGTTCGGGTGCTGAGCGCGTAGCTCCCGCCGCCTCAAACACCCTCACCGCAAACCGAAAGTTCTTGCACCGCGTGTGCTGCACGTCGGTGATCCCGCGCCAGCCGGCGGGCAACTCCGGCGTCTCGATCAACGCCGCATGCTCCGCGCGAAACACGTAGCCGTTGTAGGTCGTCATCTCGACGTGAGACGCGGGCCGAAACCGCATGGGCATATGAAGATTCTTGCCCCCGAGCTCCTTCTGCGGACCGGGGGCAACGCCGCACACATACACGTACGGATACTGATCCATGCGATCGAGCACGACCGGCTGCGCGCTCGAGGCGCGACCCGTTGAGAACTCGTCCACGCGCCGACCGCGAAGACCCGGCTGGCAATGCAACTCAGGGCGATAGCCATTCACATAGAACGCCCACAGAAACCGAAAGCCATAAATCAGACCCGGCGCCACCGTGGGATGCGTGACCGTAAACACAATCGCAGCGTCGCGACACGCGAACAACTCCGCCGGCCGGCCACGCCGGCCACACGCGATCGCATACTGACCATAACGACCGCCCAAACGCTGCGCGTCCGCCACGTCGACGCCAAAGACCAGCAGACTGTTCTCGGGTTCCCATTGGGAATCAGCGGGAACACCCTGCCCTTCCGCAAATTCGAAACCGCTCGCCCGCAACTCCGCGATGAGCGTCGCCTGCCGCTGATCGTTTTCCGCACGCGACAACACCTTCGACGCCGGGTTCCACGCCGTGAGATACGTCCAGCTCGTGACATTCCTGCGATTGAGCTCGGCGTCGAGTGAGGCGTTCGCTTCGCCGATGCGGATGCGAAGCTCGACGCCATCTGCATTCGCGCAAAACGTTGTGCGCTCATATGCGTGCCAAGTGGCCTCGGGGATGATCATCGGCAGGGAGTGTATTGCGTTCTGGGTTCGGCGGCCTTCAAGACCAGGCCGCCCTACGTACCGCCCGCCTCGGCATGAACCTGCAAAGCCCAACGCTGAAGTTCGACGAAACCGGCGAGCCGCTGCACATCCAGCAACGATGCGGCGCGTAAGGCAATGCCCAGACATTCTTCACAAGTCGATCACGACCCAGCACGGCACCGGCCGCTAACCTTCAGCTCACGCCCGACACCATTCCGACGCCGGGCGCACTGGAGATTGATCATGCGCCGAGTGACCTGCCTGCTGATTCCGTTCCTTGCCTTCGTCGCCTCTGCCTGCGGGTCGAGCCCGACAAGCCCATCAACGTCGATCTCGACTGCGGCCCCACAGCCGAAGAATGCCAGCGGCATCGTGACGGCGATGATCGACGGCGTCTCCTTCACCGCCCTCTCCACACAGGTCAGCACGAACGGCGGCGCGATTGCGCTGGCCTTCGTTGGCGTCGCAGACAACACGCTCACAGGACTCGGCTGGGGCGTCACCGCCAGCGCGCCGGGCACCTACGCCATTCCGAGCGGCGCCAACAACGCGCTGCTGCAGTACTTCACGCCAGCCGGCGTGTCGACCGCTGCATGGACCGCGACCAACGCACAAGGCAGCGGCACGATCACCATCACCTCACTCACCGCCAACAGCGCGACGGGCACGTTCACGCTGACCGTGCTGCCCGCCTCCAACCCCGGCCCGGCAGGCACCGGGACAAAGGCCATTACGGCGGGGACGTTCAACATCACGTTCTAAAGGAGGAGCCGAGTCGCAGAAATTGCCACATTCGAGCAGCGATCGCCTCGCAGAAATTGCGACAGTCCGCGCGACATCGGGCACTTCCCCTCTGACGCTGATTTGGCATCGACATTGCGATAGAAATTCGCGCAGAGACCCGACTCAGGGGCCACATCGAGGACCTCGATGCGCACCTGAGCGGGAAAATCGCGAGCGTCGACCAGAGCCTGAAGACCCACGTCAGCGAGAAGGTCGAGGGACTAAGCGTCAAGATCGACCTGCGACATGCGGACCTCAAGGCCGACTTCAGTTTCGCTACTTCTGTGACAGCACGAACTGATTCCCATCCGCATCTTTGAAGATTGCGTACGTGCCCCACGGCTGCTTGGTCGGGCCCTCGGAGAACTCCACACCGCGGGCGGGGTACTCGTCGTAAGTTTTCTCGACATTGCCGGTCTCGAAACTCACACCGGTGAACGTGCCGATGCGATCTTCGTGGCCGTCGGCCGTGAAGAGCACGACACGCGTGTCGGCGCCAGGGATCTTGAGCTCGATCCACCGCTGCTGGCCCGGGCCCATGGGTTGGTCGGTGGCGATGCTGAAGCCCAGGCCCTTCGTGTAGAACTCGAGCGCCTTGTCCTGATCCTTGACGGGAATGCTGACGAACTTCACAGACTTGATCATGTGCAAGATCATGCGCGGACCGCGCGATGCCAACAGCCGTGCCGGTGTACAAAGTCCTCAAGCCTTGGGTCAGATAGCTCGAACGCAGGCCGGGCTGCTCTTGAAGCCCGGCGTTCGTGGCGCGGCCGCTGAAAGAGCGCCGGCCTTCAAGACCAGGCCGGCCTACGTCCACCAACCGCCCTATACTTCGACCCATGGTCGCCAACCCCGCTGTTACCCGACGCACGTTCCTTGAAACGGCCACCGCAGCCGCTGGTGGACTGATTCTCGGGATGTATTTGCCCAACCGCGGCGAGCGCGTGATCGGCGCCGCCGCGCTTGCTGATGCCGCCACGCCGCTGAAGCTGAATGCGTGGGTGCACATCGCGCCGAATGATGCGGTGACGCTGTACATCCACAAGGCCGAGATGGGCCAGGGCACGGTGACGTCGCTCGCGCAGATCCTCGCCGAAGAGCTCGAGTGCGACTGGTCGAAGATCCGCACCGCGTTCCCGGGCGTTGACCGTGGCTACGGACCGTCGCAGGGGGTGTTCGGGAGCACGAGCATTCGGCAGAGCTGGAATCCGCTGCGTAACGCCGGCGCCACGGCGCGGCAGATGCTGATGAACGCGGCCGCGACGAAGTGGAACGTGACCGCCGACGACACGCACGCGGCGGCGGGCTTTGTTGTGAACAACAAGACGGGCGCGAAGCTTTCGTTCGGTGCGCTCGCCGAAGCGGCCGCTGCCCTGCCTGTGCCACCTCCCCCGCCGCTGAAGTCCGCGTCGGCGTACACGGTGATCGGCAAGTCGCCGAAGCGACTCGACACGCGCACGAAAGTGAACGGCACCGCAGAATTCGGCCTCGACTTCAACACGCCCGGCCTTATGCACGCGGTGATCGCGCGCTGCCCGGTGTTTGGCGGCAAGGTCGTGCGATTCGATGACACGAAGACCAAGCTCGTCCCCGGCGTGAAGCAGGTCGTGCAAGTGTCGACCGGCGTGGCCGTGACGGCTGACACGACGTGGGCCGCCATGAAGGGCCGCGACGCGCTGGTGGTGACGTGGGACGAAGGCGCGCGCGCCAACACGAACAGTGCGGGACTGCGACAGCTGTTCAGCGACATGACCAGTGGCCCCGGCGCTGAAGCCAAGCGCGTCGGCGACGCACCCGCCGCGATCGCCGCGGCGACGAAGACGATTACCGCGACCTATGAAGTGCCGTATCTCGCGCACGCGCCGATGGAGCCGCTCAACTGCAGCGCCCACGTCCGCGCCGACAGCTGCGATGTGTGGGCATCGACGCAGAACCAGAGCGCCGCGCAGCAAGTGGCCGCGAAAGTGACAGGGCTCCCGCCCGAGAAGATCACCGTCCATACGCTCTACATGGGCGGCGGCTTCGGGCGGCGCGCCGGATCCGACTACATGGGCGAAGCGGTCGAGATCTCGAAAGCCGTCAACGCGCCCGTGAAACTGACCTGGACGCGCGAAGACGACATGCAGCACGACACCTACCGCCCTGCGTCACTCACGACCTTCAAGGGCGCGGTTGACACAGACGGCTGGCCGCTCGCGATTCACGCGCATGTGGCGTGCCCGTCATTCGGTGGGCCACGACCTGGCGTAGATCGCACATCGGTCGAGGGCCTCGCGGACCTTGCCTACGCGCTGCCCAACTTTCTCGTCGAGTATCACAACCCCGACGCCGGTATTCCCGTCAGCTTCTGGCGCTCGGTCGGCTACTCGCAGAACTGCTTCTTCGCCGAGTCCTTCCTCGACGAACTCTGCGCGCTGGGCGGCAAAGACCCGCTCGCGGTGCGTCGGCGTCTGCTCGCCGATCAGCCGCGCCTGCTGGCCGCGCTGAATCTTGCGGCAGACAAGTTCAACTGGACGAAACCACTGCCCGCAGGCCATGGTCGCGGCATCGCGGTGAACAACAACATCGGGAGTTTCACGGCGCAGATCGCGGAGGCGTCGCTCGTGAACGGCAAGATCACGATCCATCGCGTCGTCTGCGCGGTTGACTGCGGACAAGTGATCAACCCGGCCGGCGTCGCGCATCAGATCGAGAGCGGCATCGCCTACGGTCTCTCGGCGATGTTCCACGGCGAGATCACGATCGACAAGGGCCGCGTGGTGCAGAGCAACTTCAACAACTACGAGCCGCTGCGCCTCATCGACATGCCATCCGTGATCGAGACCTACGTCGTGCCGAGCACGGCGGCGCCAGGCGGCATCGGCGAAGCCTCAACACCCAGCATCGCGCCGGCGGTGGCGAATGCGATCTTTGCAGCAACGGGAAAACGGATCAGACAACTACCGATCAAAACCGTTTAACCATGAAGGCATGAAGGACTACTTACATCGTCCACTCAGTTTGAGCCCTGTCGACGATGGCGGTGTGAGGGTCATGCCCTTCTCTGCGATGAGCTGATCGAACGCGATTTGCTGGAGGGCCTTGGCCTGGGTGCCTGACATCCCGAGTTTGTACGCAGCGCACTCGTTGGCGCCCAGCTCGCGTGGGTCGCGGCGGGTGACATCGCCAAAGACCATCAGCGCTTCCAGATAGTAGCCGTGCGTGCTGGCGTGGTAGTTGTCGTCGGCCCAGAGATTCATCTTGCCGGCGTCGATGCCGTCGTAAGGATTCGTATCCGCGAGGCCGGTCTTAAACGCGCGGTTCCAGGCTTCGCCCACGGGAATCACGGCCTTGATCGCTGGCGATGTCGTCGCGGCTTTGTCGTAGCCCGCACGCACATCGATCGCCATCGTGTCGATCGGTTTGCCAAACCACGGTCGCCCCTGTGGATACGTCTGATCCGCGCGCGACCAGGTGGCCGTCGTGTAGATCTCCACCTTCGGATTCTTGCCAGCCAACACACCGGCCATTTCTTTTGTCGTGGCGATCAACGTCGCCGGATCGCCGGGCTTCGCCGAGTCGAGCGTGCTGTAGCCGTGCATGACGACGAGGTCGAAGGGGCGGGAGGCGATGACGTCGCGTTTGTTGGCGAGGTGCCAGTCGAGACCGACGCCGGGATGCGTTTCGAGCGAGACGTCGAAGTCGAGGCCGGCTTCAGTGGTCATCGCCTTGAAGAGCGCGGGCACGCCGCCGATGCCTTCCTTGTTGAGATCGGTGACGGTGTTCGAGCGCCAGAAGTGCACGGCGGAACCCTGCCCGAACGTGAAGCTGTTGCCGATGAACAGGATGCTCGTCGGCGCGCTTGTCGCCGCGAGGGTGGCCGCACCGACCCAAACGAACGGTAGCGCGAGGAAGCGAAGGGCGCGAAAGCTCATGGGCGAATGATACGCCCGGAGCCAGATATTCCTGCGCGATCCCGGAGACATTCGAAGGCCGCTGCGCGTCATACTGATGAAGAAGCGTCTGTTGTCATCTGCCCCCGTCCTCGTCACCGGCGCTACCGGATACATCGGTGGCCGCCTCGTTCCTCGACTCCTCGCACAGGGCCATCGGGTGCGCTGCCTCGTGCGCGATCCGGCGCGGCTGCAGGGACGACCGTGGCACAGCGACGTGGAGATCGTGGCCGGCGATGTGCTGCAACCTGCCAGTCTGGCTGCGGCGATGCAGGGCGTCAGCGCGGCGTACTACCTCGTGCACAGCATGGCCGCCGGCGCGGACTTCCATGACCGCGACGTGGCCGCCGCCACCAACTTCGGCAACGCCGCGCGCACGGCCGGCGTGGAACGCATCATCTATCTTGGTGGCCTGGCCGAAGCCTCGCCAGGTCTCTCCGAACATCTGCGCTCACGACAGCAGACGGGCGACACGCTGCGCGCGAGCGGCGTGCCGGTGACGGAGTTTCGTGCGGGCGTGATCGTGGGATCCGGCAGCTTGTCGTTCGAGATGATCCGCTACCTCACCGAGCGCCTGCCCGTGATGATCTGCCCGCGCTGGGTGGCGACCCGCACGCAGCCGATCGGCATCCGCGAAGTGCTCGAGTATCTGTCGGCCGCGCTTACGGTGCCCGACAGCCGCGGCCGCATCATCGAAATCGGCGGCGCGGAAGTGGTGACCTACGGCGAGATGATGCAGATCTACGCCGACGTACGCGGCCTCACGCGTTGGCTGATCTCCGTGCCTGTGCTGACGCCCCGCCTCTCCTCCTACTGGGTCAATATCGTCACACCGATCCCCGCCGTGATTGCGCGTCCGCTGATCGAAGGGCTTCGCAACGAGAACGTCGTGCACGACCCGATCGCCCAGATGTTGTTTCCCGAGATCGTGCCCGTCAGCTATCGCGTGGCGGTGGAACGCGCGCTGGCACGGCTGCAGGCCAGCAACGTGGAAACGGCATGGAGCGACGCGCTCAGTACGAGCATTGGCGCTGCGACGCCGGTCGTGCTGACGACGCAGGAGGGGATGATCATCGAGCAGCGCCAGCGAGTCGTCGCGGCGACACCCGCGCGTGTGAGCGCCGTGTTCTCCGGGATCGGCGGCGCGCGCGGCTGGTTCTCGATGAACTGGGCGTGGGAGATTCGCGGATGGCTCGACCGGCTCATCGGCGGCGTCGGTCTGCGCCGCGGGCGGCGCAACCCCGACACATTGCGCGTTGGCGATGCGGTGGATTTCTGGCGCGTCGAAGCCGTGGAGCCCGATCGTCTGTTGCGCCTCCGCGCCGAAATGCTGGTGCCCGGTCAGGCCTGGCTGCAATTTCTGGTCATCGCGCGCGAGGACGGCCAGACGCTGTTGACGCAGACGGCGTTCTTCGCACCGAAGGGACTACTGGGCTGGACGTACTGGTACGCGCTCTACCCGTTCCACGCCTTCATCTTCGACGGACTAATCGATCAGATCAAAGCGCGGGCGGAAACCAAGAGCCCCGCGGCTTAGGCGCCCTTCTCCATTACCCGCACGGCGGCGCCCTGCACACGCCCTGCACGAATGAAGGCGTCGTAGACGACCTGCTCTTCCCTCGTCAGCGAGAGATCCACGCCGCGTGTGCGCACGATCTGCTGCACCGGCACCCAATGGCACCCGTCGTCATCCAACTTCGGCAGACGTCCACGCTTCATCCGCGTGTGGGCGCCGAAATGCACGTACAACGCCGCCGTCAACTTCAACTCGCGCTCGCTCAAGGCACCGGTTTCATCTACGACCATGAGGACAGTGTGGCGGCGCCCCGTGACAGGGCGGGTCAGGCCTATGGCACACTGAGCCCATGACACGTCCTGCGCTTGCCCTCATCCTCGTCGCCGTTGTCGTTCCGTCGCTTTCTGCCCAGCAGACGCAGGCTCCGCCGAAGCCGGTGGCGGCTGACACTCACCAGATGAACATGCGTGGCGCTGAGGTGATGGGGTTTGATCAGGACAAGACCACGCACCACTTCTATCTGTATGCCGACGGTGGCGCGATTGACGTGAGCGCCAATGACGCGGCGGACGCACAGAATCGCGACGCCGTGCGGTCGCATCTGCCGCACATCGCGATGATGTTTGGCAGTGGCGACTTCACGGCGCCGATGCTGGTGCACTCCACCGATGTGCCCGGCACGAAGGACATGACGGTGCTCAAGGACAAGATCGCCTTCAAGTATGTTGAGACGCCCAAGGGCGGGCGCGTGAACATCACGACGACGGATGCGGCCGCACTCGAGGCGGTCTACACGTTTCTGCGTTTTCAGATCGCCGATCACAAGACCGGCGATCCGCTGACGGTTTCCAAGCGCTGACAGCGCCGCGGCGGGTGGCGACTCGCAGAAATTGCGACGTCGATGTCAGGCTGTCGCGACGCCTTCTCCTCTGAAGGTGTCTTGGCATCGACGCGTTTGAAGAAGACTGAGGCCAACGCGCAGATCACGATCGAAGGCCACGAGACCATTCGATCGGGTGTGCCAGACGGGGTCAGAGCCCTTTTCCACAGGAATCCACAGTTTGGGGACAGAGGTCCTCAAAAGTGGACCTCTGTCCCCAAACTGTTAGTACCTGTGGAAAAGGGCTCTGACCCCGTTCCGCTCTAGTCCCTGCTTTTGACGTAGGCCACCAGGAACAGGGGCCAGACGACGAGCGCAGAGATCAGGGGTGGCGGCACACGGTAGATGTAGGCGAGGCCGATGAAGGCGCCGAGCCAGACGAGGGTGATGCCGGCGGCCGTGCGGCGCAGGCGCGTCGTGGCGTCGACACCGTAGATGAGCAGCAGGTTCATCGCCGTCAGCGCAAAGAACGTGACCGACATCGTGAAGGCGAGGTCGCGGAAGATGTCGTAAATCGACGGCGTCATGCCGATGCCCATGGCGAGCGCGCTGGTCCGCATCGCATCGAGCGCGGGCTGGAGTTGCGGTGGATCCGCACCGAACTGCCCCAGCGTGTGAGCCACACCGGTGAGACCCATGAGGATCGTGGCCGCCAGGAACCACCCACGGCCAGGGCGAGACGTATTCGTCATCGGCGCATCCTACGACAGCCGCTCGGTCGGCAGAAAAAGTTTTGTCTTTGCATTGCAAAGTGCTTTCGCATAAGCTCCCTAGCCAGAGGAGCTATTCATGCGTCTGGCCTTTCGATCGATCGCATTGTTCAACATCGCCACATCCCTGTGGCTGACCGTGATGTTCCTGATCCTGCGGCACGCCAACTTCGGCCCGAGGGCGGCGGTGGCGATGGGGATCGCGGTATTTTGCGGGTGTGCGTTTTACGCCTCGCGGCCCACGGCCCCGCCGTGGATGCGGGCGGCGGCGATGTCGGGCAGCCTGATGCTCGGCGCCGCCGGCGTGTTGGCCATTTATCAAGACCTGCAGCCGAACGCCAGCTTCGAAGGGTTCGTGCTGATCATCGGCACCGCGTGGATCGCGCAGGCCACGACGGCCCTCGTCACATTCGCGGCAAGGTCAACTGATCGGGTGCATACGTAGCCGACGGGCTTCAGCCCGTCGGTCAGTAGCCGCCCACATGTTGAAGGCCTTTGATCTTGTCGATGTCCTGCTCTTACGCCTCTGCCGGCGCAGGTCCCGCAGCCGGGCCAAGTGCCGCGATCCACTTGCGGGCCGCAGCACCGATGATGATCAGCACGCAAATCATCATCGCGGCCGTACAGACCGTGTCAACGTAGCCCTGCATCTGCAGCTTCGGATTGGCGCCGACTGCCAGCGGCCAGAAGTTATCGCGGATGCTCATCCATCCGCCGACGAGCGTGTTCGTCGACAGAAACAGAAACGGGATGAACGTGATCCACGCGTACTTCACCTTGCCCATGTTCATGATGATGGTCGTCGCAATCGAGAGTGAGATCGCGGCGAGCAGCTGATTGGCGATGCCGAACATCGGCCAGATGGTACTGATGCTGCCGACCCAAATGAAGTAACCCCACGAGAATACGACCAGACCCGTTGAGATCATCGCGCCGGGCAGCCAGGCATGGTCACCCATCCTGGCTGTGGCGGGCGAGGCTCTGCCTATGAACTCCCCAACGAGGAATCTCGCCACACGCGTGCCCGCATCGATCGTCGTCAAAATGAACAACGCCTCGAACATGATGGCGAAGTGGTACCAGTAATCCATCATGCCGGCCATGCCGGGGATCTTCGAGAAGATCTGCGCCATGCCGACTGCGAGTGAGACGGCGCCGCCCGGGCGGCCCTGCACCGTCTCCCCCACTTCAGCCTGCAACGTCGGCAGGTTCACGACCTGCATGTCGAGCTTCGCGTAGACGGCCGGTGAGGTGTTGATCGCGTAGTAGTCGGCCGGCTGCAGCGAGCACGCCGCAATCAGCGCCATGACGCCGACGACACCCTCCATCAGCATCGCGCCGTATCCGATCGGGCGAATGTGCGTCTCTTTGTCGATCATCTTCGGCGTCGTGCCCGATCCGATGAGGCCGTGGAAACCAGAGATCGCGCCGCACGCGATGGTGATGAACGCAAACGGAAACAGCGTGCCCGGAATGATCGGGCCGCCGCCGCCGATGAAGTTCGAGAACGCCGGCATCTGCAAATGCGGATTGACGATGACCACACCGATGATCAGGAAACCGATGGTGCCGATCTTCATAAATGACGACAGGTAATCGCGCGGAGCGAGGAGCATCCAGACTGGCAGGACCGACGCCACAAATCCGTAAGCGCCGAGCGCGATGATCAATTGCTGCCGCGACAGGATGAAGAAGTGACCGATGGACGATGCCGCAATCGGTTTGCCGGCGACGACCGCGATGATGAGCGCGATGACGCCGATGATCGTGGCTTCCTGCGTCTTCCCCTTGCGCCACGTGTGCGTGTAGAAGCCCATGAAGAGCGCGATCGGAATCGTGAGGCCGATCGTGAAGAGTGCCCACGCGCTTTCCTGCAGGGCGTTGACGACCGCGAGGCCGAGGCCAGCGAGTGCGACGACGACGACGAAGATGATCGCGATGCCGGCCGTCGTGCCGGCAACCGGCCCGATCTCGGAGCGCGCGATTGAGGCGAGCGATGCGCCGCCGCGACGCGTGGACGCCCAGAGAATCAACATGTCGTGCACGGCGCCGGCGAGACAGACGCCGGCCACAATCCAGATGAGGCCTGGTGCCCAACCGAATTGCGCAGCGAGCACGGGGCCGATGAGCGGGCCCGCGCCGGTGATGGCGGCGAAGTGATGACCAAACAACACCCACTTCGAGGTCGGGTGGAAGTTGTGGCCGTCTTCCTTCGTATGCGCGGGCGTGATGCGCGTGTCGTCGAGCATCATGATCTTGGCGGAGATGAACGCGCTATAGAAGCGGTAGGCCATCGCGAGCACGCCCAGGACCGGAATGATGATGTACATTGCTTGCATGGCGCGGATTATAGACTTCCTTTTGCACGTCGACACACATTTGCTTGAGGCGGTCAGAACGTACGGTTCGTGGGTCTACGGCATCCTGTTCGCCATCATTTTTGCGGAAACGGGACTGGTGGTGACCCCGTTTCTCCCAGGGGATTCGCTCCTGTTTGCGATAGGCGCCCTCTGCGTGAGCGGTGCCGATGGGGCCGCCGCCCCCCTCAGCCTCCCCGTCGTGGGCCTCCTACTGATCGCGGCGGCGTACCTGGGTAACACCGTGAACTACTTCATTGGCCGCGCCATCGGCCCGCGGGTCTTTCAAGCGTCGAACAACGACACGATCTTTGGCAAGTTGCTGAATCGGAAGTATCTGGATCAGGCGCACGCGTTTTTTGAACTGCACGGCGGCAAGGCAGTCGCGCTCAGCCGATTCGTGCCGATCGTGCGCACGTTTCTGCCCTTTGTGGCGGGCGCCGCGAAGATGGCGCCGCGTCAGTTCATGCTCTACAACCTCGCGGGCGGCGTCGGCTGGGTCAGCGTGTGCCTCGGCGCGGGCGTGCTCTTTGGCAACATCCCGATCGTGAAGAAGAACTTCTCCCTCGTCGCGCTCGGGATTGTGTTCGTGTCGATGCTGCCGATTGCGTTTGAATATCTGAAATCGCGGAAGTCAGCTCCCCGGACCTAAAGGTCCGGGGCTCCATCAGTTCTTATTCGTCACAATCACGACTTTGCCCCAGACCTGGGCGCGGATGTATTTGCCGACGTTGCCGATGATCGCCGGCTCCGAATGGACCTCGATCACCGGCAGGCCGGCCTGTTTCAGCACATCGACGTCCGACTCGATCATCACGGCGTAGGTGCGGCCCGGCGACGTCCACGTCTTCAGCAACTCGTCCAACAACTCGGTCTGCTGCACCGGGTGTTGCGCGTAAAACCGCAGGCTCGCCTTCCATCGTCCCTGGCGATAGATGACGACGTGATCGGGTGCGTCGACGTGTGCTTGGATCCACACGCCGAGGTCGGCGCCCGGCCGCGTCTCTTTGAACACGGGATAGCCGATTAGCACCACGCCGCCGTAGAGCACGAGTAACGTGGCAATCAGCGGCCAGCCGGCGCGCGACGGGCGGAATCGGCGCGAGAACAGGTACACGACCCACGCCAGTCCGCCGGCCATGATGATGGCGAGCACGATGCCTGATGCCAGCGTCGGCAAGTGCAGGTCGACGCTCGCGAGCGCCACCGCCCCGACGATGCCGAGGAGCACGAGCACAACGCCGGTCAGGAGGAGGCTCCACGAGGTGAATCGATAGCGATGCGTCGAATCGGTGGCGGCCGACTGCCATGCGTCGGCAGCGAGCAAACACGCCGCGGGCGCGAGTGGATAGATGTAGTGATCGAGCTTGAAGCGTGATGCGGAGAAGAAGCCGAACACCACGGCAATCCAGGCCCAGAGGAGTACGCGTCGCGGTTCGAAGGCGCGGCCGTCACGTCGATGGCGCCACGCATCAATGAGTCCGCCGAGACACACGAGCGTCCACGGGAACATGGCCGAGAGCGCCACGCGCACATAGAAGAACGGATAGAAGCTGCGGCGATAGAGCGGCGCGGCGAAGAGCTGCAGGTTGTTGTACAGCACGTAGCCGTCGATGAACTGCTGACCGAAGGTCTTCAGCATCAGCAGGAACCACGGCAAGGCGAGAATGCCGGCGGCCAGGAGGCCCTTGAACCAGTGGATGCGGCGCAGAATGGTGCGCGTCTCTTTCGACAACATCGCCGCGAGCAGCGCCGCGGCGACCACGATGATGAAGACGAAGGGACCTTTGATCTGCACTGCCAGTGACAGCAGGATGAAGCCGGGGATCTGGAGCTTCGGCCGGTTCTCGAGCGCAGAGACCATCAGCAGGGCAAACGCGCCGAAGAGAAACGCGTTGAAGACCATGTCGAAGATGGCGAAGCTGGCGAGCACGAACGAGAGCGGCGTCATGGCGAGCATGAGCGCACCGCGTTCGCCGGTCTCGCTCCCGAAGAGACGACGGCCAAACCAGAAGGTGATGCCAAGGAGCGCGAGAGCCGCCATCGCTGTGGGGAAGCGGGCGCCGAACTCGTTTTCGCCGAAGAGCGCGAATGAGCCAGCTTGCAGCCAGTGGAAGAGCGCAGGCTTGTCGATGATCGGCACGCCGTCGATGCGCGGCACGAGGTAGTCGCCGAGTTGACGCATCTCTCGGGTGATCTGCGCGTAGTGCGCTTCGTCGGGATCGATCAACGGCAGGTAGGACATCCGCCAGAAGATCACGACCCAGCAGACCAGCGCCCACATGGCCACGCGCCACGCGACGGCGCGGTTGGGTGAATCCGTCATGCAGGTGACATGATACTCAGTTGATAGCACCTATGGCGCTGACATTCATCCTTCTCACCGTCTTCATCGACATGCTCGGACTCGGATTATTGATTCCGGTCATCCCGTTCATCGTGCGCCAATTCAGTGAGAGCGCCCTCACGGTCGGCCTGTTATCGATGTCGTTTGCGCTGTTCCAGTTCTTCGCCGCACCGATTCTCGGCAAGCTGTCGGATCGCCACGGCCGGCGCCCCCTCCTGCTCTATAGCCTTTTTGGCTCCGCGATTGGATACGCGCTCTTCGGCGTTGCGCATTCCCTCGCCCTGCTCTTCGTCGCGCGGATCGTCGACGGCATCAGCGGTGGCAATGTGTCGATCGCGCAGGCCTACATTGCGGATGTCACGGAGCCGAAGAACCGCTCGCGCAATTTCGGCATGCTCGGCGCAGCGTTCGGACTTGGCTTCATCATTGGGCCGGCGATCGGCGGCACGCTCAGCCATTTCTGGGGTCTGTCGGCGCCGGCATTCTTCGCCGCCGGCCTCGCCCTGGCGAACACGGTGCTCGGTTTCTTTGTACTGCCCGAGACGCGCCCCGTGGAAAAGCGCACCCGCGTGCCGATGACGTTCGCCTCGCTGAATCCGATCAGTGGCGTCATTCGTGGCATGCGGCACGAGCATCTCGGCCCGATCTTTCTCGCCATCTTCGCGTTCAATGTCGCGTTCAGCGGCTTGCAGTCGAACTTCTCGCTCTTCACACTGGCGCGGTTTGGCTGGGGGCCGTCAGAAAATGCGGCGCTCTTCAGCGTGATCGGCATTGTGTCGGCGATCACGCAGGCGATCATCGTGCGCAAGCTGGTGAAGGTCTATCGCGATCAGTCGATTGCCATCATCGGTCTCAGCGTGCAGGCCGTGGCGTATATCGGCACGGCGTTCGTGCCGGCCGCATGGATGATCTTCGCGGTGTGCGCGGTGATGAGCTTCGGCGTGGGCATCACGTCACCGACGATTCAGGGCATCGTGTCCAACAGCGTGTCTGATCAGGACCAGGGCATGATGCTCGGCACCACGCAATCGGTCACCGCACTCACGCGCATTGTCGGGCCACTGTGGGCGGGTTTCTCGTTCGATTGGCTCGGCCCGGGCGCGCCGTATTGGAGCGGCGCCATCATGATCGCGATCGCCGCCATGCTCGTCATCAGCGCGCGGCCACGGCATCATCAGCATCAGTAATACCTAAATAAGGGTCCTAAAATCAGGGGGTATGACACCCCGTACGGCGGCCCGCGGCGTAAAACTCACCTTCTTTCTCATCCTCGCCGGCACACTCGCGGCGGCGTTCATGCCGGCGGGAAACGCCCTGACGCCCGGGGGACCCGCCAACGGCGCTGACGTGGCGTGGATGCTCACCGCCAGCGCATTAGTGCTGCTAATGACACCGGGGCTCTCCTTCTTCTACGGCGGCATGGTGCAGCCCAAGAACGTCATCTCCACGATGCTGCAGAGTTTTGTGGCGATGGCGGTCGTCAGTCTGCTCTGGGTGGCGGTGGGGTTCAGTCTCGCGTTTGGGCACAGCATTGGCGGCATCATCGGTGATCCGCGCACCTTCTTCTTCTTCCAGCATGTCGGCGCCGATACGGACCCGGCACTGGCGCCCACGATTCCGCTCATCCTCTTCGCGCTGTTCCAGCTGAAGTTCGCGATCATTACGCCGGCGCTGATCACCGGCTCGTTCGCCGAGCGGGTGCGATTCTCGAGCTATGTGCTCTTCATGTGCCTGTTCACGATCTTCATCTATGCCCCGCTCGCGCACTGGACGTGGCACCCGGACGGCCTCCTGCACAAGTGGGGCGTGCTCGACTTTGCCGGCGGCACCGTCGTGCACATGTCGGCCGGCTTTGCGGCGCTCGCCGGCGCGATCGTTCTCGGTCGTCGACGCATTCATCGCGAGCATCAGTCGAGTGCCCCGGCCAATATCCCATTTTTAGGCCTAAAAGCAGTCCGGAGGAGTATCCGAGCCAAGGCAAGTGGTCAGGCCAATTCGGTCCAGGGTCCTCGGTCCAAAGTCCTGGGGCCGGGCAAAAAAATTCGGGGTCCAGGGTCCGAATATGGACCGCTGGACCCCGGTTTGAACGCGAACAGTGAAGGAAACTACGCGGCTCTTCTGACGATCAATGGCCGCATGAGCGCCATCACGATGAGCACAAGCCCGAACGTGCAGACAATGGCCGCGCCGGTCGGTAGGTCGAACTGCACTGAGAAATACATCCCGAGCGCCGAGACAAAAAGGCCCATCACCCAGCCAATCGCGAGGCGTGAGCCAATTTTCGTCGCCCACAGCATCGCGCCGACCGACGGCACGATCAGGTAGCAGAACACGAGCAGCACGCCCGCGATCGCTACCGAGCGCGTGACCACCAGACCAAACGACGCGTAGAAGAGAAAATCCCAGAAGCGCACCGAGATGCCTCGCGCCGCCACGGCCTTCGGATCCTGTGAGATCTCGAGGAACCGCTTTCGGAAGATCCAGTGAAAGAGGCCGATCGCGGCGTAGATCGCGCCGGTCAGATAGACCTCAGGCCACTGCACCGACAGGATGTTGCCCACCAGCATATCTTTCAGATGCTCGGCTTCGCCCGTCGCCTTGCTCATCGTGATGATGACTGCCGCCGACGCGACCGCGTACGAGATGCCGATGATGGCCTCCTGCGGAATATGCGCCTCCTGCCCCTTGATGCCGGCGAAGATCGCGGCACCGATGAGCGTGAAGATCAGACTCATCCAGTAGATCGACGGATCGTGCGGATCGGCACCTCGCCACACGGCAATCGCTGCGCCGAGCGACGCGATCTGCGCGAGTGACAGGTCAACGAAGATGACGCCGCGCTCGACCACGTGCAGGCCGAGGTAGGCGTGAATGCCCGCAATGATCAGACCCGCGGCAATCGGCGCCGCGAGAAATGTGAGAATCGCCCAATCCATCGTTCGTCTCTACTTTCCGGTGAGTTGCTTCAGCGACGAGGCAATCAGGTTGACGTTGTACTCAAACAGCTGGATGTAGTCGGTCGCCTCTTTCACGCCACCGACCGACGGCGCCAGCACCAGCACCTTGCCGCCGAGCTGGTTGGTGATCGACTGCGGCGTCTTCAAGTCGAAGTACGGCTCGACGACGATGAGCTTCACGCCCTTGGCCTTCATCTCCGCGATCAGTTCGATCGTGTGCGACGGTGACGGCGGGATGCCCGGCTTCGGCTCGACATAGCCCATGACATCCAGGCCAAACCGCTCCATGAAGTTTGGCCATGACCGGTGATACGTCACGATCTGTGTGCCCTTGTACGGCGCCATCTGCGCGTCCCACTTCTTCTCCGCCGCGGCGAGGCGCTTGTCAAAATCCGCATAGCGCGCTTCGTAGGTGGCTTTGTTGGCCGCGTCGAGCTGTGACAGCTTCTCTTTGATCGCGAGCGCCATCCGGCGTCCGTTGCCCGGGTCAAGCCAGTAGTGCGGATTGCCCTGCGGATGGACGTCGCCCATGGCGCGCGTGATCTGGCCGCTCGGCAATTCCAGAATCTTCACCGTCAGCGACGCATCGAGATAGCCATTCCCGCCCGGCTGAATCTTCGCGTTGCGCGCGCTGTTGATGAGTGGCGGCAGCCACCCGATCTCGAGCTCGCGGCCGACGACAATGAGGAGGTCGGCCTGGTTGACGGCCAGAATGAAGCTCGGCTTCGGATCCACAAAGTGTGGATCCTGATACCCCTTCGCAAGCGCGGTGACGGTGACCTTGTCGCCGCCGATTTCACGAGTGAGCGACGCGAGATCCTCCGTCGTCGTGACCACGCGCAGGCCAGCGGCCGCGGCCGGGTGTGCCAAGGCCGACGCCGCAAGCAGGAGGGCGGCAGTAAAACGAGTGAGTGTGCGCATGAAAGACTCCGTTAGAACACGTGCGCGCCGTGCGCACCGATAGAGAAATTGATCTGGAACAACACTTCATTGCCGGTCAGGCCTTCGGCGTACTTGGTCCGCCGATACTGACCACGGATCTGGCTGAACTCGCTCGGCCAGTAGGTGAGAAACGCGGACTGGCCGCTGTCGGTGAGCGTCATGTCGAGCGCGCGGGCCGAACGATCGACGCGCACGCCTGAGTACCACCGGCGCGCGAACTGGTATTCGGCGAGGGCATACCAGCCGAATGATTTCTGCTGCACGCCCGTGCTGACGGCCGCATCCTGCCGGCTCCAGATCAGTTCGGTGCGCGCCTGGAACTTCGTGTAGATCGCGCGACGCAGTGGACGATAGTGGAAGGTCGCGTCGATGCCGAACAGCGTCTTGTTGGCTTCCGGTCCGATGTTGGTCGGACCAAATGCCGCTGACGCGCCAAGATCGATGTTGGAGCCTTCCGTGATGTCGCGATACGCGCGCAACCGGCCGACGTAGTTGAGTTTCGATCGCTGCGGACTCTGAAAGACACCCGACGTCCCGGAAAACACTTCGCCGGTCGCTTCGAGGAAGAGACCGCCGGCCGGAATCAATCGCGACACCGAGATGCCACTGTCGTCGATGCCGTCTTCGCCGCCGACCAGGTTCTGGCTGACGAGCGGACGATCCGCGTACGGCAACGCGTGCGTATGCTGCGCGTTCACCTTGCCGAACTGCGCGCGCAACTTGCCGACCTTCATCTGAAAGTCACCCGGGAGCGCGGTGAACGTGATGAAGCCTTCCTCGACGCTCAGCCCTCCGGGCGTGGCCGAGAGAAAGAAGTCGGCCCGGGCATAGGGATCCACGACCGCCTGCAACGACACTTCCACTTCCGACAAACTCATCGCCGGATCTGTGTTGTTCGCGTTCTTACCGGCGACACCGAGGAAGTTCGCGATCACCGACATGTCGGGATTGAAGACGCGACCTCCGCCGGCCGGCACGGCCTGCGCGACCGGCGCGGGATCCTGCGGCGTCGCCACGGCGGGCGTCGCCGCTGGCGTTGCCGGTGCGGTCGGCGCCGTGGCAGACGTCGTCGGAATCACCGCGGGCGTTGTTGCTGTTGCGGCCGGCGCCTGCGGTGCAGGGACCTGCGCCGACGCCATCACGGGAGCGCACAGCACTCCGGCCAAACCCATCACGACACTGAATTGCCCAATACGAACACGCATCATTGCCACCTCGATCTCGATATACACAGCTATCCGCACGGCAGGAAACGCCGCGCAGTTACAACAGAACAGCAGCTATGCGAGGAGCGCGGGAGGACCGCGAGGGGAAATGCTGGGGATGACAACGAGCGACTGCGCGAGGGCCGGGTCCACCGGTGCAGTGACGCGCTGCGGAGCGGTGTGTGTGGCCTCAAGCCGCGCCAGTCGCGCGTTGCTGACCACGCGCTGCATGTGGCAGATCGCGCAATGTTCAATGGGGCTGGGCGGATTGGTTTCTTCGAACTGAATACCGGCTTGATGGTGCGGACCGATCAGCACCGGACCGTCCACCCCGGCACACGCGGCGTCGTCTTCCAACATCGCGTGATGCGCGGCGACCCAGACGGCGCCCTGACCGGCGATGAATCCCGCCAGAATCAGAAACGCAATGGTCCGCCGCAGGGCGCGCATACTCTACCGGCACTCTATCAGGGTTAACAAAAGGCTTGATGAGCGAATATTAATGTGCCCAAGGCGTCTACATTAGGAACGTGCATCCTCGTCGCTCCTTCGCGCTGGCTCTGTTGCTTGGCTCCACCCTGCTCGCACTCGGCCCGGGCCGCATCGGTCAGGCGCAATCGTCGCCGACGCTGCGGCCTGAAGACGCGACCCGTTGGGAAACCTTGGTCCCAACACCGGCACACTTGGGCCTGTCACCGGACGGCTCGGTCCTCGCATACCGCATCGATCGCTCGAATTGGGATGACGAACTGCGCATCACGCGTCTCTCGGACAAACGAACGCTGATCGTGCCGTTTGGTCGGGAACCGGAGTACTCGGTCGACGGTCGTTGGCTGACATACACGATCGGTCGATCGCGCGATGAAGAGGCGCAGCTCAAACGTGATCGGCGTCCCGTGCGCGACGGGCTCGGCCTCCTCCAACTCTCGACGTTCACCGACACACGATTCGCTGACGTTGAGAGTGCGGCATTCAGCGCTGATGGCGCGTTCATCGCGATTGAACGCTATGCAGCGACCACGGCGGCCAACGGCCGTGCGACCGGCGCGCGACGCACGACCAACGACACGCCTCGTGTGTACGTGCGGTCGCTGGCGGGTGATGCGACCGGCGCCGAGACAGCCTTCGACAACGTCCAGCAATTCGTCTGGCAACCGGCGCGTGGCCATCGCCTGGCCCTGCACCTGGGCGGTGACAATCAAGGCGGCACGCGCATCCAACTCTTCGATCCGTCGGCAGCCGTCGCTTCGCAGACGGTCGTGATCGACGACACACCAGCGAGCTTCAGCCGACTGTCATGGCGGCCCGACGGCGTCGATTTCGCGTACCTCCGCAGCCACAGTCGCGCCGCCGACAGCGCGCTCGCGTACGACGTCGTGGTGGCGCGCGGTGCCGGCACCGGCGCCGCGACGTTGACGGTGTACGACGCCACGCGCGATGCAACCTTTCCCACCGCGACACGCATCGTCGACTTCCGCGACATATCGTGGTCGACCGACGGCGCGATCGTCTTCGTGGGGATCGCCGACACGGCGACCGCGGCGACCGCGGTGCCCGCGCGGCGCGTCGCCAACGGGGCCGACGTCCGCATTTGGCACTGGACCGACGTCGAAGTAATGCCGCGGCAAGTGGAAGACATCGACACGTCGCTGCGACGGAGTCGTCTCGCCGCCGTCAATGTCGACACGGGCCGTCTCGTGCCCATGGCCACATCGCTCAACGCCCGTGCGGTGCCGATCTCGGGCACGACGCTCGTGTGGGTGGCTGAATGGACGCCCTATGCGATGGAGCGCACGCTCGGTCGACTGTCCGCAGATCTCGCGCTCGTCGACGCGCGCACGGGTCAGCGATTTCCTTTTGCGCAGAACGTCGACGAAAGCGACGTCACCGTACGCCAGGACGGCGGCGCGCTGGTCTTTCTACGCAACGACCACCTCTGGTCACTGAACACGGCGACGCGCGCGCTGACGGATCTGTCGGCCGCCTCAGGAGCGGCACTCGTCGACCTCGCATCCGATGACACCGCGGCACACAAGCCGCTGTTCGGCATCGGCGGGTGGACGGCCGACGGCGCGGCGCTCGCCTATGACCGCTACGACATCTGGCGCCTGCCCATCGATGGATCAGCGGCACGGAAACTCACCGACGGGACCGCGACGCGCACGCGCCATCGTCTCGCGCTCCTTGACGATGGCGAACGCGGTCGCGTCTTCGACCTGACCAGGGCGGTCTACATCCACCTCTTCGGCGAGCGCACGAAGAAGTCCGGCTACGCGCGCCGCGCCCCGTCGGGCTCGATTGAGCCTCTCCTCTTCGAGGATCGCCATATCGACAGTTTGACGACGTCAGCCGACGGCCGCGTCTATGCCTACATCGCCATGCGCTTCGACACATCGCCGAATGTTTTTGTCGGCAGCGCAACGCTCACGGACGCGCGCGCCGTCACGGCCACCAATCCGCAGCAGGCGACATTTGCGTGGGGCCACAGCGCGGTCATCGACTACACCACATCGCGCGGCGACGCCCTGCAAGCCGCGCTCTACTATCCGGCCGGCTACGTCGCGGGCCGCCGCTATCCGACGATCGTGAAACTCTACGAACGACTGTCTGACGAAGTACACGAGTACGTCTCCCCGACCGACATGGACGAAGCCAACATCGCGATCTTCACCGGCCTCGGCTACGCGGTCATCGCGCCTGACATCCGGTATCGCCCGCGCGACCCCGGCGTCGCCACCGTGGAGTGCGTCACTGCGGCCGTTGCGCGCGCGGTCGCGCTCGGCGTGACCGACGCCGCGCACGTCGGTGTGATCGGGCATTCGTGGGGCGCCTACGGCAGTGCGTTTCTCGCCACACACACGAACCATGTCTTCGCGGCGGCCGTCGCCGGCGCGGCCATCACCGACCTGATCAGCCAGGCCGGCAACCATCACTGGGGCACGGGTGTGGCAGAGACCGATCACATCGAGACGGGCCAGCAGCGCATGCAGGTGCCGTTCTACGACGACGTGGATGCGTATGTGCGGAATTCGCCGATCTTCGGCGTGCCGACAATGACGACGCCGCTGCTGCTTGAAGCCGGCGATGAGGACGGCGATGTGTTCTGGCACCAGAGCGTGGAGCTGTATAACGCGGCGCGCCGGGCGAAGAAGCCGGTCGTGCTGCTGCAGTATCCCGGCGAGGACCACGCGCTCGACAGCTTCGACAATCGTCGCGACTATCAACGCCGCATCCTCGCGTGGTTTGGGTACTACCTGAAAAGCGAAACGGCGCCCCCGTGGATCACCACCGGGACGCCGCTCGTGAAGAAGTGAGTCTGGCTAGAACAGCAGACCGAACCTGACCGTCGCGATTTCCTTGTCCCACATGATCGCGAGCTCGCCGCCCTTGTCGGTCACATTCACGAAGGCCCACGTCAGCTGATCCACGCTCATCGCGTTCTTCGTCAGGGTCATCGGCACACGAAACACGTCTTTGTCAGCGGTGTAGCCATACGAGCCCCACAGCGCGGCTTTGTTCGCGGTGTCGTAGACCTTCTGCGCGGGCCAGTTCGAAAACACCAGCGTCCACGCGCCGGCCTTCAGGTCGATGAACACGCTGTACTCGCCCGGCTTCAGCACATTCCCATTGAAATCGAGCGCGAGTTCGGTGCGGATGCGGGTCGAGATGTTTGCGCCAGCTCGCCACACTGGCGCGTCGTCCTTGATCACCTTGCCGTAGTCGGCGCCGCTGCCAAAGATGTTCGTGCGGCCGCGCAAAATCGGTCGACCGTAGGTGATCTCGACCCACTTGCCGCCCTGATACTGCATCTCGCCGTTCGCGGCCTTCACGTAGGCGCCACGAAACTGCGCTTGCGCCTTGCCTTCCGGACTCGCTGGCAGTGTCTGCGCCGTCACCACCACCGCTGCACACACCAGGGCCAACGCCCCGCACGTCAATTGCTTGAACATACATACCTCTCCAGGGTTAGAGCCAGTTGGCTTTGCGGAATCGGTACACAAGATAGAGATCAATGACGATCATCAGCAACACCGCGACCGGGTAGCCGTAAATCCAGTCGAGTTCCGGCATGTGTTTGAAGTTCATGCCGTACACACCAGCGACCGCGGTCGGCACCGCCACCAGCGCGGCATACGCGGCCAGCTGCTTGGTGAATTCGGTCTCCTGCAGCGTGATCAGCGACAGATTCACCGAAATCGCTGTCGTCAGCATGTCGCGCAAGTTGTCGATCGACTGTTTCAGACGGATCAGATGGTCAGACACATCGCGAAAATAATCCTGCAGACCCACGCAGGCCATGGGCGTGCGACCGCCGTGCAGTTTGCCGGCGACCTCGATCAACGGCACCACCGCGTGATCGAGCACCATCAGCTTCTGCTTCAAAGAGTAGATCTGCTCGACTTGGGTCCGCGTCGTCTGCCCACTGAAGATCTGAGTCTCGAGCGCTTCGAACTCGTCGGTCAGCCCCTGCAGCACGGGCACGTAGCGATCGACGACCGTGTCCATCATTGCGTAGAGCACGTAGCCGGCGCCGTGCGTCAGCAAGTGCGGCTCTTGTTCACTGCGCCGACGGACGTCCCCGAAACCCTGCTCGGCATCGCGACGAACCGTGACGACATAGCGCGGGCCGACAAACATCAGGAGTTCGCCTGAGCGGAGCTCCGTGCCGGCCGATTCGATCAGCCGCATCACGATGAAGATGGAATCGCCGTACTCGTCCAGCTTGGGCCGCTGGTGTCCGTGTTGCGCGTCTTCAACCGCGAGTTCGTGCAGGCCGAATTCGTCCTTGATGGTGGCCAGTTCGGCCGCGTCCGGATCTTTGAGCGCCACCCACACGAAACAATCGGGCCGTTTGATGAACTCGCTGATGTCCTCGACCGGGATATCGGACAGCTTCTGGCCGTGCGTGTAGGCCACGCAATTGACGAGCATGGCGACAGAGTATCGCAGCGCGGCACCGCAATCGTATGGCTGGCGGGACGTGTTATCGTATGTTTATGGCAAAAAAGCCTATATCTGTGACGATAGAGGCCGACAACCTGACGTGGTTGAAGGGCCGGGCGATGGGTGGCAAATACCGCAGCCTGAGCGACGCACTCGACGACGTCGTGCGCACGGCGCGACTGGGCGGCGGACCTGGCGAAGTGCGCTCCGTCGTCGGCACGGTGGATATCGCGGGGGCCGACCCGGATCTGCTCGACGCAGACACGGACATCAACCAGCTGTATCAAACATCGCTGGCCCGACCGGTCCTGGCGAGGGAACCCCCGCCGCCGTACGGCGCGCCGAAGAAGGGGCCGAAGCGTGGCTGAGCTGAATGCCGTCGTCACCGACACGCATCCGTTGGTGTTTTATGCGGCGGGTGGCGGGAAACTGAGCCCACGCGTCCGAGCCGTGTTTGAATCGGCCGAGGCGCGTCGCACGATCATCTACGTGCCGGCCGCGGTGATCTGGGAAGTGGGGATGCTGGCGCGCATCGTCCGGATCAATCTGCATCGGCCGGTGCGCGCGTTCTTCGCAGACCTCTTCAGCAACCCCGCGTTTCAGCCGCACCCCCTCGACATGGGGCAGGTGTTTGATGCGGACGAACTCCGATTCACTCGGGACCCATTCGACGCGTTGGTCACGGCAGCTGCGCGCGACCTGTCGTTGCCGTTGATCACCCGCGATGCGACGATCCGCGCGTCAGGTAGCGTGACCACCGTCTGGTAAGGGCTAGAGGCCGAGCACCTTCGCAAAAATCAGCGGCGCCACAATCGTGGCGTCCGACTCGATGACAAAGCTCGGTGTGTCGGGCCCGAGTTTGCCCCAGGTGATCTTCTCGTTGGGCACCGCGCCCGAGTACGAGCCGTAGCTGGTCGTCGAATCGCTGATCTGGCAGAAGTATCCCCAGAGGCGCGTGGGTCGACGGAGGTCCTGCTCAATCATCGGCACGACACAGATCGGGAAATCGCCGGCGATGCCGCCGCCGATCTGGAAGAAACCAATCGACTGGTTCGGGCTCACGTCGACGTACCACTTCGCCAGCGACATCATCGTTTCAATGCCGCTCTTCATGGTCGACGGCGTCTTCAGGCGGCCATCAATGTTGTGGGCGGCAAAGACGTTGCCGAGGGTGGAATCCTCCCACCCCGGGACGAACAACGGAAGGTTCTTCTTGGCCGCCGCCATCATCCAGCTGTCTTTCGGGTCGATCTCGTAGAACTCTTCGAGACTGCCATCGAGCAGAATCTCGTAGAGAAACTCCTGCGGGAACGCCCGGCGGCCGATCTTTTCATACGACGCCCAGCGGGCCCCGACGACGCGCTCGATGCGACGCATGGCTTCTTCTTCGGGAATGCAGGTGTCGGTCACGCGGTTAAAGTGCCCTTCGAGCAGCACCTGCTCGTCGGCCGCGGTCAGGTACCGGTAGTTCGGAATCCGCTTGTAGTGGTTGTGGGCGACGAGGTTGAAGACGTCCTCTTCCAGGTTCGCGCCAGTGCACGAGATGGCGTGCACCTTGCCTTGCCGAATCATCTCTGCCAGAGAGCAGCCGAGCTCCGCGGTGCTCATCGCACCCGCCAAAGTCATGAACATGACGCCGCCATCAGCCAGATGCTTGTTGTACGCATTGGCCGCATCCACCAGGGCCGCCGCGTTGAAGTGGCGGTAGTGGTGATCAATGAACTGCGAAATCGGACCGGGCATGGCGTTATTCTAAAGCAGCCATGGCATGGAATGTCGTCCAGGCGTCGGTTCTCTTCGGATCGACTCTTCTGGCGGTTTGGGTTGGGGTCACTGCCTTTGAACGTCAGTCACTACCCGGCCGCTCCTGGCTTGGCTGGCTGCAACTGGCTATTGCCTTCTGGTGTTTGACCAGCGGGCTCAATGCCTTGCTCGATTCCACGGCCCAACGCATCGTCATTTCCAAGTTTCAGTACATCGGGATCATGGCGCTGCCCGTCTGCTGGTTCGAGTTCGCGCGCGAATACACGCGGCGGCAGCCGTCCCCCCTGCCGTGGCTGATCTGGCTGATTCCGGCGGCAACGGTGAGTCTGGTCTTCAGCAACGAGTCGCATCATCTGATCTGGCGGGACATCCACGAAGTGCCGACGGCGTCAGGCTACGTGTTGCTGCAGTACGTGCATGGTCCGTGGTTCGCCATGTCGACCGGTTTTACGTACGTCGCACTCGGTGTCGGCACGGTCTGGCTGGCGCTGGCCGTGCGGCACCATCCGGCGCAGTACCGCCTGCAGAGTCAGATGCTGCTGCTGGCGCTCATCGCGCCCTGGTTCGCGAACCTCCTGTATATCTCTGGTTTGGTTCCACCCAAGGGGTTCGATCCCACGCCGGTCGGCTTTGCGGTGTCGGGGGTCTTTTTCGGTGTCGGGCTCTTTCGCTATCGACTGTTTGACCTCGTGCCGGTCGCACGCACCGTGCTCTTCGACAGTCTGGGCGACGCCGCGTTCGTCATCGATCGAGAAGGACGCATCGTCGACAGCAATGCCGCGGGCTGTGCGTTGACGTCAACGACCGAGCCGCCCCTTGGTCAGGCCATCGATCAGTTATTGCCGTGGTGGAACGCGCGACCACGCCCCGGGGCGTCGAGTGCAGTCGTCCACGCCGACGGATTGGCGTTCGACGTGCAGTTGCGACCGGTGTTGGATGAGTCGCGGGAGCTCTCGGCCTGGCTGGTGCTGGTGCGCGACGTCACGGAACGCGAACGGGCGGAAGCCCAGCGTCGGGCGCTCGATCATCGCCTCGTGGAGGAGCAGCAGGTCAAGACGTTGAGTCTGCTGGCCGGTGGCTTGGCGCACGACTTCAAGAGTTTGCTGACCGGCATCATCGGCAACGCCGATCTCGCGGCCGTTCAATTGCCCGCCGATGCTCCGGCACAGGAATCCGTATCGGCGATCCTCTCGGCGGCGGAACGCGCCACCGAACTGGTCGCGCGCATGCAGGACTACGCTGGCGAGCGGCCACTGAAGAACCAGGTCGTCAATCTCGGTGGCATCACGACCGACATGGTTGCGCTGTTGCAGAGTTCGTCGGCGCGGCACTGCAAAGTGGTGCTCGGCTCACCGGCCGAACCCGTGCTCGCGACCGGCGACCCGACGCAACTGCGCCAGATTCTGCTGAACCTCATCGTCAATGCCGCCGAAGCGGTGTCGTCGCAAGGCACGATCGACGTGCAGATCACGACCGGCACGGCGGAGACGTCTGATCTCCTGTCGGCCACGTTTGATGCGACCAAAGCCAGATCGGGCACACCGGAGCCACGGTTTGCCGTGCTGGACGTCTCTGATTCGGGATCAGGAATGGAGTCGGCGATCGTTGCGCGGATCTTCGATCCATTTTTCAGCACGAAAGCGACCGGTCGTGGCCTCGGACTATCGGCGGTGCTGGGCATTGTTCGCGGGCACGAGGGCGCGATCCGGGTCAAAAGCACCATGGGCCAGGGCACCTCGATTCGTGTCTGGATTCCCTCGCCGCCGTAGCTCATTCGTTTAATGATGGGGCGATAGCATTACGACCTCTGGTAGTACGTCAGCCAACGCACCAGAATCGTGGTTCTGCTCTGGCAGAACATGACCACCTCTCCCCTCCTTACCGTATCGGGCATCTCGAAGGCGTTTGGCCGGCTCGCGGCCATCGAGGATGTGTCGTTTCGGGTGGAGCCTGGTGAAATCCTGGGGCTCATCGGTCCCAACGGCGCAGGTAAGACGACGTTGTTTGAGTGTCTCGCCGGGGTGCTGCCACCCACTCGAGGACAGCTGTACACCGCAGCGGATCAGCCACTCGACGGCGACGCGCGTTCGTCGCTGATTTTCTATGTGCCGGACGGCATCCGTCCGTACCCGGATCAGCCGCTCGGCTGGGTGCTCGACTTCGCCGTGGGATTCTTTGGCGGCCACGCCGACAACCTGCGACGCGTCATCGACTCGCTGCAGCTCGCGCCGTTGCTGAAGCAACGCATCGGTGTGCTGTCGAAGGGCCAGGCTAAACGCGCGCTTCTGGCCTTTGGCCTGTTGACGCCGCAGCCCATTCTCATGATCGACGAGCCGTTCGAAGGGCTCGATCTCAAGCAGACACGCGAGGCCGCGGCAACGCTGCGCGAACATGCGAATGGGGGACGCACGCTGTTCCTGTCGATCCACCAGATCGCAGACGCCGCGCGCGTGTGCGACCGACTGGTGCTGTTGAGCGGTGGACGGATTCGCGGCGAGGGCACGGCCGCGGAATTGGTCAGTCGCAGCGGTGCGACGGACCTGGAGGGGGCATTTCTTGCGCTCACGTAAGACACGTACGCCGATGCAGTGGCTCCTGGCGAAAGAATGGCGCGAGTTGTGGTCGGCGCGCGCCTGGTGGCTGATGCTGATCGTGACCGGTCCACTGGTCGGCCTCTCGTTTATCAACGCAGTACAGATGTACGCGGAACTGAGCGGCCTGAACGGGACGGCAGTCGGCGTGGGCGAGGCGTTTTCGCCGCTCGTCGGTGTCTGGGCGCCAACCTTCAGCGCATATGAACTCGTGGCCGCATTCCTGTTTCCGTTCGTCGTGATTCGCCTCGTCGGCGGTGATCGTCAGAACGGCGCGCTCAAGCTGGAAATGCAGCAGCGGATCTCGCCGTTCGCGCGCGTCGGAGCGAAGGCGCTCGTGCTCCTGACGGCCTGGCTCGTCGCGATGTTGCCGCTCGTGATCGCCGGCCTCTTGTGGAAATCGTACGGCGGCAGCACCTACGCGCCGGAACTGGCCACGATTGCGCTCGGTCATGTACTCAACGCGAGTCTGACGATCGCGCTGGGCGCGGCGGCGGCCGCCGTCGCGGAGCATCCATCCACCGCGGCCATCATCACGTTGTCAGTGACGGTGGGCACGTGGGTCATCAGCTTCATCGCCGCGCTACAGGGCGGCTGGTGGGAGCTGGTCGCCGCCTTCACACCACCGGCGCTCGTGGCGCAGTTTCAGCACGGATTGATTCGGCTCGACGTGACGCTCAGCACGCTGGCCCTCACCACGTTCGGCCTCATTCTGGCCGCACTCTGGCTCCGTATCGGAGTGCCCGCGCAGCGACGTCTCGTGGAATCGATCGCCACACTCGGCACGGTGGCGCTCATGATCGGCGCGTGCGCGATGGCGCGCGCCAGTTGGGACGCGTCAGAGAATCGTCAGAATTCATTTTCAGAGCCTGACGAAGCGGCGCTCCGATCCATCACCACACCGCTCCACATCGAAGCACATTTCGCGATGGAAGACTCGCGGCGAGCGGAGCTCGAGCGCATGGCGCTCGTGAAACTGCGCCGCATCATGCCGCGCCTCACGGTCACCTACGCGTCGCAGACATCGGTCGGCCTCTACGAGCAGAACACCGAGCACTACGGCGAGATCATCTACACGCTCGGCTCGAAGAGAGACACGAGCCGCATCGTCACAGCCGAGGGCGTGCTCGAAACCATTTATGGCCTTGCCGGCGTGACGCCGGGCGTCGAGCGAGACGACGAGATCTTTCGCGGTCATCCGCTGGCCGTGCCACCGCGGCACGCCGGCGTCATGTTCTTTGGTGTGTGGCCCGCGGCGATTGCCGGGGCCTGGTTCGTTCGTTACAGGAGGCAGGCATGACAGCAGTGAAAACATGGAGTGCAGTCGCGTTCGCAGTGGCAACGGCAGTGACGCTGCACGCGCAAGTAATGAAGGTGGACCTCAGCAAGGAAGTCGTCGGCAAGCCGTCGACGACATTCCAGGCGATGGTAGGTTCCTGGATCGTGGCGCAGGATGGCCCGGACAAGGTAATCAAGATCGACGGCAAGGCGTGGAAAGCCGCGCAGACACCCGCGACCAAAATGCTCATCGAGAACGCGCGCAAGCTGTACGGCACGAACAATGAGGAACTGATGGACAACGCGAAGGCGTTCGCCAACTTTCCCGTCGCCGTGCTGAACGGCGTCGACAACTTCTCGAACGGCACCATCAGCCTCAAGTTCAAGACCCAGTCGGGCGACAGCGATCGCGCGTCGGGCATTCTCTTCAACGTGAAGCCCAATGGCGACTGGCTCTCCGTGCGCTACAACGACACGGAGAACAACGTCGCACTGTGGGAATTCCACAACGGGATTCGCCGCAACATGAAGTTCAATCGCGACAAGAAGTTCATGCTCGATCCCGACTGCAAGCGTCCGGACTTCGGCGCGTGCGGCGCGTGGCACGAGCTCAAGCTCACGCTCAATGGCGCGGACCTGAAAGCGTGGCTCGACGGCGAGATCGCGATGGAATACACGCTCGGATCCGATCCAGTGGCCGCTGCCGGCCGTCCGGCGCCACACGAAGAACTCTTCCCCAAGAACAACGCTGTCCTGCGTCCGCCTGTGATGGGTCGCATCGGCCTCTGGGCGAAGACGGACACCACCAGCTTGTTCAAAGACTTTACATACAGCCCAACGAAGTAGAACGGGGAGTCCTTATTTCATGCGTACGTTTGCAAGAGCACTGGCACTACTCGGACTGATCGCGATCGCGGCTCCCGCGCTCGCGCAGTCCCCGAACAACGCGGCCATTCAAGTGGTCGTGGTCGATCAGACCGGCGCGGTCGTCAAGGACGCGAAGGTCACCATCGTGAACAGCGCCACGGGCGCGGCTCGCGAATCCATTTCGGGCGCTGAAGGGTCCGCCACACTGTCGGCGTTGCCGCTCGACGGCACATACAAGATCAGCGTCACGAAGTCCGGCTTCACAGCGGAAGACGTGACCGGTCTGGTGCTCCGCGCGTCTGAGACGGCCACCGTGCGCGTCAAACTCGTCGCCACGGGCGGCAAGAGTGAAGTGACCGTGTACGGCACCGACCAGGGTGTGCGCGCGAACTCGCAGATCGGCCGCCGTTTCGACAGCGCCACGATCGACGAGACACCGATCCTCGGCCGCAAGATCACCACGGTGCCGCTCTTCAACTCGGCGTTCCGCCAGGGCAAGGGCACGGGCGATCTGTTCGTCAACGCGACGTACTTCGTGACCGGTGGCGGCAGCCGCCGCACCACAACCTACATGCTCGATGGCGCGAACAACGACGAAGGCTGGGGCCGTCAGACGATGGTCGCGACGGTGCCTGTGGGTGCCGTGAAGGAAATGTCGGCGCTGACCAACGCGTTCTCGGCCGAGTTCGGCTGGACGTCGGGTCCGGCGCTCAACATCGTGACCAAGTCGGGCACGAACGGTCTGCACGGCGAAGGCCTCTTCATGGGTCGTCCGGGCAGCTGGGAAAAAAAGACGTTCGACACGACGGGCTTCTGCGCGCCCTCCACGCCGAGCTGCGTAGTGCCGACGACGCTGACCGCGATCAACCCGGCCGATGTGCCCGATGTGCTGAATCAGTACTCGGCGTCCATCGGCGGTGCGCTTGTGAAGGACAAGACTTTCGCGTTCCTGAGCGGCGACTATACGCGTCAGGATCGCACCACGTTTCTCTCGAGCACGCTGCCCGCGTTCGTGCTGCCGGCCGACGGCAGCCTGACGTATGTCGGCAACTACCGCCAGAAGCTGTTCAACGGCCGGATCGACCACAAGGCGTCCGATGCGCAGTCGCTGATGTTCCGCATGAACGTGGATACGTTCTTTGACACGAACCCGAACGATGCGGTCGCCGGCACGGCGGCGCCGACCGTCGCGCGCCGCTACTCGCGTTCGTCGGTCACAGGACAGGTCAACCACACGTACGTCATCAGCCCGCGCATCCTCAACGAGATCCGCGTGTCGTACGTGCATGGCAATCCGGTCACCAAGTGGGAAGCGCAGAGCCTCTCGACGACGTACACGCGCGCCGGTTCGGTGCCGTTCACGATCGGCGAATCGCGTCAGTCAGACATCTACAGCAAGCAGACGCAGTTTCAGGACACGTTGACCTTGTCGCTCGGCCAGCACACGCTGCGCCTGGGCGCGAGCGTGGCACGTCACCTCTCGGGCGGCACGGGCAGCGAGCCCGGCCAGGCCACGCTCGGCACGTTCACCTTCGTAGCGGCGACCACGGTGCCGTTCGACCAGCTCACGCTGGCCAACGTGCAGAGCTACAGCCAGCCGGTCAGCTACGGCATCACCGGCTACGACTACAAACAGTGGCTGGTCGTCGGCTTCGCGCAGGACACGTTCCGGGTGAACAACGACCTCACGCTCGATCTCGGCTTGCGCTATGACGTGCAGACGCTGACGGATGCGAAGCACAACCTCGCGCCGCGCGTCGGCTTCGGCTGGCATCCGATGGGGGATGCGCGCACCGCGATTCGCGGAGGCTACGGGATGTACTACACGCAGATCCGCTCCAACGCGGTCGCGGGCGCGCTCACGGGCGGCCTCGACGGTCTCTCGACCTACTCGGCCACGCCGGGTCAGACCGGCTTCCCGACCTGCCTCACGGGCTCGTGCTTGCCAGTGGGCTTCAATCCGCTCACGCTCCCGGTCTCGCAGCGTCCCGCGCGCAACATCACGCTGCGCGCAGGCCAGCGCGATGCCTACGTCGCGCAGTTCGCGGCCTACGGTCTCGACTTCAGCAAGATCGCCGCGGCGTACCCGGATGCGCTCAACAACCCGCGCAGCCAGGTGACGTCGGTCGGCATCGAGCGTGAAATCGTGACCGGCCTGTTCCTCGGCGCCGATTACGTCTACCAGCACTGGTCGGACCTCGATCGCACGGTGGATCTCAACGCGCCGTCGGTGTTCGACCGCACGGCCGTCGGCCAGGTCCGCACGGTGGCGGTGGCCGACACGACGCGTCCGATCACGCCGGTGAATGGTGGCGTCCGTAACGTCAGCGTGCTCATGAACTACGGCGTCTCTGACTACAAGGCGTTGCAGACCATGCTCACCTATCGCGGCGACGCGAAGTTCATGGCCACGGTGAGCTACACGCTCTCGAAGGCCACGAACACGTCCGAACCGGACGGCAACGGCATTGGCGCGAACCAGGCGATCCTGTCCCGCCTCGGTGAAGAAGAACGCGGACCGAGCTTGCTCGATCAGCGTCATCGCGCGGTCTTCACGCTTACCTACAAGCTGCCGTTCGACATCACGGCCGGCACGGTGACGACGCTCGCGTCGGCGCGTCCGTTCAACGCGACGACCGGCGTCGACAACAACGGCGACGGCGCGAACAATGACCGTCCCGTCGTTGACGGCGCGGTCATCGGGAAGTCGGCCTTCCGCGGCACGGGCACACAGGACGTCTCGGCGTTCCTCGAAGGCCGCGTCAAGGTGCCGGGCCGTTCAGGCCAGTCGCTGCTGCTCCGGTTGGAGATGTTCAACATGTTCAACCATGGCAACTTCCTCGGCCGCGGCGTCACCGTCTACGGTGACACCGCCACGGTCGCGTCGACGTTCGGCCAGCTCGTCGCGGCCGGCACGGCGACCAATGCGATCCCGGCGCTTGCGAACATCGATCCGCCGCGCATGGTGCAGTTCCAGGTGCGGTACATCTTCTAAGACCAGTTCGTAGGGTTCGCGAGGTAAGTTCGGAAGGTTCAAGGCACCACGGGCGCCGGCGAAATCGCCGGCGCCCGTTTTTCATGCACACCGCAGTTATCATCGTCACGTGCCCCGCGTCTCGATCGCTCCGCTCCGCCGCGTTACGCGCGATGGCTCCCGCACGGATCAGGATCTGGTCGCCGTCGAGGCGCCGCTCTCGATCCAACTCAGCCACACCGCGCCAGGTGCCACGGCACCCACCCTGACGTCGCTCGGCATCTTCATGCGCACGCCCGGCGATGACGAGGCGTTTGTGCTGGGCCTGCTCTACGCCGAGGGCGTGATCCGTTCGTCGACCGACGTCACCGAAACGACGCTCGCGTTTGACAGTGACGAGGCGAGCGCGACGCTCCGCGTCGTGCTCGCCCCGCATGTCATGTTTGACCCGGCCGTGCTGGCACGCTCCGGCGTGGCCACCACGGCCTGCGGCCTCTGCGGGAAACTGTCTGCGCTCAGCAACCACGTCGGCGGCCGCTTTCCGGCCGCCGTGCGAGCCATTGAAATCAATTCGATCGTTTTTCAGCTGCCGCACCGCCTGCGCGACGCGCAGGCGGTGTTTGCCAAGACCGGCGGCCTGCACGCCGCGGCGTTCTTCGATCGCCGCGGCGTGTTGGTCGACATCACGGAAGATGTCGGACGGCACAACGCGGTCGACAAACTCATTGGCCGCGCGCTGCTGGCCGCACGGGGCCGGGGAACTGAAGAGCCACCGGTGTCACCGGCCGGGGATCACCTGTTGGTGGTGAGCGGCCGCGTCGCCTACGAGATCATCCAGAAGGCCGCGATGGCCGGCGTTGGCACGCTGGTCGCCGTCGGCGCGCCGTCGAGTCTGGCCGTGCAGGCCGCGCGCGAGACCGGCATCACGCTGATTGGGTTTGCGAAAGACGGCAGCTACAACGTCTACGGCTAGCTACTTCAACAACCCCGGCAGCAAGCCGCCGATGCCGCGGCCCAGCAACCCGAACGCCGTGGCCGCCAGCAGAATACCCATCACGCGCGTGACGATGTTCATGCCGATGGGTCCCAGGCGCTGGCTGATCGGCGTCGCCATGCGAAACGCGATCCATACGATTACCGACACGATCAACGACACCGCCGAAATGATCAGCAGATCGCGCGCCGAGTTGTACGTGCTCGCCTGAATCACCACCGCTGTGATCGTGCCGGCGCCCACCGTCCCGGGAATCGCGAGCGGCACCACGGCGAGCGCTTTCCACTGCGCCTCCGGCACCACTTCGGCAGAATGCGTTTCTTTCTCCGACAGCTTGTTCGAATCCTCGGCGCTCACCATTTGCAAGCCGTAGCGCAGCAGAATCAAACCGCCGGCCGCCTGCAACATCGGCACGCTGATCCCCAACCCCTGCAGAATCATCCGCCCGAGCCACGCGCACACAATCAGGATAATCAGAATGGCGATGCCGCTCTGATTCGCCATGCGACGCTGCACGGCCTTCGGAAAGCGCCCGGCCACGGCCGCAAACATGACCGCCGAGCCGACCGGATTCACGATCGCCAGCAGGGTCGTCGAAAACAGGACGACGGCTTGATAGGTCACACGTTCAGGTTACTTCAGCGAGGCCAGATACGTGACGAGGGCGACGCGATCACGTTCGTTGATCTTGCGATTGGTATCCATCCACTCAGACATACGGACGGCGGGCTGTCGTGGCAGCGCGCCCTCCATCTCCGCCGTATCCGTGAGCCACCGGCGCAGGTCCTCCACCGAGAGCCTCGACGCGACGCCATCGAGCGGGAACCGGATGTTCCCCTTCCCCGCCACCATGTGACAGGTCGCGCACTTCCGCCCGTCGTACACGGCCTTGCCCACGTCAATTTCCGACTGGCGATAGGACGCTGCGCCGAGCCCACCGACCCCAGCCATTGCCAGGACGAGCAGGGGAACGAGGTTCATGCGGTGCAGTGTAAACTTTCGGTGATGACTTGGCTCCGAAAGTTGATGCACGCCTCGACCTCGCCGTCCGCATTCGGCCCACTGGAATGGCGGGTCCTCGAAGCACTCTGGCAGTACGGCAACGCGGCCTCTGTGCGCGACCTGCAGCCAAAGTTTTCTGAAATTGCCTACACGACGTTGATGACGACGCTCGATCGCCTGCATCGCAAGGGCGTGCTCGATCGCACCAAGCACGGGCGTGCGTTCCGCTACGCCGCGCGACACACCCGCGCCGAGCTCGAATCGTCACTGGCCGCCGGCGCCGTGCGCGCCGCGATCCGCGGTGATCAGGGTTCACTGCGCCCACTGATGTCCTTCTTCGTGGATGCCGTCGGCGAACGCGATCAGGAAATGCTGAAGGAACTCGAGACCCTGATTCGCGCCCGCCGCGCCGAGCTGGAGCAGAAATCCCGGTGACCTTCGACGCGCGCTTTGCCGTCGTCATTCTGGCCGCGTTCGCCACGGCCAATGCCGTCGCGTCGGCCGTGACGACCTGGCAGTGGCGTCGCGCACACGCGCCGCAAGCGCCCATGGATCGTGCGGCGTTCCTGTTTCACTTGCGGCTCCTGCCGCTTGTGGCGAGCACGCTCTGGGCATCGCTCGCGATGTTCTCGTTCTTCTTCTTTGAACCGCGTGGCGCAAATGAGCGGATCGGCGACGTGCTCCTGGGACTCTCGGCGTGCGGCCTCGGACTACTGATCGCCGCGCTCGCGCGCGTCGCCAGCGCCGTCGTCCGGCATCGTCGCCTGCTCGGCGAGTGGCTGCGGGACGCCACGCCGGTCACCCTGCCGGGCATCACCGTTCCGGCGCTCGCTATCGATTCGATCTTTCCGGTGGTGGCCGTCGTCGGCGTATTGAAGCCGCGACTCGTCGTCGCACAGCGCGTGCTCGATGAGTGCCCACCCGACGAACTCGCGGCGATTCTTGATCACGAGCGCGGCCACATCGCACATCACGACAACGCGCGGCGCATGCTGCTGCTCGCGCTGCCCGATCCGCTTTCGTGGACGCGCATCGGACCGGCGATCGATCTGGCGTGGCACGACGCCGCGGAAGAGCTCGCTGACGAGGCCCCCGGGGCCGGCCGCGGTGACGCAGGTCGCATCGCGCTTGCGGCCGCACTCGTGCGCGTTGCTCGCATGGTGCCGGCGGGCGTGACGTTGTCGGAGCTGCCGGCCAGTGCGCTCTATCGTGGCGAACCCCTGGAAGGCCGTGTGCGTCGCCTCCTCGACCCGATTCCGCCGCGACCGCGTGCGCCGCGACACTACCAGTGGTTCGCGCTCGCCGGCTTCATCGGCCTCAGCATCGTCCTGCTCAATCCGATTCACGAACTGCTCGAAGTCGCCGTCACTCTCCTGCCGTAACGGCGATGGCCTGGGGTTTCTTCAGGAAGAACAGCGGTGCGCCCGAGCGACAGGTGACCCTGTGGTGGCAGGATGCGAATGCGAGCCTGCTGCGACCCACCGTCGCCGCCCTTGAGGACCTCAGGCCCCGCATCGCCTCATTGGACCAACTGGATGAGCGCGAGCGGCAGGAGGAGATGCTCCATGCGCTCGAGCGACTGTGCGCCATGACAGAGGCGTCTGCCCTGCCCATCATTGCCACGCAGCATCGTGTCATCGGCTCCGATGAATGCCACTTCATGGCGCCGGTGAGCGCGCCCGATCACGGCGATGCGTCTGGCAAGCTCTTCCTCACCTCACACCGCATCGTATTTGCCGGCGGTGCATCGATCGCGTGGCCCTGGCACCGGGTACGACGTGTGACGCGCCACGATCGCGACGTCGTATTTGAAGGCGGCGATTCGCTCACGCTGCGGCTGCGGGGCAACAGCTATGGCGATGCCGCCGTGGCGACGATGGTCGCCGAGCGGCTGTGTCGGCGATAATCACAACCATGCGTCTCGGCTCTGATGTGTTGTTCGAACGACAGTTGCTGCGCGGCCGCACGGTCGGCATCGTCTGTAACCCGGCATCGGTCGATGCCGCTCTGCAACACGTGCTGGCGCAGGCCGAAACCGCTGGCGTCACGGTCGGCGCGATCTTCGGTCCGCAGCACGGGCTCCAGTCGAACCTGCAAGACAACATGATCGAGTCGCCGCACATGAATGATGCGCGACGGCAGATCCCGGTCTACTCGCTGTATTCAGAGACGCGCGAGCCAACGCCCGAGATGTTGCGTGGCCTCGATGCGCTCGTGATCGATCTGCAGGACGTCGGCACGCGCATCTACACCTACATCTACACGATGGCGAACTGCCTCAGGGCGGGCGCGAAGCACGGGATCCCGATCGTTGTGTGCGACCGCCCGAATCCGATCGACGGCGTCACAGTGGAAGGCCCCATGCTTGTGCCCGGCTACGAGTCGTTCATTGGGCAATTTCCGATTCCCATGCGCCATGGCATGACGATTGGCGAACTCGCACGGCTCTTCAACGAACATTTCGGCATCGGCGCGAAACTCGAAGTGGTGACGATGCAGGGCTGGGATCGCACACAGTACTTTGATGAAGCTGGCATGCCGTGGGTGTTGCCGTCGCCGAATCTGCCGACGCTCGAATCGGCGGTCGTCTACCCGGGAACGGTGCTCTTCGAGGGCACGAATGTGTCTGAGGGCCGCGGCACGACCAAACCGTTCGAGCTGCTCGGCGCGCCGTGGGTCACCGATCCCGATGTCTTTGCGGCATCCCTCAATGCTGTGGGTCTGCCCGGCGTGCACTTTCGATCCCATGCGTTTGAACCCACATTTCAGAAACACGCGCGCGTGACGTGCGGCGGAGTACAGATGCACGTGACCAACCGCCGAGCATTCCCCGCCGTCGAAGCCGGCGTCGTCGTGCTCGATGCGTTTCGCCGCGCCGATCCCAGTCAATTTGCGTGGCGCGAGCCGCCGTACGAATACGAGTACGTGAAGCCCCCGATCGACATCCTGTCGGGGTCATCGCGTCTGCGCGAAGCACTGGAGTCTGGTGTGAGCGCACACGCGCTCGCTGCCGAATGGAAGACTGACGTGGCTGCGTTTGCCGCGGTTCGGGAGCGCTTCCTCCTCTACTAGCCTCGGCGTAAGATCTCTCATCGGCAGCCTGAGCTGCCCTCTCACAGGAGTTTGCATCGTGATCAAACGGGTACTGATGATTGGCGCGCTGATGGTCTATGCCGGCGTGCTCGTCGCCACGGTGTCGGCCGCCAACGCCGCACCACAGAAAAAAGGCGCGTGGGTCCTCCCGGACAACGCGAAAGACGAGAAGAATCCGCTGACGATGAGCGACGCTGTACTCGTGGGCGGCAAGAAGCTCTATGAAGCGAAGTGCCAGCGCTGCCACGGCAAGACCGGCAAAGGTGATGGTCCGGACGCCGAATTGAAGAACCAGGCCGACATGGACCTCACGCCTGCTGCGGGCGCCGCGAAGAATCCCGACGGCGTGGTGTTCTGGAAGATCTGGAATGGTCGCGAGACGCCGAAGATGCCGGCGCTCAAGGACGACTCCACGAAAGAGCAAGTGTGGGCGATCGTCGCCTACTCGCAGACGCTGCGCAAAAAGTAATGTCCAAGGCCATTCACGACGCCGGCGGCCGCTTCGAGCAGAGTTTGCTGATCGACGCGCCGCCCGCGCGCGTGTTTGCGTGCTTCTTCGATCCTGACGCCGTGCGCGCGTGGTGGCAGGTCGCCCGCTCGGTGACCACACCCGTGCCGCTCGGCATCTACGCCATCCAGTGGCCGACGACGCCGTATCGCGATGACCTGCTGGGGCCACTCGGCGGCACCTTCTTCGGCACGATCATCGACATCAAGGCAGGTCAGGCATTTCAGGTCGCCGACGCGTCATGGATTCCGCCCGAAGGCGATCCACTCGGCCCGATGACGCTGCATGTGCAGTGTGTGGCGGAAGGTACTGGTTGCCGCCTGCATGTGCGGCAGGAGGGCGAAGACATGTCGCCGCGATGGCGACGGTACTATGTCGTGATCTCGCGCGGATGGCAGGTGTCGCTGATGGCGCTCAAGCGGTACGCCGAAGCCCCAGTGTCCGCGCCAGCAGCAGCGCCAACGGTGCCGCAAGGAAACTGAGCAAGGCGCCCATCTTGGCCTGATCGAGCACGACACCTGGCGCGAACGCGGCAGCCGCGAAGAACAGTGCGACGGTGAAGCCGATTCCGGCCGCCACCCCGAGCACGCACAGGGCGCGAAGATCCAGGCCGGTGGCCCGTCGCAACCCCACGCGTTCCCCGATCAATGTCATCGCGACGATGCCGATCGGCTTTCCCACCAGCAGTCCCGCCACCACAAGCCAGGTCGGTGCCCCAACGCTCGACAAGGGCACGCCGGCGTTGGCGAGTCCGAAAAAGAACAGGATGACCTGCACGGGAATCTTCCACGCGTGTTCAAAGCGATCGAGTGTGTCGGCGCGGAATTCTTCGCGCGGATCAAAGAGCCCGAGATCACGCTCTGCCGAAGGCATGAATGGCACGATCGGGACCAGCGCCAGCGCGGCATGAATGCCGCCGACATAGAGCGCGATCCACGACAACAGCCCAGGCACCGCGAGATACGCCCAGAAGTTCGTGATTCCACGTCGGCGCATCAGCCACGCAAGCCCGAGCGCCGGTGTCATCCACATCAGCAACTGGAGAAACGCCAGCGGCCCACTGGGATAGAAGATCGCGAGCACAATCAACCCCAGCGCGTCGTCGGCAATCGCGAGCAGCAGGAGAAAGGGAATGGCGGGCGATGCCTTCGGGAAGATCATCCGCGCGGCCAGATAGGAGAACGCGATGTCCGTTGCGCACGGAATCGCCCAGCCGCGCATCGCGTCCTCTTGCCCGGTGAGCGACGCGCCAACGATGAAGATGAGCGCCGGCACGAGCATGCCACCAACCGCTGCGAGCATCGGCAGCGCAGCCTGTCGAGGTGTGGCGAGCGCACCGCCGGGCAGCGTGGCTTCGACGACCTCTTTGGTGGCGAGCGCAAAGAAGAACACCATGCCGATGTCGTTCACGGCAAAGTGCATCGCATGCGCGAGGTGTGTATACGAGGTGTTATCGACATTCGCCCACACGATCGCCGCGACCGCGCCGGCGATCAAGAGCAACGAGTTGTCGATAACGGTCTTGAACGCGCTAGATACGCTCAACGTGAATGAAGTTCCTGCCGTCCTGGCTGAGCTTCGGATGCATCGATACAAACACGATGACATCGCCCTGGCGCACGATGCCACGGTTGCGAAGTGTGTCGCGCACACCGGGGATCGTCATCGCGCCGGTGATCACGGGCGTCACGCCCCAGGTCAGTGACAACTGCGCCGCGGTCCGCGCGTTTGGCGTGGCGGCGAGTACCTGCGCATCGGGTCTGAGCGCCGCGAGCATGCGCGGTGTCTTGCCGGCTTCCGTCATGGCGACGATGGCGGCCGCGCCGCTGCGCTCAGCGAGCGCGACGGCGGCTTCGCACAACGGACGTCCCGGGCGATTGCGTGCCGCCGCATCGGGCGCCACGTCAGCGTGGTCGGGCATCGCCTCGACTTCGCGAATGATCGCGTCGAGCATTTGCACGGCGCGAACCGGATAGGCGCCGGCGGCCGTTTCACCGGCCAGCATGATGGCGTCGGCGCGCTCGTCCACGGAATGGGCGGCATCAGTGACTTCGGCGCGTGTCGGCCGCGGTTCCACGACCATCGACTCAAGTACTTGTGTGGCGACGATCACGGGAACGCCGCGAGCGCGAGCGGCACGGGTCACGCGTTTCTGGGCGGCCGGGAGGCGCTCGAGCGGCAGCTCAAGGCCGAGATCGCCACGCGCGACCATGACGCCATCAGCGACATCGAGGATCGACTCGATCTGCTCGACCGCCTGCGGGCGTTCGATCTTGGCGATGATCGGCAGGTCCGGCGCGCCGGCCTGGGCCGCGACGCGTCTTGCGTGCGACACGTCGTCGGCCGACTGCACAAAGCTCACGGCCGCGAAGTCGATGCCGAGTTCGATGCCGAACTTCAGGTCGGCTTCGTCCTTGGCGGTGACGGCCGACGTGCGAATCGTCACGCCCGGCAGGTTGATGCCCTTGTGGCTCGAGAGGACGCCACCGGCGAGCACGCGGGTCTCGAGAGCATCCGCGTTGCTCGTGACCACTTCCAGTTCGATGCGGCCGTCATTGACCAGCAGGCGATCGCCCACTCTCGCCGACGAAAACAGTGCTTCGAAACTGCAGGACACGCGGCCGCGACCGCCCATGAACGCGCCGGCCGCAATCGTCAACGCATCCCCGTGGTTGAGCGTGAACGGTGCCGACACTTCGCCGGTGCGGATCTTCGGGCCGCCGAGGTCCTGGACGATCGCCACGGGACGCCCTTCAGCCATCGCGGCATCCCGGATCATCTTGAACATCACGGCCTGCGACTCGTGGGTGCCATGCGAGAAGTTCAACCGGAACGCGTCGGCGCCCGATCGAATCAGGTCACGCAGAACCGGCAGCGTCGTGGACGGACCAGCGGTGGCAAGAATGCGTGTACGTCTCATATATTTGTGCGGCGGCTCAAGGGCCGCCGTGGTGACGCTGTGAGCGTACAATTCTCGACAGTCAGCAGCAAGCAGCAACGGACGAAATTGAAGGAGTGTCATGACAGGGATGAAACAGTGGTCGGTCGTTGCGATGTTGGCAGTGGCCGCTGCCGGGTGTGCCTCGAAGAGTGAGGTCGAAGCGTTGCGCAAGGAGGTGGATGCCCTCAAGGCGACGCAGGCCGCGCTTGTGAAGCGCGTGGGCAACGGCAACGCCGCGCAGCAGCAGGCGCCGACGCGAGCCTTGCCGGCGACCCTCGACCTGACCGGCGCGCAGTTCCGGGGATCGAAGACCTCGCAGGTCGTGCTCGTCGAGTACTCCGACTACGAGTGCCCGTTCTGCATCCGTCACTTCACGCAGGTGTTGCCGCAGATCGACGCCGCGTACATCCAGACGAACAAGATTCGCTACACCTTCCGCGACTTCCCGATCGACCAGCTGCACCCCGAGTCGATTCGCGCGCACGTGGCGTCGCATTGCGCGACCGAACAGGGCAAGTTCTGGGAGCTGCACAACCGGCTGTTCACGAAGGCCGGCACGCATCAGCCGGCGGACCTGCTGGCGCGCGCCAAGGAAGCGGGGCTCAACGCGAGCACCTTCTCTGCGTGTGTTGCTGCCGACAAATACTCGGCGTCGATTCGGCAGTCGACCGCCTCAGCCATCTCGATGGGCGCCGACGGCACACCGTTCTTCATCGTCGGCATCATGGACGGGAACAACTCGATGAAGCCGCTCGGCAAACTGCCGGGCGCGATGCCGTACGGCCAGTTTCAGGCCGCAATCGACGCGGCGCTGGCCAGCAAATAGAGATTCACCGTGAAGCACGTTAAGAACGTGAAGACAATCGTTCAAAGAGCTTTTTGAAAGCCTGTCTTCACGTTCTTTACGCCTTTCACCGTGATTATCGCCAGGGATCCACGAGCGCCTTGGGAATCGCCATGGATGCGGCGACTTCGAGGGCTTCGTTGATTTCGGTCAGTCCATAGGTTTTAGCGCCGATGTCTTTGAAGGGGATCTCGTCGCGGTAGCGATCGAGGATCGTCAGCGCGCGCAGGAAATGCCCGGCTTCACTGCCCCAGCATCCGCGAATGTCGAGGTGTTTGCGATTGATGTGCTCGTGCGCGTTGATCGTGCTGTCGCCCGTGTTCGTGTAGTGCCCGGCGATCACGTAGGCGCCGCCATTGCGCGCCATGCGCACGCCTTCTTCGAATGCGCGCGGCGATCCCGCTGCTTCGATCACCACGTCGGCGCCGATGCCGTTGGTCAGCGCCATCACCTGCGCGATGCGTTCGTCGGGCGACGCCGTGTCGATGTTGATCACGGCGTCGGCCCCCATTCGTCCGGCCAGTTCGAGGCGTGACGCCGGAGCGCCGATGATGATCACCTGCGCTGCACCGGCCTTCCGCGCGAGTGCGGCGCTGCACATGCCGACAGCGCCCGCGCCCTGCACCACGACCGTGTCGCCCATCACGATCTTCGCGCGTTCGATGATGTGTACGGAGGTCAGCAGACCGCAGCCGCCGCCAATGTAGTCTTCAAAGGTCACGCGATCCGGCAGCTTCGCAACGACGACGCCAGGCTCGAGGTAGACCTTCTGGGACCAGCCACCAAAGAGGCCTTCGGTCGCCGAGTCGGTGATGCCGTAGACGCGGCGCGATGGGCAGCGCGTCGGCGTGCGATTCGCTGTGCAGGCGAGGCACTTGCCGCAGGTGCGATGCACATCGAAGAACGCCAGACGATCGCCCTCGTTGAGGATATTCCCCTGAACGTCCTTCAGCGTGCCGCGCGCCTTGTCGAGTGTGCCCGTTGTGACATGACCCGGGATGATCGGGTACGGCACGCCAGACAGACGGCCGTGCCACAAGTGCACGTCGGTGCCGCAGACCTCCGACATCGCCGTGCGCAGCAGCGCACCGCCAACGGGCAGATCCGGTTCGTCGAATTCCCTGAGCTCCACAGGCACGCGCGGAGCCGGCATCACGGCAGCAATTACCTTCGATGACATCGCGGCATATTATGTCGAAGTATGACCTCCGTTGAACGAGTCGAAGCGGCACTCCAAGCGATCGCCGCGCACAACCAGCGCACAAATGCCTTCATTCTGATTGACGCCGATGGCGCACGCGCGCAGGCGCGACAAGCTGACGACGAGACGGCGCGCGGGATCAATCGCGGTCCGCTCCATGGACTGCCGGTCTCGATCAAAGACCTCGTTGATATTGCCGGGCAGCCGACGACAGCGGCGTCACAGGTCCTCGCCGACAACGTGGCGACGACAGATGCGCCGATCATCACGCGGCTCCGCGAAGCCGGCGCCGTCCTCATCGGCAAGACCAACCTGCATGAGTTTGCACTCGGCACAACCTGCGAGGATTCGGGGTTCGGCCCCGTGCACCATCCGCTCGATCTGACGCGGTCGCCAGGCGGTTCGAGTGGCGGCTCCGCCGTTTCGGTCGCCACGGGCATGGCCGAGATGTCCGTCGGCTCCGACACCGGCGGCTCGATTCGTATCCCCGCGGCCGCCTGCGGCATCGTGGGACTCAAGCCTTCCCTGAACGACGTGCCCACAACTGGCGTGATTCCGCTCAGCACGACGTTCGATCACGTGGGTCCCCTCGCGCGCAACGTGGCTGATGCCGCGGCCATGTGGCGTGTGCTCGCCGCGCGGCCGACCGACGTCGTGACCGCGCCCGACATTCGTTCGCTCCGCTTCGCCGTGCTCGACGGCGATTTCATTGGCAATCTCGAACCGCCGGTCCGCGAGGCATTCGATCGATCCGTGCAGGCACTGCGACAGGCCGGCGCGTCGATCGAATCGCGCTCACTGGCCGCGACGGCGACGATCCTCGATGTCTATGTGCGCGTCGTGCTCTCGGAAGGTGCGGCATGGCACGCGAAGTACCTCGATACCCGCGGCGACAAGTATCGGCCCACCGTGCGCGGACGATTGCTCGCGGGCCGCAACTTCACCGCCGTCGACTACCTCAGTGCGCGTGAGTCGTGCGATGCCTTTCGGGAAAGCGTGAACCTGGCGCTCCACGGCATCGACGCCCTGCTGTTGCCGACACTCCCGATCCTCGCGCCGCCGCTCGGTCAGGACGAGATCGTCATTGGCGGCGTGCGCATTCCCGTACGATCCGCGATGTTGCGCAACACACAACTGTTCAACATGACGGGCCATCCCGCGATCAGCCTCCCGATGCGCATGCCCGACGGCGTCTTGCCCGCCGGCTTCGAAATTGTCGGCAAGTTGAACCAGACATCCACGCTGTTGGCAATCGCGTCAACCTGCGAGAAGATCATCTGCTGACATGCCCATCACCAACATCACCGCCACCGAAGCTCACACGCGCCACACCGCCGGCGCCACTCTTGTTGACGTGCGGTCCACACGCGAATTCGCCGCGGGCCACCCGACGGGCGCTGTCAACGTGCCGCTGCTCGAACACGACGAAGACACCGATCAGCTCGTCGCGAATCCAGATTTCATTCGCGTGATGAAGGCGGTGTTCTCGCCCGACACACCGCTGCTCGTCTCGTGCCAGTCGGGCGTGCGCTCCGTGCGCGCATCGCAGATGCTCGAAGCGTTTGGCTTTCAGCACATTGAGAATGTGCTCGGTGGCTTCGGCGGCGCTCGCGACGGCTCCGCCGCCGGCTGGCAACCCTCAGGCCTGCCCACCGAAAACGGCGCGTCTGCTGGTCACGCGTATCAGGACTTGCTGGCAAAGGCAGATCAAGATCACTAGCCAAAACATCTTGGGTTTTGGTCTAGAGGTACTTGAAGAGCCCTTTCAGCGCGCTGAAGATGGCGCTGCCGAGGGCTTGGACGATGGGCGCGACGTCGCCTTTGGAGACGGCTTCCGACACCATCACGGGGTCGTAGACGAGCAGCCAGATCGTCGCACCGGCAATGGTCGCCGCCAGCAGGCCGATCATCGCGACGAGGCTCATTCCCCACCGGGCCGCGCTCATAAGGCCTTCAGTCTACCTGTGCTGTGGCTACGGCAGGAGGACGATCTTCCCAAAGTGTTGTGACGATTCCAGTGCGCGGTGCGCGTCGCCCGCTTTGGCGAGCGGGAACGTTCGATCGACCACGGGCGTGAATGTGCCATCGAACAGTCCCTCAGCAGCAGCCAGCAATTCTCGCGGTGTGCCCATGTAGGAGCCAATCACCGAGAGCTGTTTGGCGAACAGCAGCCGCAAGTCGAGCCGGGCATCAAACCCCGTCGTCGCCCCGCACGTCACCAACCGTCCGCCAACGGACAGGCTCTTCACGCTCTTCTCGAACGTGGCCACGCCCACATGTTCTACGACGATGTCGGCGCCGCGGTTCGACGTGAGACGACGAATTTCCGTGGTGATGTCTTGCGTGTAGTGATCGATGACCGCTTCGGCACCCATCTCGCGCGCCCTCGCGAGCTTGGCCTCGCCACCGGCCGTGGCAAACACGCGGGCACCCTTCGCTCTGGCAATCTGAATCGCAGCCTGGCCCACGCCGCTGCCCGCGGCAATGACCAGCACGGTCTCGCCGGCCGCAATCCGCGCCAGCGTCACGAGCATGTGCCAGGCGGTGAGGAAGGTCAGCGGAAACGCGGCCGCGGTGATGAAGTCCAGATGTGCAGGGATCGGAATGAGGCTGCCGACGGGCACGGCTACCAGTTCCGCATACCCACCCGCTGATTGATAGCCGAGCACGTCGTACTTGCGGCACTGATTTTCACGACCGGCTCGGCACGCATCGCACGCGCCGCAGCTCATGCCAGGCTGCAACATGACGCGCGTGCCTGACGCGATCTGAGATGGCCCATTGATCGAGACCACGTCGCCAGCGACATCGGCGCCGCTGATGTGCGGCATCAGAATCTTCACGCGCTCAAGACCGCGCCGCTGCCACAGATCGAGATGATTGAGCGCGCATGCGCGGACGCGGACGAGCGCCCAGCCGTCGGGCACAACGGGATCCGCAATCTCGTCGTAACGAAAGACGTCCGGACCACCGTGCTGATCGAAGAACGCCGCTTTCATATCAGAACTCTACTTCGATGACCTCGACCTCGGCTCCCAGTGCCTTGAGCGAGTCGAGCCACTGCGGATCGCCGACGACGACCGTGGTGAGGTTGGCGGGGTCGAGACGGGCCTGGGCCGCGGCGGCCACGTCGGCCGAAGTCACGGCCTGCATCGACGGCACGAAGTTGTCGAACGTGTCGTCCGGCAGTCCATACACGGCGAGTTGCGCAAGTGCACCGCTCAGTTGCCGCGGCGTCTCGAAGCTGCGTGCATACCCGCGCGTCAACGAGCCGCGCGCAAGCTCAAGCTCTTCCCCATCCAGCGGACGATCGGCGCACACGGCCGCGACCAGCGCGTGCATTTCGCGCACGCTATCGGCCGTCTTGTCGCCCTGCACACTGGCCTCGCAGGCGAACGAGCCCGCCAGACGATCCATGTCGAACGCGGATCGCGCGCCGTAGGTGTAGCCGAGCTGCTGACGCAGGCGCTGATTCAGCCGTCCCGAGAACGACCCGCCAAGCCCCGCATTCAGCAACACGAGCGCGTAGTAGTCGGGTGTGGCGCGCGGCACGGCGAGGTGGCCGATGCGCAGCTCAGACTGTGGCGCGCCTTCACGCGCCACGAACAGGATCCGTGGTCCGGGCGCCGGCGGCGCGGCCATCTCGGGCGTACCGGCCGTCGGCACTGTGGCCGTCCATGTGCCAAAGATGTCAGACACCATCGCGACCAGCTCGTGGTGGTCGACGTCGCCCGCCGCAATGATCGTCACGCGCGACGGCGCCATGTGTCGCGCATGATGCGCGCGCACATCATCCATCGTCACCCGCCCGACACTGGCCGACGTGCCGAGCCCCGGGTGACCGTAGCCATGCTGACCGAACACGGCGGCCGCAAACGTCCGGTCCGCCGCCGAGGCCGCGGAGCGTCGCAGCTGCTGCAACCGGCTAAGCCGAAGCTCGCGCACGCGCGTGAGGTCACTGTCGTTGAAGTGTGGCCGTGTCAGCACATCGGCGAGCACGCGGAGCGAGGCATCGAGATGACGACGCATGGTCCAGAGTTGCGCAGAGGTCGCGTCGGGGCCCGCTCCGAGGTCGAGCGTCGAGCCGAGGTCGGCGAGCGTCTCGGCCAGCTGAATGGAGTCGCGTCCGCCGGCGCCTTCGTCGAGCATGTCTGTCGCGATCGCGACGAGGCCCGGGAGATCGGCCGGGTCATCCACGGTGCCGACATCAATCAAGGCCGAGAGCGACACGACCGGCAACGCGCGATGTGGCAACGTCCAGATGCGGATGCCGTTCGGCAGCACCGAGCGTTCAATGGCCGGCAGTCGAATGGGATTCGGCGCCGAGACGACGGGCGTCGCGAAGCGATCAGGCACCAGCGCGTTGGTCATCGCACCTCCGAGAGTTGCGAATCCGCGAGTGCGAGATCCCCGCGGCCCTGCGGCACCACCGACAGCGCCACTGGCGTGTTCGGCGTGAGCCACGTCTGCACGGCCTCGCGCACACCCGCCGGCGTCGCGTCGAGGTAGCGACTGAGGTCAGCATCGAAGTAATCCGGGCGCCCCAAGTACACCTGATACGCGTTGAGCTGATCCGACTTGCCGCCAAATCCGCCGAGCGTTTGCAGGCGCGACAAGAAGGTCGCTTCGGCTTGCACCTGCTCGCGCGCCAGCTCTGATGCGGATGGCCCACGCTCGGCCATCGACGACAGTGCGTCCGTCAATGCGCGATGCACTTCGTCGAGCGTGTGACCCGGCGCGGCGGTCGCCGTGATCTGAAACATGCCCTGCAACTCGCGCGAGCCCTGCGAGGCGCCGAGCTCGGCGACGATACGGGCGTCATGCACGAGCGTGCGATAGAGGCGCGAGGTCTTGCCGTTCGCGAGCATGTCGGCCGCCAGGTCGAGCTCCGCGTCACCGGCGGCAAAGAGCGATGGGCTCGGCCAAGCGAGATACAGCCGCGGCAACTCCACGCGATCTTCGAGGTAGACGCGCCGTGCGATCGACGGCATTGGCGGCGCCACGACCTTCGCCACCGCCGGTCCTGCGGCGATATCGCCAAACAGTCTCTCCGCCATCCGAAACACCGCGTCCGGCGACACATCACCGGCCACCACCAGCGACGCGTTGCCTGGATGGTAGAAACGCGAGAAGAACGCGCGCGCGTCATCCACACTCATCGCGCGCAGATCGGCCGGATCACCGATCACGGGCCAGCGATACGGATGGTCATCGGGATGCAGCGCCTCGAGCATCGCGAAGTGCGCGAGGCCGTAGGGCTTGTTCTCGTAGCTCTGTCGCCGCTCGTTGAGGACGACCTCGCGTTGCGTGTTGAAGCGCTCTTCGCTGAGCGCCGGCAAGAGCCAGCCCATGCGATCCGCTTCCATCCAGAGCGCCAGTTCCAGCGCGCCGGTCGGCACGACTTCCCAGTAATTGGTGCGATCCGAGCTGGTCGAGCCGTTGAGCGTGCCGCCCGCGCGCTGAAGCGGCTCGAAGAAGCCGTTCGTCACGTGCTGCGACCCTTCGAACATCACATGCTCGAACAAATGTGCGAGCCCGGTCTGCCCTCGGCGTTCGTTCTTCGAGCCGACGTGGTACCACACGCTCACGGCCGCCACGGGCACGTGATGGTCCTCGTGCACGAGCACGGTCAGGCCATTGGCGAGGGTGTGTTTCTCGAAAGACAGCGTCACTCTAGACGGCCGTCAGCGGAATGACTTTGCGCTGATACGACGCAATCGACACCTGCTGCGCCACGCGCTCGGCGGCCGCCATGAACGCTTTGGCGGCCGGCGATTCCGGCTCGGCCATCACGATCGGCACGCCGTTGTCACCACCACGCCGCACGGGTTCGTAGAGCGGCACGGAGCCCATGAACGGCACGTTCATCTGAATCGCCAGCGTCTCGGCGCCCCCCTTGCCAAACAGGTCACTCTCGCGACCGCAGTCGGGGCAGATGAAGTGGCTCATGTTCTCGAGGATGCCGATGACCGGGATGTTCAGCTTGCGATACATCGCGATCGCGCGCTTGGTGTCGGCCAGCGCGACGTTCTGCGGCGTCGACACCACGACGGCACCGGCGACCGGCACGCTCTGGCTGAGGCTGAGCGCCACATCGCCAGTGCCGGGAGGCATGTCGATGATGAGGTAGTCGATGTTCGTCCACTTCACTTCGCGGAAGAACTGCTGGATGGCGCCGTGCAACATCGGACCGCGCCAAATCACCGGCGCATCATCCGGCGTGAGGAACGCCATCGACACGACCTGAATGCCGTAGCGCTCGGCCGGCACGATCTTGCCGTCGTCGGTGTGGAGCTCGGCGGAGAGGCCGAGCATGATCGGCACGTTCGGACCGTAGAGGTCGCCGTCGATGATCGCGACCTTGCTTCCGAATTTCGCCAGCGCCATCGCCAGATTCACGGCCGCCGTCGTCTTGCCGACGCCGCCCTTGCCCGCGCCGACCGCGATGATGTTCTTCACGCCGGCGACCGGCGACGTGTTGCCTTCATGACGCGACACCGACCGCACCTGCGCAGTCATCTCGATATCGACCTGAGTGGCACCGATCGCGAGCACGCACGCGCGCGCCTGATCGCGCATCAAATCTTTCACCGGGCACGCTGGCGTGGTCAGCTCGATCACGAGCGCGACCGTCGTGCCGTCGATCTTGACGCTCTTCACGAAATTGAGCGCGACGATGTCTTTGTGGAGGTCGGGATCTTGCACCGCGCGCAGCGCGTCGAGCACTGCGGCTTCGGACAGTGAGGCCATGCCTTGATTCTACTGAATCTGGCGCTCCGCAATTTCCCCGACGTAGGGCAATTTGTACCGTTCGCCGTTGAAGGCCTTGATCATCAGAAACAGCCAGAGCCCGGCCGTGGCCAGTGACGCCAGCATGTTCAGGAGACGACCGAGAAAAGGCACGCTGGCCAGGATGAGGCTGAGCACCAGAGCGATGAGGAACGTGAGGGTCGACTGCATGGCGTGAAAGCGCACGTTGCGATCCTGGCGCTCGATGAGCAGCAACGCCACGCCGCCGATGAAGCCAAACAGATATGCCAGCAGACCGCCGATGTTCGAGGGCAGTCCGGTCGTCGAAGATCCGTGACTCATGCCGATGTCCCGCGAATGGGCCAGCCGAACGCGGTGCGCGCGTCGTTATTGAGCAGCACCCAAAACGTGTAGATGCCGAGGGCCGTGCCGAAGGGGATGACAAGGAGATTGGGAATCGCGAGGGCCAGCGATGCCTGACGTGCCTTCGTTTCAAGACGACGGAGGCGGCGGCCTGTCACAAACCAGGCAGCGCCAAACGCCATCATCAACACGGCAGTGACGCCAAGGAGCCAGACCGCGGCGCGCGGACCGCCGCCAATCGAGCCAGCGACCGTCAACGCGGCGTGGGTGCCAACGGCCAGAATCGCCAGCGACAGGCTGGCAAGCACACCGAACGCTCCCCACACCATGTGCAACAGACCCAGCACGTCGATGTGGTGGCGCATTGCTGGTGCGCCGTGGCTCAGCGAACGCCGAGCGACACCATCAGATCGCGGCGCGTCGCATCATCGAGCGCGTCGAGATCAATGGTGTTGTCACATTCGTCGCACAGGACCTCAAAGAGCGCGGGACGCCCTTCCTCCTGCGGCGGCTGCATCTGCCCAGCGGTCACGCGCAGCAGGTGCATCTGCAGGGTCTTGACCAAAAAATTCTCGCTATTCCCGCAATTCGGACACGTCATCGAATCGAAAGTTTACCTCAGGGAGCGGTGTTCCCCGCTTGGAAATAGAAAAGACGGGTTTCGACGGCCCTTCCGGGCCAAAGCGCACCGAGCGCCTGGCCGTACAGAGCGACCTGGGCCTCGTGCTCGGGCCTTGGGGCGCCGGTCTTGAACTCCACGACCGTGATGGGGCCATCGGCCGGGACCACCACGCCGTCGATCTGGCCACGGACGATGCGGTCGGCGGCGCCTGGACCGACCAGCCGGAGCGAAAACGGCACTTCATAGTGCACCTCGCCCGACGCGAGGATCGCGACCAGGTCGGGGCGCTTCCGCATCGCCAGATAGACCGCACTTGCCCGTTCGGCCAGCGCGAGGGTGTCGGCGTCGGCTTCCGCATCCGATCGATCGACGTCGAACGCCAGAGCCTCAACACGCCGCGCCAGCGTGGGCAGATCATCGACAGGCACGCGCTGCTGAAACAGGCGGTGCACCAGTGTGCCCAGCGCGCGGTCGGAGGCCGGCGCTGCGCGAACCGTGCGACGAGCCTCACGCACATTGGGGGTCGGCTCCGCATCAGCATCCGTAGTGGCCACACGTTCCATGTCATGGTCGACAAGCGGCTCGGCGTCGATGGCCCCCGTGGCCGGCAACGCGGCTCGTGTGATGACGGGCGGCTGCGGATCGGGCGCGCAGACAGCAAACGCGAACACGTCTCCCGCCGCCGACGTCCACTCCACGCGGGACGTCGCGCGATCCGGCAGCGCGGCGATCATGGTGCGATTGACGGCGGCCGGCAGCAACTTCACAAAGCCATTGGCGTTGTTGAATTTCTTCTCGTCTGCAATCTCCGCGGAGAAATACAGCCGATCACGCGCGCGTGTCATCGCGACGTACAGGAGTCGGCGCGATTCTTCCTGATCGCGCGTGCGCTCGACCTTGCTCGAGGGGGGCTTGATGGAGATCGCGACGTCGGGCAGCCCGTCACCGTCCTTCGGCACCACGGCGATCGCGGGCGACATGTCGCCGACGCCGGCGTTCATCCGCACCAGGAACACGACGGGAAATTCGAGGCCCTTGGCCGAGTGCACGGTCATCAGTTGCACGCAGCCTCGCGCGGCGACGACGGCGTTGGCCTCTTCACCCGCGGCCAGACGTCGGAAGTAGTCGGCGAGGCGGGCAAAGGTGGCGTAGCCGCGGTTCTGGACACGGCGGATCAGGGACCGCACCTTCTTGACGTTTTCGCGGGCCTGCGACAATCGCGGACCGCGCAACTCGTAGACGTAGGCGGTCTCTTCGAGAATGCGATCGACCAACTCGGCCGGCGGGACGCGATCGGCCACGTCGAGCCAACTGGCCACGCTCTCACGCGCGCGCGTCAGCAACGCCGCATCGATGGGGCTCAGTTCGGCAGCCGCCACGTCGAAGGACGTTGATCGCAACGCCGACGCCAACGCGGGCGCGAGGCGCGCGAGCGCGGCGTCCGAGAGGCGGATGATGCGCGACCGCAGCAGCGCAGCGGCTCGCAGATTCGACTCGGGCTGCGCCAGATACCGCAGCAGCGCCTGCAGGTCCTGCACTTCCGGCGCGTCGAAGAAGCCCAATCCTTTGTAGACGTACGTCTTGATGCCGCGCGCTTCCAGCGCGTCCTCGTAGTACCGGTGTCCGGCGCGGCTGCGAAACAGGATCGCGATGTCGTCGGGCTGTATCGGTCGCGCCCCACGGCGATCACGCACCGGCGTCTCGGCATCAAGCAGGCGCTGCACCTCGGTGGCCACCGCGTTGGCGGCCTCGGTCATCGACGCGCCGACTGCGACACCAAGCACCGGCTGGCCGTCGCGCAAGGCACCCGGCGTCAGCGTGATACCCGGAAATCGATCGATGTCGCGATACTCAAATCGTTCCGGAATCTGCGCATCGCTGCGGATCTCAGTCGCGATCGCGTTGACGAAACCGAGTAACTCCGGCACGGAACGGAAACTCTGTTGAATCGCCCGCCGCACCTGCACGCCAGGACGCAGCGCGCCGATGAATGCGGCGGCCTCATCCATCAGCGTCACCTCGGCGTGACGGAATCGATAGATCGACTGCTTGCGGTCGCCCACAATGAAGATGGACGTCTTCGTGTCGGCGGCGCCCTCACCTTCCGCCCACGCCTTTGTGAGCAAGGTGACCAGATCCCACTGCGCCTGGCTCGTGTCCTGAAACTCGTCGACCAGGAGGTGGTGATAGCGCGACTGGAGCTTCAGCCGGCTGCGCGCGAATTCTTCCTGACGACCGAGCAATTGCACAGCCCGATCGAGCATGGCCGGGAAGTCGAGTACTGAGTGCTCGGCCATCAGCCGATCGAACTGCGACACCGCCTCCTTGAGAATCTGCAGCAGTCCGCGCGCGAGCACCGCGTTGACCGCGTGCTCGAGCTCGTTGAGCGCGCCCGCAATGGCGGGTGAGAGCGACCCAACCACGTCGGCGTGCGCCTTCTTGTCGGCGTCACTCGCGAAGGACTTCGCCACCTCGGTATCGATGCGCTTGCGGGGCTCGCCCGCCTTTGTCAGGAAATACCACTGCAGGGCGCGCTGCAATCTGCGTACGTCGGCTTCGGCACCACTGAACGTGCGCTCGGCCACTGCCTCGAGGTCCACGGCCAACCGCAGGAACCGCGGCGACTGCGGACCGCGCATCAACAGTGCGTGTCGGTCGTCGTCAGACTGCACCAGCGCCTCCACACGCGCAATGAACTGGCGACAGGCTCCGGCGACATCCGTGGTGCTCTGCCGACGACTCACGAACTCCTGCACCGCGGCGAGAGACACGTGCCTCGCGTCGAGCAGCCGATCCAGCGCGCCGCGCAGTTGGTTCGTGTTCTTGAGCGCCATCAGGAGCCGCACGGGCTCGTCGCGCACGAGCGTCTCGCGACAGGCGCGCAGCGTCAACTCGATCGCCTCCGCGCGAAAACGCGGCACTTCGGTCTCGTCGGCAATTTCAAACGCGGGATCGACGTCGGCTTCGAGTGGAAACTCACGCAGCAGCCCAAAACAAAAGGCGTCGATCGTGGAGATGTTGATTTCAGCGACGCGATCTTTGAGCAGGCGCCACCGCTCCTTCATGGCCGAGCTGGTGGTCACCCGCTCCCGCATGGTCGTCAGCACGCGATCGCGCATTTCGGCTGCCGCCTTGCGTGTAAACGTGATCGCGAGGATGTTGCGTGGATCGACGCCGGCTTCGATCAGATTCACGTAGCGATCGACCAGCACCTTGGTCTTGCCGGTGCCGGCCGACGCTTCCAGCACGACGTGATTCGATGGATCAGACGCGAAGTCGCGCTCCGACTGGTCGATGGCCGGCGGCACGGCAGCCGGCGCGACCTTCGCCGACATGGGCGGCAGATCATCAAAGAGATTCGGCTGCATCGTCCTCATCTCCATCGACCGTCTCTTTGCGACACACCAACGCAAACGAGCACCATTCGCACAGGCTCGCGCTCTGCGGCGTCGGTGGGAATTGGCCGGCCTCGATCTTCGTCACGTGGGCGGCAAATTCCTGCGCGCCGGCCTCGATCGCCTGCTGCACAGACGTCCCTTTGCCGGCGACCGGCGAGACCGGCGAGCTGTCGTCGCCAAATGAAATGTAGTCGGCGACCTCAACCGGGTGCGTCCGCCCGTCAAGCGCCTCCAATTGCCTCTGCGCGACGTAGCCATAGACCTTGAGTTGCACCGCACCGCTCTTCGGTGGCCGCGACAGCTTGTAGTCAATCAGCCGCAGCGAGCCGTCTGCCATCTCGTCGATACGATCGGCGATGCCGCGAATCGCGATCGACTTGGGCGGCGCAAACCCCGCGGGAAAGTCGTAGGTGCCGTTCACCTGATGTTCGAGCCAGCGCCGCTTGACGTCGCCGCCATGATCGGCCTCCAGCAGAAATACACGCTCGGCCGCGCCTCGCATGACGATCGATCCGAGCAAGCGCGCCGTCTCCACGGCGCGGTCGGCCTCGGGCAGCGACGCCAGTTCCGCACGCGCCAACTCTTCGAACGCGGCAATCGCGTCTGGCAGCGTGGCCATCGTGATCCCCCCCCGTTTGGCTGCGTCCCACTCGCGATAGAACGTTTCGAAGAGGCGGTGCAACAGCGTGCCGCGCTCTCGCGGTGTCAGCGCGGACTCTTCCTCGACCTCTTCATCGAGTCGCAGGACGACACCGGCGAAATACTTGAAGGGACACTCAACGAACCGATCGAGGCTCGACACGCGGTACTCGCGCGCAGGTTGCACACCCACATCGCCGCGATACGCGGGCACATTCAGTTCGGGACGCTCCTGGCGCAATGCCAGCCACGACGCCGGCGCCGCGCTCAACGCGTCGGCTGCAAGAGGCGCCATCGCCAACCGCTCATCTGCAAAGATGCGCACATCGCGTGCGACCACGTGCGTGCGCGGCAACATGCGCGCCTCATCGGTGAGCGGGGTGGAGGCCACCACGGCATCCCCTTCCAACTGAAACGCCGTGAGGCTGAGCGTGAGCCGTGGCAGGCGCACCAGATCACGAAACGCCGCCTGCTGAGACCGCAGATGGTCATCCTCGCCGGGCCAGCCGAGTTCCTTCAGCAAACTGCTCGTATAGAAAATGCTGCGGCGCTGGCGCTCGGGCCACTCCGCGTCGACGAGGCCAACGATATGGACGTGGTCGAAGGCACCGAATCGCGCGGCGACGGCGTCGACCAGATGCACACCGGTGGAACCATGGCGCGGCGTGAATGTCTGGCGCTCGATCCAGTGATGAATGGTTGCCGACAACACATCCGGATCGCGATGGCCATCGTCATAGCGCTGGTAGGCGCGAGCGAGGCGGTCCAGTGAGGCGAGCACGGCGCCGCGCGCCCGCAAGTGGCGCTCACGATCGGCGGCCGGCGGCCGGCGGTCGTAGCGTCGGAGGCACGCCGCAATCGACGCGATCTGCTCACTGGCCGTCGTCGCGTCACGGAAGGGCGCCAACGCTGCCGACAACGCCGCCGCGACGCTCGCGGCGCGCTGCACGCGCGCTTCACTCGCCGGGTCCACCATCGCACCGGGTCGTCGTGCGGCTCGCATCGGCGCGACAATCGCCTCGGCGTATCCGCTGGGCGCCGACGTCACACGTCCTTCGATCAACAGGCGATCGAGCCGCGCCAGATCGGCGAGGGTGACCGGGTGATCGTCCTGTTCGAGGTGTAGCAGCGGTGAGCGCATCAACGCCAGCATGCTGTCGCGGGTGCCGCCCGTGCGCGCCACGGCGAGCGCCAGATCCAGCAGCGCCGCCCAGGGCTCGGCCGACAGCGGCAAAGTATCGAAGGCCTGATAGGCGACGCCTGCCTCGCCGAGGACCTGCTGCGCGAGATACAGGTATGGCAGCGGCCGCTGAAACACGATCGCTGTCTTCGAGAGCGGCGCGTCACTCGCCACGATGGCGCGGCCGCGAATCGCCCGTGCGACGGCGCGCACTTCCTCTTCGCGATCACGATGATCGACACAGACGCGCTCATCGTTCGTGTCGCTTTCTGGCACGACGAGGGATGGCCACGACCGCTCGCCGGCCACGCGCTCATCGGCGAGTTCCGGAATTTCCCGATCGATGCGCTCGCGGAACCCGGCGTCGTGCGTGTCGTCCGTCACCACCACATCAAGCCGCCGCAGTGTCGGCAAACGCCCCAGCAAATCGAAGTCTGCCGGCCACAGGCCGCGAGGATCGGTCGGGTGATCGGCCACCGCCACGATGATGTGATCGATGGGCCAGGCGCCCGGCTCGGCCAGCACGCGTGCGCGGAGCAGATGTTCGTCAATGCCGGCGTCCGGCGTCTGCACACTCGCTTCGTACTCTTCAAACACGCGCGTCAGAAACGCCGTCTGCCGCATCAAATCGTACGTGCCGCGGTCATCGTCGCGATCGGCGCCCGCCAGTTCGGCCGCGAGCACATCCGCGAATCGCGCGATCGTGCGTCCACGGCGGCGCAGTTCGTCGTAAAAGTCGAGCATCGCGGCGACCAGGCCCGGGCGCACGGCGAACGGCGGCGGCGCGTCGATCAGAGCGCGCGCGGCGGCGCGATCAAACAACACTTCCCGCTCGACGCGGCCGATCAGTTCCGGGGCATCGGCGAGACCGGCACGAAGATCCGCAAGCCAGTCTTCGCGCGTGAGCATCGCCGGCAAGACCACGGCCGTGCCCGACACCGACAGCCGCGCGTCTTCGATGCCGCGTCGCAGGAGTTCGATCGCACCGCGGCTCGGCAGGATCATCGCGCGACGACGAATGTCTGACGGGGTGCCGTCGAGGGCAGACGCAATCAGCGTGTGGCGAAAGGCGGCGAGATCAGGAGCACGGATGAGCCGACGACGCTGAGGGACGCGCCCGTCGGGCGGCGCCGGGGCACCGCCCATGTCAGCGCATCGCCTTCGGTGGCTTCATGGCTTTGGCGATGGCGTCTTTCGCCTGCACGAGCCGGGCTCGAGCGTCGTTGGCAGCCTCTGCGGCGTCCTTTGCCACAGCGAGTTGGCGCGCATCGACCGCGCGATGCCGAGTGCGCACCGCGAAGTCGGCCTGTTCGATCGCCAGACCGAGCAATGAGTGCGCCGCGGACGCACCTTCTGGAGCAAAGAGTTCACGGTACTGCGCGACCACGGCTGAAGTCTGACGCTCGGCTGTGACAAGGGTGGTCAGAGGCGGCCCCGTCATCTTACGAATCGCGTTGAGCGTGATCGACAGCCCGTCGAGTGTCTTGATGAGGCCGGCGGTCGCTCTTTGATAGTCGCGCAGTTCGCCGCGCAGGGTTTCCCAATGATCGAGTACGAGGCGCTGTTCCGCGGCGGCGTCCTTCTGTCGGTCCGCAAATTCCAGCAGGCCCCGGATGTCGTCGGGACGCTGACGGCCGAGGAGCCGGTCGGTACGGAGCACGCGTTCACGCAGCGCCTCGACGGCCAGCACATCGCCGCGATCGACGGCAGACGCAAGCAGGCCGCGCACGTCGTGGTCGAGGCGGCGATACGACGCCTCGACGCGAACAGCCGCAGCCAGTTCGCGATCGACAGCGACCTTGATCTTGGCCGTGCGCGGATCGCCTTTGGGCAACGCGGCGGCCACGGCGCGTGCGCGCTTGAGGAGCGCGCGCTTCACGTCGTCAGAATCTGCGGCTTGCGCGGCCTTCAGGGCCAGGTCCACGGTTTCGCGCGTGGATGGCGCCGCCCGCAACGTCATGGGCGCGGCCGGCATCACGCCGCCGCTCAGATTGATGGCGAACCGCGATTCGCCGGCGGCGACGCGGAGGTCAATGATGGCTGAGTCGAACATCTGCAGCAGCTGCGCGACTCCTTTCGCGCGATAGCCATGGCTGCCCGCCGCCCAATCCATCAGTTGTTGCCGCGCATTCTCGGCGATGGCGAGCCGGTCTTTCGGATCGCCCATCGTGGCAATCGAGGCCAGCTGAGCCGCGAGTCGATCGCTGAGCTCGGTGTACTCCGTCTTACCGCGCGTGGCGGCAAACTGCGCGGCACGCACGGCTTCGGCGTAGCGCTCGGTCTTCACCATGTCGATCTTCGAGACGGGGATCGACACGAACTCGTACGTCGTCCGCGCCCCCGTGCCGATCGGCACGGTGAGCACCAGGCGATCGCCAACACGCGCGTACTCGCCCCAACACACCAGCGGCGTGCCATCTTTCAGAAAGACACGGAACATCGGCACCGGGGCGGCCGCTTGCACCACGCCGAGGGCAACGGTCAGCACGAAAAAGCACACGAGCGTCGCGCTGAACCAGCGTTTACACATCATTGAGGCCTCTATTCTGAGCCAGATTGACGTCGAAATTCGAGATTTGGCCTCGCGAGCGAAGCCGCCTGTGGAAATCCTGTGGAACGGCTGCGGATCTACTGTGCATGATCCGCGCGGCCAAACTATTTTTTGCAAATTTCCGAGAGAATTCCGTCGATTGCTGCGTCACGGTGCATCTTCGTACCGCGTTTCGCTTGCGTGCACCGCCGCAGTACACGACACTGATCGCGGCGTGGAAACCGTTCGGTTCGAAGAGACCATTAATGGTCGCAACTACATCATTGAAGTGTCGGCGGTCGAACGCGATCGATGGCGCGCGCAGATCCTGCGTCGTCCGGGCGCATCGAATGCCTTGATGCCCTTCTACGGCGCCACGGCCATCGAGGCGGCCCGGCTGTTGAGCCAGTGGCTCACCCGTGCGGCCGGCGGCAACACCTAGATTTTTCGATCGCCGCATGTAGTAACGTCGGTCGGCAATGGCGACTGACGGCCGCGGTTCCCTCCCTTCGCTCACTGACCTCCCCGCCTGGCACGCTCTCGATGCGCATGCGCGCACGATGCGCGACACGCATCTTCGTACACTGTTCGCCAACGATCCCACGCGCGGCACGCGACTGACTGCTCAAGCAGCGGGCCTCTACGTCGACTTTTCCAAGAACCGCGTCACGGATGACACGCTCCGACTGCTTGTCGATCTCGCCTCAGCCTCCGGCTTGCGCGAGCGGATCGATGCGATGTTTGCCGGTGAGCGCATCAACACCACAGAGAACCGCGCCGTGCTGCATGTGGCCCTTCGAGCCCCGAGGAACGCAACGATCACGTTCGAGGGCGAGAACGTCGTGCCGCACGTGCATGAGGTTCTCGATCGGATGAGCGCGTTTGCCACCTCGGTCCGGGACGGACGATGGGTCGGCCATACGGGGAAGCGCATTCGTGCGATCGTGAACATCGGAATCGGCGGATCGGACCTCGGTCCCGTGATGGCATACGAAGCGCTGCGCCACTACAGCCAGCGGGATCTGACCTTCCGATTTGTCTCCAACGTCGACGGCACGGATTTCGCGGAAGCCACGCGCGATCTCGATCCATCAGCGACCCTGTTCATCATCTCGTCGAAGACCTTCACCACACTCGAAACGATGGCCAACGCGAACACGGCGCGGCAGTGGCTGCTGGCCGCGCTCGGAGACGAACGCGCGATCAGCCGCCATTGCGTCGCCGTGTCCACGAATGCGACAGCGGTCGCCGCCTTCGGCATCGATCCCGGCAATATGTTTGGCTTCTGGGACTGGGTCGGCGGCCGGTACTCGATGGATTCGGCCATCGGGCTCTCGACGATGTTGGCCATCGGTCCAGCGCAGTTTCACGAGATGCTCGCAGGCCTGCACGCGATGGACGAGCACTTTCGGACGACGCCGTTCGAGCGCAACCTGCCGGCGTTGCTGGGTCTACTCACCGTCTGGTACACGAACTTCTTCGACGCCGCGACCGTGGCGGTACTGCCCTACGATCAGTATTTGAAACGCCTCCCTGCGTACCTGCAGCAGCTCACCATGGAGAGCAACGGCAAGAACGTAACGCACAGCGGCGCGACCGTGGGTTACCAAACCGCGCCGATCTACTGGGGCGAGCCAGGCACCAACGGCCAGCACTCGTTCTATCAACTCATTCATCAGGGCACGCGACTCATTCCGTGCGACTTCATCGCCTTCAACCAGTCGCTCAATCCGTTGGGCGCCCACCACGACCTGCTGATGGCCAATGTGTTTGCGCAGACGCAGGCGCTGGCCTTTGGCAAGACGGCGGAGGAAGTGCGCGCCGACGGCACACCGGAGTCGCTCGTGCCGCACCGGGTCTTCGAAGGCAATCGGCCGACCAACACGATCACGGCCGATCGGCTGACGCCGTCAGTGCTCGGCGCGCTGATCGCGCTCTACGAGCACTCTGTGTTCACGCAAGGCGTGGTGTGGCAGATCGATTCGTTCGATCAGTGGGGCGTGGAGTTGGGCAAGGTGCTCGCGGCACGCATTGCGCCGGACCTCGACGCGGCTCATCCGCAGTCGGACGCCCATGACAGCTCGACGCGCGCGCTGATCGCGCGGTATCGGGCCGCGAAGTAATTTGTAAATGGCCTTAGCAGAAGTGCGAGGAAGGTGGTGGACCAGACCGGGATCGAACCGGTGACCTCATCAATGCCATTGATGCGCGCTCCCAACTGCGCTACTGGCCCACTCGCGACGAACTCTCAGTATACCGTAAGTCCTTGACTTGTCTCTCTCCCGACCCCTACACTGGCCCGGTTTCACCTGAAAATACGCGTCGAGGGGAGTTCTCATGAACGGGACGATTGCACGTTTGTTGATTGATAAAGGCTTTGGCTTCATCCGCGATGAAGCGGGCCAGGAACACTTCTTCCACCGGTCGGCCGTTCGTGGCGCTGTGTTCGAGCTGCTTCGCGAGGGCCAGGCTGTGGAATTCACGCAGGAAGAGTCGCCGAAGGGGCCGCGCGCAGGAGATGTGCGGCTGCTCGACGCCTAGTCTGCGATTCCGCGATAATTACACCGGGCGCGCGGCACCGCCGTGCGCCCGGTTCGTCGTTTAGCCCCGCCCATGTCGATCATCCCCTCAAAACGTTTCGTCGCCTCCGCCCTCGTGCTCCTCGTCGCTGTTGCGTTGCTCGGTGGCGGCCGCATCGTCACCCGCGAAGACCCACTAAAGAAGGCCGACGCGATCTACGTCCTGGCCGGCAGCTGGGTACAACGCTGGATGGAAGGGGCCGACCTCTATCTGGAAGGCTTCGCCCCACACATCGTCCTGAGCAATGGCACCTTCGACGAAGGTGAGCGTGAATTGAAGCGACGCGGCATCCGGTTCCCCGGCCCCGGCGAGCTGAGCCGCGCCGTGATGATCGACCAGCTCAAGATTCCCGCCGAGGCGATCGAAGTCATCGGCGAAAGCCTCGACAACACGGCGCAGGAAGCCGCCGCGATCAAGTCGTTCGTCACGCGCAAGCACTGGCGGAGCCTGATTGTCATTACCGACCGGGCCAGCACGCGCCGCGCCGGATTCGCCCTGCGTCGGGAACTCGGCCCGGACGTCGAGATCATCATGCGCGCACCGCGCCTCGATTCATTTCCGCCGGATGGCTGGTGGCGAACACGCGCGAATTTTCGAACGGTGTTCTACGAATTCCCGAAATTCGTCGCCTACCTGTGTGGCCTGAAAGGATAGACGCCCTGCCAGGCGGCGTTCCAGTCCGATAGATCCGGCACCACCACTTCAGCTCCCGTCGCTCGCAACTGCTCCACCGAATACGTGCCGGTCGCGACAGCCACCGCTCGCGCGCCATGTGCGTGCGCGCAGTCCACATCGGCCGGCGTGTCGCCGATGATCACGATCTGTTCGGGCGCAAATATCCCCTCGCCCGCCTGTGCTGCGGCGTCAATCGCCACCGGCACCAGATCGCGACGATCGACATGCCCGTCACCGAACGCGCCAAACCTGAACCGCGTCCACAAATCGAAGTGCCCCAGCTTGATCTCCGCGCCGCGAACGAAATTGCCCGTCAGTAGACCCACCGATACGGTGCCCTCGGCTTCGAGCGGCCGCAACTGCTCAAGCGCTGATACGACACCGGGCAAGACGAGCTTCGGATGCGGCGTGTCGGCGCGCACTTCACCCTCGAGGTAGCCGCAGTAGCGATCACGGACCGCGCGATAGGTTGGCTCGGTAAACGCGAACCCACCGGACGCCAGCGCTTCTGTGATGATGGCGCGGTCGGTTCGTCCGGCAATCGCGACATCGGCCAGCATGTCTGCCCGCCCGCACACCTCAGTCAGCGCCCGTTCCAACGCCCGCACGCCGGCACGCCCCGTGAGCACCAGCGTTCCGTCGATATCGAATAACACCAGCGTCTTCATCTATGGTCTCCACGAAGGGGTAGAATTCTCGCACCCCGGAGGTATTTCATGTCACGACTTACGCACGTCGCGATCGCCAGCGCGATCGCTCTTACGGCCGCCACTTCACTCGCCGCTCATCAGGCCCCGATGACGGCCAAAGCCACGCTCGCCGGCGAAGGCATCACCGGCACGGTCACGTTCCGCGAAGTGCCGATTCGCACTGGCGACGCCGATGCGAAGTTCTCGACCGGCGCGATGGCCGTCGAGATTTCGGTGAACGTCAAAGGCCTCAAGCCGGGCACGCATGGCATTCACCTGCACGCGATCGGCAAGTGCGAGGCACCGGCCTTCACGAGCGCCGGCGGCCACTTCGATCCAGGCCCCAACGGCATGATGGACCCGGACATGAACCACCCCTTCCACATGGGTGACCTGCCGAACCTCGTCGCCAACGCGAAGGGCGAGGCCGTCTGGAAGGCCACGACGACGCGCGTGACGCTTGGCGCGGGTCCGCTCTCGCTCTTCGACGAAGACGGCAGCGCGATCGTCATTCACGCGAACCCCGATCAGGGTGTCACGGCCGAAGCGAAGGCCGGACTGAGCGGCGGGCCGAGAGTGGCCTGCGGCGTCATCGCGAAGTAAACATACGCCGCCAGAATCCGCCGCCCGGTTTCAGTTCTCCGGTCGACGGATTCAGGCGGAGTCGGCGCCCGCCGCTGGCGCGCGCAAACACCTCATCATCACTGATCGCCAGCCAGGCCAACTTCCGCGCGTCGCTCATCGCGCGCAGCGTCTCGCCAAACGCCGCGCCGCCTGCACCCAACGACGCCGTCGGGTGTTCGAGCAGCAACACCACCGGATCGGTGGCAATCGCCCGAGCCAGATGCGCGCGCATGCGCTCGTCAGGATTCATCGTGCCGGCCAACACGTCGAGCCGAGAGGCCTCGAGGCCCACTTCCGCCGCGAGACGCTCCACGACGGCACGCACATCGGCGGCCATCGGATCGATCGAGAGCGTCATCGGCATGGCGAGGTTTTGCGCGATCGTCGACTGCTCGAGCAGGACGGCACGATTCGACACGAGGCCGAAGCGATCGAGCGACGCGAGCCAGGCGGTGTCTGTCTGAATGTCGTGCGTCGCCTGACCGAAAATCTCGATGCGGCCCTCGGCCGGGAGCGCCGCGCCCGTCAGCACGTGAATGAACATCTCCGCCGCCAACGCATCGAGGCCTGACAGCACCACGTGCTCCGCCGTGCGCAGTTCCAGCGAGGCAATCCGCAACGGCTCGGGTCCGCCGAACGGCTTGACGACACCGCTGAGTGAGATGAAGGGCGAACCGGCGGTCACAACGCGAGGCGTTCCGCGAGACGCGCAAAGACGTCGGCGGGCACGGTCACCTTGCCCATCGCATTGACGCGGCCACTGTCGCGGCCGTGGAAATCGGATCCGCCCGTCATCAGCAGACCCAGCCGTTCGGCGCGCTGCCGATAGTGCAGCACGGCGTTGAAGTCGTGGTCGGGATGAAACACCTCGATCGCGTCGAGTCCGCCAGCGGCAAGCGGCTCGATCATCGCGTCGCGTTTCAGTTTGATCGGATGCGCCAGCGACGCGATGCCGCCGGCGGCGTGCACGAGCGCCACTACTTCGCCGGGCGTGGCTCCCTGACGCGCGATGAATCCGGGACGCCCCCGTCCCAGAAATCGCTCGAAGGCCTCGCTCATCGTCGCCACATGTCCGGCCCGGACCAGGGCGGCGGCGAGCAATGGTCGACCGAGTGCCTTGCCGCCACCACGACTGTGGGCAGCAATCTCCGCTTCGAGATCGACCGACAGGCCAATGGCCTCGAGTCGCGCGCGCATCTCCTCAAGTCGGCGCCGGCGATCAGCCCGCTGCGTCTCGAGAAACGACACGAGCCCGGGATGCGACGGGTCGAACCCGTAGCCGAGCGTGTGCACGTCTTCGTCATCAGCCACGGCCGTGATCTCGATGCCTGAAATCACGCGAATGCCGTGCGGCTGTGCCAGCGCGGTCACGGTGGCGATTGACGCGGTGGTGTCGTGATCGGTCACCGCGCAGACCGTGATGCCTGCCGAGACCAGTTCCGCCACGAGCATCTCCGGTGTGGCGCGTCCGTCGGAGGCGGTGGTGTGCAGGTGGAGATCGATCACGCCGAACGTCGACGCTTGGTCGCCCGGGTCTTGGCTCTTCTCGCTGTCGCGGGCCGCGTGCTCGCGGCGGCGCGACGCTGACGCGCGACCAGATGACGGTACTCGCGGAGCAGCATGTCGAGATGCTCGCGCTCTTCGTCGGCGAACTCAAGGAAGATGCGCTTGCCTTCCGACTCTTCGAATCGCTCGCCGTATTTCTTGAAGAACGCATGTGAGCCGCGCTCGCAACGAATGCCGATCAGCAGGGCCTTGCCTTCGTCGACGCCGTTGCCCAGTTCTTCGGTGGCGGCAGCAAAGAGCCCATTCGCGGCGCCCTTAAAGAACAGAAACGTCGGCTGCGCTTCCAGCGTGGGTTCCTGCCGCACGAGTTCCGCATATCGCTCTTCCAGTTTGCGGAGGTGCTCCACTTCTTCGCCCGCGAGTTTTTGAAAGATGCGGCGTCCGGGGCCGTCGGCGGTGAGGCGCGCCGCACGTGTGTAGAACTCGCGGCCGCTGCGTTCCGTCGCGATCGCGATGCGCAACGCGTCGCGCGCAAACAGCAGTTCGGCCGGCGCCATCGCGGGCGGTGTGACGCCCTGCTGGCACCACTGGCACGTGCCGTAGACCTGCAGCATCGACTGACGCGGCGCGAACTCACGCGCGGCCGCCACTTCCTCAATCAGCGCTTCGATGTCGGAGCTGAGAAATTCAAACGACTGGTTGCAGGACTTGCAGATGAAATGAAAGTGGCGCGGATGACGATACGCGCGTTCGAATCGAAACTTGCCGCCGCCGAAATCGACTTTGCCGGCGATGCCCGCGTCCACCATCCACTGCAGCGTGCGATAGACGGTGGCGCGGCTGATGCGTTTGTCCGTACGGCGGATCAGATCCGCCAACTCTTCCGCGCTCAGGTGGCCTTCCTGCCGCAGGAAGACCTGCACGATCAGATCGCGTTTGCTCGAGCGCTTCCCGCCCGCCGGCCGATGCTTCTCGACGAATTCAGAGGCCGATTGCACGAAGCTAGGTGTCCCTCAGAGGCGTGATCGTATCCACAAATGATCAGGCGCTGAACGAGGACCCGCACCCGCACGTCGACTTGGCGTTCGGATTCTTGATCGTGAACCCGCCGCCCATGTTGTTGTCGACAAAATCCACTTCGGCGCCCTTGAGATAGCGCAGGCTGATGGGATCCACCATCAACTTCACGCCATGCACTTCGAACACCTTGTCCGACTGCGTGTCGCCTTCGCCTTCATCGATCATCAGGCCGTACTGGAAGCCCGAGCAGCCGCCGCCCTGCACAAACACGCGCAGGCCCGCGCCCGGCTTCTGTTCCTCGGTCAGCAGCTCCGAGATCTTCGCCGCCGCCGTCTCTGTGACATTGATCATGAATCGATTATACGGAAAACTACACGGGTGATGCGTGCGTGGCTCCCGTCGTGGCTCCTTCCGGTGATCGTCGTGACGATCCTCGGCGGAGGCGTCATCGCCGAATCGACGCCGCAGGGACAGGGTCGTCTGTTCCCGCCGCAGGAGCTCGGACAACTCGAAGGTCCCGATCGCGACGAGTGGCAGCAGCCGGAGCGCGTGATGGACGCCCTCAGCATCGCCGACGGCTCGCACGTTGCAGATCTTGGTGCCGGTGGCGGCTGGTTCACGATCCGCCTCGCTCGCCGTGTCGGCCCGAACGGCATTGTTTACGCGGAAGACGTGCAGCAGCCGATGATCGATGCCGTCGACCGCCGCGTGAAGCGCGAAGGCTTCCGCAACGTGCACACGATCCTTGGCGGCTTCACGGATCCACACTTGCCGGCGGCGGCCGTGCAGGCCGCGCTGCTCGTCGGCGTCTACGGACAAATTCGCGAGCCCGTCGTCTTTCTCGCCAACGTGCGTCGCGGCCTCAAACCCGCCGGCCGCCTGGGCATCGTCGACTTCAAACCCGGCGGCTTTGGTCCGGGCCCTGATGACAGTCGCGTTCCGCCCGACACGATCATCCGCGACGCGGGCCTGGCGGGCCTGCGGCTGGTGAGTCACGAGACGTTTCTGCGGTACCAGTACCTGCTCGTCTTCGCGCCGGCCGGAACACCCGGAAATAGATGAGCCGCCCACTGCCGGCCTCGTTTGCCGACGCGCAACGCGAGATCGCCCGCGCCCTCGACGCCGTGCTGACTGACGGCGTGCCGGTGGGCACGTCGGATCCGGTCCTCGCGGCCATGCGCTACACACTGCTCGCGCCCTCGAAACGTGTGCGCGCCGTGCTTGTGCATCTGGCCGCTGATGTCTGCGGCGACGCGACGCGCGCGATGCCAGCCGCTGTCGCTGTGGAGTGCATCCACGCGTCGTCACTGATTCTCGACGACCTGCCGAGCATGGATAACGCACCGCTGCGCCGCGGCCGGCCGTCGGCCCACATCGCACACGGCGAAGCCGTCGCCATCCTCGCGGCATTTGGCCTCCTCAATCTCGGCTACGCGCATCTGTCGCGCGCCTACGCGGCGCCGCTCGCCGCGCGCGTCACCTCGCTCTACAGCGACGCGGTCGGACTCGACGGGCTGATCGCGGGACAGGCCGAAGATGTGCTGGCCACCGATGCGATCATCGACTTCGACACACTCGAACGCATTCATCGCCGCAAGACCGGCGTCCTCTTCAGCGCGGCCGCACAAGCGGGCGCGCTCAGTGCCGGCGCCACCGATGCGGCGATCGCGTCGCTGACGTCCTACGCGAAGAACCTCGGTCTCGCTTTTCAGATCGTTGACGATGTGCTCGATGTCACCGGCACCGAAGCGGAAACCGGCAAGGCCGTCCGTGCCGACGCGCGCAAGACAACGTTTGTCAGTTTCAGTGGTATCGACGGCGCGCGCGAACTGGCGAATGAACTGTGCGCGACCGCCGAACACGCGTTGGCGCCGTTTGGCAAACGCGCCGATGCATTGCGCGAACTGGCGCACTTCGTGACTGGACGACGTTCATGAGTGCGCCCGAGCGCGCGCCAGGCGAACCGCCGACGTCGGCCGACCTGCGCGAACGCCTGCGCTCGCTCGGCTATCTCAATGCGCCTGTCGATCGGTTCGTGCTTGCCGGCGCAGGCGATCGACGGTCCGCGGCCACGCTCGCGGCAAGTGCGAGTCTGCGCATCGGTCTGCTGGCAGGCATGCTCCTTGGCCCGGCCGGTGCCGTCGCGCTGGCATCGCAGCTGCCAGAACTCATCACGAACATCACCGACGCGGTCGTGATGGCCGCGTACCTCACGATCATGTTTGGCCTCGTCATTGCGATGGCGTCGTTCGCGGTGATCGTGCCAGCAGGCCTGGTTGCGCAGTCATTCGCAACATCGGCGTCATTTGCCGCGAACGCGCGACGTGTGGCCGCCGTGGCCGGCGCGCTGATCTTCTTTGCCTGTCTCGCGTATCTGACTCTGTGGTGGCGCGCGGCGGTCACGACGTCGTCTGCGCCGACCCCACTGTCATCGGCCGCCGTACTCGGCGTGGCGGTCGCCATCAGCCTCGTGCTCGGGCATGTCGTCATGGTGACGGCGCTCGCGCTGGTCGCGCGCATCGATGCGGCATCGTCCTCGAGCGCGAAGAGTCTGGGTCCAGGCATTCCTCTGTCATCGTGGAACGTCACGCTGCCGCTCGCGGCGGTGGCGTTTATCGGCGCCGCTGCACTGCTGTATGCCGCGGTGCCAGGACCGTCGGGCGGCCCGACGGCGCCATCGCTCACGGTGGTCCCCACCGGCGAGCGCGTGTTGGTGATCGCGGTCGATGGCATTGACCTCGCGTTGCTCGAACGGCTGCGTACGAGCGGCGCCTTGCCGACGTTCTCGCATTTGCTCCGCAACCACCCTGCGGCGATGCCGTCCGATGCCGACCGCGATCCCGCCCGCGTGTGGACCACGATTGCCACCGGGCAGCCTCCGGAACTCCACGGGATTCAGTCACTCGAGGCGCGGCAACTTGCGGGCGTTGAAGGCCGGCTGACCCCAACCTCTCGCCTCGGCACACTCGTGGCCGGCGCCACAGATCTGATTCGTCTCACACGTCCATCGATCGCCTCAGGCGATCAGCGCCGCATCCCGACATTCTGGGAAATCGCGGCGCGCGCTGGACTGCGCACGAGTGTCATTCACTGGTGGGCGACGTGGCCGGCAGCGGAAAAAGGCGAAGACACCGGCACCGTGCTGACGGATCGCGCGCTCCTCCGGCTCGAACAAGGCGGCGCGCTCGATGGCGAAATCGCGCCGGCGTCGCTCTACACAGCGCTCGAACGCGACTGGACATCGCGACGGGAGCGGCTTCACGAACGCGCGCGCCGTGAAGCCGTGGCCGATGCTCCGAGTGAAACGGCCGCGCTCATCCAACGGTCTGCGACGCTCGACACAACCATCGCCGATCTCTCACATGAGTCAGCACTCGCCAACGTCGACCTGCAGGTGATCTATCTACCGGGCCTCGACATCGCGCAACACGGACTGTTCACCGCCGACGCGGGCACGATCGCATCACCGTCGGCGATGGCCGCGCGCGTTCAGGCCATCGAGCAGTACTACCAGTTTCTCGATGGGCTGATCGCGGACATCACCGCCATCAACGCGAGCCGCACGGTCATTCTGATTACGCAGCCGGGACGCGTCGCGCGGCCGGGCTTTGGCTTCCTGGCGATTTCAGGCGCGGTCGAGCACGAGAAGATCTCCAGTGACCTGGGGACCGTGCCCACGTCGCTCGCGGCGCTGGCGCTCTACGCACTTGGTGTTCCGGTCGCCGAGGACCTGGCGACGCCCATGAACGCTGCGATGATCAGCGCGGACTTCCTGAAGGCCCATCCGCTCCGCACCGTGCCGACGTACGGCGCGCGTCGCAGCGCGCCGCGACGCACGACGGGGCAACCACTCGATCAGGAAATGATCGAGCGGATGCGGAGTCTGGGTTACGTCAAGTAGGAGCTAGGAACGGGGACCGACGACGCGCCAGATCTGCGGGAGGATGGCGGCGGTGATCACGATCTTGGCGACGTCGAAGCCGGCAAACGGCAGCACGCTGGTCGCAAGCGTCGTGCTGAGCGAGTGCGAAACGGTCGCGGTGTACCAGAGCGCACCGCCTGTGTAGATCACGGTCAGGCCCGCGAGCATCGCCGCGGCTGACGTCAGGTAGTGGCGATCCCAGCCACGCTCAGACAACCAACCCGTCACGAACGCGGCCACAGGGTAGGCCAGAAGGAATCCTGCTGTCGGCCCGACGAGTCGCGCGGCCCCGGGCGGGAGCACCGCAGACGGGGCAAAGACCTGGAGGCCGATCAGGCCGGCCATGAGGTAGGCGACCTGTGACAGGGCGCCAAGTCGCGATCCCAGTGCCGCGCCGACGAGGAGCACGGCCATCGGCGTCAGCGCAAACGGCACGGCGGTGAACGGCAGCGGCATCGTGAACTGCGCCGCGGCGGCCGTCAAAGCGACGCCAAACGCGATCGAGGCCACACGCAACGAGCTGGCAAACGGCGACGCGACCGTCGCACGATTGATCAACGATCCGGAGATGACGCGGCTAGTCATTGCTGGCATTCTAGCTAAATGCAAACCGCTCTGACAATTGCAGGTAGCGATTCGGGTGGCGGTGCGGGCATTCAGGCCGATCTGAGAACCTTTCAGGCGCACCGCGTCTTTGGGACCTCAGCGATCACCGCGGTCACAGCGCAAAACACGCTGGGCGTGCGCGCCGTCCAGGTACTCGAACCGGCGATGGTGGCGTCTCAGATTGATGCCGTGGCCGACGATTTCTCGGTGGCGGCCACAAAGATCGGCATGCTCGCGACGAGCGACATCATCCGCGTCGTGGCCCTGGCGCTGGGTCGTTATCATCTGGGGCCGATCGTGCTCGATCCGGTCATGGTGGCCAAAGGCGGTGACGCGCTGCTGGCCGACGATGCCGTCGCGTCGCTACGCAACATCCTGCTGCCCCGAGCGACGCTCGTGACGCCGAACATTCCGGAGGCCGAAGTGCTGACCGGACGACAGATTCGGACCGTCGCCGACATGCGTGAGGCGGCGGTGGCCCTGCTCGGCACGGGCGTGCAGGCGGTGGTCATCAAAGGTGGGCACCTCGACGGCCCTGCGGTGGATGTCTACGCCGACGGCTTCGGGATCGAGGAGTTCACCGCTCCGCGGATCCACTCGGCGCACACGCACGGCACGGGATGCACGTTCTCGGCGGCCGTCGCCGCGCGACTCGCGCTGGGCGACTCGCTGAAAACCGCGGTGCGTCACGCGAAAGCGTACGTGTTGCGCGCGATCGAGCAGGCGCCGCAACTCGGGCGTGGCCACGGGCCGCTCGGGCTCGGATGTTAAACTTTCCGAATGCCCTTGTTCGCCATCACGCCCGCCGTCCTGTCTGTGGACGGATTGGCGGCTGAAGTGGCCGCACTGGCCTCGCGCGCGGGCGAGGGGTGCGGCGCGGTCACGACATTCGCGGGGCTCGTGCGAGCGCATCATCAGGGCCGGCGCGTGCGGTACCTCGAATACGAAGCGTACGAGCCGCTGGCGCTGAAGGCGTTCGCGCAAATTCAGGCAGAGGCCTCCGAGGCATGGGCCGGCGCGGTGCTGGGCATGCACCATCGCACGGGGCGATTGGAGATTGGCGAGGCCAGCATCGTGATCGCGGCCGCCAGTGCGCATCGGGCCGAGGCGTTTGCGGTGTGCCGTTACGCGATCGAGCGCGTGAAACAAATTGTGCCGGTGTGGAAGCACGAATACTTCGACGGCGGCGAGGCGTGGGTGGAAGGGGCGATCGCAGATCCCTCCGACGCACACGCCCGCGAACAGGCAAAGGCTCGGGCATGCGCGTCCGCATAAAACTCTTCGCGCAGTTGCGGGACCGCGCGGCCACCGGTGACGTGGCGTGTGAGCTGCCGGCAGTCGACGCCGCAACAGTGGCCGATGTGTGGGACGCGTTGATCGTCATGCATCCCGCACTGACGCCGTTTCAATCGAGTGTGTCGTCGGCCGTCAACGCGGAATACGCGAAACGGCAGACGCGGGTACATGACGGCGACGAGGTGGCATTTTTGCCGCCGGTCTCCGGAGGCTGAGGGTCGAATGACACCGCAAGTATTGGACAAGTTGAAATCGGTTTCGGCGCGCTACGACCAGCTCATGCGGCTGGTCAGCGATGCGTCGGTGCAGGCCGATCCGCCGACGTATCGCAAACACACCAAAGCGCTCGCGGAACTCCAGCCGCTCGTCGATGGTTTCAACGAGTATCAGGAAAAAGAGGCGGAGCTCACCGACACCCGCGAGCTCGAAGCGGGCGGCGACGCCGAGATGAAAGCGATGGCGCGCGATGAGATCTCGCGGCTCGAACAACGCCTCGCCACGCTCGACGACCAGATCCGGATCCTGCTCATTCCGCGCGACCCGAACGACGAGAAGAACGTGCAGGTCGAACTGCGCGCGGGCCCAGGCGGCGACGAAGCCGCGCTCTTTGTCGGCGATCTCTACCGCATGTACCAGCGCTTCACCGAGCGCATGGGATGGAAGTGGGAGATCATCTCGTCGAGCGAGACGGGCACGGGCGGTCTGAAAGAAGCGATCGTGTCGGTCGAAGGCCGAGGCGCGTTCGGATGGCTGAAGCATGAAAGCGGCGTCCATCGCGTACAGCGCGTGCCGACGACCGAAGCCAGCGGCCGCATCCACACGTCAACAGCAACCGTTGCGGTGCTGCCGGAAGCCGAGGAAGTCGACGTCCAGATCGACGCGAAAGACTTGCGCATCGACACGTTCTGCTCGAGCGGTCCCGGTGGCCAGAGCGTGAACACGACGTACTCCGCTGTGCGCATCACGCACATCCCCACCGGTACGGTCGTCTCGCAGCAAGACGAAAAATCTCAGATCAAGAATCGCCAGAAAGCCATGAAAGTGTTGCGCAACCGCCTCTACGAAGCGGAACGCCAGAAGCAGGCCGATGCGATTGCGAAGGATCGCAAGGGCCAGGTCGGTACGGGCGAGCGATCAGAAAAGATCCGCACCTACAACTACAAGGAAAACCGCGTCACCGACCACCGGATCAACTTCACCATGCACCAGCTCGATTCGGCGCTCGACGGCGACCTCACCGAGCTGATCGAGCAGATGCGCTCGCACGAGCAGGCCGAGCAACTGAAGCAGGCGACCGACACGACCTCGGCGCAGGAATAGACCGTCGCGTGATGCGTTGACCGACTCCACGATCGTCGAACTCGTCACACGCGCGGCCGCATCACTCGAGGCGGCCGGCCTGACGGCCATCGACGCGCGCCAGGACGCGAGCGTGCTTGCGCGCCACGTGCTCGGGTGGACGCTCGAACACTGGCTCGGTCACCAGCGCGACACCGCGCCGGAAGGCTTCGAGGCCACCTTCACGCCGGCAATCGCGCGACGCGTCACACGCGAACCGGTCGCCTACATCGTCGGTGAGCGCGAATTCTATTGGCGCGCGTTCACGGTGACGTCGGCGGTGCTGATTCCGCGTCCCGAAACCGAGATGATCATCGACATCGCGATAGTGGCGTCGGGCGCGTATCGCTATCCACAGATCATCGACGTGGGCACGGGCTCGGGCTGCATCGCCGTCACGATGGCGGCAGAACTGCCGTTGGCCACAGTGGTCGCCACCGACATCTCGGCGCCGGCGCTCATCGTCGCCGCATCGAATGCGCGACGACATGGCGTCACCGATCGTGTGGCCTTCCGCCATGGGGCGTTCTTCGGCGGGTACGACGAGCCGGTCGACCTGATCCTGTCGAATCCACCCTACGTCCCCGACCGCGATCGCGCCACGATGGCCCCAGAAGTGGAAGGCCACGAACCCGCCAAAGCCTTGTTCGGCGGCGGTGACGGCCTCGACTGTGTGCGATCGCTCGTCGCACTCGCCCCCGATCACCTGCGCCCGGGCGGCCGCCTGATCTTCGAGTTCGGCCAGGGCCAGGCGCCACGCATCAAACAGCTCATCGCGTGTCAGCCGGCACTGCACCTCGAAGAGATCCGCGAAGATCTCCAGGGCATCCCGCGCATCGCGATCGTTACAAGACGCTGAACCGCAAGTATCATTCGGCTCTATGTCGTGTCTGTTTTGTCGAATCATCGCCGGTGAGATTCCTGCCACGAAGGTCGCGGAAACCGAGCAGTTCATCGCCTTCAGGGACATCACGCCGCAGGCGCCGCTGCACGTCCTGATCGTGCCGCGGAAGCACATCAGCACGCTCAACGACCTCACGCCGTCCGATGACGCGCTCGTGGGCGCGATGACGCGCGAAGCGGCCGCGATTGCGAAGGCCCACGGCTACGACACGTCGGGTTATCGAACCGTGTTCAACTGCAACCAGGACGCGGGCCAGGCCGTGTTTCACATTCACCTGCACCTGCTCGCGGGCCGATCACTCGCCTGGCCCCCGGGATAGTGGGACCCCAATGACCGTCAATAGTCCGAGACAAGTACTGCTCGCCAGCCTCGTTGGCACGACCATCGAGTTCTTCGACTTCTACATTTACGCCACCGCGGCGGTGCTCGTGTTCCCGCGGCTGTTCTTTCCGAAGTCGGATCCGGCGGCAGCGACGCTGCTGTCGCTCGCCACGTTCTCAGTCGCCTTCATCGCGCGGCCCATCGGTTCGTTTCTCTTCGGGCACTTCGGCGATCGAGTCGGGCGCAAAGCCACACTCGTGGCGGCGCTCCTCACGATGGGATTGTCGACGGTGACAATTGGGTTGCTGCCGGCGTACAGCACCATTGGCATTACTGCGCCGCTGCTGCTGGCGCTGTGTCGATTCGGTCAGGGCCTGGGCCTCGGTGGCGAATGGGGTGGCGCCGTGCTGCTCGCCGTGGAGAATGCGCCGCCGGGCAAGCGCGTCTGGTACGGCATGTTCCCGCAGCTGGGCGCGCCGCTCGGGTTCCTGCTGTCCGGTGGCGTCTTCCTGATGCTGTCCACATGGATGACCGACGCGCAGTTCTTTGCGTTCGGATGGCGCATCCCATTTCTGATGAGCGCGGCCCTGGTCTTTGTCGGGTTGTACGTCCGACTGACGATTGCCGAGACGGCGGTCTTCCGCGACGCCCTGCACCGCCACACACCGGTGCGCGTGCCGGTCGTCACGTTATTTCGCGAGCACTTCGGCACCGTGGTCACCGGCATCATGGTGTCGCTATCCTCGCTGATGTCGTTCTATCTGCTCAGCACGTTTGCCCTGACCTACGCCACATCGACGCTGGGCTACACGCGGCAGCAATTCCTGATCATTCAGCTCGTCGGCATTCTCTTCTTCGCAGCGGGCATCCCGCTGTCGGCCTTGACCGCCGAGCACGCCCGCCGGCCCACGGCCATCTGGGTCAACATCGGCATCTTCCTGTTCGGCCTCGTGATGGCGCGCCTCTTCCTCTCCGGCACCGTCGGCATCGTCATCATGATGATCGTCGGGATGTCGCTCGTCGGCTTCGTCTACGGCCCCATCGGCACGATGCTGTCGGAACTCTTCCCGACCGAAGTGCGCTACAGCGGCACGTCGATGGCGTTTAACCTGGCGGCCATTTTCGGCGCGTCGCTCACGCCCTACGCCGCGACCTGGCTGGCAAGCACTTATGGTCTGCAGTCGGTCGGCTACTACCTGTCGGGCGCGGCCGCCATTACGTTGATCGGCCTGGCCATGACCCGGGAGACGCAGGCCGAAAAACTGTAGGTAACCGTTATCTATCACCCGCGACGGCAATACCGGACCTGACAATCGATATGATTAATGACTCCAGTCTGATCAAAACGGGGTCCTAGAAGAATGTCGTCGGCGTGGAAAGGCATCCAGGGAGTCAATCAGGGGTACGCACGAGAGCTGTTCGAGCGCTTTCGACAGGACCCGAATTCGGTCGATGCGGCGACGCGCGACCTGTTTGCGACGTGGACGCCACCAGACGAGGACCAGCCGGAGTTACCGGCCGGGGTCAGCGTGCCGGTCACGGATGCCGCGCGGATCGTCGGTGCGTTCAACTACGCGCAGTCCATCCGTCGATATGGGCATCTGGCCGCGACACTCGATCCGCTCGGGACCAGCCGACGCGGTGATCCGGCCCTTGAGGCCGCCACGCACCACGTCACCGAGGCCGACCTCCGCAGCCTGCCGGCGTCGCTCGTGTGGGGCGGCATCAGTGCGGAGCTGCAGACGATGGCACAGGTCATCGAACGCCTGCAGCGCCTCTACTGCGGCAACATCGGCTACGACTTCGCGCACATCTTCAACCCGAACGAACGGCGCTGGCTCCGCGAAGCGGTGGAGAGCGGCCGCTTCACGACGGCCACGCAGCCCATCGATCCGGTGGCGATGCTCGATCGGTTGACGGAAGTCGAAGGCTTCGAACGCTTCCTGCAGCGCACATTCCCGGGCAAGACGCGGTTCTCGATCGAGGGCCTCGACATGATGGTGCCGATCCTCGACGAAGTGATTCGTGAGGCGGCCAGTGACGGCGTCGGACGCGGCTTCATTGCGATGGCCCACCGCGGCCGCCTCAACGTCATGGCGCACGTGCTGGGCAAGCCGTACCCGCAGCTGCTGGCCGAGTTCCGCGATCCGGTCAAGAGCGCGTACGAACATCAGGGCCTCGAATGGGCTGGTGACGTGAAGTATCACCTGGCGGCGTCGCGCGAATTCCCGGGCGGTCGCGACGTGAACTTTGTCGTTTCGATGCCGCCGAACCCGAGCCACCTCGAAGCCATCGATCCCGTGCTCGAGGGCATGGCGCGTGCGGCCGGCACCGACGCGTCGAAGCGCGGCGCACCGGTCTTCGATCCCGGCTCCGTGCTGCCCATCCTCATTCACGGTGACGGCGCATTTCCCGGCCAGGGCATCGTCGCCGAGACGCTCAACCTCAATCGGCTTGACGGCTACTTCACCGGCGGCACGATTCACATCATTGCGAACAACCAGATTGGCTTCACAACCAATCAACACGATTCATTCAGCACGCTCTATGCGAGCGGCCTCGCGCGCGGCTTCAAGATTCCGATCGTGCACGTGAATGCGGATGACGTGGAGGCCTGCGTGGCCGTGGCGCGCATGGCGATCGCATATCGGCAGGAGTTCAAGCGCGATTTCCTGATCGATCTCATCGGTTACCGTCGCTACGGGCACAACGAAGGCGACGAGCCGGCGTTCACGCAGCCCGTGATGTATCAGAAGATCAACGCACACCCGACGGTGCGCCAGCTCTGGGGCCGCACGGTGGAAGCGCGCGGCGGTGTCGCGGCGGGTCAAGTCGATGCGATGCTCAACGACCGGATGACATCGCTGCAGCAAGCGTTCGACGCGGTGCAGCCGGACAAGGATCTCGTGGAAACGGTGCCAGAGATCGCGCCACCCGGCACGGCCTCCGCGACGGTGACCACCGTTCCGCTCGACAGCCTCCGCGCGCTGAATGCGAGCCTGCTCACCACGCCGGAGGGATTCACGGTTCACCGCAAACTCGAACGGCTCCGCGACAAACAGCGCGTCGCCCTGAACGATGCATCCGCGGCCACGGTCGATTGGGCGACGGCTGAGGCCCTCGCGTTTGCGTCCATTCTCGAAGACGGCACACCGATCCGGCTGACGGGCGAAGACGTCGAGCGCGGCACATTCAGCCACCGACACGCCGTGGTGCGCGACGCGGTGAACGGCTCTGCGCACTGCGGGCTCCAGCAACTGCCGCAGGCGAAGGCCTCGTTTGCGATTCACAACAGCCCGCTGTCCGAACAGGGCACGATTGGTTTCGAATACGGCTACAACGTGCAGGCGCCCACCCATCTCGTGTTGTGGGAAGCGCAGTACGGCGACTTCATCAACGGCGCACAGGGGATCATCGACGAGTTCGTCGTCTCCGCGCGCGCGAAGTGGGGCCAGACGCCGTCGCTGGTGTTCCTGCTGCCCCATGCACACGAAGGCCAGGGGCCCGATCACGCGAGTGCGCGGCCGGAGCGATTCCTGCAGATGGCCGCCGACATCAACATGCGCGTGGTCAACTGCACGACGCCCGCGCAGTACTTCCACCTCCTCCGTCGTCAGGCCAAGCTGCTCACCACCGACCCGCTGCCGCTGATCGTGCTGTCGCCGAAGAGCTTGCTGCGACACGCGTCCGTGGTGTCGACGCCCGCCGAATTGGCCGAGGGCAAGTGGCTCCAGCTGATTGACGATGCCGACGCGCGCACGCGCGCCAAATCGATTCGCCGCGTCGTGCTCTGCAGCGGCAAGATCGCGATCGACCTCCTCACGAGCGAGGCACGCAAAACGTCGAAGGACGTGGCAATCTGCCGCGTGGAACAGCTCTATCCCTTCCCGGCCAACGACATCGCGACGCTGATCGCCAGCTACCCGAATGCCGACGACGTGTTGTGGGTGCAGGAAGAGCCGGAGAACATGGGCGCGTGGGACTTTGTGCGCCCCACGCTGCAGGACCTCGCGGGGGCGCGGCGATTCGGCGTCCTCGCGCGACCGCGCAGTTCCAGCCCGGCGGAAGGCTCATCGGCGCGTCACGCCGCAAATCAGGAACGGCTGATCGCTCAAGCATTTGTCGTGCAACAGACCGGGCGCTCGCCCAAGGGCAAAGGATAGAGATGGCAGACATCATCGTTCCCGAAATGGGCGAGTCCATCGTGGACGCCCGCGTGGCGAAGTGGCTCAAACAGCCGGGCGACACCGTCGCCGTTGGCGAGCCGCTGGTTGAACTCGAAACCGACAAGGTCGATATCGAGGTCGCGGCGCCCATCGCTGGCGTCCTCGGCCCGATCAAGTTCGCGACCGGATCGGATGTCAAAATCGGCGATGTGCTCGGCACCGTTGCGGCAGGACAAGGTGCCACGGCGGCGACACCGGCGGTTGCGCCGACACCTGCAGCGACAGCGCCGGATATTGCGGCGACGCCGTCGGCTCGCCGGGCCGCGCGTGAGAACAAAGTGGACCTCGCGGCTGTGCCGACAACTGGCGACCGCATCACCAAGGTCGATGTGCTGCGTGCGGCACAACCGGCGCCTGTCGCAGCGGCCGCGCCGGCGCCTGCGGCTGCGCGGCCTGCGCCCGCTGCAGCAGCGGTTCCGGCACCCGCCCCACGCGCGGCCGGTGATCGCACTGAAGTGCGCGAGCGCATGTCGCGACGCCGCCTGACGATCGCAAAGCGTCTGGTCGAAGTACAGGCGACGGCAGCCATGCTGACGACGTTCAACGAAGTCGACATGAGCGCCGTCATGGCACTGCGCGCGCGGCAGAAGGAGACCTTCACCAAGAAGTTCGGCGTCGGCCTCGGGCTGTCATCGTTCTTCGTGAAGGCCACGGTTGTGGCGCTGCGCGAGTTTCCGCGTCTGAATGCGGAGATTCAGGGCGACGAGATCGTACTCAAGCGGTACTACGACATCGGCGTCGCGGTCGGCGCGCCTGAAGGCCTCGTCGTTCCGGTCATTCGTGACGCCGATCAGCAGTCATTCGCCGGTATCGAGCACGCGGTGCGAAGCTTCGCGGCCAAAGCCAAGGACGGTACGCTGACGCTGGAGGATCTGCGCGGCGGATCGTTCACGATCACCAACGGCGGCGTCTTCGGATCGATGATGAGCACGCCGATTCTCAACCCGCCGCAGGTCGGCATCCTCGGCCTGCACGCGATCAAGGAACGCCCCGTCGGTGTCGGCGGCCAGATCGTGCTGCGCCCGATGATGTACACGGCGCTCACCTACGATCACCGAATTGTGGATGGCTCGGAAGCGGTGCGCTTCCTGGTGAAAATCAAGGAACTGATCGAAGATCCGGGCGTCTTGCTCGTCGAAAACTAGTCGGCCGTTTCGTCGTCGGGGCGCGGTCGCCACAGCACGAGAATCTTGCCGACGCGCTGCACGACGGCCGCGTCTGTGCGTTGGGCCAGTGTGTCCCCCAGCGCCACGCGTGCCTCACGGTCGTCGCCGCCGACCCGCACCTTGATGAGTTCGTGCGCGGTCAGCGCGCGGTCGACCTCGGCCACAAACGTGTCCGACATTCCGGCGTGACCAAGTTGCACAATCGGTTCGAGCGCGTGAGCGCGGCCCTTGAGTTGAGTGCGTTCGCGCGGGGTAAGTGAGACAGCCATCTGCCTCACCATTGTAGTCCGGCCGTCAGACGCCCGTAATCCATCCGCCGTACATCGCGGCCCGGCGCACCAGGCCTGTCGCGGCGCGCGCCATCTCTCGACGCACCTGGAATCTCAGACGCGCGGCGCCGTCCATCCGCCACTGCTCGCGCATTGGCCGCACGACCGTATCCAGCAACTCGATCCACCGCGTGGTCGTCGCCTCGGCAGAGAATGCGCCAGCTCGGCGGTACCCATTGGCGACCATTTCCTGCCGCAGGTCTCGGTCTTCGGCCAGTCGACCGAGCTGCGACAGCGCCTCCTGCGGGGTTGTCGCTTCGAGATAGTCCAGATCGCTCTGTCGCACAGAGTGAAACCCGCGCTCGCGACCGAGTACCGCGGGCACACCGGCGTGCCAGGCATTGATCAACTTGATCGCGGACTTCGTCTGTACGTCCACGCGCCCCACCGAGCGAATCGCGAGCACGGCGTCGACATCACGAAAGTCGTTCCACTCCGCTGGCGAGCGCAAGACGAAGTGCAGTCCGCGCGCGTGGAGTTCGCGCCGAAATTCCGGTGTGACAAAAGGCGCGGCCAGGTTCTGCTCATAGCCGAAGAAACCCACCGTCTCGAACCGATCGCCGCGGTTGAGCGCGCGCGGCAGGAGCGACACCTGCGGCCGCGGCGGCAGATACTCTGCCGACCACGCCGGACCGAGCGATTGTCCCTGGCGATGCACGATGTGCAGTTGCGCGTACGGATGCGGCAGCAATCGATCCACGAGCAGCGCCACGATGAACCGGTTGGGCGTCGGCCGCACGCTCGCGCTGAGGCAGTCTCGATGTGTGACCACCACGCCCTCGGCCGGGACATCGCGGCACAGTTCGCACGGATACCCGGCGGCCTTCAGCCGCAGGTACGTCTGCAACACCCAGTGGTAGCGCCCCCACCACGGCGAAACATTCTTCGCCGATATCTGCCAGTCCCAGTAGCCGTCAATGTCTGTCGGCAACTGGTCCAGGGGCTCGGGCAGCAGAAACCGAATTGGCTCGCGCGCCATAGATGAAAAGTTAGACCGCGCGACTGTGAAAAGGTTGCCCGTCGGGCTCCTGGGTTCTTCATTCGCCCGACAACGTCCGAGCCCTCATGAATCGACCGCTGCGGCGCGGTGTGCACTAGTGCATGCGCGCGTCCGCAAACCGCCCGTAGAGTGTGAATGCATGACGATGTTCTCTTGGCTCTAACGAAGGCGCCGGCGCGACCGCCTGCGCCACAAACGGCATCGACGCCACCAGCGGTCGACGCCGCCACAGCATCGACGATGCATCGCGCCGTGGACTACGCTGCGACGACGCTCCGGATCCTCTTGGTCGATGACCACCCCATCGTCCGTCGCGGCCTGAAGGCGCTGCTCTCCGACGAGTTTCACGGAGCCGTCTTTGGCGAGGCGGGCGATGCGCGGGAGGCCGTGGAACAGTTGCAGAAGCACACGTGGGATGTCGCGCTGTTCGACATCACGCTGCCCGGCAAGAGTGGTTTGGACCTTCTGAAGGACGTGAAGGCCGAGTGGCCCACGTTGCCGGTGTTGATCCTGAGCGGCCATATGGAGAATCAGTTTGCCGTGCGTGTGCTCAGGGCGGGTGCAGGAGGCTACATTACAAAGGCGAGTGCACCTGACGAATTGACTGGAGCCGTCCGCAAGATCCTGACGGGCGGGCGATACGTCAGCACGGCACTCGCTGAAAAACTGGCTGTGAGAATGACACGGGATCTGAGCCAGATACCGCATGAGATGCTCTCGGACCGCGAGTACGACGTCATGTCGCGGATCGCCTCAGGAATGACCGCCACGGAAATCGGCGAAGACCTGTCGCTCAGCCTGAAGACAATCAGGATCTATCGCAGGCGGGTCCTGGAAAAGCTCGGCGTCAGAAACAATGCCGCCATCGCTCAGTACGCGATCCGCAACAGCTTGGTGCGTTGAACGTTCTCAATCGAGCAGCCGCGGTAGTTCCGCCAGAGAACGAATCACTGTTGTCGTGACCGGCACGGCTTCGCGTCCCGTCCGATCGATCAAGACGCCGCGCATCCCGACGTGCTCCGCGCCCAAGATGTCGTGCAGATAACTGTCGCCCACCATCACGGCCAGTGCGGGCGCCACGCCAATGGCATCGAGCGCGGCCTGGAAGATGCTGGCGTGCGGCTTCATGAACCCGTGATCGGACGATGAGAGCGTGACCGCGATCAGACCGTCGAGGGCGAAGTGCGATTGAAACGACACGAGACTCCGATGGCCGTTCGAGATCAACCCGAGCTTGATGCCCTCGGCATGGAGGGCCCGCAAGGTCTCATCGACGTCGTCGTACAGGGTGAAATGGTCGTGGGCACCCCACGCGTCGTAGATTTCGCGGGCGGGCGCCCCAGCCTTGGCCGGGTCGCCGCCCATCAGCTCGATGATCCGAGCGGTGTAGTCGATGTAGACCTGCGGGTTGAACGCCCGCGCGGTGTCATCAAGCGCCGAGGCCGCGCCGGCCACGGCTTGGTCAAACCGTCCCGGGTCCACGGTCACGCCATAGCGAGCGCACGTCGCCCGGTAGCCCTCCGCCTGAAACCGCGGTCCGGGGTGAATCAGCGTGAAATCGACATCAAAGAAGACAGCAGACGCGCGCGGCACGTGTGGCGATTGTAAAATGGAAGGAGTACCCACACATGACGGACTGGAAAGACACCCTCAATCTGCCCCGCACTGAGTTCCCCATGAAGGCCAATCTCCCCGTGGCTGAGCCGCAGACGCTCGCCCGCTGGGACGCCGAGGACCTTTACGGGCAGATTCGCGCGCGCCGGAAGGGCGCCCCCCAGTTCGTGTTGCACGATGGGCCGCCCTACGCGAATGGCCAGATCCACATCGGCCATGCGCTCAACAAGATCCTGAAGGACGTCGTCGTGAAGTCGCGAACGATGGCCGGGTTCGACTCGCCGTACGTGCCGGGCTGGGATTGTCACGGCCTGCCGATCGAACTGAACGTGGAGAAGGAACTCGGCGCAGCTGCCAAGGACGCCTCGAAAGGCGACTTCCGCCGCGCCTGCCGCGAGTACGCCGAGAAATTCGTCGACTCACAGCGCGAGGACTTCAAGCGCCTCGGTATCACCGGCGACTGGTCGCAGCCGTATCTGACGATGGCCTATAAGTATCAGGCCGCGATCGTGCGCGCGCTCGGACGCTTCGTCGAGCGGGATCTGGTCTACAAGGGCAAGAAGCCGGTCTATTGGTGCTTGCGCGATCGCACCGCCCTGGCCGAAGCCGAAGTCGAATACGACAACCACACGTCGCCCTCCATCTATGTTGAGTTCCCGCTGTCGGCTACTGACAACGGCACCCTCGGTCAGCGCGTGCCGGCACTGGCGGGCCGCGACGTTTCGGTCGTGATCTGGACGACGACACCGTGGACGATCCCGGCGAATCTCGCGGTCGCGTTCCATCCGGAGTTTGACTACGCCGCGTACGAAGTCGACGGCCGAGCGGTGATCCTCGCCGAGGGTCTCGCCGAGACCGTGTCACAGAAGACCGGCAGGACGCTGGGCGCGAAGCTCGCGTCGTTCAAGGGCGAGACGTTGGATCGGGTCGTCTTCCGTCATCCGCTGTACGAACGGAATTCGCTGGGTGTGCTGGCCGACTACGTCACACTCGACACGGGCACGGGCGCTGTGCATACGGCACCGGGTCACGGCGCAGACGACTACCGCACGGGTGTGAAGTACGGCCTCGACATCTACGCCCCGATCGGCACGGACGGCCGCTTCCTCGCCGATGTCGGCATCGTAGCGGGCATGAAGGTGTTCGAAGCCAACCCCGTCGTGCAGCAAGCGCTCGCCGATGCGGGTCGCCTGTGGCACGCCTCGAAGTTCGAGCATTCCTATCCGCATTGCTGGCGCTGTCATCAGCCGGTGATCTTTCTCGCGACGTCGCAGTGGTTCATCTCGATGGACGGACTCCGCGATCGCGCGACCGCCGAAGCCGGTGCCGTCGATTGGGTACCGTCATGGGGCCGTGAGCGCATGACCGGGATGTTCGCCACGCGGCCCGACTGGTGCATCTCGCGTCAGCGCGCGTGGGGCGTGCCGATCCCGGCACTCGCCTGCCGCGCGTGTGGCGAGTCATCGCTCACGCCCGCGCTCGTCGAGCATGCGGCGAAGATCTTCGAAACGGAAAGTGCCGACGCCTGGTACGACAAGCCGGTCGAAGACTTCGTGCCCGCCGGCTTCACGTGCAAATGCGGCGGCCGTGAGTTCGATGCCGAGCGCAACATTCTCGACGTGTGGTTCGACTCGGGATCCAGCTCGCTCGCCGTCCTCGCCGTTCGCCCGGAACTCACGTGGCCCTCGGACCTGTATCTGGAAGGCACGGACCAGTACCGTGGCTGGTTTCAGTCGTCGTTGTTGGTGGGCGTTGGCGCGCGGGATCACGCGCCGTACCGTCAAGTGCTGACGCATGGTTTCGTCGTCGACGACCACGGGCGCAAGATGTCCAAGTCGATCGGCAACGTGCTCGCGCCGCAAACGGTGATCAAAGCCAGTGGTGCAGAGGTTCTCCGCCTCTGGGTCTCGATGGTCAACTATCAGGACGAAGTGCGCATCGGCAAGGAGATCCTCGATCGCACCGTGGAGGCGTATCGCAAGATCCGCAACACGTTCCGCTACTTGCTCTCGAACCTCTTCGATTTCGTGCCCGAGACCGATCAGGTGCCGATCAGTGAGATGGAAGATGTCGATCGCTTCATCCTGTCGAAGTACGGCCGACTGGCCGAGCGGATGATCGCGGCGTACGCGACATACGATTTCCAGACGATTTTTCAGGGCCTCAACGCGTTCATGACCGTGGACCTGAGCGCGTTCTACCTCGATGTTTCGAAGGATCGGCTCTACACGTTCGGCACACGCTCACGCGAACGCCGATCAGCGCAGACAGCGGTCTATCGGATGGCGGACGGTCTCGCGCGGCTGATCGCGCCGATCCTCGTCTTCACCGCCGATGAAGTGTGGCGGCATCTCCCCGGCGCACGCGTGGGCTCTGTGCATCTGGCGGACTTCCCGACCGACGCCGCCGCGTTGGTCGACGACAACCTTGAAGCACGGTGGGCCTCGCTGCTGTCTGTGCGCGAAGCGGTCAACGCCGCGCTCGAAGGTGCACGTCAGCACAAAGACATCGGGCAGAACCTGATGGCACACGTCACGGTCACCGCCGGTGGCGCCATCCAGGAACTGCTCGCAAGCGCCGCTGCCGATCTGCCGATGTTCTTCATCACCTCGGCGGTCACCGTGGCGACCGGCGACGCGGAGACAATTGCGGTCGAAGTGAACAAAGCGAACGGCGAGAAGTGTCCGCGGTGCTGGCGCTACGTCACCGAAACGGTGACGGCCGGCGACCGCGCAGGGCTCTGCCTGCGTTGCGATGACGCTGTGGGCACGGCCAGTGTCTGAGTCGGATGTCGTCCCGGTGACTACGCCCGACGCGACGGTGTCGGCGCCGGTATCGCAGGTGCCGTTGCTGATCGGCGTGGTCGCGATCATCATCCTCGATCAACTCGTGAAGCTGGCCGTCGTCCGCGCGGTCCCTGTCTATGACAGCGTCACATTGATTCCGCACGTTCTGGACTTCACGCATGTGCGAAACACCGGCGTCGCGTTTGGTCTGCTGAACGAGTCATCGCTGCCGTTCAAGGGCCTGATCACCACTGCCCTCGCGCTCGCGGCCCTCGGGGGCATCGCCATGTATGCGCGGCAGCTGCAGGCCCATGAACGGTGGGCACGCGCCGGGCTCACCCTGATTCTTGGCGGGGCGTTCGGCAACCTCATCGACCGCGTGCGCCTCGGCTACGTCGTCGACTTCGTGGACGTGTACTGGCGCAATTGGCACTTCTGGGCGTTTAATGTGGCAGACGCCGCGATCACCGTCGGCGCCGTCTTGGTCTTTTTCGATTTGTTCCTGGGGACTCGACATGCATCCCGTTCTGTTTGAAATCAGCGGCTGGCCCGTCTATTCGTACGGCGTGCTGCTCGCGGCCGCCTATCTGGCCGGCCTGCAAATGGCCGTCGTACGCGCCCGCGCCGCCGGGCTCGACGCCGCGAAAGTCATGGACTTCGGCATCTACCTGATCATCGCGGCCCTCGTCGGCGCGAAACTGATGCTGGTCGTCGTCGACTTCTCGTACTTCCGCCAGAACCCACGTGAACTGTTGTCACTCGCCCGCGCTGGCGGTGTGTTCTACGGCGGACTGATCGCCGCAGTGCTGGTCGGGCTGTGGCTCGTGCGTAAGTATCAGCTGCCGGTCTGGAAGACCGGCGACCTGATGGCGCCCGGCATAGCGGTGGGGCACATCATCGGGCGCATGGGCTGCCTGCTCGCCGGCTGCTGCTACGGCAAGCCCACGACGATGCCCTGGGCCATCACGTTCAATAACCCCGCCGCTGCGATCAACGTCGGTACACCGCTCGGCATTCCGCTCCACCCCACGCAGCTCTACGACGCGGGCGCGGAACTCATCATCCTCGTGGCCTTGCTCTCCACGGAACGCCGCGGCAAGACGTTCGAGGGCCGCACGTTCTGGATGTACCTCCTGCTCTACGCCATCTCGCGATTCGTCATCGAGTTCTTCCGCGGTGACGACCGCGGCATGGCGTTCAACGTGCTCTCGACCTCACAGATCGTGTCTGCGGCGATCGTGCCCCTCAGTCTCTTCATGCTGTGGCGACTCCGGGCACGCGCGCGTTAACCGTCGCCGAGCGCGACGACCAGACACGCCTCGATCACCTGCTGGCGCGAGAGTTCTCGGACATCTCGCGCTCGCAGATCCAAAAACTGATTCACGACGGGCACGTCTCGGTGATGGGGCGCGAGCTTCCGGTCAAGCCCGGGCTCCGCATGAATCCCGGACAGGAGATCACCGTCACCGTGCCGCCGCCGGCGCCGATGGTCCCGATCGCAGAGAATCTCCCGATCGGTATTTTGTATGACGATGCGGACATCGTCGTCGTGAATAAGCCGGCGGGAATGGTGGTGCATCCGGCCGTCGGCCATCACGGTGGCACGCTGGTAAACGCGCTACTCCATCACGTCAAGGGCCTCAGCGGTGCCGGCGGTGATGACCGACCGGGCATCGTGCATCGGCTCGACAAAGGCACGTCCGGCGTCATCGTTGTGGCGAAGCACGACGCGGCACATCGGTCGCTCGCACAGCAGTTTCACGACCGGCTCGTGACGAAAGACTATCTGGCGCTCGTGTGGGGTGCGATGAAACCCGGGCAGACCATGGACAAGGCGATTGGCCGCGATCCGCGTCACCGCACGAAGATGTCGAGTCGCGGTCGGCACACACGATCGGCAAACACGACGATCGTGGCAGTGGAGACGATGCGCGGCGTCACGCTCGCGACGGTGCGCATCGGCACGGGCCGCACGCATCAGATTCGCGTGCACTTGAGCGAGGCCGGGCACGCCGTCATCGGCGACGACACCTACGGCGGCGTGAAACACCATCCGCTCGCGCATTTGCGGGTCGTGTCGAAGCTGAAACGGCCGTTTCTCCATGCGTGGCGCCTGACGTTTCGTCACCCACGCACGGAGAAGCTGATGACCTTCGAAGCCCCCATGCCTGAGGATCTGACGAGTCTGCTCGCGTTGCTGCGCGATCCCGAGCAGAAGGCCAAAAGTTAGGAAAACGCCCCATGTCCGATCACGATCGACGCCCGGAAGTACTCACGCGAGAAACGATCTACACCGGCCGAGTGCTGCGACTCGAACGCGAGCAGATCCGGCTGCCCGGTGGACCGGTGACGGCCATGGAGATCGTGCGACATCGCGGATCCGTTGTGCTGATTCCGCAGCCCGGCGAGGGGCAGGTCGTGTTGATTCGCCAGTATCGCCACGTGATTGGCGAGTGGATCTGGGAATTGCCGGCCGGAACGCTCGATGCGGGTGAGCCGCCGGAAGATGGCGCACGACGCGAGTGCGAAGAGGAAATCGGCCTCGCGCCGGGCCGCGTCACCCGGCTCGGTGCCTGGTATCCCACGCCCGGCTTCTGCGATGAGTTGATGACGTTCTATCGGTGCGAGGACCTCGGTGCGCCGTCCGGCCACGCGCATCAGGACGAAGACGAGCAGATCGAGCCGCGCACCTTCACGTTCGACGAGGCGCGCGCCCTGATGGCGTCGGGTCAGGTACGCGACATGAAGACGGTGTTCGGGCTGGCACTGATCGGCATCAGCGCGAGCGCCAACACTTCATCCATCTCCGAGACGTAGTGCACGGTCAGGTCGCGCCGAACGTCGTCGGTCAGATCTTCCATTACATGTTTTTCGTTCTGCTTCGGCAGAATCATTTCGCGAATGCCGTGACGTCGGGCGGCGAGGACTTTTTCTTTCACGCCGCCGATCGGGAGTACGCGACCTGAGAGCGTGATCTCGCCGGTCATCGCGATGTCGCCCCGGACCGGCCGACCTGAGAGGGCCGAGGCCAGCGCAACCACCATCGTGATGCCGGCCGATGGGCCGTCTTTCGGAATCGCCCCCGACGGCACGTGCAGGTGGATCTCGGACTCGCGGAAGAACTGCGCATCGATGCCGTAGTCCGCGGCGTGCGCGCGAATCCACGACAGCGCCGCGCGCGCAGACTCTTTCATCACATCGCCGAGTTGGCCTGTCAGCGTTAGCTGCCCGGTGCCCGGCATGCGCGAGGCTTCCACGAAGAGCACTTCGCCACCCGCCGCCGTCCACGCCAGACCGACGGCGACGCCCGGCTGACGCGTGCGATCTGCGAGATCTTCGTCGAGATAGTTCGGCGCGCCGAGCAGATCGACCACCACGTGCGGGGTGACGGCCAAGGCCTCGGTCGGTCCTTCCGCGTGCCGCCGCGCAATCTTTCGACAGATCGCCCCGAGCTCGCGCTCGAGGTTGCGCACGCCGGCCTCGCGCGTGTAGCCGCGAATCACCGCAGACAGCGCCGCGTCGGAGAACGACAACACTTCGGGGGTCAGGCCATGGTTCACGATCTGCTTCGCGATCAGGTGCTCGCGGGCGATGCGCATCTTCTCTTCTTCGGTGTAGCCGGGCAGTTCGAGCACTTCCATGCGGTCGCGCAGCGCCGGTGGCAACGTATCGAGCACGTTCGCGGTCGTGATGAAGAGCACTTCCGACAAATCAAACGGCACGTCGAGATAGTGGTCGCGGAACGTGTGGTTCTGCTCGGGGTCAAGCACTTCGAGCAGTGCCGAGGCGGGGTCTCCGCGGAAGTCGGTGCCCAGCTTGTCGATCTCATCGAGAATGAAGACCGGGTTGCGCGCACCGGCTCGTCGGAGTCCCTGAATAATCTGGCCCGGCAGCGACCCGATGTAGGTGCGCCGGTGCCCGCGGATCTCGGCCTCGTCGCGCATGCCACCGAGCGACACGCGCACGAACTCGCGCCCGAGCGACGTCGCAATGGAGCGTGCCAGTGACGTCTTCCCGACGCCGGGCGGCCCGACAAAGCACAGGATGGGCCCCTTGACGCCGGGATTCAGTTTGCGGACCGCGAGGTATTCGAGAATGCGATCCTTGGCTTTCTCGAGCCCCGAGTGCTCCGCGTCGAGCACCTGCTGCGTGCGGACGAGATCAATCGTCTCTTCGCTGCGCTTGGTCCACGGCAGCGTCACGAGCCAGTCGATGTACGTGCGCGAGACGGTGTACTCGGCCGCAGCGGGCGGCATCCGCTCGAGACGGCCGAGCTCACGCAGCGCTTCCTTCTTGACGTCGTCGGGCATGCCGGCAGCGTCGATCTTCTCGCTCAACTCATCGAGTTCGCGCGAGTCGTCGTCATCGTCGCCGAGTTCTTTCTGGATTGCCTTGAGCTGTTCGCGCAGAAAGTATTCACGTTGGTTCTTGCCGACTTCCGACTGCACCTGCGACTGGATCTTGGATCCGATCTCCAGCACTTCCAGCTCCTTGATGAGGAGCCGGTGCAGGTTTTCGAGTCGGCTGTGCACGTCGAGCGTGTCGAGAATCTCCTGCTTCACTGACGTTGCGAGGGTGCTGAGGCTGGAGGCGATGAAGTCCGCCAGGCGGCCCGGATCGGCGATGTTGGAGGAGAGCCCCGTCAGGTCGTCCGAGAGCACGGGCGAGAGCTGCACCACTTGCTGAAATGTGGTGCGGACGTTTCGCTGGAGTGCGTCCACTTCCACCGCGTCGTCGGCATTGACGGCGGTCGGCGCCTCGGTCACGGCGGCGCGCAGGAACGGCTGTGTAGAGACCACGCGATCGAGATGGATACGCGTCAGGCCTTGAACGATCAGTCGGAGGCTGCCGTCCGGCAGCTTAAACATCTTGTGAATGTGCGTGAGGGTTCCGGTGCGGTGCAGGTCTTCGAGCCCGGGTTCTTCGGTCGTGGCATCAAGCTGTGCAAAGACACCCACCGGCGAGTTGGTGGCGATGGCTTCGTCGATCAGTTTGACGGAGCTCTCCCGCGCCACGGCGAGCGGCATGAATGAGTTCGGAAACAACACCGTGTCGCGCAGCGGCAACACGGGCAGTTCCGGGGGCACAGTGTAGGGACGCTCGTCGCTCATGTAGATTGGACTCGGCAGACTCGGCGAAGGATGCCACAAAAAGCAACAGGCCCCGCATCCGGCGGGGCCTGTTGTGGGTAGATGGTGCTGAGGCTGGCGTTCGGCCCAGCTCGAACTAGTTCAGGTCGAGCATGAAGCCTGCGGCAGATCGCCGCTGAGCGAGCTGACGCTCACGCTGCTGCGTGACTTCGCGAGCCTCTTCGCAGTCCTTGCAACGGGCCGCAAACGGGAGGGCGCGCAGCCGAGGCTGGGCAATTTCATCGCCACACTCGAAGCAGTTACCGTAGGTGCCTTCTTCCAGACGCTTGAGTGCATCCTCGATCTTCTTGAGGGTCTCGGTCTTCATCTGGATGAGCGCAAATTCGATGTCATCCTGAATGTCCGCTTCGGAGGTCTCTGCGTCATCCAACACGCCCTTGGCCTCTTCCGCGTTCTCGGCCCGAACGTCGCGCATCTTGTCCCGGACTTCGGCCAACAGCTCTTTGCGGCGGCCCTCCAGGATGTCTTTCAGTTCGTCGTAACGCCCGCGTGGCGCCGCTGATTTCTTCGTCTTTGTCCCCATTTGTCGTTTCCTTTCCTTTACCAGCCGTCCGCTTCCTTGCAACTACCCTTGCCGGCTATTGGTTAAGCAATAAAAGTGCCAAATCTTACCACCTTAGACTCGACCTGTAAAGACTTGGTTTGCTCTCTGGGTAGGCCGAAACTGTCCTTTCTTGCCCACCCGCCGGGTATTTCTGGCCCGGTCGGCCACCCGTGGTCGGTCGGCGTCAATTACTGTGGGCTTAGACGTCGGGGAGCCTTCGTTCGGTTCGAACTGGCCGATTCCGCCCCGATCTGTTGTTATACTAGGGTGTTTCTCCGGGCCGATTTGGGTCCGGTTGTAGGAAGTGCCTTCCAAATTATTAGAGTTGGGACCCGATCATGGCGAAGATCTGCGAAGTTTGCGGCAAGACCCCGGCCTACGGCCGAATTATCAGCCACGCGCACAACGTGCGCGCCCGGCGTTTCGAAGTGAACCTGCAGCGTGTGAAGGCCGTGATCAACGGCGCCGTCAAGCGCGTCCGCGTCTGCACTCGCTGCATCCGCTCAAACAAGGTCACCAAGGCCGCCTAAGTTGTCCGTGAGCGCCGCCCGCACTGCACTGTCCACTCCTGACGCCCCGGCCGCCATCGGGCCGTACAGTCAGGCGATCACCGCTGGCGATTTTCTCTTCGCCTCGGGGCAGATTCCGCTGGATCCGGCGACGGGCCAGTTGGTGGGTGGTGGCATTGCTGAGCAGACGCACCGCGTGCTCAAGAACCTCGCCGCCGTGCTCGCAGCGGCCGGCATCGGCTTCGACAAGGTCGTCAAGACCAATGTCTATCTCCAGGACATGTCGGACTTCGCGGCGATGAACGAGATCTACGGCACCTACTTCCCCGCGCCAGCGCCGGCGCGGGCCACCATTCAGGCCGCGAGACTCCCGCGCGACGTGAAGGTGGAAATCGATTTCATCGCCTACCTCAAGTAGTCAGCGCGCCGCGCGCTCCACATCCAGCACACCGTCGATCTTTTTAATCGACTTGATCACCTGCTGCAGGTGCTTGAGGTCGCTGATCTCCACCGTCATCCGGATGAACCCCCGATGCTCTGCGTCGGTCGTGGCCTCCATGTCGCGGATGTTCGTATTCACCTCGGCAATACGTGAACTGAGATCCGCGAGAATGCCTTTGCGATCTTCCACGCGAATCTTCAGCCGCACAGAATACGCGCCGGTCTCAATCCCCGAATCCCACTCGACGTCGATCTTCCGCTCCGGGGCGTACAGCAGGTTGAGCACATTGGTACAGGTCGAGGAGTGCACGCTCACGCCCTTGCCGCGCGTGATGTACCCGACGATTTTCTCACCGCGGATCGGATTGCAACACCGCGCGAGAAACACCATCACATCGTCGAGCCCGCGGACTTTGATCTTTTGTTCACCGGTCCCAAGGACCCGCTTGACGACGCTGGCGATGGCGCCATCTTTGGCCGGCTCGCGCAGCGCCTCCTGTCCCACGAGCCGCGACAGGATCGCCCGCGGCGCCACCTTGCCGTAGCCGATGGCCGCGTACAGGTCATCCGGTTTGGGCGCGCCGTACTCGGCACCAATGCGCGACAACTCTTCGGGGGTGACCTTGTTCTTGTCGACGCCGAAGCGGCGCACATCCTTATCGAACAACTTCTTGCCCAGTTCGATGGATCGCACCTTCTCCTGAGTGTGGATGAAGTGCTTGATCTTGTTGCGCGCCCGCGACGTCGTCACAAACGTCAGCCAGTCGCGGCTCGGCGTATGCCCGGCCTGCGTGACGATCTCGACGATGTCGCCGTTGCTGAGCTTGGAGCGGAGCGGCACCATCCGGCCATTCACGCGTGCGCCGACACACTGGTTGCCGACGTCTGAATGCACGCTGTACGCGAAGTCGAGCGGCGTCGCGCCGGCCGGCAAGCTGCGGACCTCGCCCTTCGGTGTGAAGATGTAGACGTCCTCCGGATACAGTTCAATGCGCAGGTTCTGCAGGAACTCGTGCGGGTCGCGGACCTCCTGCTGAATCTCGAGCAGTTGCCGCAACCAGGCGAAGTACTGCTCGTCGCGATCGGCACCGACCCGGCCTTCCTTATACTTCCAATGCGCGGCGATGCCCTCCTCAGCGATCTGATGCATTTCTTCGGTGCGAATCTGCACTTCGAACGGCACGCCACGCTCGCTCACGACCGATGTGTGGAGCGACTGATAACCGTTCGGGCGCGGCACCGCGATGAAGTCCTTGAAACGACCCGGGACCGGCGACCACATCTGGTGGATGATCCCAAGCGCGGCGTAACACCCGGGGACCGACTCGGTCACGATGCGCATCGCGACGAAGTCGTAGACCTGATCCAGATTGATCCGCTGCCGTTTCAACTTCTGGTGAATCGAGAAGAGGCGTTTGGTGCGGCCGTCGATCGACACGACTTTGATCTGCGCCTCGGCCAGTGTCGACGCAATGCGGCTGCGCAGTTCCTCGATCAGGCCTTCCGTCGCACTCCGCTTCTCTTCCACTTGTTGGCGCAGCGCCTGAAACGCCTGCGGCTCGAGATGGCGAAACGCGAGCTCCTCGAGTTCGTTCTTGATCTTGCTCATGCCGAGCCGATGCGCAATCGGTGCGTAAATGTCGCGGGTCTCCTGCGCAATGCGCAATCGCCGGTCTTCCGGCAGGTGCTGCAACGTGCGCATGTTGTGCAACCGATCGGCAAGCTTCACCAGGATGACGCGAATGTCATCCACCATGGCGAGCAACATCTTGCGAAAGCTCTCGGCCTGACGTTCTTCGCTCGACGAAAACTGCAATGAGCTCAACTTGGTCACACCTTCAACAACGTGCGCGACCTTCTCACCGAACAACTCGCGGATCTTTTCGATCGTGTTCGGTGTGTCTTCCACAATGTCGTGCAGCAGACCCGCGGCGACGGCGACCGGATCCAGACGCAGGTCCGCGAGCATGTCGGCCACCTCGAGGGGGTGCACGAGGTAGGGCTCGCCCGACCGCCGCACCTGTCCCTTATGTTCGTATGCCGAAAAGACGTAGGCTCGACGGAGCAATTCCGTGTCCGCCTCTGGATTGGCAGCTTTGACTTTCTCGATGAGGTCTTCGAACCGGATCATTGCGGTCGGTGTCTAAGATGATAGACTGGCCCGGCTTTTTGACCACCTCTCCGAAGGGGAAAACGCACATGCACCTCCGTTCTGGATTCGCCCGCGCCACCGTCCTGATTCTCGGCCTGACGGCCGGAATGGGCTCGGTCGCCGGTTGCGGCAAGTACGCCATTCACAACCTCCGTTTCGTCAAGGGCTTCAAAGACGGCACCGAGGCCTACAAGAAGAGCGACTTTGCGACGGCCTCAAAGCTCTTTGAGGAAGCCCTCGCCTACAACCCCGAAGAGGGACAGGGCGTCGCGTATTTCTTCCTGGCAAACAGCTACGACCAGCAGTTCAAGGCCTCCCACAAGGGCGAGGCCGTCAACGATGGCTACATGAAGAAGGCCGTCGAGAACTACCAGAAGGCGATCGACCATCTCAACGGCACCACGGCGATGGACAACCAGTACCGCCGGTATTCGTATGAATACATGATCGCGGCCTACGGTCCAGAGAAGCTCGACGATTTCTCCAAGGCTGAGCCGATTGCCCTCAAGTTGATTCAACTGACGCCCAACGAGCCGGTCAACCTTCAGGCGCTCGGCAAGCTCTATGAGGATCAGGGGCGCTACGACGAGGCCGAAGCGCAGTTCAAGAAGGCGGTCGACGCCAAGCCGACCGATCCGGGCGTCTACACGGCGATCGCGGGCTACTACAACCGTCAGGGCAAGTTCGACGAGACCATGACGGCGCTCGAGACGCGCACCAAATACGAGCCGAACAACCCCGAGGCCTACCATTACATGGCCACCTTCTATCAGGACAAGGTCCAGAAGGACTTCCGCCTGGCGCCACCCAAGAAGCGGGACTACATCATGAAGGGCATCGAAGTTGAGGATAAGGCCCTCGCCCTGAACCCCAACTACACCGAAGCGATGGTCTACAAGAACATCCTCCTCCGCCAGCAGGCGACCATCGAGAAGGATCCGGCCACACAGAAGCGTCTGATCGACGAAGCTGACAAGCTCCGTAACAAGGCCATGGACATGACCAAAAAGGCCAACCAAGGCGCCGGCGCCGCCGCGAAGGACGCCAAAGACGCGAAGGACGCAAAGAAGGACGGCAAGTAAAGAATCGTTTCTCGCTACAAGGGGACTCTGAACGGGCGCGGCGGTCTTACCCGTCGCGCCCGTTCTCTTTGTACAGGCGCAGGAAGCCCGTGGCTGGGCGATTGGTCAACGTACTTTGCCCCGCCCTTGGGGTTTCAAAGGGCGGCTGCTGACCGCGCATAGGCCGTTCCTTAGGTCTTCAAGGGCGGCGAGCTGACGCGTACGTAGGCGCCCTTGCCCCCCAACGGCGTGTTCTTTCCGGGTACAAACACAACGGGCGTGGCTGGAATCGCTTCCAGCCACGCCCGTTGGTGATTCGTGTGGATCTTACTTGGCGTTACGCATGCCTTCGGTGACGATACCCACCTTGGTCACACCGGCGCCGGTGGCGGCGTCGATGATGGCCACGATCTCGCCATAGGACACGGTTGGCGCACCGATGATGAACAGCGTCTTCTCGCGACGTGATTCAAACGTCTCGCGGAGCTTGGCTTCCAGGTCCGCGATCGGCAGTTCGCTGTGGTTGACGCTCAGCCGGTGGTCGGCCGTGTATTCCACAACGATCTGCGACGAATCGACCGCTTTGGACGGCGTTGACGACTCGAGCGGAAGGTTGATGTCTTCACCCTTCTGCGTGAGCGGCAGGGTCGCCATGAAGATGACCAGAAGGACGAGCAGGACGTCGATGAGCGGCGTGACGTTCATGTCCGAGGAGGCTTCCGCCACCTTGGCCGTGACGACTCGCTCGGCGCCGTGGTGCATGTGTGCGTGCGACATGCCTACTTCCCTTCCTTCTTCGAGGCTGCGTTCCCACCAGGACGTTCCGTGATCAGGGCGACGCTTTCAATCTGGGCTGACCGAAGGGCGTCCATCATCTTCATGATCTGGCCGTACTTCGTCTCTTTGTCGCCCTTGAGGTACACGATGTGTTCCTTCTTGCCCTCGAGCGCCGCCTTGACCTTGTCGACCAGTTGGGCCTCGGTGGCCGGCAGGCTGTTCACGTAGAGTTCTCCCTGACGGTCGATATTCACGATCGTCTGGTCCGACGTGTCCGGCTTGTCGGTGGCATTGGCCGCCGCAGGCAACTCCACGGGCACGCCCTGCTGGAGCATCGGGGCGATGACCATCATGATGATCAGCAACACCAACATGACGTCGACCAGCGGCGTGACGTTGATCTCTGACTTGACGCCGCCTTTAGCGCCGCCAACATCCATTGACATGGCAAAACTCCTTTGAAGGAGCCAAAGCACCGCGGCCGATGGCCACGGTGCCCTGGCGCCGATGCGGTGTTAGGCCGCGGTCTTCTTGATGAAGTAGTCGACGAGTTCCGACGAGGAGTTATCCATCTCGACGTTGAAGTATTCGAGCTTCGTCGTGAAGTAGTTGTAGATCCAGACGGCCGGGATGGCGACGACGAGACCGAGTGCGGTTTCGACCAGTGCTTCAGAAATACCGGCCGAGACGGCGCCGAGGCCGCCCGAGCCCGTGGCTGCGATACCGGTGAAGGCGCTGATAACGCCGACGACCGTGCCGAGCAGACCCACGAACGGCGCCGTGGAACCGATGGTCGCGAGCGCCGGGATGCCCTTCTTCAGGTCGTTGGACGTGAGCGCCGTGGCACGCTGAATCGCGCGACGCACGGTGTCGACCAAGTCATCGCGGTTGAGCGCGCCGCCGGCGTCATGCTGGAACTGGTACTCCTGCAGACCGGCGAGAACGACCTTGGCCAGATGACTGTACTGGTAAGTCTTCGACTGCGAGACGGCCAGTGCATCCTTCAAACGGCCTTCCTTCAGATGCTTAGCCACCTGCGGGGCATACAGCTTCGACTGCTTACGCGCCTGTGAAAACGTGTAGAGCCGTTCGATCGCCACACCAAAGGACCACATCGACATGAAAATCAGTACGAATGCCACGGCCTTGGCGACCGGGCCCATGGTGCCCCACATCTCGATAATGTTCATTCCACCCATTACAGCCTCCGAAGACGAACGTTACACATGAACGAAAAACGCGGAATTCAACGAATCAACACAACCAACCCAGTGCTAACAGGAACCGTTCTTACTGCAGCGTGAAGTTCACCGTGACCGTCATGATGACCGGCACCGGCACACCGTTCAGTGTCGTCGGTGTGTACTTCCACTGCTTCACAGCATCAAGCGCCGCCTGATCCAGCAGAGCAATCGAGCGGATGACGTGTGCTTCCGTCACTGAGCCGTCCTTGCCGATCGTCGCTTCGATGATGACGATACCCGACACACGAGCGGACTGAGCGATCTGTGGGTACACCGGCTGCACGTATTTCACGCGCTCTGGCGCCTTGACGTTTCCGCCGACACGCACCGGCTCTTGGGGCTTGGGCGGCGGCGGTGGCGGTGGAATGCCCCCGACCACACCACCCGAGACGCCGCCAGGCACGCCGCCGGCGACACCGCCAACAACGCCCATGCCGGCGCCGAGGTTAATCGGCGGCGGTTCGGCCTTGATCTCTTTCGGCGCCTCGATCGGCACCGCGTTGGGATTCGGCATTTCCACCATCTTCGGCTGCGGCGCGGACGGAGCCGGCGGCGGCGGTGGTGGTGGCGGCGGTGGCGGCGGGGCCGCCACAAACGCCATCATCGATGGCACGTCTGGCAGGGAGTCAGTCGCCAGAAGCGGAATGACTACCAACAGGAACAGCACCACGAAGTGAGCCAAAATCGACAGTGGCACCGTGTACCACTGTTTTGTGCCGACCTCGATCGACGGCTTTACAACGTCTCCGAACATTTCACCACGCGGCACGTATGCCTCCTGCGAAGGCCGGGATTATAGTCAGTCCCGAAAAACAGTGTCAACGAAGACACTGTTAAATCGTTAGACACCAAGATCGTAAAAACGGTCCGGGTGCCGGAATAATATTACTGAACTACGCCTGATCTGACCCAATCCGCATGCCGTAGAACGACCGGTGCACGAAGAAGGCGGATACCACAAAGAACGCGGCGGCCAGCACGTGGCTCAACATCGGACCACGCTCAGCCGTCAGGCTGACGGCCAACTCTACAGCCAAAAGGCCAAAGAGCGTAGTGAACTTAATTACGGGGTTCATGGCGACCGATGAGGTGTCTTTGAACGGGTCGCCAACCGTGTCGCCCACGACCGTCGCATCGTGCAGCGGTGTGCCCTTCTTCTTCAGTTCCACTTCGACGATCTTCTTCGCGTTGTCCCAAGCGCCGCCGGCGTTCGCCATGAAAATCGCCTGATACAGACCGAACAGCGCGATCGACAGCAGATAGCCGATGAAGTAGAACGGCTCGACGAAGGCAAACGCCAGCGTGCCGAAGAAGACCGCCAGGAAGATATTGAACATGCCGCGCTGGGCATACACCGTGCAGATCTCAACGACCTTCTTCGAGTCTTCGACCGAGGCCTTCACCACGCCATCGAGCTTGATGTTGGCCGTGATGAACTCCACCGCGCGATACGCGCCCGTGGTAACCGCCTGCATGGACGCCCCGGTGAACCAATAGATCATGGCGCCGCCCGTGATCAAGCCGAGCAGGAACGGCGGGTGCAGCACGGATAGCTTGTCGAGGTTCGTCGTCAATCCATTCGTCAGGCCGACAATGATCGAGAAGATCATGGTCGTCGCGCCAACCACAGCCGTGCCGATCAGCACGGGCTTGGCCGTCGCTTTGAAGGTGTTGCCGGCGCCATCGTTCTCTTCGAGGTTGTGCTTGGCCTTGTCAAAGTCGACGTTGAAGCCGAAGTTCTTCTTCAGCTCGTCTTTGATCCCGGGAATGCTTTCGATCGTCGACAGCTCAAACACCGACTGCGCATTGTCGGTGACCGGACCGTACGAGTCGACGGCGATCGTCACTGGGCCCATGCCGAGGAAGCCGAACGCGATCAGACCGAACGCAAACACGGCCGGTGCCAGCATCATGCCGCCCGCCGCCGGATTTGCCGCGTTGATGGCCGGGATGCCCGAGCTGACGCCGTAACCAATCGCCATGAGCGCCATGATCGTCATGCCCAGCCAATAGGCCGAGAAGTTGCCCGCCACCAGGCCCGACAGAATGTTGAGCGAGGCGCCACCGGCGTCAGACGACGTCACGACTTCCTTGACGTGCGACGATTCGGTGGACGTGAAGATCTTCACGAGTTCCGGAATGATCGCGCCCGCGAGGGTGCCGCACGTGATGACCGTCGACAGCTTCCACCAGAGCGAGTTGTCGCCGCCCAGCGTCGGGATCAGCAGATAGGACGCGACGTAGGTCAACGCGACCGACACAATCGAGGTGAGCCACACGAGTCGTGTGAGCGGCGCTTCGTAGTTCATCTTGTCAACGCTGCCGTACTGCGCGGTCGCCAGCGCTTCGTTGACGAAATACGACACGCCCGACGCCACCACCATCACGATGCGCATCATGAAGATCCAGACGAGCAGCTGAATCTGCACCTGCGGATCCTTTACCGCGAGCAGAATGAACGAGATCAGCGCGACGCCCGTGACGCCGTACGTTTCGAAACCGTCGGCCGACGGGCCGACCGAGTCGCCGGCATTGTCGCCGACGCAGTCCGCGATCACGCCCGGGTTGCGCGCGTCGTCTTCCTTGATCTTGAAGGCGATCTTCATCAAATCGGAGCCGATGTCGGCGATCTTCGTGAAGATGCCGCCGGCAATACGCAGCGCCGCCGCGCCGAGCGACTCGCCGATCGCGAAACCGATGAAACACGAACCCGCGTAGTCACCCGGCACGAAGAGCAGGATGAAGAGCATCAGGAGCAGCTCGACGCTGATGAGCATCATGCCGATGCTCATGCCGGCCTTGAGCGGAATCGCGTAACACGGGAACGGCTTGCCCTTGAGGGCGGCAAAGGCCGTGCGGGAGTTTGCGAAGGTATTGACGCGAATACCAAACCACGCCACGCCGTAGCTGCCGGCCATGCCGACGAGGCTGAATCCGAGAATGATGGCGACCTTCATGATCGGCATGTGCTGCAAGTAGCCGAAGTAGACCGCGATGATTGACCCGATGAAGAGCCACAGCCGCATCAGGAACCGGCCCTGCTGCACGAGGTAGGCCTTGCACGTCGTGTAGATGAGCTCGGACACCTCGAGCATCGACGCATGGACCGGGGCGTTCTTCAGCTGGGTGTACATCACCAGACCAAAGAGCAGGCCCAGGACGGCAACCAAGATGCCGGAGAACAGGAGCGTGTGCCCGTTGATACCGAGGAACGAGACCTGGCTCAGGTCGGGCAAGACCAGGTTGGCCTCGCCGCCATGATGCACAGGCGCTGCCGCCTGCATCGTCGCGTCCTGAGGGCTGGCCCCCACATACGTCGATGTCATCACGACCGAGGCGGCTGCCACCGCCAGCACTAACACGACACGCTTCATACCTGACCATCCTGCGTTCATCGATCCCTGCTCCTCGCCAGCGTCAGCGCGCTGGCGCATGCATATTAGTCGCGTACGCCCTCGACTCTGAAATTAGTCTTGAAAACGGCGCGTCAATGTCCCGAGGCGGGCTCCGGGCGATGGCCGCTGTCACTGCCCGCCCGCATCGTCGCCGGCAGCGCCATCCCGCCGGTCAGAAACACGCGGACGCCCTGCTCGACCGTCATGTCGGGAAAGGTCACCTGCGCCGGCCGGCAGACCACGATGTCGCCGAGATACAAATGATTGGTCGGCACATACACCGCCATCAGCGTCTCAGTGCCGTGGCCGCGATCGACCGAAAACTCTTTCGTCAGAAAGCCGAGCACGGAGCCGCGGACCGAGTCTTCCACGAGCACCACCTGCTTGAACCCATATTCGTTGTCGGGTGAGAACGCCGCAATCAGCTGCTTCACCGGGCCGTACACCGTGCGGAACACCGGAATCTGCATCAGCAGGTGCTCACCTTGTCCGAGCACCCGCCGGCCAAACACATTGCGTGCGACGGCGCCGATGACCACGAGGATGCCGATGCCCGCGAGAATGCCGGCCCCGGGGACGTGAAAGCCCAGGGTGCGCTCGAAAGCACCGCTCGTCAGGCCATCAATGCGTCGGAACGTCCAGACAATCGTGACCAGGCTGATGGCCAGCGGCACGGTGACGAAGAACCCGGTGATTAGACTCCGACGCAACCAGGAGATCATCGCGCCGGCTACCTCGCCATCCACACCATGGCGAGCAGGGCCACGCCCGCCGCGATGCGATACCACGCGAACGGCGCAAACCCCGACCGGCCGACAAATCTCATGAACGGACGGACGACCAGTGCAGAGGCAATGAACGCCATCACGAAGCCGACCGCAATTTCGAGCCCCAGGCCCTGCCCCAGATCGTGGCGCGCCTTCCAGAGGTCATGTGCAAAGGCGCCGGCCATTGTCGGCATTGCGAGAAAGAAGGAAAACTCTGCGGCCGCCGATCGTTCGAGTCCGGCCAGCATGCCGCCGACGATGGTGGAGCCCGACCGTGAGACGCCCGGAATCAGCGCCATCACCTGCCAGCACCCGATCACGAACGCCTTGCCCACGGGCGTCTGGTCGGCCTGACGCACCACGGGCGCCGGGCGCAGCTGCTCGGCCATCAGCATCACAATGCCGCCCACGATGAACGCCACCGCGATGACCGTGGGGCTGGCATACAGAACGCGTTTCACGAAACTTGAAAACAACACGCCGGCGACGAGCGCGGGCAAAAACGCCACGACGATCATGGTGGCGAACCGTCGCGCATCCGGATCGCTCGGCAGCCCGGTCAGCACGGTCGCGAGTTTTTGCCGGTACAGCCACATCACGGCCAGGATCGACCCGAGTTGGATCGTGACTGTGAAGATCCCGCCGGGGTCCGAAAAATGGAGCCAGTCCTCGGCCAGGATCAAGTGCGCCGTGGACGACACGGGCAGGAACTCAGTGAGTCCCTGAATGACGCCGAGCAGCGCGGCGGTGAACAGAATCACAGACTAGGCGCGCGCGGCGCGCGCCTTGGCGCTCGCCCCGGCCGCCTGCGTCGGCGTCTGCCGGCTCAGGATGATGGCGAGCGACGCCGCGATGAACACGGTCGAGTAGGTGCCAGTGATGACACCGATCATCATCGTGAACGCGAAGCCGCGCAGCACTTCGCCGCCGAACAGATACAGCGCAAGCACCGCGAGGAACGTGACGCCCGAGGTGATGATCGTTCGGCCGAGCGTCTGGTTCACGCTCTTGTTGACGACTTCATCGAGCGGCTCGCGACGCATCGTGCGCAAGTTCTCGCGCACACGATCGAAGACGACAATCGTGTCGTTGACCGAGTAGCCGGCGATCGTCAGGATCGCCGCGATGATGTTCAACGACATGTCGTAGTGGAACATCCACAAGAAGACAAGTGTGATGAAGATGTCGTGGAACGTCGCGACCACCGCGCCGACAGCGAACGTGAGGCGGAAACGGAACGCGACGTAGATCATGATGCCGCCGAGCGACGTCAGGAGCGCCCACAGACCCTTGCTCTTCAAGTCCGCGCCGACCTGCGGTCCGACGATGGATTTGCTCGTGCCCGTGAGCGGCAGTTTCGCGGCGCGCAGCGCATCTTCAATCTTCTTCGCGCCGTCCTCGAGACTGGTGCCCTGTTCCGGTCCTTGAGCCAACGGCAGCCGGATCATGATGCGGTTGCGTGGGTCGGCCTGGCCGCCGTACTTCTGGACGACCTTGTCTTTGCTGACCGGGTCGAGCGCGGTGCGGACGACATCTTCGTGCGTCGGCTGGGAGAACTCCGCGATCACGACCGTGCCGCCCGTAAAGTCGATGCCCATCGGAATGCCGCCGTGCGTGAACATCCAGCCGAGCCCGATCCAGATGATCGCGAGCGAGCCGATCAGCGCGTGCCAGCGGTATTTGATGAAGTTGTAATTGGCGTTATGAAAGATCTGCATGGCTCAGATGCTCAACTTGGCAGTGGCGGCCGGCTTGCGCGACAGGATGAACTCAAACATCGTGCGCGAGACGAACACTGCGGTGAAGACGTTCGCAATAAGACCGAAAAACAGGGTGGTGGCAAAGCCGCGGATCGGGCCCGTGCCGAACTGGAAGAGGAACGCCGCCGAGATCAGCGATGACACGTGCGTGTCGACGATCGTGATGAAGACGCGATCGAAACCGGCCGAGAGGGCCTGCCTGGCGCCCTTACCCGTGGCGAGTTCTTCGCGGATGCGCTCGAAGATCAGGACGTTCGAATCGACGCCCATGCCGATCGTCAGAACAAAGCCGGCGATGCCTGGCAACGTCATGACCGCACCGAGGTAGGCCATAAAGCCCATCAGGATCAGCAGGTTCATGACAATCGACGTCAGCGCGTTGATGCCGGCCAGCTTGTAGTAGGCCAGCATGAAGAGGGTGACGAAGATGAGCGCCAGGCCCGACGCCATCATGCCCGCACGCACCGAATCCTGGCCAAGCGTCGGGCCGACTTCTTCCTGCTGCAGCATCGTGAGCGATGCCGGCAGCGCGCCCGAGCGCAGCACGAGTGCGAGGTCATTCGCTTCCTGCTGGGTGAACCGTCCCGTAATGCGCGCGTCGGCCGTGTTGATGGCGCCTTCGATGCGCGGCGTGGAGACGACGCGGCCGTCGAGGATGATCGCCAGAATGCGGCCGACGTTCGCGCCGGTCACAGCGCTGAACTTCGCCACGCCGCCGTTATTGAGCGTGAAGCCGACGGCCGGCTGGTTGTATTCGTCGAGCGTCGCGCGCGCGTTGCGCAGATCGCGACCGGTGATCGCCGAGACCTTACGGACGAGATAGAACTCGTTGACCGCCGATGCGCCGGGCGCGTTCGATCCGCCCGAGCCCTGCAGCACTTCCATGTCCAGCGGCACCTGACCGCCAGACGCCGTCAGGAGCGATGCCTGATCCGCCGTCGGACCGCCTTCGATGATGCGCAGTTCGAGGATCGCCGTCTTGCCGATGATGTCCTTGGCGCGAGCGACGTCCGAGATGCCCGGGAGCTGGACGATGATCTCGTTCTTGTCCTTGCCCGAACCGTACGGCGCCACGATCGGTTCGGAGACACCGAGTTCGTTCACGCGCCGCTCGATCGTCTGCACGGACTGATCGACCGCTGAGGCGCGGCGCTGCACTTCGATGTTCGGCTTCATCTTCGCGATGTAGCCGCCGCCCGGCTGATTGTCGCGGTTGAATGCGTCGCCGTACTGCTGGTCGAAGATCTGGCGGAACTGCTGGTCCTTGTCGGCCGGCACGCCATCGATCTGAAACTCGGTGAGGCTCAGCACGCGCGTGCCCGCGACGATGATCCCCTGCGCTTTCAACGCTTCCCGCAGCTGTTCGCTGCTGGTCTCCGTCTCCACGCGCAACGCATCGTCGGTCTTCACCGCCAAGATGAGCTGGAGACCGCCTTTCAGGTCGAGACCGAGGTGGACTTTGGTCTGGGGCGGATAGAACGCGACGATCGCAATGAGGGCGACCGCAAGGATACTCAACAGCTTCCAGCGAAGGTTCTTATACATGATTAGAGGTTGCCGCTCTGCTCGTTGTTAACCGGGACGACCGGTTCCTGTCCCTGGAGGCCGCCCACGGCCGCACGGGCAATTTCGATGGTGATCTTATCGGCAATCTGCAATTTGAGCGACTGGTCCCCGAGCTTGGTGATCTGACCGTAGATCCCGCTCGTGGTGATGACCCGATCACCCACCTTCAAACTGCTCTGAAAATCGGCCACCTTCTTCTGGCGCGTCTTCATCGGACGCAACACCAGGAAATAGAAGATGCCCAACATCAGGACGAACGGCAACATGGAAACCAGAATGTTCTGCTGTCCCTGCGCCGGCTGCGACATCGCCATCATAAATGGCGTACTGAGTGCACTCATTGCGTCTTAATCCGCTTCTTTCTTCTTTGGGGCCTTCTCTTGCCGGCGGAGAAAGTCCTGACGAAAGCTATCGAAGTTTCCGAACTCAATAGCCTTCCTAATACCCCCCATAGTGTCAAGGTAAAAGTGCAGATTGTGCAGTGAGTTGAGCGTCGCCGAGGTGATTTCGTTCGACATAAAGAGGTGGCGCAAGTACGCCCGGCTGTGATGCCGACATGTATAACAGGTGCACTCGGGATCGGGGGGTGCCAGATCCTCTGCATAGCGGGCATTCTTGATGACGATCACCCCGTCGCGGGTGAACAGCTGGCCATTGCGCGCGTTCCGGGTCGGCAGCACGCAGTCGAACATATCGATTCCGCGCGCGACCGACTCGACCAGATCGGTGGGCGTGCCGGTGCCCATCAGATAGCGCGGCAGGTCTTCGGGTAACTGCGCGGCCGTATGGTCGACGACGTCGTACATGGTGGCGGGGGGCTCGCCCACCGACAGACCACCGATGGCGTAGGCGTCAAACCCCACCTTCAGAGTGCCGGCGACGCTCCGATCGCGAAGCGCGAGGTGCGTGCCACCTTGAATGATGCCGAACTGTAGTTGATCGGGTGTCGCGCGCACGACGTCGGTGGCCACGCCGGATCTGAGCGCGAGCAGGCGATCGCGTCCGCGTTGTGCCCATCGCAATGTGCGATCGACCGCGTCGCGGATCACATCCTCGGTCGCCGGCCACGGCGGGCACTCGTCAAACATCATCAAGATGTCGGACCCAAGGCGCGCCTGAATATCGACCGCCGATTCGGGCGTCAACGTGTGGAGGCTGCCATCCAGGTGGGAGCGAAACACCACTCCGTTCTCGGAAATCTTGCGACGATCCGCCAGGCTGAATACTTGATAGCCGCCAGAGTCGGTCAGGATCGGATGATCCCATCCCATGAATTTGTGCAAACCGCCCGCGCGCGCGATCAGTTCGTCGCCGGGTCGCAGATGCAGATGGTAGGTATTGCCCAGAATAATTTGCGCGCCCAGCGACTCGAGTTGCTCGCCGGTCACACCTTTGACGGCCGCGCGGGTACCGACCGGCATGAACACAGGCGTCTCGACCACGCCGTGCGGTAGGCGTAGTTGTCCGCGGCGTGCGCGCCCATCGCGATGCGTCACGGTAAAGAGCGAGGTCATGCATGCCTAGCCTATCGGAAAGTCACACGCGTGTTCCGGCTATACTGTCGGCCACACTCGTGAAGCGACTTCGTGTAGGCGTGCTGTACGGCGGGCGGTCCAGTGAACACGAGATTTCTCTCGCGTCGGCTGCGGCGGTCTTTGCCAATCTCGATCGACAGAAGTACGAACCCATTCCGCTGAAGATTGAAAAAGACGGACGTTGGGTGTTGGCCGACCGCGCACCATCAGCGGCCTCCGCGGCGGAAGTCATCGATCAGATGCGTGGTGAGGCCGCGCGCGTGCGTGGCGGCCGCGAGGTCATCCTGCCCGCGCGCCCCGGCGCCGGCTCCGACACGCTGATCCTGCTCGACCGCCGCGAAGCGCGCACGCGTGAAACGCACGGCGAAGATGTCGAAGCGGTCACCAACGTCACCGGCCTCGGCCTCGATGTGATCTTTCCCGTTCTGCATGGACCGCTCGGCGAAGACGGCACGATTCAAGGCCTCCTCGAACTCGCCAACATCCCGTACGTCGGCTGCGGCGTACTCGCCTCGGCCGTCGGCATGGACAAGGCGATCATGAAGATCCTGTTCCGCCACAAAGGCCTGCGCGTCGCCGACTTTGAAGTGGTATGGCGACGAGAACTCCAGTCCGATCGCGCCGGCGTGCGGGCGCGGATTGAAAAGGCGCTGCCCTATCCCGTGTTCGTGAAACCCGCGAACATGGGCTCAAGCGTCGGCATTTCAAAAGTGAAGTCGGCGGCGGCACTCGATGCCGCGCTCGACCTAGCCGCGTCCTTCGATCGAAAACTCATCGTCGAAGCCGGCATCCCCGACGCGCGAGAGATCGAATGCGCCGTCCTCGGCAACGACATCGTGGATGCGTCCGTGCCCGGTGAGATCGTCCCCGCGAATGAGTTCTACGACTACGACGCGAAATACATCAGCGGCGGATCCAAGACCGTGTTGCCTGCGAAACTGACCGACAAAGTTGCAGCGGAAGTGCGCAAGCAGGCCATCGCCGCGTTCGAAGCGATCGATGGCGCCGGTCTCGCGCGCGTGGATTTCCTCGTGACGAAATCGACCAACAAAATTTTCGTCAACGAAGTGAACACGCTGCCAGGATTCACAACGATCAGCATGTATTCGCAGTTGTGGCAGGCATCCGGCGTCGACTATCCCACGCTCGTTGATCGCTTGGTGACGCTCGCCATCGAACGTCACAACGACAAACAAGACGTCAGAACAAGCTTTTTTTGATTTTTGCGCTTGACTCTCGTACGACTCGTCCCTAATCTACATCTTGCGTGAAGATCAACGGCTCATCCTACTTGTTGGGTACAGGGTCGCAAAAAACCAACAACGTAGCACGCACAGTTTGCCAGGCGTTTGAGCGCGGAACTCGTCGCGATCTGCCTGCCACGAAGCGCGGACGACGCACGTGCACGTTGACGTGCCGGTAGGCAGCGACGCTGCGGTGCGGAGCGCGTCCTCGCACATACCACCTGGAAGGGGGGGACAATACAATGGCGAAGAAGACTGCCAAGAAGGCGAAGAAGGGCGGCAAGAAGCGGTAACTCGCTTTTGCCCGCACGAAGAGAAAGGGGGCGCTTCCGCGCCCCCTTTTTTTATTCAGAAACTCACACCGTCCCAGACGCGAATCCGATCAATCACATCCCATTGCGTCAGTAAGTCCACGATCTCGATCCCGCGCACGACGTCACCAAAGACCGCGTACTTACCGTCGAGATGCGGCGCGGGCGCGAGCGCGATGAAGAACTGGCTGCCGCCTGAGTCTGCGCCATCGAGGGCCATGCCGACCGTGCCGCGGCGATAGGAAATCGCACTCAGTTCGTCGCGCAGCGTATATCCCGGTCCGCCTTCCCCATCGCCGCGATCATCGCCCGACTGCACCACAAAACCTGGCACAACACGATGGATGCGCATGCCATTGAAGTAGCCCTTACGCGCCAACGTGACGAAACTCTGCACGGCCAACGGCGCATCCACCACGTTCAACTCGATTTCGATCGTGCCGTACTTGGTCTCAATGAAGGCATGCGGCGAATAGGGTGGCCGCAGGAGCGCCGGCGACTCGTAATAGTCCGCCGGATACCGGAGCGGTGCGGGGCGTTTCGGCTCAGCCGTCTTTTCGCCGAGGCCGTGCAGGAGTGCCGCTGCGCGGACACGAATCGACCAGTCGCCATCGGCCAGTGCGGCATGCAGCGTCGATGACGCGGCCTCGCTGCCAAGCTTCGCCAACGCGTCAATCGCCGCCGCACGAGCCGACGGGTTCACATCTGAGACACCACGCGTGTACGCCGCGGCGATGCGCTCGGCGGCACCCGCCATCCTGCGCTCGCCCACGAGTCGCGCGGCCGTGCCACGCACGACAAAGTCCGGAGTATCAAGCGCAGCGAGCAGGCGCGCATCCACATCCGGCGCGCCGACCTTGGCCAGCGCCTCGAGCGCCGGCGCCTGCACGCGCGCATCCGTCTCGGCCGCGAGTTCCAACACCGCCGCCCGCACCCGATCCGGTTCCATCCTCGCCAACACGCCGGCCAGCGCGGCACGGACCGACCAATCCTTGTCGACACTGAGTCCGGACACGACCAGCAGGAAGGCGTCGGCATCAACCTTGGCCGCTGCGGCAAGCGCGGCCGCGCGAAGCGGCGCCCACTTGTGACTGAAGAGGTCCGCCAATATGTCGAACGCTTTCGCGTCGCCAATGTCCCCGAGCGCCACGACGGTCTCGAGCGAAAGATTCGGCGGCGTCGCCTGATCATCAAGCACTCGCTGAAGCACCGGAATGGACTCGGCATCTTTCAGCGCCGCCAGCAGGCGAACGGCGGCCACACGGAGGCGAACGTCAGCCGACCGGCGTTGCACGATCGCCCGCGCCGCGGTGATCCCGCCCGTGTCTTTGTAGGTACCGAGTCCCCGCAGCGCCGCGACCGGTGTGTTCACGCCGTCGACGTTGAGCAACAACTTCAAGGGCGCGGCCGCGCGCGTGTCGCCGACGCGTTGCAGGGCGACCGCGACCGGCCACCACGATGACACCGGCTGGCCGGACGCATCGAGCACGACCGTGGCCAGCGCATCAAACTGACGGAGCCTCGCTAGCGCGAGCACCGCAGCGCGGCACACTTCAATGTCATCCGCCATCGGCCAGCGCTCATCGTCAGGTGCGAGCGCGGCGATCTGTCCGCGACAGCCGGCGGCCAGCGTGCCGATGGCTGTGCCAGCGGACGTGACGGCGTGCGAGGCGGACGGGCCGGCGGGCGGCTCGCCAATGAGAGCGAGCGCGTCGATCGCGTGAGCGCGCACGGCGAGGTCGGCATCGCCAAGCGCGGCGATCAGCGCATCCGTGGCGGACGCGGCGTGCGATAGACCAAGAGCAAATGCCGCCGATGCACGCACGTCCTTGTCGGTGTCGCCCAGCGCGCCGACCAGTGCAGGAATACCGGCCGCCATACCCACCCGGCCGACAGCCATCGCCGCGCGGCGCCGCACACGCGGATCGGTGTCACTGATGAGCGTGAGCAAACTCGATCCAGCCCCGTCATCGAGCCATCGCTGATCTTCGAGTCTCAGGATCGTGCCCACGCGTCGGTCGAGCGAGAGGACGATGGGCGGTGGTGCCACGGTGACCGGCGCGGGCACGGGTGCAGACGCGCATGCGGGCAACGCAGCGAGCGCGAAGAGGATCCAACGAGGTCGGCGCATGAGATTCTCAATGGTAGCCCACGCGATTGGTATACTTTGGCCTCGCGTGGACTTCCGATACCTCGCCATCGAAGGGCCGATCGGACTCGGCAAGACCGCGCTGGCCGAGCGCCTCGGCGCGCGTCTCGACGCCACGGTGGTCCTCGACGAGGCGGAGAATCCATTTCTCGACGCGTTCTACGAGGGTCGGCCGGGCGCCGCCTTCCAGTCGCAGCTCTTCTACACACTGCAGCGGCATCGCCAGCAGCTGTCGCTGCGACAGGGTGACCTCTTCAGCCAGACCGTCGTCGCCGACTACCTCTTTGATCGCGACCGGATTTACGCGTTCATGAACCTCGACGACAACGAATTGTTCATCTATCAACGCCTGTACGACCTGCTCGCCCGGGACCTGTCGGCGCCGGACCTGGTCATCTACCTGCAGACACCGACCGATCTGCTGCGCAAGCGCATCAAGGAGCGCGCGCGGCGTCAGGCAGAGCCAGCCGCCAATGTGCCCGGCGACGAGTACCTCGCCGAGCTCAATGAGGCGTACAACCATTTCTTCTTCCACTACACCGCGACACCACTGCTCGTCGTCGAGACGACGCAGTTCGATCTGTCCTGGGGCGATGACGCCCTCGACGACCTGCTCAAGCAGGTGCACTCGATGACGCACGGCACGCGGTACTACGTGCCGCGGACCAGCGGCGGCGCGTGACTTCCGGCCAAGTCCGTCCAAGATTGATAAGCTGAACCCATCATGGCGTGGTTCAAACGTACCCGGCGACCGATCACCGCTCCTGCGGACAAGGCCAGTCGTGTGCCCGAGGGATTGTGGGTCAAGTGCCCGTCGTGCGGGCAGATCCTCTACAACAAGGATCTGGTCGCCAACCTGCAGGTCTGCACCAAGTGCGCCCATCATTTCCGGATGAATGCCGCGGAACGTCTCTCGGTGCTCTTCGACGGCGAGTATCAGATCCATGACGCCGGCCTCCGCTCGAACGATCCGCTGTCATTCACGGACACCAAGCCGTACCGCAAACGTCTCGACGCCAGCATCAAGGCGACGGGCCTGAACGACGCCGTGATCTCTGCCACGGGACACCTCGACGGCATCCCCACGACCATCGCCGCCATGGAATATGCGTTTATCGGTGGCAGCATGGGCGTGGTGGTCGGTGAATCGATTACACGCGCGATCGAACGCGCCATCGGTGCGCGGCAGCCCGTGATCATCGTGTGCTGCTCGGGCGGCGCGCGCATGATGGAAGGCACGTTGTCGCTCATGCAAATGGCGAAGATCAGTGCGGCACTCGGCCGTCTCGATCGCGCCGGCCTCCCGTACATCTCGGTCCTCACCGATCCGACGACCGGTGGTGTAACGGCGAGCTACGCGATGCTGGGAGATCTCAACATTGCTGAGCCGAAAGCACTGATCGGCTTTGCCGGTCCGCGCGTCATTGAGCAGACCATTCGCCAGAAGCTGCCGGAAGGGTTTCAGCGCAGCGAGTTCCTCCTCAACAAGGGCATGATCGATGTCGTCGTGGATCGCCGCGAGATGAAGGGCACGATTGCGCGCGCGCTGCGCGTGATGCTCGGCCTGCCGACCGCCGCCCCCGCATGACCGACCGCGAGTATCTGTTCTCGCTCGAACAGATCGGCATCAAACTCGGCCTCGAACAGATCCGCCTCCTGCTCCACGCGCTCGACCGGCCCGACCTCGCCTTCCCGTCCATCGTCATTGCCGGCACGAACGGCAAGGGGTCGGTCACGGCGATGTTGGAGCGCGGCCTGCGCGCCGCGGGGTACCGCACGGGTCGGTACACCTCGCCGCACCTGACACACATTGAGGAACGCGTCGCGATTGACGGCGTGTCGATTGCCCCGGAGACCTTTGACCGCTTGGCGGCGAAGATCCGCGAGGCGGCCCAGACGCTGCCATTTCCGCCGTCATTTTTTGAAGCCACCACGGCCCTGGCGCTGGAGGCCTTTCGCGAAGGCGGAGTCGATATCGCCGTGCTGGAAGTCGGGCTGGGCGGGAGGCTCGATGCGGCCAACGCGGTCGCCCCCGCGCTGTCGATCATCACGTCGATCGATCTGGACCATCAGCAATACCTGGGCGACTCGATCGAAAAGATCGCCGCCGAGAAGGCCGGAATCATCAAGCCCGGCGTCTCAATTGTGCTTGGCTCCAACTCGGATGCGGTGCGCGCGGTGATCGGGCAGGTCGCCCACGATCTCAGGTCCGCGTTGATCTATGCCCCCGACGGCGTCGCCACGCGCGTCTCGATGCAGGATGGCGTCACGTCGATGACGATCAAGACGCCAGCCGGCACGATGACCGATGTGCGGCTGGGCCTGCGCGGCCGGCACCAGATCGACAACGCCGTCACGGTTGTGCGCGCCCTCGAGGCGCTCGACCTGCATTCACGCCACTCGGTGCCCGCGTCTGCTCGGCGCGCCGCCCTTGAAGGGGTGAGGTGGCCCGCACGACTCGAGATGCGGCACTGGCGCGACAGCGAAGCGAACGCGCCGGTCGACGTACTGATCGACGGCGCTCACAACCCTGCTGGTGCGCGCGCCCTGGCCGCGTACCTCAGCGAAGCGTTCGGTCGGCGTCTGCCCATCATCTTTGCGGCGATGCACGACAAAGATCTTGACGGCCTCGTCTGCGCGCTGGCGGCGAGTGCCTCCGCGTTTGTCTGCACGAGGCTGCAGTCGCCGCGCGCAGCAGATCCACGCGAGTTGACCGCTCGCATCGCCGCGCTCGCACCGCGCGTCACCGTTCTGGCCACCGACACAGCCGCGGCCGCGTTGGCAGCGGCCGCGCCGCTGGGCCAACCGGTCGTTGTGGCAGGATCGCTCTACCTCGCGGGCGAGATCCGCGAACTCCTGTCGTAAACTTGAGGCCCGCATGTCTCGCGCAATCGCCACGCTGCTGTTGAGCCTCACCGTCGCCACGGCCTGGCCCGCGACAGCCAGTGCGCAGGTGTTGACGTCGTGCACGAAAGCGAGATCGGTGACGCCGGCGGCTCAGCAAGTGCCGCTCGCTGAAGGCGCCGATCCGAAGACGCCACGTCCGTGGGTGGCCAAGGGCGATCCGAACAGCCTGACGCCGTACGTCGTCATCATCTGCGACACCGCACAGTTCTTCGCGGATGAGGTTGAGGTATATCAGGAACTCAACCTCATGAAAGCGCGCGGGCACGTCTCCTACATCGACGGCACCGAACGCATCAGCGCGGATCGCGTTGAGTTCAACATGAAGACCAAGCTCGGCACGTTCTGGAACGCGCAGGGCATCATGGGCATTGCCGGCAAAGCTGACCCACGATCGATCCTCGGCGCGACCGAAGCCGACGCGTTCTTCTTTGGCGAGGAGATCGAGATCATCGGCCCGCAGAAGTACCGGCTGAAGAACGGACAGTTCACCACGTGCGTGCAACCGACGCCCCGCTGGGATCTCAAGGCCGCCAATGTCGTGATCGTCAAAGACCGCCGGGCCGTCATGAGCAACGTCGTCATGCGGATCAAGGGCGTGCCGGTGATGTATTTGCCCTGGTTCTACTACCCCATCAACAAGGAGGGCCGCGCCACCGGCTTTCTGATGCCGAACTACGGCACCGACACCTTACGTGGACAGACGATCAGTGCGGGGTTCTTCTGGGCGATGGGCCGCAGTGCTGACGCCACGTTGCACTACGAGTACGCGTCGAAGGCTGGCCAGGGCTACGGCGGCGAGTTCCGTTATGTCCAGGCACCCGGGTCAGAAGGCTCGGCGCGCCTGGCGATCTTCAACGGATCGGATGCGGTCGATTCGGTCTTCAAGGGCCGTACCTTTCAGATCTCGACGGCCATCACGCAGCGGCTCCCGGCCCGGCTTGAGCTGCGAGGCGTCGTCGACTACAGCAGCAGCATCTTCACGCAACAGATCTCGCAGCAGAGTTTGGCCGCGGCCACATCGAGCACGCGCTCGGCCGCCGCGAATTTGCGCGGGTCGTACGGCCGCGTACTCGTGGATGGCGAGGCCGGGTTTGTCGATACGTTCTTCACATCGACCACCGGCACGCGCACCGGGTCCGCGCCACGTATCGGCGTGACGCTGTCGCAGGCGCCGATCGGCGCGAGCAAGATCTACTTCGGCGTGACCACCAACTTCGCGGAAATCATCCGGCAGAATCAGGTCGGCGATCCCCTCACGAGCATGAACGTGGCCCGCTTCGACGTGAATCCGGTCGTGCGGGCGCCGATCGGCCATCTGTCGTTTCTCTCGATCACGACCACGGCCGGATACCGATTTACGACCTGGAGCCAGCGTCTGGTCACGGCCACCACGCAGGCGCCGATACCGATCCACCGACAGTTGCTCGATCTGCGTGCGGATGTCGCGGGTCCAACGTTCACGCGCATCTTCGACACACCGAACAGCAACTACGCGAAGCGCTGGAAGCACGTGATTCAGCCGACGTTCTCGATTTCCAAGACGACGGAATTCAAGATCGCCGATTTCAATGTGGTGCCCAAGAATGATGGCATCGACACCATTTTCGGCGGCGTGACGAACCTGTCGTACGGCATCGCGAATCGGCTGCTCGCCAAGCGCGCCTCGGCGCCGGGTGGGCCGGCGGTCGCCCAGGAAGTGGCGTCGATCCAGGTGCAGCAGACCTACTACACGAATGCGGCGGCGAGCTATTACGACACGACCTACCAGTCGAGCCCGTACGTTTCGGCGACGGCGATCCCGAGCAAGTTCTCGCCGGTGGCGATCACGGCGACCGTGCAGCCGGCGACCGGCATCAACCTCAGCGGCCGGTCGGAATACAACATGACGTACAAGGCATTTAGCGGCGTCAGCGTCGGAACCGGCATCACCACGCCCGTCTTCGGCGTCAACGCCAGCTGGGCCAAACAGGACACACTGTCGCTCTCGACGGTGGCGGCCACCCTCGGCCAGACGATCAAGACGGCCGCGTATCACTCGATCACCACGCAGACGGCGATCCACACCGTCGACCGTCGCTTCAACGCATCGTGGGCGTGGAGCTACGACATCCAACGCAAACAACAGCTGCAACAACGCTACACGGCCTCGTACCTGTCACAGTGCTGCGGCATCGCCATGGAATATCAGATCTACAACTACGGCACGCTGGCGGTCGGTGGCGTGCAGGAAAACAAGCGTTTCAACCTGTCGTTTTCGTTAGCCGGGATCGGCACGTTCGCCAACCTGCTCGGTGTTTTTGGGAGATAATGGTCGGGCTTATGGCCGACCCCAAACCTTACGCGCTGGTGAAGCACCCGCGTATTCATGACGTGCGCACCAAGGCGCTGCGGGTGATGCCCGATGAGCGCGGCTTCTTGATGGAAATTCTGCGCGCTGATGACAGCGATCTCTTCACGAAATTCGGCCAGGTCTACGTCTCGGCTACCTACCCGGGTGTCGTCAAGGCGTGGCACTACCACAAGGTACAAGTGGATCATTTCGCCTGCGTCGCCGGCATGATCAAGCTCGTGCTCGTGGATACACGCGATGACTCGCCGACGAAGGATTCTGTGAACGAGTTCTACATCGGCACACAGAACCCGACGCTCGTGCAGATTCCGGCCGGCGTCTATCACGGCTGGAAGTGCGTGAGCGACGAGATGTCGCTGGTCGTCAACGTGCCGACCGAGCCGTATCACTACGCCGCGCCCGACGAATACCGCATCGACCCGCACGGCACTCTGCCGTACGACTGGACGCGCAAAGATGGTTAAGGTGCTCGTCACCGGCGGCGCCGGCTTCATTGGCTCGAACTTCGTACGGTGGGCGCATCGGGTGCATCCCGACTGGCACATCACGACGCTCGACAAACTCACCTACGCCGGCCGACTCGAAAATCTCAAAGAGGTGATGGAGAGCCCGCGGCACGTGTTCGTCAAGGGCGACATCGCGGACGCCGCGATTGCCGCACCGCTCGTCAAGCAGTCGAACATTGTCGTGAATTTCGCTGCGGAAACGCACGTCGACCGCTCGATCCTGTCCGCGGGCGAGTTTATCCAGACCGACATCTTCGGCACGTTCGTGTTGCTCGAAGCGGCGCGCGAGGCGAAGGACCTGAAAGTGTTCGTCCAGATTTCGACCGATGAGGTCTACGGCAGCGTGGCCACCGGCGAGAGCACCGAAACGGATGAGCTGAAGCCGCGCAATCCGTATTCGGCATCGAAGGCCGGCGCCGACCGGCTGGCGTACAGCTACTGGGCGACGTATCAGGTGCCGGTGATCATCACGCGCGCGTCGAACAACTACGGCGCGAACCAGTTTCCGGAAAAAGTCATTCCGCTGTTCATCACGAATGCGATCGACAACATTCAGGTGCCGCTCTACGGCGACGGGCTGAACATCCGTGACTGGCTGCATGTCGAAGATCACTGCAGCGGCGTCGATCTGCTGATCGAAAAGGGCACGCCCGGCGAGGTGTACAACATCGGCGGCGGTAACGAAGTGACCAACATCGACCTCACCCACCGGATCCTCGCATTGACGGGCCGGACAGACGCGCTGATCAAGCGCGTCGCGGATCGACCGGGACACGATCGACGCTACTGCCTCAATACGTCCAAGCTGAAGAGTCTGGGATGGGCGCCGAAGGCGCAGTGGGAGTCGGGATTCGCAGAAACGGTGCAGTGGTACCGTGAGAACGAGTGGTGGTGGCGCCCGATCAAGGAAAATGATCCGGCCTTCCGCGAGTACTACAAAACGCAGTACGCCAATCGCGCACCGCACGCCTGACCCTGATGCCTCAAGGCTCGACACTCGTGACCGGCGCGGCCGGGTTTGCGGGTGCGCACCTGCTTAATCACCTGTCACGCACGACGCCCGCGCAGGTGCTGCATGGCTGGGCTCGGTCGTCGGCGCGCTCGGGTGTGACATCCGCCAGCGTCCGATGGTCGAGCGTCGACATGCTCGACGCGAACGCCGTCCATCGCGCCATCGCCGACGCTCCGCCCACTGAGGTCTACCATCTGGCAGGAGCCTCACACACGGGCGCGTCGTGGCAGCAACCGGCGGCGTACCTCGAAATTCATGTCAGCGGCACGCATCACCTGCTTGAGGCCATTCGCGCGCACGCACCGATGTGCCGCGTGCTCGTCATCTCATCGGGCATGATCTACCGTCCGCAGGACCATCCGGTCAGTGAAGATGCCGCACTCGGTCCCGTGAGTCCGTACGCACTCTCAAAGCTCGCCGAAGACCAACTCGCGCTCTACGCGGCCGCACACGATAATCTCGACATCGTCGTCGCTCGCCCATTCAACCACATTGGCCCCGGCCAGGCGCCGACGTTCGCGGCATCGAGTTTTGCGCGGCAAATCGCTGAAATCGAGTCCGGCACCAAGCCGGGAACAATGGCGGTGGGCAACCTCGACGCGGCACGCGACATCTCTGACGTGCGCGATGTCGTTGCCGGATACGCCGCACTGATGCAGAGTGGTCGCACCGGTGCGGCCTACAACGTCTGTCGAGGCGAAGCCCTCCGCATGAGCGACCTCCTCGATCAACTCCTCGCGCTCTCGCCCGCGCGCGTCGATCTGGTGCAGGACCCCGCGCGGCTCCGCCCCAATGACCTGCCGTTTCTCGCGGGTAATCCGGAGCGAATTCAAACGGAGACAGGTTGGTCAGCCGAGATCCCGCTCCAGCAAACGCTCTCCGACCTGCTGGACCATTGGCGTCGGGCATTGGCGACCGCGCACTAGCGCGCCACATGGCGGGCTTCTCCGAAATCGCTCGTCAGCTCACACACATCTTCGCCGGCAGCTTTGCGCTGCTCCTCCGATGGACCCATTGGTGGCAGGCCGCCGTGCTCGCCATTGCCGCGCTGCTGTTCAATGTGCTCGTGCTGCCGGCCTTCGGCCGCAACGTCTTTCGGCCGGGCGACCTGGATCGCGTCATGCGATCCGGCATTGCCATCTATCCCCTGTCGGTACTGGCACTGATTCTCTGCTTTCCACATCGCCCCGACATTGTGGCGGTCAGCTGGATCGTCCTCGCCGTAGGCGACGGTCTCGCCACGATGGTGGGCGCGCACGTGCGCACCGCGGCACTCCCCTGGAACCGCGCGAAGTCATTCGGCGGCCTCGTGGCGTTTGTCGCCGGCGCATCGATGGGCGGGATCGCAATCGCAGTGTGGACCGCACGCGGCATGGCCACGCCGCCACCCCAATGGTTTCTGATTGGCGCGCCTGTCGTCGCGGCACTCGTCGCCGGCTTCGTCGAAACCGTACCGATCGGCCTCAACGACAACATCTCCGTGCCCTTCACTGCGGCATTCGTGATGTGGTCGCTGACCCACATCGAAGCCGCCAGTCTCTCCGCGGCGTTGCCGATGGTCAGTGCGCGTCTCGTGCCCGCGCTCGCAGTCAACCTTGTGTTCGGCGTACTCGGCTATCGCGCGCGCACGGTCACCCTTGCGGGCGCAATGGTCGGCGCCACCATCGGCATCGTCACCTGGCTCGCCGCGGGCGGCGCCGGTTGGACGATGTTGTTTGCGACATTTGCGATGGCGGCGGCGGCGACGCGCCTCGGACATCAGCGAAAGGCAGAGCTCGGCATTGCCGAAGCGCGTGGCGGCAGACGTGGTCCGGGCAACGCGATCGCCAACACGGGCCTCGCGGCATGGGCGTTCACGCTCTCGGTCGGCCTGCGGGACGCGACCGCAGTTCAGGCCGCAATGATCTGCGCCGTCGCAGCATTGGCGACCGCCTCGAGCGATACGGTCGCGAGTGAAGTCGGCAAGGCGTGGGGCAAGACGACGTGGCTGATCACGCGGATGCGTCGTGTCGCGCCGGGAACATCTGGCGCGGTCTCGCTCGAAGGCACAGTGGCCGGCGCCGTGGGCGCGTTCGCGCTCGCAGCGATTGGTGCGGCGCTGGGATTGATTCCCACAGTGGCGGTGGTCCCGGTCGCCATCGCGGCAACGCTGGCATCGTTCGCTGAAGGGTGGCTGGCCGTGCAGTTCGAAGCCACGGGCACGCTCAATAACGACTCGCTGAACTTTCTCAATAGTTTGATCGGCGCGGCGCTCGCGCTACTCTGGTGGTCGGGCGCGTAGCCCGCTGAAGAACGCATCGATGAAACTCGGCCTGTACGCAGAACTCGCTCGTCCGTTCACGTTGCTCGCGCCGGCGCTCGGCTTCATGTCGGGCGCGCTGACCGCGATCGGCGCGCATCCGCACGACGTGTGGAGTTGGAGCGTGCTCGCGCCGGCGTTCACCGGCGCGGCCATGGCGGCAATCTTCAACGCGGGCAGCAACGCGCTCAATCAGATCTACGACCTCGAGATTGATCGGGTCAACAAAGGAAAGCGACCAATCCCCAGCGGTCGCATGACGATCAGCGAAGCGTGGGGGTTCACATACGTGGCGTACGCGCTGACACTGATCCTTGCATGGCGCGTTGCACCGCAAGGCCGCCACGAGTGCTTCTGGATCGTGGCCACCGCGGTCGTCGCGACGTGGATCTATTCAGCGCCGCCGCTCCGCACGAAGCAGCACGGCATGTGGGCCAACATCACGATCGCGATTCCGCGCGGTGTGCTGCTGAAGGTTGCCGGATGGTCTGCTGTGAAGACCGTGGTCGGCACCGAACCGTGGTTCATCGGCGCGATCTTCGGGTTGTTCCTGCTCGGCGCCTCCACGACCAAAGACTTTTCGGACATGGAAGGCGACCGGCTGGGCGGCTGCAAGACGCTCCCGATCCTGTACGGCGTGACGCGCGCCGCGTGGATGATCTCGCCGTCGTTCATCCTGCCGTTTCTGCTGATCAACGTCGGCGCCTACACCGGCGTCCTCACGGGCAATCCCCTGTATTTGCACCTTCTTGGTGCAGGCATGACGCTCTACGGTGCCTACGTCCTGTATCTGATGCTGCGTCGACCTGAAGAGTTGGCGACGGTCGAGAACCACGTCTCGTGGGTCCACATGTACAGGATGATGTTCGTCCTGCAGATTGGGTTCGCGCTGGCCTACTTGCTCTAGATCGAGCCCTGATCCTCGAGCAGCGCTTTGATGCGCGCTTCCATTGGCGGGTGTGACGAGAACAAGTTCATCACACCACCACCGGTGAACGGCTTCGCGATGAACATGTGCGCCGTCGATGGGCTCGCGTTGAACGGGATCTGCTTGGCCGCCGCATCGATGTGTCGCAGTGCGCTCGCGAGGCCCGTCGGGGAGCCCACGATATCCGCGCCGCCACGATCGGCGGCGAATTCGCGCTGGCGTGAGATCGCCATCTGGATCAGCATCGCGGCCAGCGGGGCCAGAATAATCGTCGCGAGCATCGCGATCGGGTTCGATCCACGACGATCACGATCGCTACCCGAGCCGCCGAAGATCGCGGCGAACTGCGCCATGCGCGCGACAAACATGATCGTCGCCGCCAGCGTCGCCGCCACGGTGCTGATCAGGATGTCGCGGTGCTTCACATGCGCCAACTCGTGCGCAATGACGCCTTCCAGTTCTGCGTCGGGCAAGAGCCGCAGAATCCCTTCGGTCACCGCCACTGCGGCGTGCTCGGGATCGCGGCCGGTGGCGAACGCGTTGGGTGAAGGATCCGGGATGATGTAGACCTTGGGCATCGGCAGGTCAGCGCGCTGGGCGAGGCGGGCCACCATGCGATACAGCTGGTGATCCTGACCCACTTCCTGCGCCTTGTACATCCGCAGCACCAGCTTGTCGGAGAACCAGTAGCTGAAGCCGTTCATGCCGAGCGCAAAGATGAACGCGATCACCAAGCCGCCGGAGCCGCCGAGCGCCCCGCCGATCGCCAGCAAGAGCCCGCTCATGGTGCCCAGAAGTAGTGCTGTCTTCAGTCCGCTCGACATGTCTCGATTATTCCACGGCGACGAGTTGTAGAATTGCTGCTATGACACTCACCCACTGGCCCGCCATCGTCGCCGTCGTTATGGCGTCATGGGTTCAGACGCCGCCAGTGCCCAAACCGTTTCCGCAGTCGGGCCAACCGCCCGCCGGCCCGGTGACTCCGCCGGCGCCATCGACGACGGTGCCTGCGATGCCACAGGCGACGGCGCCCGCACCCGCCGCGTGTCCGACGACGACCGCCACACTCGGGATCCCCATCTATCCGACGTCAGAATTTCTCGAGTCGTTCGATGCCGGCCGCGGTCAGCGCTACTGCATCTTCGGTACCAACGCCGCGTACCCAGAGATCGTCGCGTACTACAAGAACATGATGCGCAACGGCGGCAAGACTGTCTTTGAAGCGCCGGCCATGCAGCAGTGGGAACTCGCCAAGTTTCAGGACCAGACCATGGCATTTCCGCCGAGCATCACGGTGAAGGACTACTCGTGGGGTGGCTCGCTCGGCTACCTTTTCGTCGCCGGCACGACCGAGAAGCGATTCAAGACGGTGATTCAGATCGTTCCGGCCACAGCGCCGATCAAGTAGCCGGCCCGGATGCCGCTGGCACTGCCGTTTGTCGCAGCCGCGCTGATCGCGCAATCGGTCTCCGTCTCGCTCGCAGCCGCTCCGCGCGTCGAGCAGTTCCATTACCGGTTCGACAATCCGTCGACATTCGACACTGCCACACTCGTTCCCCACTTTTTCGAGCAGCGCTACGACGTCGTCCCGCTCTGGTTCTCGGCAGAGGCGCGCTATCGGCTCGGTGAGATTGAGGCCACAACAACGGCCGGGATGAGCCTTCGCCGTGAACGGCACGGTTCCGACATCGATACGTTCAATCAACCGACCGGGGATGTCGTGACATCGGGCACGGACGGACGCGTGCTGTTGCGATCGTGGGATATTCGGCAACGGCTCGCGGTGCCCGTGTCCGGCCAATGGTCCGTGGGCATGAACGTCGGCCTGCGTCACGATGCCGCCGAGTTTCTGCCCGACGACCGAATCGTCACCCATTCGCTGCCGGCCTCAACGACACGCACGTTCATCACCGATCGGGAATTCACCACGTCGAACGTGTTCTCGTTCGGCATCGACGCCGAGCGCGTGCACGCGATCGACGCGCACTGGCGCGTGCGCTATGGCGCCGACGTGCAGCCCATCATGCGCGCTGAACTTCTGGTGCAGTTGCCAGATAAATACCCGGGCGTTGACCTGACCTTCGTTGCACTGAGCGCGGGTGCGCGCGCGCATCTGGCCCTCGAGCACGAGCGCGCACGATGGCGGATCGGTGTTGCCGTGCGCGGGGCGGGTGCCTGGGCCTACAGGCCGTCCGCGGCGTACACGAAGCGCAGCGTCTCGATTACCGTCGAGGCCGGCATTCGACTGCGCTAGCGCTCGGCTGTAGGGCGGCGTGCCTGCCCTGAGCTTGTCGAAGGGATCTTGAACGCCGCCTAGCGCGAACCGAGCAACCAGCCAGCGAGATTGAAGTAGAACAGCAGTGTCGCCAGATCTGCGGCCGCCAATACGATGGGGCCGGCGGCAATTCGCGGGTCGCGCCGCATCGCGTGCAGTGCGGTCGGCAACAGCATGCCGAAGAGACCGGCGGTCAGCACCGATGCGGCGATCGCGATGCCGATCACCGAGCCCAACAGCAGATCGCCCTTCCAGACCGTGGCAATGCCGCCGACCACCGTGCCGCACCCAAGCCCGAGCAATGCCGCCGCGCCCAACTCCTGAATCAGCATGCGGCGGAAAAATCCATGCACGGGTGGCCCGCCGTGCAGACGCTGCAGTGTCAAGGTGAGCGACTGCATGCTGACGCTCTCAGCCAGCGCGAGCACGATCGGAATGAAGAGCGCCAGCACGACAACCACGTGCAGCAACGCCTCGTAGCGTGACGCAATGACGGCCGACAGCAGGCCGCCGGCCACATTGGTCATCAGCCAAGGAAAACGATCGAGAAAACTCGTCCACGCGCTGCGGCTATGCGAGGCGTGAATGCCGAGCAGCTGAAAGATGTCGTCGAATGACCGGCTGGCGAGCGCCACCACATCCGGCGTAAAGACCTGCGTGTCGACCTGGCCCAGGAGTTCCCCGTCACGACCGACCACCGGGAAGGATCGAAAGCGCTGCGACGCGAAGAACTCCGCAGCGACGAGCACGGTAGCCCAGTCGGGAATCGCCACGGCGTCGTGCGTCATGACGTCGCCGATGGTCTGATCCACGGCGCTCTCAAGCAACACGTGCGCCGGCACCACACCGGCGAGGCGTCGCTGCTCATCAATGACATAGAAGTGCGGGATGTTGCCGGCGCGCGCCTGACGAATCGCGTCCAGAGCGGCGTCCACGCGATCACCCGCACGCACGGTGACGGGACAGGGCTGCACATGCGGCAGAATCGGATCGTGCAGGCGATCCGGGGTCAGCATCGGCATCGGTGAAACAGACGACGTCGGCAGCGTCAGCTGCGCGTCTTCCGGTACTCGTCAGCCTTTTCGGCCAGACCCTTTTCGCGGGCGACATCGACCGCCACACCTTCAGACTCGGCGAAGTCGCGAATCTGCTGCGTGATTTCCATCGAACAGAATTTCGGTCCGCACATCGAACAGAAGTGGGCGGCCTTTGCGCCATCGGCCGGCAGTGTCTGGTCGTGATACGCGCGTGCGGTGACCGGATCGAGCGCCAAGTTGAACTGATCCTCCCACCGGAACTCGAACCGCGCCTTCGACAGCGTGTCGTCCCACACCTGCGCGTGGGGGTGCCCCTTCGCCAAGTCGGCCGCATGCGCCGCGATCTTGTAGGCGATCACACCCGCTTTGACGTCATCGCGGTTCGGCAAGCCGAGGTGTTCCTTCGGAGTCACATAACAGAGCATCGCGGTGCCGTACCACCCGATCATGGCGGCGCCGATCGCGGACGTGATGTGGTCGTAGCCCGGCGCGATGTCGGTGGTCAGCGGCCCCAGCGTGTAGAACGGCGCTTCGCCGCACCAGTCGAGCTGCTTCTCCATGTTTTCGCGGATCAGATGCATCGGCACATGGCCCGGGCCTTCGTTCATCACCTGGACGTCGTATTCCCACGCGATCTTGGTGAGTTCGCCCTGCACTTCGAGTTCACCAAACTGCGCGGCGTCGTTCGCATCCGCAATGGAGCCCGGCCGGAGCCCGTCGCCGAGGGAGAACGACACGTCATAGGCCTGCATGATTTCGCAGATCTCGCGGAAGTGCGTGTAGAGGAAGTTTTCCTTGTGATGGGCGAGGCACCACTTCGCCAGAATCGAACCGCCGCGCGAGACGATGCCCGTGAGGCGTCGCGCCGTCAGCGGCACGAATCGCAGCAACACGCCGGCGTGGACGGTGAAGTAATCGACGCCCTGCTCCGCCTGTTCAATCAGCGTGTCGCGATACAGCTCCCATGTCAGATCCTCAGGACGGCCGCCGACTTTCTCAAGCGCCTGATAGATCGGCACTGTGCCGATCGGCACGGCGGAGTTGCGCATGATCCATTCGCGTGTTTCGTGAATGTTTTTGCCGGTCGACAGGTCCATCACCGTGTCCGCGCCCCAGAGCGTGGACCAGCGCAGCTTGTCGACTTCTTCCGTGATCGATGACCCGATGGCCGAGTTGCCGATATTCGCGTTGATCTTCACGAGGAAGTTTCGACCGATGATCATCGGCTCAAGTTCCGTGTGGTTGATGTTGGCCGGGATAATCGCACGGCCACGGGCGATCTCGGTCCGAATGAAGTCCGCGGGGAGCCCTTCGCGCAACGCGATGAACTCCATCTCGGGCGTCACCACACCCTTCCGCGCGTACGAGAGCTGCGTGGGTCGGGCACCGGCCTTCGCGCGGAGCACACTGCGCGCGCCGGGCCGACGTTCTTCGGTGACGTCGCCGCGCGACAAAATCCAGTCTCGCCGCAACTCGGGCACGCCGACGTGCACGTCGTAACCCTGTGGGCCGCTCGTGTCATAGACGCGCAGCGATTCGCCGTTGGTCAATGCGATCTCGCGCATCGGGACACGGACGCCCTGGGGGCCTTCCACGTACACCTTGCTGGATCCCGGGTGGGCCAGCGCGAAATCCGATTCTGTGAGCGGGGCGTAGGTCGTCTGCGATGCCATATCAGGCTTCATTCTCGCATCCTTTTTGGCAGGCCCCCATGTTTGGACGGTGCCATGTAACCGTAGCGAACATCGGCTAGGCTATGCGTCGTGCTTGCACCCTCTCGGCCTGCCGCTGCCCTGTTCGTAGCCTCGTGTGTTGCCGTTGCCGCCTGTGGCGGAGGCGGAAGTTCCCCGACGAGCCCGACGACAACCACGACGACGACCACCACGACACCCACCACGCCAACGACACCGACCACGCCCACAACGCCGACGGTGTCGTGGACGAGCGAAGGGACGCGGATCACCGGCGCAGACGCCGGGCTGACGTCGACGCAGGTTTTCGCCGACGTCACCGTGATCCGGCTCAACGACGGACGATGGCGCATGTACGTGTTTGCCAACAGCGCCTACCGAAGCGCCATCTCCTCGGACGGCCTCTCGTTCACGATGGAGTCTGGCTTCCGCATGCGCGAAGGCGCGGGCCAGTCGCGGGCCATCCGGCTCGACGACGGGCGGATCCGCATGTTCTTCAGCACGGGCAATGGCCTCGGCAGTATGGTGAGCACCGACGATGGCCTGACGTTTACCGAAGAGTCGGGCACGCGGTTGAGCCTCAGTGCGGCGGGTATGTCGGCGATCACCGGCCCCGGGATCATCAAGACCCGCAGCGGGCTCTACCGGATGTACTTTAGCGACCTGCCCATCCCCGGCGAAGGCGTGAAACCGCATCTGGTCAAGAGCGCGACGTCGGCCGACCTGTTGACGTGGACCATGGACAGCGGCGTGCGCGTGGGCACAGGCGCCACGCTCACCGGCAATGCGGAACATCCCACAGCCATCCTGAACGCCGACGGCAGCGTGACGATGTTCTACTTCAGGAATACCGACTTTGGCCTCTACCAGTCGACATCGACCGACGGCCTGACGTTCTCGACGGAATTTTCGACGGGCCTCTCGACGTTCAATGACCCGGACATCGTGACGCTGCCCAACGGCAGCGTGCGGCTCTACCTGGGGAACATCAACGGCAGCGGCGGGTACATCGCGAGCGCTACACGGGCGACCGCAAACGTATTCGGCTTCGCGCCCTCGATCGCGCCTACGCGATCTTTCGAAGGACCAGGCACTTCAGGTACGACGTCTCCGGGACTCCGACCAGCACCGGGTGGTCGCGGGACTGCAGGCGTCGTTCGACGAGAGCAATAGTCGCCCGCGCGTCGCTGGCCGCGGCGGAGATGATGTCGAAGAACAGGTCGTCATCCACGTTGTAGGAACAGCTGCACGTGATCAGGTGGCCGCCGGGTTTCAGCAGCTTGAACGCGCGCAGGTTGATTTCCTTGTAGCCCGCGACGGCGCCAGGAATCGACGACTTGCTCTTGGCGAACGCCGGCGGGTCGAGCACGATCGTGTCGAACTTGTCGCCCGACACTTCGAACTCGCGCAGTTCATCAAAGACGTTGGCCACGCGCGCGTCGACGTTGGTGACGCCGTTGTTCGTGCAGTTGGTTTTGACCGCGGCGATGGCCGCCTCCGAACCGTCGAGTGCAACGACCTCGGTGCACTTGGGCGCCATCTGCAGCGCAAATCCGCCGTGATAGGTAAACGCGTCCAGCCCGCGACCCGTCGCATAGCGGGCGGCCGCTTCGTGGTTCTCACGCTGATCGAGGAACAAGCCCGTCTTCTGCCCGGTTCGCACGTTGACGTCGTACTGAATCTTGCCCTCGCGCACCTGCACCGTCTCGGGCACTTCGCCGTAGAGCACATCGACGCGTTCCTCGAGGCCTTCGAGCCGCCGCACCTTGGGGTCATTGCGCGCGAGAATCCCGCGCGGCATCAGCATGTCGACCAGGAACTGCGCGATTTGATCGCGCCGCCGGTCCATGCCCTGACACAGCGTCTGCATCACCAGCACGTCGTCATACTGGTCGACGATCAGCGCCGGCAGCCGGTCCGCCTCGCCGTGCACCAGGCGGCGCGCGGTGCCGTCAAACGCGAGTGAGTCGCGGTAGGCAATGGCCGTGACGAGGCGGTCGCGCCACAAGGTCTCGTCGTTGACGTTGCCGTCAGTCGAGACAAAGCGCAAAGCGATCTGCGATTCACTGCTCCAGAGGGCCCAGCCCAGCGGCCGGCCGCGCTCGCTCTTGACGAGCACGAGATCACCAGGCTCGGCCTTCGCGCGCGCGATGTCGGACCGGTAGATCCAGGGATGTCCCAAACGCAGCCGTTCGGTGCCACGGGGAGTCAGAACGGCGGAAGCAGTCAAAGGGGAAGGTGACACTTTGATATTATGTGCCGATGCGCATCGCGATCGGCGCCGATCACGCGGGCGTGGCCCTCAAAGACCAACTGAAGCAGTGGCTGATCGAACGTGGCGACACGGTCGATGATGCCGGCACGCATTCGACCGAATCGGTCGATTATCCCGATTTTGCGGCGGCCGTGAGCCACCGCGTCGTGGACGGTCGAGCAGATCGCGGGGTGCTGGTCTGTGGAACCGGTCTGGGGATGGCCATCGCCGCCAACAAGGTTGTGGGGATTCGCGCGGTGCCCATCGTTGACGAGGCGTCGGCGCGTCTTGCGCGCGAACACAACAACGCCAACGTCATTGCCCTCGGCGCGCGTCTCACCGCGTTCGAAGAGGCGTGCGAACTCCTCCGGATTTTTCTGGTGACCGAGTATCAGGGCGGCCGCCATCAACGGCGCATCGACAAGATCAGCGCACTGGACACCCACTCGTGAGCCACATGCCCCACCTCGCCACCACCGATCCCGACATCGCCGCGGCCATCGAACACGAACGCGAGCGACAGGAAGAGGGCCTCGAACTCATCGCCTCGGAAAACTTCGTCAGCATGGCCGTGCTCGAAGCGATGGGCTCGGTGATGACGAACAAGTACGCGGAAGGCTATCCCGGCAAGCGTTACTACGGTGGCTGTGAGTTTGTGGACATCGCCGAGACGCTCGCCATTGAACGCGCGAAGCAACTGTTTGGTGCCGAGCACGCCAATGTGCAGCCGCACTCCGGTGCGCAGGCGAACATGACCGTGTACCTCGCGATGCTCAAGCCAGGCGACACGATCCTCGGCATGAACCTCGCGCACGGCGGCCACCTCACCCACGGCCACCCGCTGAACTTCTCCGGGAAGTACTTCACCATCGTGCCGTACGGCGTGCGCAAAGAAGACGAGCGGCTCGACTATGACGAGCTGGCGGCGCAGGCGCGCGCCACCAAGCCAAAGATGATCGTCGTCGGCGCCAGCGCCTATCCGCGCATTATCGACTTTGCGCGCATCCGCGCGGTGGCCGATGAAGTTGGCGCGATGATGATGACCGACATGGCGCACATCGCCGGTCTGGTCGCCGCCGGCGTGCACCCGAGTCCGATCCCCCACTCTGATTTCGTCACGACCACCACGCACAAGACGCTCCGCGGACCGCGCGGCGGCATGATCCTGTGCCGCGCGCAATTCGCGAAAGACATCGACCGCGCGCTGTTCCCGGGCGTGCAGGGCGGGCCGCTGATGCACATCATCGCGGCCAAGGCCGTGTGCTTCAAAGAAGCGCTGGCACCCGAGTTCAAGATCTACCAGCAGCGTGTCGTCGCGAATGCGGCGCGGTTGTCGGCGCAACTCGCGAAGGCCGGCTTCCGCATCGTCAGCGGCGGCACCGACAACCATCTCGCACTCGTCGATGTGTTCTCGAAGGGCATCACGGGCAAGGTGGCCGAGGCGGCGCTCGGCAAGGCCGGCATCACGGTCAACAAGAATGCGATTCCGTTTGATCAGAATCCGCCGATGACTGCGAGCGGCATTCGTGTCGGCACGCCAGCCATCACCACGCGCGGCCTCGGCGAAGCCGAGATGGATCTGGTGGCGCATTACATCGCGCGCGTGCTCGCCGCGCCGGACGATCAGGCCGTGCTCGACGGCGTGCGCGTCGACGTCGAAGCGCTGTGCCGCAATTTCCCGCTCTACCCCGCGCTGTTTCCGAACGCGGGACGGTAACTCCACTGGCCGCATCCCTCGTCGATCGGGTGGCGGAGGTCTTCGCCGACGGCGGCCCGCTGGCGAAAGAAGTCGATGGCTTCGAAGCGCGACTCGGCCAGCGCGCAATGGCAGCGGCCGTCGCGCGCACGTTTGAAGACGGCGGTACGCTCATCACCGAAGCGGGTACGGGCACCGGCAAGACACTCGCGTATCTCGTCCCCGCCGTGCTCGCGGGACGCCGCGTCCTCATCTCCACTGGCACGCGGACACTGCAGGACCAAATCTTCTACAAAGACCTGCCGGCGCTCTCGCACGCGATGGATCGCGAGATCCGCGCGGCCTACATGAAGGGCCGCACCAACTACCTCTGCCTCCATCGATTCGACCATCTCAAAGACGCCGAAGGCGCGCTCCCCGATGAAGAGCGGCGCTGGCTCCACACCATCGACGAGTGGGCCGCCGAGACGAACACCGGCGACCGCGCCGAGATCGCGGACCTGCCCGACGACTTCACGCTGTGGAGCGACATGACGGCGAATGGCGACCAGTGCCTCGGTCGCGAATGCCCACGATACGCCGACTGCTTTGTCACCCGCATGCGCGAGCGTGCCGCAGAGTCGGACGTCGTCATCGTCAATCACCATTTGCTGTGTGCGGACGCCGCGGTGCGTCATGGCGCGTTTGGGGAAGTGATTCCCGAGTGCGACCTGCTCGTGATCGACGAAGCGCACCAACTTGAAGATGTGGTGACGCAGTATTTCGGCGTGGCGCTGACCGCGCATCGTCTGGAAGAACTGGATCGCGACGCCGGGCAAGCCCTCGCAGCCCTGCCGCCTGCCGACGGCTTCTTTGCGGCGCAGGCGCGCCATGCCGTCGACGAGGTCGTGCGCACGGGTCGCCATCTGTTTGATGCCGCGCGGATGCTCATACGCGAGCGCACCGACAACGGCGATCGCATGACGCTCACGCCGATGATGGCCGAGCGACTGCTGGAACACGGCCTCGCGTTTCAATCGGCTGCCGAACAGGCCGAGACGATGTTGCGTGATCTCGAGGAGCTGCCCGAGGACCTCGCGTCGATTGGCGCCAGGCTCTCGCAGGCACGCGCCGACATCACGGTGCTGCTGGCCGCAGACGATGCGAAGTTCGTGCATTTTATTGAGTCGCGCGGACGGAGCGTGTCGTTGCGCGCGGCGCCGATCGACGTCGCGGAGCTGGTGCGCGACACGGTCATCGGCTCGCGCCGAGCCACCGTGCTGACGTCGGCGACGCTGACCGTGGCCGGATCATTCGAGTACATGCTCGGCCGGCTCGGATCGCTCGGCGCGGAAACGTTGCAACTGGCGTCGGAGTTTGACTTCAAGAAACAGGCGGTGCTCTTTCTGCCAGCCGATATGCCCGACCCACGATCGCCAGAGTTCAATCGCGCGGCCGCGTGGCAAGTCAGCGAGATTCTCGATCGCACACAGGGCCGCGCGTTCGTCCTCTTTACGTCGTATGCCGCGATGCGCGACGTGCACGCGGTCGTCTCCACGCGGTGTCCGTGGCCGATTCTCATGCAGGGTACGGCCCCGCGCACCGCCCTTCTGCGCGACTTTCGTGCGACGCCACACGCCGTGCTCTTTGCCACTGCGTCGTTCTGGCAAGGCGTGGACGTCGCCGGCGACACGCTCAGCTGCGTGATCATCGACCGCCTGCCCTTTGCCTCGCCCGGCGACCCGCTCGTCAAGGCGCGCATCGACGCCATCGACCAGCGCGGCGGCAACGCGTTTCAGGATTACCAGATTCCGTTGGCGACCCTCACCCTGCTTCAGGGCCTTGGCCGACTGATCCGCACGCGCACCGACCGCGGCGTGCTCGCCATCCTTGATCCCCGGCTCACGAAGATGGCCTACGGCCGACGGTTCCTCAAGTCCTTCCCGCCCGCCCCCATCACCTCAGACTTGGACAAGATCACGGACTTCTTCAAGGGGTAGGGCGTTGTTCGTTCTGCGGTGTAAACTTGCCAGTAGTTTTGAGGAGGCTCCGTATGGTCCGCTCGTCCCTGTTCCGTCGTTTGTCGATCGTTTCGCTTGTACTCGTCATGCTCGGCTATGCGGCCGCGCCGGCTTTCGCGCAACTCACCGCGGTGATTCGCGGCAAGGTGGTGGACGACAAGGGCCAACCCGTCGAAGGCGCTGAAGTGAAGGCGGAGTTCCTCGGCGATGTGAATCGCGAGTGGACGGTAAAGACCGACAAGAAAGGCGAGTATCTCCACGCCGGGAACGCGCCTGGCCCATGGAAGATCACCGCGACCAAGGACAAGCAGGTCGGTGTGAATCCGCGCATCAACCTCGACCTCAACGGCATCACGGTGCCGCCGATCGCACTCGGCGATGCGAAGAAGGCCGCCGCAGCGGGCATGAGCGCGAAGGAAATCGAAGCCGCCAACAAGAAGCAGACCGAGATGGAAGCGGACTTCAACGCCGCCAAGCTCGCGTTCGACAGCGGTAACTTCGACGGCGCCATCGCCGGCCTGCAGAAGGTACTCGTCAATCTGCCGACCTGCGCCGCCTGCTACATCAGCATCGGCGATGCGTACAACAAAAAGAACGATCTCGCCAACGCCGAGGCGTCATACCTCAAGGCCATTCAGCTCGACCCGTCAAAGCCGGCGCCGTACGCGTCGCTGGCGACGATCTACAACGGCCAGAAGAAGTTCGACGAAGCCGGCAAGATGGGTGCAAAGGCCAACGAACTGAGTGAAGCAAGCGGCGGTGGTGGCGATGCCGGCTCGGTGTTCAACCAGGGCGTCATTCTGTTCAACCAGGGCAAGATGGCCGAAGCCGAAGTGCAGTTCGCGAAAGCCACCAAGCTCGATCCGAAGATGCCAGACGCGTGGTACCAGCTCGGCATGTCGATCGTGGCGCAAAAGGGCAGCGTGACACCGGAAGCCAAGACCGCCTGGCAGGAGTACCTGAAGATTGCCCCCGACGGCAAGTACGCGCAGATGGTGAAGGACTTCATCAAATAGTGATTTCTCGGAATCTCAGCGAGGTGCGCCGTCGCATGGATGCGGCGGCGCATCGCGCGCACCGCAATCCTCGCGACACCCGCCTGATCGCTGTTTCCAAGACCTTCCCTGCTGAAGACGTCCTCGCCGCCATCGCCGCTGGTCAATGCGACTTCGGGGAAAACCGCGTACAGGAAGGCCTGCAGAAGATCGACGCCACACGGGGCTTGTCCGCCGTAGCCTCGGCGAAGGCGGACGCGATTGAGTGGCACCTGATCGGTCACCTCCAGACCAACAAAGCGAAGAAGGCCGCCGCCTCGTTCGCGTGGATCCACGCCGTCGACAGCCTCGAGCTCCTCCGAAAGCTTGACGACGGCGCTGCTGAGGCCGGGACGCGGCCGCACATCCTCATTCAAGTCGACCTCGCACATGAAGCGACCAAGAGTGGCGCTGATGCCGCCGACGTGCCGGCCATTGCCACGTCTGCGCTGGCAGGCCGAGCCGTGCAGTTGGCAGGCCTCATGATCGTGCCACCCATCGCGGAGAACCCCGAAGACGCACGGCTCTGGTTTCGACAGTTGCGTGAATTGCGCGACCAACTCGTCGTAAGTGGCGTGCCGGCGTCTGCACTACGCGAGCTCTCCATGGGCATGAGTCACGACTTCGAGGTGGCCATTGAAGAAGGCGCCACCATGGTGCGCGTCGGTTCGGCCATTTTCGGCGCGCGCGACTACCCGGTCGCGCCATGACCAACCTCCCCACGCTTCACGTGCGCGAGAGCGGCGTGCGATTCGACCTGCGCGTGATCCCGCGCGCGTCCAGGAACGTCATCGACGGCCTGCGCGATGGCCGGCTCGTTGTGAAAGTCACGGCACCACCGGTCGACGCGGCGGCGAACGACGCGGTCATCGCCTTGCTGGCCGAGCAACTGCACGTGCCGCGACGATCGATCGGGATCGTGATCGGCGCCACAGGACGCAGCAAGACGGTTGAATGTGTCGGCATCAGCGCCGACGCTCTTCGCACACGCCTCTCCGCTATACTCGGCTGACCACGCGCCACGTGTCTCACATGCCCGACGCCGCACTGCTCCTCGAACATCTCGATCAGCTCTACACCGTCGCCGGCGCGGGTCCCCGGGCCGGGCAACGCCAGCACGACATCGCCCCGATCGCTGACGGCGCAGTGGCCTGCGATGCCCAGGGGCGCGTTCTTGCCGCAGGCACGACCGCCGACGTCCGCGATCTCGTCAACATCGACGCGGCCACCCGCGTGATTCACGGTCATGGCTATTCGCTCGTACCCGGTTTTGTCGACCCTCACACGCACGTGGTGTTTGCCGGTGACCGACGCGACGAACTCCGCCGTCGCCTTGCAGGCGCCACCTACGCGCAAATCGCAGCCGGTGGCGGAGGCATTGTCTCCACCGTGGCTGCGACGCGGGCGGCCTCTGAAGATGAACTGCGCCGGCAATCGGCCGTGCGCCTGGCCGAGATGCTCGCGACGGGCACGACCACGTGTGAGGCGAAGAGTGGATATGGACTCGACACGGCCACCGAACTGCGGATGCTGCGTGTGATTCGTGGCCTCAATGGCGCGCAGCCGATCGAGCTGGTCGCCACGTTCATGGGCGCGCACGAAGTCCCGGTGGAATATCGCGGACGACAGCAGGACTTTGTGCGCCTCGTCATCGACGAGATGCTGCCACAGGCGGCACCGCTCGCAGAATGGTGCGATGTGTTCTGCGAGACCGGCGTCTTTACGCCGGAGGAGTCGCGCGAGATCCTGGAAGCCGGCAAGCGACTGGGCCTGAAGCCGCGCATCCATGCCGACGAACTTGGTGCCAGCGGCGGTTCGCAGATCGCGGCCGAGGTCGGCGCACACTCAGCCGACCATCTGGTGCACGTGCCGGCCGATGGCATCGCGGCGATGGCCAAGGCCGGCGTCATCGCGACGCTGCTCCCCTGCGCTGCCTTCTATCTCAAGCTGGGACGATTCGCGCCGGCACGCGACCTGATCAACGCCGGTGTGCCGGTCGCACTCGCCACAGACATCAATCCTGGTGGCGGTTTTTCGCCATCGATGCCGTTCGTGATGGCGCTCGCGTGCTTCGGCATGGGACTCACCTTCGAAGAGGCGCTGGTCGGTGCCACGATCAACGCGGCCGCGTCACTCGATCGGCACGATCGCGTCGGCAGTCTCGAGCCCGGCAAACAATTCGACGCGGTGCTCGTGAACGGGCCCGCCATCAACCTGCTGCGCATCGGCGCGCCATCCATCACCGCCGTATTCAAACGCGGCGCGCTCGTCAGCGGACAGCCGTTTCGCGACTCGCCGGCCGGCGGTCGCCTGGGAGACGCATTTCATGGCACTCATTGATCGCACGGTCACCGGCTTGCTCGACGCCTTCGCGTCTTCAGATCCCACGCCCGGTGGTGGTTCGGCGGCGGCACTCGCGGGCGCAACCTCAGCGGCCCTGCTGTCGATGGTCGCCGGCCTGCCGAAAACGAAGACGAACGCGCCTGACGAGCGTACGGCACTCGACGCCGCGCTGACGGAACTCCCGGCTCTTCGCGCGTTGCTCACATCGCTGGTTGATCGTGACGCAGATGCCTACGACCTGGTCGTGGCGGCCTTCCGCAAGCCGAAGGCGACCGACGATGAGAAGGCCGCGCGAAAGGCCGCGGTTCAGGACGCCACGAGAGTGGCGACTGAGATCCCGCTGGAGACGATGAAGGCCTGCGCGGTCTTGAAGCGCATTGCGTCGATCGTCGGAGCCAACGGCAACACGAACGCGGCCAGCGACGTGTACGTGGCCACGCTGCTCGCTGACGCCGCCATGAAGGGCGCGCGGTCGAACGTCGACATCAATCTCGGTGGAATCAGCGACCCGGCGATTGCCGCGTCACTGAAAGCGCAGGCGGACAGCTACGAGCAGTCGTAGGGCGGAGTGCTCTCGAACTCCGCCGTCTTGGCGGCCTTCAAGACCAGGCCGCCCTACGTAGATTTCTACCTGACGATCTTCCCCAACCGTTCCCATCGCGCGCCGCTGAAGAAGCTCGTCAGCGAAGCCTGATCGTCGATTGAGAAGTACAGGAATTCGGCGTTCCCCTTGACGTAGCTCTTCGGCAGAAAGCCCCAGTAGCGGCTGTCTTCGGAGTTGTCGCGGTTGTCGCCCATCATGAAGTACTGATCGGTCGGCACATTGACCGGTCCGTACTCCTCCCGCACGTCGTCAATCTTCGGCGCGCCGTCCGCAGACGGGGGCTCCATGAAGTGCGCGTACGGCTCGTCGATCGGCTGACCATTGACGAAGACTTTCTTCTTGTGCAGTTCGATCTTGTCGCCGGGCAGGCCAATGACGCGCTTGACGAAATCGCGTTCCGGATCCTTCGGGAATTTGAAGACGACCACATCGCCGCGCTTGATGGGCTGAAAGCGCATCTTGTTCACGATCAGGTGATCGCCGACGAGGAGGTTCGGCTCCATCGAACCGGTGGGAATCTTGAAGGCCTGAAACACCCAGGTACGCACGAAGAGCGCCAGGATGACGGCGACCACCAGCGACTCGAAGTACTCGCGAACGACCGACTTCTTCATTCGTTGTCCGAGGTGCCGATCTTGAGCACCGCCAGGAACGCTTCCTGCGGAATCTCAACCCGGCCAACGCGCTTCATGCGCTTCTTGCCTTCTTTCTGTTTCTCGAGGAGCTTGCGCTTACGCGAGATGTCGCCGCCGTAGCACTTGGCGAGGACGTTCTTGCGCAAGGCGGCCACGGTTTCGCGCGCGATGATCTTGGCGCCGATGGCTGCCTGGATTGCGACCTCGAACATCTGGCGCGGGATCAGTTCGCGCATTTTCGACGCAAGCGCGCGGCCACGCGGGTACGAGTTGGTCTCGTGCACGATCATCGACAGCGCATCCACGGGCTCACCGTTGACGAGGATGTCGAGCTTCACGAGTGGCGATTCCCAGTACCCCGTGACGTGGTAGTCGAGCGAGGCATAGCCGCGCGAGATCGTCTTCAGGCGATCGTAGAAGTCGAGCACGACTTCGTTGAATGGCAATTCGTAGCTGATCAGCACGCGATCGCTCGACAGGTACTCGAGGTTCTTCTGGATGCCGCGCTTTTCCTGACAGAGCTCGAGGATGCCGCCGACGTGCGCTTGCGGCGTCAGGATTGTGGCCGTGATGACCGGCTCTTCGATCTTGTCGATGCGCGTGAGTTCCGGCAGTTTCGACGGGCTGTCGATTTCCGCCGTCACGCCGTCCGTGGTCGTCACCCGGTACAGGACGCCCGGGGCCGTCGTGATCAGATCCTGATTGAACTCGCGCTCGAGGCGTTCCTGCACGATTTCCATGTGCAGCAGGCCGAGGAAACCGCAACGGAAGCCGAAGCCCAGCGCCGCCGACGTTTCCGGCTCGAAGAAGAACGAGGCGTCATTCAGTCGCAGCTTCTCGAGCGCTTCGCGCAGTTCGGCGTACTTCGAGCCCTCGACCGGATACAAACCGGCGAAGACCATCGGCTTCATTTCCTTGAAACCCGGAAACGGCGTGGTCGTCGGCTTGAGCTGATCGGTGATGGTGTCACCGATCTTCGCGTCGGCCACCGTCTTGATGTTGCAGATGATGAACCCGGCCTCGCCGACACCGAGCGAGTCGACCGGCGTGGCCTTGGGCGAGAAGACGCCCATCTGCTCAACTTCGTAGTCCTGACCGAGCGCCATGAGGCGGATCTTCTGATGCAGCTTCATCTGACCATCGATGATCCTCGTGAGGATGATCACGCCCCGATACGGGTCGTACCACGAGTCGAAGATCAAGGCCTTCAGCGGCGCGTCCGGATCCCCCTCGGGCGGCGGCAGCCGATGCACGATCGCTTCGAGAATCTCGTGCACGCCAATGCCGGTCTTGCCGCTGGCGAGAATCGCCTTGGACGCATCGAGGCCGATGATGTCCTGAATCTGCCGCCGCGCCTCTTCGGGCTCGGCACCCGGCAGGTCGATCTTGTTGATCACCGGGATGATTTCGAGACTGTTCTCAACCGCGAGGTACGCGTTGGCGAGCGTCTGCGCTTCGACGCCCTGCGACGCGTCCACGAGCAACAGCGCGCCTTCGCACGCGGCCAGCGAGCGCGTCACTTCGTACGCAAAGTCGACGTGGCCCGGCGTGTCGATCAAATTCAGAATGTAGCTCTGGCCATCGTCGGCCTTGTACGTCAGGCGAACCGCGTGCGCCTTGATCGTGATGCCGCGCTCGCGCTCGAGGTCCATGCTGTCGAGGACCTGCGCCTCCATCTCGCGCGCCTGCAGCGCGCCCGTCTCTTCCAGAAAACGGTCAGCCAGCGTCGACTTGCCGTGGTCGATATGGGCAATAACGGAGAAGTTGCGAATGAAGCGTTGGTCCATGTGAAGCGGTTCGGCCTGTCTGGGGCTGGTCTAGCGCTGATCCAGCGCGAGAAACTGTTGCGGGTACGACGGCCCGATGTAGTCGGTGCGCGGACGGATCAAGCGGTTGTTCCGATACTGCTCGAGCACGTGCGCAGTCCAGCCGGAGATCCGGCTGACGGCGAAGATGGGGGTGTAGAGATCGATGGCGATGCCCAGCGAGTAGAACATCGACGCCGAATAGAAATCGACATTGGCGTAGAGCTTCTTCTCGCTCTTGATCAACTGCTCAATGCGTTCCGACATGGCGAACCACTGCGGTTCGCCAGCCTTTTCGCCGAGCGCCTTCGACATGCGGCGCAGATGCGTGGCACGCGGATCTTCGGTGCGGTACACGCGATGACCGAAGCCTGAGATCTTTTCCTTGCGCGCCAGCTTGCCACGAACGACGTCCACGGCCTTCTCGGCGCCGGCGTCCTTGCCGATCTCGAGCAGCATCTTCATCACGTCGGCGTTGGCGCCGCCGTGCAGCGGGCCTTTCAGTGCGCCAATCGCGCCAACAATCGTCGAGTGGATGTCTGTCAGCGTCGCGGCCGAGACGCGCGCCGCAAAGGTCGACGCATTCAGCTCATGATCCGCATGCAGAATCAGCGAGATGTCGAACGCGCGCGCGGCCAGAGCGGATGGCCGCGTACCGGTGAGTGTGTAGAGAAAGTTCGCGGCATGGCCAAGCGCCGGATCCGGATCGATGTGGCCCTGCCCCTGCGACAGCCTACCCCACGCAGCCACAAGCGAACCGAGCTGACCAGTGAGGCGGACCGCCTTGCGGTAGCTCGCCTGAATCGAGTTGTCGTTCGCGTCCGGATCGTAGTGATGGAGGATCGACGTCAGCGTGCGCAGCGCGTCCATGCCGTCAACCTTCGGCAAGGACTTCATGTGGCGAATGATTGATTCCGGCAGGATTCGGGCGGCAGCAAGCTGCGTCTGCACGTCGCCCAACTCCGCGCGATTGGGCAGCCGACCGTGCCACAACAGGAAACACGTCTCTTCGAACGACGCGCCCTTCTCGGCATGGGCCAGGTCGTGCACGTCGTAGCCCTGATACGCGAGCACGCCGCGATCGCCATCGAGATAGCAGATGGCGGATTCGCCGGCGACGACGTCTTCGAGACCCGCCTTCGGCTTCGGCGAGATGTCAGCTGACATGCGCGCGGGCCGGGGCTTCGTCGGCCACAAACTGTTGATAGATCGACGACAGGCCGAGGTAGAGGTAGCCAAACTGGAACAGCATTACGAACGGCAAGGAACCCCAGAGCCCGTTATAGAGCGCGTAGATGAACGCCGACGTGAAATAGAGGCCAAGCGCGGTTTCGATCATCGGCTGCAGCAGCTGCGACTGGTGATACTTCTTGTGCTGCCAGTCGTCGGCCGCTTTCTGGACGCCGTATTTCGGCGTGCGCTTGAACTCGCTTTCCTGGCCGAGCACCGCCTCGAGCACCGCGCGCAGGTTGTTCACCGTGAGACCGATGCCGACGGCCATGACGGCGGGCAGGTACTTCAGCTTTGATTTCCAGGTCACGGGATACGCCTCGTGCTGGCTGAATGAGTAGAAGTTCGCCACCGAGAAGGTCGCGAGGAAGAAGGCCGGCAGGTCGATGACGAGCCACTCCGCGTAGCCCATCTCATAACGAACGACCATCGCCGGGAACATCAGCAGCGAGAGCGCGAGCATCAGCACATAGTTGAAATTCGCGGTGAGGTGAAAGAAGGCCTCGAACTTCACCTTGAACGGCAGGTCCGCCTGGAGAATCTGCGGCAGGTTCTTCTTGCAGGTCTGGATCGAGCCCTTCGCCCAGCGATGCTGCTGCGACTTGAAGGAATTCATTTCGACGGGCAATTCAGCCAGCGCCACGACCTGGGGCACGAACAGAAACTGCCACCCCTTGAGCTGCGCGCGATAGCTGAGGTCGAGATCTTCGGTGAGCGTGTCGTGCTGCCAGCCGCCCGCATCCGGAATCGCCGCGGCGCGCCATAGCCCGGCAGTGCCATTGAAATTGAAGAAGCAGCCCGCGCGGTTGCGCCCGCCGTGCTCGAGGATGAAGTGGCCGTCGAGCATCACCGCCTGGATGCGCGTGAGCAGCGAGTAATCCGCGTTGAGATGTCCCCAGCGCGCCTGAACGACCGCGAGCTTGTCGTTCACAAGGAAGTACGGCACCGTCCGCTTCAGAAAATCGGGCTCCGGCACGAAGTCTGCGTCGAAGATGGCGATGAACTCGCCCTTCGCGACGTTCAGACCTTTGTCGAGCGCGCCGGCCTTGAAGCCCGTGCGATCCGTGCGGTGGAGGTACGACACGATGAACCCGCGCGCTTCGAGCCGCAACGCGGCGAGCTCCGCAATCTGCGCCGTCTCGTCAGTCGAATCGTCGAGAATCTGAATCTCGAGTTTGTCTTTCGGGTAGTCGAACGCAGCGACGGAATCGATCAAACGCTCAACGACGTACATCTCGTTGTAGAACGGCAGCTGCACCGTGACCATCGGCAGTTCATTGTCAGGCACGACAGGCACGGGGCCCGCCGCGCGGTCCTTGTGCTTGGTGTACTCGCGCACCAGGAAGTAGCGATGCCACCCGTACATCCCGAGGATGATGAGGACGAAGAAGTATCCAAACAGGACGGCGAGTTCAAGCATCGGCATAGCTGGTTATTTGCCTCTAAGTTTAACAATCCATTGTAGATGGCGGTGTGTGGTGCGTCAACGGAACGCCTCCTTATATATCGCGGACTTTCGGTCCCCGCGACGACGATGGTATCCTTACCGAAGGTAAGGATCATGGCCGTTTCCACACTGACAAGTAAGGGGCAGCTGACGCTGCCGCAGGCCATTCGGGCCCGGCTTAACGTGCACACGGGTGACACCGTCGACTTCGTCATCGAACCGGATGGGCGAATCTCCGTGCGAGCCGGCCGGTCGGATGTCATGGCGCTGCGGGGCCTTCTTCACAAGCCGGGCCGAGCGCCTGTGAGCCTTGAAGCCATGGACGAAGTCCTTCAGCGGGCACGGGGCGGGCCGCTGTGAAGGGTCTCGACACGAACGTCCTTGCCCGCTATCTCACGCAAGACGATCCGAAACAGTCGGCACGCGCCGACGCGTTCATCCACACCACCGTCGCGAAGAACGAACGCTGCTTCATCAGCGCCGTCGTGCTGTGCGAGCTCACGTGGGTGTTGCGCTACGCGTACAAGGTCAGCAAGGCTGATGTCGAGATGACCATCGAGCGGCTCTTGAACACGAGCCAGTTTGAGATTGGCGATCGGGACCTGGTGCGCCGCGCGAACGACGCCTACCGTTCGGGCCGCGCCGACTTTGCCGACTATCTCATCGGCACCCTCGCCCACGACGCCGGCTGCGACATCACCGCCACGTTCGACCGTCGCCTGCGCGACGACGCGGCGTTTCAGGTGCTCTGAAACTCCGCTCGAACCCTAACCGAACACACCGACTTCGGCCGGCACCGTCAACCCGGCGCCAGTCAGTCGCGTGATCGTCTCGATGTCGGTGTCGATCGCGCGTTCGCGCAGCACGAGTCCGCGCTCGGTCACGTCGATAACCGCCAGTTCCGTGACGATGCGGTTGACGCACTTGAGGCCGGTGAACGGCAGCGTGCAGCGCGTGACGATCTTGTGGCCGCCGTCCTTCGTCGCGTGTTCCATGGCGATGATCACTCGACGGGCGCCCGCGACCAGATCCATCGCGCCCCCCATGCCCTTCACCATCTTGCCCGGGATCATCCAGTTGGCGAGGTTTCCCTCGGCATCCACTTCCAGCGCACCGAGGACGGTGAGATTAATGTGACCGCCGCGGATCATGGCAAACGAGTCGGCGCTGCTGAAGTACGACGTGCCGACCAGTTCCGTCACCGTTTCTTTGCCGGCATTAATGAGATCTGGGTCGACGTCCTCGTCGAGCGGATACGGGCCGACACCGAGCATGCCGTTCTCGGACTGCAACGTGATGTCGATGCCCTCAGGCACGTAGTTGGCGACGAGCGTCGGCAGACCGATGCCGAGGTTCACGTAGTCGCCATCCTGAAATTCCTGCGCGATGCGCCGCGCGATGCGTTCACGGACGTCCATCGCTTAAGCCTTTCTCACGGTTCGGCGTTCAATGCGTTTTTCATAGCTCGCGCCCTGAAAGATGCGCTGCACGTAGACACCCGGAGTGTGCACATGATCCGGGTCGATCATCCCGGGCTCGACCAATTGCTCGACCTCAGCGATCGTAATCTTCCCTGCCGTCGCCATCATCGGATTGAAGTTGCGAGCCGTACGCCGATACTGCAGATTGCCCAATCGGTCACCTTTCCACGCTTTCACAAACGCGAAGTCGCCAACGATCGGCGGTTCGAGCACGTAGCCGTGGCCATCGATGATCCGTGTCTCCTTGGTCTCCGCGATGAGTGTGCCGTATCCGGTGCGCGTGAAGAAGCCGCCAATGCCCGCGCCACCTGCGCGGATGCGCTCGGCGAACGTGCCCTGCGGCACGAGCTCCACTTCGAGCTCGCCGCTCAGAAACTGGCGTTCGAACTCCTTGTTTTCACCCACATACGTGCCGATCACCTTGCGAATCTGGCGCGCATATAAGAGGATACCGGCGCCGAACCCGTCCACGCCGGCGTTGTTGCTGACCAGCGTGATCCCGGTCGTGCCCTGCGCATGCAGCGCCTTGATGAGATTTTCGGGGATGCCGCACAGGCCAAATCCCCCCATGAGAATGGTGGCACCATTGGGAACATCCGCAACAGCTGCCGCAGCACTGCTGACAACCTTATTCATCGCAGCTCTAGCGTAACCCCATTGCCGTGCGATAATTGCTGTTTGCCCGTGCGCCGCGGGCCACCCCATGCAAGCATCGACACTCAAAGCGCTCGAATTTGATCGCATCTGCGAGATATTGGCTGAGCACGCCCTGACGCCGCTCGGCCGCGCGCGCGCGCTCAGCCTCGAACCGTCGGTCGACATCGCGTCGGTGACCGAACGCCTCGGGCTCACCACGGAAGGCACGCAATACGCCGCTGCCGGTGGATCGCTGGGCCTCTGGGCCCCAGACGACCTCGATGTGACGCTCGAAGTGCTCAGCGTCGAGAGTCAGATCCTCGATCCCCTGCAACTCGTCGGCCTGGCGCGCTTCGTCGACGCGGTCGATGGCGCTGTCGCCGGCATTCGCCGCACGCAGAGTTCGTCATCCGACGCGCCTGCGCCGTATCCGAAACTCATCGCGCTGGTCCGTGCGTCGCAGCCATTCACCCGAGAGATCGCCGACGTGCGTCGCGCGATCGACGCATCGGGCGACGTCAACGACAACGCGAGCCCGGCGTTGCGCGACATCCGCGAGCGCCTCCGCCGCCAGCGCGCCAAGCTCCGCGCCACACTCGAAGGACTGTCGAAGGGTCGCGACACCGCGAAATACCTGCAAGACCAGATCGTCACCGATCGTAACGGCCGCTATGTCCTCGTCGTCCGCTCCGAACATCGCGAGTCGATTCCCGGCATTGTGCACGGCAGTTCTGCCAGCGGCGCCAGCCTGTACCTTGAGCCACTCGCCACCGTCGAGCTCAACAACGAGACGGTGACGCTCGCCGAAAAAGAACAGGCCGAAGTCCACCGGATCCTGCTGGCGCTGACCGATGCGTTCCGGCGACGCGACACGGACCTCGATGTCATGCTCACCGTGGCTGCCGACATCGACGAGCTCTTCGCGAAGGTCGAGTTCGCGCGACAACTCGACGGCGTCGCGCCAACACTCCATACCGATGGACGTCTCGAATGGCGCGGCGCGCGGCATCCGCTGCTGATCGTCAACGCCAAAAAGCCGGGAGTTAATTCCCAATTAACTCCCGGCTTTTTCTCGGTCGTCATCGCGTCTGATCTGCTGATTCAGGCACCGCATCACGCCCTCGTCATCTCGGGCCCGAACACCGGCGGCAAGACCGTGGCGCTGAAAGCGTTTGGGCTGCTCGCCGTGATGGCACAGTCGGGCCTGCTGATTCCCGTCGATCGCGGCAGCGCGTTCACGCCGTTCCGTTCGATCTTCGCCGACATCGGCGACGACCAGTCGATCTCGGCCAGCCTCAGCACCTTCTCGGCGCGCATCGCGCACATCGTGGAAATGGAGCGCGCGCTCGAGCTGCCCGCGCTGATGCTCCTCGACGAAGTGGGAAGCGGCACCGATCCGGTCGAAGGCGGCGCGCTCGGCACGTCTGTGATCGATCACTTCCTGAAACGCGGCGCGACGATCGTCGCCACGACGCATGACGATGCGCTCAAGTCGTACGCGGCGACGACAGAAGGTGTGGTGGCGGCGGCGTTTGGATTTGTGGCCGAGACCTACGCGCCGACCTATCGACTCGTGTACGGTGCGCCGGGTCGCAGCCTCGCGCTCGAAATCGCGCAACGCCTCGGCATGCCCGCGGATGTCATCGCCGATGCGCGCGCGCGTCGCAGCGGACGTGAATCGCAACTGGCCGCGCACCTCGATCGCGTCGACAAGGAACTGGCCGTGCTCGCCGGCGAAAAAGCGGTCACGCTCCAGGAGCGCGACGCCCTCGGCGCCGAACGGCTCTCGCTGCAACAGCGCGAAGCTCGCCTGGCTGAACGCGAGGCGGTGCTCAAACGCCGCATGGACGACAAACTCAACGAACGGCTGCGCGAGGCTCGCGCCGAGGTGGACAAAGTCGTGGCGGATCTTAAAGCAAAGGCGCAACACGTGGCCGGTCAGGCCGAGATGCGGCTCCGCGATGGGCGAGGTCTCTCGACAGGCGATATCGGCGAACTCCGCGCCGAGGCGCGCTCGTCGCTCGAAGCGATTGGCTCAGCGATCGACGGCACTCCGGCACCCGATGCGCGAGACGAGGCGCCGACGTCGATTCCGGAGAATGGCGCGACGGTATATGTCACGTCGTTCGGTGTCGATGGCATCGTGCGCGGCGGCTCGGGCAAGAACGTGGATGTGGAAATCCGCGGCAAGCGGATGCGTGTCGCGTTGAAGGACATTCGCACCCGCAGGCCGGCAGGTGTCACGCACGGCTCCGGACCCACGGACCAACGTCCGAAGGCGAAGAATCCGATCAACACGGGTTCTTCGTCGGCGGGATCGACGGCGCTGTCGCCGGTGTCTATGGAATTGATGGTCATTGGCCAGACGGTCGACCAGGCGATCGACAACGTCGAAAAGTTTCTCGACGCGGCATTGATGAAGGACGCGCGTATGCTGCGCATTGTGCACGGCCACGGCACGGGTAAGCTGCGCGAGGCGATTCGCGAGTTCTTCCGCAAGCACCCGCTCGTGGCCGATGTGAGCGCGGCACCCGACAATCAGGGTGGCGGCGGCGCCACCATCGTTTCGCTGAAGGACTGACGCGCATTGGCATTGTTTCCCCAATCGTTCATCGATGACCTGAAAGCCCAGACGGATATCGTCGCGGTCATCAGTGAGGTGACGCCGCTCAAGAAGGCCGGCGCCACGTACAAGGGGCTCTGCCCGTTTCATCAAGAGAAGACGCCGTCCTTCAACGTGACGCCCGACAAGGGCTTCTTCAAATGTTTCGGCTGTGGCGCGGGCGGCGACGTCGTCAAATTTGTGGAGATGACGCAGAAGGTCGCGTTTCCGGAAGCGGTGCGCACGCTGGCCAATCGCATTGGCATGGCGATTCCGGAAAGTGAAGGTGGCGGCGAAGATCGCGCCGTGGCGGCGGAGCGCGAGGCGCTCGTCAAACTGCACGAGACGGCGCTCGCGTTCTTCAAGCAACAGTTGGCCGCGCCTGGTGGCGCGCGCGCGCGTCGCGAGCTGGAGACCCGGCAGCTGACGCCGGAGACCTTGGCCCAGTTCGGGTACGGGTTTGCGCCGGCGGCCGGGCGCGAGACGCTGACCGCGCTGTTTGCGAGTCAGAAAATTCCGGTCCCCGTCCAACTCAGAAGTGGGTTGGTGGTGGAACGGGACGGGGGCCGGATCGTTGATCGGTTCCGGAACCGGCTGATGATCCCGATCGGCCGCGACAACGGGGCGATTGTGGCGTTTGGAGGTCGGGCACTGGAAGAGGGTCAGGTGCCCAAATACCTGAATTCGCCCGAAACGCCCATTTACACGAAAGGCCGCACGCTCTACGGGTTAGACGTGACGAAAGGGGCCATTCGGAAGCACAATTACTGTGTACTGGTTGAGGGGTATTTCGACCTCGCTGCGGTGTGGCAATCTGGCGTGCAGCCAGTCGTGGCATCCTGTGGCACGGCGCTGACAATCGCGCAAGTGCGTACGTTGAAACGGTTTACGTCCAAGGTGGTCCTGAACTTCGACCCCGACGCGGCTGGTCAGACGGCGGCGGCCAAATCGTCCGAGCTGCTCGTGACAGAGGGCTTTCAGGTGAATGTCGCGCTGCTTCCGCAAGGCAGCGATCCCGATACGTTCATCAGGAGGTCCGGCGGTCGCGAATATGTGGAACGGCTGAAGGGGTCTCGGCCGTATTTAGAGTTCCTGCTCGACCGGGCGGCGGCCCGGCACGACCTGACCAAGGACCAGAGCCGGCGGGCGTTTCTGAACGAGATGTTGACGGTGGCGGCGACCATCCCTGATGCAGCGGCGCGAGATCAGTTCGCAGATCGCCTCGCCCACAAGGCGCGCATCACGGAGAGCGTGATCCGCGACGAGATTCGTAAGGCCGCGGCGCAGCGAAAGACCGAGGCGCCGGCGGTGGCGGTGTCGAGCACGGTTCGGGTGCTGACGGCGGAGACCGCGCTGATGTGGGCGCTGGCGCACCAGCCGGTTGAGGCGCTCGGGGCTCTGGCCGCGATTGAGCCGGGCGACCTGGACGGTCTGGTGACGGCGTCGATTTTGGCGATGGCCATCAGCTTGGCGGAATTGCCGGCGGATGTTTTACCTGAGGTGCTCCGCGAGCGTCTTAGTGAAGGAGAACTGCTGTTGTTTGAACGGGCGGCCCGCCTGGTGGCCTCCCCCGCTCCACCCCCTGAGTGCGTGCAGGCGCTGCGGCGCCTCCGACTCGAGCGGGAGAAAGCGGCCGTCCAGGAGGAAATAGCTCAGATCGATCGCACCGGCGGCGACGCCAGTCGATTGAAAGTGCTGTGGGCCGAGAAGACCCGGCTTTCGCGATTACTGGAAGAAATGTAGAGGAGCACTGATTTGTCTATTGAAGAGAAATACGACGAGATTCGACAGCTGATCGCGATGGGTAAGGAGAAGGGGTACCTTCTCATTGACGAGGTGAACGAGCTGCTGCCCGCAGCGGTCACGAGTTCCGAGGAACTGGACGACCTGTTCAGCACATTCAGCAGTGCCGGTATCGAAGTCGTCGAGTCTGAGCAGGCGTATCGCGAAGAGAAGCTGGTCGATCGCCGCAGTGAAGGCGCCGAAGAACCCGAGCTCGATCTCACGCCGGGCGCACTCGACAAGACGAACGACCCTGTCCGCATGTATTTGCGCGAGATGGGCACCGTGCCGCTCCTCACGCGAGAAGGCGAAGTCTCGATCGCGAAGCGCATTGAACGCGGCAAGCTCGCGGTGATCAAGTCGATCTCGCGCATGCCCAGCGTCACGGCGCGCGTCATCAACTACGGCGAAGAACTGAAGCGCGGCGAACGCACGGTGCGCGAGCTCGTGGTCTTCAACGAAGAAGAAATCACAGACGAGAAGATTCTGGCGCGGCAGCGCAAGCTGCTCCACCAGATCGACGCCGTGCGCGTGGCGCAGGAAGAGGCGCTCAAGCTCGAAGAGAAGTTCGGCGACGCGCCCAAGGCCGACAAGAAGAAGTACCGCAAGGCGCGCTGGAAGATCGGCCGCGCCAAGATCGCGACGTCGCGTTCGATTCGCAGCATCGAGTTCACGGAGAACATCAAGCGCCGGCTGATCGACGACCTGAAAACCGCCGTCGACGAAATTCAGTGGAAGCAGAAAGAAATTCGCCAGATCGACGCGCGTCTCGAGCCCAAGGGCAAGAAGAAGCTGCGCGAAGAAGAGAAGAAGCTGCTCACCAAGCAGAAGGGCGACGTCCGCAAGGAGATGGTCGATCTTGCGAAGAAGCAGGATCGCACGCCCGAGCAGCTCGTCAAGACGCTTGTGTTCATCCTTGAAGGTGAAGCGCGCGCCGAACAGGCGAAGAAAGAACTGGTTGAAGCCAACCTCCGACTCGTCGTGTCGATCGCGAAGAAGTACACGAACCGCGGTCTGCAGTTCCTGGATCTGATCCAGGAAGGCAACATCGGCCTGATGAAGGCCGTCGACAAGTTCGAGTACCGTCGCGGTTACAAGTTCTCGACCTACGCGACGTGGTGGATTCGTCAGGCCATCACGCGTGCGATCGCCGATCAGGCGCGCACGATCCGTATTCCGGTGCACATGATCGAGACGATCAACAAGCTGATCCGCACGTCACGGGCGCTCGTGCAGGAACTCGGTCGCGAACCCACGTCGGAAGAAATCGCGCTGCGCATGGACATCCCGGTCAGCAAGGTCCGCAAGGTCCTCAAGATCGCGCAGGAACCGATCTCGCTCGAAACACCGATCGGCGAGGAGGAAGATTCACATTTGGGCGACTTCATCCCCGACACAAACATCGTGTCGCCGTCGGATGCGGTCATCAATCTGAACCTCAAGGAACAGACCGATCAGGTCTTGCGCACGTTGACACCGCGTGAAGAGCGCGTCATCAAGATGCGCTTCGGCGTCGGCGAAGGCTCGGAGCACACGCTCGAAGAAGTCGGCCAGAGCTTCGCGGTCACCCGCGAGCGCATCCGCCAGATCGAAGCGAAGGCGCTGCGCAAGCTGCGCCACCCGTCGCGGTCACGGCGCTTGAAGCCGTTCCTCGAAGGCAGATAGAACTAGATAGTCGTAGCCGACGGGCTTCAGCCCGTCGGACGATGTTCACAAGGGCCGGCGTGATGCGCCGGCCCTTTTCTGTTTGGGTACTCAGGGCGGATTGTTCTTCAAGTCCGCCGAACCTGTCTTGCTCTTGTCTCCGTCCCTTCCCCGTCCCCGCCGCCCTTCCTCTGCGGCCTCCGGCTCGACGACCCTCGAAATCGAGGCCTCCATACGCTCGCATTTCGTACGTTCCTTCGGAACGCCCATCGCCGACTTCCTAATCGGCCTGGCTTCGCACGCCTAACGGAAGATCGGCTCGAAATGCTCACTCCTTCCGGCACGATTTCATTTTGAAGTGCTCAGATCGGGTCGCTCGCAAGTCGGCCGCAGAGGAAGGACGGCGGGGACGGGGGGACACTCGCGTAATTCGCATAGCCCGTGCCCGACTCCACCCCGCACGACGAACTAATCGGTTCATGGGAGCGGTGCTAAACTCTCGCCCGGGGGCTCCATGGCATCAGCATCTCGATTTGTAAATCTCGACGCGATGATCGCGCGCGCGGACTTTGCGCTAGAGAAATCTGAAGTGGAGTTCCCAGGGTTTAGTGGACACTCTTTCGCCGCGGTTTGTGCGCAGCTTCGAACTGCTCGGGACTGACGCCGCCCAGATGGCTGTGTCGGCGCGTCCGATTGTAGAACGTCTCGATGTAGTCGGCGATGTCGTTCACGGCCAAC
>CANIII010000006.1 GCA_947467605.1 Acidobacteriota bacterium
CACAGACGATCCAGAGCGCGTTCGCCGCGACGAGCGGCACGTCAATCACCTGTAAAGTATAAGCAGATGCCCCAGAATCACCGGGCGGTATTCCTCGATCGTGATGGCGTGATCAATCGCGCCACGGTCCGCGATGGCCGACCCTATCCACCAGAACACATCGCTGAACTCGAGATTCTGCCCGGCGTGCCCGGTGCGCTGGCGCGGCTACGCGCCGCAGGTTTTCGCCTCATCGTCGTGACCAACCAGCCCGATGTGGCGCGGGGCACACAGCGTCGCGAGGTCATCGACGCGATGCACGCGCACTTGATGGCCGTCTTGCCTCTTGACGAAATCCGCGTCTGTCCGCATGACGATGCCGATCAGTGTGGCTGCCGGAAGCCGCGTCCCGGGCTACTCGAGGACGCGGCCAGCGAGGCGGGCCTCTGTTTGGCTGACAGCGTGATGGTCGGCGATCGATGGCGAGACATTGAGGCTGGTCGGCTGGCCGGTTGCCGTACGGTGTTGGTCGACTACGGTTACGCGGAACAGGCTCCCGCGCCGCCGGATCTGGTCGTGCGCTCGCTCGCGGAGGCCGTGGACTGGATTCTGCAGCTTCCGGTCACCGGGCACCCGCGCTAGCCCATGCGGTATCATTGCTCCGCTGAAATGCGTGGCTGAAAGCAGAACAGGACAAGACCCGGATGACTTCTGAGATGTGGCGGCGTAAGCGAGTATTTGTAACCGGTGGCACCGGGCTCGTGGGCGCGTGGTTGATCGAATGGCTTGTGGGTGCAGGCGCTGACGTGGTGGCGCTGGTGCGTGACGGCGTGCCCGGCTCGAATTTCTACCGGTTTGGCCTCGACAAGCAGGTCACGGTCGTGCGCGGCACGCTCGAAGATTACCCGCTGATGAGCCGCATCATCAACGAGTACGAAATTGAGGTGGTGTTCCACCTGGCAGCGCAGACGATTGTCGGCATCGCCAACGCGAATCCGCTGTCGACGTTCTCGGCCAACATCGAAGGTACGTGGAATGTATTGGAGGCCGCTCGGCTGTCCAGGCGCGTCAAGGCCGTGGTGCTCGCGTCGAGCGACAAGGCGTACGGCACGCACGAAGTCCTGCCCTACACGGAAGATGCGCCGTTGATCGGCCGTCACCCGTACGACGTCTCCAAGAGCTGTGCGGACTTGATCGCACAGGCGTACTGGGTCACCTACAAGTTGCCCGTCTCGATCACTCGCTGCGGCAACTTCTACGGCGGTGGCGATCTGAACTTCAATCGCATTGTGCCCGGCACGATCCGGTCGCTCATTGACGGCCAGCGGCCGATCATTCGTAGCGACGGCACGTTGATCCGTGATTACTTTTACGTAAAGGATGGCGTGAACGCCTACGTGACGACGGCCGAGAAACTCATGGCCGGCGAAGCGGGCGGCGAAGCGTACAACTTCAGCAACGAGATTCAGGTGAACGTCCGCGAACTCGTGGACATCATCTGCCAGGCCGCCGGAATCACGAACCTGCCGCCGATCGTGTTGAATGACGCACCGAATGAAATTCCGCATCAGTACCTCAGCGCGGCCAAGGCGCGGCGCGACCTGAAGTGGTCGTCCGGCTACACGATGGAGCAGGGCATGGCCGAGACGGTCGCGTGGTATCGGCAGTACTTCGCCGAGCCGCAGCGCCCGGTGGCTGTGACCAGCCCGGAGCGCGGCTGATGATCCACGGCGTGGAGCTATTTCCGCTCCGGCGGATTCAGGACGAGCGCGGAATGGTGATGCACCATCTCAAGAGCACCGACGCGCATTTCGAGAAGTTTGGCGAGATCTACTACTCGGTGATCTACCCCGGTGTGATTAAGGCGTGGCATCTGCATTCGCACATGACCATCAACTACGCCGTCGTCGTGGGTGAGATCAAGCTGGTGGTCTACGATCAGCGGCCTGAGTCACCGACCAAGGGGCAGCTGCATGAGATCTATGTCGGGCAGTCCAACTACCAGATGGTGCGTGTGCCGCCTGGCGTCGTGAATGGGTTTGTGGCCGTCGGTGGTGAGAAGGCGATCGTCGCCAACTGCGCCGACATGGCGCACGATCCTACAGAGATCACCCGCATCGATCCGTTTACGCCCACCATCCCGTACAACTGGCAAATCAAGCACGGATAACTGACCTAACATGCCCGCACACACTCACTGCCGTATCTGCAAGCAGCCACTACCCGCGCCGTTTCTCGATCTGGGTGCGATGCCGCTGGCGAACTCATTTCTCTCGAACGCCAGTGAGTTTGCCGCCGAAGAGAAGTATCCGCTGGCCGTGGCCGGGTGCGCGGAGTGCGGTCTGGTGCAGCTCAACTTTGTGGTGCCCGCCGAGCAGCTCTATCGCGACTACATCTACGTGTCGTCGACGTCAGATGGCGTGAAGCGTCACGCGGCGCATCTGGCCGAGACGCTGATTGCCCAGTACGGATGGAAGCCGAGCGACGTGATCTGCGAGGTGGCGAGCAACGACGGTACGGTGCTGCAGGCCTTCAAGAGCCGCGGCGTCAAGGTCGTCGGCGTCGAGCCCGCATTGAACATCGCGAAGATCGCGGAAGCGGCCGGCATCCCGACGATTCCGGAATTCTTCAATCCCGCATCGGCCGCCACCGTCCTCGAGAAATACGGCAAGGCGTCGCTCATTTTCGGCCGCCACGTTTTCGCGCATGTCGACGACGTGCACGAGTTTTTCGAGGGCGTGAAGCTCTGTCTCGCCGACGACGGCGTCTTCATTATCGAGGTGCCGTATCTGGGTGACTTCCTCGAGCACCACGAGTTCGACACGATTTACCACGAGCATCTCTCCTACGTGTCGCTCACGGCGATGGAGCATCTGTGCCAGCAGCACGGCATGGCACTCGTCGACGTTGAGCACATCACGCTGCACGGCGGCTCGATCGTGCTGCACATGCGTCGGCAGGGTGTCGGCACGCCCTCAGCCCGTCTGCAGGCGATGCTTCAGCACGAGCGCAGCGCGGGGTTTGCCGACGCGTCGCGGCTCAGCCGCTTTGCGGATGACGTGAGGGCGTGGAAAGTTCGGTTCGAGAAGCTGATCGCCGATCTCGAAGCGAGCGGCGCGTCGATCATCGGGTATGGCGCGGCCGCCAAGGCGAACACGCTGCTGTGCTTCTGCCCAGGGGCCGCCAAGCCCTTCAAGTACATTCTCGACCGCAGCGGGCATAAGCAGGGCAAGTACACGCCCGGCACGCACATTCGCGTCGAGCATCCCGACCACTGGAAGACCGAACCGCGTGCGACCCACATGGTCGTGCTCGCCTGGAATTTCAAGGACGAGATCATGGAGCAGATGAAGGCGTTCCGTGAACAGGGCGGCCACTTCGTGATTCCGATTCCCGATCCCACAGTCGTGTGAAGATCGCCGCTGTGATCCCGTGCCGCGACGAGGCCCTGACGATTTCACGGCTGCTCGACGCGCTGGCTTCACAGTCCCGACCGGCCGACGAACTCATCATCGTTGACGATCGCTCCACGGACGGCACGGCCGACGTCGTGGAGCGCTGGCGCCAGGCACACGCCGGGCTCGCGGTCCGCGTGGTGTCCGGTCCAGGCCGGGGCATTGCCGCCGCGATGAACACGGGTATTGTGGCATCCACGGCCGACATCATCGTGCGGCTCGACGGCCATTCCGCGCCGTCGCCTGAATACATTGCGCGCTGTGTCGACGTGCTGGCGGATCCACAGGCCGGGGTGGTCGGCGGCGTCTGGCAGATCGAGAGCGCGGCGGCGACGCCGGTCGCGCGCGCCATCGCGCGCGTGGTGTCGCATCCGCTCGGGTCGGGTGGCGCGCAGTACCGACACGCCGAATCGGCGCCACGTGAGCCGATCAGCGTGGAGACGGTGCCGTTCGGCACGTTCCGCAAAGCACTCTGGCAGCAGCTCGGCGGTTTCGACGAAGCGCTCTTGACCAATGAAGACTACGACTTCAACTATCGCGCGCGGCGGGCGGGGGTTGAGGTGCGGCTCGATGGCCGGATCCGATCGACGTACCGTGCGCGGCCGACGCTGGCTGCGCTCACGCATCAGTACTATCGCTACGGGTTCTGGAAGGCGCGCATGTTGCGTAAGGATCCGCGCGCGGTGCATATCCGACAGATCGTGGCGGCCGGCGTACTGCCATGGGTCGTGGTGACCTCAGCAGCCGCGATCCTGCTGCCGGGACCCATCACACGGGCACTGGCGCTGCTGTACCCGAGTGCCGTCGCACTGGGCGCTCTGCAGATCGTCTATCAGTCGAGATCTCTCGACATCTTTGCGGCGGTATGTGCGGCATTGGCCACGGTACATCTCTCGTGGAGCGCGGGGTTTGTGCGTTCGCTCATCGGCGGACGGCCGCCCGACGCGTCCGTCAGCTGAGTTAAGATTTCTCGTGACAATCCGACCGTGCACACATCGCGCGTGAGCAGAGGACTGAAAATCGCGATTGGCGTCACCGTGGCGGTGGCCTCGTTCATCTGGGCGTTCGCCGGCGTGGACCGCGCGGCATTGATGCAGGCGCTGCGGTCGGCCAGTGCCGTGTGGATTATCGCTGGCGTGTTGTCTGTCGCCGTCTCGCTCGGATGCATCGTGTGGCGTTGGTGGTTTCTGCTGGATCGACCGCTCCGCGGTGTGCCCCCCGCGGGTCCATGGGCGGTGCTGGTGTCGGCCACCCTCGCGGCGCAAATGGCGAACATCATCGTGCCGTTTCGCATCGGTGATGGCGTGCGGATTGTCGCGGCCAGCCGGACGCTCGCACTCGGGCCTGCGCGTGCGGCGAGCGCAGCGGTCATCGAACGCCTTGCGGACATCGTGGCACTCGGCCTCGTGGCCGCAGCCTTGATGGTCACAGGCGTGGCGCCCGCGTGGGCGCGCGCCGCGTTGCTCACCAGTTCGTGGCGTGCGGTCGGTGTGGCCGTCGTGGCCGTAGCGGCAGCGGTCGCGATCGCGTGGTTCGGCGCTCAGCGCATTTCGGTGTTGCCGAGCGCGTCGTCGCTGCGTTGGGCCGCGGTGGCGTCCCTGGCTGTGCCGGCGTCCTCCGCACTGACAAACTTCCTCGTGTTTCGCGCCTTTGATCTCGCGGTGCCGGCTGCCGCGGCGCTGTTGCTGATGGTCGTACTGCAGGCCGGCACCGCGATCGTGGCGGTGCCTGGCGGGCTCGGCGTCTCGCAGTTACTCACCGTGAAGACGCTCGCGATCTGGCAGATCGCGCCCACGGACGCATTGGCGTTTTCACTCGTGCTCTACGTGGTCGCCAACCTGCCGAAGCTCCTGCTCCTCCCGGTGGCGATGGCGGCGGCGAGTCGGTCTCAGGTCGGAGTGGCTGGAGTGTGACGGCCTGATGGCGCGAGTCGTTCGTGCTTCCGAGCGCGCGTTGCTGCTGCTGCTCATCGACGCGGCCAGTGCCGTCGGCGGCGTGGTGCTCGCGCTGTGGACGTGGACGTTCACGGCGGGCTTCGCGTTTTCATCGGCGTTTGTCTGGGAGCACGCCGTGTGGTTTCTCGCGGTGCCAATCTGGATTGTCGCGCTCGCACCCACGCGACACGCCTCCACCGTGCTCGATGTCAAAGACACCTTCTACGGCATCGCGCGGGCGAGCGCCATCGTGTTTCTGGTCTACCTGATCGCGTTCTTCTACGCAGGGAGTGTGGCCCTGCCGCGACTCGTCGCGCTCTACGTGCTGTGGGACTGCACCGGGTTGGCCGTTGCGGGCCGATTGATCCTGCTGTGGGCGCTCACGCGCGATCAGTTCGCACGCCGCTTCATCATTGTCGGGGATGCGGCCGCGATGGCGACCGCCACGGCGCTGTTTGATCAGCCGGGATTGCGTGATGCGCAGTTACTCGGCCTCGTGTCGTTGGAACCGAAAACAGGAACCTCAGGGGGACCGGTGCTCGGTCCGCTGACGGACATTGGCCGAATTGCCGCACGCCTGACGGCCACCGACGTCGTCGTCGCCGCAAAGCGCGACGCGCCGCCCGAACTGGCCGACAAGTTGTTGCGTTGCCAGGAGGCGGGCGTCGACGTCGTCGCGTTCGCGCAACTCTACGAACAGGTGCTGCGGCGCGTGCCCGTGCGCCATCTGTCATCCGATTGGTTGATGACGCATTTTCTCGGAGCCGAGGGGCCGCGAGACACGTCGCCGCTGGCCAAACGCGTACTCGATCTGGCCGTGGCCATCCCGATGGGAACGGCGGGCCTCTTGGTCGGCGTGTTCGTCGCGGTGCTCATCAAGATCGACTCACCCGGTCCGGTGTTCTACCGACAGACGCGTGTCGGACGTGCAGGCCGACAATTCTCGCTCGTGAAGTTTCGGTCGATGCGCCGCGACGCCGAGGCGAATGGCCCGCAGTGGAGCACGCAGGGCGACCCTCGGATTACCCGAGTCGGTCGCGTCCTGCGGCGCACGCACATTGACGAGCTGCCGAATCTCTGGGCCGTCCTTCGCGGTGATCTCAGTATGGTGGGGCCGCGTCCTGAGCGTCCCGAGTTCGTGCAGATCCTTGAGCAGAAAGTGCCGTTGTATCGCGCGCGTTTGACCGTGACTCCGGGACTCACCGGCTGGGCCCAGGTCAATCGTGAATACGGAGACTCGATCGAGGATGCGTCGGAGAAGCTCGAGTACGACCTGTACTACGCGCGTCATCGTTCCGTGCGGTTCGACCTGCTGATCCTCGCAAGTACTGTGGGCCGTATTCTCGGATGGAGGGGACGGTAGTGGCGGGCCGCGCGCCGATCTCGGGCAGCCAGCTGCTGCTGGCGCTGTTGGCGATCGGTCTTGCGACGGCGGTCGTGCCGCCCCTTGCCGCATCACGTCTCAACACCTCTCGAATTGCCAGGACACAGACGATCGTCGGCAACGCTGTGCGTTTTGCGCAGTCGGATGCCGGGCGCCAGTCGATCGCCGCGACCGGCGCCAACGTCATTTGTGGTTCGGGCCTGGTGCCCAAGGCGGCCTCCGCCGAGATTGACGAGTGGCGTCGGGCCACGCTCTTTACGCCCAACATCTTTGGCAACGATGTCGGCGCCGACGCATGGGGACAGTGTCTGGTGTTTCAGCAGACCTCCGGTCGAGCGTGGATCGTGTCAGCGGGTCCGAACGGGCTGCTCGAGACGCCGCTCGGCGCTGCGGCGCTAGTGGGCGATGACATCGGAGCGATCGTCCGATGAACCACTCGCAGTCCGCGCCGTCGACGTTTCTCGAACGCGCTTCGAAGTGGACCGTGCTCGCATCCGCCTTCGCCGCGATCGCGTGCGGGGTCTGGCTCGGAGCCCGCGCGTGGGCGCCACTGTTGCCGCTCTCGATCGCCGCGTTCATCGGCGCGTTTGCCGTGGGCAAATGGCAAGGCACCCGTGTCTGGGCGCCTGCGCTGGTCTGCTCCTACATTTTCCCGGCCGTCTTGCTGCTCACGCACGGCGAGATGGATCAGGCCTATTGGAATATCTGGATGGCCGGCGTTCTTGGTGGCATTGCGGCCACGACGAACCTGAAGGAGTGGTCATTTCCTGAACGATGGAAGTGGCCGCTCGCGTATTGGGCGCTGGCCGTTGCGCTCGTGTGGCCGGCCGTGGTCGCGCGCGAGGCGGATTTTTCGTGGGCGCTGATGAGTGAGTACCACATCGGCAACTCGTTCTTCGGCGGATCGCCCCCGGTGGTGTCGGTGTGGGTGCTGCAAGTCACGTTGATTCATCTGCTCAGCCTGCTCTGGTTCGATGCGGCGTTCGCCAGTTTCCCCGTGTCGTCGCCGACGACGAGCGTGGCGCGGTTCACGCGAGATGTTGCGTGGCCGTTGGTCACGGGTTTGTTGTTCGGCTCGCTGGTCGCCATCTACCAGGGTGCGGTCGACATCACGTGGCTCAGTGGACATCAGTACGTGATCTACCGGCGCGCCACCGCGAGCCTCGATGACGGTAATGCGTTTGGCGCCGTGGCGGGCTTCTGGATGGGCGGGTTGCTGGCGCTCGCTGCCAGCGCAGAACGCACCCCGCTGCGAGTGCTGGCGGTGATCGGAGCGGGGATTGCGGGCGCTGGGCTCTGGGCGACCGGCTCGAGCAGCGCCTTGATTGCGGCCGGCATCGTTGGTGTCCTCGCGCTGTGGTACGTCGTGACTCGCCGGCGCGTGCCGGTACGTGACGTGTTGTTCATCGGGGTGCCCGCGATCGCGCTCATCGCGGCGTTCGCATTCTTTGCCGCGCGAAATTCGACCGCCAACCCCCTCGTGCGATTTATCGACCGGTTGCCAGGGCTCTCGAAGACAGAAGTTGAGGATTGGGCGGCGTTTCAGCTCTGGAATCGCTACGGGCCGTTCGGCACCGTGTCGATGAGGATGGCGCGCGACTACCCGTTGAGCGGCATCGGCGTCGGCAGTTTCAATCACATTTTCCCGGACGAGTCGTTTGCCCTTATCGGTGACCGCTCGCACCAGGACAACGCGCAAAGCTGGTATCGGCATCAGCTGGCCGAGCTCGGCTTTCTGGGCAGCCTTGGATGGATCGTGTGGCTGACGCTCTTCGCGGGGATGCTGCTGCGGTCACGCGGCAGTGACGAACACCAGTTCAGTGCGCTGATGATCAAGGGCGCACTGGTCGCCATCGGCCTGGTGTCGCTGGTCAGCATGCCGACGCAGTCGCTGCCCGTGGCCTTCACGGTGATGGTCTTTGCCTTCTGGTACCTGTTGTTGTCGCCATCCGCCGTCGCGATCGCCACCGCTCCGGGGCTGGCGGTACGAAAAGGAATATGCGCGGCGGCGATCTGGATGCTCGCGCTCGTGATGGTGGGTGCCACCCTCTGGTCGGGCTGGCGCAGCCTGCGTCCGCCGTTCCGCGCGATCAAAGCCGACTGGACGTACCAACTGGGCATTCATCCGGTCGAGCAGGCCGACAAGGACGGCCAGTTGCGGTGGACTGAAAGACGCGCCACCGAAGTGCTGCCCGTGAGTGGACCCTGGCTGAAATTGACTGTGGGCGGCGGCCCGGCCGACATCGCCACACGTCCCATCCGAGTCGAGATCAAGCGATCAGGTCGCTGGATCATCGGGGTGACGCGTCAGGACCTGTCAGAGCAAACGTGGTACGTCCGTGCGCCCGAAGGGGCCAAGCGGATGATGCTGGAGTTTGAAGTGAGCCGGACGTGGCGCGCGTCCGACTTCGGAGGGAAAGACTCCCGCGAAGTCGGCATGTACATTCGCGACTGGACGTTTGTGCAGGCGCCGCCGCGTGGTGCCGTCCTGATTCAGTAACGTCGCGTTTGCGCCGCTCAGTCCTTGCCGAGCCGCGAGTACTCGATCACGCGCGTGATCATCTCTTCGAGCTGTACCTTGGGTTCGTAACCGACGAGCGCGTTGATCTTCGTCAGGTCCGGCACGCGGCGCGGCATGTCCTCGAATCCGCTGTCGAATGCGTCTTCGTACGGGATGTTGACGATCGGCGATTGGCTGCCGGTCATCTGCTTCACCTTTTCTGCCAGCGCCTGAATCGTGATCTCGTTCGAGTTACCGATGTTGAAGACTTCGCCGATCGCCTTGGGTTCGTTGGGCAGCTTCGTCAGGACGCCGATGACGTCACTGACATACGTAAAGCTGCGCGACTGCGTGCCCGGACCGAACACCGTGATCGGAGCGCCCGAGAGCGCCTGACGCACGAACGTCGGCAACACCATGCCGTAGCGCGATGCCTGTCGTGGACCAACCGTGTTGAAGAAACGCACGATCGTGACCGGGAGCTTTCGTTCTTTCCAGTAGGCGAGCGCCAGGAATTCGTCGATGGCCTTGCTGCAGGCGTACGCCCAGCGGTGCTTCACCGTGGCGCCCATCACCAGGTCGGCGTCTTCGCGGAACGGCACGGCCGTGTTCTTGCCGTACACCTCGGACGTCGACGCGATGACGACCATCTTCTTCTTTTTGTTCGCGTGCTTGAGCACGACCTCGGTGCCGTGCACGTTCGTCTCGATCGTGCGCACGGGTTCTTCGACGATCAGACGCACGCCAACCGCGGCCGCCAGGTGATAGACGATGTCGCAACGGTCGATCAGCTCGGCCAGCAGCGGTTCGTTCTCGATCGTGTCGACCGTGTAGTGGAACTTCGGGTTGCCCTTCAGGCGATCGATGTTGTCGATGGACCCGGTCGAAAGATCATCGATGGCGTAGACCTCGTGGCCCTCGGCGACAAACGCCTCCGCCAAATGTGACCCGATGAACCCCATACCGCCGGTGATCAAAACACGCATTCGTTCGCACCCTCTCAGAAGATCGTCTTTGGAAGTATACCGGGACTACCGCCGCGCGATCACCGCGTAGTCCATCGCGCTGAAGAGCCGAGCGTTCAGGCGATCGGCATGCGCGTTGATGGCCTCAACGAGTGCCGCCTGCGCCGGCTCGGTCGCGCCCGCGACGTGAGGCAGGCGATCGGTGGTTTCGACAGGGGCACGAAAGCGGATATCGGCATGGCTGAATCCGCTCGCAGTCACGAGGAACTTCAGCGTGTCGGGATGCAGCGGTCGCGCATGGGTCAGGTCGCGAATGTAGGTCTCGAAGAACGCCATCCAGCACGCCGCATTGATGGTTTCGAGCACGAGCGGGGCGCCGGGCCGCATCTTCAGGAAGGCCGTCTCCAGAAACTGCACAAGAAGGGGCGGCTCCAGATGTTCGACGACCTGCAAGGCGATCAGGCCACCGAGGCTGCCGTCCGGCATGCGGTCAAGGTAGGTCACCGCGTCCGCCGTGTGCGCATCGAGGCCGCGTTCGCGGCAGGCCGCCACCATGGCGGGATTGATATCGACACCGCGCGACGTGATGCCGGCGGCGCGCAACAGATCGAGTAGCTCACCGCGACCGCATCCGACATCAAGGACGTCTGAGGCTCCCGCGAAGACGGCGACGTAGTCGGCCTGCCGTGCGCGAATGTCGTCCCGCGATCCGCGGAACTGATCTTCAAACCCGAGATAGGTCGCGCCGGTCACGTTGCCAGACGCGTGTCCCGTGGTGGGCGCGACGCCCGGGGCGGTGCCGGCCGTGGGCCCGGTCGATAGCGCCGCGACGCTGCGCTGCAGTTCCAACATGCGCGCGCGTCCCCGGACGATCTCGTCGCGCAGTTCGCTGCCGCCGAGAGCGCGATCCTTCGTCTCTACAAATGCGGTGACGGTCTGCAGCAACTCGATCAGGCGTTGCTGAACATGCGCCTGCTCGGGTGAGAGTGTCGGCGCGGCCGCGCGCACGGCGTCATCGAAGGCCGACAGCGCGTGGTTGTAGCGGCGATCGGCGTCCAGGCGTTCACGCTCGAGGCGTGCCGCCAGATCGTCGAGCGATCCAATCGGCGTGGGATCGGGCGAGGACGACACGTCAGCCGCGGCCGGACGCCGTAATGAGGCCGTCAACCGGACTGCTGGCCGAGGCGTACCGTTTCTTCGCAATGCGTCCGGCTTCAAACGCCAGACGACCGCCTTCCACCGCATGCCGCATCGCCGCCGCCATCTTGACCGGATCGGTCGCGCACGCGATGGCGGTGTTCATCAGCACGCCGTCTACGCCCAGTTCCATCGCGATCGCTGCGTCCGACGCCGTGCCGACGCCGGCATCCACGATCACCGGCACGCCGGCCTGTTCCTTGATGATCGAGATGTTGTTGGGGTTCTGAATGCCGAGGCCGGATCCGATCGGTGCACCGAGCGGCATCACCGCAGCCGCGCCCGCGTCTTCGAGTTTGCGACACACGATGGGATCGTCATTCGTGTAGGGCAGGACGATGAATCCTTCCTTGACGAGGATGCGCGTCGCGACGAGCAGGGCTTCGTTGTCTGGAAAGAGCGTTTTCTCGTCGCCGAGCACTTCGAGCTTCACCCAATTCGAGAGCCCGGCTTCCTGACCGAGTCGCGCCGTGCGCACCGCGTCGTCGGCGGTGTAGCAGCCGGCGGTGTTGGGGAGGAGAAAGATCTTGGATCGATCGATCCAGTGGAGCAAGGAGGCTTCGCCCTTGGCGGCGAGGTCGACGCGACGCACGGCGACGGTGACCATGTCGGTCCCGGAGGCTTCGTGCGCGGCCTGCATGATCGGGTGAGTGGGGTACTTGCCGGTGCCGACAACCAGCCGGGATCGAAAGGTGCGACCGGCGATCACGAAACTCATACGTCGAACTTTATCACCCGCTAGCCGCCGCCGACGAAGGCGACAATCTCGATTTCGTCGCCGTCCGTGACCGGTGTGTTGGCGTAGACCGTGCGTTTGACGACGACCCGATTGCGCTCGACGGCGACCATGCGGGAGTCGAGGCCCAACTCAGTGAGCAGCGCCTGAATGTCCAACGGGGACGACACGTCGCGGGGATCGCCATTAAGTTGAATCCGGATGGGCACGCGACTACTTCGCGAGGGTGAGCGTGACGGTGCCAATGGCCAACGCTGCCTCAAATCGCAGCGGCTTTCGGGCGGCGTCGTCACTGAGCCAGAACGTGAGGCGTCGGCCGCTCGTCGGCTGGCCGCGGTCGTCGAGCATGACTGGCGTGACTTTCCATCCCGCGAGTTTGCCCTGACCGGTGGAGACGGTTTCTTTGGCGCCGAAGGTGAGCCGGAGGCGCGAGACTGTGTCGCCGTCGATCACCGGCATCGTGAGTGTTTCGCCGGGTTTCACCGCCAGCGCGCGCAGGACGTACATCGCGCTGAGAATATCGAGCGTGTTCTTCGGCACGGTCACTTTGTGGCGCGACGTCTCTTTCATGCGCATCTCGACGTCGGCTGTGCTGTTGGGGCCGAAGCTGATGGACTTGACCCGTTCTTTGCCGCCCTCATTGCTGTAGCTGGAGGATCGGATCGACGCGAGCGTGGCGGTATCGAGCACGCTTTCGATCTTGTAGTAGAGCTTGTAGAGAGTGGCCGCGACCGAGACGGACTGCGCTTCGACCTGGAGTCCGTAGCCGGTGCGGCCGGCCGCGAGGGCCTTGCGATCCACGACGCGCAGCGTCGCGCGCCCGGCCGTGAGAAAATTCGACCAGGAGACGTCGTACGTGAGCGTCTCGCCGACCTGGAAGGGCACGCGGACGTCAGCCGCGGCTGCGTCGACGACAGGCGCGGCAGGAATCAGGCACGTCAGGGCAACGGCAGTGACGGCGCAAAGTCGAAAAATCATGCTCTCTAGTGTAACTGCACAGCTGTTCGCGCGTTGACTCCGCGCGAGCGGTCCATTAGCATTCTCCTTGTTCGCGTGAGTAACAAGCGACGCGGACACGCCCAAATCCATGCAAAGTTTTTGGCCCATCTTAGTGCTACTCGGTCTTGGCCTCGGTTTCGCCGGTGGCTCAGTCCTGCTTTCCCAATTTGTGGGTCCGCGCAAACCCACGCCCGAGAAATCGGCGCCGTACGAGTGTGGTGTGCCGCCAGTCGGCGACGCGCGCGAGCGGCAGTCGGTGAAGTTCTATCTCGTCGCGATGATCTTCTTGCTCTTCGATATTGAAGTGGCCTTCCTGTATCCCTGGGCCATCGCGTTTCGCACGCTGGCGTGGACAGGTTTTTTCCAGATCGTGACGTTCTTCTTGCTGCTGGTCACCGGGTATATCTACGTGTGGCGCAAGGGCGTCTTTGACTGGAGCGGAGAGAGACACCGGTAATGGCCGAGATCGAAATCCCCGTTTTGACGACCACCGTCGAGAAGATGGTCCAGTGGGCCCGGCGCTCGGCGATCTGGCCCGTGACCTTCGGCCTCGCGTGCTGCGCCATCGAGATGATGGCGATGGCGGCCGCGCGCTACGACATCGCGCGATTTGGCGCGGAAGTGTTTCGCGGTTCTCCACGCCAGGCGGACCTGATGATCGTGGCCGGCCGCCTGTCCCGCAAGATGGCGCCCGTTATGCGCCGCGTGTACGACCAGATGCCCGAGCCCAAGTGGGTGATCTCGATGGGCGCCTGTGCGAGCTGCGGCGGCGTGTTCGACAACTACTCGATCGTGCAGGGCGTGGATCAGGTCGTCCCGGTTGACGTGTTTGTGCCGGGGTGCCCGCCGCGTCCGGAAGCGCTCATTTACGGCATCGTGCAGCTCCAGCGGAAGATCGACAAGTCGCGGATGTCCGCATGAGCGAGATCGATTTTTCGTTCCTCGATCTCGTGCGTCAGGCGGTGCCTGGTGCGACCATCGACACGGGTGACAGCCGCGACATGGCGTCGGCCTTCGTCGATCGCGAGCACCTGGTGGACGTGTGCCGGACGTTGCGCGATCACGCCGATCTGCAGTTTGCCTTTCTCGCGGATCTCACCGCGGTTGACCGTCTCCCGTCATCGCCGCGCTTTGAAGTGGTCTATCAGCTCGCCTGTCTCGGTCCGGCGTTCGGCACCGGCGTGGCGCGCCGTTTCCGTCTCAAAGTGCGGTTGATGAACGACGACGCGCGTCTGCCGACGGTGAGTGGGATCTGGCCCGCGGCCGATTGGGCCGAGCGAGAAGTGTTCGACCTGTTCGGGATTGATTTCACCGGCCATCCGGATTTGCGCCGTGTGTTGCTGCCGGACGACTGGGAAGGTCATCCGCTGCGCAAGGATCACCCCGTGCAGATTCGCAAGGACACGTCGTCGTGGTCGCCGATGCAGCTCACCGAAGCGGAGTTCACAGCGAACATGAAGGCCGCGCGTGAGCATGCGGCTCGTGCCGCGCGAGCGATCGTGGGGCAGCGCGGGCAGGGTGACTGAGCGACACGCGATTGTCGCGGCGTTTGACGCGACGGCCGCACTGCATCGGGAGTGGGCCAGCGCACACGCGGATGTGTTGGCGCGCGCGGCGGCCCTGATGATCGCGGCGCTCGCGCAGGGCGGCCGGGTCTTGAGCTTTGGGAATGGCGGGAGTGCGACGGACGCGCAGCATCTCGCCGCGGAGTTGGTGGGCCGGTTTCAGATGGAACGACGCGCGTGGCCCGCGCTGGCACTGACAGCGGACTCGGCGATTGTGACCGCCCTGTCCAACGATTACGGGTACGACGCGGTGTTTGTTCGTCAGGTGCAGGCGCACGGACGACCGGGCGATGTGGCGGTGGGCATCACGACGAGTGGCGCATCGGCCAACGTAACGCGAGGGTTGATCGAGGCGCGGTCCTTGGGGCTGCACACGATTGTCCTGACCGGGAAGGACGGCGGCGAGGCCGGACGGGTTGCGGATGTGCACCTGAATGTGCCGTCCAACAGCACGGCCCGCGTGCAGGAAGTGCACCGGACGATTGTGCATGTGATGTGTGAACTGATCGACAAAGGGCTCCAGTAGATGGCGACGCGCACAGAAACTTTGACGGTGAACATGGGGCCGCAGCACCCGAGCACGCACGGCGTGCTCCGGGTCGTGCTGGAACTCGATGGCGAAACCGTCGTGTCCGCAGACCCGTCGATCGGGTTCCTGCACACCGGCATTGAGAAGACGGCGGAACAGAAGAAGTGGCAGCAGATCGTCCCGCTCGTCGAGCGCATGGACTATCTCGGGCCGCAGTCCAACAGCTTGGGTTTTTGTCTCTCGGCGGAACGCCTGCTGGGGATTGAAGACGCGATTCCGGAGCGCGTGCAATACATCCGCGTGCTGATTGCGGAGTTGCAGCGGCTGAGCAGCCATCTGGTCTGGTTTGCGACTCACGCCATGGATATCGGCGCGGTCTCGGTGATGATGTGGGCGTTTCGCGAACGCGAGCAGTTGCTCAACATCAACGAGATGGTGGCCGGCTTCCGTATGTTCCCGAGCTACTTCCGCATCGGCGGCCTGCGTGAAGACCTGCCGCGCGGCTACAAAGAGGTCGTGAAGGCGTTTCTTGAGAAGATGCCAGGCAAGATCGACGAATACGAGTCGATGCTCACCAAGAACCAGATCTGGATTAAGCGCACGAAAGAGATCGGGTATCTGACGAAGGAACAGACGCTGGCACTGGGTCTGGCCGGGCCGATGTTGCGCGCCGTGGGCGTGCCGTACGACGTGCGCAAGACGTTCCCATATTCGAAGTACGAGACGTTTGAGTTCGACGTGCCGACGCGCACCGAGGGCGACGTGTTCGCGCGCTACCAGGTGCGCATGGACGAAATGCGGCAGAGCGTGCGGATCGGGCTCCAGGCGCTTGAGCGCATCTCGCCGAGCGGTGCGTATGACTGCGGCGACTACCGCATCGTGCCGCCGCCGAAGGACCGCGTCTACACCGAGATGGAAGCTCTCATCCAGCACTTCCTGATTTACTCGCAGGGTTTCAACGTGCCGAAGGGCGATGCCTACGTGCCGATCGAAGGCCCGCGCGGCGAACAAGGCTTCTATCTGGTGTCGGACGGCACCAATCGGCCGGTGCGCGTGAAGTCGCGCCCGCCGTCGTTCTATGCCATTCAGGCACTGGCGCCGATGGTGGTCAACGGCTTGATCGCGGACGTCGTTGCCGTGATCGGCTCGACCGACATCGTCCTCGGGGACGCAGATCGATGAGGAAAGCACGATGAGTTTTCATCCACTCATGGAGTACGGCGCGGGGCATCACCAGTCGGCCCGCGTGTTGCCTGAAGAGGGGCCGGCGTTCCAGTTCACGGCCGCGAACCTCGCCAAGCTCGAAGAGATCTGCACTCGGTATCCGGCGGAGCGGCGCAAGTCGGCCATCATCGCGGCGCTGTATCTGGCGCAGGGACAGCAGGGTTACATCACGCTCAGCGCCATGCGCGCGGTGGCCGCCGCCATTCGTTGCTCCACCGCGGAGGTTGAAGACATCGTGTATTTCTACACGATGTTCTACACGCGCCCGATGGGGAAGCACATCGTCATGGTCTGCCGCACGTTGTCGTGCGCGTTGGCTGGAGCCGAGCGTGTCACAGAGACGCTCTCGAAAGAACTCGGACTCCGGCCGGGCGAGACCGACGCCAACCGGGAGTTCTCGCTACTCGAAGTCGAGTGTCTGGGTGCGTGCGATCGCGCACCGGTGGTGGGCGTCAATGACGACTGGCACGAGTGTCAGCAGCCCGAGGCGGCCAAGGCACTGATCGACGGATTGCGCGCGGCTGGTGCCGGATCACTCACCGGCTGCCATCTGAAAGTGGCGGGCGAGTAATGGAACCGATTCTCACGAAGTACGTGAAACAGCCCGGCGGCGCATCGCTTGACTTCTACATGAAGGTCGGCGGCTACGAAGGCCTGCGCAAGTCGCTCGGCATGACGCCCGATCAGGTCGTGGATGTCGTCAAGCAGTCGGGCCTGCGTGGCCGCGGCGGCGCTGGATTTCCCACGGGTATGAAGTGGCAGTTCGTCGACAAGAAGTCGCCGAAGCCGAAATACATCTGCTGCAACGCGGATGAAAGCGAACCGGGCACGTTTAAGGATCACGTGCTGATGGAGCGCAACCCCCACTTGTTGTTTGAAGGGTGCCTGATCGCGTGCCACGCCATTGGCGCGAAGGTCGCCTACATCTACATTCGCGGTGAGTTCTACCACGTGCAGCAGGTGCTCGAGCGTGAACTGGCGAAGGCACGCGCGGCGGGATTGGTCGGCAAGAACATCATGGGCACGGGCTTCGACTGCGACATCTTCGTCCATCGCGGCGCGGGTGCGTATGAGGCCGGTGAAGAGACGGCGCTGATCGAGTCGCTCGAAGGCAAGAAGGCGCAGCCGCGGTTGAAACCGCCATTCCCGGCTGTGGCTGGTCTTTACGATTGCCCGACGGCGGTCAACAACGTCGAAACGCTCTGCAACGTGCCCTTCATCATCACGGAAGGCGCCGAGGCGTTCGCGAAGCTGGGACCCGAGAAGAACGGCGGGCCGAAGCTCTATTGCATCAGCGGCCACGTCAAGAACCCGGGCGTGTATGAGACGTCGATGCACACGACCCTCCGCGAACTGATCTACGACCCGAAGTTTGGCGGGGGCATTCGCGGTGGTCATCAATTGAAGTGCGTGATTCCCGGTGGTTCATCTGTGCCGGTGCTCCTCCCCGAGCAGCTGGATATTCCGGCCAGTTTTGACGGTGTGGCGTCGGCCGGCTCGATGCTGGGATCGGCTGGGCTGATCGTGATGGACGAGACCACGTGCATGGTATGGGCCGCACAGAATCTCCTCTACTTCTACAAGCACGAGTCGTGTGGCAAGTGCACGCCGTGTCGCGAAGGTGGCGACTGGCTGCACAAGCTGCTGATGAAGATCGAACGCGGCGACGGTGAGATGCGTGACCTGGATTTGCTCCTGTCAGTGGCCAATAACATCGCGGGCAAGACGTTGTGCGCCTTCGGCGATGCAGCGGCGACGCCGGTGTTGACCACGATCAAGACCTTCCGCGCGGAATACGAAGCGCACATTCGCGAAGGCCGGTGCACGTTGCCGGCGTCGTGGCGAGCGAGCCATCCTGTGCTCGCGGCGCACTAGGGAGTCGCCGCAGACATGATGGCCTTTCTCCTCGAGAACAAGAACTTCATCGCCCAGCTGCTTCTGATCGGGTTTGTGTTTCAGGTGCTGCAGATCTCTGCGGCTGTGCTCGTCTACTTCGAGCGCAAGATCGCCGCCTGGGCCCAGCAACGGTACGGTCCGCATCTGGTCGGGCCCTCCGGATCGCTCCAGCCGATCGCCGACATCGTCAAGCTGATGTTCAAGGAGGAACTGCGGCCGCGTGGCGCCGACACGTTCCTCTTCTATCTGGCGCCGATCCTGTCGGCGGCGGCGGCGTTTGGCGCATTCGCAGTCGTGCCCTTTGGCACGAGCACGACGTTGTTTGGCCTGCTCGACAAGCCGCTCGCGCTCGAAGTCACCGACGTCAATGTCGCAATGCTCGTCATCTTTGCGATCACCTCGATGGGCGTCTACGGCGTCGTGCTCGCGGGTTGGAGCTCGAACAGCAAGTACTCGATGCTCGGCGCTCTGCGCTCGTCAGCGCAGATGATCAGCTACGAGCTTTCCTACGGCATGTCATTGGCCGCGGTTGTCATGCTGGCCGGGTCGCTGTCGCTTCGGTCGATCGTCGATGCGCAGGCCGGTTACTGGTTCCACGTCATCCCGAAGTGGTACGTGTTCATTCAGCCGATCGGCTTCTTCATCTTCATGACGGCCGGCGTGGCGGAAACCAATCGCGCGCCGTTCGACTTCCCGGAAGCGGAACAGGAACTGGTCGCCGGGTACCACACCGAGTACAGCTCGATGAGCTTCGCGCTGTTCTTCATGGCCGAGTACATCAACATGTTCACGGTCTCGGCCGTGGCGACCGACTTGTTTCTGGGCGGCTGGCACGGCCCGTTCCTCCCGAGCTGGCTCGGCTGGGCGTGGTTCCTCCTGAAGGTGAGCTTCCTCCTCTTCTTCTATATCTGGATGCGGTGGACACTGCCGCGATACCGGTATGACCAGCTGATGGAATTCGGCTGGAAGTGGTTGCTGCCGATGGCCGTGATCAATTTGCTCGCCACCGCGGGCATCGTCCTCGGGATGGGGTGGTAACGATGGACGGCCTCTATTTCTGGATCTTCGCAGTCATTGCCGTGCTCGCGTCACTCGGCGTGGTGGGGCAGCGCAACCCGATGTACAGCGTGCTGCTGTTGATCGTGTCCTTCGGCGCTCTCTCGGGTCTCTACGTGCTGCTGAACGCGCCGTTTGTCGCCGCGATTCAGATCATCATTTACGCTGGCGCGATCATGGTGCTGTTCCTGTTCGTCGTCATGTTGTTGAACGTGCCGACGGAGGATCCGGTCAAGGGCTATCACGTCAAGCTGCTGGGCGGCGCAGGCCCGCGGCACTTCGGTGCCGTGCTGGCCGTGGCGCTGGTAGCCGAACTGGTGTGGGCCATGTCGCACTTGCGGCTGACGGCGATGCCCGAGAGCGCCGGCACAACCTCGTCGGTCTACCAGATCGGCTTGAAGCTGTTTCGCGACTATGCGTTCGCATTTGAAGCCACGTCCGTGTTGATCCTGCTCGCCATGGTGGGCGCGGTCATCCTTGCGCGGAAGGAGAACTAGCGTGTTGCCCGATGCAACGCTGAATCAGTATCTGATCTTGTCGGCTGTGCTGTTTTCAATCGGCACCGCGGGTGTGTTCCTGCGCCGTAACCTGATCACCATTCTGCTGTCGGTTGAGGTGATGCTCAACGCGGTCAACCTCACCTTTGTCGCCGTCGATCGGTACCTCGGGTCGGTCGAAGGTCAGATCATTGTGTTCTTTGTCATGACGGTCGCTGCGGCGGAAGCGGCAGTGGGCCTCGCCATCGTGATTGCGCTGTTCCGACACAAGGACACGCTCAATCCGGATGCCTTCACGAGCCTGAAGTGGTGATCTTGTGTTATTGCTGATTCCCCTTATCCCGTTTCTCGGCTTTCTGATCAACGCCACCATCGGACGGCGTTGGCCGAAGAGCCTGAGTGGCGGTGTGGCCACCGCGGCGATGGGGCTGTCGTTTGGCGTCGCGGCCATGCAGGTCTGGCATCTCTGGCACCTCGAGCCCGTGCACGGTGTGCGCGCCATCGAGCAGACGGTATTCACCTGGCTGCAGTCGGACACGCTCACGATTCCACTCGCGTTCCGCATCGATCCGCTCTCATCCCTGATGATCCTGGTCATCACGGGCATCGGCTCGCTGATCCACCTGTATTCAACCGAGTACATGCACGAGGAGACCGACAGTGAGTTCGCGCGGTATTTCTCGTATCTGAATCTGTTCGCGTCGTTCATGCTGGTCCTGGTCCTCGGATCCAGCTTCCCGGTCATGTTCGTTGGCTGGGAAGGCGTCGGTCTCTGCTCGTACCTCTTGATCGGCTTCTACTACGCGAAGCCGTCGGCTGCTGACGCCGGCAAGAAGGCCTTCATCGTCAATCGCATCGGTGATTTCGGCTTCATCCTCGGGATGCTGCTGATCTTCGCGCTGTTCGGCACGCTCAATTTTCAGGACGTCGCCACGGCCGTCAGCCAACTTCCGACTGAACAGCACTGGGGGCTGATCACGATCGCGACCATGCTGTTGTTCTTGGGCGCCACCGGTAAGTCGGCCCAAGTGCCGCTGTATGTGTGGTTGCCGGATGCGATGGAAGGTCCGACGCCGGTGTCTGCGCTGATCCACGCAGCGACGATGGTGACCGCTGGCGTGTACATGATCGGGCGCAACGCCGTGTTGTTCTCGCATGCGCCCGAGACGCTGGGCATCGTGGCTGTGGTCGGCTGCGTCACAGCGCTGATGGCCGGCACCATCGGCCTCGTGCAGAACGACATCAAGCGCGTGCTGGCGTATTCGACCGTCTCGCAGCTCGGCTACATGTTTCTGGCGATGGGTGTCGGCGCGTTCGCCGGCGGCATCTTCCACCTCTACACGCACGCGTTCTTCAAAGCGTTGCTCTTCCTCGGATCCGGCGCGGTCATTCACGCCCTTCACGGCGAGCAGGACCTCCGCAAGATGGGCGGACTCCGCAAGGAGCTGCCCATCACATACTGGACATTCCTGATCGGCACGTTGGCGATCGCCGGCGTGCCGCTGTTCTCGGGCTTCTTCTCGAAGGACGAGATCCTCTGGAAGACCTATGAGAGCGGTCACATTGTGTTGTGGGTGCTCGCGGTCTTGACGGCGTTCCTCACGGCGACCTACATGTTCCGTCTGGTCTACATGGCGTTTGCCGGTGAGCGTCGCGGTGGTGCGGGGGCGCACGGTCACGCCGATGCGCACGGACATGCCGCTGCCGCACAGGGGCATGGACCTGACGCGCATGGCGGCGGACATCTGCACGATGCGCCGCCTGCCATGGCGATTGCCTTGATCGTGCTCGCCATCGGATCGGTCGCGGCTGGTTACGTGGGCGTGCCGCACGTGCTCAAGGGCGACAATCGGATCGAGTCGTATCTGGAGCCGAGCTTTGTCGCGCACGGTGCAGGCGCCGCGGAAACGGCCATGGTGACAGGCGGCGAAGGCGCACCGGCTGAGCATGCGTTGGCGGCTGAAGCCAGCGCGGGCGAGCATGGCGGCAGCTCAATGGAGATGATGCTCATGATCTTCTCCGTGCTGGTCGCTGGTGCGGGCATCCTGACCGCCACCTACTTCTTCAAGTGGAAGCCGGAAGCCGCAGACTCAGTCGCTGCGTCGATGAGTGGTGTGCATTCGCTTCTGCTGAACAAGTACTACGTGGACGAGCTGTACAACGCGATCATCGTGCAGCCCATCAAGCGCGTCTCCACCGGCGTCCTGTGGAAGGGCGTGGATGCAGGCATGATCGATGGCACCGTCAATGCGGTGGGGCTGGTGGTTCGAGGTTGGAGCGCGGTGCTGCGGCGGCTGCAGACCGGATCCGTTCGCGCGTATGCGATGTCGCTCTTTGTCGGCGTGGTGGTCATCGTCGGCTACTACCTCAGTGCGTGGGTGCGATGAATCTTCCGATCCTGAGCCTTCTCGTCCTTCTGCCGTTTGTCGGCGCCGTGCTCGCGCCGATCGTGGGCCGTGGCGGTCGCGATCAGCTGGTCCGCCAGTTTGCCCTCGCCGTGTCGCTCGTCACCTTCGGGCTGAGCATCTACATGTGGATGCACTTCGACGCGACGTCGGCTGAATACCAGTTTGTTGAGCGCCATGCCTGGTTGCCGGATTTCGGCATCTCGTATCACGTCGGCATCGATGGCATCAGCCTGCTGCTCGTCGTCTTGACGACCTTCCTCACACCGATTGCGCTGTTGTGCTCGTGGGAATCGGTGGAGAAGCGTGTGATCGCCTTCTCGTTCTTCATGCTCGCGCTTGAAGCGGCCATGATCGGCGTCTTCGTGTCGCTCGACCTGTTCCTGTTCTATGTGTTCTGGGACGCGATGCTGATCCCGATGTATTTCCTCATCGGCATCTGGGGCTACGAGCGTCGCATTTATGCCGCCGTCAAGTTCATGCTCTACACGATGGCCGGCAGTGTGTTGATGCTGCTCGCGATCATCGCGCTGGCCTACTATCACCAGACGGTGACCGGCGTGGTGAGCTTCGACCTGGTCGACCTCTACGCGATCACGGTGCCGGTGCAGATGCAGACGTGGTTCTTCCTCGCGTTCGCCGTGGCGTTTGCGATCAAGGTGCCGTTGTTCCCATTCCACACGTGGTTGCCGGATGCACACGTCGAGGCACCCACGGCCGGGTCGGTCATTCTGGCCGGCGTCATGCTGAAGATGGGCACCTACGGCTTGCTGCGTTTTGCCTTCCCGCTGTTTCCCCAAGCGGCCATGGCGTGGGCGCCGGTGATCGGCATTCTCGCGACGATCGGCATCGTGTATGGCGCACTGGTCGCGATGGTGCAGCCCGACATGAAGAAGCTGGTGGCCTACTCGTCGGTCAGCCATCTCGGTGTGGTGGTGCTGGGCCTCTGCGCGTTAAACGTGCAGGGTGTGCAGGGCGCCGTGTATCAGATGCTCGCGCACGGCATCTCGACCGGCGGGCTCTTTCTGATCGTTGGCATGCTCTCGGATCGTCGGCACACCAAAATCATCGCGGAGTACGGCGGCTTGAAGGCGGTGACCCCGAAGCTGGTCGCAGCGTTCCTCCTGGTGACATTGGCCTCGATCGCCGTCCCTGGTATGAATGGTTTCGTCGGGGAGTTCCTGATTTTGCTCGGCGCATTCCGTAGCCCCTTCATCAGTCATCCGTGGCTCGCGGTCTTCGCGGCAACGGGGGTGATCCTGTCGGCGGTCTACATGCTCTGGATGTTCCAGCGCGTGAACTACGGCCCGGTCACTAATCCGAAGAATCGCGGCCTGCGCGACTTGAGCGTGCGCGAGTGGATCGTGATCGTGCCAATTATTGCGATGGCGATCTTCATGGGTGTCATGCCGGGCGTGTTCCTGAAACCGATGGAACCAGCCGTGCGCAAAGTGGTGCAGCACATCGTGGGTGCGGCGCCGTCAATGAATGCCGGGACAGCCGAAACGCCGGCACAGACAGGGACGCGGTGAGGCCAGACCATGCAGCGTAGTGATTTTTCGGCCATCGTTCCCGTCCTCATCGTCACGCTGTCCGCGTGCGCGGTGATGTTGGCGGAGGCGTTCCGCCGCAAGCACGAAGAGATGCCACTCGGTTGGCTGGGCGTCATTGGGCTGGTCGGCGCCACGGCGTCTTCGATCCTGTTGTGGAACAGCCACCTCGTCGGTTTTGGCGTTGTGGCCGCCGACAACTTCGCGTTGTTCTTCAACGTGATGATCTGTGCCATCGGGTTGCTCACGATCTTTCTCTCGATGGGGACCGCGGAGCGCGATCAGCTCCCCGTCGGCGAGTACTACACCATCATGCTGTTTGCGATCGTGGGCATGATGTTGATGGGGTCGTCGAAGGACCTGCTCGTCATCTTCCTTGCGCTCGAGATCATGTCGCTCGGCGTCTACGTCCTCACCGGCATCAAGCGGACGAGTGAGGCCGGCGCGGAAGCGGCGTTCAAGTATTTCGTGCTGGGCGCGTTTTCCAGTGCGTTCTTCCTGTATGGCATCGCGTTCACCTACGCCACGACGGGGACCACCAAGCTCGACGAACTCGGGCTGAAGATCGCGAGCACGTCGGCGGAGCCGAACCTGCTCGTGATTCTGGCGATGGTGTTCCTCCTCGTCGGTTTTGCGTTCAAGGTCGCGGCCGTGCCGTTCCACATGTGGACGCCGGATGCCTATCAGGGCGCGCCGACGCTCGTCACCGGCTTCATGTCGACCGGCGTGAAGGCGGCCGCGTTTGCCGCCTTCGTGCGCGTGTTCCTCGCCGCGTTCGAACCGTTGCGAATGGATTGGGTGCCGGTGCTCTCGGCGATTGCCGGCCTGACGATGATTCTGGGCACGGTCGTCGGTGTGGCGCAGACGAGCGTGAAACGCATGCTCGCGTACTCGAGCATTGCGCACGCCGGGTACCTGCTGGTCGGGCTCGTGGCGTCTAACGCGGCCGGTAAGGCCGCGATTCTCTTCTACCTTGTGTCGTACGCGATCACCAACTTGGGGGCCTTCGGTATTCTGGCGGCGTTGTCGTCGCCCGATCGGCCGCACGACGACATCCGCGACTTCGCGGGTCTCGGGCAGGACCGCCCGTGGCTTGCCGGTCTGCTGACCATCTTCCTGTTGTCGCTCGGTGGCTTTCCGCCCACCGTGGGGTTTGTGGCGAAGTGGTACATCTTCAACGCCGCCGTTCAGGAACATATGGTCGCGCTCGCGGTGCTCGGTGTATTGACGAGCGTGGTGTCGGTCTTCTTCTATCTGCGCATCGTCGTGATGATGTACATGGTGGATGAGACGGCCCCGGGGCATCGCCCCGTGGTACCGGTGATGGTGTTTGTGGGCCTGTTGCTCGCGGTGGCCGGCGTGTTCTACCTCGGCGTGCTGCCGGGCCGACTCCTCTCGATCGCGGCTAGTTCGGTCGCGTCGATCTTCTAGATGCCCAAGATTCCTGATCGCGTGTTGCCAGATCAGCCGGTGCACCGGCCGCTCGATCGCTTCTGGCCGTACGCGGACCTGCCGGAACAGCCGTCGGATGAGGAGCTTGCTGCGCTGCATCCCGAACTCCGCGAAGCGATTTTCGGTGCAGCCTCGCTGCCGTTTTCCGTCACGCTGTCGTTCCCGCCATTTGAAGGTGAGTCGTACGCGAAGGCACTGGAGTTGGCGCGTGCGTCAGATGACTACAAAGAGGTCGGCCACGATGCGGGGCGACGTCATCTCGCCGCGTTCTTCCCCGATCAGCATCCGCTGAAACTGCGTGATCTGTATGAGGTCGTTGGCGGCGTGCCTGGTTGTGAAGTGCTCATCGACAACAAGCCGGTTCCCTTTGCGAGAGAACTATGGCTGCCGCTGATTTGGTTTCTGATTCGGTAGGGAAATGCGTGTCGTGCTGGGCAAGGACGGGGCCGGAATCGGTGATCCCGGCCCCAATTGCGTGAGTTCAGTTCGCTTTGGTGACGTCGCCCGCCTGCGGTCCCTTCGGACCGTCGACGATCTCAAACTCGACCGGCTGGCCTTCCTCGAGCGTCCGGAAACCCGCGCCCTGGATCGCCGAGAAGTGGACGAATACATCGTTGCCACCTTCCCGTTCGATGAAACCGTAGCCCTTAGCGTTGTTGAACCACTTGACCTTACCGACAATTCGCGACATCGTACTTTCCCTTACTTCAAACGCGGCGGAAACCGCCGCAGGACGTCCAGTCGCTCTTTCGCGGGCGCTACTGGGGGCCCAAAAACAAAAAAAGACCGCAACACGCGGTCCATCGTTCGACGCTTGCCCGCTTCGTCAGACGGTAAGCCTATGATGGCCGGAATATCGTTGTCAACCGAGGCTGCGGTCGTCAGATCGCAATCGATTTCGCAAGGACGAGGGGTTGCATGCGCGCGTTGTTGAGTGTGTCAGACAAGTCGGGGTTGGTCGCATTTGCGAAGCAATTGGCGGCTTTGGGATGCGAATTGGTTTCGACCGGCGGCACCGCCAAAGCTTTGTCAGTAGAGGGTTTACCCGTTATTAACGTCTCGGACGTGACCGGATTTCCCGAGATGATGGATGGGCGTGTCAAGACGCTGCATCCGAAGGTACACGGTGGAATTCTGGCGCGTCGCAATCGACCGGATGACTTGGCCGCGATTGCGGCGCACGGCATCGCGCCGATCGATCTGGTGATCGTCAATTTGTATCCGTTTGCGCAGGCCGCGGCCAAGCCCAACCTGCCATTTGATCATCTGATCGAAGAAATCGACATCGGCGGTCCCAGCATGGTCCGCGCGGCGGCCAAGAATTTCCGCGATGTCCTCGTCGTCGTCGACCCGGCCGACTACAGTCGTGTCGCCGAGGCGCTTGCGGCCGGCGGCGGGCCAAGCCTGTCGTTGCGCTTCGAACTAATGCGCAAGGCGTTGGCGCATACGGCGGCCTACGACACGACGATCGCGGCGACGCTTGGTGAAGTGCACGTGACACCGGCGGGGGAGTTTGTTCGTGAGCTCGGTGAAGACACCCTGCCGCCGCTCTGGATTCCGCAACTCACGAAGTTGCGCGATCTGCGTTACGGCGAGAACCCCCATCAGCGTGGCGCGTGGTACGCCAGCGGACAGGCGGGATTCAGTGCGGCGACGGTGCATCAGGGCAAGGAACTGTCGTTTACCAACCTGCTGGATCTCGATGCGGCGGCGCGCATCGCGCTCGAATTCACCGAGCCGGCGGCGGTGGTGATCAAGCACACGAATCCGTGCGGTGTCGCCACTGGGGCGACGACAGCCGAGGCCTACGTGCGTGCACGAGAGGCCGATCCGCTGTCCGCGTTTGGCGGCATTGTCGGTCTCAATCGATCGATCGATGTCGACACGGCGAAGGCGCTGGTCGGCACGTTCATTGAAGCGGTGATCGCGCCCGGCATCGACAACCAGGCGGAGGTGCTCGCGATTTTGGCGGCCAAGCCGAATCTGCGCGTCGTCACAGCGTCGTTTGATGGTCTTGAGGAGGCGCGCGATGCCCGCTCCATTCTGGGTGCGTGGCTGGTGCAGACGCGCGATCGGGTCGGCGAGGCTCGCGATCGCTGGCCGCATGCGCCGGAAGAGCCGCGCGTCGTGACGCGTCGTGCCCCGACCGCAGCCGAGTGGAACGCCTTGCGATTTGCCTGGCGTGTCTGCGCGCACGTGAAGTCGAACACGATTCTGTTTACGGGTCCAGATCGGACGCTCGCGGTCGGCGCAGGACAAATGAGTCGCGTCGATGCTGTGAAGGTGGCCGTGATGAAGGCCGCCGGTCAGTTGAGCGGTTCGGTGGTGGCCTCGGATGCGTTCTTTCCATTCCGCGACGGACTGGATGCACTGGCCGCGGCTGGGGCCACGGCCGTGGTGCAGCCAGGCGGCTCGGTGAAGGATGCCGATGTCATCGCCGCGGCGGACGAGCATGGCCTCGCCATGGTCTTTACCGGCCGACGACACTTCAGACACTGATCATGCAGCGGTCGCGACGGTGAGTCTTCGCAATGCCCTGCGCGTGCTGCTGATCGCGTCTGCGATCCTGCTGTTTGTCGATGTGGGCGGGTCATCGATCTGGGACGCGAACGAAGCCTTCTATGTCGAGACGCCTCGGCAGATGGTGCTGAGCGGCGACTACGTCAGTCCCACGTTCAACGGCGAGCCGCGCCTCAACAAACCCGTTCTGAGCTACTGGGTGGTCGCCGGCTTCTACAAAGTGCTCGGCGTGAGCGTGACGTCAGAACGTCTGGCGATCGCGTTGGGCACATTGATCCTGATCGCGGCGACCTTCGTGATTGGACGAACGATCGCCAACACCGACACCGGCGTTCTTGCCGCTCTCATCATCGCGTCGGCGCCACGCGTCATGTTGTGGAGTCGCAGGATCTTCATCGACATGTACTTCACGAGTTTCCTGGCGGTCGCGTTAATGGGGCTCGTGCTCGCGCGCGCTCATCCCGACCATCGCCGACGCTACCTGGTGCTGATGTACATCGGCCTCGGGCTCGCGATGCTCACGAAGGGGCCGGCAGCGCTCGTGCTCCCGGGTCTCGTACTTGTCGTGTTCCTGCTCTGGACGCGGCAATCGAGTGAGCTCAAATCGCTGATGTTGCCCGTCGGACTCGTGATCATCGCGGCCATCGTCGTGCCGTGGTATGCGCTCTTGTATCAACGCGATGGATGGAAACCCCTGTACGATTTCTTTGTCGGAGAGAACGTCGGCCGCTACACCGAAACCGTCGGACTCCAGCACCGCGTGGCGTGGTTCTACCTGCCGGTGTTGTTGACCGATCTCCTGCCGTGGTCGCTGTTCTTGCCGGCGGCTCTGTGGGCGGCCTGGCGCGATCGGTCGGCCGAGACGCGATTGCTGATCGTATGGATTGGCGTCTTCGTCGGCGTATTCACGTTTTCGAGCACGAAACAGGATCTCTACATCTTCCCAATCGTGCCCGCGGTCGCGGTGCTGATTGCGGATGTGCTCTACCGCGCCGTTGGTGGGCGGACCCTCTCAATCGGTGTGCGGCGTTTGATGACCATCGGCGCGGTGATCACCGGTATTGAGCTTGTGGCGATCGGCGGTGGGGCATTCTGGATCGTCGGCGTGGCTCGGCTCATACCGCAATTGCCGCAAGCCGCGGGAGTAGGCGCGGTGCTGGCTCTGGGCGGTGTCGTCACACTGCTCCTGCTGTATCGTTCGCGCCTCTCATCCACCGTTCTGACGCTCGGGGTCACCGCGGTCGTCGCCAATTGGTTGCTGGTGACGACCGTGATGCGGCCGTTTGAACAGTTCAAGCCTGTGCCGCCCATGAGCACGTGGCTGCGTGAGCACGCGTCACCGACGACGGTGGTCGCTCATTACCGGACGGTGTTGCCGAGCATGACTTACTACCTCGGTCGCCCGATCACGCAAGTCTTCGACATCGAGGCGATGACGCGCCTGGTCGATCGTCAGGCGTCCATGTATGTCGTGCTGCAGCCGCACGAGTACGAGGAGTTGCAGGGAGCGACGCGTGAGCGCCTGTGTGTGATCGACCGGCGGATCTTGCCGGTCTTTGATGCGAAGCTCAGCGAAGTGCTGTCGCGACGTCTGCCTGAGGTGTGGCTGGTCGGCGTCAAAGGCGCCTGCCAGTAGCGGTCCTACTGGCCGCTGATGCGTTGGAGGTCGGCGGCCGTGACGGCCGCGGGACCAAATCGGCCAACGGCGATTCCGGCCGCGTGATTCGCAAGCCCGGCGGCCTGAACGAGTGATGAGCCTGCGGCAATCGCCAATGCCAGAGTCGCGATGACCGTGTCGCCGGCCCCGGTCACATCGGCCACTTCACGCGCGGTGGCCGGCATCACGACTTCGCGCGGCGGCGTCTCGGACGCGTCCATGACCCACATGCCGCGTTCGCCCCAGGTCATCAGCACCGATCCGCCGCTCGCGTGATGAATCCGATGCGCCGCTGCGCGGGCGTCGTCATGATCGCGAATCACGAGCCCCGTCATGATCTCGGCCTCGCGGTGGTTCGGCGTGATCACAGTGGCGCCGTGGTAGTACGCGGCGTCGGGAATCTTCGGATCGATCAGGAGAGGGCAGTGCATGCGTGCCGCTGCCGCGACGGCCGCTTCGATGATCGGTCGGGTCACGGTGCCCTTGTCGTAGTCAGAAATCACGATGGCCTGACAGGCGTCCAAGCTCTCGATGTGCTGCACCATCGCGGCGAGTGACGGGCCCGCAATCGGTGAGGAGGACTCGCGATCGATGCGTGCCACCTGCTGGAGCCGCTCGGTGACCGCGCGGATTTTTTCCGTGGTGGGCCGCGTCGGATCCACGATGATGCGGTCACTCTCGATGCCAGCCGTCTTGAGTGATGCGATGAGCGTGCGCCCGGCATCATCATTGCCAACCAGCCCACACAGCAACGGCACACCGGTGAGGGCGGCGACGTTGGCCGCGACATTGGCGGCGCCGCCCAGTCGAAACTCTTCGCGATCGAGCCGCACGATCGGCACGGGCGCTTCAGGAGAAATGCGATCGGCTCGGCCCATCAGAAAATGGTCGAGCATGACGTCGCCGATAATCGCGATACGTGACCCGGCAAATCGGGTGATGGTGGATGGGCGTGTCATGCGCGTGTGCGGACCTCGGCAGCAAACGGCAGCGTGATCAGGGCGAGGAACAACACGAGAAATTCCGAATCGCCGAAGTTGTGTTCGAACATGCCGGCGGCCAACATCGCGATCACCGCCGCGAACCCTGCTGCCGCGACAGCCGGCGTCGAGCCCGACTTGATGAGGCGCCACAGATCCCGCGCGACGACCACGACGAACCACAGCCAGACTGCGAGTGCTGGCAGACCGCGCTCGGCCGCCAGTTGCATCGGCACATTGTGCAGGTGCGATCGGGTCTCCGGCCCTGTGGCTTCGGCCGAATCCACGGCATCCGACGTTCGATATTGCAGGTAGACCTTCGGGATCATGTTCATGCCGACGCCGAAGAGCGGATGATCCTTCACGATCGCGACGCCGGCCTTCAGCATGGCCACGCGGTCGCGATTTTGAGCGGGATCAAACATCGAGAGCGCGCGGTCACGCACACTGGCCGGTGCAATCGCGCCGGCGACGACGATCAGCAGAGGCAGTGCCAGCAGCAGAACGCGTCGCCGGATCGAGAGCAGCGCGCCGATGGCCACTGCCGTGCCGACCCAGACGTTGCGCGACTGTGTCGCCGCGAGCGCGACAAACAGCGCCGGGAGTGCCACTGTCGGCCAGATCCATTCGCGGTCACGGAACAATAATCGCGCGACGGCTGCGCAGATGACCAGCATCAGCACGCCGGAGTACGTCATGTAATGATTCAGCGACCCGTGTGGCCGGTTGCGCAGCAGGTCTTCGTAGCTCGTTGAGGCGACGTACTGGATGACGCCGTAAATCGCTGCGGCCGAGCCGAGCGCGATGATCACGTCGATCACTTGTGACGCGCGTGCGCCACGTGCCACGCGCATGGCCATCGGCACAATCAGAAAGAGCAGGAACTGTTTCAGGCGCGCCGCCGAGTACAGAGGGTCCGCCGACAGCAGGGCACCGACCGCCGTCACCGCGGCCAGTACCAACAGCGGTGTAAAAAATGCCGGCGCTACCGGCCGCGTGCCGTCTCGCCACGCGAGCACACCCCAGAGAATTCCGCCGATGCCGAGCAGAATCTCGGCGCGAATGTTGAACTGGATCAGCGCGACGCCGACCGCGAAGCATCCGAATGCGGCGAGTTCCAGACGCGACGCCGATGTCTCTGCTGTGCTCATCTCGATGGTGCTCCTGACTTTGCCAATACGCGCTCCGATGCCGCGATCACGTCGCTAGCCGCCAGTGTCGTCAGGCAACGAAAGTCACCCGGCGCACACACGCGCTGATCGCATGGGCGGCAGGGTAGTGATCCGACGTCCACCGTCTCTGACGGCAGCGATGTCGGTCGCCATGGTGCCGATCGCGCCGGCAGCGTGGGCCCAAACAGCGCAACGATCGGCACATCGGATGCCGACGCGAGATGGAGCGGCCCGCTGTCACCGCCCACGTACAAGGCCGCGCGCTCACAGAGCGCGCGCAGATCACCGAGTGAGAGTGATTCGCCGTCAATCAGTCGCCCGCTCGCCTGTCCCGCACGTTCCCGCGCGTCGAGCAGCACGCGCGTGGTCGCCGCGCGGTCCGACGGACCGCCGGTGAGCACCACCCACCGGTGCGCACCACCGCGCACGAGGCTGACGGCCAGATCTGCAAACGACGACTCGGGCCAGCGCCTGAACGGATTGCCCGCGCTGACGTGCACGACCAGAATCTGCCCGTCGGCTGGAATGTGCCAGCCGGCGATGCGCGTCGCAATGGCCCGGGCCGCGCGCGGATCGAGCGCGATCTCAATGCGATCGCGCTCGCGATCCGGGCCGTCCTCGAACGCGGGATCGACGGCGTGCAGCACGTCCCATTGATTTTCCACCGAGTGTCTCGCACGCAGTTCACGCGGTCGATGCACCACGCGCGTGTACATCCACGAACGACCGGGAACATCGTACCCCACGCGCAGGGCCGCACCGCTCGCCCAGGTGAGCCAGGCGCTGCGCGGTCCGCCGTGCAGATCAATCGCGATGTCGAAGTGCTCCCGCCGCAACCGTCGCGCCAAGGTCCAGTCATCAGCGATACGGCCGAGGCCGTGTCGGTGCGGCGCGATGACCACATCGTTCAAATGAGGATTGCCGGCCACGATCGGCGCGGCCGCGTTTTCGACCACATAGACGAGCCGCCCGGTGGGAAAGCGGCGGCGCAGGGCGGCGATGACCGGCGTCGTGAAGACCACGTCACCCACGAGACGCAACCGCACGATCAGGATCGACGGGTTGGGGCCGTGCACGGTCGTCACAACCGTGTCACGCTTCGATGGTCGCCTCGTCGATCAACATCACGGGAATGTCATCCTTGATCGGGTAGACGCGGTGGCAACGCTCGCACTTCAGAGCGGTGTCCTGCTTGACGAGGTGTACCGGCGCTTTGCACTCGGGGCACACAAGGATACTGAGAAGTTCCGGGTCCACGGCCATCGCGGCACTATGATATCCCCATGCTCACTCTCGCGAGCGTCGTGCTCAGCATCGCGCTGCAGTCGCCAGCCCCACCCGCGCCCGCCCTTGCTGACGCATATTTTTACTTCCTCCAGGGACGCATGCTCGAAGGCCGTGGCGATGTGCCCGGCGCGATCGCCGCGTACAAACGTGCGGTGGAGCTTGAGCCGAAGGCGTCCGCGGTCCACGCGGAACTCGCCGGCGTGTATGCGCGCGCAGGGCGTGCGGTGGATGCAATCAGTGAGGGCGAGGCAGCCATCGCGATCGACAAGACCGATCGTGAGGCGAATCGGATCCTCGGGTTGATCCAGGCGTCGTTGGCAGAAAACCTCTCCGAAGGTCCTCGGCAAACCCAGTTGATGGGGGAGGCGATTGGCCATCTGGAACAGGCGCTCATCGGCGCGCGTGATCCGGGGGCCGAGCTCACGCTCGGCCGCCTCGACGTCCGGACGAATCGTCTGCCCAAAGCCATCGAGACACTCCGAAATTTTCTCTTCGACAATCCGGGCTACCCCGAGGCCGTGATGCTGCTGGCGGAAGCGCACGAACGCAGCGGCCACATTAATGATGCGATCGACACGCTCGCGCCACTCGCTTCCGCACCGGGCGCGCCGCCTGACGCGCAGACCGCGATGGCCGGCCTCTATGAGCGCGCAGATCGTTGGAAGGACGCGGCCGCGTTGTGGGGCGCGCTGGCGGCGAAACAGCCCGACGCGTCGTACCGCATGCAACAGGCGACGGCGCTCATGAATTCGGGCAGTGTGACCGCAGGCCGCGACGTGCTCGCGGCACTCGCGAAAGATCGCCCGCGTGATCCGTCCGTGTGGTATTTGCTGGCGCAAGCCGAGCGTCGACTCGGCAACGCACGCGGCGCCGAGGACGCTTCGAAGCGCATCACCGACATCGATCCGAATGATCCGCGCGGTCCGCTCGCGCTCGCGGAATCCAAAGAGGCGGCCCGCGATTTTGCCGGCGTCGTCAGCGCGTTGAAGCCGCTCTACGACACGCGCCGCGCGCTCGCGCGGCCCGACGACGAAGTGTTGTCGTTTGTGGCGATGATGTTGGCCAATGCCTACGAAGAGCTGAAACAGTTCGATCGCGCTGAACCCCTGATGCGCGAAGTCATTGCGCGTGACGCGACAGACGCGGCGGCGCTGAACGCGCTGGGGTTCATGCTCGCAGATCGCGGTCAGAAACTCGACGAGGCCTTAAGCTTGATTCAGCGCGCGCTCGTGATCGAGCCTCGCAACCCGTCGTTCCTCGACAGCCTGGGCTGGGTGATGTTCAAGCAGGGCCATCTGGCCGAGGCGCTGGTGCCGATGGAGCAGGCGGTGAAGGCGGCGCCGTCGGCGTCGCTCGTGCAGGAACACCTTGGCGATATCTACTTTGGTCTGAAGCGATACCGCGAGGCCGCCGACACATTTGCCCGCGCGCTCGCGGGTGATCGCGACGGCATTGACGCCCCGGCGCTGACTGCGAAGCGGGACCGCGCGCGGGATCTGGCCAAGTAGACGTGCGCCTCCAACTCGGACTCGTGTGTGCGGTGCTCCTGATGGCCGCGTGCGGACGCCCTCACGTCGTGTTTCCCGCCGGCGTCGGCGAGCCGGTGCCCGATACCCTGCAAGTGTGGTGGGCCGCCACTGACGCGTGCAAGGGCGCGCAGAGCTTGAGCGCGGAGCTGCGTGGACACGGTGAGGTGGCGAACGAGCGGTTGGGGCGCTTCATCCTGCACGGCGCCATGACGCGCAAAGGCGAGATTCGGCTCGAAGCGATCGCGCCGGCGGGCCCCGCGATTTTCATTCTGGCTGGCCGTGCCGAGCGCGCGACGTTGACGATGCCGCGCGAGCAACGGGTGTTGGTCGCGCCTGCCGCTGCCATCGTCGAAGCGTTGATCGGTCTGAAGCTGGCTCCGGACGATTGGCTCGATATCCTCTCTGGGTGCGTGTCGTCGGCGCATCCCGGCGAGGGCGTGCGCGTTAACAACGTGATGATCATACCGCTTGAACGTAACGCCGGCCGACTCCGGCTGGACCGTGAGGGCAGTGGCTGGAAGATCGTCGCGGGCGAGCGCGGGAGTCTGCTGGTAGAGTACGGAGCGTTCCTCGGGCGCTGGCCGAGCGTCGTGCAGTTAACCAGTCGCCCGGGCGCACCCGTTAACGTCAGCGTGAACATGGCGATCAGTCAGGTGAATGTGAATACCGATCTTCCTGCGGCAACCTTCGTCCCGAACGCGTCCGTCAACTACCAGCCCATGTCGCTCGCCGAACTCCGCGCGATGGGGCCGTTGGGGCGATAGCATGCGGACTGTCGTCGTTCGACCCACCGCCAAGATCAACCTCACGCTGCGCGTCGGACCACCGCGCGCTGACGGGTTCCATGATGTGCGCACCTTACTCCAGGCCATCGGGCTGTCGGACACGCTGAGCGTGTCGGCGCGGCGGGGCCCCTTCGCCTTGTCGTGCCGAGCACCGGGCGTCCCGTCCGACGAGTCGAATCTGGTGTGGCGCGCGGCTCAGGCGCTCTGGACGGGCGCCGGCCGAGAAGGCGAGGCGCGTGATGCGCACGTTCGACTCGACAAGTCGATCCCTCATGAGGCCGGTCTCGGCGGGGGCAGTGCCGACGCGGCCGCGGCACTCTCGGCCCTCAATGTGGTGTGGGAGCTGAAGCAGTCGCGCAAGGAGCTCCACCGAATCGCGGCCGGTCTGGGCGCCGATGTGCCGTTCTTTCTGATTGGTGGCGCGGCACTCGGCACTGGCAAGGGTGACGAGCTGTATCCCGTCGATGACGTCTCTCGACTCGGCGTGGTGGTGGTAAAGCCGTCGTTTGGTGTGTCCACGGCCGATGCCTATCGGTGGCTGGATGAGGATCGGGCGGCGGGTCTGCCGACCTTGGCGACAGAACGCTCTCGCGAGGTCCACGTGGGCTGGGAAACCGACCCCCTGGTGCTCAGCAACGACCTCGAAGCGCCCGTGTCCCGGCGCTACCCCGAAATCCCGGAAATTATCGAGAGTTGCTACCGCGAGGGGGCCATGGCGGCGGCGATGACCGGGAGCGGATCGGCCGTATTTGGCCTGTTCAGCGAGACGGTCGCCCCGCGTGCTGCCCGCAATTTGCAGCGTCCGGACTGGTTGGTCACGGTCACCCGGACCCTCACCCGGCGGGAGTCTGGTCGTCGGATTGGACTTTGAAGCCCTCACTCGATTAAACTTTTGTGTTTGCGGCAGGACCCGGACACATCACCGTGTGGGTGATGGGTCGCCAATTTTGGGGCGTGGCCAAGCGGTAAGGCGCGGGACTTTGGATCCCGTATTCGAAGGTTCGAATCCTTCCGCCCCAACCACTTTTGCCCGGGGTGCCGGCCGATTGCTCCGATGATTCACGGTCCACTGAAAATATTTTCGGGCAGCGCGCATCCCGCGCTGGCAAAAGAGATAGCGGAGCACCTCGACCTGCCATTGGGCGGGGCGAGACTGTATCGCTTCCCGGATAGCGAAGTTTCGTTTCAAATTGACGAGAACATTCGCGGGACCGACGTCTTCATCGTGCAGCCGACCTGTAGCCCGGTGGACGAGCACATCATGGAGATGTGCGTGATGATCGACGCGTTTCGCCGTTCGTCGGCGTCGCGCATTACGGCGGTCATTCCGTATTACGGATACGCGCGGCAAGACCGCAAGGACAAGCCGCGCGTGCCGATCTCGGCAAAACTGGTGGCCAACGTGTTGTCGGCAGCTGGTGCGAACCGGGTGCTGTGCATGGATCTGCACAAAGCGCAGATCCAGGCGTTTTTTGATATTCCGGTGGACCACTTGTTTGCGGCGCCGGTGATCATTGAGTATTTGGCTCGCCAGAATTTTGGCCCGGTCACGATCGTCTCGCCGGATGCCGGTGGTGCCGAGCGCGCTCGGGCCTACGCGAAGCGGATCGATGCGGAACTGGCGATCATCGACAAGCGCCGCGGGGCGTCGGGTGAAGCGGAAGTGATGAACGTGGTCGGTGATGTAAAGGGCCGCGTGTGCATTATCGCGGACGACATCATCGATACGGCCGGTACGATTCAGAAGGCCGCGCAGGCGTTGATCGAGAATGGCGCGAGCCGCGTGCTTGCGAGCGCCGTGCACGGGGTGTTGTCAGGTCCGGCGATCGAACGCATTGACGCCGCGCCGATCGACAAGTTGATTGTGACCAACACGATTCCGCTGAACGGCGACAAAGCGGCGTGCGGAAAGATTGTGGTGTTGTCGGTCGCGCGCCTGCTGGCGCAGGCGATTCGCAGCATTCACGAAGAGACGTCGGTCTCGAAACTGTTCGTTTAGTAGAAGGAAGCCCGAGGAAAGCTATGGACGCGACTCTTGAAGCGGTGAAGCGGAATACGTTTGGCAGAAACGAAGCAGGGCGCATGCGCCGTGCCGGGCAGATCCCGGCGGTCATGTATGGCGGTGGTGGCGAAGGGGTGTCGATTGCGGTCGACCCGAAGAGCCTCCTGCGCATCCTGCACTCCAAGTCGGGCGTGAACACGCTCATCTCCCTGAAGCTCGAAGGCGCGGGCGACACGCGCGTCCTCGTCAAGGAGTACCAGCTCGAGCCGATCGCGCATCGTCTCCTGCATGCCGACTTCTACAAAGTCGCGATGGACAAAGCGCTGCGCCTCACCGTGCCGGTGCATCTGGTCGGTGAAGCCCAGGGCGTCAAGGTCCAGGGTGGCGTGGCCGACTTCGTCAATCGCGAAATTGAAATCGAGTGCTTGCCTGCGGATATTCCGGAGCACATCACCGTCGACATCACCGAGCTGATGCTCAATCAGGGCATTCGCGTGCGCGACCTCGCGGCCCCGGAGAACAAGTGGAAGGCCGTCTCGGATGGCGACATGCTGCTCGTGCACGTCGTGATGCCGAAGGTTGAGGAAGCCGCCACGCCGGTGGCTGGTGCTGCCGCGGCCGCTCCCGCTGAGCCCGAGGTGATGAAGAAGGGCAAGCCGGAGAAGGAAGACGACAAGAAGAAGGACGAGAAGAAGAAGTAGACATGAAGCTCGTTGCCGGACTGGGAAATCCGGGCCGGCAATATACCGGGACGCGCCACAACGTGGGGTTCGACGTGATCGACGACCTCGCGCGGCGGCATCGGGTGGATTTTGAGTCGGCCCCGGCCGATGCGATGATGGCCAAATGGCGGCGGGATGGCGATGTCATCCTGCTCGTCAAACCGCTGACCTTCATGAACCTCAGCGGCGTCGCTATCAGCGAGTTGATGCGCTACTTCAAGGTCGACGTCGCGGATGTATTGGTTATCTGCGACGACGTGAATTTGCCGATTGGGCGGCTCCGGGCACGTGGGAGCGGGTCGGAGGGCGGTCACAACGGCCTCCGATCGATGGCTCAGCAGCTCGGCACCACGGACTACCCCCGGTTGCGCATTGGCGTGGGCCGGGGCGATACACGGCGGGATCTGGCAGACCATGTGTTGGCCGGGTTCTCGTCTGAGGAACAGCCCGGGGTGAATGACGCGATAACCCGGGCGGCCGAAGCCGTCGAATGTTGGATCGTCGACGGACTGGCAAAGACGATGAACGTCTTTAATCGCGACAAGGCACTTAACGCGTAACAGCACGCTCCTTGCTGCGCTTCGGCGCAGCCTGATGTCCAGAAGGAGGCATATGAGCACGGTACGGCAATACGAACTGATTTACATCACTCCACCGGAAGTCACCGACGAGGTGTTGGCGGATTTGCACACGCAGATCGCGGCCATTGCTGAACGTTTCGGAGGCTCCATCAACAAAACCGAAAATTGGGGGCGCAAGCGCCTGGCCTACGAAATTGCCGGACAGCGCGAAGGCGTCTACGTCATGGAAGTGATCGACGGGCCGGGGATCATGACGGCCGAACTCGATCGCCGCCTGCGCGTGATCGACACCGTGATGCGTCACCTGATCGTGCGCGTCGACGAAGATCTCGCGATCGCGGAACGCGCGACGACCGAGCGCAAGACGTCGATGGCGGCGCGCCGCGTGAAGCGTGGCCTCCCGCCCGAGCCGACAGAAAGCGAACGCCGTCGTCACAGCGAAAACTCTGACGATGATGATACCGACGTGATGGGCGACGCGGGCTTCAGCCCCCGCGGAGATCGTGGTGACCGCGGCGATCGCGGTGATCGAGGTGACCGATGAGCGAATTCGATAAGGGCGAGCGCGGCGGCGGCCGCGGCGCCGGCAAAGACAAAGACAAGGACGGCAAGGACGCCAAGGGCGGGCGCCGGGGCGGTGGCGGATTCTTCCGTCGTCGTCGCGTGTGCAAGTTTTGCGTCGACAAGATCGATTACATCAACTACAAGGACGTGAAGATCCTGGCCGGATTCATTCCGGAGCGCGGCAAGATTCAGCCGCGGCGGATCTCGGGTGTCTGCGCGCTGCATCAGCGTGGCCTGCAGACAGCGATCAAGCGCGCGCGTCAGCTCGCCTTGATTCCGTACGTCACGGACTAGTGGACGGAGAAGAATCATGTCAATCGAGATCATTCTGAGAGAACACGTCGAACACTTGGGCGACCGCGGTGAAGTCGTCAAGGTGGCCAACGGCTACGCCCGGAACTTCCTGCTGCCACGTAAGCTGGCGCTGGTGGTGACCGAGGAGAACAAGAAGCAGATCGAGCGCGAACGGGCAGTGGCCGAAGCCCGCGAAGCGACCGAGCGCAATGAAGCGTTGGCGTTGGCCCAGAAGCTGACGGGCGTGGAAATTGCCATCGCGCGTCGCGTGGGTGAGAACCAGGTGCTGTTCGGTTCGGTGACCTCGTCGGATATTGCCGAGGCCCTCGCCGTCCTGCAGTTCACGGTGGATCGTCGCAAGATCCAGCTGGCCGAGCCGCTCAAGGCGCTCGGCGAGTACGCCGTGCCCGTCAAGCTGTTCCGAGATGTCGTCGGACAGCTGACCGTCAAGGTCGTCGCCGCACAGTAAGTCGGTACTGTTATGTCGGATCGCACCCTGCCACACAATCTCGACGCCGAGAGAAGTGTGCTTGGTGCGGTCCTGATTGACAATCACGCGATTAACCACGCCATTGAAAACATGGCTGCGACAGATTTCTTTCGTGTCGCGCACCGCCTCATCTTTGAGGCGATGGTCGGGCTGAACCAGCACAATAACCCGATCGACCTGATCACCCTCTCCGATCAACTCAACCGCGCTGGTCATCTTGATGAAGCGGGCGGCGCGGCGTACATCAGCCAGTTGACCGACGGTGTGCCGCGCGCGGTCAACGTGGTGCACTACGCCAAGATCGTCAAAGAAAAGTCCACACTGCGGTCGCTGATTCAATCAGCCAACGCCGTGCTGGCGCGCGCGTACGACGGCGAAGCCGACGCCGATCTTCAGCTCGACGAAGCCGAGCGATCTATTTTCGAGATCGCCGACGGCCGGATGCGCAGCGGCTTCGTGCACGTAGGCCAGCTGGTGGACAACAGCTACCAGCTATTGGAAAAGCTGTCGCAGCAGCGAGGCACGATCACGGGCGTGCCGACTGGCTTCAAGGATCTCGACGAAATGACGTCGGGCTTCCAGCCCGGCGACCTCGTCATCCTCGCCGCTCGACCGGGTGTCGGCAAGAGCAGTTTTGTCATGAACGTCGCCGTGAATGCGGCGAAGCAGTCAGGATTGTCCGTCGGTGTGTTCAGCCTGGAAATGTCCAAGGAGCAGCTGTTCCTGCGCTTGCTGACATCGGAGGCCCGGGTGGACGGCCATCGGATGCGAACTGGATATCTGGGCGAGCAGGATTATGACCGCATTGCGCTTGCGCTGACCGACATGCACGACCTGAAGGTGTTCATTGACGACACGCCGTCGATCGGTGTGCTCGAGATGCGCGCGAAGTCTCGCCGTCTCAAGATGGAACACGGTCTGGACCTCATTGTTGTGGACTACTTGCAGCTGATGCAGGGCGGCGGACGATTCGAGAGCCGTCAGACTGAACTGGCGTCAATTTCGCGCTCGCTCAAGATCCTTGCAAAAGAACTGGGTCTCCCGATCATCGCGCTGAGCCAGTTGAGCCGCGCGGCTGAGACACGCACCGACCATCGTCCGCAGCTGTCGGACTTGCGTGAATCCGGTGCGCTCGAACAGGACGCAGACATCGTCATGTTCATCTATCGCGCCGAGATGTACAGCACGCCGGAAGATCACAATCCCGAGAACGACAACAAAGCTACGATCATCGTGGGCAAGCAGCGTAACGGGCCGACCGGCGACGTGGAACTCGCGTTCCTGAAGGGCTTCACCAGATTCGAGAGTCTCGCCCCGGAACGCCGGTGATTCGCCCGACTGTGGCGGCCGTGCGCCTCGATGCGCTGCAGCACAACGCGCGCGCGGTTCGCCGCATGCTCGGGACGACCGCGACCTCCCCACAGATCATCGCCGTCGTCAAAGCGAACGCCTATGGACACGGGGCGGCACAAGCGGGCCTCGCCTTCGAATCGGCCGGTTGCGATTGGCTCGCCTGTGCGGACATTGCCGAGGGCGTCGCTCTGCGACGCGCCGGTGTATCGATACCCATCCTGATCTTCGGCGCGTTGAGCGTCAGTGACCTGGACGGCATCTTTGATCACCAACTCACGCCGACCGTATCGACACCAGCGGCGGCGCGAGCTCTGGAAGCCGCGGCCGCCGAGCGTCAGGTCGCGGTTGATTGCCACTTGAAGATCGACACGGGGATGAATCGCCTGGGCTTCCGCCACGACAACCTCGGGCGCACGATGCCCGCCGTGCTGGCAAGTCCACATCTGAGATTCACGACCGTCTATTCCCATTGCGCCACGGCGGACGAGCCCGAGTCGCACTTTCTGGATGAGCAGCGAGCGGCCTTCGATCGCGCCTGTGCGCACCTCGGCGCGATGGGGCTCCGCAAGATTCGTCGCCACTTCGCCAACTCTGCGTCGATGTTGCGCGACAGTCGAACGTGGTACGACGCGGTGCGCCCCGGACTTGCGCTGTACGGCATCGTGCCGCCGCCTTTGCAGGCGGCAGACCTCGAGCTGCGACCTGCCCTGTCACTGGTGAGCCGTATCGTGGCCGTGAAGGGCGTGCGCGCCGGTGAGAGTTCCGGATACGGACGGCGCTGGCGTGCACACGAGGCCGGCACCATCGCAATCGTTCCGGCCGGCTATGCCGATGGGCTCGACACGCGACTCGCGAATCGCGGTGTGGCACTCGTCCGAGAGCGCCGCGTGCCGATCGTTGGCTCGGTGTGCATGGACATGATCACGGTGGATGTGACTGGTCTCGATGTTTCGCCGGGCGATGAGGTCGTGATCATCGGGCAACAAGGCAACGAGGAGATTACGGCGCGCGAGATGGCCGCCGCGATTGGCGCGATCCCGTGGGAAGTGGTCTGCCGGTTGGGCAGCAGAATCGAGCGACAGTATGAAGGCGCCTAAGAGTGTATTTGCCTGCACCGAGTGTGGGTCGCAGTCGCAGAAGTGGCTCGGCCGGTGTCCGGACTGCAATGCCTGGAATACCTTTGTCGAAGAGAAAGTGTCGGCGCCGATGGCCGGCGCCAAGCAGGCGCCGAGCTCCGCGATGTCGGGTGGCAAAGCGCAGTTGTATGCCGATGTCAGTGCACTGGCGACAGAACGTCTGTCGACGGGCATCGATGAGTTCGATCGCGTGCTCGGCGGCGGGATTGTTCCCGGCTCGCTCGTGCTGCTGGGTGGCGAACCTGGCATTGGTAAATCGACGTTGTTGTTGCAAGCCGCCGCGCATTTCGCCCAAGCGGTGGGACCGGTGCTCTATTGCTCGGGTGAGGAGTCGGAGTTTCAGGTGAAGATGCGCGGCGAACGGCTGGGCGTCGGCCGCGCACCGCTGTATCTCCTGGCCGAAACGTGTCTCGAGCGCGTGCTGGAAGAAGCGCAGAGGGTGAAGCCGGCGCTGCTCATCATCGACTCGATCCAGACCGTATTCTCGTTGAAGCTCGCGTCTGCACCCGGCAGTGTCGGCCAGGTGCGCCAAGCCGCGACCGATCTGCTGTTTAACGCAAAGGGCCATAACGTGCCGACGATTCTCGTCGGCCACGTGACGAAGGACGGCAGCCTGGCCGGCCCCAAGGTACTCGAGCACGTCGTCGACACGGTGCTCTATTTCGAAGGCGAACGGCATCACGCGCATCGAGTGGTCCGCGCGGTCAAGAATCGCTTCGGCGCGATCAGTGAGTTGGGGGTTTTCGAGATGACGGGAGCCGGCCTCCGTGCCGTACCGAATCCGTCGGCGCTGTTCCTGGCCGAACGTCCGAAGGCTGCGCCTGGCTCAGCCGTCCTGTGTTGCATCGAGGGGTCGCGACCAATTCTGGTCGAGGTGCAGGCACTCGTCAGCTCCGCGACGTTCGGCAATGCGCGCCGCACCGCGGTCGGGCTCGATCAAACGCGACTCGCGCTGTTGCTGGCGGTGCTCGACAAGCGTGCCGGTCTGAATCTTGCGACCGACGACGTATTTGTGAATGTCGCCGGCGGGATGTCGATCGATGAACCTGCGGCCGATCTCGCGGTGCTGGCCGCCGTTGCGTCGAGTCTGCGCAATCGTCCCATCCATGGCGACACCGTGATTTTCGGCGAGGTCGGGCTGGCGGGTGAGGTGCGTGGCGCGACGCAAGCAGCCATGCGCGTGCGCGAAGCGCAGCAGCTGGGCTTCACGCGATGCGTCGTACCCGAGGGCAATCTGTCCTCGACGGATGTGCCGGCGGGCATGAAAGTGGTCGGCGTCAAGAACGTGGCCGACGCGCTCGACGCGGTCATGTAGCTAGCGCGCGCCGCGTCCGAACCGGCGCGCCGGCAACGTTGGATTCAGCGCATATTTCGCGATGGACCAGATCGTCCGGTTCGTGCCGTTCTCTCTCACCACCGTGCGCGGCAACTGCAGACCCCCCTGGGGCTGAAAGTCGCTATACGTAAACACGATGTCCGCGATCGCCGCCGTGCCCCCGCCTCCCGGCTGCGGTGGCTCGATCAGTCGGCGGGGCAGGCGTGTGTGCGGATCGATTAGCAGACGGCCGACTCGGCCATCTGGCCCATCGATCTGTAACTGCCACGCGTCGCGATCGTCACCTGCCGTCACCGCTCCAAGATCGCTGAACGTGTACCGACCTGAATCGAAGAGCCAGGGTGCGCTGATGCCAACGAGCAACCCCGCCATCGTTTGGCGAGCGGCGCGCGTATAGGCGCGCGCGGCGACGGCCACATCCTTTGACTGGCCGTCACCGCCCAGCCGAGCGCCCAACATCCAGCCGCTCTCACCATCGACGCCGACAACCACGCGCGGCGCCGGCACGGCGCTGCCGGGTGCTGGGGATTCTTCGAGACGAAAGGACATGGGAAAACGGGCGATGACGTGCAGCTGCCGAGGTGCTTTCACACTGGTCATCATTGAGGCGCCCGTGACTTCCACACTCTTGAGCGCGGTGAGTGCGGGACCACCGGCCGCCTGCCGGAGCTGCTCGAGCAATGCGCGGCCCCGGTCGATCGCCTGTGCGGTCGGCGTATCCGTCTGCGTCTCGACGAGGGTTGGCGCGGGCGTCGCCGGGGTGGCGCCAATGGAAGGCGTTGCTGGTGATGCGGACGACGGGCGTCCGCACCCGCTGCCAGCGAGTCCCCACACGATGGCGGCGATGGCGACTACCAGTGAGCGCGCCAGAGTTCCGGTTCGGCGGTCGTGATAAAACAGTGGCAGCATGCGCGGGTTTCTCATTGTTCGCGGTCTCTTCGTACTGGCGGTCGTGTATGCAGCCGTCCTCATTCATCCACTCGACGCCGCTCTGTGGGTCAACGCTGCACTGGGTCTCGGACTGGCGGTGGTGATTGCCGTCGCCGAAGCCCACTTGCACGAGGCGGCTGCCACGCATGTGCTCGGCGGGCTCATCGGGTTCGGTGTCGGCCTCTTCATTGCCAAGGCGATCGGCACGTCACTCTTCTGGGCCAACAGCAGCGATCACAAAGTGCAATTCTTCCACAGCCTGGTGATCCTCGTCTTGCCGTACCTCGGGCTGGTGACCGGGGCGCGGATGGGGGAGTGGCTCGAGCCGGCCAAATTAGCGAGTCTCTTTCGCGACGCGCGGCCCGCCCGACGGCATCGCATTCTCGACACGAGTGTGATCATCGACGGCCGAGTGGCCGAGATCGTGGAGACCGGTTTTCTCGATGGCACGCTGGTGGTGCCGCAGTTCGTGCTGAAGGAATTGCAGTTTGTGGCCGACTCCTCCGACGCGCTGAAGCGTAACCGCGGCCGCCGCGGCCTCGACATCCTGAACCGCATTCAGAAAATGGCGGGTGTGGAGGTCGTGATTTCCGATCTCGATTTCCCCTCCGTCAAAGAAGTCGACATGAAATTGATCGAACTGGCACGCGTGTTGGCCGGCAAGATTGTGACGAACGATTTCAACCTCAACAAAGTTGCGCAGTTGCGCAGCGTCCAGGTCCTCAACATCAACGAACTGGCTAATTCGCTGCGGCCGGTGGTGTTGCCCGGCGAGGTCATGCACGTGTTCGTCAGCAAAGAGGGTAAGGAACCCACGCAAGGTGTGGCGTATCTCGACGACGGTACGATGGTGGTGGTCGACAACGCGCGCAAGATGATCGGCCGGAATCTGGATGTGGTCGTGACGAGCGTGTTGCAAACCACGGCCGGCCGCATGATCTTCGGCAAATATGTCGATGCGGGAGCGATCACCATGAGTGATCCGAAATCGTCGTCCAACGGGGCGCGCGCCGCCGCGCAGGCGTGAAACTGCCTCCCTATCATTGGTGGCGGACGGTCTTCTTCCTGATCCCCGCGATCGCGGTCTACACGATGGTCCTTGGGATCATCTCGCTGCTCTCGACCCTCGTTGATCGCCATGGCCACACGGCGCATCGATGTGCGCGGCTCTGGTCGTGGCTGATTCTCAGGACGACCGGCGTTCGTGTGACGGTGAAGGGCGACGCGCCGACGGCAGACGCGAGCTACGTGTTCGCCGCGAATCATCAGAGCTTCTACGACATCCCGGTGATGTTTGCGTCGCTCCCGTTTTCGATGAGAATCCCGGCGAAGGCCTCACTGGGGCGATTCCCGTTCATCGGATGGCATCTGCGGTTTGCGGGTCATTTGTTGTTGGATCACAAGGATCGCGCTGCCGCCGTGCTCAAGAAGATGCAGCGGATGATTTCGGATCAGGCGTCGTTGGTGATCTTCCCGGAGGGCACACGCAGCACTGATGGCGTGGTGCTGCCGTTGAAGGGCGGCGTGTTCCTGATGGCGATCGACAGCGAATTGCCGGTTGTGCCCCTATCGATCTCCGGCACCAGGCAAGTGATGCCCAAGGGGCGTTTGATGACGTGCCCTGGTGACGTGACGCTGACGATTCATGAGCCGATTTCAACAGAAGGGATGACGCGCGCCAGTGCGCGCGCACTGGCGGGGCGCGTGCAGGCCATCATCGCGGGAGACGTCTCGTGAGCGATGTCTTTGAGATTGCGGTCGACCCCGAGATTCGCGCCATCGTGAGGCCGGTCGTCTGGCGGACCGGGGTCGTGCACGTGGTCGATCGGGATGCGCGGATGGATGCGTCGCTCGCGAGCGCCGCGGCAGCGATGCGTGTGGCGCCAGAGCCGGTCGATGTCATTACCGCGGTGAGGACCATGTACAAACGGCTGGGCATTGATCCGACCAAGACGCGGCCCTCGTCAGAGGCCCTGTTGCGCCGTGTGCGCAAGGGGGACGTCGTGCCGCGGATCAACAGCCTGGTCGACGTCATCAACTGGACCTCGCTCGAGTCGCAGCTGTCGTTCGGTCTATACGACGCGGCCGCGATTCGTGGAGCGGTGACGGTGCGACGCGGCCGGGACGGTGAAGAATACGCGGGTATCCGGAAGGACACGGTGCACGTCGGCGGGCGCCTTGTGCTGGCTGATGAGCTCGGTGCCTTCGGGAATCCGACATCTGATTCGGCGCGTACGATGGTCACGTCGGTCACCACGGAGGCCGTCGTGATGATCTATGCGCCGGCCGGTGTGGCGGATGCGGTGGCGGAGAATGCACGCCGACTGACCATCCAGCGCATCGACCAGTTCTGCCGAACGGTAGAATAGCGGGATGCGCGTAGCGGCGGTCATCGTGGCGGGAGGGCAGGGCACGCGCATGGGCGCCGACCAGCCGAAGCAGCTCTTGTCGATCGGCGGTCGCTCGCTGCTCCAGCGAAGCGTTGGGCTGTGTGACCATCATCCGGCGGTGAGTGAGGTCGTGGTGGTGCTGCCGGCCGCATTGCTCGCCGATGCGGGGCAGTGGATCGGCGAGACACGGTGCGCTGCACGGGTGGTCGCCGGCGGCCCGCGGCGGCAGGATTCCGTGCGCGCGGGTGTCATGGCCGTCTCGTCAACGGCCGACGTCGTCCTCGTGCATGACGCGGCGCGGCCGTTCGCCGACGCGGCATTGATCGACCGGGTCATCGCCGGGGCGGCGGCGCATGGCGCTGCAATTCCGGCGATCGCGGCCCGCGATACGGTGAAGCGTCGCGATCTCACGACGGGGCTTGTCGGCGAGAGTGTGCCGCGCGCAGAGATCTGGATGGCGCAGACGCCGCAGGCGTTTCGGCGTGACGTGCTCGAGGTGATTGGCCCGTTGAGTGCCGGTGAGCGCGAAGCGACGGATGAGTCGATGCTGGCAGAGTGGGCGGGGATCCCCGTCATGATCGTTGAAGGAGACGAACGGAACGTGAAGATCACGACGCCAGAGGATCTGACCGCCGCGCGCGGACGCGATGTCCGGACGCCCCGCGTGGGGACCGGCTACGACCTGCACCGATTGGTTGAGGGACGCGCGTTGATGCTGGCTGGCATCCACGTGCCATTTGAGCGTGGTCCGCTGGGGCATTCCGATGGCGACGTCCTGTGCCATTCGCTGACGGACGCACTGCTCGGCGCTGCGGGTACTGGCGACATCGGCCAGCACTTTCCGAACACCGATCCCGCCTGGAAGGGCGCGCCGGGCCTTGATCTTCTCCGCCGTGCCGTGGCCATTGTTGATGCCGCCGGGTACGCGCCGTCGAGCGCAGACATCTCGATCATTCTGGAGCGGCCGAAGCTCCTGCCGTTCATCGCATCCATGCGTCAGGCTGTGGCGGCCGCCCTCGGTGTGGATCTGTCGGCAGTCAGCATTAAGGGCAAGACGAACGAGGGCGTTGACGCCGTCGGGCGCGGCGAGGCGATTGCCGCGCACGCTGTGGCGGTGCTGTCCGTGCGGGGGGACGCATGAAGCCCATGCGCGTGCGCTTTGCGCCGAGCCCCACAGGCCACCTCCATGTAGGGAACGCGCGCACGGCGCTCTTCAATTGGCTCCTCGCGCGCGGCAGCGGCGGCACCTTCATTCTGCGGATCGAAGATACGGATGCGGAACGATCGACCGCCGTGTCCGAAGCGTCCATTCTCGAAGACCTGCGGTGGCTGGGACTCGATTGGGATGAGGGCCCCGACGCTGGTGGTCCGCACGGGCCGTATCGGCAGTCGGAACGGCTGCAACTCTATCTGTCGTACGCCCGGGACTTGATGTCGCGCGGCCTGGCGTACTATTGCTTCTGCTCGCCCGATCAACTTGAGCAGGAGCGCAAGGCCGCGTTTGCGGCCAACCTGCCGCCGAAGTACAGCGGCCGGTGTCGTGCCCTCGTGCCCGATGAAGCGCAACAGCGCGTCACGAGTGGTGAGGCGGCGGCGATTCGGTTTGCCGTGCCCGCAGATCGTGATGTCGCCTTCCACGACATCGTCCGTGGCGAAGTCACGTTCAGCACGGCGGTGATTGGTGATCCGGTCATTCTGCGTTCGGATGGACGACCGGCCTACAACTTCGCCGTGGTCGTTGACGACGCGCTGATGGAAGTCACCTGCGTGATTCGAGGCGAAGATCACATTTCAAACACACCGCGTCAGGTGTTGTTGTACGAGGCGCTTGGCTTTGAACCACCCCAGTTTGCGCATCTGTCGCTCGTCATGGGGCCAGACCACGCGCCGCTGTCGAAGCGTCATGGCGCGACGAGCGTCGCCGAATTTCGTGCCGGTGGTGTGTTGCCGGAATCGCTCGTGAACTATCTGGCGCTGCTCGGTTGGTCGCCGGGTGAGGGCCAGGAGATGCTGCCGATTGACGAAATGGCGCGGCGGTTTGATTTGGCCAAGGTCAGTCACAGCGCCGCGGTGTTCGACACCGACAAACTGGCGTGGATGAATCGGCATTACCTCAAAGACGCCGTTCCGGCCCGCATTGTGGACATGGCGATGCCCGCATTCCAGGCGGCCGGTTATGTAACGGCCGATGTCGCTGGCGCGCGCGATTACGTCGAATCGCTCTTGCCGATGGCGCTCGGGTCGGTCGATCGCGTCGATGAGGTGGTCGCGCGTGTGGCGTTCGTGTTCGGCTGGTCCGCGGATCGTGCGGCGGAACTGGTGAAGGCCGAAGCGGATGGCCCGCGGGTGATTGTCGCGCTGGCGGAGGAGTTGGCGGGGCAGGAGCCGCTCACGCGCGAGTCTTTTCGTGCAGCGGCGACCCGTGTGAAAGACAAGACCGGGTGCAAGGGCCGATTGCTGTTTCATCCCATCCGAGTGGCGTTGACGGGGGAAGAGTCGGGGCCTGAACTGGACCTGGCGGTGCCGGCAATTGATCGCGGCGCGGGTTTGCCGACGGCGGCCGGTGTGCCGCCCATCCCATCGTGTGCGGCACGTGCGCGCGCGGTGGCAGAGAAGGTGCAGGGCTGAGTATGGGAATGATCTATGGCATCAATGCCGTCAATGAAGCGCTCAAGGCCAGAAAGGTCGCGCGCCTGATCCACGCGCGCGGTGCAGGCGCGCGCGTGGATGCCCTCATTGCTCGGGCCAAAGATTTGCGGATTCCCACCGAGACGGCTGACACGATGCATCTCGAGAAGTTGGCGCGCGGCGGTGTGCATCAGGGGGTGGCTGCCGAACTGCAGCAGATGGCCGCCTACACACTGGAAGAGGTGATCGCCTCGGCGGCGGCCGTCGAGCAGCAACCCCTGATGGTGATTCTCGATGGCATCGAGGATCCCCAAAATGTGGGCGCGATCTTGCGGACGGCCGACGCGGCCGGCGTGCACGGCGTGGTTCGTCAGGCTCGCCATGCGGCGCGGCTCGATGGCGCGGTGGCCAAGGCCAGCGCGGGAGCGGTGAACCATGTGCAGATCGCGACGGTGATCAACATCGCGCGCACGATTGAAGAACTGAAAGAACAAAACATCTGGACGATCGGGTTGGATGGAACGGCCACCGAGACGTATGATGAAGTGGACTACACGCTGCCCACGGCGTTTGTGATGGGCGCGGAAGGGGATGGGCTTCGCCGGTTGGTGCGGGAGACCTGCGATCGGCTGGTACGCATCCCGATGTTAGGTGCGGTTGAGAGTCTGAATGTCTCGGTCGCGGCCGGAATTGTGTTGTTCGAGGCTGTTCGGCAACGCCAGGCCCGCGCGAAGCGCGAGGAAAGTTAGGAAAATATATCACCACGTCCTTGCCTCGTTGGTACGGGACCTGCTACAATCCACGTTTTGTCTGGCTGGCGTAGCTCAGCCCGGTAGAGCATCTGATTTGTAATCAGACGGTCGGGGGTTCAAATCCCTTCGCCAGCTCCAACTGGCCGGCCAAAAAGGTGGACCGAAGTTCTTTGGCGAGAGGCAGTTAGACAGTAACGGCACGAAAATTTGGCGAGGTAGCGAAGCGGTCAAACGCAGCAGACTGTAAATCTGTCGCCCTAGGGCTTCGAAGGTTCGAATCCTTCCCTCGCCACCAAACCTCAGTCTGGCGCGCGCGTTGCGCGCGGCTCCGGTTGGCAAGCCGGGATGTGGTTGGTAACCGGGAATGGTTGAGGCGGGTTTACCCGCCGAAGTTGAGCGGAGTAGCGGAGTTAGCGTAGCGAAACGAAGGCGGGAGTAACTCAGTGGTAGAGTCACAGCCTTCCAAGCTGTTGGTCGCGGGTTCGATCCCCGTCTCCCGCTCCACTACTGGGCACTGCGAGGTAACCGTCGGCGCGTGAGCGCAGGTGGGGAAATGCGCCGATGTAGCTCAGTTGGCAGAGCACGTCCTTGGTAAGGACGAGGTCACCGGTTCGATCCCGGTCATCGGCTCCAGATTGGGCCAGCGGCACGCGGGCGAAAAGAGTAGTAGTCGCGGTTTTGGCAAGGCAATTGAGACGGGCAACACAAAACATTACGGAGACGACGAGCAATGGCGAAAGAGAAGTTTGATCGTACCAAGCCGCACGTGAACGTGGGCACGATTGGCCACATCGATCACGGCAAGACGACGTTGACGGCATCGCTGACCAAGGTCTCGGCTGACAAGGGCTGGGCGAAGTTCGTCCCGTACGACGAAGTCGCCAAGGCGTCTGAGTCGCAGGGCCGCCGCGACGATACGAAAATTCTGACGATTGCGACGAGCCACGTGGAATACGGCACGGCGAATCGCCACTACGCACACGTCGACTGCCCAGGGCACGCCGACTACGTCAAGAACATGATCACGGGCGCCGCGCAGATGGACGGCGCGATTCTCGTTGTGAGCGCCGTCGACGGCCCGATGCCGCAGACGCGCGAACACGTCCTCCTCGCGAAGCAGGTCAACGTGCCGTACGTCGTGGTTGCGCTGAACAAGTGCGACGCGGTCGACGATCCGGAACTGCTGGACCTGGTTGAAATGGAAGTGCGCGACCTGCTCAAGAGCTACGGCTTCCCGGGTGACGATCTCCCGGTGGTGCGTGTCTCGGCGCTCGGCGCGTTGAACGGCGATCAGGCGGGTGTGGATTCGATCCTGAAGCTGTTTGATGCCCTCGATACCTACATTCCGATGCCGGTACGCGAGACGGACAAGCCGTTCCTGATGCCGATCGAAGACGTGTTCTCGATCTCGGGCCGCGGCACGGTCGTCACTGGCCGCATTGAGCGCGGCAAGGTCAAGGTCGGCGACGAAATCGAAATCGTCGGTTTTGGCAAGGTCGACAAGAAAATCGTCACGGGCATCGAAGCGTTCCGCAAGTTGCTCGATGAGGGCCTCGCGGGTGACAACGTCGGCATTCTCCTCCGCGGCGTCGAAAAAGACGACGTCGAGCGTGGTCAGGTCCTGGCGAAGCCGGGAACGATGACGCCGCACACGAAGTTCAAGGCCGAGGTGTATATCCTGTCCAAGGAAGAGGGTGGCCGTCACACGCCGTTCTTCAATGGCTACCGTCCGCAGTTCTACATCCGCACCACGGATGTGACCGGCACGCTCAATCTGCCGGCGGGCGTCGAGATGGTGATGCCTGGCGACAACACGACGATCGATGGCGAGCTGATGCAGCCGGTCGCGATCGAAAAGGGTAGCCGTTTCGCGATTCGTGAAGGCGGCCGCACGGTCGGCGCCGGCACGGTCACCGAGATCATCGCCTAAGGATTTCCGATGGATGGCTGCGCGAGGATTCGCGCAGCCATCGATTTATCAAAGGACAGGATTAAGTCATGCGCGACATCGTTACCTTGGCGTGTCCCGACTGCAAACGTCGGAACTACAGCACGACCAAGAACAAGCGGAAGAGCACGGAACGGCTGGAGTTCAGCAAATACTGCCGTTTCTGCCGTAAGCACACGGCGCACAAAGAGTCCAAGTAGGCGGACGATCGGGCGAACGGTTATCGGGACAGATACAGGTCAGTAGCTCAATTGGCAGAGCACCGGTCTCCAAAACCGGGGGTTGGGGGTTCGATTCCCTCCTGACCTGCCAGATTGACCCAGGGCTTGCTTCTAGGTCGTAGGCAATTGGCTCTTCGGTCGTAGGCAATTAAGGAAGGCTCGTGAAAGCGGCGATGGCGGAAAACATCAAGGAAGCGCCGGTCAATGCAACCGGCTGGTGGGCACGCGGACAGAAATTTCTGTCTGAAGTGCGCAACGAGATGGGCCGGGTCAGCTGGCCGACGCGGCGCGAAGTGTGGGCCACCACGATTGTGGTGATCCTGACGTCCGCAGTTTTCGGTCTCTACCTGTTCCTGGTGGACCTCGGCCTGTCGAATGCGATTGGCTGGGTCTTTCGAAAGTATGGCGCGTAGCGATGGCTGAGGGCGCTGTGACCGACGACAAGACCAAGCAGTGGTACATCATCCACACCTACTCGGGGTTCGAGAACAAGGTGAAGGAGTCGCTCGAGCAGCGTGTCACGGCGTACGGTCTGGCGGACGAAATCGGCGAAGTGCTGATTCCGACCGAGGACATCGTCGAGAAGCGCGGCGGCAAGGAAGTGAAGAGCACGCGTCGTTTCTTCCCCGGGTACATCCTGGTGGAAATGACGCTCTCGGATAACGCGTGGCATTGCGTGCGGAACACGCCCAAGGTCACGGGGTTTGTCGGTGCGGGCACGAAGCCGACGCCGTTGTCGCGTGAAGAAGTGGATCAGATCCTTCACCAGGTGACCGTGGCGGCCGAGAAGCCGAAACCGAAATACACGTTCGAAAAGGGCGATCAGGTTCGGATCAACGAGGGACCGTTCGCCAGCTTCAATGGCGTGGTGGATGAAGTGAACAGCGACCGCAACACCTTGAAGGTGATGGTCACGATTTTCGGCCGCGCAACACCGGTCGAGCTCGATTTTCTGCAAGTGGAGAAGCTTTAAGTCATGGCGAAGAAGATTCAGGCTCAGATCAAACTGCAGATTGCTGCGGGCAAGGCAACGCCCGCGCCGCCGGTCGGCACCGCGCTCGGTCCGCACGGCGTCAACATCATGGACTTCTGCAAGAACTTCAACGCCAAGACCGCTGGCCAGGATGGCTTGATCATCCCCGCGGTCGTGACGATCTACTCGGATCGTTCGTACACCTTCATTCTGAAGACGCCGCCCGCAGCGGTGCTGCTGAAGAAAGCGGCGAACATCGCGAAGGGGTCAGGCGTGCCGAACAAAACGAAGGTCGGTACCGTGACGCTGAAGCAGGTGGAAGACATCGCCAAGCTGAAGCTGCCGGACCTCAACACCGATTCGGTCGACGCTGCCGTGCGTTCCGTGCGCGGCACGGCTCGTTCCATGGGGCTCGACGTTATCGGTTAAGCTAGTGTGTTCTGTTTGTAGCTGAAAGGCGTGGGAGGGCTTCGGCCCGTTTGCACCACTGGAGGACGTATGAAGTCGCATGGCAGGAAATACCTGGCGGCGCGGCAGCAAGTGCCGAGCCGGCCCCATTCCATTGAAGAAGCGGTACCGCTTCTGCAGAAGGTGAAGTTCACAAAGTTCGACGAGACCGTCGAGATCGCCGTTCGTTTGGGTGTGGACCCGAAGCACTCCGATCAGATGGTGCGCGGCACCGTGGTGCTCCCGCATGGACTCGGCAAATCGAAGAAGGTCCTCGTGATTGCGAATGCTGACAAGCAGCGCGAAGCGACGGAAGCCGGCGCGGATATCGTTGGCGGCGAGGAACTCGTCGACAAGATCAACGGCGGCTGGACAGATTTCGATGCCGTGGTGGCCACGCCCGACATGATGCGCGCGGTCGGCAAGCTTGGTAAGGTGCTCGGCCCGCGGGGCTTGATGCCGAACCCGAAGACGGGCACGGTCACCCTCGACATTACGAAGGCTGTGCAGGAAATCAAGGCCGGTAAGGTCGAATTCCGCGTCGACAAGGCGGGCATTGTGCACGCGCCAGTCGGCAAAATTTCGTTTGCGACAGAATCGCTGGTCGCCAATACCCACGCGTTGATGGACAGCATCGTCAAGGCCAAACCGGCCGCCGCGAAGGGCAAGTATCTGAAGAGCGTCACGCTGACCTCGACCATGGGGCCAGGCGTGATGATTGACACGTCGCACGTCGACTTCTTGGGGAAGGTGTAGCCCATGGCAGTCAGCAAAGCTGAAAAGCAGACCGAGCTCGCCGAGCTCGAAAAAGCGTTTCGCCAGGCCGACACAGCGGTTCTGGTCGATTATCGCGGCATCACGGTGCCGCAGGTGACAGAACTCCGCCGGCAGATGAAGGCGGTCGGTGCGCGGTACGTCGTGGTGAAGAACACGCTGGCCAAGCGGGCGACTGCCGGCACGTCGTTCGAATCACTCAACGCGCATTTCAAGGGCACCACGGCACTTGTCTCGACCAGTACCGATCCGGTGGCGTTGGCCAAGACGCTCGCCACCTTCGCCAAGACGGCGCCGGTGTTGAAGGTCAAGGCCGCTGTGGTGCAGGGCCAGGCCGTCGCCGCCAGCGCGGTGAACGATCTGGCGACGATGCCGAGCAAGCCGGAGCTGTACGGCAAGCTGCTCTACGTGCTCAACGCCCCGGCGCAGGGTCTGGTGACCGTGCTGTCGGGTGTGCAGCGAGGATTGCTGAACGTCCTCGTCGCAGCGGAAAAGAAGAAGAGCGAGTAGCGCTGGTTAACGTTTCACACATTTGAACTCTTGAGTTTCTTGAACTGGACTGGTTTTTCTAAGGAGCAACGCAATGGCCGAAGTGACGCAGCAGCAGGTGGTGGACTACATCAAGGGCATTTCCGTGATCGAGCTTTCGCAGCTCGTGAAGACGCTTGAGCAGGAGCTCGGCGTGTCGGCAGCAGCGGCGGTGGCCGTTGCGGGACCGGCGGCTGGCGGCGCTGCCGCGGCCGCGGAAGAGAAGACCGAGTTCACGGTCGTGCTGACCGATGCGGGCGGCAACAAGATCAATACGATCAAGGTGGTCCGCGAAGTGACCAGCCTCGGTCTGAAGGAAGCGAAGGACCTCGTCGAGGGCGCGCCGAAGAACATCAAGGAAGGCGTGACGAAGGACGAAGCCGCTGCGATCAAGAAGAAGTTCGAAGACGCCGGCGCCAAAGTCGAGGTCAAGTAAGACTGACTTCGTTCGCTGGGATGTTTTCGCGGCGTGGGGCCACGGCCCCACGCTGCGCTTCTTTTCTTTGGTGCGAGCCGTCTGTCCCAGTGGGACGGGTGGCTGCAAGCTCGTGTGTCTGTTTAAGACCCGAGGTCAATTGAATGTACAGCCTGCCTAAGAACGTCTACCGCGAGCGTATTGATTTCTCGAAGATCAATACAACGGTTGCAATTCCGAATCTGATCGAGATTCAAAAGAAATCGTACGAACGGTTTCTTCAGATGAACCGGCTGCCGGCCGAACGCGACGACATGGGACTCCAGTCGGTGTTCAAGTCGGTGTTCCCGATCAGCGACTTCCGCGAGAACTCGTCGCTGGAGTTCATCGAATATTCCATCGGCAATTACGAGTGCAAGTGCGGCCGGTTGACCGGTCTTGAGCACCTGCGCAAGAAGTGCTCGAGCTGTGGTCACACGCTCGTGGCGGATCCCTACGGTGAAGGCGCCGTGATCTGTCCGTCGTGTGGCACCGCCAACGAGGCGCGTGGCGATGTCTGTGACATCTGCGGCACGACCGTGGCGATGAAGCTCAAGTACGACGTCGAGGAGTGCCAGGAACGCGGCATGACCTTCGCCGTGCCTCTGAAAGTCACCATCCGACTCGTCGTCTGGAACAAGGACCCGGAGACCGGGGTCAAGACGATCCGGGATATCAAGGAGCAGGAGGTCTACTTCGGCGATATTCCGCTGATGGGCGACCACGGCACCTTCATCATCAACGGCACCGAGCGCGTCATCGTCAGCCAGTTGCACCGCTCGCCGGGCGCGTTCTTCCATACGGAAGACAAGAACCTCTTTATCGCACAGATCATTCCGTATCGCGGCTCATGGGTCGAGTTCGAGTACGACGCCAAGAACCTGCTGTACGTGCGCATCGATCGCAAGCGCAAGTTCCTGGCGACGGTGTTCCTGCGTGCGCTCGGCCTGCGTGGCGCGGACGAAATTCTGCGCACGTTCTACACGACCGAATCGCTTGTGCTCAAGGGCGGCAAGATCCTGTGGAAGGTGTCCGACTCGATGGTCGGTCGCCGTTCGGCGCAGGAGCTGGCGATCCCGGGTTCGGATCTCGCGCTGCACTCCGGCAAGAAGATCCGCAAGGATCAGGTTGACGCGATGAAGAAGGCTGGTGTCGAGGCCGTCGAACTCGTGGATGCCGAGCGCGAAGGCGCGTTCTCGTGCGGCGACGTTGTGGATCCGTCCACCGGCGAAGTCGTACTGGATGCGAACGAAGAGCTCACTGAGCGCGTGATCGCGATGGCCCAGGAAACGGGCGTCGCGGAGATCGAGATCTTCTTCCCCGAGAAGGACGAAATCGGCTCCGTGCTGTCCGCGACGCTCCGCAAGGATCCAGTCCGCAAGCACGAAGAGGCGCTGATCGAGATTTATCGTCGTCTGCGTCCGGGTGATCCTCCCACCCTCGACAGCTCGCGCTCGCTCTTCGAGGGCATGTTCCTCAATCCGCAAAAGTACGACTTCTCGCGCGTCGGTCGGCTCAAGCTCAACACGAAGCTGAAGCTGAACACGCCGCTTGATGAGCGCATTCTGCATCCGCAGGACTTCTACGAAGTCATCAAGTACCTGCTCAAGCTGAAGAAGAACCCGGCCAACGTCGACGACATCGATCACCTCGGCAACCGCCGCGTGCGGTCGGTCGGCGAGTTGCTGGAGAATCAGTTCCGCATTGGTCTCGTGCGTATGGAGCGCGCGATCAAGGAAAAGATGTCCGTGTATCAGGAAATGGCGACAGCGATGCCGCACGACCTGATCAACGCCAAGCCGGTCATGGCCGCCATCCGCGAGTTCTTCGGATCCTCGCAGTTGTCGCAGTTCATGGACCAGACCAATCCGTTGTCGGAAGTGACGCACAAGCGCCGCCTGTCGGCCCTCGGGCCAGGCGGGTTGTCGCGCGAGCGCGCGGGCTTTGAAGTCCGCGACGTACACACGACGCACTACGGACGGATCTGCCCGATTGAGACGCCGGAAGGTCCGAACATCGGCCTGATCTCGTCGCTCTCGTCCTACGCGCGCATCAACGACTTCGGCTTCATTGAGTCGCCGTACCGCAAGGTCGTCAACGGTCAGGTGGTCGACTACGTGTTGATCACGAACGCCGGCGGCAACCCGAAGTACAAGGCCGGCGATGTGGTCGAGGCTGATGAAATTATCGGTGCGGGTGGTGGGTCGAAGAAGAAGGGCGTGGAGTTCGAGCCCTATTGCTTCTACCTGTCCGCGTGGGAAGAAGATCAGTACATCATCGCGCAGGCCAACGTCGAGCTCGACGAGAAGATGCGCATTCGCCAGGAGCGCGTCAATGCGCGTCAGGCGGGTGAATTCATCCTGGCCCAGCGTGAAAAGATCGACTACGTCGACGTGTCGCCGAAGCAGCTCGTCTCGGTGGCCGCGTCGCTGATCCCGTTCCTCGAAAACGACGACGCGAACCGCGCGCTCATGGGCTCCAACATGCAGCGTCAGGCCGTGCCGTTGCTTCAGGCGCGGGCACCGTTTGTCGGCACCGGCATGGAATACATCACGGCTCGCGATTCCGGCGCCGTCGTTGTGGCCCGCCGCACCGGCACGGTCGATTACGTTGATTCGAAGCGCATCGTGGTTCGCGTTGAAGGCAGTGAGACCGAGGGGTTGTCGCGTGAAATGGGCGCGGACATCTACGGCCTGACCAAGTTCAAACGGTCGAACCAGAACACGTGCATCACCCAGCGGCCGATTGTGCGCGTGGGACAGCGCGTGGCGAAGGGCCAGGTCCTGGCGGATGGTCCCTGCACGGAGTTGGGCGAGCTCGCGCTCGGTCGCAACGTGCTGGTGGCCTTCATGCCGTGGCGCGGGTACAACTTCGAAGACGCGATCCTCGTCAGCGAACGCATGGTGAAGGACGACTACTACACGTCGATCCACATCGAAGAGTTCGAGATCGAGGCCCGCGACACGAAGCTGGGTCCGGAAGAAATCACACGGGATATCCCGAACGTGTCCGAAGGCTATCTGCGCGATCTCGACGACAGCGGCATCATCCGCATCGGCGCGTATGTGAAGCCAGGCGACATCCTCGTGGGCAAGGTCACGCCGAAGGGCGAAACGCAGCTCACGCCGGAAGAGAAGTTGTTGCGCGCGATCTTCGGTGAAAAAGCCGGAGACGTGAAGGACGCGTCACTCACGTGCCCCCCGGGCATTGAGGGCATCGTGGTCGGCGTGCGGATCTTCTCGCGCAAGGGCATCGAAAAGGACGATCGCGCGAAGCAGATTGAAGAGGACGAGCTCGGCCTGATGGAGAAGAACCTCCAGGACGAGATCCGCATCCTGCACGAAGAAACCAAGAAGCGCCTGGTGCAGTTGCTGCAGGGCCGCACGCTCCGTTCGGATCTCTATGATCTGGACGGTCGCGAGCGTGTGCTGCGCAAGGGCTCGGCGCTGACGGCCGAAGCGATGGCCGACGTGCCGTTCTCGGTGCTGGTCCGTTCGCGTGTCGAGACCGATGACCTCGGGTTCGAAGACGAACTGCGCCTCATGGAAGACCGCACGGCGCAGCGCGTGGACGTCATTCAGCGCGAGTTCGAAGACAAGAAGGAGAAGATCCGCCGTGGCGACGAATTGCCGCCGGGCGTGATCAAGCTCGTCAAGGTCTACGTGGCGATGAAGCGCAAGCTGTCGGTCGGCGACAAGATGGCCGGTCGCCACGGCAACAAGGGTGTTATCGCGCGCATCCTGCCGGAAGAAGACATGCCGTATCTGCCGGATGGAACGCCGGTCGAGATTGTGCTGAATCCGCTGGGCGTGCCGTCGCGAATGAACGTCGGTCAGATCCTCGAGACACATCTCGGGTGGGCCGCGCATGCACTCGGTCTCTACTTCGCCACGCCGGTCTTTGACGGCGCGACCGAAGGCGAGATCAAGAAGTGGCTCGACGAGGCCGGGTTGCCCAAGCGTGGCAAGACGGATCTCTACGACGGCATGACGGGCGTGAAGTTCGAACAGGAAACGACGGTGGGCTACATCTACATGCTCAAGCTGTCGCACTTGGTCGACGACAAGATCCATGCGCGCTCGATCGGACCGTACTCGCTCATCACCCAGCAGCCGCTGGGCGGCAAGGCGCAGTTCGGCGGACAGCGATTTGGAGAAATGGAAGTGTGGGCGCTCGAAGCGTATGGCGCCGCCCACATCCTTCAGGAACTCCTCACCGCCAAGTCGGACGACGTCACGGGCCGCGCGAAGATCTACGAGTCGATCGTGAAGGGCGACGCGTCGTTCCAGCCTGGCTTGCCGGAGTCATTCAACGTGCTCATTCGAGAGCTGCAGGCACTCGGACTTGATGTGGAATTGATCAAGACCAAGCAGCGGCCGGGTGAGGAACCACCAACTGAAGAAACGCCGCAGGAACCATTGCCTGCCGCACCGGTGGGGGTGTAACCGATGAGACCGAACCTGCACGAAAAGGGACAGCTCACGTCCGACTTCGACGCGATCCGCATTTCGCTCGCGTCACCAGAGAAAATCCTGGAGTGGTCGCACGGAGAAGTGACCAAGCCCGAGACGATCAACTACCGCACGTTCAAGCCGGAACGCGATGGCTTGTTCTGCGCGAAGATCTTCGGGCCGGTCACCGACTGGGAATGCCTCTGCGGCAAGTACAAGCGCATGAAGCACCGGGGCGTGGTGTGTGACAAGTGCGGCGTCGAAGTGACGCAGGCGAAGGTGCGCCGTGAACGTCTCGGCCACATCGCGCTCGCGACGCCGGTCAGCCACGTCTGGTTCTTCAAGGGACTGCCGAGCCGTATCGGGCACTTGCTTGATATTTCGCTCCGCGATCTCGAGCGCATCCTGTACTTCGAAGCGTATGTCGTCATTGACGGCGGCGAGACGGAGCTCAAGGATAAGTCGCTGCTCAACGAAGAGCAGTACCGTGCCGAGCGCGAACGTCTGGGCTTCAAGTTCAAGGCCCAGATGGGCGCCGAAGCGATCAAGGAACTGCTGCGTCGCGTGAATGTCGACCGGTTGGCGGAAGAACTGCGCGAGAAGATGCGTGGTGAGACCTCGGTCGCCAAGAAGCTGAAGTATGCGAAGCGCCTGAAGGTCGTCGACGCGTTCCGCAAGTCGACCAACAAGCCCGAGTGGATGATCATGGACGTCATCCCGGTGATTCCGCCGGAACTGCGTCCGTTGGTGCCGCTCGACGGTGGCCGCTTTGCCACGTCGGACCTGAACGATCTCTATCGTCGCGTCATCAACCGGAACAACCGGTTGAAGAAGCTGATGGAGCTCAAGGCGCCGGACGTCATCATCCGCAACGAAAAGCGCATGCTCCAGGAAGCCGTGGACGCGCTGTTCGACAACGGCCGTCGTGGTCGCGTGCTGCGTGGCGCGAACAACCGTCCGCTCAAGTCGCTGTCGGATACGTTGAAGGGCAAGCAGGGCCGGTTCCGTCAGAACCTGCTCGGCAAGCGCGTCGACTACTCCGGCCGTTCGGTCATCGTCGTCGGTCCCGAGCTGAAGCTGCACCAGTGCGGTTTGCCGAAGAAGATGGCGCTCGAACTGTTCAAGCCGTTTATCTACAACAAGCTCGAAGAGCGGGGCCTGGTCTCGACCATCAAGCAAGCCAAGGAGATGGTCGAACAGCAGCGTGTGGAAGTCTGGGACATCCTTGATGAAGTCATCAAGGAGCATCCGATTCTTCTGAACCGCGCGCCCACGCTCCATCGTCTGGGCATCCAGGCGTTCGAGCCGGTCTTGGTTGAAGGCAAGGCGATCCGCATCCATCCGCTCGTCTGCACGGCGTTCAACGCCGACTTCGACGGTGACCAGATGGCCGTGCATATTCCGCTCTCGCCCGAGGCGCAGATCGAAGCGTCGGTCCTGATGATGTCGTCAAACAACATCCTCTCGCCGGCGTCCGGTCAGCCGATCGCGGTGCCGTCGCAGGATATCGTCCTCGGTTGCTACTACCTGACAAAGACGAAGGTCGGATCCAAGGGCGAAGGGCGTGCGTTCGCGTCGATTGACGACGTGCTGCTCGCGCTCGAAGCCGGCGAAGTGGAAACGCTCACGCCGATCCGTATGCGCTTTACGGGACGCCTGCTCGACCTCACGGCCGCGCGCGACTCGCAGGATGTGCTCGACGCGGCGGAACGTTACGTCGATCATCAGATCATCAACACCACGGTCGGCCGCGTCATCTTGAACGCCGCGCTGCCCAAGGTGATGCCGTTCATCAACGGCCTGCTGAAAAAGAGGGGTCTGCAGCAGACCGTGCGCTACTGCTACCTCAAGTACGGGCTCGAGAAGACCGTCGAGATGCTCGACAGTCTGAAGCACGTCGGCTTTACCTACGCGACGCGTTCGGGTCTGTCGATCGGTATCGACGACCTCGTGATCCCGGAAAAGAAGGTCGAGTTCGTCGAGGCCGCGCGCGCCGAGGTCATCAAGGTCGAAGGCCAGTATCAGGAAGGCGCGATCACCAACGGCGAGCGCAAGAACAAGGTCATCGCGATCTGGTCAGAAGTGACCGAAAAGGTCGCCGACGAAATGTTCGGGCAGATGGAAGCGCTCGACAAGTCGGGCCGGAGCTTCAACCCGGTCTACGTCATGGCTGACTCGGGCGCCCGAGGTTCGAAGCAGCAGATTCGTCAGCTGGCCGGTATGCGCGGCCTGATGGCGAAGCCGTCCGGTGAAATCATCGAGCAGCCGATTCGCGCGAACTTCCGCGAAGGTCTGACGGTGCTCGAATACTTCATCTCGACGCACGGCGCGCGTAAGGGTCTCGCGGATACGGCGCTCAAAACCGCCGACTCCGGTTACCTCACGCGTCGACTCGTCGACGTGGCACAGGACGTCATCATCTCCGAGCACGACTGCGGCACGCTCGATGGCCTCGAAGCGCGCGCCATTGTCGACTCGGGTGGTGAAATTATCGAACGCCTCAGCGACCGCATCGTCGGCCGCGTGGCGCTCGAAGCAATCGTCGATCCGTCATCCGGTGAAGTGATCGTGCCGGCGGCGGGTGAGATGGACGAAGCCCTCGCGGACGCGGTGGAAGATGCCGGTATCGAGCGGGTGAAGATCCGTTCCGTGCTGACATGTGCCTCGCGCCGCGGTTGCTGCGCGAAGTGCTACGGTCGCGACCTCGCGACCGGACGTCTGGTGGAACTCGGTCTGGCGGTCGGCGTCGTTGCCGCGCAGTCGATCGGTGAACCGGGCACGCAGTTGACGATGCGCACGTTCCATATCGGCGGCACGGCCTCGCGCGTTCAGGATCAGTCGACCCTCGAAGCGCGCCACAAGGGCACCGTGAAGTTCGATGGCCTGCAGTATGTCGAAGGTCGCGAGCAGAACGGCGTCAAGGCGATGATCGTCATGAACCGCAGCGGCTCGATCAACATCGTGGATGACAAGGGCGTCATTCGCGAGCGTTACTCGGTTGTCTATGGTGCGCACATCAAGGTCAAGGACAACCAGAAGGTCGAAAAGGCCCAGGTGCTCGTCGAGTGGGATCCGTACACGTTCTCCATCCTCACGGAGACGGGCGGCACCATCCGCTTCAAGGACATCATCGACAAGGTGACGGTCCACGAAGACGTCGACGAAGTCACGGGGCTCTCGCGTCTGATCGTCGTCGACTCACCGGATGAGAAGAAACAGCCGGCGATCGAAATCATCGACCGCGATGGCCACGTCGTGCACAAGTACCACATGCCGTCGAATGCCCACTTGATGATCTCCAACGGTCAGGAAGTGGACAACGGCGACGTGCTCGCGAAGATCCCACGCGAGACGACGAAGACGAAGGACATCACGGGCGGTCTGCCGCGCGTCGTCGAACTCTTCGAAGCCCGCAAGCCGCGCGAAACCGCCATCATCTCGGAAATCGATGGTGTCGTTCGTCACGGTGGCATCGTCAAGGGCACACGCAAGATCCTTGTGGTGCCGGATGAGGGTGGCGAGCCGCGGGAATACTCGCTGCCGCGAGGTGTGCACGTGAACGTTCAGGAAGGCGACCGCGTCCGCGCGGGCGAGCCGCTCATGGACGGTCCGCGTAACCCGCACGACATCCTCGCGGTCCTCGGTGAACGCGAGCTGCAAGGCTACCTGGTCAATGAAATCCAGGAGGTCTATCGTCTGCAGGGCGTCGGCATCAACGACAAGCACATCGAAGTCATCGTGCGTCAGATGATGCGATGGGTGAAGGTCGAGGAAGTGGGCGACACCGAATTCCTGATCGACGAACAGGTCGACAAGTTCCGGTTCCACGAAGAGAACGAGCGCGTGCTCGCCAATGGCGGCATGCCGGCGAAGGGCCGTCCGCTGCTCCTCGGTATCACCAAGGCGTCGCTGTCGACCGACTCGTTTATCTCGGCCGCATCGTTCCAGGAGACCACGCGCGTTCTCACCGAGGCATCTATTTCCGGCAAGGTCGATTACCTCCGCGGCCTCAAGGAAAACGTCACGATGGGCCGCCTGATCCCGGCCGGTACCGGCTTCGACTTCTACCGCCACGTCACGATCCCGGCGGACGAGCCACCGCCACCGCCACCACCGTCGCCTGAAGAGCTCGAGCTTCAGCGCGAGATGGATGACTACGCCGACGCCGACTTCGGCTTCGGTCGGGACGACGAGTAAGCCAAACTAACCGTGAGGGACGTGAAGAACGCTCTTCACGTTCTTCACGGTTATTCTTTTTTTGTGACGACCCCCAACTCCGGTCCCCGACTTTGCCCGCATTGCGGGCTTCTCGTGTCGGGCGACGCCATGTCTTGTCAATGCGGATACGTCTTTGCCACGAGCCATCAGCTTGCCGGCTCGGCGGCTGCACGTCTGCGTGACACCGCGGACCTGTTCTCGGCTCGCGAGGCACTATCGATTGCGTTTCAGGCGGTCTCCGAGCTCAAGGGCGGTGTCGTGCGATGGATGGCGATCGTTGTCCTGCTCCAGCTGTTGCCGATGGCGCTTGTTGGACCGTCGCCCAAGACGCCGCGCGAGATCGGCACCCTCGCGGTGTGCGCGCTGCTGTCGGCGTGGGTGAGTTATGGCCTCGCGCGAACGGCGCTGGCTGGGGTGCGCGGCGAGGGCGTCGACTTCCAACGTGCGCTGCTATCGCCGAAGACGTTTGGATCGATTCTGCTCGCCGTGTTTGTCACGACGGTGCCGATTCTGATTGGCCTGGTTCTTTTTGTAGCCCCGGGCGTCTACCTGTTCCTCACCTGGTCGCAGATCGGATTTCTGATCCTCGACGGGCGAGCCCGGCATGTCGATGCGCTGCGGGCCAGCGAGCAGCTGACTCGGGATCGGCGCCTCGAGATCTTTATGGCCATGATCGTCCCGATCGTCCTGCAGCTGCCGGCACAAGTGCTGGAGTCGTGGGTGCCGGTCGGTGGCAGTGTCGTCTCCCCGGGGTTTCTGTTGTTCCTTGTATCCACCATCTGGCAGATGTTGCTGATCACCTATGGCACGTGGGTCAGCGCCGTCGTGTACCAGATGCTTCTCAACCACCGACGAGAGCCACCGATTTAGACTCTGCTCGCTCTCTCTCCACAGGACTCACTCAGGCCCTTCTTCCGCCGGTAAACAGCTGAAGGGGTTTGATAGTATGCCGCCACGATGACCACTTCGGATTCGACCACGCCGCACGCCGCCCAGCGCGCGTTGCCCATCTTGTTGTTTCTCTTCATCGGCAGCGGCTGTGCTGCTCTCATTTACGAGATCGTCTGGTTCCAGCTCTTGCAGTTGGTGATCGGCTCGTCAGCCGTTTCTCTGGCGGTGCTCCTCGGGACGTTCATGGGCGGCATGTGCCTTGGCAGCCTGCTGCTGCCGAAGTATGTCAGCGCCAAGGAGCACCCGCTCAAGGTCTACGCGTTCCTGGAACTCGGCATCGCGGCCTGCGGCCTGTTTGTGCTGTTCGGCGCGCCGCTGATCGGTGGCTGGTATGACGCCCTCGGCCTTCAGGGCATGCCCGGCATCTTCGGCCGCGGCATTGTCGCGGCGATCTGCCTCCTGCCGCCGACGCTCATGATGGGCGCGACGCTACCCGCGATGTCGCGCTGGGTTGAGACCACGCCCGCCGGTGTCTCGTGGCTTGGCTACTTCTACGGCGGCAACATCGCCGGTGCCGTCCTCGGCAGCCTCCTGGCCGGCTTCTACCTGCTGCGTGTATTCGACATGACGACGGCCACGCTGGTCGCGATTGTCTTCAACATCGTGGTGGCGTCCATCGGCCTCTGGCTCGCGGGCCGCACCCCGCATACCGCCAGCGCCGCGGTGACGAGTGCAAAATCCGACAAGGGCGTTCGGTCGGTCTACATCGCCATCGCGATTTCCGGTTTGACGGCGCTCGCGAGCGAAGTGATGTGGACGAAGGTGTTATCGCTCCAGTTTGGCGCGACGACGTACACGTTCTCTCTGATCTTGGCGGTCTTCCTGACCGGGCTCGGCATCGGCAGCACGATTGGTGCCTCGCTGGCGAGCAGTGTGGCCAGACCGCGCGTCGCTTTCGGTTGGTGCCAGATGCTGATCTGCGGCGCCATGGCGTGGGCCGCCTACCAGATGTTCGTATCGCTGCCGTTCTGGCCGATCAACCCGTCCATTTCGTCGCAGCTGAACGGCACGGTGAACGCCGACGCGTTCAACTTCCAACTCGATCTCGTGCGCTGCTTCTGGGTGGTGCTACCGGGCGCGATTCTCTGGGGAGCGAGCTTCCCGCTGGCGCTGGCGGCTGCGGCCACTAAGGGACAGGATCCGGCGAAGCTCGTTGGTGGGATTTACGCCGCGAACACGGTGGGCGCGATCGTTGGCGCACTCTTCGCCAGCCTGCTGCTCGTCTGGTGGATGGGTTCGCAGCACGCGATTCAGCTGATGATGGCGCTCTCTGCGGTGTCGGGTCTGATGATGCTGGCCCCGGCTGTGAGCGAGTCGGAGGACGGTAAGGGCATGCAGTGGGGACCGGCGATTCTGCTCATCATCGCGACCGGCGGTGCGGGCCTGCTCGTCCGGAGCGTCCCGGAAATCCCGCGCATCCTCATCGCGTACGGTCGCTACGCCGCGACCTGGGTGGGGCAGAACGAGATCATCTACGCAAAGGAAGGCCTGCAGGCCTCAGTGGCGGTGTCGAGGACGCCGAGTGGCGTGCTGAACTATCACAACGCCGGCAAGGTGCAGGCCTCGAGCGAGCCGCAGGACATGCGCTTGCAGCGAATGCTTGGGCATCTGACGACGCTGATTCCGGACAGCCCCAAACGCACGCTGGTGATCGGGTGCGGCGCAGGCGTCACCGCCGGCGCGGTGTCGATCAGCCCGTACGTCACCAATCAGACGATTGCGGAAATCGAGCCGCTGGTGCCGGAGAGCGTCTCGAAGTACTTCGGCCAGCACAACTACAACGTCGTCACGAATCCCAAAGTCCACGTGCAGATTGACGACGCGCGGCACTATCTGCTGACGTCGAAGGAGAAGTTCGACGGCATCACGAGCGATCCGTTGGACCCGTGGGTCAAGGGCGCGGCGACGCTCTATACCTCGGAGTTCTTCACCGTGGCCAAGCAGCATCTCAATCCGGGCGGCGTCGTCACGCTGTTCGTGCAGATGTATGAGAGCAATGAGGCTGCGGTCAAGAGCGAGATCGGTTCGTTCCTGGAGGCGTTCCCGAACGGCATGGTCTTCGGCAACACGCAGAACGGTAAGGGCTACGACCTCGTGCTGTTGGGGCAGGCGGAAGAGACCAAGATCAACGTTGATGCGATGCAGGCCAAGCTCGACCGCCCGGAGATGGCGCAGGTCGCACAGTCGCTGCGTGAAGTGGGTTTCAACAACGCGATCGAGCTCTTCGCGACGTTTGCCGGCCAGAAGGGCGATTTCGCGAATTGGCTCAAGGACGTCCAGATCAATCACGACCGCAATTTGAAGCTGCAGTACCTCGCTGGTCTCGGGCTGAACCTGTATCAGTCCGACAAGATCTACTCGAACATGCTGCAGTACCCGTATCGCTTCCCAACCAACATCTTTAGCGGTTCGGAAGCGACCATGCAGGCGCTCGACGCCAGCATGCGCCGCGCTCAGGGTCGGTAGTCATCGGCCCAGTACACGAAGTTCCGCCACCGACCAGACTCGCTTCGGGTCGGTGGCGGTCACCACCAGCGTCAGCGCCCGCGCCACGACGGGCGAATCAAATCGAATCACAATCGGCGTTTCTTTCGGCTCGCTGAGCGCGCCTCGAACGGTCAGTCCGTACGTCGATCCACGCCACACGACACGTGAACCGGTCGTGCCGTCCGGTGTGCTGACTTCCAGTGCGAGCGGGAAGTCGCCGACCCAGGCACCCAGTCGCAACTCCAACGCGGTGATTGTTGCCTGGTGATCGACGTGCAATGCGATCGATGTGCCGGCCTGCTGCGGCTCAATCGTGTGCCAGCGCGTGCGGATTGAGGCGTCGAACATGGCGCCGATCGCACTCGGGTTCGTGGCGCTCGTGGCGGATACGCCCTGCACCCGTTCGTCGCTCGATTGCGGCAGCGGCTCTCGGCGAGGAAACGTGAACCACGTGCCCTGCGCCGTTGTGGTCACCGCGGTGGCGTCCGGAACCTGCCGCATCCGATGGACTTCGACCTCGTCAGTATCAGTGGCGCGATCGACGAATACCGCCAATGGCCCCGGAGCCTTCAGCGCGTCGATGACGGATGCGTCCCCGGCGATGAGGCCGAGCCGCAGTGCCGCGAAATGCGGCGGATCGTAGCCGCTGAATCCGTTGACGATCGGATGGCCGTGGCTGATGCTGTGGAGGAGCGCGCGCGTCTGCGCCGGATAGTCGATGCGCATTGGCAATTCGAGGATCGGTATGCCGGCTGCGATCGCCGGAACGTCGAGCGAAGGCGGCACGCTGGACACCGGGAGCACGATCCAGCCTTCGCAGAGCACCGCTGCGGCGACGAGGCCGGTCGCGAGGTGATGGCCGGGCTTGGCAAGGCGAGCCCACGCGATGGCGCCGGCGACGCAGAGGCAAAGGATCATCAGTTCCCCAAATCGGGCAGGGACGCGCACGGAGTCGCCGCCGGGCAGCAGCATGAGCCACGAGTACGGGGCTTTGTAGATGATGGTCTGGCCGAAGACGCGCGCCGAAGGGCCGAGAGCCATGACGAACATCACGCCGGAGCCGAGCAGATAGAAGGCGAGCGGTGATCGTCGGCGCCACGCGCCACGCAGCGCCGGAGTGGTCGACGCCGCGCCGATCAGCGCCCAGAAGGTGACGGTGAGCGAGCGCGAGACTTTATGGGCGGTCCAGACGAGTGGCTCGATCGTCACATCCCACCCGCCGGTAAGCGCGACGGCCATCGACAGCGCGAAACTCACTGCGGCGATGCCGATGAGCCACGATCGTGCGCGATGACGGGGCGCCGTGGCCGACGCGTTCGCGCGTGCCGTCTTGATCAGCAGAATGATGCCGCAGAGGGCGAGTGCCGCGATGGCGATCCCCGGATAGAGCTCGCCTTCAGGTCGAGGGCGCAACGTCCAAAGAGACGACAGCCAGGCCTGTGGCGACGCGGCCCAGAGCGCACTGACATCAGCGCTGAAGTCCTGGATTTCACCGATGCCGCGCGCCAGTCCAAAGGCCTGCTGGCGCGCGCGGTACGAGAGGAGGAGCGGCAACAGCGGCAATGAGGACGCCACAAACGTCGCCACGATGCCGATCAGGTCGCGTCGCTCGCGCACAAACCAGATCACCCACAGCGCCAACAGCACCGGGAAGAAGATGAGGAAGTAACCGTTGGTCAATCCCGTCATCAGCCAACAGAGGCCGAAACCGACCAGCCACCGCGGACGCGCTGAGTCGACGAAGGCGTGCAGGCAGTAGAGCGCCAGCGGTAACCAGCAGGCCCACTCCATTTGCAGGTGCGGCAATTGCGCGATGCGGTACGGGCTGAAGCCGAACGCCAACGCGGCGATCAGTGCAGCGCTGCGGCGGGAGGTCAGACGCCACGCCAGCAGATACGCGCCGAGCGCTGACAGCGGCCCGGCGAGGAGGAACACGACGTTGTACGTCGCGATGGGGGACACGCCGGCCTTCAGTAGCGGGGTGGTGAGCGGCGTGAGGGCGAGCAGCGACTCTGACAGCGCAAAGGCGTTGGGGGCAGGCGAGAACATCGGCGCGTTCCACCACGCGGTGGTGAGCGGAAGTGCCTTGGCGTTCCACCAGAGGATCCACGTGTTGAGCGCCGGATCCCCGAGGTCTGACGGCAAGGCGCTGCCGAATTGTCGCAGGAGCGGCCACGCACTGATCAGTGTGAGCGCAATGAATGCGCCAAACGCCCAGCCGGTGGAAGGTGAAAGACGTTTCTCGCGCGTCACAGAACCCGCGCGCATTCTATACCGGAGCTATGGTGCGGTATGGCGAGTCATCTATGGCATTCGTTTGATTGATCCGAACGCGCGCACGTCGGCGATGGACCACGCGCGATCCGCATGCCAAACGTTCGTGAGCCTAAGCACACGCGCTGAGATCGGGTGCGCGATCATGATCCGCACGCGCACCTCTTTCGATGCGAGCGCGGCCGTGAGCGTCAGCCCTGCAGTGGATCCTCGCCAGACCGTCGATGTCGTGTCGCCGTCGATCGCGCTGATTTCAAGGTCGCGCGTGAAATCACCCGTGAACGGTCCAAGGCTGATCTCCAGCTGCGTCACGGAAACGCGTTGACCGAAGTCGAGGTCCACATGATCCGACTCGCCTGGGCGCGCCATGCTGTGCCAACTCGTCAGCGGCTCATCGTCGAGGATCAGCGCGGCGTCGTCTTCTTGTGTGCCCGTGCGCGCCGACTGTACATTCAATCGCTCGCCGTCACTCTCAGGCGTTGCGGCCGGTAGTTCTGGCAGCAGGAACCATTCGCCGGCGTCGTCTGTGCCAATCGCTTCGGCACCGGGTGCCGCGGCCACCAGGGCGCGCGCCTTGCCTCCGGTGTCGCGCGCTTTCTCGACATAGGCAGCAATCGGCTGTCGCACTCGCAGCGCGCCGAGCACACTGGCATCCTGTTCTTCGAGTCCCAGCCGGAGCACGTGATAGTGCGCCGGGATATAGCCACCGAAGCCGTTGATCATCGGCTGTCCACTTCGAAGCCCGTTCAAGAGCGCGATCGTATTGGGTTGGAAGTCGCTACTGACCGGCAGCTCGAGTGTGGCGACGCCGGCCGCCACCGCCCGCGCCGGCAGATGGGGGGAGTTTGGCAGTGAGGCGAGGGGCAATGTCGGTATCCAGCCCTCCACGAGTACGGCCATCGACACGAGCACCAGGGTTCGCATTCGTGGCGCAAAGAGACGCGCATAGGCCAGACCGAAGACCTGCGTCAGCGCCACGATCATCAGCAGGCCGAAGCGCGCCGGCACGCGCACCGAGTCGAGGCCGGGCAGTTGCATCAACCACCAGTACGGCGCGCGATAGAACAGATCCTGCTTCCAGGCTTGAGGTTCGGGACCGAGTGCCAGCAGGAACATCGCGACAGCCGCGAGCGCGTAAAACGCGAGCGGCGACCGCGCGTGCCACGCGCGTGCGGCGGCGGCGCTCCGCGCCAGGGCCGCGACAGCAAAGACGAGTGAAAAGGTGAAGAGCCGCGATGGGTTGTGCGCCTTGATGGCGATCGGACCGACCTGCAGGTCGGTGCCGCCGGTGATGGCGATGATGAGGGCCAGGGTGCCGGTGGCGATGCACAGGCCGAGGAGGATGCGCGTGGTGATGGCGGACCGACCGGTATCGCCCGCAACCGACGCTCGGCGCCAGGCGATGATGAGGCCGACGGTGACAATCAGCATCAGCGCGGCGCCCGGGTAGAGTTCGCCTTCCGGACCAGGCGGCAGGGTCCAGTGCGATGACAACCACGCCCGCGATGACCCGGCAAAGATCGAGGAGAAGTCGGCACTGAACTGGCGGATTTCGTTGATCCCGCGCGACAGGCCCATGGCGTCTTGGCGCACGCGGTAGCCGAGCAGCAGGGGCAGCCACGGGAGCGAGCCCAACATCGCTGCGACTCCGATCTTCCAGGCAAACTGCCATCGACGCACAAACCACAGCATCCAGCAGCCGACCAGGACGGGGAAGTACGCCAGGAAGTAGCCATTGGTGAAGCCGTTCATCATCCAGCACGCCGCAAACCATACGAGCGACCGTGTTTTCCCTGTTGAAACAAAATCGTGTAGGGCGACGAGAGCGAACGGCATCCAGCACGCCCAGAGCACCTGCAGGTGCGAGAGCTGGGCGATGCGGTATGGCGTGAAGCCGAAGGCCAGGGCGGCGATGACCGCTGCGTCACGTCGCGGTGTCAGCCGTGTGGCCAGCAGGTACGCGGCGAGTGCGGCGATGGGCCCTGAGAGCAGGAACGCGATGTTGTGCGCGGTCACGGCACTGAGTCCGAGCCACTGCAGGGGCGTGGTCAACGGTGCGAGACCGAGCAGGGACTCGGACAGCGCCATCGAACCCTGCATCGGCACAAACATGGGGGCGTTCCACCACGCGGCTGAGAGCGGAAGCGTGTGGGCGTTCCACCACAGAATCCATGTTTCCAGTACCGGATCGCCGAGATCCGAGGGGAGCGTTGACGAGAGGTGTCGTACCAGCGGCCAGGCTGAGATGATCGTCAGCACAGCGGCCAGCCCAAACACCCTGATCGCTGGGGATCGCGTAATGGCGCTGAGGCGCTGCATCAGTACCGCCAGCTTGTCAGGTCGGCGCCCGCCGGCGCGTACTTCGTGATCTGCGTCACCATTTTTCCCATCATCTGGTCGCGCGGTGGGCTGAAGCAGTGTGGCGCCATCGGCTGAAAGAGCGTCTCGCCCGTCCACTTTGGACCATCGACCTTACGCAGAAACTCGTCGAGCATGTGCACGCCCATGTTGAGGAAGTACGAGTCGGCATCGCCGACGTACACATTCAACTTGTTCGCGAGCTTGGGTCCGAGCGTCTTCCAGTTGGTTTCGAGAATGTTGCGCAGGTCGTAGTGCTCTTTCCAGTACGCGGCGACGGTCTTGTTGATGGTGCCGGTCTGCTTGTCCCAGATGCGCTGCGGGTATCCGTCAGCGCCGACCGGGCCGTATGTCGCTTCCCAGATATCCCATTGGCCGCCTGACCGTGATTTGTCGCCCTGCACGAGTTCGAACCAGTTTTCATCTTTCATCATCGACATGATGTTGCCGTCTGGACGACGCTGGTTGGGACGCTCGATCTTCATCCAGCCTTTGTCGACGAAATACGCGTTGTCGTCGCCGTAAATGTTGACGATCTGGTGATACCGGAAGTCGACGCCGTCGGGGCAGGTGGAGAACACACCGCCGTAGAAGTCTGGATAGAAGATCTGATGTGCGAGCGAGATCCACCCGCCGGTCGATCCGCCGGTCAGCATGCGCGCCCACGGCTCGCGAATCACGCGGAACTTCGTCTCCACTGCCGGCAGGAGTTCCTGCATGATTGCGTCACCGTAGGGCCCGTTGTTTGCGGAGTTCACGCCGTACGAGTCGTCGTAGTACGGCGACGGATGCTGCAACTGCACATTGATCATGCGCGGCTGCGGTCCAGTCGGCGGCGCCGGTGTCGCGCCGCGGCCGCGATTGCCCCCCGCACCGCCACCGCGCGGGAAGTGTCCCTGCACGTAGTTGATCGGGTACTTGACATTCGGGTGTGCCGCGTAACCATCAGGCAGCGTCACGATGGCGCCGAGATACATGGGCTGGCCCCACCACTTCGTGAGGATGGCACTCTGAATCTTGATGAACTTGACGTTCTCCGTGTCGACGGCCGGCGCGATCGGCGGAATCACATTCGCGGCCGACAGCGCGATGGTCGTCGAGGCAGCCGGGTCCCAGTGAATCTGCACGGGCGTACCGGTGATGTTGCCCGGCGAGATTTTCCAATTCTGCCCCTCCCATTGGTCTTGATGGAGCCAGACTGTATGTCCATCCGCGCGTGCGAACTTTGTATAGACGTTCACGAATGCCTGCGCCCAGTAGTCGCCCGCAGGTAAGTCCTTCAGGCTTTTGACGGGATAGCCCAGCGTCGAAGCGTCAATCGTTGCCGCCGCACCGGGCGCGAGCGCGTCGATGTTGGCGCCAAAAAGCGGGACGCCGGTGGTGTCGGTCTGTTGAATAGGGGCGCGGTCGTTCGTTTTGCTGATCGCGACGTAGACGCGGCCGGTGATGGGGCCGGTGTGTGCCGTGGCGGGGAAGCTGATGGCGAACTTCGGCCCGGTGGTTGGGCGCTGCGCGAGCAGCGTGACACGCGGTGTCAGCGCCAGGGCGCCAGCCGCAAATACGATCGCTGTGCCGAGGCCGGCGCCCAGTCGGGCGAGTCGCCGCGAACGAACCATTGAGAAGGTCATTGCCGCCATATGGCCGCATGGTAGCATCCCGGCCATGCGTGCATTTCGACCCCGCGTGATGGCCCCGCTGGTGCTGATGGTTGGACTGCTGGTCGGGAGTGGACCATGGTTGACGGCCCATGCGTTCGACACGCCAGCGCGCCTGACCGACGCCGAGTTCTGGAAGCTGACCGTCGACATTTCAGAGCCGAATGGTCAGTTCCAGTCAGACAACCTCCTGTCGAATGAGATGGGATTCCAGACGATCATTCCGGATCTCAAGAAGATGGTGAAGTCTGGCGTCTACATGGGCGTCGGCCCCGAACAGAACTTCACCTACATCGCCGCGCTGCAGCCGAAGATGGTCTTCATCACCGACATCCGTCGCGGCAACTTGGAACTGCACCTGATGTACAAGGCGCTGTTCGAGATGGCCACCGACCGCGCCGATTTTGTGGGTATGCTCTTTTCCAAGAAGCGGCCCGAGGGGCTGACAGTCGACTCGCCGGTCGGGCAGATCTTCACCAAATACGATGCGGCGCCCATCAGCGCCGAGGCCTACGACAACACGTGGAAGCGGATCGTCGACCATCTCACCAAGTCGCCGCACACCTTCCCGTTGGCCACGGACGACATTGACGGAATCAAGTACGTGTTCGACGCCTTCTACACGTACGGCACGGCGCTCAATTACCGCTCGAGTGGCGGCAGCATCGGGGCGGGCGGCAACTACGCCACCTACGAGGCGCTGATGATCACCAATGACGGGGCGGGGGCCGAGCGGAGTTACCTTGCCAGCGACGAACTCTTCAAGGTCATTAAAGATCTAGAAACAAAGAACTTACTTGTTCCTACGGTTGGTAACTTTGCCGGTCCGAAGGCGTTGCGCGCCGTGGGCAAGTACATCCGCGAGCACGGTGAGTCCGTGCAGGCGTTCTACTTGTCGAACGTCGAGGACTACCTCACGGGCGGACTCTGGCAGCAGTTCTGTAACAATGTTGCCAGCCTGCCGCTCACCGAGGCCAGCACGTTCATATTCGGTGCCCGCGGTAACGGTGGCGGTCGCGGTGGCGGTCTGGCCTCGTGGTACCGGCCGATGATGAAGGACGTCAAGGACTACAACTGCAAGGCGGAATAGGCGCCTGGCGCCTGCGCTGCTTCGGTCTTATGACCAAACAAAAAATAATGGCACCGAGCTTGCGTAACGGTTGTTGACGCGCTCCGGTTCAGGTGTTATTCTCGCAAGGTTGTTTCGGGCTCTAGGACACCCTATCTAGAGTCCCCGCCAGAAGCGGAAAGCAGGCTTCCAGGCAGTTTCCGCGCGACCGGCGCGCCGATCTTTTATGGATCGCGCTTCCCGGCAGCCACCGCTGATTTCAGCAATAGGGAAAAAGTTTCAAGTGCCGGCCCGCAAGGTCCCAAGGCTTGAAACGCACTAAGCGCCAAGTGCGCAGCGATGCCAGGGCATCGCTCAGCCGTGCGCTCGTTGCACAGACTTTTGAAATACGGGTTGAGGAATCAAAACGATGCCGACAATTAGCCAACTGGTTCGAAGCGGACGCGACAAGGTTCTGACCAAGACCAAGAGCCCGGCGCTGCAGAGCAGCCCGCAAAAACGTGGCGTGTGCGTGCGCGTCTTCACACAGACCCCGAAGAAACCGAACTCGGCGCTCCGTAAGGTGGCCCGTGTGCGGTTGACCAACGGCATCGAAGTGACGACCTATATTCCGGGCGTCGGTCACAACCTTCAGGAGCACTCGCTGGTGCTCATCCGCGGCGGCCGAGTCAAGGATCTGCCTGGTGTGCGTTATCACGTGGTGCGCGGCACGCTCGATACCGTTGGTGTCGCGGGCCGTATGCAGGGTCGTTCGAAGTACGGCGCGAAGCGCCCGAAGAAAGCGTAAGGCGAGGAATCTTTTATGCCGCGTAGACGAGAGATTGCGAAACGGGAAGTGCCGGCTGATCCGATTTACGGCAGCCAGCTGGTGACCAAGTTCATCAGCACGATCATGAAGGACGGCAAGCGGTCCACGGCCGAGCGCATCATGTACAAGGCCCTGTCGATCGTGCAGGAAAAGACGGGCGACGAGCCGGTCAAGACCTTCAAGAAGGCGATCGAGAACGCCAAGCCGAGCCTCGAAGTGAAGTCGCGCCGCGTTGGCGGTAGCAACTATCAGGTCCCGGTCGAAGTGAACCCGAACCGTCGTCTGTCGCTCGCGATCCGCTGGGTCGTCAGCTACGCCGCGGAACGCGCCGATGGCAAGACGGCGCAGGAAAAGCTCGCCAACGAATTCATGGATGCCGCCAATATGCGCGGTGGTGCCGTGAAGAAGCGCGAAGACACTCACCGAATGGCCGAAGCCAACAAGGCGTTCGCCCACTACCGCTGGTAAGGACGACGACGCATCATGGCTCGCACCATTCCACTTAATCGTTTTCGCAACATCGGCATCTGTGCCCACATCGATGCCGGCAAGACGACGACGACTGAGCGCATTCTGTTTTACACAGGCATCACCTACAAGATCGGTGAAGTTCATGAAGGCACGGCCGTCATGGACTGGATGGAACAGGAACAGGAGCGCGGTATTACGATCACGTCGGCCGCGACGACCTGCACTTGGCGCGATCAGCGCATCAACATCATCGACACCCCGGGCCACGTCGACTTCACGGCTGAAGTGGAACGTTCGCTGCGCGTGCTCGATGGCGCGTGCGCGGTGTTCGACTCGGTGGCCGGCGTTGAACCGCAGTCCGAAACCGTGTGGCGCCAGGCCGACAAGTATCGCGTGCCGCGCATTTGCTTCGTGAACAAGATGGATCGTATCGGCGCGAACTTCCTGCGCACCTACGAACAGATCCAGTCGAAGCTCCAGGCCAACCCGGTCGCACTGCATCTGCCGATCGGCATCGAAGAGAACTACCTCGGCGTCGTCGACCTCATCAAGATGAAGGCGATCGTCTGGCGTGATGACGCGATGGGCTCGGCTTACACGGTCGAAGAGATCCCCGCGGACATGCTCGACGAAGCGAAGAAGTACCGCGAGATCCTGATCGAAAAGGTCAGCGAAGCCGACGACAAGATTCTCGAGAAGTACATGCACGGCCAGGAGATCTCGGAAGAAGAGATCAAGGCGGCACTGCGCAAGCGCACGATCAACTCCGTGCTCGATGAGAAGACGGTGTTCGTGCCGGTCATCTGCGGTTCGGCCTTCAAGAACAAGGGCGTGCAACTGCTCCTCGACGCGATCGTGGATTACCTCCCCTCGCCGATGGATGTGCCGGACGTGACGGGTATTGATCCGAACGGTGCCGAGGGTGCCACGCTGACCCGCGCCGCGAAAGACGATGCGCCGATGTCGTCACTCGCGTTCAAGATCATGACCGACCCGTTTGTCGGTCAGCTCACGTTCCTCCGCGTCTACTCGGGCACGCTGACGTCGGGCATGGCCGTCTACAACTCGACCAAGCAGCGCACGGACCGTATCGGTCGACTTCTGAAGATGCACGCGAACAAGCGCGAAGACATCAAGGAAGTGCTCGCCGGCGACATCGCGGCGGCGGTCGGTTTGAAGTCGGTCTCGACGGGCGACACGATCTGCGAAGAGAAGACGGCGATCATTCTCGAAGCGATGGACTTCCCCGAACCGGTGATCTCGCTCGCGATCGAGCCGAAGACCAAGGTGGACCAGGAAAAGCTCGGCATGGGTCTGGCGAAGCTGATGGCCGAAGATCCGACGTTCCGCGTCAAGACCGATACGGAAACGGGTCAGGTCGTCATTGCCGGCATGGGCGAGTTGCACCTCGAAATCATCGTCGATCGCCTGAAGCGCGAATTTGGCGTGGAAGCGACCGTCGGCGCACCGCAGGTGGCCTACAAGGAAACGATCACGCGCGCCTCGGAAGGCGAAGGCAAGTACATCAAGCAGACGGGTGGCCGCGGTCAGTACGGTCACGCGAAGATTCGTCTCATCCCGCGCAAGCCGGGTGAAGGCTATCTGTTTGAGAACGAAACCGTCGGCGGAACGGTGCCGAAGGAATTCATCAAGCCGATCGACATGGGCATTCGCGAGGCTATGACGACGGGCGTCATCGCGGGCTATCCGATCGACGACGTGCTGATCGAGTTGTATGACGGTTCGTACCACGACGTCGACTCGAACGAAATGGCGTTCAAGATTGCCGGTTCGATGGCGTTCAAGGATGCCGCGAAGCGCGCCCATCCCGTGCTGCTCGAACCGATCATGCGCGTGGAAGTGACGGTGCCTGAAGAGTACATGGGCGACGTCATCGGCAACCTCACGGGCCGTCGCGGCCATCTGCAGTCGATGGAAGCACGTGGCGGAACTCAGATCATTAACTCTCGGGTGCCGTTGTCCGAGATGTTCGGCTACTCGACTGACCTCCGGTCCCGCACGCAGGGCCGCGGTTCCTACTCGATGCACTTCGATCGGTACGAGCCGGCGCCGAACTCGGTGAGCGAAGCAGTTATTGCGAAAGTGCAGGGCAAATAATGGCCACTCCGTTTTCAGACAAGATCCGTATCCGCCTCAAGGCATACGACTACCGCCTGCTGGACCAGTCGACGACTGAAATTGTCGACACGGCGAAGCGCACCGGCGCCCGCCTGGCCGGTCCGGTGCCGCTGCCGACCGAGAAGAACAAGTGGACGGTGTTGCGATCGCCGCACGTCGACAAGAAGTCGCGTGAGCAGTTTGAGATCCGCACGCACAAACGGCTGATCGACATCTTTGAGCCGACCCCGCAGACGGTGGACGCGCTGATGAAGCTCGATCTGCCCGCCGGCGTCGACGTCGAGATCAAGGCGTTCGGCAAGGAGCACAAATAAGCCATGGTCACCGGCATCATTGGACGCAAAGTCGGCATGACGCAGGTCTTCCTGCCTGACGGCACAGTTGTTCCGGCGACGGTCATCAAGGCCGGCCCGTGTGTCGTTGTGCAGGCAAAGACGAAGCAGACGGATGGCTACGAGGCGGTGCAGTTGGGCCTCGTCGATGCCACCCCGTCGAAGGAAAACAAGGCGACGACCGGCCACTTCAAGAAGGCTGGCGTGCCCCCGACCCGTATTCGTCGCGAGATGACGGTCAAGGCCGGCGGCGATCTGCCGAAGGCGGGCGATCAGATCCTCGTGGATATCTTCAAGGCCGGCGAGAAGGTCGACGTGATCGCTACCAGCCGCGGTAAGGGTTTCCAGGGCGTGGTCAAGCGCCACGGATTCGCCGGCGGCGCGGCCACGCACGGTTCGATGTTCCATCGCGCGCCGGGTTCGATCGGTGCGTCGTCGTTCCCGTCGCGAGTCGTCAAGGGCATGCGTGCCGCAGGCCGCATGGGTGCGGATCGTGTGACCACGCACAACCTCCGAATCGTGAGCGTGGACGCGGGCAATCATCTGCTCGTGCTGCGCGGTGCGGTTCCCGGGGCGCCGAACGGTGTGGTGATTGTGCGCCACGCGCTCAAGCCCAAGAAGGATCCTCAGCCGCAGGTTGAGAAGAAGAAGGGCAAGAAGTAGCCATGAAACTCGATGTTGTGAACGCGGAGAAGCAGACGGTCGGTTCGGTCGACCTGAATGACGCCCTCTTCGGGGGACGCGTCAAGCAGGATCTGATCTGGGCCTCCGTGGTCCGGCAGAACGCCGGGGAACGTCGCGGCACGCACGCGAGCAAGAACCGCGCGCTCGTCAGCGGCAGCGGCAAGAAGCCGTATGCACAGAAGGGGACAGGACGTCCGCAGGTCGGTTCGTCGCGCACCCCGCTCTGGCGGCACGGTGGCACGGTGTTCGGACCGCAGCCGCGCAGCTATGCATTCACGGCGCCCAAGAAGGTTGAGCGCGCCGGTTTGCGTGAAGCGCTGGCCTCCAAGCTCCAGGCCGGCGTCGTCATCGTCGTCGATCAGTTGAAGGCAGCGGAGAAGAAGACCAAGGTCACGGCGTCCCTGTTGCAGAAGCTGGGCGCGAAGGGCAAGACGCTCGTGGTGGATGTGGCGTTCGATGACAACTTCACGTTTTCGGCGCGCAACATCGCCGGCGTGCGGATTGTGGCGAGCGGCCGTCTGACGGCGCGCGATGTGATGGACACGAACACGGTCATCGCCACGCGCGCGGCTGTTGAGCGGTTGCAGGAGGTGCTGGGATGAAAGTTACGGACGTCATCCGTCGGCCGTTGATCACAGAGAAGACGTCGATGGCCCGCGAAGCGAGCCAGACGATCGTGTTCGAAGTGCACAAGGCCGCGACGAAGATCGATATCAAACACGCGGTCGAGAAGTTGTTCGGCGCCAAAGTGGCGACCGTGAAGACCTCGATTACGCACGGCAAGATGAAGCGCCAGGGCCGGTTCGAAGGCCAGCGTTCGGACTGGAAAAAGGCCTGGGTCCGTCTGCGCGAAGGCGAAAAAGTGCCTGATTTCCTGGAAGGGGCGTAATCGGTCATGGCGATTCGTAGTTACAAGCCCACCTCGCCCGCGCGGCGTTTCTACAGCGTGCAGACGTTCGACGAGATCACCTCGACGACGCCGCACAAGCCGCTTGTCGAGACGTTGAAGCGCACCGGTGGACGCAACAATCACGGCGAACTGACGTCGTGGTGGCGCGGCGGCGGTCACAAGCGCGCCTACCGCATCATCGATTTCAAACGCGACAAGGTCGGCATTCCGGCCAAGGTCTCCACGATTGAATACGATCCGAACCGTTCGGCGAACATTGCCCTGCTGACGTATGCCGACGGCGAAAAGCGCTACATCCTGCATCCAGTTGGCCTGAAGGTGGGCGATCCGGTGTTGTCGGGGGCTAACGCTGACATTCTTCCGGGCAACTGCATGCCGTTGAAAAACGTGCCGCAGGCCACGATCATTCACAACGTCGAGCTGAAGCCCGGCAAGGGCGGTCAGATTGCCCGGTCGGCCGGCTCGAGCGTGCAACTGGTCGCCAAAGAGGGCGCGTTTGCTTCGGTCAAGATGCCGTCTGGCGAAATCCGGCTCATCAACATCGAGTGCTTCGCGACGATTGGTCAGGTCGGCAATCTGGATCACGAAAAGATTTCGATCGGCAAGGCTGGTCGTCAGCGTTGGCTCGGTCAGCGTCCGCACGTGCGCGGCGTCGTCATGAACCCAGTGGACCATCCGCACGGCGGTGGTGAAGGCAAGACTTCAGGCGGTCGTCATCCGGTATCGCCGTGGGGCCAGCCGACCAAGGGTTACAAGACGCGTCGCAACAAGGCGACGAGCCGCTTCATTCTCCAGCGGAGGAAGAAATAAGCCATGGGTCGTTCACTGAAAAAAGGACCGTTCATTGACGTCCACCTGATTGAAAAGGTGGAAGCGATGAACCACGAAAGTGAAAAGAAGGTCATCAAGACCTGGTCACGTCGCTCGACCGTGGTACCGGAGATGGTGGGCCACACGATTGCGGTGCACAACGGGAAGAAGTTCATCCCGGTTTACGTGACGGAAAACATGGTCGGGCAGAAGCTCGGTGAGTTCTCGCCGACGCGCACGTTCAAGGGCCACACGACGAAAGCCGAAAAGGCTGCGCAGGTTGGTCCGGCGGCAGCGCCAGGCGGTAAGGGCTAAGTCATGGTGCACTCACAGGCCACCTCCAAGTACATTCGCACGTCGGCCCAGAAGGCCGGACTCGTGCTCGATCTGATTCGCGGTAAGGAAGTCAACGCGGCCCTGGCCACGTTGCAGTTCACGCGGAAGATGATCGCGAAAGACATCGAGAAGGTGCTGCGGTCGGCGATCGCCAACGCGCAGCAGAAGGACGGATACGGCGGCGACGTGGAGCGGTTGTTCGTGTCGGCGTGTTTCGCCGATCAGGGCCCGAGCATGAAGCGTGTGCGCCCTGCCCCGATGGGCCGCGCGTTCCGCGTGGTCAAGCGCACCGCGCATTTGACGGTGGCGGTGGCTGAGCGTCCGGCGAAGGCCATGCGTGCCGCGACAGAGCCGACGGCTCGCGCGAAGAAGAAGGCGGAGTAACAGATGGGTCAGAAGGTTCATCCCTACGGATTCCGACTCGGCTTCAACAAGACCTGGCGTTCGCGCTGGTTTGCCGACAAGGACTACGCGAAGCTGCTGCACGAGGACATCCGCCTGCGCGCGGACCTCAAGAAGCGGTTTGCGCACGCAGGCGTGTCGCGCATCGAAATCGAGCGCGCGGCCAACAAGCTGAAGATCGACCTGCACACCTCGCGTCCGGGCATCATCATCGGTCGCAAGGGCAGCGAAGTCGACAAGCTGCGCCAGGAACTGCAGAAGGAAACGGGTCGCGAGGTGTTCATCAACATCCTCGAGATCCAGAAGCCAGAACTCGACGCGCAGTTGATCGGCGAGTCGGTGGCCATGCAGCTCGAGAAGCGCATTGCGTTCCGTCGTGCGATGCGTAAAGCCGTTGAGTCCGCGCTGCGGTTCGGCGCCAAGGGCATCAAGGTGCGCGTGTCGGGTCGCTTGAACGGCGCGGAAATCGCCCGGTCCGAGTGGTATCTCCACGGCCAGCTCCCGCTCCAGACGTTGCGTGCGGATATCGACTACGGCTTCACGGAAGCGTTTACGACATATGGCGCGATCGGCGTCAAGGTGTGGCTCTACAAGGGCGAGAAGTTGACCGCCAAAGTGGGTCGCGAAGAAGAGTTCCGGCAGCCGCGTCGTGCGGCGCGCGGTTAAGGGGTATCAGTCATGTTGATGCCAAAGAAGGTCAAGTACCGCAAACAGCAGCGCGGACGTATGCGCGGGTTGGCGTGGAAGGGCAACACCGTGGCGTTCGGCGATTTCGGCCTGGCGACGATGGAGCCGAAGTGGTTGACGGACCGACAGATCGAAGCGGCCCGTGTGGCGATCTCGCGCAACATCAAGCGCGGCGGCAAGATCTGGATCCGTGTGTTTCCGGACAAGCCGATCACCAAGAAGCCGCAGGAAACGCGAATGGGTAAGGGCAAGGGCGCGCCTGAGGGCTGGGTCGCCGTGATTCGTCCGGGCCGCATCCTGTTCGAGATGGAAGGCGTGACGGAGACGGAAGCGCGCGAAGCGTTCCGCCTGGCGTCATCCAAGCTGCCGATGAAGACGCGGTTTGTGCTCAGGTTTGCGGAAGAGAGGGTGTCATGAAGGTCGCCGAGCAACTGACAGAGCTCCGCGGATTGACGGCTGAGGATTTGCGCGCCAAGTCGAAGGATCTGGACGATCAGATCTTCCGTGTGCGTCTGCAGCTGTCGATGGGCCAGACCGAATCGGCCGGCAAGGTGCAGCCGCTGCGTCGTGAGCGCGCGCGCGTGAAGACCGTGCTGCGTGAGAAAGGCGTGAAGGACTAGGTATGGCGAAATCAGAAGTTCTGGCCAAAGTCGTCAGCAACAAGATGGATAAGAGCGTCGTCGTGACGACCGAGCGCAAGGTGCGCGAAGAGTTGTACGGCAAGCAGCAGAAGTTCACGTCGCGCTTCATGGCGCATGACGAGAACAACGAAGCCAAGGTGGGCGATACGGTGGCCATGGTCCCGTCGCGTCCCCTCAGCCGCCGCAAGCGCTGGGTGGTGACGCGCGTCGTCATCAAAGCGAAGACTGTTTAGGAGGCTGACATGTCAGTTCAGATGCGATCGATTCTCGACGTCGCCGATAACTCGGGAGCCCGCAAGATTGCGGTGATCAACCCGGTCGGCGGATCCACTGGCCGCTTTGCCAGCATCGGAGACATCGTCACGGCCTCGGTGAAGGAAGCGACGCCCGAGTCGGCAGTCAAGAAGGGTTCGGTCGTGAAGGCCGTCATCGTCCGCACGCGCAAGGAATTGCGCCGCAAGGACGGTAGCTACATTCGGTTCGATCGGAACGCGGCGGTGCTGATTAACGCCGAAGGCGAGCCGGTGGGGACGCGCGTGTTCGGGCCGGTGGCCCGCGAACTGCGCGAGCGCCGATTCATGAAGATCATCTCGCTCGCGCCGGAGGTTCTGTAAACGTCATGAAGATTCGAAAGAACGATCAGGTGCTCGTTATTGCGGGGCGCGATCGGGGCAAGCGTGGCCGCGTGCTGCGCGTCGACCCGGTGAAGAATCGCGTCATCGTTGAGGGCGTGGGGTTCATCAAGCGTCACACGAAGCCGAATCCACAGAAGAACGTGAAGGGCGGCATTGTGGAGCGTGAAGCGACGATCAACGCGTCAAACGTGATGTTGGTGGATCCGGACTCGTCGTCTCCGACGCGCGTGGGGTTCCGCGTGCATGACGACGGCACGAAAGTGCGAATCAGCCGCAAGAGCGGCTCGGTGGTGGACAAATGAATCGGTTGAAGACGCACTACACCAACGACGTGGTGCCGGGACTCACCAAGGAGTTCGGGTACAAGAACATCATGGCCGTACCGAAGGTCATGAAGGTCGTGCTGAACATGGGGCTCGGCGAAGGCACGCAGAACGCGAAGATCGTGGACACGGGCGCCGAAGAACTCGGCAAGATCACGGGCCAGAAGGCCAAGATCACCCGGTCGACCAAGTCGATCGCGCAGTTCAAACTGCGGAAGAACCTGCCGATCGGCGCGATGGTCACGCTGCGTGGCGAGCGCATGTATGAGTTCCTGGACCGCTTGATCTCGGTGGCGCTGCCGCGTGTCCGCGACTTCCGTGGGGTGTCGGCGAAGGGTTTTGATGGTCGCGGCAACTTCACGCTCGGCTTGCGCGATCAGTTGCTGTTTCCCGAGATCGATTACTTGAAGGTCGACAAGGCCCGCGGCATGAACATCACGATGGTGACGACCGCGCGGACCGATGAAGAAGCGCGTCGGTTGCTGGCACTCATCGGCATTCCGTTCCGGCAGAACTAAGGGTCTCGAGGCATACGATGGCAACGACCGCGAAACGTGTCAAGGATTCCAAAGGGCCGAAGTTTGCAGTTCGGCTCCACAACCGCTGCCGCAAGTGCGGCCGGTCACGCGCTTATCTCCGCAAGTTTGCGCTCTGCCGTCTTTGCTTCCGTGAGCTCGCGCTCCGGGGTGAGGTCGCGGGCGTGATTAAGAGCAGCTGGTAACGAGGACACCCCCGAAGGGGCAAGACTGAATATGACTGATCCGATCGCAGACATGCTGACTCGCATCCGGAACGCCGTGCACGCGCGCCATCAGCGCGTGGACATTCCGGCATCGCGGATCAAGGCGGACATCGCCAAGATCCTCGAGAGCGAGGGCTACATTTCCGGTTTCAAGACGGTGGACCCGACGACAGAGAAAGACACTGACGTCGCGCGCACCTCGATTCGCCTGTTTCTGAAATATGGCCCGCGGGGCGAGCAGGTTATTTCCGGCATCGAACGGGTGAGCCGTCCGGGACGCCGGGTCTACTTCGGCCGCGATGAAGTGCCGAAGGTCATGGGTGGCCTGGGCACGAACATCCTGACGACGTCACGCGGTGTGATGACCGGCCGCGAGGCGACCAAAGCCGGCGTCGGCGGCGAAGTCCTGTGCAATGTCTGGTAAGAGGGTGAACTGATGTCCCGAATTGGCAGAAAACCGATCCCGGTCCCCAAGGGCGTGACCGTTACGGTCAAGAAGGCAGAGCTGGAGTTCAAGGGGCCCAAGGGCGCCATGAAACAAGGCGTGCCGCCTGGAATTGTGTTCGAGTTGAACGGCGCGGAGCTGGTGGCGAAGAACGAAACCGGCGACTTGCAGAACAGCAAGTTCCATGGTCTCGCGCGTAGCCTCATGGCCAACGCGGTGCAGGGCGTCACGGAGGGCTTCAAGCGTGAGCTCGACATCGTGGGCGTCGGCTACCGCGCGGAGGTCAAGGGCAAGCAGGTGGTGCTTGCGCTCGGCTACTCGCACCCCTGTGTGTTCGACATCCCGAACGGCATCGAGGTGGTCATCGACAAGATGACGCACGTGACGGTGACGGGCGTCGATCGCCAGCTGGTCGGCCAGGTCGCGGCGAACCTCCGCAGCCTGCGCAAACCAGATCCGTACAAGCAGAAGGGCGTGCGGTACACGGGCGAGGTGCTCAAGAAGAAGGTCGGCAAGACGGGCGCGTAAGCGTCCCGTCGCTGAAAGAAGACCGGAGCCTAACGATGAAGATCAAAACGAAGAAAGATCGCAAAGAACGAATTCGCCTGCGTCAGCGGAAGCGGATTCACGGCACGGCGGAACGGCCGCGACTCGCGGTGTTCCGTTCAGGTGCACACATCTATGCCCAGGTGATCGACGACTTGGCAGGCGCGACGCTCGCGTCGGCGGCCTCGACCGAATCGTCGCTGAAGGCGACGTTCACCGGTGCGGTGCGCGGCGGCAACCGGGCGGGCGCGGAAGCGCTCGGCAAGGTGATCGCGGAACGGTTGAAGGAAAAGGGCGTCACCAAGGTCGTGTTCGACCGCGGCGGCTTTCTCTATCACGGGCGGATTCGCGCCGTGGCCGATGCGGCGCGTGCCGCCGGGCTCGAATTCTAAAAGGACTGTCAGCACATGGCCAATTCTCGCGAAAAGATCGACCCGTCGGAACTCGAACTGAAGGACACGGTCGTCAACATCAGCCGCGTCACGAAGGTCGTCAAGGGCGGTAAGAACCTCAGCTTCAGTGCACTCGTGGTGATCGGTGACGGTCACGGCGTGGTGGGCTTCGGCATCGGCAAGGCGAAAGAAGTGCCCTCGGCGATCAAGAAGGCGATCGAGTCGGCGAAGAAGTCGCTGGTGCGTGTGCCGATGAGAGGGTCGACGATTCCTCATCCGATCCTCGGCAAGTTCGGCGCAGGCGCGGTGCTCCTGAAGCCGGCGCCGGACGGCACTGGCATCATCGCCGGCGGCGCGGTTCGCGCGGTCGTCGAGTCGGCCGGGATTCACAATGTGATGACCAAGTCGCTGGGTTCGGCGAACCATCACAATGTGGTGCGCGCGACCTTCGCGGCACTCACGGGTCTCAAGGATCCGGCGTTCATCGCGCGTCTGCGCGGTAAGGACGTCGAAGAACTGGTCGGAGCCTGAACATGGCGAAGGCAAAAGCAATCAAGAAGGCGGGGCCGCGGCTGAAGATCACGCAGATCCGCAGCGGCATTGGATTCGACAAGAAGCACACGGTTGTGTTGCGCGGTCTCGGTTTGCGCCGGATTCGCCACACGGTTGAAGTGCCGGACACGGCGGGCATCCGGGGCATGCTCCACAAAGTGCGCCACCTCATTACGGTGGAAGGACAGAACTGATGTCACTCAATAATTTGCGTCCGCCGAAGGGCGCCACGCATGCGAAGAAGCGCGTCGGTCGCGGTCCGGGTTCGGGCCACGGCAAGACGGCGAGCCGCGGATCCAAGGGCGCGAAGTCGCGTTCGGGCTTCCGATTCAAGCGCGGGTTCGAAGGCGGTCAGATGCCGTTGCATCGCCGCGTCCCGAAGCGTGGCTTCACGAACATCTTCCGCGTGGAATACGCGGTGGTGAATCTCGATCAGCTCGAACTCGTGTTCGACGCCGGTTCGGAAGTGACACCGGAATTGCTTCGTGAACGGAAGATCGTGCGCGACAGCAAAGCCAAGATCAAGGTCCTGGGCCGTGGTGAGATCAGCAAGAAGCTGACGGTGCGTGCGCACAAGTTCAGCGGCACGGCGGCTGAGAAGATTGCCAAGGCCGGTGGCACGACCGAGGTCTTGAGCAAGTAATCATGGAGACGCTCAAGAATCTCTTTGCTGTTCCGGAACTCCGCAAGCGGATCCTGTTTACATTTGGACTGCTTGCGGTGTACCGCATCGGCTCGCACATCCCGACGCCAGGCGTCAACACCGCAGCGGTGGAGCAGTTCGCGCAGTCGGCTGCCAACACGATGTTCGGCCTCTACGACATGTTCTCGGGTAAGAACCTGTCGCAGATGACGATCTTCGCGCTTGGCGTGATGCCGTACATCAGCGCGTCCATCATCCTGCAGTTGTTGACGGTCGTCTGGCCATACCTCGAGCGGTTGTCGAAAGAAGGCGAACTCGGCCGCCGCAAGATCACGCAGTACACGCGCTACGGCACCATCCTCCTGAGCGTGGTGCAGGCGTACGGCATCGCGATCTTCCTCGAGCGGTCCACCGGCGTGCAGGGCGGCTTGCCGCTCGTGTACAACCCGGGCTGGGGCTTCGAGTTCATGGCGGTCCTGACCCTGACGACCGGTTCGGTGTTCGTGATGTGGCTCGGCGAACAGATCACCGAGCGCGGCATCGGCAACGGCATGTCGCTGCTGATCTACGCCGGCATCGTCGTCGGCTTCCCACGCGGCATCCTGTCGACGTTGGCGCAGTTGCAGACCGGTGACATCGGCCTGCTGACGCTCGTGGCGCTCATCGCGCTCATGATCGCCGTCATCGGCGGCATCGTGTTCATGGAGCGCGGACAGCGTCGTGTCACCGTGCAGTATGCGCGTCGCATGGTGGGTCGCCGGATGTATGGCGGCGCGAGCACGCACATCCCGCTCAAGGTCAACACGGGCGGCGTCATGCCCGTCATCTTCTCCTCGTCCATCCTGGCGTTCCCATACACGATTTCGAAGATGGGCACACCGGGCGGCTGGCTCGACCGGATGGGCGCGAATCTGTCGCCCGGGTATCCGCTCTACACGCTGCTCGACGTCGTCCTGATCATCTTCTTCGCGTACTTCTACACGGCCATCATCTTTAATCCGGATGACGTCGCCGAGAACATGCGCAAGTACGGTGGTTTTGTGCCGGGTATTCGTCCGGGTAAGCGGACGGCCGAGCACATCGATTCGATCCTCGCGCGTATCACGCTGGTTGGTGCCTTATATCTGGTCGTCGTGGCGCAGTTGCCGACGTTCCTGACCAACGGTTTCAAGGTGGCTGGCATTCCGTTCATTGGTGAGCGCCTCGACGCCGTCCTGCCGCAGTTCATCACGCAGGGTATGCACGTCCAGTTCTTCTTCGGCGGCACGTCGCTCCTGATCATCGTCGGTGTGGCGATGGACACCGTGCAGCAGATTGAATCGCAGCTGATCATGCGCCATTACGATGGCTTCATGAAGAAGACGCGGATTCGAGGCCGCAGGGGTTAATGGCAGACGCAGGCCGTGTGGCCGTCCGAGTGATCATGCTCGGCGCGCCTGGCGCCGGAAAAGGGACGCAGGCAGAGCGCTTCGCGAAGGCGCGCGGGATTCCGCGCATCTCCACGGGCGACATCCTGCGGGAAGCGGTGCAGGCCGGGACGGAACTCGGTCGCGCCGCCCGGACGACGATGGAAGCCGGTCGTCTCGTCAGTGACGAGATCATGATCGGTGTCGTGAAGGAACGGCTCCTGAAGAAGGATGCCGATGTGGGGTTTGTGCTCGACGGGTTTCCGCGGACGGTGACGCAGGCCGAGGCGCTCGACACGATGCTCGACAAGAGCGCGTCGTTGGTGATCGTGGATATCGAAGTGCCGGAGGACGTGTTGGTCAAGCGTCTGGCCGAACGTCGGATCTGCGGTAACTGCGGATGGGGGGCGACACCCGGTGTGGCGTCGTGCGCACGATGTGGCGGACCGCTCGTCACGCGTTCGGACGATGGCGAAGAGACGGTCCGTGAGCGTCTTCGCGTTTACGCGCGGAATACGCAGCCGCTGGTGGATTTCTACTGCCGACGGTCGACGTTCCGTTCGGTGGACGGGGATCAGACGTTGGAATCGGTCGCGGCGGATTTGTCAGCAGCCGTCGCGTCGGTGATTGGCGGACGGCAGTGATCATCTGCCGCTCGGCGAACGAAATTGAGAGAATGAAGGCGCCGAACCAGTTGGTGGCCACGATTCTCGCCAAACTCGCCGCGATGGTTGCGCCCGGTGTGACGACGATGGATCTGGACGCGCAGGCCGAGAAGTGGGCGCGCGAGGCCGGTGCGGAGCCGGCGTTCAAGGGCTACCGCGGATTTCCGGGTACGCTGTGTGTGTCAGTGAACGACGAAGTGGTGCACGGCATTCCGTCGTCGGCGCGCGTGTTGAAGTCGGGCGATATTATCTCGATCGACATGGGCGTGAAGCTCGGCGGATTCTACGGCGACTCGGCGGTGACGGTTCCGGTCGGTGACGTGCCGGCGGCGACGACGTCGCTGTTGAAGGTCACGAACGAGTCGTTGGCCCGCGCGATTGCGCAGGTGCAGGTCGGCGGCCGGTTGTCAGATATCGGGCACGCGGTGCAGCAGTGGGTTGAGGCGCATGGGTTTTCGGTCGTGCGTGAGTTTGTGGGTCACGGAATCGGTGAGGCGCTGCACGAAGAGCCCCAGATTCCGAATTACGGTAAGCCAGGCCGTGGCCCGACATTGGCAGAAGGCATGGTGCTCGCCATTGAACCAATGGTGGCGATGGGCCGGCCTGAAACGAAAGTGCTGAAGGATGGCTGGACCGCGGTGACGCGTGATGGCAGTTTGGCGGCCCACTTCGAGCACACGGTGGCCGTCACGAAAGACGGCCCCCTGGTGTTGACCGCGCCGGCGGCGTAAGTCGTGGCGGGGGTTTCGGTGGAGGGTGTGGTGCTGGCGATCCTGCCGCGCGCACTCTACCGGATCAAGATTGACGGCGGGCGATACGTTGTGGCGCACGTCGGGCCGGCTGGAAGAGGAGACGTGAAGCGGAACTTCATTCGCCTCATCGTCGGAGATCGAGTGAGCGTCGAGTTGATGTCGAAAGACACCACCCGCGGCAGAGTAGTGAGGAAGCTATGAAAGTGCGAGCGTCAGTTAAACGGATTTGCGACAAGTGCAAGATCGTGCGCCGACAGGGCGTCGTGCGCGTGATTTGCGCGAATCAGAAGCACAAGCAGCGGCAGGGATAATCACATGGCACGCATTGCAGGCGTCGATCTGCCCCGCACGAAGCGGATCGAGATCGGACTTACGTACATCTACGGCATCGGCCGCACACGGTCGAAGAGCATTCTGACGGCGGCTGGCGTCAGTGGCGACATCCGCATCAAGGACTTGTCAGAAGACGACACGCGGAAGATCAGCCGAGTGATCGAAGAGCAGGGTGGCGTTGAGGGCGATCTCCGCAAGGAAATCTCGCTCAACATCAAGCGGCTCGTCGAAATCGGCAGCTACCGTGGGATGCGGCATCGGCGCAACCTGCCGTTGCGCGGACAGCGGACGCGAACCAATTCGCGCACGCGAAAGGGGCCGCGCAAGGGCGCAGTTCCCAAGAAGAAGACCGAGTAGGACTGAATCATGGCCAAAGCAGAAGGCGCCGGCAAACCCGAAGAGGGCAAAGCGGGCCCGAAAAAGAAGACATTCAAGAAGCGTGGCGAGAAGCGCGTGGTGCATCACGGCTTCGTCCACATCCAGGCGTCGTTCAACAACACGACGCTCGTCATCACCGACACGGAAGGCAATGTGATCGCGTGGTCGAGCGCTGGCGCCGTGGGGTTCAAGGGCTCGCGCAAAGGTACGCCGTTTGCGGCGACGCAGGCCGCGATGGCCGCGGGCAATACCGCCAAGACGTACGGCCTCCGCTCGGTTGAAGTGAAGGTGAAGGGCCCGGGCGCGGGCCGTGAGAGCGCGATTCGCGCCCTCCAGACGGTGGGGATTGACGTCAAGTCGATCCGCGACGTCACGCCGATTCCGCACAATGGTTGCCGGCCGCCCAAGCGGCGGCGCGTGTAAGGCAGAGGTCAAGAAAATATGGCGAGATACATCGGACCAGTGTGCCGGTTGTGCCGGCGCGAAGGCATGAAGCTCTTCCTCAAGGGAGAGCGTTGCTACACGGAAAAGTGCGCGATCGAGAAGCGCAATGTGCCGCCCGGACAGCACGGCCGCGCCCGCAAGGCGAAGATGGTCGGCTACGGCGTCCAGTTGCGCGAAAAGCAGAAGGTCAAGCGCACCTACGGCGTGCTCGAGAACCAGTTCCGCCGGTACTTCGAAGCGGCGGACCGGCAGAAGGGCATCACGGGCGAGTTGCTGCTCCAGTCATTGGAGCGTCGTCTCGACAACGTGGCCTACCGAGTGGGTTTCGCGACATCGCGCGCGCAGGCGCGTCAGCTCGTGCGCCATGGTCACTTCATGGTGAACGGCAAGAAGGTGGACATCCCGTCCTACGCGATGCGTCAGGGCGACACGATCGCTGTGCGTCCGGGCAGCGTCGAAAACGCGACGATTACCCACGCGCGTGAAGAGGTCAAGGGCCGCGGCGTGCCGCAGTGGCTGGAACTCGACACCACGGGGCTGATCGGCAAGATCGCGACGCTCCCGACCCGCGAGCAGATCAATCTGCCCGTGCAGGAACAGCTGATCGTCGAGTTGTACTCGAAATAGCAAGAGATCGTGGAGCGGCCGGGCTTCAGCCCGGCCGTCCCACAACGTCCCTTCGTCCGCAGCTCGTGGCTCGTGGCGGGAGGCGAAGGGTTACCAACGAGCCCAAAGGTGGTGCGTATGTTGTGGAAAGGTTTTCAGCGGCCCAAGCGGCTGGAGTTTGAACGCGAGACACTGACGGACCGGTTCGGCCGGTTCTCGGCGCAGCCGTTCGAGCGTGGTTTCGGAACGACCGTGGGCAACGCGCTGCGTCGCGTGCTCCTGTCGTCGATTGAAGGCGCGGCCGTGACGGCCGTGAAGATTGAAGGCGTGCTCCACGAGTTCTCGCCGATCCAGGGCGTGGTCGAAGACGCGACGGACATCATCCTCAACCTGAAGCAGATCCCGCTCAAGATGCACACCGACCAGCCGCGCACGCTCACGCTGCGCGCGACCAAGCCCGGTGAAGTGCGCGCGCGCGATATCGTCGTCGACTCTGACGTCGAGATTCTCGAGCCGGACGCCCACATCGCGACGGTCAGTGAAGGTGGCAAGCTCGAGATGGAACTGCGCGTGAAGCGCGGCCGCGGCTACGTCTCCGCCGACAAGAACTTCGACGAGGATCTCGGCATTGGCTGGATTCCGATCGACTCGGTCCACTCGCCGGTGAAGAAGGTCAACTACGTGGTGGAAGCGGCGCGTGTCGGTCAGACCACCGACTACGACAAGCTGACGCTCGAAGTCTGGACCAACGGCGCCGTGACCCCGCGCGATGCGGTGTCACTGTCGTCGAAGCTGATCCGCGATCACTTCTCGATCTTCGTCTCACTCGACGAAGCGGTGGAGCAGGCGATCGATGGCGCGGGCGAATCGCCCGTCGTCGCGAACAACGAACACCTCGACAAGAGCGTGGAAGAACTGGAGCTGTCCGTCCGGTCGTACAACTGCCTCAAGAACGCGAACATCCGCACGATTCGCGAACTGGTGGGCAAGACCGAGGGCGAGATGCTCAAGACCAAGAACTTCGGCAGAAAGTCGCTGAACGAGATCAAGGACATCCTGGCTACGATGGGTCTCAGCCTGGGTATGCGCCTCGACACGTCAGCGGCGCAGAGCGAGTAAGGACGAACCGTCATGCGTCATCGAGTTGCACACAGAAAGCTGGGCCGGGTCACCGAGCATCGTATGGCGATGCTCCGCAACCAGGCGATTACTCTCATCCTGAACGAGCGCCTCGAGACCACCGTGGCGCGCGGAAAGGAACTGCGTCCGTTCGTGGAGAAGATCATCACGATCGCGAAGCGCAGCCTTAAGCACGGCACTGAGGGCATTCACAACGTCAACGCGCGTCGCGCGGTGGCGGTGGACATCCTCGACAAGGGCGCCGTGCAGAAGGTGTTCGACACCATCGCACCGCGGTTTGCGGAGCGGCCGGGTGGCTACACCCGCCTGCTGCGCCTGGGCCGTCGTCGCGGTGATGACGCCGAAATCGCGCAGATCGAATTGATCGGCAGCGAGTTCGATCCGAACGCCGAGGTCAAGAAGGCCGATGCGGCGGACAGCGGGCCGAAGAAGAAGTCGGTCGGAGAACGTCTCCGTGGCGCACTCGGCGGCGGCAAGAAGTCTGAGAAGCAGGTTGCCCCGAAGGCTGCGAAGAACACCCGCGCAGCCCGCAAGGTCACCACACCGCGCAAGGCCGGCGGCGCGTAAGATTCATTCCGCCGGGTATGGAGCCGCCGGGCTTCAGCCCGGCGGGACCGACATGAACGGGCTCGATTGCGAAAGCAACCGGGCCCGTCTTGTTTTCAATGATGTCGTTGACTCCACGCCGCGAGGATTCGGGCGGCGATGCCCTCCACGCCCACGCCTGCCGTCACATTTGCAAAGATGGTGGGCCCGTCGCCGCGCATCTTCTTCGCGTCGCGTTCCATCACACCAAGATCGGCGCCCACGAGCGGTGCCAGGTCGATCTTGTTGATGACGAGCAGATCCGACTGCGTGATCCCTGGCCCCCCCTTGCGCGGAATCTTGTCGCCACCCGACACGTCGATCACGTAGATCGTGAAGTCAGCGAGATCACGGCTGAACTGGGCCGCGAGGTTGTCGCCGCCGCTCTCCACAAATAGCAGCTCTGGGTGAAACGCGCGCATCAGTCCGTCGAGGGCCGCCAGGTTTGGCGTGACGTCGTCTCTGATGGCCGTGTGAGGACAGCCGCCGGTTTCAACCGCCGCGATGCGCTCTCGCGGGAGCGCCTCGTTGCGCACCAGAAATTCGGCGTCTTCCTTGGTGAAGATGTCATTCGTGACAACCGCCATGTTGTAGCGATCGCGCAGAGAGCGGCAGAGGGCGAGGAGCAGGGCCGTCTTGCCACTACCGACCGGGCCTCCGATACCGACCGTAAAGGCGCGCGCGGCGAAGTCTCGGAATTTCGGTCCGGACCGGTCCGCGAACAGGCCAGGGCCGTCGTCATGCGGGTGCGTCGGATCATTGTGGAACAGGGCGGGGAACATGCGGGCCTCCTGGCTATGACTGAAACAGCCGGGAATAGAGTTGGTCGTGCGTGGATTGGAAGAGGTCGAGTATCGGCGCCGTCTGCGCGATGCCGACCGACGGCCGATCACGACAGTCAACGAGTGTCCGTTCGATCTCGCCCGCGACGCCTGACTGGAGCCACTGCCCGTCGAAGACGCCGATGAGGCCGAGGCGGACGGCCGCCGAAATGACACCGCGTGCCGACTGATACAGAAAGAGTCGTGCTGTGGTGTCGGTGTCGACGGCGAGCGCCGCCATGACAACGCCGAAGATTGGCGCATGGTGCCCGCAGAGAGACTCGCGTTCCACGCGCTCGCCGAAGTGGCTGAGGTTGGCCTCAGGGAAAATGCGCGTAGCCGCGCTGAGTAGTCCGCGCCCCTGAGAGCGGCTCGCGCGATTGCTGACGGGTTGGTTGAGAAAGAGGTCCGCCGTCGTATCGAGCGGCCCGAGCAGATGTTCGTCCCCGTGCGCAGCGATCACAAGGGGCAGCGCGCCGACGCCCGCTTGTCGGATCGTGGCGACCGTGACCCGCTCGACATCGCTCGGCGTGTGCACATCACCGTGGTGCATGGCTGCTTCAAGTCCGCCGGAGTGCGTGAAGCCGCCTGCCGGGAATCCCGAGTCGACGAGTTGCCAGAGTCGCAGCATCAGAAGAGGGAGTACCGCTGTGCGAGCGGCAGCACCGAGGCCGGTTCACAGGTGAGGAGCTCGCCGTCGGACGTGACTTCGTACGTCTCCGGGTCAATGCGGAGATTCGGCAGCGCGCTGTTGAGCTTCATGTCGTGCTTCGTGACGGAGCGGCAGCCGCGAACAGCGACCAGCCGGCGCGAGAGGCCAAGCTGATGCACTGAGCCAGTGTCTAGCGAGGCAGCGGAGACAAAGCCCAGGGACGTCGCGGCTGCGGCCAGTCGTCGCGCACCGAACATCGGGCGCATGATGACTGGCTGTGGCGTCGGAATTGACGCGTTGGCGTCGCCCATCTGCGACCAGGCGATGCAGCCGCCCTTGATCACGAGCTCCGGTCGGATCCCAAAGAAGGCAGGGCGCCACAAGACCAAGTCTGCGAGCTTGCCAACCTCGACTGAACCCACATCCGTTGCGATGCCATGCGTGATTGCCGGATTGATGGTGTATTTCGCAATATATCGACGAATGCGCAGGTTGTCGTTCGCGCCAGTTTCGTCGGTCAATCGCCCGCGCTGTTGTCGCATCTTGTGCGCGGTCTGCCATGTGCGTGTGACGACTTCGCCGACACGACCCATCGCCTGACTGTCGCTCGACATCATGCTGATCGCGCCAAGGTCGTGCAGGATGTCTTCGGCCGCGATCGTCTCGGCGCGAATGCGGCTCTCCGCAAACGCAATATCCTCAGGCAAATTCGGGTCGAGGTGATGACAGACCATCAGCATGTCGAGATGTTCGTCGAGCGTGTTGATCGTGAGCGGTCGCGTGGGGTTGGTCGAACTCGGCAACACGTTGGCTTCGCCGCACACACGCAGGATGTCTGGCGCGTGGCCGCCACCGGCGCCCTCCGTGTGATACGTGTGAATCGTGCGGCCCTTGAACGCCGTGATCGAATCGTCGACGTAGCCGGACTCATTGAGCGTATCGGTATGGATGGCCACCTGCACGTCGTACCGATCCGCGATCGTCAGGCAGGCATCGATCGCCGCCGGCGTCGTGCCCCAGTCTTCGTGGAGCTTCAGTCCCACCGCGCCGGCTTGGATCTGTTCGTCGAGTCCCTCAGGCGCCGAGCTGTTGCCTTTGCCGAGCAGACCGAAGTTCATCGGCAGGTCGTCGATTGACTGCAACATGCGCGCGATGTTCCAGGTGCCGGGCGTACATGTTGTGGCCTTCGTGCCCGTCGCCGGTCCGGTGCCACCCCCGATGAACGTCGTCACGCCGCTGGCGATCGCGACGTCGACTTGCTGCGGGCAGATGAAGTGAATGTGCGCGTCGATGCCGCCGGCGGTGACAATCAACCCTTCGCCGGCAATCGCTTCCGTTGTCACACCGACGATCATGCTCGGCGTGACACCAGCCATCACGTCAGGATTCCCGGCCTTGCCGATGCCGGCGATGCGCCCGTGCTTGATGCCGATGTCGGCTTTGGTGACACCGGTCCAGTCGATGATGAGTGCGTTGGTGATGACCGCGTCGAGCGCATCCGCGTCCGAAACGCCGGTGGCCTGGCCCATGCCATCGCGCAACACCTTGCCGCCGCCAAACTTACACTCGTCGCCGTAGACCGTGAAGTCTCGCTCGACTTCGGCCCACAGGTCCGTGTCGCCGAGGCGAACGCGATCACCCGTGGTCGGCCCATAGATCGCGGCGTATTGTCGGCGGTCGAGACGGATGGTCATACGGGCCCGTTCATGAGCGTGTTGCCACCGCGGACGATGCGATGACCGGCGATCTGCACCAGAGCAATCGTGCGCGTTTGGCCCGGCTCGAAGCGCACGGCCATACCGGCGGGAATATCAAGCCGGTGGCCGCGTGCACGTGCACGATCGAACTCGAGCGCGCGATTGGTCTCGGCGAAGTGGTAGTGGCTGCCGACCTGAATCGGTCGATCGCCGTGATTGGTCACCTCCACGAAGAGCGCATCGCGGCCGGCATTGATCTCGATCTCGCCTTCGCAAGTGACGATCTCTCCCGCGCAAGGGCCGACCGTCGCCGGCATGTCAGGACGCGGCGCCGGCACTGGCAGGAAGCTGCCGTACAGTGCGAGGGCCAGATCACCGTGCTCGAGGGCGATCGGATGGTGCACCGTCACGAGCTTTGTGCCGTCGGGGAACGTCCCTTCGACCTGAACTTCTTCCAGCATCTCGGGCACGTGATCCATCACGTCCGCGCGACCGAGTAGGCGACGGCCGAGATCCATCAACTCGGCGACCGATCGACCTTCGCGGATGAACTCCAGAACTTGCGTCGCCAGCAATGCCACCGTCTCCGGGTAGTTCAGTCGCACGCCGCGGGCCAGCCGCTTCTGCGCGAGCACGCCGGCCTGATGCAGCATGAGCTTGTCGATGTCCTGTGGCGTCAGATGCACGGTGGCGCTCCTACCATCGACTGGCCCAAGGGTCTTCGCCGAGCAGCGCGAGCACCGGCTGACAGCACTGACGCAGCGCCGACGACACTGCCTCGACGCTGTGTCCTGCTATGCGCACGACGACACCGCTGCCGTCGTGAAGTGGGGCGGCGGCCATGAGCGGGGCGTCGGTCGGTGTGCGCTCGGTGACCCTCGCGATCAAGTCTGCGACCATCGCTTCGAGGACGGGGCCCGACGCAATCAGCAGGGCATAGTTCGTGAACCCGCACATTCGCCGAGCGATCGATCCGTCCGCGCGATTTAACCGGAGGTGGTCGGCGAAGACCAGGCGCCCGCTTCGCCGAATCTGGAAGCGACTCGCGTAGTGATCGAAGGCCCACTCGTCACCGTACGCAGGGCGGCCCGACTGCAGCCAATCCACGATGAGCAGATTCGCGCGCGCGCCGAGATCGCAGGCGCTCTGCTGTTCGAAGCTCGATCCCGCGAAGGCCGCGATGGGATCCGGCAAGACGGCCAGCAACCCGTCATCCTCAACACGGGCCGAGAGCCGTTGGCGAGTCGGGCGTGCCGAGCGGTAGACCTTGGTCGAGGACTGAGTCGTGAAGAGCACTTGCGCGCCGGGACCGACGTCCATGGCAATGTTGATGTCATCGCCGCCCACGAGGCCGCCGCCAAGCGTCGTCGAGACCACCCACGCTGACCGACGACCGGCCCGTGGCGTGAAGAGCCGCAGTGGACTGGTGGAGCGCGCATGGGTCACGGCTGTCATGCCAGCCGACGTGCGCACCGCACATAGATATCCCGCGCCCGCGCTCGTGGGTGTGCCGGTTTCGGCAGCTACACACGGCGTATCAAGCAGGGACACAGACATTCGCGCTTGTGTCGCAGACTATCAGGACATTAGGCAAATCAATTTTCTAGCAACTCGATATAAGCGCAACCGCAATTGAGATCGGGAGTCAATTCATCGAATTGACTCCCGATCTCAATTGGATCAATTGGATGTGATTTCGGCCCTCAGGCCGCCGTCGGCTGGCCGACTGAATGTCAGGGTGTACCCCAGGCGCTTCATCGACTCTGCGGCGATGGCGAGGCCGAGGCCCTGGCCGTCTGGCCGCCGCGTGCGGGCGTCGTCGCTACGAAACCAGCGCTCGGTCAGCCGCGCCAGATCTTCCGGTTTCACGCCCGGCCCATCGTCGGTGACCGTGATCTGGAACCCCCCGTCGGTGGTATCGAGCACGATGGCGACGTGGCCACCGGCGTGGTTATGGCGAATCGCGTTGTCGACGAGGTTCCCGACCGCCTGCTCGAGCAGCGTGACTTCGGCCGGGACGACGATGCGCGCTTCGGGGACGGCGTGATTGAGTTCGACGTCGCGCGCGCGGGCGACCACGTTGTGGCGCGCGACGATGCGTTCGACCAGCGCATTGAGGTCGACGTCGTGTCGTTCGAGGGGGGCGTTGACGGCGTCGAGTCGCGTCGCGGCGTTCAGATTGCGAATCAGCGAGCCGAGGTAGTGCGCTTCGTTCATCGCGGCGCGCACGTGATCTTGGCCCGGCCGAAGGTCCGGTCCTCCGTCCGCCATCGGATTGGAGCCCAGGACCTTGAGGTCTGGGGCGTCCGCGAGCGACTCCAACTCGGCCAGATGTCCCTGCAATACGGTCAGCGGTAGCCCGACGTCGTGCGCAGTGTTGGCGACGAATTGGCGCAGTGCATTCTCGCGTTCTTGAATTTCCATGAGGTGATTGCGCACGCGCGCACCCGCTTTGTTGAACGCCTGCGCGAGGCTCGCCACTTCGTCGCCACCGCTGACGGGCACTGGCTGTTCGTACTTTGTGTCTGCCGATGTGTGCACGGCATCGGCGAGTCGTCGCATGCGCGAAATCACGGGGCCGGCGGCCAGCCACGCGGCGGCCATTGCGCTGAACGTCACGAGGGCGAGTGCGGCGATTTGATCGCGGCGCTCGCCGCGGCGCGGCCGCATCTGCAGGAGGAGGACGGCGCAGTTCCCGCCGTCGCGGTTCATCCAGAGCGCCATCTGCATGCCCGTGCCTTCCTCGGTCGAGTACGACGAGGTCGCGGACTCTTGGGTGGCGAGGGCGGTCTTGAGCGTGCTATCGAAATCCGGCGCGTACCGGTTCGATGACGAGAAGTCGGCCGCAAAGCTGTAGATTTCGTAGGGCCGCTGGTTCTGGCGAGGCGGAGGCGGCGGAGGTCGTCGTCCGCCGCGCCCTGGGCCGCCGGGTCGCTGGCCACGCTGGCCACGTGGCGATGGAGGCGCGCCATCGCGTGACGGCGGTGGGTCCGATGGTGGTTGGTCGGCCGCGGGAGGCGGCGCCTCGGGTGGTGGCCCGTCGTTGCGCAATCCAGGCTGCGATCCGCGGCCCGGCCCACGCCCGAGCAGGCCGTCGGTCTCAAGACAGCGCGCAGCAATGCCGCTTTCGAGTTCCGTCTGTGCGAACTGCGCGAGGCGCTCGCGCATGTCGGCGAATCGCAGGCGCTCGTCAATCAGATACAGCGCCGTAGCGAGCGGAAGGGCCACTGCGAGGCTCGTGAGTAGGAGGCGTGTGCGCAGCGTCACGACTCCGCGGCCTCAACCTTCAAGCGATAGCCGACGCCCCACACCGTGGCGACGAATCCACCGGCGGAGCCGAGCTTCTTGCGGAGTCGCGACACGTGCACGTCGAGCGTGCGTTCGTCGCCGTCCCGAGCGGGGTCGAGCACGTGCTCGGCGAGCCATCCGCGCGAGACAGCGGCGCCCGGTCGTCGCGCGAGCGCTGCGAGGAAGTCGAATTCGGCCCGGGTGAGTTCGACGTCGGCACCCTCGACCGTTGCGGTGCGACCGTCCAGATCAATCTTCAATGGACCAGCGACTACGGCGGTGCCATTCGTGGAGAGCGCTGGGCGCCGTAGCCGGGCGCGCACGCGGGCGAGCAATTCCTCGGGCCAGAACGGCTTGGTGAGGTAGTCGTCCGCGCCGAGTTCCAGTGCGCGCACTTTGTCGGTCGCGTCGAGGCGCGCGCTTAACACGAGCACCGGCACCTGATGTCGATCGGACCGGAGCGCCTTCAGCACGTCAAATCCGTGCGCGCCGGGCAGCATGAGGTCAAGAATCACGAGCGCATACGGCGCCACGTCGTGCGCCATCGCCTGGTCGCCTCGCGCAAGCCACGTGGGATCGAACCCCGCCGCGCGCAGGTTCTCGCTCACCTGCCGACCCAGCTTCTCGTCGTCCTCAACCAAAAGGATCTTCATTGCCTGAACCAACAATAACAGGCCGAACGGGTTCTTAAGGTTCTCGCAAGATGGGCCTCGTAACTTGAGATCAGCGAGGTGCGTATGACCGGACAGAAGAAGACTGATTTGGGCTTGGCGGCAATAGCGGTGGCGCTCGTGGTAGCCTGCGGTTCACCAGCCGCGCCGACGGCGACGAGCACGACGACGACCACAACCACGACGACGACCACAACGACCAACACGAACACGGCGGCGCCAGCAATGTATGCGCGTTTCACGTCTGCCGTGACGGTCTCGGTGGAGGGCACACAGGTCGTCCTGAAGTCCGCCGGCGTGCCCGATCATAAGAGCCCGTATTGGCCGACGACCAACGCGCTGTACGAAGCGGCGACGGCAGGCGTGCAGCTTGCGCCAAACACGATCTCCAGCTACAGCTTCACACTGCGTGTGCCGTCGAGTCCCGCAGTGGCGACGGCGTCGGATACGCCACTCGGCGCGATCGGCATGGCAGTTAACGGCGTTGCGATTTTCAATCAATACGCAGCGGGTCGCTCGCCGCTCGGTGCAGAGATTCTGTCGTTCGATCGCTTCAATGGCCATCCGCAGCAGCAGGGGCAGTATCACTATCACGTCGAGCCGCTGTGGCTTACGTCCAACAGTGGCGCGTCGAGTTTGATCGGCGTGCTCACCGACGGCTTTCCTGTCTACGGGCCCAAAGACACGGATGGCACGTCGCCGTCGAATCTCGACAGCTGCAATGGCCACACGCACGCGACGGTGGATGCGCCGGCGGGGATCTATCACTACCATGTGACGGCAACCACGCCGTACATCTCGGGTTGCTTCAAGGGCACGCCGGGCTCGGTGGGATAGCGAGCGCGTGATGCGGACGCTGTTCTTGCTACTGCTCATCAGTGCGGAGTTGGCGAGTGCTCCGGTGCGTCATGTAGAGCGCCGATCCACCTACTGGCCGAATGGGCACGTGAAAACGCAAGCGGAGTACGTCGGCGATCTGCGCCAGGGCGAATACCGCTCCTGGCGTGAGGACGGAACGCTCTACGAGTTGCGTCACTACGATCGCGGGCGCGAATCCGGTGTGCAGCAATCGTGGGAGCGCGACGGCACGCTTTTTCTCAACTACGAGATGCGCAACGGCCGTCGCTACGGCTATGTCAATGCGAAGCCGTGCCTTCCGTCAGCGGCCGACGGCACATCCGCCGTGATTGAATCGAGGGCCCAATGACACGCGCGGTCAAGATCGCGATCGTCATCGGCTTTGTTGCAGCCATCGGCGTAGCCATCGCACTGGCGGGCAAGGCCAGCGCAGAGGCGCTGCCGTACTATGGCGGCGCCGACTTCACGGCCGCGTGGAAACCCGTCGCGCATCGTGTTGGTGCGTTTGCTCTAACCGACCAGCGCGGTCGGGCGTTCACCGATCACGACGTGGCGGGGCGTGTGTATGTGGCGAGCTTCATCTACACGCGATGCTCTGCCGTGTGCCCGGCGCTCGTGAAGAACCTGCGCAAGGTGCAGGACGCGACCGAGGCCGGCGGTGCGATGGTTGTATCGTTTAGCGTCACGCCAGATCTCGATACGCCGGCTGTGCTGAGTGCGTTTGCGCACGAACGCGGGATCGACGCCGATCGCTGGAAGTTGGTGACGGGCGACAAGCAAACGATCTACGCGCTCGCGCGCAATTCATTCTTCGCTGACGATGACCGGGTGCGGGCGGCCGTGGACCAGCCAGATGCATTCCTGCACACCGAGAAGCTGGTTCTTGTGGATCAACACGGTCGCTTGCGCGGGGTGTACGACGGGACGTTGCCGCGCGATATCGAATTGCTCATTGCGGACGCGAACGCGCTCTTGAAGTAGTCTCTACTGCGTGATTTATCTGATTCGGCATGGCGAGACGGCGTGGTCGAAGTCGGGCCAGCACACGGGCCGCACGGACGTCCCGCTCACGAGTGGGGGAGAGGCTCAGGCGAAGCGCCTCGGGCGTCGTCTTCACGGCGTGTCGTTCGCCTATGCGTTCGTCAGCCCGCGGTGCCGCGCAATCGACACGTGGCGTCTGTCGGGCCTGAAACCGGCGGCGGAGATTCGTGACGACTTGTCGGAGTGGGACTACGGGCGCTACGAGGGCCTGCGATCAGGTGAGATTCAGGCCCAGCATCCAGGCTGGAACGTCTTTGCCGATGGCTGTCCTGACGGCGAGAGCACCGATCAGATGACGGCGCGGGTGGACGATGTCATCGCATTTCTTCGCACACTCAGCGGCACGATCGCGATCTGCGCACATGGCCACTTCGGTCGTGCGCTCGGCGCGCGGTGGATCGGCATTCCGATCGTCAACGCGGGCCGGCTACTCTTGAGCACGGCTTCGATCAGCATTCTCGACTACGAGCACGGCTTGCGCGATCGCCCGGCGATCGCGCTGTGGAACGATACCGCGGGGATCTAGCCTCGCCTGGCAGTTGCCCGCTGCATCCGGTCGCGCGTGATGTCCTCATGCATGGCGTTGAGCTTCGCGCTGAGCGAATCGAACTTCACACTGAGGTGCGCATCAACGTCTTCGATGTGGCCTCGCAGGCGATTGTCCACAGCGTGTAGCTGCGCTGACAGACCCACGACGTTCTGATCGACGGCCTGCAGCTGGGTTGACAGACCCGCGACCCTTTGATCGACGGTCTGAAGCTGGGCCGCCAGTTCCACGACCTTTTGATCGACACTGTCAATCCGGCGGTCGGCCTCTGCGAGCTTCTGGTCGACACCGTCGAACCGGCGGTCAACCTCTACGAACTTCTGGTCGACCCCGTCGAAGCGACGGTCAACCTCCGCGAATTTCTGATCGAGGGTGGTGACGAGTGCGTCCAACTTGCCTTCGATGCGATCGAGCCGCTCTTCCATGCAGCCTCCTTGGGACGACGATACATCGTCGTCCGGCCCTTTCTATAGCAATGGCGATGCCAAAACCGCTTCAGAGGGGAAGTGCCCGATCGGACGCGGAATGTCGCAATTTCTGCGACACCCAGGCTGCGCTGGAATCGCAGAAATGTTCAGTCATCCTACAGGAACATCTCATGCTTGGCCTGCATGTTGACTACGACTACCGACGGCCCACGATCGGAGCTCGCAGGGTGTCTGAGCGCGCAGCGCATGAGTTCGCTGCAAAGTGCGCCGAACTGACCAAGAAGGATCTTCGCGTCTGCGCGGTCGGACACAGCTTTGGAACGCTGGTAATCGGACGCGCTGTTGACTTAGTGCCGGAGCTGAAGCTCCACCGAGTGGTCCTGTCCTCCTCCATCTTGCGCCGTGGGTTTGGGTGGAGGCGGCTTCACTCGCAGAAGAGAGTCAAGAAGGTGATGAATGAGTACTGCCCCGGGGATTGGGTCGCGCCGCTTAGCGTTCTGTATCGGCTGCTGTGCCTTCCGACGGGTCGCTCTGGTACCAAAGGGTTCTCGGACGCCTGTGATGGCGCGGTTGCGAACGTTACCCGTGCGGGAACAACACATCCTTCCCCGCAAACTTCTCATCGTCGCTGAAATGCTTCCCCGAGAACGCTTCGAGCCATCCACCCTTGTCGAACTCCAGGTTGGTGTTGAGCTGGTAGAGGTTGTACGGGTCGTTAAGCGCGAAGGGATCCACGGCCTTGATCGCCGTGGCCAGCGAGATGTCTGATGGCGAGGCGTTCGCGAATGCGCGCGCGTCAGCCATGAGCTTGGTGTATTTCGCGTTGGCCCCGCCGAACTGGAGCGTCGTCACGTCAACGCCGTTGGCATCAACGACCTTCACGCTGTTGTCGTCGGTGAGATAGGTCGTGGCGTTGGTCTGGTTGAGCAGGCCCACGATCGGATTGCCCGCCGACGGCCCGTGAATCCAACCGGCGCCAAGATCCATCGGAATGTTGTCGACCGAGCGCTCCGTGTGCACGCGTCCACCGATGGTCGACTTCGCCTCGAGCACCGTGACGACGTGGCCAGCATCGGCGAGCTTCTTCGCGGCGGCCAGACCGGCCATGCCGGCGCCGATCACGATCACGTGCTTGCGGGTGAAGGCCGAGACCGGCATCATCCGCGCGAAAGGCGCGGACGAAACGATCAGGGCTGTCTTGAGAAAATCACGTCTTCCGGTATTCGTTCCTGCTCTCAACGTCATTACACACCCTCAGTAAACACGGCACTTCTCGATGGCATTTGTGGGGGGGGGACCCCGCCCGAGTAGGGCCTTGAAATATGACAAAAGGTTGCACGAAGGTCAACAGACGACAGGGGCTTACTTCCGATACAATCATTAGGTTTTGGCTACCTCTCCCATTCGTGTAGGCGTGATCGGCTGTGGCTACTGGGGACCCAACCATTTGCGGGTGTTTTCCCAGCTCAAAGGCTCCACTATCACCGCATTTTCTGACCTCGACCCGAAGCGGCTCGCCGCGATCGGCGCGCAATACCCTGACGCGAAGGGCTACGCGGATTTCCGCGACCTCGTGGCGAGCGCAGACGTCGACGCCGTCGTCGTCTGTGTACCCACGAAGAAACACTTCGAGGTGGCGCATGCGGCGCTGATGGGCGGCAAGCACGTGATGTGCGAGAAGCCGCTGACGGTCGATCCGGGCGAGTCCGCCACGCTGAGCGCACTGGCCGCCGAGCGCAAGCTGATCCTGATGACGGGGCACGTGTTTCTGTTCAACCCGGGCATCCTGAAGCTGCGCGAGCTGATCACGGCCGGCACGCCGGGGCGGCTCTTTTACCTGCGCGCGCTGCGCACGAACCTCGGCCCCGTGCGCCACGACGTCAACGCGGTGTACGACCTCGCGTCGCACGACATCTCGATCTTCAATTTCCTGATGGACGCTGAGCCCATCACCGCGTCGGCCGTTGGCGCGGCGTTCCTGCAACCCGATATCGAAGATCTGGCCTTCATATCGCTGAAGTACCCCAACAACGTGATGGCGAATATCCAGGTCAGCTGGCTCGATCCGAAAAAGCTCCGCGAGATCGTCGTCGTCGGCGACAAGCAAATGGTCGTGTGGGACGAACTCGCACCGGCCGGCCCGATCTCGATCTACGACAAGGGCATCGTGAAAGAGCAGTACTACGAGAGCTTTGGACAGTTTCAGCTCCTCGCGCGTGAAGGCGATATCACGATCCCGCGCGTGAAACCGTCCGAGCCGCTCAAAGTGCAGAACCAAGCGTTCCTCGACTGTATCGCCGCAGGATCGATCTCATTCAGTGACGGGCCGTTTTCGGTTGGCGTCGTGAAGGCACTCGACGCGATTGCACGTTCACTGAAGGCCGGCGGCGCGCCGATGGCGGTCGCCTAGTGAGCGCTGCGGCTCAAAAGACAGGTGCGAAGTTCTACCAGCATCCGAATGCGATCGTGGATTCGAAGCGCATCGGCGCCGGCACGCGCGTCTGGGCCTTCGCGCAGGTCATGAACGGCGCCGTGATCGGCAAAGACTGCAACATCGGCGGTCACGCATTCATCGAAGCCGGCGCCAGGATCGGCAACGGCGTCACGGTGAAGAACGGCGTCGCGGTGTGGGAGGGCGTCACGGTGGACGACTTCGCCTTCCTCGGCCCGAACGCCGTGTTCACCAACGACCTGCGTCCCCGCTCGCCGCGATTTCCGGGCGGTAAGATTCGCTACCAGACGAAGGCATGGGTGTCGAAGACGCGCGTCGGCAAGGGGGCGTCGATTGGCGCCAACGCCACGATCGTCTGCGGCACCAAGATCGGCGCCTTTGCGATGATCGGTGCGGGTGCGGTCGTGACGCACGATGTGCCCGCCCACACGCTGATGCTCGGCGTTCCCGCGCGACCGGCAGGCTTTGTCTGCGAGTGTGGCGACGAACTGACGTTCAGCGCCGGCAAAGTCCATCGCGCAAAGTGCGGTCAGTGCGGCACCTCATACGCCGAGCGCGGCGGACGCGTCAGCAGAACCCGCTAACTATGGCCGTGCCGTCCACGCCGCTTCGTGTCCTTGCGTGTTCGGTGGCCTTCAATGAAGCCGAAAAGATCGTTCGCGTCGTCGACCGTGTGGATCGCACGATGGTCGATGAATTTATCGTGTTCGACGATGGATCAACGGATGCGACGCCGGAAGCGGTACGTGCGCGCGGATTTCGCGTCGTCAGCCACGATCGTCGCCGCGGCGTTGGTGCCGCGATTCGCAGCGCGATCCGCCTGGCGCAGCAGGAGCACTTCGATGTGCTCGTGATCATGGCGGGCAACGACAAAGACCGCCCGCAGGAGATCCCGCGACTGGTCGACCCAATTCGTCGAGGCGACGCGGACTTTGTGCAGGGCTCGCGCTATCTGCCTGGCGGCGACTTCGGCAACATGCCGTTCTATCGACGCATCGCCACGCAACTGGTGCATCCCTGGTTGTTCTCGTTACTGTCGTTTCGCCGGATCACCGACAGCACGAATGGGTTCCGCGCGTTTCGGCTGTCGCTGTTCGACGATGCGCGATTCAATATCGATCAGGATTGGCTCGACGCCTATGAACTCGAGCCGTACATCTTCTTCAAGGCCATTCGACTCGGCTACAAGGTGCGCGAAGTGCCGGTCACCAAAATCTATCCGCCGCACGAACTCGGCTATACGAAAATGAAACCTATCACTGGCTGGTGGAGCATCCTCAGACCGATTGTGCTTCTCGGCTTCCGACTCAAGAAATGACCTCATCCATGACACCAGAAAAGATTCCGTTTGTTGATTTGCAGCAGCAGTACCAGTCCATCAAGGGCGATGTGGATGCGGCCATCGCGGCCGTATTGCAGCGCGGCGACTTCATCCTCGGTGGCGACGTCGCGAAGTTCGAGGAGGAGTTCGCGGCATTTTGCGGCGTGAGCCACTGCCTCGGCGTTGCCAACGGCACCGACGCCCTGAAGCTCGCGCTCGAAGCCTGCGGCATCGGGCCGGGCGATGAAGTGATCACGACGGCCCACACCTACATTGCGACGGCGCTCGCGATCAGCCAGTGCGGCGCGACGCCGGTGCTCGTCGATTGCGAACCGGACTTCTTCCTGATCGATGTGTCGAAGATCGAAGCCGCGATCACGCCGAAGACGAAAGCGATCCTGCCCGTGCACCTCTACGGCCAGTCGGCCGACATGGATCCGATCCTCGACATCGCGAAGCGCCACAAGCTCGTCGTGGTTGAGGATGCCTGCCAGGCGCACGGCGCGACGTACAAGGGCAAGAAGGTTGGCTCGCTCGGCGACATCGCGGCGTTCAGCTTCTACCCGGGCAAGAACCTCGGCGCCTACGGCGACGGTGGCGCGATCACGACGAACAACGCGGAGCTGGCCGACAAGATCAAGCTCCTGCGCAACTACGGCCAGCGCGTGAAGTACGAGCATCTCGTGAAGGGCGGCAACAGCCGTCTCGACACGGTCCAGGCAGCGGTGCTGCGAGTGAAACTCCGTCACCTGGCGGACTGGAACCTCGGCCGCGCCAACGGCGCGACGATGTACGGCAAGGCTCTGGCGGGGACAACGTTGAAGCTGCCGCGCATTGCGCCGTACGGCACGCACGTATTTCATCTCTACGTCGTTCGCACGAAGGACCGCGCCGGCCTGATGGCAGCGCTCGATGCCGCCGGTTCGCAGCACGGCATTCATTACCCGATTCCGATCCATCGGCAGGTCGCCATGGCCGATCTCGGCTACGGCCCCGGCAGCTTTCCGGTCGCCGAGGAAGTGGCGCCGGAGATCCTGTCATTGCCGATGTTCCCGGAACTCACGCAGGCGCAGGTCGATCGCGTCGCGGCAGCGTGTCAGGGATTCTGAAGGCGCCGATAACATCATCACCGTGGAGGGCGTGAAGCACGTGAAGACGGGCTTTCAATAAGCTCTTTGAAAGTCTGTCTTCACGTCCTTTACGTCCTTCACGGTTGATGGGTTGTACCAGGCCGATGGAGCGCATACACGCGCCCGTCGGCCTCTTCATGTACGAACGTCAACCATGCGCTGAACGGCGCGATGGTGGCCGTCGTCTGCGCGCGCTGCGTGTCGGTGGTGAAGTCTTCATGCACGACGACCAGGGTGACGCCAAGGGCGTCGAGCTGGCGCAGCGAGTTGTCGTCGGGGAAGTGGTAGAGCGCACCGTACAGCGCCTCGTGCTGTTTCGGGAGCAGGCCGCTGAAGCCGTGCACGGTCTTTTGCCAGTGCGCGGTCGAATGGAGCATGAAGCGTGCGTTGCGCGCGTTGGCCGCGTCGACATTGTCGGGATCCGGCATCGGCGTCTCGGCCACGGTGAAGGGCTTGGGCTGTGACTTGAGCCACCGATCGATGGCCGGCAGCGTGGCGTCGTATGGTTGCCCCTGGAGAGGCATCGCCGCGAACTCGATGAGTGCCAGGGTGCAGCACAGGGTGGCGACGGTGAGGCGCATGTTCCGCCGTGCGCCGCGCGTGAGCCGATCGATGGCCATTCCCGTCAAGACCGCTAGCCCCAGCAGTTCCAGCAGCACGAAGCGTGTCGGTACGCGGATGAAACTCAGCACCGGCCACTTGTAGACGAGCGGCCAGATGCCGAACGGCGGGCCCAGCGTCAGCCAAAAGCAGCCGATGGTGAGGAGCGAGTAGAAGACCGCGGCATTGTTGCGCTGTGGCTGGACCGCGACTGGAACGGCGCGTCGGCGTAGGGGGAGGATCGCCGCGAGCACGAGCAGGAGCGGCACCCAGCCGGGAAAGAGATAGGCGTCGGGCTGGTCACTGAGCCAGGCCGGCAGGCGGGCCAGGATCGCCATATCGACGTGCGAGGGCGACGCAAAGAAACTCGACACCGCCGTGCCCCAGCCGTCGAGATTGCGAACCAGTCCTTGATGCACGCGTGCGCCCTGATATGGCAGATACACGAGGACTGTGGGCAGGAGCATGAGCGCGCCGACGACGCCCACGTCGCTGAGGCGCTGGCGCACCATCAGCGGCTCACCGAGCGCGAAGCGATAGACGAGGAGGCCCACAACAGCGACCGTTAGAAATGTGGCGCCATGTCCGGCGGTGATGGCCTGGAGTGAGAAGAAGGCGAGCGCGATACGCACATCGCGCTTGCGCCCGGTCACATCGGTCGCATCGCGATCGAGATACGCGTGCACGTAGGCCAGGCAGAAGGGCATCCACTGAATCGTCGTGAGCTGGAATTGCTCAATGCGCAGAAAGCGAGGCGGCGAGAACGCGAACACGATGCCGGCGAGGATGGCTCCGATGTCACTGACCTTCAGCCGCTTCGCCAGCAGGTACGTTCCCAAGCCGCTCAGCGGAATCGAGACAAGGGTGACGAGATTCATCGCCAGGGCGAGGTTGCCCGTCATCCATCGAATCGGCGCCACCAGCAGCGCGCTGCCGATCAGGTTCTCGGCGAACGCCAGCGTGTCGGTGAGCGGCGCGAACGAGTTGGCGTCGAAGATGTGCCACGGCCGATGCGTAAACGCGTGCACGTCCCAGGCGACGATCCACTGCACGAGCGTGGCGTCCGAGTCGAGCGACAGCATCCGGCTCGGCATGTGTAGCGAAAACGGATACGCGAAGACGAGCGTGACCGCGAAGTAGGCGGCTCCAACGACCCAGAATCGCAGGCGTTCGCCGGCGATCATTTCGTGATGCGGTCGGCGATCAGGCCGATGCTGACGGCATACGAGTTCGCGCAGTTGTAGCCGAGCAGCGCGTCGTAGTTGCGAAACACGAGGAAGTGCCGTTTGTCGCCGCGCACCACTGCCGCTTCGGGGTCCGTCTTGGGGAGGGCCTTGCCGCCGAGCATCGTGACGCCGAGCTTGGCCCACGCCGTCATCGGGCGAAATTCGGTCATCTCGCGCGTGGCCCGGCAGTTACCGGTGCGCATCGGCACGCCGTGATCGATCTTCGCGAGGGCCGCCTGACTGATGGTGACTTCGCGCCCCCAGCGGCCGCCGGCCTGCCAACCGTATTCCTTGAGATAGTGCGCGATCGAACCAAACACGTCGGCGGTGGTCGTCCAGATGTCGGCCCGGCCATCGCGGTCGAAGTCGACGGCGTATTTCAGGTAGCTCGACGGCATGAACTGCGGCTGGCCCATGGCACCGGCCCATGAGCCCTTGAGTTGATCGAGCGTGATGTGGCCCGCGTCGATGATCTGGAGCGCGTTGAAGAGTTCTGTGCGGAAGAGCGCGCGGCGACCGTCAAAGGCCAGCGTCGCGAGCGCGGCGATGATCGGGCGGCTGCCAGTGAACGTGCCGAAATTGGATTCGACGCCCCACACGGCGATCATGAGGTTCGGCGGGATGCCGTACGTCTCTTCCACCTGCCGCAGCAGGTCGGCGTGTGCGGTTGCCATCTCACGAGCCGTGGCCACGACCTTGGGCGTCAGGCGCTGCGACAGGTACTTGTCGAGCGTGATGACGATCTCTGGCTGGGACTTGTCGCGCTCGGTCACCACCGGCAGACGCTCGACGTTTGTGAGCGCCGCTTCGATCGTGGCCTGGCTGATGCCTTTGGCGGCGGCCTCGACGCGCAGGCCGGCGAGAAACTCGTCAAAGGTCGGGGATGCGGGCTGTGCGATGGGCTGCTGTGCCGCCACGATCTGAACGGCACAGATCAACCCACAGAGAGTCAGCCAGCGTCGGGAACGTGTGATCACTCGCGGACATGATGCCATATGGAGGTCCCCCCGGGCTAAAGCCCGGGGGCTCCACCAGCGTGTTTCTACTCGTCGTCCTCGGGCTTGATTTCGCCTCGCTCGGCCTTCGACGAGGCGATGATCTTGCTGAGCAGATGCGCGGGGACCTCCGCATAGTGCGAAAACTCCATGTGGTACGCGCCACGTCCGCCCGTGTGTGAGGTGAGCTGTTGCTCGTAGGTCAGCATCTCGGCCATCGGCACTTCGGCCTTGATGACGGTCGACGAGCCTTTGGCGTCCATGCCGGCGATGCGACCGCGCCGGCCGTTGAGGTCGCCCATGAGGTCGCCGGCGTATTCCGACGGTGTATAGACCTCGACCTGCATCACCGGCTCGAGCAGCGTGGGTTTGCAGCGCGTCATGGCATCGCGGAAGGCGAGACGGCCCGCCATGCGGAATGACATCTCATTCGAGTCGACATCGTGGTACGACCCGTCGAACACCGTGACGCGGAAGTCGACCATGGGATAGCCGGCGAGAAACCCGCGCACGCGCGTGTCCTGAATACCCTTCTCGATCGCCGGCACGAACCCTCGGGGAATCGCACCGCCGAAGATGTCGTTGACGAACTCGAAGTCTGAGCCTCTCGGCAGCGGCTCCACGCGGATCTTGCAGTCGCCGAACTGCCCATGGCCACCGGTCTGCTTTTTGTGCCGGCCGTGCGCCTCGGTCTTGGCGGTAATGGTCTCGCGATAGGGAATGGTCGGCGGCCTCAGCGTGACGTCCACGCCGAACCGGCGTTTCAGTTTTGCGACGGTGACCTCGATGTGCAGCTGCCCCTGCCCGGAGAGCAGTAGATCGTGCGTCTGCGCGTCGCGCGTCCAGGTGATCGACGGATCCTCTTCGATCAGTCGATGCATGGATTGCCCGAGTTTGTCTTCGTCGCCGCGCGTCTTTGGCACAATCGCGTAGGAGAGCACGGGCTCCGGGAACGCGATGCCGGGCACGGTGAAATTCGCCTTCTTGTCTCCGAGCGTGTCACCCGTGTGCGTGTCCTTCAGCTTGGCCACGGCACCGAGATCGCCCGCGTGCACTTCAGCGATGTCGGTCTGGGTCTTGCCTTCGAGCAGAAGCAGATGACCGAGTCTCTCGTCTGCATCGCGCGAGAGATTGCGCACGGTCGTATCCGACTTCAATATGCCCGACACGACGCGGAACAGCGTGATGCGTCCGGCGAACGGATCCGCAATCGACTTCCACACCCACGCGATCGCGGGGGCGGTGTTGTCGGCGGGCAGCGTCGCCGGCTCACCCTTACTATCGACCCCGGGAAATGCGCGGTCCACGGGCGAAGGCAGGTAGTCGATGATCGCGTCGGCGAGGCACTGCGCGCCGATGTTATGCAGGCCAGACGTGCAGCAGACGGGGAAGATCTTCCCGGCGCGAATCGCGCGCGTGAGGCCATCAACGAGTTCGGCCTGCGTGAGTGTGCCGTTGGCGAAGAAGTTCTCCATCAGCAGCTCGTCCGCCTCGGCGACGGCTTCGAGCATCGTCTCGCGTGCTTCGGCCGCGGCAGCTGCCAACTCAGCCGGGATCTCACCTTCAGACGACTTGCCGCTGTCATCGGCCGCGAACGTATAGGCGCGCATGTTGATGAGGTCGATCACGCCTTTGAAGTCTTTCTCTTCGCCGATCGGCAGATGGATCAGGACGCACGTGCGCCCCAGGTGATCGTGAATCGACTCGAGCGCACGCGCGATGCTCGCGCGTTCGCGATCAAGGCGATTGACGACCAGGAGGCGCGGCAGTGCGCCTTCCGCCGCGGTGGCCCAGACCTTCTCGGTCGACACCTGTACGCCGCTCACGGCGTCCACGACGACGAGCGCGCAGTCGGCGGCACGCAGCGCCGCACGTGCATCGCCAAGAAAATTGCCCATGCCCGGTGTGTCGATGAAATTGATTTTGTGTTTGCGCCACTCGATGTGGGCCAGTGCTGCGGAGAGGGTGTGCTTGCGGTGGATCTCTTCGTCGTCGTAGTCGGTGATCGTTGAGCCGTCGTCGACTTTCCCGAATCTGTTTATTGCCCCGGCGTCGAATAACAGGGCGGAAACCAGCTGTGTCTTACCCGATCCGGAATGCCCGACGACCGCGACATTCCGGAGTGCTGCAGCATCGTAGACCTTCATATCGATACCCTCCTATTAAGGGCATCATACGCCTCCCATCGATCGATGAATGTGGCAATCGGAAATCGCGAATCGGGTATCGCGAATCGGGGAGTCGGGAATCGGCAGATCGCCAATCGGGAATCTGGAATCGAAAGTCCGATGGTGTGGGTCGCCGGGAATCCGGCAGTTGTTCTCCAGCACTTCCGATCCCCGATTTGCGATTACCCGATGTTCAGATTGTCGATTACAGATTCAGCAATTGATCGATTATCGACGCGTTGCGCTATTCGTAGCGCAGCGCGTCGATCGGGTCCATGCGGGAGGCGCGGATGGCGGGGACCATGCCGAAGAAGATGCCGACGCTGGCCGAGAAGCCGATGCCGATGGCGAACGACCACCAGGGCAGGGAGATGGGGAAGCCGCTGAGCCAGTGCACCGTGTAACCGATGCCGGCGCCGAAGGCGATGCCGATGAGGCCGCCGAGCGATGTGAGAAACGCCGCTTCGAACAGGAACTGCCAGAGCACCTCAACACGGCGCGCACCGAGCGCCTTGCGGACGCCGATCTCGCGCGTGCGCTCGGTGACCGAGATCGTCATGATGCTCATCACGCCGATACCGCCGACCATGAGGGCGATGGACGAGAGCACGACGAGCGCCAGGAATGCGGCGGAACTGATCTGATCCCACACCTTCAGGATCGCGTCGGACGTGATCATGTCGAAGTCATTCGGTTCGTCGAGGCGCAGGCCGTGGCGGATGCGCATGACGTTTTCGACTTCCTTCATGGCCACCGCACGGTCGACGCCTTCACGCGGCATGGCACCGATCATGATCGGCCGGAACTCGCCGCGGCCGAAGTTCGTGGCCCTCAGGCCGAACTGTTTCTGATAGGCCGTCTGCGGGATGACGATGAAGTCGTCCTGGCCGCCACCAAAGCCGGTGGAGGGGCGCGGCGCGGCGACGCCGATGACCTCGTACGGAATCAGCCCGAGCCGTACTTCTTTGCCGATCGGATCGGCGTTCGGGAAGAGCGCCGTGTACGGCGTCTGACCCAACACGATCACGCGGCGGCTATGCTGCACCTCGGGTTGCGTGAAGTAGCGGCCCATGGCGACGTCAATGTTGGCGAGCCGCACGTAGCGCTCGGTCGTGCCTAGTGTCAACAACTGCTTGGTGCGCGCGCTCTTGTAGTACACGCGCTCGCGTGTGCCGCCCTGGCCCAGCATGATGTCGACGACGCCGATCGACGGCGCATCACGCTCAATGGCCGCTGCGTCGTCCGGCGTGAGGTTCGGCCGCTTCATGAGTTCCTGAAACGTCTTGCCGCCGGCGAAGCTGAGGCCCGAGAACTTCGAGATGTAGACGACATCCGGGCCAATGGACTTGATCGAGTCTTTGAAGTTCTCGTCGAAGCCGCGAATGAGCGACGTCATGCCGACGATCGACGTGATGCCTATGACGATACCAAGGATGGTCAGGAACGACCGCATCTTGTTGCCGCGGACTGTCTCCCAGGACATCCGCACGATTTCCACAAACAGACCGCTGCGCATCTATTTATCCAACCTCTGCGCTTCGCGCATCGTTACTCTCGCCGCAGCGCTTCAATCGGATCGAGCGCCGCTGCGCGCATCGCCGGATACATACCGAAAAACAAACCCACGATCGCCGTCATCGAAATGCCCATCACCACGGCCCAGGGCTCGACGATCGCCGGCAGCGGGCTGAGCCGGCTAATGACGAACGCCACCAGAAATCCCATCGCCGTGCCGATCATGCCGCCGAAGGTGGAGAGCGTCACCGACTCGGTGAGGATCTGCCAGAGGATGTCCTTGCGCCGCGCGCCGAGTGCCTTGCGCAGACCGATCTCGCGGGTGCGCTCGGTGACGACCATCAGCATGATGTTCATGATGACGATGCCGCCGACGACGAGCGAGAGTGCGACGACGCCGATGAGAATCGCGAAAATGCCCTGGGTCGCCGTGTTGTAGATGGCGAGGAACGTGTCCGACGAGACGATACCGAAATTATCGCGCGCCGCGGGGCGTAGCCGGCGCTGAATACGCAGTGCGACCGTGGCTTCGTCCTTCGCGGTCTGCACGAATGCGGTTTCTGTGGGACGAATGACGAGCGTCAGTGACTGGCGCCAGTTGAACATGCGCTGGTACACCTTCAGTGGAATAACGGCGTACTCATCCTGCGACTGGCCGAAGAGGGAACCCTGCTTGGCCGCGATGCCGACGACCCGGAAGGGGATGCCGTTGAGCTGCACGAACTTGTCGATCGGATCGAGCGCGCCGAACAGACGATCGGCCGCGTCGTAGCCGAGCACGCACACGGACTTGGCATTGTCGAACTCCGACGCCAGGATCGCGCGGCCCACTTCCACGTTGGTGTCGGGCAGTTGCGCCCACTCTTTGGTCACGCCCTTCACACTGAGCGTGTCGAGTTTTTCCTGCGGCGTCTTGGCTTCCGCGCCGCTCTGCGCCTGCGCCATCACCAGACCGACGTGCGAACTCAGCCGACGGATCGCGGCCGCGTCGTCGAGCGTCACGCGCGGGTTGCTCTGCGCGCGCTGCTGTTCTTCGTCGGAGAACGTCGGACCCGAGCGCACGACCGAGAACTGGTCCATGCCAACCTGCGACGTGATCGCGCTCGACACGCTGGCGTTCAATCCCTGCACGAGCGAGACGACGGCGATGATCGAGGTCACGGCGACGATGTTGCCGAGCACGGTCAGCATCGAACGCAGCTTGTTGGCCCAGATGGCCGACAGCGCGATCGATGCCGATTCAATGAACCTGGACATGTCTATTTCTTTTCGGGTGTGGTGGTGTTGGGCGCCGCGACCTTGACCAGATCGCCGTCCTTCATGCCACGCACCGAGGCGAATGGCCCGGTGATGACTTCGTCACCGTCCTTGATGCCCGTCAGCACTTCGAAGAACTTGTCGCCGGCGATGCCAACCTTGAGCGGCATGAAGACGGACTTGCCGTCTTTGATCACGAAGACGCCTTCAATTTCCTTGCGCGTCTGGCCCGGCTTCAATTCCGTGATGGCCGCCGAGCGGCGGGCGGACGGGCTCTTCGTTGGATCGACCGGCTCACGGACGATCGTGCCGCTCGCGTCGAGCACCATCTCGCGGACCGTCGTCGCCTGGATCGGCACCGCGATCGCTTTCTCGCGCGTGGCCGTCGTGATCTCCGCCGTGCACGTAAAGCCCGGTCGCACCTCGGGAATAGTCTCTTCGAGCTGCACGACCACCTTGAAGTTCGTCGCGCGCGTCGTCGCGCCGGCGGTCGCGATCGGGCTGTTGCCGACCTCGGTCACCTTGGCGCGGAAGGACCTGTCGGGGAACGCGTCGATCTTGATCTTCGCCGCCTGACCGACCGTGACGTTCGGGATGTCCGTTTCGTCCACTTCGACTTCGGCTTCGATCACCGACATGTCGGCGATCGTGAGGAGCACGGTGCCGGCGTTGTTCATCGTGCCGACCACGACGGTTTCACCTTCTTCGATATTGCGCTTGGTGACGATGCCCGCGATCGGCGAGACGAGGCGGACCTTGTTGAGATCGTATTTCGCGGTCTCGAGATTCGCTTGATCGTTCTTGAGTCGGGTCTCGGCGGTCATGATGCGCTGCGCGATTTCTGTGAGCTGCGAGTTCGTGCTGTTGACCTGGGCCTGCGCGTTGTCCATGTCGGCCTTGGTGATCAGGCCGTTCTTGAACAGCTCGCTCGTACGGCGCAGGCTCTCCATCTGGTTCTTGAGCGTGATGTTGACCGTGTCCCGGTTCTTCTTCGTTTCTTCAATCGACGAGCGCGAGGCCGCGAGGCTGGCTTCGCGGCTGTCGACCGCCGTCTGCAGGTTGCGCGGATCGATCTGCAGCAGGAACTGGCCCTGCTTGACCGTGTCGCCCTCGTTGACGTTCAAGCCGACGACCTTGCCCATCGTCTCGGCGCTGATGTTGACCGAGCGCTTCGGCTGGATCTTGCCGCTGGCTGAGACGATGGCCTGCAGGTCACGCCGCTGGATCTTCTCGACGGTGACCTCCGTGCCCGTTTCTTTCTTGAATGCGATGTTGGCGTATGCGATCGCCCCGAGTAGTGCGATGACTCCGACGGCGATGAAGATCTTCTTGCGGTTCATGCGGGTTCAGCCTTTACGAAGGAAGTACGAGAAACAGACGGCGATGATTGCGTAGACGACAAAGAGGCCCGTCGCGATGTTGGAAGTCTTGCGTTTGTAGAGCACGCCGAGCCCGATCGACAGCGTGAGAATCCACCAGATGGTGAAGACGTCAACGGCGCCCGCGATGTTGGCCGCGAAGCTTCGCTCGGGCAGCATCGGCAGCAGCATGCCGAGGTTTGCGACACTCGTGCTGATCGAACCCTTGATGAAGTTCATGATGCCGCCGAAGACGGCGCCGAGGCCGGTGACCATCATCGCGTGAGACGCGATGGCCATGACTTGTTTGAATTCCGCGGTGCCGCCCATGATGGCGTTGAAGACCGCGTAGAGAATGCCCGACACGATGAGGATCATGATCGGGAAGCCGATGAACGTCCCGACAAACGATGTGTAGACCGCGTATTTCTGGCGGGTCACCATCGTGTCGTGCATCTGGTCGGTCACCGTCACGCCGAACTTCTCCATCTGCTGCTCTTGGAAGTCGACCGCGGCGGCCCGGCCGCTTTCCGTGAGGTTCATGGCCGCCTGAGACGCGCCGGCCAGGAACGCGACAAGTGCAAGCACCCCAATCGTCTTCGGGCTGCGCACCACGGCTTCGAACGTTGCCTTCGGCGACATGATGATGCCGATGGCTCGGGCGAACAGGCCGGGTTCGGGCGAAATGGGCTCGGTGACGACAGCGTCTGTCATGGGACTCTCCAGGGTCCGGCATCCACAACTGGACACCGCGCTCAATTGTACTGTCGCGGACATTTACGTGTATTCAGGGGGCCAAGGTTCCGGGTTTGGGCCTGTCGGGCTGCTATAAGCTCGAAACCATGCGATTCAGCGTTGTCTGTCTGCTCGCCGCGGCCGTCCTCGCCCCGGCTCTGGCATCTGCCCAACAACCCATCGAGTCGGTCGGCGGCCGCGCCCTGGGCATGGGTGGCGCCTTTGTCGCGGTGGCAGACGACGCCTCGGCGACCTATTGGAACGCGGCAGGCCTGGCCACTGGAGGACCGGCGGCAGCGACAATTGGGTGGGCCGACTTTCGAACTGGTAATCAGGCCGGCGATCCGGCCGTGGGCCAGACGCGCCGACACTCCTACTTTTCGAGCCTCGGCACCCTGCCGCTCGGGCTGTCAATCGCACGGATCAGCGACACCCGCGTCACCGCCGTGACGGGCGTCACCGCCCGCACCGAAACCCTGGCCACGAGTCAGTACGGCATCAACCTTCTGCAGACTCTGATCCAGGGACTCGTTGTCGGCGCCAACCTCAAGCTCGTGCGCGGCACCGTCTCCGAGGCCACTGGCACGGCCGTTTCCGCGTCGTCGCTCTTCTCGGACGCCACAGAAACGTCATCGCATTCGTCGAACGCGTTCGACCTGGATCTGAGCGTGATGGCCGACCTCAAGCCGGTCCGGATTGGGGTCGTGATGAAAAATTTGCGACAGCCGGGCTTTACAAACGTGGCAGGAATTGCGACACGATTGCCGCGCGAAGTGCGCGGTGGTGTGTCGGTGACTCCGCGCGATGGCGTGACTCTTGCTCTAGACATGGATCTGGACACGGTCGACCTGTGGGACGGTCCGCGTCGGATGATTGCCATGGGCGGCGAATACCGCCTGAGCGCAAAGTTGGTTGGGCGCGCGGGGATGCGTTGGAATCTGAAAGACGACACCCGCCGCATGATCTACACCGCGGGCACGAGTGTGCGTGTGAGCAAGAGCCTCTGGCTCGATGCGCACTACACCCAGGGCGACATCACGCGCGATCGAGGATTTGGCGCCGCGTTGCGCGCCGGGTTCTAGTACCACGCCCTGCAGGGCATGCCATGTCCCTACACACATGGCCGTCCGTCTCGGGGAACTTCTGCTTCGTGAAAACCGCATCAGCGCGCCGCAACTGCAGGAGGCGCTGACCTACCAACGTACGAAGGGCGGACGGCTGGGCTCGGCGCTGGTCTCGCTCGGGTTTGTGGGCGATGAAGACATCACGGCGATTCTGGCGCGTCAGTACGGGGTTCCCGCCATCACGCTGGGTCAATTCGAACTTGATCCCGCGGTGGTCCGGCTGATTCCGGCCGACACGGCCACGAAGTACCAGGTCATTCCGGTCGCGCGCAACGGCACCACGCTGACGCTGGCGATGACCGATCCGACCAACGTGTTCGCGATGGACGACATCAAGTTCTTGTCGGGCCTGCACGTCGAGCCGGTCGTGGCCACCGAAGCGGCTGTTCGCGATGCGATCGCCAAGTACTACGCTCGGCCCGGTGTGAACGGCAAGGGCGCGTCGGATCTGGTGTCGAAGGCGCTCGAAGACCTGCCGGCCGCCAGCGCCGAAGAGTTGCAAGTGCTCGCTGACGCCGAGGAGATTGACGCGGCGGCACTGGAGCGCGAGAGCGGCGACGCGCCGATCGTGCGGCTGGTCAACGCGTTGATGCTCTCGGCGATTCAGCGTGGCGCCAGTGATATTCACGTGGAGCCCTACGAGCGGGAGATGCGCATCCGCTTCCGCATTGATGGCGTGCTCCAGGTCATCATGGCGCCACCGCTCAAGCACCGCGACGCGATCATTTCGCGCATCAAGATCATGGCGCGCCTCGACATCGCGGAAAAACGGATGCCGCAGGACGGACGCATCAAGTCGCGCTTTAACGATCATGGCCAACTGCGCGAGATCGATTTTCGCGTGTCGGTGCTGCCGACGCTGTTTGGCGAAAAGATCGTGCTGCGACTTCTCGATCGCGACAACCTGCGGCTCGACATGACCAAGCTCGGCTTTGACGCGCCGGCGCTGGCCAAGTTCGAAGCCGCGATTCGTCGCCCCTGGGGCATGGTGCTCGTGACCGGCCCGACCGGATCAGGCAAGACCAACACGTTGTACTCGTCCATCTCCCGGTTGAATCAGCCCGGCGTGAACATCATCACGGCCGAAGACCCGGTGGAGTTCAATCTGCCTGGCATTAATCAAGTGCACGTGCGCGAGCAGATCGGGCTGACCTTTGCGGCGGCCCTGCGTTCGTTCCTGCGGCAGGATCCCAACGTCATCCTCGTCGGTGAGATTCGGGATGTCGAGACGGCGGCCATAGCGGTGAAAGCCGCGCTGACCGGCCACCTGGTGCTCTCAACGCTCCACACCAATGACGCGCCGACGACCGTGAACCGACTCGTCAACATGGGCATCGAGCCATTTCTCGTCGCGAATTCCGTCAACCTCGTCTGTGCACAACGCCTGGTGCGCCGCATTTGCGAGAGCTGTCGAGAACCCCAGCCGTCAGCTCGCGATGCCGCCATCGCGGCCGGGCTTGATCCTGCGGTCGCCGTGACCACGCGCTTCATGCACGGTCGCGGTTGCGAGCGGTGCGGCCACACGGGCTATCGCGGCCGCGTCGGCCTGTTTGAAGTGATGGAGATGACCGATGCGATGCGGCAACTCGTCCTCGACAACGGCTCGGCCATGGACCTTCGCCGCCAGGCGCTCGCTGACGGGATGGTCACGCTCAGACAAAACGGATTGCAGAAAGTGTGCGAAGGCATGACGACGGTCGACGAAGTCGTCAGAGAGACGGTGCATTGATGACACATCTGCCGGACCTGCTCAAACAGACATTCGATCTTGGCGGCAGCGACCTCCATCTGTCGATCGGCTCGCCACCGCAGGTCCGCGTGGACGGCCATCTCCGTCGCCTTGACGGGCCGGATCTGACTGCCGACGTGACGAAATCCCTGGCGTATAGCGTGCTGACCGATCTTCAGAAGAAGCAGTTCGAAGAGACCTGGGAACTCGATCTCGCGTTTGGTTTACGCGGCGTCGGTCGGTTTCGGTGCAACGTGTTCAACCAGCGTGGTGCGGTCGGCGCCGTGTTTCGCTTGATTCCCGAGCGCATTCGCACGCTGGAAGAACTGGCGCTGCCGGCGGTCCTGGGGCAATTGGCGGATCGTCCGCGCGGGTTGGTCCTCGTCACAGGCCCGACCGGCAGCGGCAAGTCCACGACGCTCGCGGCGATGATTGATCGGATCAATCAGGCGCGCCCGGCACACATCCTGACGATCGAAGATCCGATCGAGTATCTGCACTCGCACAAGCGCGCGCTCGTCAATCAGCGCGAGCTGCACGCCGATACGCGCGGGTTTACGGCGGCGCTTCGCGCGGCGCTGCGCGAGGATCCCGACGTCGTGCTGATCGGCGAAATGCGTGATCTCGAAACCATGGAAGCCGCGATGAAGCTGGCGGAAACGGGCCATCTGACGCTCGCGACGCTGCATACCAACTCGGCCGCGCAGACCGTGACGCGCATCATCGACGCGTTCCCCGCACATCAGCAATCGCAGATTCGGACACAGCTGTCCCTCGTGCTCGAGGGCATCGTCTGTCAGTCGCTGGTGCCGCGCGCGTCAGGGCAGGGCCGCGCGGCCGCACTCGAGATCCTCATCGCGACTCCGGCGATTCGTAACCTCATTCGTGAAGACAAGATTCACCAGATCTACTCGTCGATGCAGGCGGGGCAGGAGAAGCTCGGCATGCAGACAATGAATCAATCGCTCGCGCGGCTGGTGGAGCGGCGCGTCATCACGCGCGAGCTCGCGCTCACCACGACCTCCAACAAAGACGAGTTGATGACGATGCTGGTGCGGGCGGCCACGACACGCGCTGAAGCGGCGGGGGCGCGATGAACCCTTCGACTTCGCTCAGGGCAGGTTCGGTGCGGCCAGTCTCCAGACTGGCGGCGCCGGTGGTCAAGGCGTCGGCGAAGTCGCCGGCCAGGATCGGCAAGATTCCGCCCAAGAGTCTCGCGATCTTTACCCGGCAGTTGTCGGTCATGATCGACGCGGGCCTGCCGATCGTGCAGTGTCTGGAGTTACTCGGGAAGGAAGAGCCGGATCAGCGGCTGTCACGCGCGATTGATCTGGTCCGTGCTGATATCGAAGCGGGTCTCTCGTTGGCGGAAGCGCTTGAGCGACGGGGCGAGGCGTTCGACCCGCTCTATACGCACATGGTTGCGGCGGGCGAGGCCGGGGGCATCCTGGACATCATTCTCAAACGGCTGTCGACCTACATCGAAAAGCAGGTGAAGCTGCGCGCGCAGGTGCAGGCCGCGATGATGTACCCGGCGGTTGTGCTCAGCATCGCCGCGATTGTGGTGGTGGTCATCCTCTGGAAAGTGGTGCCGACGTTCACGCTGCTGTTCAAGGGCATGGGCGCGACATTGCCGATGCCGACGCGCGTGGTGATTGCCGCGAGCAACGCCTTGATCTATCTGTTGCCATTTCTGGTCGGTGGCGCGGTGGGCGCCGCCTACCTGTTCCGTCGCTACTACAGGAGCGCCCGGGGCCGGCTGCGCGTCGATCGCATCCTGCTGGCGGTGCCGATGCTGGGCAAGATTCTCCGCAAAGTTGCGGTGGCGCGTTTCTGCCGGACGCTGGGGACACTACTGTCATCCGGTGTGCCGCTCTTGGATGGGCTCGATATCACGGCGAAGACGTCGGGCAATGCGGTCATCGAGTCGGCGATCAAGTTGGTGCGGGCCCGCATCGAGCGCGGCGAGACGATCGCCGTGCCACTCCGAGGCACTGGGGTGTTTCCGTCGATGGTGTCGCAGATGATTGGCGCCGGCGAGAGCACGGGCGAACTCGACACGATGCTCGGCAAGATTGCCGAGTTCTATGAAGAAGAGGTCGATGTCGCCGTCGCAGGGCTCCTGTCAATTATGGAGCCGCTCATGATCGCCTTCCTCGGCATCGTTGTTGGCGGAATTGTCGTGTCGATGTACATGCCGCTGTTTGAGTTGATCAATCAGTTGTCGTCGCACTGATTTCGTCGGTTGGTTGACAAATGTGGTTGCAGAAATCTGTAACTGGCGGCAACACGGTGGTGGGCTTTGCCGAGCGAGGCGAGCCTAAGTAATGATGAGTCAGTGACTTACCACGGCAGAGGGGTGGAGCTCGAGAAGCTGGTACCGGCGTTGCCTATAGAGAGCGTGTGAGTTTCCTGCGGTTCGTGCGCACAACTTTTTCGAGGAGCATGTGATGAAGAACAACAAGCAAGCGGGTTTCACTTTGATCGAGCTGTTGATCGTCGTGGCGATCATCAGCATCATTGCGGCGATTGCCGTGCCGGGTCTGTTGCGCGCGCGAATGACGGGTAACGAGACGTCTGCGATCGGGTCACTGAAGGCCGTCACATCGGCGCAGGTCGCGTATTCCGCCTCGTGCGGCAACAACGGCTATGCCGCGACGTTTGTGGTGCTCGGCACGCCGGCACCAGGCACGACCGATGGCTTCATCTCGGCGGACCTGGGCGGCGCAGCTGCACCGCAGAAGAGCGGCTACAACTTCACGCTCGGTGCCGGCACGGGTTCGGCGGCCGGTCCGAATGACTGTAACGGCACGGCCACGATTACGGCGTACTACGCGACGGCTGTACCGCAGACGTTCGGCACGACGGGGGGCCGCTCGTTTGCGACCAACGCGGGCAGCACGATCTGGCAGGCGAACGTCGCCACCGCACCAACCGAACCGTTCGGCGCACCCGCGACGCCTATTCAGTAGGTAGTGACGAAGGGGGGCCGGGAGTTCCGGCCCCCCAGTCTGTGGCTGTCCGTGATAAAACAGCCTCACAGACCTATGACCTCACGCTCCCGTCTCCTCATTCTTGTGCTGGCCCTCATCGGCTTGGGTGTGTCCAGCGACGCCACGTGGATTCACCACAAGCTGCTCACCGACGCGACGTACACGCCGGTGTGCGACGTCAACACGACGTTCAATTGCTCTGAGGTATATCGCAGCGCCTACGGCACGGTGCGCGGCATTCCGGTCGCGCTCGGTGGCGTGGTGTGGTTCGGCCTTGTCGCGCTGATCGCGGGGTTTGCCAAGCCGTCTTCCCAGAATGACAAGAGCCATCCGGCCGGCGCGTATCTCTTCGCGCTGTCGACGATCGGCCTCGCGGTGGTCCTGTCACTCGCGTACACGTCCTTCGCCATCCTCAAGACCTACTGCGTGTTGTGTCTCGCGACCTACGTGTGTGTAATCGGCATCTTCATTGTGGCGGGCATGACGGCGTCGATTCCGATGACGAGTTTGCCGTCGCGCATCTTCGGTGACCTCAAAGGCCTCGTGAAACAGCCCATCCCGCTGCTCGTCGCGGTGTTGTTCATGCTCGGCACGGCCACGATCGCCGGATTCCTTCAGGGTGAGGTCGCCGGCAACGTGCCGATGACATCGAGTGCCGCTCCGCCGAAGCTCGAAGGTGCAACCGCTTCGAAGGCCGCTACCACGACCGGCGCGCAGGATGACCCGAAGGCGCAGTTCGAAGCCTGGTGGAATGCGCAGCCGCGCATCGAGACCGGCGTGCCGCTCGACGGCGCGAAGGTCGTCATCGTGAAGTTCAGCGACTTCCAGTGCCCGGGCTGCAAACAGACCTGGCTGATGTATTCGCCGATCATCAAGAAATACACGGAAGGCCAGACGACCGTCCGCTACGTGATGAAGGATTTTCCGCTCAACAGCAACTGCAACGTCGCCGTGCAGACGCAGATGCACCCGTTCTCCTGTGAGGCCTCCGCGGCCTACCGTCTCGCCGTCGATCGCGGCAAGGGCGAGGTGATGGAGAAGTGGATCTTCGACAATCAGGAGAGGCTGACGAGCGCCTTGATCCGCACCGCCGCGAAGGACATTGCGGGCATCACGGATTTCGACCGTGACGCGCCGACCAAGCTTGCCGGCATCAAGAAGGACACGTCGGACGGCGGTGCACTTCAGATCAACTCGACGCCCACGTTCTACATCAACGGCGTGAAGCTCCCGACGGGGCAGTGGCTCAACCCCGACTACTTTGACCTCGCGATCCAGATTGAGCTGAGGCGGGCCGGCGTGGCCGCACCGCAGAAAGTCGGCGGCGAGTAATTTCGCCGCCCGTTCGGGCGCATGCAGAGCGTCGTCCGCACGGAGCAACTGACCAAGGATTTCCTCACCGGCTTCTGGAAGCCGCGGCCGGGGCGCGTGCTCGACGCGGTGTCGTTCGACGTGCCGCGCGGTGAAGTGTTCGGACTGCTCGGGCCGAACGGTGCCGGCAAGACGACGACCATCAAACTTCTCATGGATCTCCTGCGTCCCACACAAGGGCGCGCCGAGATCTTTGGTCGTCCCGTGAGCGACGCCGACGTTCGGCAGCGCGTCGGTTTTGTGCCCGAGCAGCCCTACTACTACGACCACCTCAGCGCTGAAGAGCTCGTGCAGTATTTCGCCGGGCTCAGCGGACTCAGCCGTGTTGACGCAGTGGCGAGGACCGCCGCGGTGTTGACACGCACGGGCGTTCGCGACGAAGACCGTCGTCGGCCGCTGCGGCAGTTCTCGAAGGGCATGCTGCAGCGCGTTGGTCTCGCGCAGGCGCTGGTTCATGATCCTGAGTTGGTTGTGCTCGATGAGCCGATGTCTGGTCTCGACCCCATTGGCCGGCGCGACGTTCGACAAATCATCATGCAACTGCGCGATGAGGGGCGGACGGTGCTCTTCAGCTCACACATCCTCGCCGACGCCGAACTACTCTGCAGCCACGTCGCGATCCTCGCGCGCGGCCAGGTGGTGGCGCTCGGGAAACTCACAGACTTGACGGCGCCGGCCATGCATGGCTCCGAAGTGGTCGTGTCGAACGTCAACGCCGAGGCCGCTGCGCGCATTGGGGCCCATGCCGCCCGTGTCACCGAGATCGCCGACGGCCGCTACTGCTTCGAGTTGGCGCCCGGTGAACGGCCCGAACCAGTGATCGCCATCCTTGCCGCGGCCGGCGCCACACTCGTGTCGGTATCGCCCGTGCGCGCATCGCTCGAAGATATTTTCCTGGAGGCGATCCAGTGAGCGCCACGCGCGTGCAACTGGTCGCCTGGCACGTGTTCAAGGAAGGCGCGCGCGACCGCGTGCTCTTCACGATGGTGGGTTTCGCGGTGTTGCTCTTTGGCGCGTCATTGCTGCTGGGACAACTCACGGCGGGGCAGGATCTGAAGATCATCAAAGATCTGGGGCTCGCCGTGATCGAAGTCTCCGGCGTGTTGATGTCCGTCCTGATCGGCGTCGGCCTCGTGGCGCGCGAGATCGACAAACGCAGTATCTACGGTCTACTGGCGCGACCACTCCGTCGCTGGGAGTTCATTCTCGGCAAATACGTCGGCCTGCTGATGACGCTCGCCGCGAATGTTGCGGTCATGACCGTCGCGCTCTACGCGGTGCTGGCGTGGATGCAGTGGACCGCCACGCCGGCGGTGCGTGCGTCGTGGGAAGCACCTGCGCTCGACCCGGCGATGCTTGTGGCGGTCGTCCTGCTGATGGGCGAGCTCGCCGTGTTGACGGCCGTCGCGCTTTTCTTCTCGACGTTCTCGTCAAGCGCGCTGTGGTCGACGCTCTTCAGCCTCGGCGTCTTTGTGGCTGGCCAGTTCAGCGGCCAGTTGCGTGAACTGGCCACCGCCGTTGGCTCCCGTGCCGCCGGCGCCGTCGGCACCGCCCTCGGACTGATACTGCCGGCGTTCGGCGCCTTCGACGTGAAGTCGCAGGTGGTGCACGGGCTCGCCATTCCGCTCGAGTTTGTTGGCATGACGATGGCGTACGCGGCGCTCTATGCGGCGGCGGTGCTGACGGCGACGATCGCGGTGTTCAATCGGCGGGACTTTCAATGACGCCGGGGCTCCGTAACCTGGCCGCGACCGCCGGCGTCGTGTCGCTCATGATTGGCTCCTCCTCCGTGTTGCGCGCGCGCGACGTGCGCGTGCCGCTTACGCAATCGGCCGATCGTGGGCTCTACATCCGCTCGGGCACGGTGGCCAAAACACTGTCGATGTCGCTGCGCACGATTGCGGCCGACATGTATTGGCTCCGCACGATTCAACACTTCGGTGGCGATCGCCTCTCGCATCGTCGCGACCGGCCTTTTGAGTTGCTCCAGCCGCTGCTGGATTTGACGACGACACTGGATCCGAACTTCAACGCGGCGTATCGATTCGGCGCGATGTTTCTTTCAGAGCCGGCGCCCGGTGGTCCCGGCCGCGCCGATCAGGCGATTGCGCTGCTGGAAAAGGGGCTTCGCGCACAGCCGGCCAGGTGGCAGTACGCGCAAGACATCGGCTTCGTGCATCTCTGGAATCGCGGCGACGCGAAGGAAGCTGCACTGTGGTTTCACCGCGCGGCAGAGATGCCCGGCGCGCCCAATTGGCTCAATGCCGTTGCAGCGACGACGATGGCCGGGGCAGATCGTCAGGTGGCAGGCGCGTGGCTCGAGGACATGGTTGCGCATGCGCCGGAAGGGTGGCTGCGCGCGATAGCGCAGAGACGACTCGCGCAACTCACCGCGATGAACGCGATCGAGCAGCTCGAAGCACTCGTTGCGCCGTTTCAGAAGAAGATGCAGCGCAATCCCACAGGGTGGGACGACTTCATGGCGGTGGGATTGATTGCCGGCGTGCCGATCGATCCGGCGGGTGCGCCGTATGTGTACTTTCCCGCGAGCGGACTCGTACGACTGCACCCGCAGTCGCCGCTGTCGCCGTTGCCCGTCTTGCCAGAGCGTCCGCGCTGATGGAGATCGCGATTGTTGCGCTCGCGGCCGCGTTCGGTCTGTGCATCGGCAGTTTCCTGAACGTGTGCGTTCACCGATTACCGCGCGGTGAGTCGGTGGTCTCGCCCGGGTCGCGGTGCGCGGCCTGCGGCACACCGATCCGCTGGTTCGACAATCTGCCGGTCGCGAGCTACCTCATGCTCGGCGGCAAGTGCCGGGCGTGCGGCGCGTCTTACTCAGCGCGCTATCTGGTCGTTGAGTTGATCACGGCGCTCGCGTTCGCGCTGACCGCGGCGGTCTTTGAGCCTGGGCCGCTGCTCGTGGTGCGCGTCGTCTTTGCGGCGATGCTCGTGGCGCTGTTCTTCATCGACTTGGAACATCAGCTGCTGCCGGATGCGATCACGCTGCCGGGCATCGCGATCGGTCTTGGCGCCAGCGTGTTTCTCGCTCCCGGACTGGTTGCGAGTGCCACTGGAGCCGCGATCGGTGCGGCTGTTCTCCTGGCCATCCGATGGGTGTGGAAACGCGCGACTGGCGTGGACGGCATGGGTCTTGGCGACGTGAAGATGCTCGCGATGATCGGCGCATTTCTCGGCTGGCAGCAGGTCTGGCTGGTGCTGTTCGTGGCGAGCCTGACCGGCGCCGTCGTGGGCGTGACCATCGCGACGGCTGGTCGCGGCTCCATGAAGACGCGTCTGCCGTTCGGCACGTTCCTCGCGGTTGCGGCGTTCCTCGCGGCGTGTTGGGGCGAGCCGGTCATCGCCTGGTACGTCGGGCTGATTACACTTCAGTAAGCGAGTATCCGCGTGGCAAAAATTGCCACGTTTCCACTTAACAAACCTCACAAAAACATTCACGTTTTCGGCTGCCACGCGCGTCTGGCCCGAGGACGCATCTGGAGCGCAAGTTGCAATAGTGAATGTATGTGAAGGGCTTCTCTCTGGTCGAAGTGCTGGTGGCGATGGCGCTCGTGGCGTCGAGTGCGCTTGGTCTGGCGGAGCTGTTTGCACTCGCAGCTCGCGTCACACAGGCCTCGCGCATCGACACCGTGATGACCATGGCCGCCGAGACGAAGATGGCCGAACTGCGAGGCCTCACGTGGGCGTACGACCCGGCCGGCGGAGGCGCCCCAATCTCAGATCCAGCGCTGGCGACGTCGCCAGCCTCCGCGCTCCGCACGAACACGAGCGGCTTTGTCGACTTCATCGATGGGGCCGGCGCGGTGGTTGGGGTTGGCACAGCGGCGCCGCGCCAGGGTGTCTACCTGCGTCGATGGAGCATCGCACCGATGCCCGCCGATCCGGTGAACACGTTGGTCTTGCAGGTCATGGCGGCGCCCGTGACGCGGCCGGCGTCGCGCGATGTGCATCTCATCTCAATCCTGTCGAGGACCGCGCAGTGAGATCCGCCGGGTTCAGCCTCGTCGAGACGTTGGTGGCACTCGTGCTGACGCTGATGGTGACCGGCACGGCGATGGCACTCGTGATGCCCGCGTCACGCGTGTCGCAGACGCAACCAGAAGTGATGGACGTCCAGCAGCGCGCGAGAGTGGCCGCCGAGAGCATTGCGCGCGATGTGGCGTCTGCCGGTGCGGGTATCTACGCCGGTCCATTGCGCGGCGTGTTGACTGGTTCGACACCGGCAGTGCTACCGCGCCGGCTCGGCGCCCAGAGTGGTGACGGCCCTGATGTGGCGCGGAGGAGTGCCATCACGGTGTTGTCTGTGCCAGCCACCGCATCGCAGACGACGACCGCAGCGACGATCTCGTCTGGCGCGTTGGCGCTGTCGGTGAACGCCGCGCCGATCTGTGGGGCGGCAGCGCTGTGTGGGTTGCTCGCCGGACAGGACGTCATTGTCAAAGACGCGACGGGGCATTTTGATATTTTCCGCATCACGCGCATTGCCGGGGCCGTCGCGACGCTTCGGCATCACGGTCAGGATCTGGCGTGGAGCTATCCGGCCGGCTCCACGGTGTCGCAGGTGATATCGCGCACCTACGATTTCGACGCCGCCGCGCGCCAGCTGCGCCAGTACGACGGCGACCAAAGCGATCAGCCGGCCGTCGATCATCTCGCGGCCGTTTCCTTCAGTTACTGGGGGACCGGCGTCTTAGGTTCAGGATTGGCCGAACTGCCGTTGTCGACCTTCACGGATGGTCCATGGATTGGTGTCGGCACCACGCGTTTCGATACGGATCTACTCCGCGTGCGAGTCATTCGTGTCGTCGTGTCGAGCGAGTCCGCTGTGGCGGCGCTCAGGAGTCGAGTGCCCGCGTTCCCCGTGTTGCGTGATATCTCGCCGCGCAGCCTGAGTGTGGGCCGATGAGAGAGCAGGGTGCCGCATTGGTGCTGTCACTACTCGTGATCGTGTGCCTGTCGGGTCTCGGCCTTGGACTCGTGGCCGCCACCAGTGCCGAGCGGCAGATCGCGGGCAATGCCCGCGGCTCAGCGGCGACGATGATCGCCGCGGACGCCGCGATCGAAGGCGTGCTCACGGAAATTGCTGCGGTGCCCGATTGGAGCACGCTCCTGGCCGGCGCGACGTCGCAGTTCCACGACGTCACCCACCGGCCGCTCTCGCCGGCGCGAGTCGTGCTCGACCTCGATCAAGTCACCACAGACATTCAGGCCGACGCCTCATCCACATACGTCCTCGGCGCGAACACGCCAGCGTGGCGACTCTTTGCGTGGGGGACACTGGCGCAGATGGCCGGTCTTGCGGCCGGCGACAGCGGCGTCTACGTGGCGGTCTGGGTCGCCGACGACCCGGCCGATGCCGACGGCTCGGCCACCACCGACGCTAACGCCACGATCATGCTGCACAGCGAGGCCTTCGGATTTGGCGCCACGCGCCGCAGCACTGAAGTGGTGATCGCTCGCGCGCCCATAGGCGTCCGCGTCCTGTCCTGGCGGAGCAAATAGTCATGCCCTGGACCCTCCCCGCCATCGTCATGCTCATCATCGCCGCCACGCGCGGCGGCAATGGCGGCACGCTCGCCGATGCCGCGTTCTACGAGTCCATTCGCCGCGCACTAACGCCGGCCGCCACCCGATCAGTCACGATGGCCGACATTCCACTGGCCGAACGAAGAACCGCCGAACCCGAATCTCCGCCCAAGCCGGCCGAACCCCCGTCGAAAGCGGTGGAACCCGCGGCGAAGCCAGACGAACCTGTCGTGAAAGCCGCCGAACCCGTCGCGTCCGAGTCCGATTGGCGCGCGCGCATGGCGGCGGCACGAACCTCGCTCGAGAGCGACGAGTTACTGGCAGAAGCCCTGCAGGGACGGGTCAACGGACTCACCACGCAGTCCATCAACCTCGACGACCCGGCCCAGCGCGCAGCCGTTCAGACACAGCGGACACGTGCGCTAACAGAACTTGATCGACTCACACGGCAGGTGGAGAAAGACAAGCTGGCAATCGTTGCTATTGAAGAGGACGCGAGGAAGAAGAACATCCCACCCGGCTGGATTCGATAGACAGATCAGGAGCGATCAACATGGGGAGCCATAGGGAACACCAACCCCAACACCAACAGATTTTCAAAAAGCCTTTCGAAAAACTATCTCGGTCTTGTTTTCCCCATGGCGCCCCATGGCCCCCCATGTTAAGGGTTAGCCCCGCAGGCCGATGTCGCGCAGCGCGTGTTTGAGTTCGTCGGTGGTGACGTCGCTGATCGACACGGTGGCCCCGAGGCCCTTGGCGGCGACGAAGTGCAGTTTGCCGCTGATGACTTTCTTGTCGAGCGTGATGGCGGCGAGCGCGTCCTTGATGCTCAGGTCCGTCACCGCCGGCATGGGGCCGAGTGAGCGAATCGCGTGGCGCAGCGTGTTGAGTTCTGCTTCGCTCATCAGCGAGCGCCACTGCGAGATGCGGCCGGCAGCGAGCATGCCGTAGCCGATCGCTTCGCCGTGGCGAAAACGGCGGTATTTCGTGATGGCTTCGAGCGCGTGGCCGATGGTGTGGCCGAAGTTCAGCGAGCGTCGCCTGCCGGATTCGCGCTCATCGGCAGTGACCACCGCGGCCTTGATGCGACAGCATTCGGCGATCAGCGGTGTCAGCACCTTGGCCTCGCACGCAAAGATGGCGTGCGACTTGCTGGTGACCGTCTCGAGGATCGACGGCGCGGCGATGACGCCGTATTTCACGACTTCGTAGAGCCCGGATCGAAAATCGCGGCGAGGCAGTGAGCCGAGCACGTCGGGATCGCAGATTACGGCCGACGGCGAATGAAACGAGCCGACGAGATTCTTGCCAGTCGGTAAGTTGACGCCAGTCTTGCCGCCGATCGCGCTGTCGACCTGTGCGAGCAAGGTGGTCGGCACCTGAATCACGTGCAGGCCGCGCAGGTACGTCGCTGCGGCAAACCCGGTCATGTCGCCGATCGTCCCGCCGCCGAGAGCCACCACCATGGACGCGCGATCCAGCGCGTTCGCGTTGAACGCGTCGTAAAGGCGGCTGACGGTGTTGAGCGTCTTGGCCTTCTCGCCGTCGGTGATCAGCACCGGGCCGCGCTTGCCGGCCACGCCGCGCCACGCGGCACCATGCCGCCTCCAGATCTCTGGTGCGCTGACGACCAGCGCATGCACTGGCAGGCCCAGGCTCTTGAGTGTCTTTTCCGGCGATGACGCCAGACCGGTGCCGACCATCACGGCATAGGGGCCGCGCTCGCTCGTGACATCGATACGCACTGGCGAAGTCGGGCGAGTGGACGCAGTGGAGGACGCCATGTGAGTCGTCCGTAGGATAGCGCAGCGTCTCCGTCGCCGTCTCGCGTACACTGGGGAATCCATTTTTCGAGGGAGCATCGGCAGTGAATCAGCAGGGAAAACCGGAGAAACCGGCCAAAGGCAACAAGCCCGACGCATTCGTGACGGAGATCACGCCGCGCTCGGAGGATTTCTCCAAGTGGTATCTGGACGTCGTCAAACGCGCGGAACTGGCCGACTACTCGCCGGTCAAGGGCTGCATGGTGATCCGTCCGTATGGCTACGCCATCTGGGAGAACATCCAGCGGTTGCTTGACGCACGCTTCAAGGCCACGGGACATGTGAACGCGTACTTTCCGCTGTTCATTCCCGAGAGCCTGCTGATGAAAGAGAAGGACCACGTCGAGGGCTTCGCGCCGCAGGTCGCGTATGTGACGCGCGGTGGTGACGAGGAACTCGAAGAGCGTTTGATTGTTCGGCCGACCTCTGAGGTCATCATCGGCACCATGTACGCCAAGTGGGTCAAGTCGTGGCGCGATCTGCCGGTATTGATCAACCAGTGGGCGAACGTCGTTCGTTGGGAGAAGGTGACGCGTCCGTTCCTTCGCACCACGGAATTCCTGTGGCAGGAAGGTCACACCGCCCACGAGACGGCGGAGGAAGCCGAAGTCGAGACGCTGAAGATTCTGGCGCTCTACAAGGAGTTCTGCGAAAACGAACTCGCCATGCCCGTAATGGACGGCATCAAGAGCGAGAGTGAGAAGTTCGCCGGCGCGTCGCGCACGTACTCGATCGAGGCGCTAATGGGCGACGGTCGCGCGCTGCAGGCAGGCACGTCACACAACCTCGGTCAGAATTTCGCAAAGGCGTTCGAGATCCAGTTTCAGGGTCGCGACAAGACCGTGCAGCATGCATGGACGACGTCGTGGGGCGTGTCGACGCGCCTGATCGGTGGCGTGATCATGACGCACGGCGACGACAGTGGGTTGGTGTTGCCGCCCAACGTCGCGCCGCATCAGGTCGTGATCGTGCCCATTCCCCGCGGTGACTGGAAGACGACCGTGCTGCCGACCTGCGAGAAGATCAAGGCGGAACTTGAGGCGGCCGGCATTCGCGTGAAGCTCGACGCCGACGAGGAAAACTCGCCAGGCTGGAAGTTTGCGGAATACGAAATGCGTGGCGTGCCGCTGCGTCTCGAGATCGGCCCGAAAGACATCGAAAAGGGCACGGTGTTCTCTGCGCGTCGCGATACGCGTGAGAAGGCCCCGCTGTCGATGGAGGGGCTGACCACAACGATCAAAGAGTTGCTCGCGGCGATTCAGAGCAACCTGTTGGCGCGCGCGCGCGCGTTCCGCGAGGAACACACGAGCGAAGCCACCACGTGGGATGAATTCAAGGCCGCGATGGAAGGCCGTCCGGGCTTCGTCATTGCGAGCTGGTGCGGTAGTGCCGACTGCGAAGCGCAGATCAAGACGGAGACGCAGGCGACGCTCAGGAACATTCCGATGAATTCTCCGAAGGTCGACAGCCCGTGCATCAAGTGCAATGGCGCGTCGACGGCAAAGGCATGGTTCGCAAAAGCCTACTAGCGCTGGCACGGTTGCCGTGGCCCCGATCGACACCGGCGCCTCGGGTGACCGCGGCGGCCTGGGCCACGCTGGCAACGGCCAGCGTCTTGTCGGCGCTGCAACTGGCGATCGCACACGATTGGCAAACCGATTTGCATGAAGTGCAGACGTGGGTTGCCGTCTGGACCACCGGTGCCAGTCCGTATCGTGCGATCTACGGTGTTGACTATCCGCCGCACGCGTTCGGCGTCCTGTGGTTCTTCAGTTTGAGTTCGTCGGCACAGGGGTTCGCCGTCTACGCGTGGTTCAACGCCGCTCTCTCAGTGGCGGGTTGCTACCTGCTGGTTCGATGGTTTGCCCAGTTGAGCGAGACGTCGCTGTCGAGGCTCGAGACGACGTCGTTCGTGTGCATGCTGTTGTCGTCGCGAGCCGTCAGGCGGTCGATCGGGTTTGGGCAGACATTTCCCTTGGTGCTGATCCTGTTCATCACGGCCATGCTGCTTGCCCGGCGCCGTCCAGTCCTGGCCGGCCTCTGCTTTGCCCTGGCATCGTTCAAGCTGAATCTCGCCGCAGGATTCGGCCTCGCGTTGCTCCTGCTCGGTCACACGACGCCCCTGGTGGTGGCGGGCGTTATTGTGGTGGCGCTGACGATGACGTTTGCCTGGTCCGTGCACGAACCGGTCGTGGCGGTGATGTCGAGCTACGCGGACAGCTTCATTCACGTCTACGGCGGCGTAGATTTTCTGATCGGCGTGACCGAATTGCGAAGTGCCCTGACCGCACTGGTTTCAGACTTTCGGATGGTGCAGCTGACGTATCCGTTCGCGATCGGCGCGTTGCTCGTCATCCTCGTGGGGCTCTCACTCCGCCGTCGTCCCGACGACGCCAGGTTGCGTGCGATCACGGTCGTGGCCTGCTTGTTATGGTCGTTTGCCAGCCTGACCCATCAGCGGCACAACACCCTGCTGCTGTTTCCCGCCGTCTGGATCATTCAATGGGCCGACCGGGGAGTGCTGCAGAATCGTTTCGCTCGTTGGGCATTATCGACCGGTGCGCTGCTCCTGCTCGTGATCAATATTCCCGATTCGATTGAGAGTCGTCTGGTGGAGGTCTCCGCGAGGCTGCCCGCGTCGTTCCAGATGATGGGTGGGGCGATCGCACGCCTCATCAACGAGCACGGCACACGTGTAGTTGTGTTGATCTCCCTGTTTCTCGTCCTGCGAAGTTTGGCGACGGCGCCCGCGCTATCTGAGCGGCGCGGCGGCGACCAGCGCACCGGCTGACGGCCAACGCTCGAGAATCTTTTTCAGCGTGGCGTGGCGACGCGTGATTTTCTCGCGTTTCACGATGGCGGCGAAGGCCTCGGCGAGGTGATCGCGCCACCAGCGGTCGCCAGTGGCGGCGAGCCATGATGCGGCGATAGGCTCAAGGCAACCCACATCGCCCACGGCGGCTGCGGCTGCAACAAACCCCACCGGAAGAGGTTCGCTGGATGCGGCCAGCGTCTCGCGCAGGTCATACACGGCGAGTCGGCTGTTCCGCGCGGCGAGTTGCTGGTGAAGCAGTCCGCGCGCCGCCATCCACTGTTCGCGGGTGGCCTGAGACTTCGTGGCCTTTTCCCGTTCGCGCACCCGATCCACGAGGTCGCGAAGGAGCGTGAGCTTCGCGTCGGGACCTTCTTCCCGGATGATCGCCAGCATGACGGCCGGATCGGACGGCAGGCCCTGTTCTGGCAGCGATTCGATAGGGCGTGTGTCGCCCGATTGCGCGCGTGTTGCGTGTGCCTGCACGGCCGGTGAGCTCTCGGTGGCCAGCGCGTCCAGAATCGGTGAGACGACGTTCGCCGGCAGGCCTTCGAGCGCGCGGCAAGCCGCAACGCGACGATCGCTGTCGATGGAGGCATCGAGCGCGAGGCTCGTCAGTCGGTCGAACGCGCGGTCGGCCTGCCCGTCGTCCCCTTGCGCCAACACGCCAAGCACTGCGATGGCGGCCACCCCCAGGCGCACATCGGGGTCGTCTGACAACGTGCGAGCCAGGACGCTGGCCCGCGGATCCCCGATGGTCTCGAGCGCCGTCAGCGCGCCTAGCCGCGCCAGGATCGGCGCCTTGGCATCGGCGGCAAGCGCCAGCAGCCGTGTCACCGCTCGCGAGCCAATCACACTCAGCCGGGCGATCGCGGTCTCGCGGCGAAGCGCGTCGGATGAAGACAGTTCGGCGATGAGGCGGGCGGTGTCAGCGGTGGGGAGGATGGACACTTGGAGTCCAGAGTCCAATGTCCAGAGTCCAGAGTCAAGGGATCCCCAAAAAGGCAAAGGCCCGAAAGTGCGGCTGCACCTTCGGGCCTCGTTCTTGAACGTGTCTTCGAGCTACTGGATTTTGACCACCAACGCTGCGCGGCGGTTCATACGTCGCGTCTCTTCACGCGCGTTGTCGAACTTCGGCTTTTCCTCGCCGTAGCTGACCATGCGCAGACGATCGGCGCCGATGCCGCGGCTGACGAGGTAGTCGACGACGCCCTTGGCGCGGCGTTCGCCGAGCGCGAGGTTGTACTCGGCCGTGCCGATGTTGCAGGTGTGGCCTTCGATCTCGAGCTTCAGGTTCGCGTTGGCCTTCATGGCCGCAATGGCTTCGTCGAGCACGCGCAGCGCGTCTTCGCGCAGGTCAAACTTGTCGAGGCCGAAGTGCACATCCTCGAACGTGTAGGTTTTGACCGGCGGTTTGGTCACCGTGATCGTCGTCGTCGCGCTCGCGGTACCGCCCTTGCCGTCGTTCACCGTCACAGTGAGCGTCACTGGGCCTTCGGTCATCGGCGCCGTCCACGGCGTCTGGCGGTTCGTGGCGCTCGAGACCGAGCCTGAGGCTGCGCGCCAGGCGTAGGTCAACGCATCGCCGTCCGGATCCTGTGCGTCAGCGGAGACCGTCGAGGTCTTGCCGATTTCCACCGAGCACGGATCGCACGACGCACGCACAACCGGCGGCCGATTGGCTGGCGGAGGCGGTGGTGGTGGCGGCGGTGGTGGCGGCGGGGGAGGCGGTGGCGGAGGCGGCAGCACCTTGCGCACGCCGGGGTGGTAGCCGATGCGCACGTTGATGCCCTGCGCGTCGAGCGACTTGCTCGAGAACGACGACGGGCAGGCCGCGCAGCTGGCGGCGACGGCGTCGGTGCGCGACTTCTGCGCGAAGTTCCAATTGGCGGCCGCGCCGATGAACATGCCGTTTCTGAACTCAAACGCCGCGCCGATCGCGCCGTAGATCGGGTTCTTCAGCGTCGTCGAGGTGGGCACCGATGACCCGTCCGTGCCCTTCAGGCCAGCCGGTGCGGTGATCGTCTTGTTGTTGTAGAACTCGCCGAAGAGTTCGGCCGTCGCGGTGAAGCCGAAGTTCTTGCGTGTCGGCAGACCGAGACCCAAGCCCCAGCGCAGGCTGTTGGTGAGCGAGTAGCCAGACGGGTTGCCGCGCACGAGGTAGCCCGCGTAGGCGGAGAGGTCAGCCATCTTGCCGGCTTCCTTGCTGATGATGCCGTCGACGCTGTAGTCCATCTCGCCAGACGTCGTGCCATCTGCCTTGCTGCCGGTTGGAATCTTGATGCCGCCGCGAATGGCAAACGCCACCGGCTTCTTGTCGGCTTCGCTCGTCAGGTTCACCTTGACGCCGAGCGACAGATCGCCGTTGGTGCTCACCCACGGGCTGCGCACCAGCGGGTAGTTCGGCGTGATGCCGCCGCCGGTGCCTGACGCCGTCTCCGCGGCGGTGCTCGAGAAGAACAGCGGGCGCGCGCGACGGTCGAGACGCGTCAGCACGTTGTACGCGCCGTAGGCCTCCACGTGTCCGCCGATGCCCACACCGAGCGTGACCGGGAAGTTCGACATGTCCGTGAAGCCCTGGCCATCGTCGAAGTTAGTGCGGTAAAGGCTGAACGAGAATTTCTTCGACGGCAGCACTTCGGCTGTCGGGACGAAGAAGAGGCCCGTATCGCCGTTGGCCGTGGTTTTGGCCGAACGCGTTTCGCTCGCGGGCGCGGAGGCCGGTGCGGGCTTCGGGGCGGTCTGCGCAGCGGCATTTGATGCCAGCGCAAGAGCCACGCCGATCACCGTCATGCCGAACCGAGGTGTCATTCGTGTCATCTGAAATCCTTCCGTAGAGCTTCCGGAGAACTTTCCGCAAACATGGTAGTACTCGTGTACCTCGCAAGTCAATGTAAACACGTGGGTTGGGGGTATACTGCGAAGGCACGATCGAAGGAGCGTTTTTCATGGGTCTTGGTGTTCCCGAACTTGTCGTCATCTTCGTCATCGCACTGATTTTCTTTGGCCCCAAGAAGTTGCCCGAATTGGGCAAGTCGTTGGGTAAGGGCATCGCCGAATTCAAGAAGGCGTCCAACGAACTCCGCAACACGCTCGAAGAGGAAGTCCGGCTCGACGAGCAGAAGCAACAGTCGAAGGCTCCCGCGCCGCCACAGTTGCCGGCCAGCCCGGAAACGATTCATTCCGACGCGAAGGATGCGATCGACGCCGCGTCTCCCTCCACAGCGTCGACTGGTGAAACAGTCGCGCGAGGCGAACACTCGGGGTCGTAAGTGATGAACGATGAGCAGGACGACGAGACTTCGGAAGAAGTAGAAACCGAAGGCTCGTCGCGTATGAGCTTCCTCGATCACCTCGAGGAACTCCGCAAACGGATCATCTACTCGGTCTACGCCATTCTGGCGGGCTGCGCGCTGTCGTTTTTCTTTGCCGAGAAGCTGACCCTCTACCTGCAGCGCTATCTCACGGCCAACGGCGGCAAGCTCATCTACACGGAGTTCACCGGCGGGTTTTTCTTCTATTTCAAAGTTGGCGCGCTGGCGGGGTTGCTGCTGGCCACTCCGGTCGTGCTCTGGCAGTTCTGGATGTTCATCGCCCCAGGCCTTTACCAGAAGGAAAAGCGGGTGGTCGTGCCGTTCGTGGCATCGGCGACCACACTGTTTGCCTCCGGTGTGGCGTTCGCGCATTTCGTCGCCATTCCGTCGATGCTGAAGTTCTTCTCGTCGTTCGAGAACGCATACATCGACATGCGACCGAATGCGGATGAAGCGTTCAGTTTCTACGTGCTGATGGTGCTCGCGTTCGGCGCCGTGTTTCAGATGCCGATCCTCGTGTATTTCCTCGCGCGTTTTGGCATCGTGACGGCCGGCTTCATGTGGAAGCATTTCCGCTACGCCATCCTGATCATCTTCATCATCGCGGCGATCGCGACGCCGTCATCCGATCCAGTGAATCAGACCATCTTCGCCGCACCGATGATCGTGCTCTACCTGATCAGCATTGGCGTGGCCAAGGTCTTCCAGAAGAAGAAAAAGGACGACGACGATGAAGATGCCTGAGGCAGCCCCGGTGGTAGCATCCTAGCCATGCTCAAGACCATTCCTGCGGCGGCGTTAATCGTGGCAGCGTCGGCGGCAGCCGGCGGGATGCTCGGGGCCCAGGCGCCGAAAGCTGGGCGCGATCGCATCAACGACGGGTATCAGGTCTACACCGCGGCGTTGGCGGCCATCGAGAAGGACTACGTCGAGCCGGTCGATCCGGCCACGGCCGTGTACGGCTCGATCGACGGCATGTTGCGCACGCTCGATCCGCATTCCTCGTTCTTCGATCCGAATACGTACGCGCAGATGCGCGAACGGCAGGAAGGCAAGTACCCCGGTATTGGCGTGACGATCGTGGCCGCCAATGAAGACGTGACCGTCACCCAGCTGTTCGAGGGCTCGCCGGCCTACAAGGCGGGCATTCGACGCGGGGACGTGATTGCGAAGGTCGGTACCGAAAGCGCCAAGGGCTGGACCACGCGCCAGGTGTCCGACAAGATTCGCGGGCCGAAGGGCACGACGGTGAACGTCTCAATTCGTCGCCCGGGTTCAGACACGCTGATTGAACTCACCGTGCCGCGCGATGAGATCAACATCACGACCGTGCGCGCGGCGTTCATGATGCAGCCGGGCACCGGCTACATCCGTCTCGCGGATTTTTCGGAGACCAGCGACGAAGAGATCCTGTCGGCGCTCAAGAAACTGCAGGGCCAGGGCATGGAGCGCCTGGTGTTTGACCTGCGCGACAACCCGGGCGGTTTGCTCGACGCCGCGATCGGCATTGCCAGCCACTTCATCAAGCGTGGGCAGATGGTGGTCTACACCAAGGGCCGCGTGCAGAACTCCGACAAGGAATATCCGGCGATTGCGCAGGGTGAGTTCCTGACCGTGCCGCTCATCGTGATGGTGAGCCGCGGCAGCGCGAGTGCGTCGGAAATTGTCACGGGCGCCATGCAGGATCACGATCGCGCGATCGTTGTCGGCGAACAGACTTTCGGTAAGGCACTTGTGCAATCGGTGTATCGCATCGCGAACGGCGCGGGGCTCGCGCTCACGACGGGCCGATACTACACGCCGAGCGGCCGGTTGATTCAACGGCCGTGGGACGGCGCGTTCGACGACTATCTGACCTACGGCCTGCGCGATCAGAACGAGCACCGCGATCACGCCGCCAGCCAGCTGAAGTACACCGACGGCGGCCGCAAGGTGTACGGCGGCGGCGGCATCGAGCCGGATCACTTCATGCCGGGCCCGAACGAGGGCTTCAACCCCAGCTTCTTCTCGCGGCAATTGTTCAGCCGTGGCATGTTCGTGGGCTTTGCCGAGCGCTTCACGGCAGAAGGCGACGATCGCCCGGCCAACAAGCGCGCTACGAGCCAGCACAAGGTTTCGCGTGGGTTCGATATCACAACCGCGATCCTGGATGAGTTCAAGGCGTACGCGACGTCGCAGCGAGTCAAGATCGATGACGCGGCGTTTGCCAAGGACGTGGTCTACGTCAAGGCCATGATCCACTACGAAGCCGACGTCGACCTGTTCGGCGTCGAGGAAGCCCGCCGACAACTCCTCAAGGTCGACCCGCAGGCCGCCTTCGCCCTCGGTTTCTTCGACGAAGCCAAAGCGCTCCTCGCCAAAAAATAGATGGGGGTTTTTCCTAGGGCAGTCCGCCATATTTAGTGGCCCGTTTTCACCTAGCCCCACCTAATAGGGCTTGGTATACTTCAACCAACTTTCGATGCGCCTCGCAAAACTTCATATTGCTGGATTCAAGAGCTTTCCTGACCGTGCGGAGCTTCACTTCGACGACGGCGTGACCGCCATTGTCGGCCCCAACGGCTGCGGGAAGAGTAACGTCGTCGACGCCATTACCTGGGTGCTCGGCGAGCAGAGCGCAAAGAGCCTGCGCGGTGAGCGCATGGAGGACGTGATCTTTGCGGGCAGCGATGCCCGCAAGCCCACGGCGGCTGCGGAAGTGCGGCTGATGCTCAGTGATGTCGCCCAAGCGGCAATGAAGGCTGCGGTTGGCGCAATCGTGGCGAGCGGCGACGCACCCGTGGACGGGGCGCCGCCCGCACTCGATTCTGAGGGGCTCCCGATCATCGAGCTGCCGAGCGTTGAGGACTTGCTCGACGAGGGCCCCATCACGGTGCGCGACGTCGAGATCGGTCGGCGCCTGTATCGTTCGGGCGAGAGTGAGTACCTGATCGACGGCGACGTCTGCCGTCTGCGTGACATTCACGATCTGCTGATGGACTCCGGTCTCGGCGTGAAGGCGTACGCCGTGATCGAGCAGGGCAAGATCGGCCAGATCCTTTCGTCACGACCAGCCGAACGGCGTTCGCTGATTGAAGAAGCCGCCGGTGTCACCAAATACAAATCGCGTCGTCGTCAGGCGGAACTGAAGCTTGAGGCCGCGCACGGCAACCTGACGCGCATCGACGACATCGTGTTCGAAGTCGAGAAGCAGCGCGGCACGCTGAAGCGCCAGGCCGCCAAGGCGAAGCGCTATCAGCGTTTGCGCGAAGAGCTGCGCCGCTGGGAACAGGTGCAGTTTGCGCACCGGTACCGCACGTTGTCGCGCGACATCGAGAGCGCTGACACACGTCTGGCGGCCGCTCGTGAGCGTGAAGCGGCTGCCTCCGCCAACCTCTCCGAGATCGAGACCACGCTCGAAGGGCTGCGCATCGGGTTGTACGAAGCCGAGACATTGTCGACCGCGACGCGCGAACGCGCGCATGGTCTCGAGCTCGAGATCAACCGCCGCCAGCAGCAGATCACGTTTGACAAGCAGCAGATCGCCGACCTGGGTGTGCGCGCGGAAGAGCTCGCAGCCGAAGTCAGTGACCTCACCGGTCGCGAAGAGCCGGCGCGGCTCGCGATCGAATCGCAGCGGGCAGCCGCCGCGGCCGCGACCGAAGCGGTGGCGGACGCAGAGCACCTGGTGGCCGACCGTCAGCACGACTACGCGCAGGCGTCGATGTCGGTGCAGAGCGTTGAGAAAGAAGCTGACGAACTGCGCGCTGCCGTCATGGGCGCGGCCACGACGTTGTCGGCGCTCCGTCAGGCGCGCGACAACGCCGGCGCGGTCAAAGACCGCGTGGCCTCGGAGCTCGGTCGGCTCACGATCGAAGCGCGCGAGCTGTCGGCGGAAGCGGATCGCGTTCACAACCTGCGCGAGCAGGCGGCAGCTGAACTCGCGGAGGCGCGTGAAGCACTGTCGATCGTGCTCGACACTCGCCGCACCGCCGAAGCACGCCTGAGCGAACTGCGCGCGAACCGCACGCGTGTCGTGAACGAACTGGCCTCGCAGCAGCGCGAACACGCGACGCTGGCGGCGCGACTCAACTCGCTTGAGGGCCTCGAAGCCAGCCGCGCGACGTTCGGTGACGCCGCACGACTGTTGCTGGCCGAGGCGCCGCACGCGGTGGGCCAGCACGGCGCCATCGTGGACCATCTCGAAGTGGAGCGTTCGTACGAGCGCGCAGTTGACGCGCTGCTCGGCGACTTGCTTCAGCATGTGATCGTCGACTCGGCCGAGCAGGTCACCACGGCACTGAAGCTGTTGGCCGAGAAGAATGCCGGCCGCTGCGGCTTCCTCGTGCTCGATGGCGCTGGCGTGTATGTGCCGGCCGTGCAGCCGCCCGCCGGCACGCGCGCGCTACGTTCCGTCGTGAAGGCCACCGGTCAATACGCCGACGCCATTACGCACGTCGTCGGAGATGCGCTGATCGCTGACAGCTTTGAGATCGCGCGCGATGTGGCGCGGACCGTTGGCGTGCCAGTGGCGGCGCCCGGCGGCGAAGTGTTTCATGGCTCGTGGCTCGTGCAGGGCGGAGCCCGCCAGGGTGCGCGCGGCATTCTCGAGCTGCGCAGCGAGACGGCCGGGCTGCGCGAGCAGATCACCGCGATTCGCACACTCATGGCGGGTCTGACGTCGGAGCAGTCCACGGCCGACCAGCAGATCACGGACACCGAGCGTCAACTCGCCGACTCGGTCGCCTCGCATCACAACTTCGAGAAGGCGATCGTCGGCCACGAGGCGCAAGCGAATCGGTCGGACGCCGATCTCACGCGCGTGTCGCGTCGCCTCGATGTGGTGCTCACCGAGCAGCATCGCGCCGAGGAAGAAGAGCGCGCGGCTGCCGGACGCCGTGACGATGCGGCGACGGCGATCACGGAACATGAAGCCGGCTACAGGGACGCGGAAGCGCGTCTTGGCGACGTGCTGTCGCGCCTGCAGGGCGCACGCGATCACTCGGAAAGCAAACTGCGACTGGTCACCGAAGCCCGCACGCAGCAGGCGACGATGATCGAGCGCGTGGCCTCGCTCGGCGCAGACGTGGCGCGCCTCGAAGCGGCCGCTCTCGAACTCGCGGAGCGCATCGTTGGGCGCCGCGGCGACATTGAGCGGACGCACACGCGACGCGGGGAACTGCACATCGGCATCGGCGAGACCGAGCGGTTGCTCGACACCGACGTGCACACGCTCGAAGGTCTACGGGTGGATCTGCGCGAGCTCGACGAGAAGCTCGCCGGCCTGCGTTCGCAGTTCGAAGGGCGCGAGCACGACATTCGCGGCGCCCGTCAGGTGCTCGAGGTGGTGCGTGCCGACGTCATGCAGGGCGAGGTCGCCAAGGCCAAGGCGTCGTCGGATCTCGAACACTTGAATCAGCAGTGCCTCGACGCCGTCAATGCGTCGATTGATGCGGTCATGGTCGAAGTGGATCGCATGGAAGCCGCAGGCGAACTGAGCGCGCCGTCCAAGCGCCTGGCCGCGGCGTCGGCCCCGGAGGCGGGCGACGACGACGATGACGGTGCCATGGTGTCAGGGGGGCAGGGTTCCGAGGGTGCTCGCGGTGCCGAGGGTGCGGACCTGTCGCTCACGTCGCCTGACGCCGAGATCACGCCGGATATGGTGATCGCCGACTTGCGCGGCAAGATTGAACGGCTCGGCCCGGTCAACATGATGGCGATTGGCCAGTTCGACGAACTCGAAGCGCGTCACACGTTCCTCACGACGCAGCGCAAGGACCTACTCGATGCGATTTCGCAGACGGGCGAGGCGATCAAGCGCATCGACAAGACGACCAAGGAGCGCTTCGAAGAGGCGTTCCATTCGATCAACGAGAAGTTCCAGGTGATGTTCTCGACCGTCTTCGGCGGCGGACGCGCAAACCTCTCGCTGATCGATCAGGAGAACGAAGAGGAAAGCGGCATCGACATCGTCGCGCAGCCGCCGGGCAAGCGGCTGCAGAACGTGCAGCTGCTCTCCGGTGGTGAGAAGGCGCTGACCGCGATGGCGCTGATGTTCGCCATCTTCAAATATCGCCCGAGCCCGTTCTGCCTGCTCGACGAAATCGACGCGCCGCTCGACGACGCGAACATTGGCCGTTTCGTGGAAATGCTCAAGACGATGCAGGACCATACCCAGTTCATCCTCATCACGCACAACCGGAAGACGATGGAGATTGCGAATCGTCTCTACGGTGTGACGATGGAAGAGCCGGGTGTCTCGAAGTTGATCTCGATTCAAATGAACTAGCCTGGGACGCATGAACGAAGCCAAGGCCGCGCGATATCAGCGACTGCGTCGCAGAGCTGATGTCGTCAGCGCGGCCGCCGGCATCGTCGTGCTCGGGCTCTGTGGCGTGACGCCTGCCGGTGCGGCGCTCGCGGATCTCGTGACAGGCGCCGTGTCGGGCACCAGCGGCCGCTGGCATGCGCTCGCCGAAGTGATCGTCTTCGTGGCGCTGCTGGCCGCGGCGCTCGAGGTGATCGCACTGCCGGTCGTGATTTACCTCGGCGTCAGTCTGGATCGCCGATTCAAACGCGCAGACAAGTCCGTTGGCGGTCTCGTGACGGCGCAACTCCACACGGCGGCTGTCGGTGTGGCCGCCGCGGTTATTGTCGGTGTCGTGATTCACGTGTCGGTGCGTCTGGCTGATGGATGGTGGTGGCTGGCAACCGGTGTCACGCTGTCGGTCGCGCTGGCCGCGGCGATACGCGGCGTGTCGAGTCTGATCGCGCGCAGTGGCGCGGCGGGGCAGTTGTCGAATCCTGAACTGACGGCAAGACTGGCGCAAGTCTCCGTCGATGCGGGCGTGCCGGTGGCTGGCATCTTCGAGTGGCGCGACCATGGCCACGACGAGCACACGGCGTCTGTGACGGGATTCGGGAAGGGCCGGCGGGTGTTGATTGCGCCGGACGTGCTGCGAGACTGGTCGCAGGACGAGATTGCGGTGGTCGTCGCGCACGAGCTGTCGCATCACAAGCACCATGATTTGATTCAGGCGTTGCTGCTCGACGCGCTGTTGTTGTCGTCGGCGCTGGCCGTGGCCGATCTCGGCCTGTTGTTGTCGGGCGTACCCGCGGGCGCGTTGCTGTCGCTGCCGTTGATTGCCCTCATGGCCGGCGGCGTGTGGCTCGTGGCAACACCAGCCCGCCATGGCCTGTCACGATGGCAAGAACGGCGTGCGGATCAGTTTGCGCTGGCCGTCACTGGTCATCGCGATGCATTTGCCGCAGCCGTGCGCCGCCTCGGTGCGCAACATCTCGCAGAAGAGAAGCCGTCTGCTATTACGCGCTGGCTGTTTCATCGTCACCCGTCGGTGGATGAGCGGTTGGCGATGGCGGAGCGGCGATAGCGCCGATCCACTCCGGTAAGGGTTTTCTGCACAGATTCCGCGTTAACCAGCTGAGGGACGCCCAATGTCGGCGGCCCACTCGTCGGTTTCGCTCAGGGCGTTGCCCACAGAAGGGAATCTGTCATGCAGAACTCGCGCGCCATTGCCGTCCTCGTGCTGCTATTCGCGCTCTCGCTGGTCATCAGCGCAGCGCCATTTCGCCAGACGGCTACTGACACCCCCGCCAGTCTTGTCGACTTTGATGCACGCGCCATCGACGCTTACGTCAACGACGCCATGCGTTCGGCCCACATTCCAGGGCTCGCGCTGGGCGTCGTCCGTGGCGACCGCATTGCTTATCTGAAGGGGTATGGCGCCGCCGGCCCGGACGGGCGGCCCGTGACCGCCGAGACGCCGTTCATCCTGGGCTCAACCTCGAAGTCGTTCACCGCGCTGGCCGTGATGCAACTGGTTGAGGCAGGCCGGATCGACCTGGATGCGCCAGTGACGACGTATCTGCCTTGGTTCCGAACACGTCACACGGCAGAGTCGGACAAGATCAGCGTGCGGCATTTACTCCATCACACCAGCGGGCTCCGGACCTACGAGGGCCTCAAGGGCTTGTCGCTCAACGACCAACGCGGCCCTGCGCTCGAGAATGGCGTGCGCGAGTTGTCCGAGACCGAGCTCCGGCAGCCAGCGGGCCGGCGCTTCGAATACGCCAACGAGAACTACAGCGCCCTTGGTCTGATCGTCCAGGAGGTTTCCGGAGTTTCGTACGAAGCGTACGTGCGTTCGGCTATCTTCGCCCCGCTGCAGATGCACCACAGCGCGTCGGCGTTGTCAGATGCCGGCGCGGTGGACATGGCGTCAGGCCATCGTTACTGGTTCGGTTGGCCCGTGGCGTTTGACGCGCCGTACCCCAGACGTGCGACCCCCGCAGGGTTTCTGATTTCCTCGGCGGAGGACATGACGCACTACGTCGCCGCGCAATTGAACGATGGCCGCTACGACGATCGGCAGCTCGTGTCGCCGCAGGGGATCGCGACGCTACATGCCTCGGGGCCCGAGATCGGCCCGGCGACCTCGTACGCCATGGGGTGGGCTATTCACCGCGCCCCGGGAGCGACGAAGATCTGGCACGACGGAGACGTCAGCAATTTCAACTCGCACCTGCGCCTGCTGCCCGAACAACACCTCGGCATGGTTGTGCTGATGAATGTCGGTCGCACGGGCAACAGCGCCGCTATCGATCGTCTGATCGAAGGCATCGCCGCGACGGTGAGTGGACGCGGCCCGGCGACGCCCGTCGGCGCCGGATGGACGGCACGCTCGCGCGTGATGGCGGTGGCGCCAGTGCTGATCGCTGCCCTGTGGGCCTGGTGGTCCTACCGATCGCTGCGAAGACGGCGACAGCCACTTGCGCCGCCCCGTGGTGCCAATCGGGTGTGGCGGGTTTACATGCCGCTGACCGTCGAACTCGGTGCGGCCGGCTTCCTGCTGATGGGTGTTCCGGCCGCGGTTCAGACGCCCATGGCCACGATCGCGTTGTTTACACCCGATCGGTTTACCGTGGTCATGACGACCGCGGTTCTGGCACTTCTCTGCGCGATTGCGCGCATCTACGTCTTCTTACGAAAGCACTCGTCTGTGACGTCCGATCCCGCGCCCCGCACGATGCGTGCGGTCGTGCGCCGAGAATACGGCACGCCAGACGTGCTGACCTGCGAGCGAATTGAGCGTCCCGTCCCTGGCGATGACGAGGTGCTCGTGCGCGTGCGCGCGGCCGCGGTCAGCATTGGCGACCATCATGTGGTCACGGGCAAACCGTATCTGATCCGACTCAGCCCATTCGGCGGCCTCCCACGGCCGAAGAACAGCGTGCCGGGCGGGGCCATGTCTGGCCGCGTGGAGGCGATCGGTGCGAACGCCACGGCGTTTCATCCCGGCGACGAGGTCTACGGAGAAGTGAGGAGTGGCGCATGGGCAGAGTACGTCGTGGTGCCGGCCGCGCGGCTCGCGTTGAAGCCGAGCAATCTGACGTTCGACCAAGCGGCGGCGGCGCCATGGGGTGTCGTGGCGCTGCAGGCCTTGCGCGATGCTGGTGCGCTCCGCGCAGGTCAGCGCGTGCTGATCAACGGGGCTTCGGGTGGGGTGGGCACGTGGGCGGTTCAGATCGCGAAGGCACTCGGCGCCCACGTGACCGCCGTCTGCAGCACGCGCAACGTCGAGATGGTGCGCGCGCTCGGCGCGGACGTGGTGATTGACTACATGGCGCAGGATTTCACTCGCGGTGAGGCGCGCTTCGATGTCCTGCTCGACCTGATTGGAAACCGCTCGCTCGCCGATTGCCGGCACGTGCTCACGAGCCGCGGCATCATGGTTCCGTCCTCCGGCGGCGATGGCAATTGGATTGGGCCGTTCGTTCGCATCATTGGAGGGCTCATCTCGTCGCTGTTCACGAGCCAGAAGTTCAAGACGTTCATTGTGGCGCCCAATCAGGCCGACCTCCTGGTGCTGAAGGAGATCATCGAGGCCGGGAAGGCGAAGCCGATCATCGACCGTCGCTACTCGCTGGTCGAGGCGGCTGACGCCCTGCGCCATGTTGGTGCGGGGCACGCCCAAGGGCAGACCGTGATGCTGATCGACGAGTAACAGCCGGCGCGGTCAAGGGGTTGTGACTCGCTTTTCGCGTTACTGAGCATGACCACTTCTACTGCATCGACAGGCTCACTGCCCATCATGGCCACGTCACCGTTGCCGATACGCGACGTCCTGGTGATCGGCGCTGGACAAGCAGGACTCGCCGCCGGGTATCACCTCCAGCGCGCAGGCCTGCGGTATGAACTGCTCGACGCCAACTCGCGAGTTGGCGACAGCTGGCGCCAGCGCTTCGATTCGCTGAGGCTGTTCACCCCTCGCTCATACAGCGCGTTGCCTGGCTTGGCTGTGCCTGGTGATCCTCAAGGGTTTCCCGGCAAAGATGAGATTGCCGACTACCTTGAGAGGTATGCCAAGCACTTTGCCCTCTCGATTCGCCCCAACACTGCTGTTCGGTCACTCGAGACATCCGGCAGCAATTTCAGAGTGACGACGGGCGACGGCGCCCAGATCGAGTCGCGCGCCGTCGTTGTCGCGACGGGCGCGCATCAAGTCCCGCGCATTCCAGCGATCGCCACCGGCTTCTCCGGCGCAGTGCGCCAGATGCCGGCGTCCGATTACCGCAGGCCATCGAGCCTTCCGGAAGGGACCGTCCTGGTCGTCGGCGATGGCGCAACTGGTCGGCAAATTGCCCTCGAACTTGCCGCGACGCGCCGTGTGCTGCTGTCCGTGGGCCGCCCACGACGCGTCCTGCCCGCTCGGGTGCTGGGTCGCAGCGCGTTCTGGTGGCTCGATCATCTCGGGCTCATTCGGGCTCCTCGCGACAGTTGGATCGCGCGCCGGATGCGATCCGAAGACCCGTTTCCCGGACGCCATCTCACCCTGCCTCGCCTTGGCGAGGCCGGCGTCAATGTCACGGCACGCCTCTCTGCGGCCGAAGGTTCTACCGCGCACTTTGCCGATGGCAGCGCCACGGAGATCGATGCGCTGGTCTGGGCGACCGGCTATCGCGTGAATAGTGACTGGCTGGCCATTCCCGCAGTCAAGGGACCTGGTGGAGTGTTCGTTCAGTCGCGCGGAGTCTCGCCTGTCGCGGGTGTCTATTTCGTCGGGCAGAGTTGGCAATCGACACGTGCTTCGGCGCTCCTCACTGGTGTTGGCGATGACGCAGCGGTCGTGACGGCGCACATTGCGCGCCACGTGTCAGGCCAGTAAGGGGTTTTTGCGCCGTTTGCGCGTTACCAATCAGTGACGGTTTCCGGTACGCCGGCTACCGCATCAACCACTGACCTGGAGACGACCATGAAACTTGACGACGCGTTCACGACTGAAACCGCTGGGCTCGACGATGCTTCGACGCCGGGCGTCATCCGGCTGCGCAACGGCGATCGCTGCCACTTGCACATTGTCCCGGTACGAAAGCGACTGGGTGATGCCGAGGTGCGGATGCTCGGCTACAACGGATCCATCCCGGGGCCGACGCTCCACGTCGACCAACGGTCGAAGGTCGTCGTTGATGTGACCAATGACGGCGACATCGAGACCACGGTGCACTGGCACGGACTGCGGCTGGAGAACCGCTACGACGGCGTGCCGCACGACACGCAGGCACCGATTTCGATGGGGGGAGGCTTTACGTACCAGATCGATGCTCCGGATCCTGGAATCTACTGGTACCACCCGCACCTCCGTGAGGATTTTGCCCAGGAGATGGGGCTCTATGGCCCGATCGTCGTCGAGCCCGCTGAGGTGACCTATCTGGACCCGCAGGTTACGCCCGAGACGCGGACACTCAAGGCACGGATCGAAGTCGCCAACCCGGCTCGCCATCTCACGCCAGGCATGCTCGTTGACGTTGAGCTGAGTGCCGCAGGTCGCTCGAGCAGCATGGTCATGCCGAAGAGCGCGGCGCAGCAGGTTGGCGAACGCATCGTCGTCTTCACGCCTGACCCGGCCAGGAACGGCGTGTTCCTGCCCAAGGAGATTCACGTCGGCGCGATCAGCGGCGATGACGTTCAGGTGTGGGACGGCGTGGCGCCAGGAGATCTGGTCGTGACCGACGGTGCATTCGCGCTGAAGGCGGAGTGGGAGCGCATCGGCGGCCGTCTGCCCGCCTCTTCAGTGCGAGTGATGCCGCCGATTCCGCCGGTGATGAGCGAGGGGGAACGGCCACAGCGGATTTCCCTCGCCGTGACGGAAAGCGGCTTTGTGCCTGCGAGCCTGCGGGTGATCGCCGGTCGACCGATCGAACTCGTCGTGACCCGGACCACAGACAAGACCTGTGGCACGGAGATCGTGATTGGCGATGGCGCCGAGCGCGCCGCGTTGCCGCTCAATACGCCTGTCACGCTGCGGATCCCGGCCATGGCCAAGGGCGAGCTGCAGATTTCCTGTGGAATGGCGATGTTGAAGGGGACGGTGATCGCGCGCTAGCGTTTCTTGACGACCAGTTCGCCCGCCATTCTGCGGCAACCATCGTCGATCGTCAGGTTGCAGTAAAACTTGAAGGTGCCGGCATGGTCGGCCAGGAACTCGAATGTGACGGGCTTACCGGGCTCGCCGCGTTTGGCGATCCGATAGCCGTCGATCGTGAAACTGTGAGGGATGTCGGCCGCCACGAGGGTGATGCGGACAATGTCGCCCTCGTCGACTTCCATACGCGCCGGCTCAAATCTGTATTTCTTGGCGTCGACGGTGAACTCGCGCCTGCCCTCAGGTTGGCGAGGCGCGGCGGACAGCAGGGTCGGCACAAACAGCAGGGCCAGGAGATAGCGGCGCGAGGTCAGTGTCATGGTCGTTGGACTGTCTTGCCGTCCTATCGGTTTGAACCCCCGCCGACCTTAGGGGTGGGTCACCTTGAGCGTGTAATTGACATTCTGCGCGGTTTGGCCAATGTCGTAAATGGCGACGCAGTACAACCCTTTGCCACTGAGCGACGTGTTCCACACGGTGCCGACCTTGAAGTTCTCCTGAGAGTACTGAAGGGCACATCCATTGCTGGTGGTCACGCCGATTCCGACTCCGACCGTGATCGTGGACAGCGGGCTCAGGCTCACCAGCGTAATAGAGATGTCGCCGCCGCCTGATGCGGTAATGACGCTGTAGGAGAGGGCCGTTGGGACGAGGATGCCCGACAGCGTTTCGGTCACCGGTGCAGACGGCGCGGCGGTGCTGCCGCATGCGGAGATGGCTGAGGTGACGAGTGCGAGCGCCACGATCGTGGCGGTGTGCCGGCGCAACAGACGGTACATGTTGTTCCTTCCTACTCAAAAGGCCGGCGCTGGCAACGCGGAGCTTTAAGTGAACCTCGATTATGTGCTTTGATAGCGCGGGATGTCTCTGAAAAGTCTGGGCGGGGTGCTCGTCCTGTTGGTTGTGGCGGGCGGAAGCGCGCCGATGCGTGCCCAGGCGAAGCCGCCCAACCGTCTCGAGCGGCTGGAACGCTGGATTGCCGCCGTTGGTGCCCATCGTCCCGGTGTACGCGACGAGGCCGTGGAGGAATTTGCCGCCTTGCCCGGCGCCGATCGCGAGCCCTTCACGCAGATCGCGTGGAGGTTCGCCGGGTTCCTTCATGACCCGGTTCGCGTCGGCCGACGGACCATTCCGAGGGAGAGCGGGAATGAACGCGTGCGGATGCAAGAGCTGGCCGCAGCACTCTTGAAGACGACGACCGACACCGCCTGGCTTCATCGGGCGGCCGTGTTTCATGCCGACGTGATGATGCTGGCTGCGGATCTCACGCAGCAGGCTGACTTGGAAGCGCCGGAACGGGGCCGACCGACCCCAGGCCTTGTGAACGCGAGCGACGGAGAGGTTCACTCCACTGGCGATCGCAACTGGAGTCTGGCCTTTGGCCGGCGCCTGATCGCCGATGTGGCGGCGCCAGAGCGCGACGACTTTGCGGGCGCCTGGTTCCACGCCACATCCGTGTTTCTCCTGGAGAACCGATGGCTTGGTGAATTGCGGCCGCATCTCGTTGAGGGGGAACAGTTGCGCCCAACGGACCAGTGGATCCTCTTCGACCAAGGCACGCTGTTCGAGGCGTTTGGGGGAAATGCGGTCCAGGCCGTCGTGCAGGGTGCCAAACTGCCGGCCGGGATTCATCCGGATGTACCGGGAGCCGCGGCGGCGAACGAACAGGCCGCTGGCTACTTCCGTCGCATCGTGTCGGCTGGGCCGTCCTTCATCGAGGCGCGTGTGCGATATGGCCGACTGCTGATCGAGTCGGGGCGGTATGACGACGCGATGCTGCAGTTTGACGCAGCGCTTTCCACGGCCAATGACAGGGAGACGCTGTATTTCGCGCATCTGTTTGCGCTCCGCGCTGAACAGGGCCGCGGCCACATCGATGCGGCGTTCGAGCATGGGCGCGCGGCCGCTCAGCTCTTTCCGACGGCGCAGTCGGCTGCGATCGCACTCAGTCAGTTGGCTTTGAGGACCGGCGATCTGGCGGCCGCCATCGCGCCGGTGGAGACCATTCGCGCCATGCGCACTGACGGCCTGCGCGACGATCCCTGGTGGCGCTACTACCTCGGCGCCGGCCGGGCGTCGCAGGCGATCATTGATGCGGCGTGGAGCACCGTGAAATGACGCGTCTTGGTCTCGCTTTCTCACTGGTCGCCATCCTCGTGGCCGGGACGTTCGCTGAGCAAGCGACGTTCTCCTCGCGGGCTTTCGTCGTCCGCGTGGATGTGCTGGCGACTGAGAAGGGCATTCCGGTCTCCGGCCTCACGGCCGCGGACTGATATTGGGGTCGATGACCGGAACGAACGTCAGACCGAGCAACTGGGCGTAGGCCGCAAGTGCACTGGCAAAATTGCCTGATGAAGATTCGACGATTGTTGTGTGTTCGTCGATTTCGCCGCGTTCAGCGGCGCGCCGGAGAATCCAATAGGCCGTGCGATCCTTGACGCTTCCGATCGGGTTGAGATACTCCAGCTTCGCGAATACGCGCGTGCTCGGCAGTTGGAGTTCCACCAGCGGCGTCGGGCGCATCATCGCACCGAGACGTTCGATTCGGCTGATCAGCTCTTGGCTTGGAGGGCTTGAAGGGCTTGGAGCGCACGACGTCGTGGTGTCTATGCGCGAGTGGGAACCGGCCGGCATTGCACGTCAGTATATCCTTCGTGATTCGGCCAATTTCCTGGGGCCGACGCTCGTCGCCCCTTGTGTCACTTCAAGTTCGACGCCATACGTGCCGGCGTCAGAATACTGTGACGCGCGAGGCTCAGGAGTTGCTCAGAGGCGGGTGGTACACTGCCTGCGAATCCTATGTCACGTTGCTCGAGTCGGACCGGACGCTGCGTTGGGGCTCTACTCGCGCTCGCGGTTGTCGCAGGCTGCGGATCAACGGCACCTGCCGCGCCGACGACACTGGCACCGACGGCTTCTCCGACATTCACGCTCTCCGGTACCGTGACGAAGAGCAGTGGCGGTGGTCTCTCTGGCGCGCTTGTGTCGGTGACAGCGGGCGCGAACCTTGGACGTACCGCAACGACCGACGCGTCGGGCCGCTACGGTATGGCCAGCCTGTCCACAGGCGCGATGACCCTCGCGATCACGGCGCAGGGATTTGCCGCGCAGTCAGCCACGGTGACGCTGGCGACCGACCAGTCAGCGAGCTTTGCGCTGGTGCCGACGTCATTGCTCACCAACGGCCGCGCGATCGATGCGCTGACGGACGCGGCGTATCCCGGGCTCACGGTTTCGGTGGACGGCATGCTCGCGGGGACAACTGACGGCGCCGGCAGTTTCAGTTTGCAAACCGACAGCGCCCTGCCGACGACCAGGCTGGCCGTTTTCACCGGCCCCAGCATCGTGGAGCGCCAGACCAGTCTCAAGATTCCCGGGCAGGACGTGTCGGCGACGCTCATTTCCTCGAGATTCGATCTGGCAGCGTTCAACGAGATGTTCCGCGCCCCAATGCTCTTACGGTGGACGACCGCGCCGCCGCTGCTGATCGAGACGCGTGTGCTGCAGTTCACGACGGTCGGCGCTCCGGACCAGACCGCCCTGGCCGATCAGATGAGCGGTGATGAGGTGACCGCACTGGTCGCGGATCTGACGTTGGCGCTACCGCAATTGACGGGCGGCACGTTCGGCAGCTTCGCCGGTGTGACGACGCAGACGTCGAGTGCAAACTCGGTCGTCCATATTCTCAATACGGGAGTCATCACGGTGTCGCGTGTCGTGGGCCTGACACAAAGCGCCGGGTATTGGGGGTATAGCCGCTGGCAGTTCCGATCCGACGGAACGATCATCAGCGGCATGATCACGATCGATCGGGACTTCGAGCGCAGTGGCAGCGCGTTCCGCCGATCACTGCGCGCATGAGCTTGGTCATGCGCTCGGCTACAACCATGTCACCCTGCGGCCGTCGGTGATGAATTCGGCCGCCAGGATCGAGCCGAACGCCTTCGATCTCGACGCGTGCCGTATCGGGTTCGCCCGTCCGCCCGGCAACCGCGCGCCCGACGCCGATCCGTCTTCCGCTTCGCTCAACTTGCGGTCGCTCCCGCTGACCTGGAGCGCGCCAATTCGCTGACCGCCGAACGTGCCGACGTCAGAATATGACGTTCGTTTTTTGCTCTTCGAGCTTCTTCACGTCGAGGCCAGGCACTTTCAGGAACGCCGGCCAGTCAGCGAAGGGGCCGTTGGTCTCGCGGTATTTCACGATCGCATCGGCCTGGCCCGGTTCCAGTTCGAGCACGTCGTCGATCACTTTGGCGGTGGCCGTATTGATCTTCACCTGCACGCCCATGTGCGCGATGAGGTAGCTCAGCACCGTCTTGAAATCCTCGTCGCTGCCTTTGGCGCCCGAGCCTTTCATCTGCTCGAGCGTGTCCATCCACTGCGACTTCGATCGATGTTCACTGGCGAACTTGTCGATGCCGTGACAGGCGGAGCCGCACATTTGCTCGGCCACCGCCTGTCCCTGACCTTTGGGAAGTTCCTGGCGGCCCGCAAGTCCGGGGGGGGATGCCGACGTGACGGCCACTGTTGCACCGAGCACGCACGCCATCGCCATGATTCCGCTTCGCATCCACCTCGTCATCCTTGCCGCTCCTACTTCTTGATCCTGAACGCCACAACTTCATCCGACGCCAACGGCGCGCCGCCCAGTGCACCGCCCGTTGCGGCGACGACGACATATTGTCTGCCGTCTTTGCCCTGATAGGTGCTTGGCACCGCTTCGGCCGAGGCGTTGAGCTTGGCGGACCACAGTTCCTTGCCCGTCTTCGCATCAATCGCGCGGAAGCGGCTGTCATCGGCGTTGCCGACAAAGACGAGGCCTGATGCCGTTGCGATCGAGCCGCCCATGCCGGGCCGGCCGGTCTTCTGCTTGTCGGCGGGGAAGCTCTCGGTGATGCCGAGTGGCGTGCGCCACGCGATGTCACCAGTGTTGACGTTGACCGCGACCAACTCGCCCCACGGCGGCTGGTTGCAGGGCATCTGCGACGTGGGCTCTCTGAAGCGGCCGCTCGGCCGCGTGCCGCCGAGCGGGCCCGAGCGGCCACCCGGGAGATTCGTGCCGACGACGTCCTTGGCTTCGATCGGCCCACTGGCCGGATCCGTGTTGCCGAAGACCTGGCCGAGATCGTTGACGTTCACGAACATGAGACCGAGCGTCGGATTGAATGACGCGCCGCCCCAGTTGGCGCCGCCGATTTCGCTCGGGAAGATCACGCGCGAGTGTCCCCAGGACGGAGGCGCGAACGGTCCGCCGCCCACTTCGATCTTATTGTCAGTGATCCACTTACGGCACGCGGCTTCCAACTCCGGCGTCACCGTCGCGATGTCTTTCATCTCGAAGTTCAGCATCATCAGCGGCGCCGGCTTGACGGGAAACGGCTGCGTCGGCGAGAGCTTGTCGATCGGATTCGGGCTCGGGTTCACCGTGCGTTCTTCGACGTTGTAAATCGGCTTGCCCGTCACACGATCCAGGATGAACACGAGCGAGCTCTTGCTCACGATCGCGACGGCCGGAATCGTCCGGCCACCCTGCTTCACGTCCATCAGGAGCGGAGGCGCTTCGAGGTCGTAGTCCCACACGTCGTGATGCACGACCTGAAAGTGCCAGAGGTACTTGCCCGTCTTCGCATCGGCTGCGACAAGGCTGCTGCCGTACAGGTTGTCACCCGGACGGTCGCCACCCCAGAGATCGCCGGACGTGTTGCCGAACGGCATGTAGACGATGCCGCGCGTGGCGTCGACCGTCATCAGGCCCCACACGTTCGCGCCAGAGCGGTTCTTCGCGGCCTCGCCGACCCAGCCACCGAAGTTGGGTTCACCTTTGCGCGGGATGGAGTGGAAGGTCCACGCCAGCTTGCCGTCGTGAATGTCAAAGGCGCGCACATCGCCGGAGGTGCCCGGGCCGTTGCCTTCACCGGTGTGGTTGCCGATGATGATCAGGTTCTTGTACATGCTCGGCGGCGAGGAGACCGACGATGTGCCGTTCGGCAGGCCGTTCGTGATCTCCGGCGTCGCCAGATCAACGATGCCGTTCACGCCGAACTTGGTGTTGAGCGCGCCCGTCTTCGCGTCGAGCGTGAACAGCTTCGAGTCGGACGTGCCGACGACGATCTGCGCCGGCGTGGTGGCGTCACCGGGGAAATACTCGACGCCACGCTCGGCCGGGTTGCCGGCCGGCATTTTGTAGACCCAGGTTTCCTTGCCCGTCATCGCATCCAATGCGACGACCTGACCGTACGGCGATGGGATGTACATCAGCCCATCGATGATGAGCGGTGTGGCTTCGGACGCGCGAAGCCCGTCAGCGCCGCCCCGGCCGCCGCCTCGACCACCGGCCGCGGGAGGAGCGCCCGCAGCGCCCGTTGCCGCAGGTGGTGCGCCCGCCGCCGGAGGAGCTCCCGCGGGAGGAGCCCCGCCCGGACGTCCGCCGCCACGACCGCCGCCGGCTGGTGCCACGTAGCCTTCAGGCTTCAGGTGATATGTCCACGCAATCTCGAGCTTGTCGACATTCGCCGGCGTGATCTCGGTCAGCGGCGAGAAGCGCATGCCGCCGGAGTCATGGCCGTAGGTCGGCCACTCCTTTGACGTGGCGTATTGCTCGGGATTCAGCGTCGTCGCGGCCGTTTGTTTGGCCTGAGCGTAAAGGAGGCCGCTCATCGTACAAACGGCAGCAGCGACAAAGAGGGTGTTTTTCAGTCGGGTCATAGGAGGCTCAACTCGATTCAGGCCGCGCTATCGGGAGCGGACTACACACGTTAAGGCCAGCGGTACGCTCCGCACGGGATGTAACCGTAACGCGTGGTTACCTGCCCACGGTAGGGTAGCCCGATTGTGCATTTGAAGACAGACGTCGCTGGGGGCGACTCGGCATAGTGACTGCCATGACCGACTCCTCCAAATGCGCCCACCCGGCCTGCAAGTGTCATGTGAAGGCCGACGCTCCCCATGGCAAGTACTGCAGCGAACACTGCAAGTCGGCCGCCGACAAGACCGAGCTTCGCTGCGAGTGTCATTGCCCCGCCTGCGACCAGGTGAACGCATGACGGCGAAATCGGCCCAGTCACCGGGATCGACCGTGACCCGGAAAGAGTTGATCGCCCTGCTGAACGAGGACCTGTCGCGCGAATTCCAGGCGATCATCGCCTACGTCGTCTATTCGCAAACGTTGAAGGGCGCAGCGTACATGGCGATCGCCAGGGAACTCGAGGTGCACGCCGGCGAAGAACTCGCTCATGCGCTCACGATCGCCAAGCAGATCGACTACCTGGGCGGCGCACCGACGACCGTCCCGAAGACGGTGAAGACATCCGACAAGGCCGAGGCAATGCTGCAGTTCGATCTCGACAACGAAGGCGAGACGATCGCGAACTACCGGCAACGCGTGCAGCAATGCGAGGCACTCGGTGAATATGCCGTCGCGGAGGAGATCCGCGAGATCCTGCGTACCGAGCAGGAACATCAAATCGATCTGGCCAGCGCGCTTGGCAAGAACGTGCCAGTCGTGCCGGCTGCGAAAAGGACTTAAATCGGGATACATTGCGTTGCGTGAAGGTTCACCTCGTTGACGGCACGTTCGAGTTGTACCGGCACTTCTACGCAATGCCGTCCGCGAAGAATGCCCAGGGCGAGGACGTGGCGGCCGTACGCGGTGTCATGCACTCGATCCGCGGACTCGTGGAGGAGGGCGCGACGCACATCGGTGTCGCGACCGATCACGTGATCGAGTCGTTTCGCAACGACCTGTGGCCGGGCTACAAAACCGGCGAGGGCATCGCGCCCGCGCTCTGGGCGCAATTCCCGTTGCTCGAAGAAGGCCTCGCGGCCTGGGGCCTGAAAGTATGGCCGATGGTCGAGTTCGAAGCCGACGACGCACTGGCGTCGGCCGCGGCAAAAGCCGCAGCGGATCCGCGCGTTGATGAAGTCGTCATCTGCTCACCAGACAAGGATCTGGCGCAGTGCGTGCGCGGGACACGCGTGGTGCAGCGCGATCGCGTGCGCAAGATCACGCGTGACGCCGATGGCATTGTGGCCAAGTTCGGGGTGGCACCGGAGTCGATCCCCGACTATCTGGCGCTGGTCGGCGATGCCGCCGATGGATTTCCGGGCCTCCCGGGCTGGGGCGCGAAATCGGCGGCTACGGTGCTCGCGAAGTTTGGCCACATCGATGCGATTCCCGATGACCACATCGCGTGGGGCCTGACGCTGCCGCGAGCGGCCGCCCTTGCGACCACGCTCAAGAACGATCGCGCGCACGCCGAACTGTTTCGCGAACTGGCGACGCTGCGGACCGATGTCCACGTGTTCGATACCGTCGACGATCTCGAATGGCGCGGCCCGACACCAGCGCTGGATGCGTTTCGAGCGCGAACGACAGTGGTCAAGAAAGGGAAGGCGCAATGACACGCGTGCTCTTTGTCTGCACCGGCAACATTTGCCGCTCGCCGACGGCCGAGGCAGTGGCCCGGGCGATGGCGGCAGGCCTCGGCGTAGCTGCGGACTTCGATTTTGATTCTGCCGGGCTCGAGGGCTATCACGTGGGCGAGGCGCCGGATCGCCGCGCGATCGCCCGCGGTCGGCTTCGCGGATACGACCTCGGGTCGTTGCGTGCACGACGCGTGACCAGGCAGGACTTCGACCAGTTCGATCTCGTCCTGGCGATGGACGACGGACACTTCAGAGCCTTGACGCGCCTGTGCGCGGCTGAGCACCGGCACAAAGTGCGGATGTTTCATGAACTCAGTGTGCCGGATCCGTACTACGGTACGGATCCGGATTTTGATGTCGTGCTGGATATGTGCGAAGAGGCGGTGCCGCGCTGGCTCAGATCAGATCGAAGCGATCCAGATTCATGACCTTGGCCCAGGCCGCAACGAAGTCCGTCACGAACTTCTGTTGCGAGTCGCCGCAGGCGTAGACCTCGGCGAGCGCGCGTAGCTGCGAGTTCGATCCGAACACCAGATCGACGATCGTGCCGGTCCACTTGAGTTCGCCTGTCGTGCGGTCGCGGCCCTCGAGCACGCCCTCTGTCGTCGACGTCTGCCACTTCGTGCGCATGTCGAGCAGATTCACGAAGAAGTCGTTGGTTAGCGTCTCGGGCGTCTTGGTGAACACGCCATGCGCGGTCTGGCCGACATTGGCGTTCAACGCGCGGAGGCCACCAATGAGCACGGTCATCTCCGGGGCCGACAGCGTAAGCAGCTGTGCCTTGTCGATCAGCAATTCGGCGGCTGAGGCTTCGAGGCCCGGCTTGACGTAGTTGCGGAAGCCGTCCGCGTTCGGCTCCAGCACCGCGAATGAGTGCACGTCGGTCTGTGCCTGCGACGCGTCCATGCGGCCTGGCGTGAATGGCACCGTGACGGTGTGGCCGGCCTTCTTCGCGGCCGCCTCAACGGCCGCGCAGCCGCCGAGCACGATGAGGTCGGCGAGGGAAACCTTCTTGCCACCGGACGCTGCGGTGTTGAACGTCTTCTGAATCGCTTCGAGCGTGGCCAGCACCGTGGCGAGTTGCGCCGGTTGGTTCGCGGTCCAGTGCTTCTGCGGTTCAAGGCGGATGCGCGCGCCATTGGCGCCTCCGCGTTTGTCGCTGCCGCGGAACGTCGACGCCGACGCCCACGCGGTCGAGACCAACTGCGAGATCGACAGGCCGGACGCGAGGATCTGGTGCTTCAGCGCGGCAATGTCATCGCCCCCGATCAGGGCGTGATCGACTGCGGGCACCGGGTCCTGCCAGATGAGCACTTCCTTCGGCACGAGCGCGCCGAGGTAGCGCGCGCGCGGACCCATGTCGCGGTGGGTGAGCTTGAACCACGCGCGAGCAAAGGCGTCGGCGAGTTCCGCCGGGTTCGCCATAAACCGCCGCGAGATCTTTTCGTAGATCGGATCCATGCGCAGCGCCATGTCTGCGGTGGTCATCATCGGCGCGTGTGTGATGGATTTATCGTGCGCATCCGGCACGGTGGTCTTTGCTGCCGGATCTTTGGGCGTCCACTGCTGAGCGCCGGCCGGGCTCTTGGTCAGCACCCACTCGTAGCCGAACAACGTCTTGAAGTAGCTGTCGTCCCACGTGATCGGCGTCGGCGTCCAGGCGCCTTCGATGCCGCTCGTGGTCGTGTGCACGCCCTTGCCGCTGCCGAAGCTGTTGATCCAACCCAGCCCCTGCGTCTCGATGCCGGCCGCTTCCGGTTCAGGACCGACCTTCGCCGGATCGCCAGCGCCGTGCGCCTTGCCGAAGGTGTGGCCGCCGGCGACGAGCGCCACGGTCTCTTCGTCGTTCATCGCCATGCGCGCAAATGTTTCCCGGATGTCGCGCCCTGACGCGACCGGGTCCGGGTTTCCGTTGGGACCTTCCGGATTGACGTAGATCAAGCCCATCTGCACAGCCGCGAGCGGGTTTTCCAGATGACGGTCGCCGCTATAGCGCTGGTCTCCGAGCCAGGTGGCTTCGGGGCCCCAATAAATGTCGGCTTCCGGTTCCCAGATATCTTCACGGCCGCCGGCAAAGCCGAAGGTCTTGAAGCCCATCGAGTCGAGCGCGACATTGCCGGCGAGGATCATCAAATCGGCCCACGAGATCTTGCGGCCGTACTTCTGTTTGATCGGCCACAGCAAGCGTCGCGCCTTGTCGAGGTTGCCGTTGTCGGGCCAGCTGTTGAGCGGCGCAAAGCGCTGCGCTCCGTGTCCCGCCCCACCGCGACCGTCATGAATGCGGTACGTGCCGGCGCTGTGCCACGCCATGCGGATGAAGAACGGACCGTAGTGGCCATAGTCAGCCGGCCACCAGTCCTGCGAGTGGGTCATCAGCGCGGTGAGATCTTTGACCACTGCGTTGAGGTCGAGGGTCTTGAACGCCTCGGCATAGTTGAACGCCTCGCCCATCGGGTCAGATGCCGGCGAGTGCTGATGCAAAATCGACAGGTTCAGCTGGTTCGGCCACCAGTTCGCATTCGACGGAGCCGCCGCCGTCGTGTGTCGAGCACCGTGAGCCACTGGGCATTTCATCTCGTTCGCCATAATTCCCATCCTATCAACAGAACGGGCGGCGGATTCCGCGGTACGCCGCGGCGGTCTAGTGGCGGCGTCCGAACATCGACTGCGCAGTTTCGAAGAGCTTGCTCTTCTGGGCGTCCAGATACGCGAGGCGTGCATCGTCGATGCCCAGGTCTCTGAAAATCGGATCGCTGACGAGGTCTGCTGTCTCGGGCCGGCCGCCGAAACCGTAGCGGTAGGCGAGTCGGTTCGCGCCATGGATCACTGACACCAACTCCGGGTTGATGGCCCACTCCGGGTCGTGGTGCCAGGCAATCAAGTCGCTCAGTCCCTCGGGTAACTGCCAGCGTGCGGCCAGCCAGCCGCCCATATGCGGGTGCCGGTCCTTAATGCTCGCCGTCAGTTCGTCCTTGGTGAGATCCGGGAACTGTTTTCGATTGTCATGTGCGAGCTTCAGGATCAAGAGCTTGCCCACGTCGTGCAGGAGGCCGCCAAGGAAGAGCTCGCCGCGATTGCGTTCAGGTGAGAGAACGATGGTGAGCAGCGCGGTGCCGATCGAGTGATCGACGATGGTGGCGCCCGCCGGGCCGTAGACGCGCGCGCCGGTCATCTGCGCCTTCATGAAGCTGGCGAGCACCAGATTCCGCACGGCCTCGGTGCCGATTCGGCCCACGGCTTCAGTCACACTCGTAATGGACTTACTCGGGGCGCTCCACGCCGAATTCGCCATACGGATGACTTGCATTGTCAGCACGGGATCGGTCGTGACGATCCGCGCGATGTCGATGACGGTGACGTCCGGATCGTTGGCCATCTGGATGAGGTCCTGCGCCCGCGCCGGCAAGGCCGGGATCTGCGCCTGATGCTCATGCGCCCAGCTGCCTGTCCGAATCCAGTCTGCCCAGTTGCTCGCCAAGTCATTGTCCTCTCATCATTGGCAATCGGCGCGATGAGCGGTGGCTTGACGTGCGTAAAAGGCCGGTTCAGGAAATCGGCCCCCAGATCCTGGTCCGCGCATCAGCCAGCGAGACCAGCAGCGCGTGGAGATTCTCCGGGTCCTCCAGTCGACCGTTGACGTGCCACTCGATGGCGGTCTGCTTGATATCGCTCAACCGTTGATCGAGGGCGATGCGATCTGCGCCGCTGCGGGAGGGCAGAGCCTCAGCCTCGACCGCCAGTACTTGCGTCAAAAAATCACCGATGGTGCCGGTCTGTTCCTGCGCGTGGCGCTGTCGCCACGACTTGAGGCCTTTGGCTGCCGCGATGTAGAGCGCGATGATCAAGCCCCAGACCTCGCCGATGCGACCGTAGGCGACAAACGCACTCTCGACATCCAGCGGCTTGAGCGCATTGAGGTAGTGGTCGGTTGCCGGATGACGGTTGCCCCTGCCCCGCCTGCACGCACTACGACCGCGCGTATCTCCGGCATCTCTTCGCGGTCGACGAGCCGCTCGGGCCCCGCCTCATCGCACTACACAATTCGAGACGCTGGCCGATTGCGCGATGTCCTGGTTGCCCATCGCGTGGATGCGGTCGACCGCATCCTTGAACTTCGGATCGTGCGAGTCGAGCGCGGTCACTGTCGCGATGAACGCGGTGACCTGCTCGTCCAGATCGGCCTTCGCGTCGGCAGAGAGTTTCACGCGACCGGCGGCATCCTGCGTGGCCACAACCGCTACGGGGGCAGGCGGCGTGAGTTGCAGGTCGGCGGGCGATGCCAGCTCGGCTGATGTGGTTCGCACCGGGTCAGGGTTCGGGGTGTTGCTCGCTTCGTGGGACATGGGCACTCCTCAGGGGCCGGACGGTCTTCGTGCGTGCTACTTGAATCGTTGCTCGATGCTCGCGATCAGTTTCTCGAGCCATTCCTGGCTCGGCGGATCCACGATGTCGGTGAGTGCGTCGGGCACCGCGATGCCGCGCTTCGCCCACACTTCCGGACCCTTTTCGTTGCCGCCCGTGCGAAAACCGAATTCGCGTGCGAGCGCCTGTAACTCCGGATCCGTGGTCAGCGCTTCGCCCACCCGGCGGCCGGACGGCGTGTAGGGCACCAGCACATGTTTTGAGTACACCGTTGGAATCGGATACAGCATGACCATGTCGCCGCGGATCTTGTCCGGATGCGACAGCCAAAACGCGATCAGTTGTGATTCGTAGGTGACCAGCAACGGTGTCTTCCCCATGCCGAGCGCCAGATAGTCTTCGAACGGACCAGAGGATGATGCTTCCTGAAACCCCTGGCGCACGAACAGATCGGCCACCTTGGTCATCACGAGGTCCACATCGGCCTGGCTGCTGACGACCGATTGGTTGTTGACGATGTAGCTGGCCAGCGCGAGGTACATCGCCGTGGAGTTCGACGTGCGCACGTCGGTCGAGTTGATCAGCACGGCCTTGTTGGTCGCGAAGGCGCCGCTGTTCTTGAGGTCACGCCAGCGCGTGCGCCGATCGATCAGGTCGAGCAGTTTCGGCAGGTCGGTGACGAAATAGTCGCTGCCACGCTGCTCCACGATGGCGTTGGCCGACAGGATGCCGGCGATAGGCTTCCAGCTGGCCAGCACGATCGGGGTGTAGAAGGGCACGAATGTTTCAGAGGCTTTGGCCGCGGCCTTCAGTTCGGATGCCGCCGGCGCGCCGGAGGGAAAGCCGAAGTCGTACCGTTTCGGGTCGTAGGATTGTGCGATTGATCGCGAGCCGGCCTTTTCGACGTGCACAGTGAGGCCGTGTTTCGCGAGGGCCGCGATCACGCGCGAGTCGGCGAAGTAGGCGTCCTTTTCGGAGCCGATCAGACCGCGAACGGTGGCGGAGGCTGCTGCGGTCAGGGCCGCGGCGCGGTCGTGCGTCAGCGTGCGCCGTGAGTACCAGATGCCCCCGCCTACGCCGGCCAGTAGTAGCAGTGCGAGGACCAGTCCCAAAACACGGCGAATGTCCACTTGCGCAGATGATAGCGGCATCGTTGTGACGTCCCGGTAACGCACAGTCTCATCGAGAGAATACGCGCCGGTCGGCCGGCGGTTCCTCCGGAAGCGTTGTGCGTCGGTGAACAGCGTACGTCGGGCGGCGAACGGCGCCGCTACGGATTTGGAGACGACGCTTGCTGCACCCAGGTCAAGGCCAGCGCAGGCCACAGATTTCTGGCGACGAAGCGCATCGACGGCGTCGATGCCAGGGCGCTCGTCATTTGTCGTCGAAACGCCACGGCTGGCGGGATGCCGTACGACTGCAGGTAGTGAAAGGTGGTAAATGTGCCACCAGGTCGCAACGCGTGGGCGATGGCCTCGACGATTCGCCCTGTGGTGTCGGCCGGCAGCGTGGCAAACGGCAAACCGGACACGATGTGATCCACCGGGCCGAGACCGCGCTCGCTCACCAGCGCGCGCAGCGATTCGGCCGACGCACACACGAACTCCAGCCTCGGCCATCGCCGGCGCAGCGTGTCGACGAATATGGGCTCGAGCTCAACGCCGAGAAACCGATCGTCGGGTCCGAGGCGTTCCGCGATGGCGCGCGTGAACGATCCGGTCCCCGGGCCCAGTTCAACGATGTGCGCGGCGCGGACTCGGCCGGCCGGCCACGCCATCGGTGCCACCATCGCCGACGCGAGCCACTTCGAACTGGGCGCGACCGCGCCGACGCTCCGCGGATTCTGAATGAAGCGCCGGATGAACAGCATCAGCGCTGTTGCACGTGTTCCATCGGGTCGATCATCTCGCCGCGCATCAGGAACAGCGGCGCGCGGTAGTACGTCTTGATGTCGTTGAAGGGATCCGTGAGGATCTTCGTCACCCACACCGCGCCGGTCTGCAGGTTATGCGTCACGGCGAGCCACAACCCGCGGGCCAGCAGGCCGATGCCCGCCAGCGCGAGCCACACCAGACCCACACGGTCCACCCAACCGCCGGCGCCCACAAACGGCTCCATCTGCCCAAAGCCCGTGGGGCTCAACCAGAGCACCACCGGGACGCTCGCCCATGCGGTCAGCAGCAGCACCTTGCGATGCAGGTTGTAGCCCAGCTTGATCTCTTCCTTGTGTTCGAACGTCGCGTCATTGACGGTGTCGAATCCTTTGGGCTCGAAGAAGAAGTGACCGATCTGCCGGACCCACATTGGCACGATCCATCCGATGATGGCGGCGTACGCCGGATAGAAGACGACCGATGCGTACACACCCAGAAAGCAGATCGCGCTCAGCAGATGCAGGGACTGATTCACGCGACTGTGATGGTAGTAGCGGTGGTCGTCCCATCGCTGCTGGGCCAGCTCAGCGAAGAAGCCCTTCGCGTTCGAGGTCGTCGATGCCGTCATGTCAGTGTCTCCGTGTCTATTGGGGTTGGTGATCGTGTTGCATTAGAGGTTCGCCGACGCGGAGACCGTGACCTTCACGGAGTCCGCGGGCGAGTTGAAAGGGTCCAGAGGCGAGCAGAATGATCGTTGAGCCGGCCTCGAAGCGGCCCATTTCGCCGCCCTTCGACAGGGGCGCCGCGCAGGCGAAGTGCTGCCGTCCGCGATGATTGAGGTCGAGCGGCGTCGGCAGAAACTCGAAACGGATACCGCCGACGAGGATCGCGGCCACCGGCACCATCGCCACCGCCGTGCCTGGCCACACTGGATCGATCTCCACGACGGCGCGTTCGTTCCGGCAGAACAGTCGCTCGACTCGCGCCAGCGCAATCGGATTGACGTTCCACGTGTCTCCCGAGACGTAGGTGACGCCGTGCACGGTGCCCTCGCACGGCGCGTGAAAGCGGTGGTACATGTTCGCCTGGAGGCGGAGCGTGACGAACATGCCATCGCGATACTGGTCCGCGATGCGACGGTCCCCGAGCAGGTCCTCGAGCGTGTAGCTGAGGCCTTTGGCTTGAATCAGCTGCGTATCCCGAATCCGCCCGTGCGCGCCGAGAATGGCATCGCACGGGCTGACCAGCACGCCCGGATCGGGGTCGATGGGGCGGGCCCCGGGCCTGAGCCGGCGGATGAAGCAGTCATGCAGGCTGTCGAAGTCGCGATCGAGCGCTTCGTCGAGTCGAAGATCGTCCGCAAAGAGCTGCCAGATGCGCAGCGACAGGCGCGTCAACCGCCGGCTGCGGATGCGCGAGAACCGGGCCATGACCTTAGTCGCCAACCGTCGCGGAATCCGATTCGTGACGAGGAAGTTGAGATCCTCCTGCAGGAAGATCCGCGCCAGCGGCGACGGCCGCGTCGGGCCCGCAGGTAGTGCGGCCGGATTCATTGCGTCACCGGCGCCGTCGCTGGCGCGTCCGGCCGCGGCGCCGGCGCCGAGGCGGCTGCCGTTCGTCGGCCGAAGACCGCGCGCAGCATCTCACGACCGACCTGCGAGCGGATGGCGGCGTCGGATGCGGCCGGGTCGCGCCAGAACCAGCCGTCGGCGTCCATGGCGCGTGCGGCGCAGACGAACCGGCGAGTGACCTCGGCCACATCCGCATCGGTGTAGTCGTGACTGAAGATGAAACGGCCCGTCCCGACCCAGGCGAGCGAGAGTCCCTCGGCCCGGAGGTAGTACTGCAGCAGCCAGTGGAATCGGCCGGGTTCGGTGAAGTTCGTCGTGAACACCGACGCCATGTTCGCGACGCGCACCGGCACGCCCGCCGACGCCATGGCGTCGTTCAGGCGGGTGGCGCGCTCATGCCAGCGAGCTTCGAGGTTCATCCATGTGGCGTCGGCCGCCGGCGTCTCGAGGTAATCGAGCATCGCCTGCATCGCGCACATGACATACGGGTGCGCGCTGAATGTGCCACGCGCGAAGCAGAGGTCGGCCGGCCGATCCTCCCGGAACCGTCGCATCCATCGCTGTCTGCCGCAGACGACCCCGACCGGCAAGCCGCCGCCGAGCGTCTTGCCGTATGTCACCATGTCTGCGCTGACGCCAAAAAACTCCTGCGCACCGCCCTTGGCAAGCCTGAAGCCCAGAAAGACTTCATCGAAGATGAGGGCAATGCCGCGGGCATCACACACCGTGCGCAGGTCACCCAGCCACCGCGTGTAACGTGCCTTGTCGAAGTGCGCCGTGCGGACGCCGGCCACGAGCGTGGAGTCCACCGCGGGCGGGGCGTTCGGGTTGAGTGCCTGGAGCGGGTTGACGAGCACGCACGCGATGTCGTCACGCGTGCCCAGCAGCTTCAGCGTGGTCGCCGACATCTCTTCGAGGGTGTAGACGCGATCGACGGGCAGGGGATTGCCGGGGCCAGGTTGCACGCCGTCCCACCAGCCGTGATACGCGCCCGCGAAGCGCACAACGTGCGTTCGTCCGGTCTGGTAGCGCGCGAGCCGCACCGCCTGCATCACGGCCTCCGTGCCCGACATGTGGAAACTCACTTCATCCATGCCGGAGAGCGCACACAGCCGCGCGACGTTGTCGGCCACGACGGGGTGATAGGCGCCGAGCACGAGTCCCAGACTGCGCGCCTGTTCGACCGCCTTTTCAATACAGCGCCGGTAGACGTCGTTGCCGAAAAGATTCACGCCATAGGACCCGCCGAGGTCGTACGCGAAATTACCGTCGAGATCGCGCAACTGCACGCCCTCGGCCGACTCGACGATCGAGCCGACGCCGAGACGTGCCGCGAGGCTGTCTCTGAACTGGAACGGCACGCGACAGCGGGCGACCATCTGCATGTCGGACACACCGACGGCCAGTGCCCGGCTCGCGGCGAGCGTCTTCGGCGCGCGGTCGCGCAACGTGGCCTCGAGCCGCGCGAGTCCGGCCGCACGTGTCTGTCGGATCGCGGCCGGCGCTCCGTCGATGCCGAGCGCCTCCTCGGCGCTGTACCCGTACTCGGGCACGAGACGTGCCAGGCGCAGCGCGATTCGAGGATGCCCGGTGAGCGACCGGTGCTTGGCGCGCGACAGCAGCAGTCGTTGTGCCAGCGCGGTCAGCGGGTTGATCGAGCGCAACGCGCGCGCGAGTCTCGTCATGGCGGTCACGATGCCCGGACGCCTTCGAATGCCGAGTCAAACGATGCAGCGGTGAGATCGAAGACTTGCGTCGTGATCGAGAGCCGTCTCAGATCCACGACCACGTCTTTGGCCTCGGCCACGCGCCGGCGATAGGCCTCCGAGTCGAAGACCGCAGTGAATGGGTCGTCGACGCGGTGGATCTCGCAGAATTCGCGGGCGGCCCGACCCATACGGGCCCGGAGTTCAGGGTTCATCAAGCGCGCCATGGCGGCCGTGAGCTCCGCGGCGTCGCCGCCGCCGATCCTGATGCCCGTGACGTCTGGTTCCATGAGCTCTGAGGGACCACCGACCTCGGACACGATGACCGGCAGCCCGCACGCCTGCGCTTCGAGCGGCGCATTGCCCCACGTGTCGGTCGTGCTGGGAAACAGCTTCACATCACACGACGCGATGGCGCGCGGCAGGTCGTCGCCCTGCATGAATCCCGTGAAGGCCACGGGCAGCCCTTCCAGCAGCCGCTCGAGTTCCGCGCGGAAGGGGCCGTCGCCGATGATGACCAGTTGCACGTTCGGGCATGTCGCCGCCAGTGCGCGGAACCCGGCGGCCAGCAGCGCAAGATTCTTTTCGGCGCCGAGGCGGCCGACGTACACAAACCGCACGGTGTTGGGCACATCGTGCAGACCCTGACTCGCAAAACAGTTGACCGTCCGCCACTCCGGCCGGAACCGATCGACATCCACCCAGCGGTCGAGAATCAGCAACTTGCGATTGCGCAGGCCGCGCCGATGCAGCAGCTTCGCGATGTATCGCGACGGCACCAGTACCTCGTCGACCGTGTGGTAGAAGACCAGCATGTATTTCCACGCGAGACCTTCGAGCGCAACGTCGTGCGTGTAGTTCTCGACGTACTCCGGGAAACTCGTGTGGTAGGTCGCCGCCGTTTCGATCTGCAGCACCTTGGCGGCGGCCAGACCCGTCACACCGATGGGGCCTGGCGTGCTGACCTGCACTTTGGTGAAACCGCCCTCCTGCAGGAATCTGAGGACGTCGAGCAGCGGCGGAATGCGGATCTTCAGGCCGTCGTACTCGGGGCAGTCGATCTCCGATACGTTCGGGAAGATCTTCAACCGCCCGGCGGCGACCCATTGCCGTGTGTCCGGGTCGGCCAGTGCTGACCGGGTCTCCGCCTCAGAGAGACTGGTGACAACCGTGACGTCGAGGTCGCGACGAATGGCCTCGCGGATCATGCGCGTGATTGTGGCGGACACGCCGTTGATCTCGACGTACGTGTCGGTGAACAGCGCCAGTCGGTTCTTGTGCCCGAGACCAAACGCGCGCCGCACATCGCCGGCCACATGCGCATCCGAACTTTGCGCAAGAAACGCGGCGAAATACGGCAGCGAGACGAAGAGATTGCTGGCGAGCAGCGCGACGACTTCCCTGATGACATCCACCAGGTTTGCGGTGCGAACGAGACGCAGGTTGTTGACGTAGCGCGCGAACAGGCGGTTGACCAGCGTGCTGATGACGAGAAAGATTCGCTGATCGGTTGTGAGTTCGGGCGCGGTCAGTGACTCTCGGAACGCCGTCTCGGACAGCAGGGCATAAATCTCTCGCGTGACCACCGTTTCAAACGGCAGCCCGAGCCGCGGACCGCGCAGCCGCTCCAGCGAGTGCAACACGGTCTTGAGTTTGAAGGCGGCCTTTTCCCGAAGCGACAGCTCGCGGTCCTGGAAGACCAGCGTCAGCAGCGCGGTGAAGGCGCCGGAGATGCCAATGGTCGGCCCCGGTGCTGGAGAGGTCACCCCCAGGCGGGCGCCAGTGGTCTTCGGGGCCGCGGCCGATCGATTCGATCCGTCGTACAGTAGTTTCAGGATCGAGTGCGCGAGCGCGATCGGCCCGCCATGTGCGCCCCCGGGTCGGGTCGATCGACGCCGCAACGCCGCGATGACGTCATTGCTGGTCGGGCACGATCCCGCGAACGGAAACTCGGTCCAGGTACGACCAGGGTTGATGCCGGAGTGGTCGTCGGTGCCGCCCGTGACGAACTTCTCCCAGGGCACGAGGCCTTTAGGCGGGAGGTTGTGTCGGTTGGCCAGTTCTTCGATTCGCAGCGGTCCGAGTGATTCCAGCATCGCCACCGTCAGGTCGTTCAGCGCCCGCGCGCGCGAGCCGTTCTGGGCTTCGAAACCGTCGAAAAGCAACAGTGCCTTCTCAATGTGACCGAGTGTCAGAGACCCATCGCGCCCCTGCGCGCGATTCTCGGTGCTCATCAGCGGATGGGCCATGAAGTACGCCATCTGGTTCCGGGTCGGATCGCCGGCGTGTTGGGCAATCTCCTGGTCCAGGTAGGCGACCATCTCGTACACGTTCGATCGCAGCCGCTGCACTTCGTCGAACTGCGCCTCGGTGACGTTCGCCACAATCACGTGGATGTGGCAGCCATCCTCGGGAAATCGCACCGTCATCTCGGCGCTGTAGAAGACGTCCTCGTAGCCCTTGTCGCGCAGGAGTTTCGCGCCATCGATCGTGTTGTGATCGGTGAGTGTGACGAGGCACATCCCTCGGCTCTTCAGCAACGCATAAAGTTTCAGCGGGTCCGAGTAGGACTCCGGAATCGAGAAGGCATTCGCCGCGTAGTAGGTCGTGTCGTTGGACGCGTACGAATGCAGGTGGAAATCGAGTCGTCCCATTCGCGAAGTCGAAGTTGGCATGGCCACTCTCTGTGAGCCGCTGGGAACGGCGTCGCACATAACTGTGGCGCGGTCAGATCACGATCCGGTGTCGGTGCGGACACGTGTGTGTGAACAAGTGAACGGCCGAGCATGCAAATTTTGTGTGACGCCGCCGCGCGAACGCCACAGCGCCGATCGCTGGTCTAGAATCCCGACAGTGGCGTCGCGGCTGCCCAGAGCCCCTGCGTTGCGCAAGGAGCCTCAATGGGTCCAGGTCGTGTGCCGCGTGGTAAGGTCTACGTTGTGGATACAAGTGTTCTCGTATCCGCGCCCGATGCGATCAATCACCTGACAGACGGCAACACCGTCATCATTCCATTTCCCGTGCTTCAGGAATTGGATCGCCGCCGTGTCGACGCCAACGGCGTCGGCTACACCGCAAGACAGACCATTCGGTTTCTGGACCAACTGCAGGACGGCGCCACGCCGCAAGCGCTCCGCGAGGGCATTCCGCTCGGCGGCGGGCTCGTGCAGTTCCATGGTGGTGAACTCGACACCTCACGCGCCTGGCCGGGCTTCTCACCCGGGTATGCCGACGATGCCATCATCCTGATGGCCGGCGCGTACCGGGATGCCGAGCCAGAGGCGCCCGTGGTGCTGATTACGCGCGACGCCGCGATGCGGTGCAAGGCGCGTGCGCGAGGGCTTGACGCCGAGGACTACTACAGTGACCGGCCCGTCGCCTCGCCCGACAAGTTCTACGCCGGACGTGTGCGCATCGATCTGCCGGCGTCTGAGGCCGGATTGCTCTCATCCCTTCACATGGACCAGCGGCTCCCGATCGCGGCGCTCGCCGACTACACCGACACGTCTCAGTTGCTGGCGAATCAGTGCTGTGAGCTGCATGTGGCCGACAACGGCAAGTCTGCGTGGGGCATCTACAAGAAGCAGGACGGCGTCGGGTACCTGCGGCGCGTGCCGTTTCGCCCCAACGAGCGATTTGGTCCGATCAACCCTGAACAGGCCTGCGCGCGAGAACTGATTCTTGATGACCAGATCCTTATCACGAGTCTGGTCGGCATCGCCGGCACCGGTAAAACGCTGATGGCGTTGTTCGCCGCATATGAGCTCTACCGCGCCGGCAAAGTGTCGAAGATCGAGGTCTATCGCGTCAACGCCGAGGCAGGCCGCGACCTCGGCTTTCTGCCCGGCACCGTCGGCGACAAGATGGCGCCGTGGGCCAAGCCGATCATCGACAATCTCGACTTCATCATCCGCCGGCTCGCCGGCGGAAGTCGGTTCAGTAACCGGCCCGCCGATCCTCAAGGCGACCGGCGCGAGACGCGTGAGCGCGAGTCCCTGTCCGGCCCATCGAGCGCTGCCTCAACGGCGACGATCGAGGAGTTGCTCGCAAAGAATGTTCTCGAGATCTCCCCGATCAACTACCTGCGCGGGCGCTCCATTCACGACGCGGTCGTGATCGTCGACGATGGGCAGAACATGACGCAGGAAGATATGAAGCTCGTGCTGACGCGCGCCGGCGAAGGCACCCGCGTCATCCTCACCGGTGATCCCGATCAGATTGACCGCACGGAAGTGGACGCGCTGTCGAATGGGATCGTGCAGGTGGTCGAGCGCTTCAAGGGGCAGCCATCGTTCGCGCATCTGACGATGAAGGACGTCGTGCGATCGCGCATCGCCGAACTGGCCGCGAAACTGCTCTAGTGACGCCGTACACACAAGCGGGGCGGCCGGTGTTCCGGCCGCCCCGCTTGTGTTCTGCTGATCTCGTGCCGCCCGGGTTCTCCCGGGCGTTCTCTAGAACGTCAGCCGCACGGCAACCTGCACCACGCGTTTGTCGTAGGCGCCGCTGATGACGCCGAAACTCGATGAGCCCCACGTGCCGTTCGGATTCTGATAGTTCGTCCGGTTCGTGAGGTTGAAGGCTTCGAGTCGGATGTCCGCCGAGCGCGAGCCGCCCGCGCGGAATCGCTTGACCAGGCTCATGTCCACAGTGAAGAGGCCAGGGCCCCATGCGGAATTGCGCGGCGCGTTGCCCGGGGTGTTGAGCGCCTGCAGCGCGTAGGCGGCCGCGTTGAGGAAGTGCAGCGAGTCGGCGCTGGCGTTCGAGTTCTGGTTCGGATCACCGACCAGGTTCGGGCGCAGAATCCCGCCATTCCGATTCAGAAAACTGTAGGCGAGCCCAGTGTTTGGATCCGTGCCGCTCGTCGCGAGGGAAACGTTCACCGGCAGGCCGCTCCGCGCTGTCCAGATCGTCGACAACTGCCAGCCGCCGATGACGGCATCGAGCACCGGGTGCATGTCTGCGCCAATCATCCGCCCACGTCCCACCGGCACTTCCCAGACCTGCGACATGGTGAAGCGGTGGCGCGGGAACTGACTGTTGGGACCGCGCTCGCCCGCGAGGGCCTCGCGAATGTTCGAAAGATTCGGGTTGATGTACGCCTGCACGCCGTTGCCCGTGTCCCACGCGCCGGTTTCGTCTTCAGCTTTCGCGAAGGTGTAGGACGCGAGCGCGTAGAACCCGCCCGAGAGCCGACGCTCGAGCTTGGCCTGCAGCGCGTGGTACATCGACTGGCTCTCGGTGATGTTGTAGCCGATCTGGAGCCAGCCGGGATAGGGGCGGTTCGCTGCGACCGAACCGTCCAGCCCGAAGACCGGCGCGTTCACCGACAAGTTCGCGAGCAAATTGCGGCCGGCATTGCCCACATACGCCAACTCGAACGTCGTCTTGCCCGGCAGCAGTACTTGCGTGGCGAGGTTCCACTGATAGACGGTGGCGGCCTGTTGATTGCGCTCCTGCGCCTTCACCGAAACGGTCGTCGGGTTGTACGTCGTGAGCAGGTTGGTCGGGAACGGATCCGAGATGATCACGGCCGCACCACGGCTGCCAGTGCCCGTGATGGACGCCTGCACGAGCGAGGGCGGGTTGAGGGCGATCACGCCTTCGCTGCCGCGCATGTCTTCGATCGAGTAGAAGACACCGAAGCCGCCACGCACCACCACGCGCTCGGGCGACGCCTGCCAGGCGAACCCGAGGCGTGGTCCGAAGTTGTTGCGATCAGGATTGATGAGGTACTTGTCGCTCGACGACGCGAAGACCAATTGGCCGGTCGCGAAGTCGAAGTTGACGTTCTTGTTTTCGCCGGCGCCATAGTACGGCGTGCCGTATTCGTAGCGCAGGCCCACATTGAACGTGAGCGTCGGCGAGACCTTCCAGTCGTCCTGAATGAACGCCGAGTACGCCTGCTGCGCCCATTCGATGATCGGCGCCGTCGTGGCCGACAGCGAGCGCGCCTGGCCGAGCAGCAAGTCGGCGATGTCGTTGCCCGTGACGGCGCCGTTGAACACGTAGGCCGGCGTGCGGCGTTGAATGTCGGCGAACTCGTTGTGCTTCAAGCGCACCTCGGCGCCTGCGCGCACCGAGTGCGTTCCGAACGTGCGCGTGAGAGTGTCGACCAATTGCCACTGCATCGGCTTCTGGAATTGCGGCCGGAAGTTGCGCGTGCCGAGATCGTTGTAGTTGGTGAGATCGATGAGCGGCAGCCCGCCGGTCGTGTTCACGAAGTCTGGCATCCCTACAAAGCCGAAGGCCGAGGCCGTCTGGTCGTTTGCGGTCGCATGTGCGAAACGCGCATTCGTGCGGTTGAAGCCCAGTCGGGCTTCATTCACCATTCGGTTGCCGATGACCTTGGTCCACGTCAGGCCAACGCTGTTGTTGCGGTTGTACTGCTCGCCCTGATTGCCGACGCCGTCGGCGAGGCCCGGAAAAATCGCCTCGCGATTGATGGCCTGCTGCAAAAAACTGAATCGTAGCATCAGCCGGTTGGAGGCTGAGAGCGTGTAGTCGGTGCGCAGATCGACTTTGTTGGTCAATTCGTCGCCGGCGCGCTGCACCGCGTAGTTCTCGATGATGCGTCCGCCTGAGCCGGCGCGGCCGGGCTGGTTGGCGTCCGGATAGAGCGCGAGCAGTTTGGCGCCGAGGCTGTTCCAGCGGGCGCGCGGGATGGTGTTGCCGGCGAACGCCAGGCCCGTGGCCGGGTCGATGATTGTGCTGGCGAAGATGCCGTTCTTCTGGTCGGCCGTCGGCACGTTGGTGACGAAGCTGTTGGAGAACGTGCGCTTGAATCCTTCGTACGAGCCGAACGCAAACAGTTTGTCGCGCTGGATCGGACCGCCCAGCGTGCCGCCAGTCTGGTGCCACTTCAAATCTTCCTTCGGCAGGTTGTTCTGCTCGGCGAGCCACGACTTGCTCGCCAGAGCCTTGTCGCGGTTGTAGTAGAACGCCGAACCGCCGATGCGGTTGGTGCCCGATTTGAGCGAAACGTTGATCACCGCGCCGGCCGACCTGCCGAATTCCGCCGAGAAGCTGTTGGTCTGCACCTTGAATTCTCCGATGGCGTCGGGTGACGGCTGCACGACCTGGGTCGACAGCGCTTGCGCGTTGGTCGTGCCCTGGTTGTTGTCGAAGCCGTCGAGGACGAAGTTGTTCTGCGTTTGGTAGTTGCCGTTGCTGACGAACCAGCCGGGGCCGCGCGTTTCGAGGGTCTGCGACGTCGGCGCCGTGCCCGGCACCAGTAGCGCGAGTTCCGTATAGCGACGGCCAGCGAGCGGCAGTTCGACCACCACCGGACCCTGGATAACCTGACCGATCGAACCGTCCTCCGTTTGGATCACCGCCGACTTCGAGACGACCTTGACGGTTTCGCTCGCGGCCGCGACCTGCAGACCGACCGTGAGGAAACGGCGTTCGTTGACGTCGATTTTAACGTTGGCCATTTCCACCGTGCGGAATCCGGACAACGATACGGTGACGGTGTAGGTGCCGCGCGCGACCGGCACGAAGAACGCGTAGCCGGTGCCATCGGTGACACCATTGCGTCGATCGTTTGTGGCGACGTTCATCACATCGACGGTGGCGCCAGGGACCACGCCCTGCGTGGCGTCCGTGACCAGCACCCGGAGGGCGCCGGCATCGGTTTGCGCAAACGCCGGTGCGGCAATCAGCAGCAGTCCGGTAAGAGAAACGAGAAAGTGGGACAGGGTCTTCATCAGCAAGTGGTCTCCAGAATGAACGCGCGGTGCTTTGGTGACGTCGCGCGCAGAACACGAGGCTAGGCGCTGCGCTCGACAAAGGTGTTTCCGACGCGTCAATTCAGCGTCACGGCGGTGCGACTGCGGTACAAATCGCCACAGTCACAGAAACGCAAAGCGCGTTCGCTACGCTGGTGCGATGAAACGTCTCTTCGTCGCTCTGATCGTGGTGGGTTCACTTGCGCCGGTTCGGGCTCAGGAACCGCGTGCCAAGAACGTGATTCTGTTTCTCGCAGATGCTGTGGGCATTCCGACGCTGAACGCGGCGAGCCGCGACGGATACCAGGCGCCGCGACGGCTCTTCGTGCAGCGCCTGCCGTTCATCGGCCTCTCCGACACGAGCACCGCGTCTGAGTGGGTCACCGACTCGGCGGCCGGCATGACCGCGATCGTCACGGGCGTGAAGACCCACAACGGGGTTATCGCCCAGGGGCCCGATGCCGTGCGTGGCACGAAGGACGGCGCGCCGCTCAAAACGCTCATGGACTATGCGGAAGAGCACGGCCTCTCGACCGGCATCATCTCCAATGACTCAATTGCCGGTGCCACGCCTGCGGCGCTCTATGCGCAGTCGAACGACCGATCGAAATACGCCGAGATCGTCGTGCAGGCGTTGACCGTCCGCAGCGGCGATGGTCTCGACGTGCTGATTGGTGCCGCCGTGAACGAGCGCGCCGCGGTGAAGAAGACCGGCGCTGATCTCGACGTCCTGGCTGCCGCGGCCGGTCGCACGCTCTACGCGTCGCTCGAGGCGGTGCCCGCTGATGCGCGCCGGGCCTTTGTTTTCACAGACCAGAGCGAGTTTAATTTGCAGCGCGCGGTCGACCTCGCGATCACGATCCTCTCGCGAAACCCGAAAGGGTATTTCCTGATGGTGGAGTCGGACGCGCATACCGACCGGCCAGAGCAGGGCTTGCGCCACCTGATAGCGTTTGATCGGATCATCGAAGGCGTGGCGCGGCGGGCGTCCGCAGACACGTTGATGCTGTTTACCGCCGATCATTCCTTCGACCTGCGCATTCACGACGGCCGGAACGGCGACCGCGTCCTGGCCGGGCTCGACCCTGCGGCCGGGCGCGCGAACCCCTCGCTCAACCTCCCGAATGTTCGCATCGACAACACGCACACGGGCGAGGAAGTGCTCGTGGCCGCGACGGGGCCCGGCGCCTCACGGGTGCACGGCTACCTGGCCAACACGGACCTGTTTCGCATCATGCTCGACGCCTGGGGATGGAAATGACTCGATCGCTCGCACTCTGTTTCGCTGCGTTCTTGATGGTGACGGTTAGGGCCGAGACGCTCGCACCGCTCCGCGGTCCGATCGTCGACGCGCACAACTGCTACACGGAGGGCGGCAAGTGGGCCGACCGGCTCTCACGCGCGCTTGGCACCAGGCAGCGGCCGATCGGCATCGAGCAGGATCTGGTGTGGCGGCCAGACGGCCGGGGCGGCGGCACGTCGGTCGTGGCGCACGATCCGGAACTGATTGGTGGCGAGCCGACGCTCGACGAACACTTCTTCAAAGTGGTGGCGCCGACTCTGGATGCCGCGCTGGCGGCACATGAAACAAGCGCCTGGCCGCTCATCGTGCTGCACTTTGATTTCAAAACCAATGAACCCGAGCATCACCGCTATGTGATGACGCTGCTGCGCACGTACGAGCGCTGGCTCACGACCTCGGCGCGCGGTGCCGACGACCGCGTGCAACCATTCAAGATCGGGCCGCTGCTTGTGCTGACGGAAGCCGGTGAGAATCAGCAGCGGGATTTCTATGACACGCTGCCGGCCGGCTCCACGATGCTGATCTTTGGCACCGTACCGAACGTGTCACTCACCAATTCGCGCGATCGCGACGTGCAGGCCGAGGCCGCCGTGTCCGCGGCGCCGTCTGTGCTGTTGCCGTCAGGCGCCACCAACTACCGCCGCTGGGCGAACTTCTCCTGGGCCGTCGTCGAGCGAGGAGGGCAAACCCGTGCTGGTGAGTGGGATGCGGCCGACTCAGCGCGACTAGGGGCCATCGTGACGCGTGCGCACGAACTGGGCCTCTGGTTGCGTTTCTACACACTCGATGGCTTCGCGCCGATTGACGATCGAGGATGGTCGGCCAGCTACAACTTCGGCTCGGTCGCCGCTGTGCGCGTACGCTGGCGCGCGGCCATCGATGCCGGCGTAGATCTGATCGCCACGGATCAGTACGAGGGGCTTGCCGCTGAACTGGCAGCGGCGACGAAACGATCGGCGGTGCGCTGACCGGGCGGGCTGTCCGGTGCCGGACCGCGCGGTCGTGACCGCCGTCTGCGAAACGGAACCCACGAATGGACCGATCAGCCAGTCGATTGCTCAGGAGCACGGTGATTCGCGCATAATCGTCGTCACCATGAAGCGATTGTCCCTGGCTCTGATTCTGGTCATTTTCGCCATTGTCGCGTCGCTCGCCCAGCAGACGCAGAACGCGACGCAAGGTGGCGACCAGATGCTGGACGGCATCGGTGAAACCGCGCTGGTGGCCCGCTACGCCTTCAATGGCAATGCAGAGGACGCGTCGCGCAATCAGTTTCACGCGAAGCTTGCGGGACCGAGTCCCTCGTTTGTGACCGACCCGGCCGCGCGGCAAGTGTTGCTCCTGACTGGTGACGGCAGCTATGTGCAGCTGCCGGCCAATGCGTTGGCGGGCGAAGACGCCGTGGCCGTGACCGGCTGGTTGTATCTGCCGACGCGCGCGTCAGGGCCGATCTTCGACTTTGGGCAGAGTGCGGCCACGCGTCTCTACGCCGTGGTCGATCAGCAACAGGGCTTTCGCGCCGGCGCCGTCGTCGATGGCCAGGTCCGCGGTGAGACGACGCCGAAAGAGGTGGTCCAGAACCAGTGGGTGCACTTTGCGGTCGTGCTCGATCCGGCGGCCAAGGTGTTGACGACCTACGTGGACGGCATGCGAGCGGGGCAGGCGACCAACGTGGCCGTGTCGCCCGGCCAGATCGTGCCGCAGACGGCGACGAGCAATCGTCTCTTCCTCGGCCGCGCGCAAGACGACAAGACGCCGACATTGCACGGACGGTTGCGCGACATTCGCCTCTACCGCGTCGCGCTGGCGGATGAGCCGATTGCGGCGATTCGGCGCAATGCACTTACGGCCACGACGCAAGCGGCACGGGGCCGCGGCGCTGCGCCGGAAATCTCCATCGCGGATATTCCGCGCGAGTCGCCGTTTGCGGCGCGCCTGACGAATGTGCCCGACGTCACCGTGGAGACCGTGATCGGCATGATGCCGCGACTGCCCGTGATGCTGCGCGCCACCTACGCGGGCGGCGGTGCGGGTGATGTGCGCGTGATCTGGCCTTCGCCGACAGATGCATCGTCAGTGCAGGCGACGGGCAGCTACACCGTCACCGGCCGCGTGCCGGGCACGCGGTTCGAACCGAAGGCCACGGTGATTGTGAAGGTGCCGGTCGGCGTCATGACGCCACCGGATCGTCTGGTCGAACCGTTTCCGCTGTCGCAGGTCGTGCTCAACAAAGACGCGCGCGGTAACGACACACCGTTCATCAAGAACCGCGACAAGTTTCTCAAAGGTCTCGCCGAGAGCAATCCGGACAACTTTCTGTACAACTTCCGCGATGCATTCGGCCAGCCGCAGCCGGCTGGCACCGTGCAGCTGGAAGGGTGGGACAACCAGACGACGAGGCTGCGTGGGCATGCGAGCGGCCACTATCTGACGGCGATTGCACAGGCGTATGCGAGCACGGGATACGACCCGGCGCTGCAGGCCGTGTTTCTCAAGAAGCTGAACTACCTCGTCGACGTTTTGTACGACCTCTCGCAGAAGTCGGGCAAGCCGGCGCAGGCGGGTGGGCCGGCGGTTGCGCTGGCGACGGCGGTGCCAGTGGGCCCCGGTCGCGCGAACTACGATTCAAATCTGCGCGCGGGTGCCATTCGCACGGACTATTGGAATTGGGGCACGGGCTTCATCAGCGCGTATCCGCCCGACCAGTTCATCATGCTCGAGCGTGGCGCGACCTATGGCACGCAAGACAGCCAGATCTGGGCGCCGTACTACACGCTGCACAAGATTCTTTCGGGCCTGCTGGATACCTACGAAGTGGCCGGCAACACCAAAGCCCTGGAGATTGCGAAGGGCATGGGCGGGTGGGTGTACACACGTCTGCAGGCGCTGCCGCCCGAGACGCGCACCGCCATGTGGGGGCGCTACATCGCCGGCGAGTACGGCGGCATGAACGAGGCCATGGCGCGCCTGTTCCGTCTCACAGGCGACAAGCGGTTCGTCGACACCGCGAAGCTCTTCGACAACACGACGGTGTTCTTCGGCAATGCGAATCGCGATGGCGGTTTGGCGAAGCGAGTGGACACGATCCGGGGCAAGCACGCCAATCAGCACATTCCGCAGATCACCGGCGCGCTCGAGACGTTCCGCAACACGAAGGAAATGCCGTACTACCAGATCGCGAGCAATTTCTGGGAGATCGTGAACAGCGGCTACACATACAGCATCGGCGGTGTGGCCGGCGCGAAGAACCCCAACAACGCGGAGTGCTTTCCGAGCCAGCCCAACACGCTCTGGGAAAACGGTTTTGCCACGGGCGGCCAGAACGAGACGTGCGCGACCTACAACATTCTCAAGCTCGACCGGCAGCTCTTCATGTACGACCAGACGTCGAAGTACATGGACCACTACGAGCGCGCCCTCTACAACCACATCCTGGCGTCGGTGGCCGAAGACAACGCGGGCAACACGTATCACGTGCCGCTCAATCCTGGCGCGCGCAAGAACTTTGGCAACGCGAACATGAGCGGCTTCACGTGCTGTAACGGCACGGCGCTCGAAAGCAACACGAAGCTGCAGGACACGATCTATTTCCGAAGCGCGAACCAGCAGGCGCTCTACGTCAATCTGTTTGTTGCCTCGACGGTGAACTGGACCGAGCGCAAAGTGACGGTGCAGCAGGTGACCGATTTCCCGTACGCCGACACGACGAAGCTGATCGTGAAGGGCGCCGGCAAGTTCGATATGAAGGTGCGCGTGCCGTCGTGGGCCACCCGCGGCTTCTTCGTGAAGATCAACGGACGCGACGAATCCGTGAAGGCGACACCGGGCACCTATCTGACGATCGCGCGCACGTGGAAAGACAACGACACGGTCGAGCTGCGGATGCCGTTTTCGTTCAGCCTCGATCACGTGCCGGATCAGCCGAATGTGGCCAGCCTCCTCTATGGCCCGGTGCTGCTGGCCGCTGAAGAAGCCGCTGCGCGCACGGATTGGCGCCGCGTCGAGTTTGACGCCGCCGACATCAGCCGCTCCATCGCGGGCGACCCGGCCACGCTGCGTTTCTCAATCGCGGGCGTGTCGTTCAAGCCCTTCTACGAAACCTATGGGCGGCATTCGGTCTACGTGCACGTGGTGTTCAAGTAGCCTAACGCCGGTCGAAGTTCGGCGGCGCTGCCGTGTTCCGATCGGCCATCCGCTCCAGTGTGTGGTCGATCAATCGGGAGAGCTTGCCGCTGGCGGCGATGACCGCGTCATGGATGGTGGCTGCCTGCTCCGTGACGGCGAACGGTGTGCGGCCGGCCAGGTGCGCTTCAAGCACACAGCGCATGTCGTCCGTGCCGGGTTTCTTGTTGCTGTTTTCATCGGTCAGATGGACGGTGACTCGGGTAATGCGGTCGCTCACGCCCGCGAGCGATGGTTCGATCACGCTCTTGACCCAGGTCGCCAGGGCTGCGTGGCCGTCGATGTTGTGATCGGTGTTCACCAGTATCTGCATGTGTCTGGAGCCTATGCGGTCGCCTGCGGGGGCGAATGTGCACAAGCGCACACGGCGCCGAACCCACGCGCATCTCTGAGCGTTACCGCCGCAACTGGGCGGCTCTCAGCAGGAGCGACACCGCCGCGAGGCCGAGCAGCACACCGGCAGGGATCGCGAAGAGCCTCGGCCAGTACCAGACCACCCCCATCACGAGCAGGAGAAAGACGCCGGCCGCGGCCATGACCTGGGCTTCGGCGGGCCCGAGTTCGCGTCGATTCGTGATCGACGCGGCAGCGGCGCTGCCGATGCCCATCGCACCCGCGGCTGCGCGACGACCGCGTCCTTGTTTCGCGCCGCTCGGCCCAACATGCCGCTGTTCCGGTTGCACGCTGAGGCGGACGTTGCGGTGGTTGGTCAGCACAACCTCGGTCGCATGGCTCAGGTCGTTGAGAAACATCTGCTCCATGGCGACGGCAAACCTGGCGTCATCGACGGCGACGTCGAGTTCCCAGTTGCCCAGCCAGCTGGTCAGGTTCAGATTTGAGGAGCCGACGCGCGCCCATCGCGAGTCAGCCACGGCCGTCTTGGCGTGGAGCATCGATCCGTTCCATTCGAACACGCGCACGCCGGACTCGAGCAGCGGACGATAGCCCGCGCGGGATAACGATCGCACCAGCGGCACGTCACTCGCGCCCGGCACGAGCAGACGAACATCCACGCCATCCTTGACCGCGGACTTCAGCGCTTGCACATAGAGACTCGTCGCCACGAAATACGCGTCGGTCAGCCACAATGTCTGCGTCGCGGCTGCGGCGATGAGCTGGTCGAATCGATACAGGCTCCCGGTCGACGGCGAGCCCACAATGACGCGCATCGCCACGTCGCCCGCGGGTGGAATGGACGCCCGGTCGCGAAGGTCAGCGTCCGGCACGGGCGCGCCCGCCATGGCCCATGTGTCGGCGAATGCGCGATTGATGTCCGCGACCGCAGGTCCGACGATGACGACGCCGGTGTCGCGCCATGGTTCGATGTGGCGCTCCGCATCGCCGACCCAGGCCTCGCCGATGCACAGCCCGGAGACGAACCCCGTGTGTCCGTCGATCGTCAGGATCTTCCGGTGATCCCGGCTGACCCATCCGAACAGACTGTCGAATCGCGGAGGATTGAACCGGCGTACATCGACGCCGCCCCGCGACAGCACACGCAGGGCGTGGCGCGTGCCGAACTTCAACGAGCCAAACCAATCCACGAGCACGCGAACGTGCACGCCCTCGCGGGCCTTTGCCGCCAGCGCTTCGGCGAAGGCGAGGCCGACGCTGTCGCCGTGAATGATGTAGGTTTCGAGATGAATCGACTGCGTCGCAGCGGCGATCGCATCGAGCCAGGCCGGGTAGTTCTCCCTGCCGTCCGTGAGAATCCGGATCGAGTTTCCGGGCACGAGCGTCGCGCCCGTCGTCCTGGCGAATGTTTGGTCGTCGTCAAGCGTCGCCGAGCGCACAGGGCAATTCTAGTCGGTGGGCTGGGTTCGGACTTCGTGTATCCTTTTCGCGGTTCCCACCGATCACGAGAAAGGTTTGTCCATGTCTCTTCGCGCCCGGGTCTGGTTTCCTCTGGCTGTTGCAGCAATGGGATTCGCCTCAACACAGGTCAGCACGCAGAAAGGGCCGGCGCTGCCCGATGTGCTGAAGTCGGCCGGTGACTACTTGGTGCAGTACTCCAAGCAGCTTGGCGCCGTGGCGGCCGAGGAGGATTACGTCCATACCGAACCCAGCGTGAGGGGCAGCTTGGCGATCCGTCTGGCCTCGGACGTGGTCTTCCTCGGATTGGGGGGCGGCGGTGTGGCCACTTTCCGCGATGTGGTCAGCGTTGACGGCGCGGTCGTGCACAAGCGCGACGACCGGTTGCTGACGCTCTTCACGGCGACGCCTGATTCGTCGCTGCTGCCCGCGACGCGCCTGACCGATGAGAGCATTCGCTACTACCGGAGTCCGGCGCTGCGGGGGCTCGATCAGCCCACACTCGCGCTCACGTACCTCAAGACCGAGAATCAGGAACGGTCGGTGTTCAAGCTCGACAGCGTCAAGAACATGAAGGGCGTCGATGTCGCGATTGTGAAATTCACCGAGCGCGGCACGCCGAGGCTGCTGCCATCTGCCGAGAACGTAGCGGCTGAGGGCCGCTTCTGGATTGAAGTGAAGACCGGAGCCATTCGGCAGACGGAACTCGCGCTCCCTGGCAAGTCCGCTGACGTTAGGGCCACGGTCAACTACGCGGCCGAAGCGAAGCTCGCTATGTGGCTGCCCGTCGAGATGACTCAGAAGATCGATCTCTATGCTGATGGTGGGATGAGCAGCATGGGCAGCGTCGGTGGGCAGGGCGGACACCAGGGGCTCGAAGGCAGCGCCGAGTATTCGAAGTTTCGACGCGTGCCCGTCGACCTGAGCAAGATCAAGTGACATGAAAGCCGGGATACTTGCCGCGTCCGCTACCGCCATCCTGCTGGTAGAGGCCATGGGGGCCGCGCAGGCGCCCGTCGCGCAATTCAAGGCCGGCGTCGAAGCGACGACGCTGAACGTGTCCGTCGTCGACAGGCGCCTCGCGCCCGTTCGTGGTCTGCAGCGCGACGACTTCACGGTGCTCGAGGACGGCAGGCCTCACCGCATCGTGTCGTTCTCTGAGGAAGTGTTGCGTCGCGACGTGCCGCCGGGGCCGGTGTGGGAGCGAAACTTCTCACCCGACGTGGCGACCAATGGCGACGATGTGCGGCGTTTGATTGTGATCCTGATGGGATACGAGTTCGACCCGTTCGCGCGTGGCAAAGCGCTGCAAATTGCGCACGCGATCATCGATCGCCTCGGGCCCGACGACCGCGCGGCGGTGGTGTGGTCGCAGCGGTCTGACGACTCGCAGAACTTCACGTCCGACCGCGCCAAGCTGCACGCGGCTCTGGATCGCATGCGGCTCGGCGCGGCGTTCCCGCGATCGAATTGCATCAAGGAATTCCTGGCGGGCACGCTGGCCGATTTTCCGGAGAAGCGGAAAGTGATCATCAATATCGGGGCCGGCAATACCGCTGTCTCGCTCGACGCCCGGATGCCGAGCCTCATACGCATTGAAGGCAAGGAGCTCGAGCTGTTTGCACGAAGCTGCCCGCCGACGCCCATGCCGTTTGCGGCGATGGCACAGCGCGCCAATATCGTGATCTACAACATCGATCCGCACGGACTCAACGGAGGTGGGTTCGACACCGATGAGAATCCGACTGGCGGTCGAACGCTCGACAAATCGAACGCACCGGAGCGCTACGTCGAGACCGTGTTCGCCGAGAACGACAGCTACTACGTCATCGCGTACGAGTCGACGAACACCAAGCCTCGCGAGGCGTTTCGGAAGATTGACGTGAAGGTGAACCGGCCGGGCGTCGAGGTGCGTGCCCCGAAGAACTGGTACGAGTCGGGACCGACGGCGAAGGCGTTGGCCAAGGACCCGAGCAAAGCCACGCCGCCGTTGCTGAGAGCCATCGAGCCTGTGCTGCCTGATGCGCGGTTGCCGTTGCGTGCTGCCGTGACGCCGTTTGCCACCGTGGCGGGGAAGTCTGGCTCCGCCGTCGCCATCACGCTCGGCATTACGCTGCCGCGTGCCCGGCGCGGCGACGCGCTCGAAGACACCGTAGACATCGAAGAGCACGCGTACGATCTCGAAGGGAAGGAGCGCGCCGTTCATCGTCAATCTGCGCGAGTCGCGCTCCTGCCTGCCGGCGGCGACGCGCGAATCGAGATCCTGTCGCAGATGGATCTGAAACCCGGCCGCTACCGGGTCCGAATGTCCATCTCGAGCGCGCTCCTGAAACAGACGGCAAGCGTCTACGCCGACCTGACCGTGCCCGACTTCTTCAAGGAGCCACTGTCGCTGTCCGGCGTTGCACTGTCTGCTGATGGGCCTGTCGCTTCGGCGCCGAAGGTTGCCCTGGCGAAGTTCCTTCCCGTATCGCCCACCACCGAGCGCGAGTTTGCGCCTGGCACGACGGCGAGTGCCTTTCTTCGCATCTATCAGAAGAAGTCGCCGCTCCCGGTTTCCATGGAGATGGAGATTCGCGCTGCGAACGACACCGTCGTCGTCACTGATCGACAGGACGTGCCCGCGGATCAGTTTGGGTCCGGTCGATCGGCGGACTTCGAGTGGCGCCTGCCGCTTGCGAAACTCGCACCGGGAAAGTATCTGGTGAGGCTCATCGCGCATGCCGGAAAGACGTTGGCTGAACGGTCGCTGCAGATCGTCGTGAGGTAGCCCCGGTCGCCCCACATTACATTAATCAGTGGCTGACGAGCGACCTGATGACGCTGAAGAGGCTGCGAATCACTTATCCGACCGCGACACCCGCGGTGAAGAAACACCGGCGTCGGGCGGCCGATGTGCACAAGGGCACACGGCGTGTCGGCAGACGTTATTCGCGTCAAAACAATCTTCCCGGGGGCTGTCGGCCTCATAATTCCGCCTCGAGGTGTTCTCATGATCGCGTGGTTCAATCGGCGGACAATGCTCCTGGTCGCGGTGCTTATCGCCGCGGTGGGCGTTTCCCTGCGGGTCTCTGCACAAGATAGTCGAGTCAATCCCGAGCTCTACGGTGGATTGCGGTGGCGCAACATCGGCCCCTTCCACGGCGGGCGCATTTCGGCCGTGACGGGCGCGGTCGGTCAGCCTGGCGTGTTCTATGCCGGAACTCCGGCAGGTGGCGTGTGGAAGACCACCAGCGCCGGCGCCGTCTGGTTTCCGATCTTCGACCAGTTCACTAATGTCGACAGCATCGGCGCGGTGCAGGTCGCGCCGTCGGATCCGAATATCGTGTATGTGGGCACGGGTGACTCCGTGCAGGGCTCGCTCGGCGACGGCATGTACAAGTCGACTGATGCCGGCGCCACATGGACGCACATCGGCCTCGAGGACACCGTCAAGATCAACAAGCTGGTCGTCGATCCGAAGGATCCGAACATCGTGATCGCATCCACGCAGGGCGACGCGAAGCACAACGGTCAGGGGATCTACCGCTCGACGGACGGTGGCAAGACATGGCAAAACACGCTGAAGCCGGAGAACGCGAACGGCACGCGCGACGTGGAGTTCGCGTACGACATGCCGAACGTGGTCTTCGCGACATCGCAGGGCAATGGCGGCGGACCCGGCGGTGGCGGAGGCGGTGCCGCAGCAGCCGCGCCCCAGGGCCCGAACGGCACAGCGCTGTTCAAGTCGCTGGATGAAGGCAAGACGTGGAAGAAAGTCGACACGCTGCCGGCGTACAACGGGCGCATCAGCGTCGCGATCGCGATGCACACCAACGGTCAGCGCGTGTATGTCATTGGCGGAGCGCCGGCGGGACAGGGAGGTTCGGGACTCTATCGTTCCGACGATCAGGGCGCGACATGGCAGCACATGGCCGGCACCGACACGCGCATCTCGAACGGCCAGGGTGCGTACAGCTCAGGCGTGTGGGTGGATTCACAGGATCCCGACACTCTCTACACGGTCAGCACCACGATCTACCGATCCAAGGACGGCGGCAAGACGTTCATCGCGTTCAAGGGCGCGCCGGGCGGCGAGGATCCGCACGACGGGTGGATCGATCCGACCAATGGTCAGCGGATGTTCTGGGGCGTCGATCAGGGCCCCGCGATTACGCTCGACGGCGGCAAGACGTGGAGCGGCTACTACCAGATGCCGATCGCGCAGATCTATCACCTCTCCACGGACAACCGTTACCCGTACTGGGTGATGGGCGCGCAGCAGGACACCGGCGCGATCATGACGCGCAGCCGCAGCGATCAGGGCCAGATCACGGTTGTCGACTGGATGCCGCTGCCGTCCTCAGAATTCGGCATCGTCACGCCGGATCCGCTCAGGCCGACGACGGTGTACGGCGTTGGGTACGGCGCTGGACAAGGTAGCGGCATGATCAAGATCGATCTCGCGACGGGGCAGTGGGGCAATGCGGCGCCGAATTTCGGCGCGGACGCGAACCTCTATACAGCCGGCCGCGATTTTTGGAAGCGCTTCGATCCGTTCGAGCCGAAGGCGCTCTATGTCGGCTACAACTGCATTCTCGTCACGCGTGACGGCGGGTTGTCGTGGAACAAGTTCAGCCCCGATCTGACGTCGCCGAAAGGGCAGCCCGTCAAGCCCTGCGGTGTGCGCCCGCCGGCATCAGCTCCGGTCGCGCCGGCAGCGCCACCGCCCGTGGGCGCGCTTGCCGGCATTACTCCTGCCGCACCGCAGGGAGGACGCGGCGCGGCCGCGGGCAACATCGCGGATTTCTCAATGTCAACGATTCGCGCGGGCGTGGTCTGGTCCGGCTCGAGCAACGGCCAGATCTTCCACACGATGGACGCCGGCAAGACGTGGAACAACGTCACGAACTTTACCGATCTACCGCAGGGCGCGACCGCGAACTTCATCACGGTTGAGGCGAGCCACACCGACATCAACACCGCGTATGTTGTCGCGAACGTCGGTGGCGGTCGCGGCGCCGGCGCGGGGCCGGCGGCAGGCGCAGGCCCGACACCGGCCGAGCAGCACTGGATTTACCGCACGCACGATGCCGGCAAGACGTGGACACGCATCGTCAACGGACTGCCCACTGACGAACGCACGGGCAGCAAGGTGAATGTGATCCGCGAGGATCCCAAGCAGAAGGGCCTGCTCTTCGCCGGCACGGAGACGACCGTGTTCGTGTCGTTTGATGACGGCGGCCACTGGCAGTCGCTCAGAAACAATCTGCCGAGCACGTCGATCCGCGACATGGTGTTTCACACCGACGATCACATGAACGATCTGGTGATCGTGACGTACGGCCGCGGGTTCTGGGTGCTGGACGACATGAGTCCGCTGCGCGACATCGCCGCGAAATCACAGGCGATCGCGAGTGCGCCGGCGTATCTGTTCAAACCGGGCGACGCGATTCGCGCGCGGAAGAACTCGAACTGGGATCAGCCAATCAATCCGGAACTGCCGCACTCCGAGAATCCGCCGTACGGCGCGATCATTTATTACCATCTCAGCAAGAAGCCGGCCGGCGAGATCAAGCTGCAGATCTTCGACTCGGCGAACACACTCGTGCGGACGATCACCAGCACGCAACCGCCGTTGTACGAGCGGCCGCCGTATCCGGACTACTGGCTCAAACCGTCCGCCGACCGCGCGCTCCCGACCGATCTGGGGACGAGCCGGATCAACTGGGATCTGCGGTATGACGACCCGCCGGGCTACAACCCGGACATCAACAATCAGATGAACACGACGCCGGGTGAGGTAACGCCCGGGCCTCATGGTCCGCTCGCGCTGCCGGGTGCGTACACGCTCAAGCTGATCGTGGACGGGCAGACGTACACGCAGCCGCTCGTCGTGCACAATGACCCGCGCGTTGGCGAGAGCCCTGCGGTGATGGCGACGCTGCGCGCACAACATCGTCTGATGATGCAGTCGTATCAGGGCATGAAGGACGCCTACGCTGGCAATGATGAGGTGTCAGCGACGCGGGCGCAGCTCGGTGAGTTCACGGCCAGCCTCGGTGGGACATTGCCGCCGGACATCGCGGCGGCCGAGGCCGCACTCGAGGCGAAGCTCGCGACGCTGGGCAGTGCCGGAGGCGGCCGCGGCGGCCGC